>CAVRCI010000001.1:0-418863 GCA_963719495.1 uncultured Verrucomicrobiae bacterium
TCCATTCGCAAAGCCCTCATTTCGAAGCGGCTCCCATCCCCCGGGAAAGCGTCCCAAGGATCGTGTATTTCACGACCCGCGCGTCCGCGAACCAGGCTCGACCCGCGACGGGGCGAATGCAATTCACCCGGATCCCATCAACAGAAATGAGCTAATTCGCCCACACGTCCGCGTCGCCGAACCACCGCGACGTCGTGACCTTCTGCTGCGTGTAGAACGCGACCCCCTCGCGACCCTGCATGTGCAGGTCGCCGAAGAACGAATCGTTCCAGCCGCTGAACGGGAAAAACGCCATCGGCGCTGGCACCGCGACGTTCACGCCGACCATTCCGGCGTTGATCCGATTCCGAAAGTGACGCGCCGCCCGCCCGGAATTCGTGAAAATCGCCGCGCCGTTTCCGTAAGCCGACGCGTTCGCCGCCTCGATGGCCGCGTCCAGATCGTCCATCCGCATCACGTTCAGCACCGGACCGAAGATCTCCTCCCGCGCCACCGACATCCCGGCCTCCACCCCGTCGAGAATCGTCGGCCCGACGTAATATCCGTTCGGCGCCCCGTCCACGCGCACACCCCGCCCGTCGGCCAGCACCCGCACTCCTTCTTTCTCACCCTGATCGATCAGCCCAAGCACCCGGTCGCGGTGCGGCCCGGTGATCACCGGACCCATCGCCGCCTCGGCGTCGCGGAAGGCCGCGCCGACGCGGATCGACTTCGCCGCCGCCACCAGCTCCGGCAGCACCCGGTCGCCCGCCGCTCCGATCACAATCGCCGTCGACCCCGACATGCAGCGCTCGCCCGCGCAGCCGAACGCCGCCTCGGTGAGTCCGCGCACCGATTCGCCGACCGTCGCGTCCGGCATGATGAGGATGAAATTCTTCGCCCCACCCGCGGCCTGCACCCGCTTCCCGTGCCGCGTCCCGACTTCGAAAATGTGCTTCGCCACCGGCGTCGACCCCACGAACGAAATCGCCCGCACGCCCGCATGCACGAGCAGCGCGTCCACCACGGCCCGCCCCCCCTGCACGACGTTGAACACGCCCTTCGGCAACCCCGCCTCGTCCAGCAGCTCGCCCAGCCGGATCGCCGTGAGCGGCACCTTTTCGCTCGGCTTGAGAATGAACGCGTTCCCGCACGCCAGCGCCAGAGGGAACATCCACAGCGGCACCATCGCCGGAAAGTTGAAAGGCACGATCCCCACGCACACCCCGAGCGGCTGCCGGATCGTGTCGCAATCGATGCCCCGCGCGATGTTCTCCAGCGACTCGCCCATCAACAAAGTCGGCGCGCCGCACGCGTATTCGACCATCTGGATACCGCGCCGCAGATCGCCGCGCGCTTCCGCCAGCGTTTTCCCGTGCTCCGTCGAAATCGTCAGCGCAATCTCCTCCGCCGCCTCCTCGAGCAACGCCTTGTATCGAAACAGCACCCCCGCCCGCTCCACCGCAGGCGTATCCCGCCAACCCGGGAAAGCCGCCGCCGCCGCGCCGACCGCCGCATCCACCAACTCGCCGCCGGCCAAAGGAACCTGCGCGATCACCTCACCCAGAGCCGGATTGAAAACCTCGGCAACCTCCGTTGCGTCCGAAGTGAGCCACTCGCCACCGATAAATGATTTACAAATTTCCATAGTCAACTCTAACACGGACCAACTCCCAATTAACGCTCAAATGCCGCGCCCCGCGCGTCCCCCTACCCTGTCATGTTGAGCGAAGCGAAACATCTCTGGCTTACACGAGCTCACAGCGCGCGAATGCAGTGTAAGCCAGAGATCTTTCACTTCGTTCAAGATGACAAAAAGGGAATGGACAAGTCCGCGAGCCAGGCCCGTTCACATTCCCCTCATCCCCTCCAAATGCCCGCGCCTCTGCGTGAGAAAAAATCACCGAGCAAGCGCATCCGACTGCTTCACGAAGTCATCCCCCGTCCATTCGCCGTCGGCCTTGATCATTTTCTTCTTTTCCTCGGCCTGCGCGTCCTTCCGCTCACGCTGCATGCGCACGAGTTCCGTGTGCGTCGTGAAGTAAGGCAGGCTCGCCCCCTTGAAATCCTCGATGGTCTCGAACCCGTGCTTCTCCATGAAGCCCAGCAGCCCGGCGCTCAAATCCTTCACCATCCCGTAGCCGAATTTCATCACGCCCGTGCAGACCTGCACCGTATCCGACCCGAGCAAAATGAACTGCGCCGCATCCTCGCCGGTCTCGACTCCGCCGAGCCCGGAAAGCGTCCGTCCGGGAAATTCCTTGTCGATCAACTGCGAGATTTCCATGCACATCCGCAGCGCGATCGGCCGGACCGCCTTCGACGAATACCCGCCCGGCGTCGAGTAACCCTCCACGCTCGGCTCGGGCCGCAAGGTGTCGAGATTCACCCCGACCACGCTCCGGATCGTGTTGATCGCGCTCACGCCGTGGCAACCCGCCGCCAGCGCCGCCCGCGTCGGCTCCTCGATGTGCGTGATGTTCGGTGTCATCTTCGCCCACACGGGCTTCGTCGCCACCTCCATCACCCACTCGCAGACCTGACCCAGAATCTCCGGATCCTGACCCATCGCGCCGCCCATTTTCCGCTCCGGCATGCCGTGCGGACACGAGAAATTCAGCTCGAACGCGTCCACGCCCGCTTCCTCGCAGCGCGGGATCATTTCCTTCCAATTGGTCTCGTTGAATTCCTCCATCACGGAAGCGATGAGAACGCCCTCGGGGTGCTCGGACTTGCACGCACGAAATTCCTCCATCCACTTGTCGAACGGCCGGTCGCTGATGAGCTCGATGTTTTCCCAGCCGATCACCTCGCCGTCGTTGGATTTGAGCTTTCCGTAGCGCGGCGTCACGTTGATCACCTTCGTCGAATCCAGGCTCACCGTCTTCGCGATCACCCCACCCCAGCCTTCGCGGAACGCCCGGTTGATCACGTTGAGATTCGTCCCCGGAGGGCCCGAGCCGATCACGAAAGGGTTCAACATCTTCAATCCATCAACGGTCGTCTCGAGTGTCGGCATAATTTTTTACAAGCAGGGAGGTGTGAGGCCGCCTACTGAAGCAATTTCAGCGCCAATTACGAAACTCGTTCAGCGGCGAGTCTGCCCCGCGAGCCATTCGGCCCCCAGCCACTCCTGCGCCAGCCGGTGCCCGTCCTCGAACAGCGCGACCGCGCGCGGAGCCAGTTCCGGCCCCAACCAATCGGTGGCGTCGCCGCCACCGCGTCCGCCGACGACGGGCCCCGGCTGGCCGATTTCGAACAAGGCCTCGTAAGCCCACCCGAGCGGTCGAATCGCCGGCCAACCCAGAGCCACCGCGCGCCCGCTCGCGACCCGCGGAATCCGCAAACCCTCCGGGTCGAGATCGCCAAAGTATTCGTGGTGCGCGCTCTCGACCAGCGCCCGGCGGGCGTTGTCGCGCGCGCTCCGCGCCGTCCCGCACCGCAGCTCCGCCTGCCCCGCCAACTCCGCCGCCCGCACGATCCGCGCCGTCCAACCCGCTTCCGCCGATTGAATTTCCAACGCCACCGCGTCGATCCGCTCCATCGTCACCGCGACCGGCAGCTCCCCGCGCAACCGCACGAGTTCGCCGTCGAGTTCCGCCCACTTCTCCCCAGCCGCGGCCGCGTCGTCGGCGAGTTTTTTCTCCCGGGGCATGAAGTGATCGATCCCCCGCTTGAGCGCACCCTGCCGTTGGTGCAGTCCGCGCTGCTCATTCTCAAGCGCAAGCAATCTCGCCAGCCGCTCCTCCCGCTCCGGCGTGGCGAGCAGTTGCATCGTCTCGCCCGCCGTCCGCCACTCGGCCTGGAGCTTGGGCAGCGCCTCGATCTCACTCGTGGCCCCACCCGCCGCCCGCGCCGACAGCCCGCTCTTTTTCCCCGAATCGAGCCACGAGTCGAAGTCACTCGTCAGCAGGTCCAGTCGCTCGTATTCGCGGCGCACCTCCACCTGCCCGGCTTCCCGCTCCGCCCGCAGCCGCTCCCGTCCGCGCACGCCCAGAGTGAGCGGCACCTGCGCCGCCGACATCAACCGCTGCCGCAGCGGAGTCTGCTTGAAGATTCCCTCCGGCGTGATCGCCCGGCCCGCCGACGTCGTGTCCAGTTCCTCCACGGTCTCAACGCAGATCACCTCGCCGAGCAACTGCGCGACGTAACGCGCCGCCACCGGAGCCTCCACCTCGACCTTTTCCGCCAACGATCCCGCCCGCACCACCGCGTCGCTCCGCTCGGCCTCCCACGGATTGAGCAGCGACTCCGGCTCCCGACCCGGTGCCGTCCGCCGCACGATCTCCAACGCCGCTTGATACCGATCCCGTTCCACCACCATCACAAATCGCCGCACGCCGAGATAAAGCTCCAGCGCCGGCCACCACCGGTCCGCCTCGGGCCGCACCTCGATCAACCGCCCGAGCTGGCGCAACCCGTCGCCCAGCGTCTCCCGCACCGCCCGGAAAACCGGGCAAACGCCCAGTTCCTAGTTGCGCCCCAGCCGTTCCAGATCCTCCGCCAGTTGTTGCAACCGCCCGAGCCGCTCGTCGCGGTTACGCCGGACCGTCTTCATCACGTCCGCGGCGTCTCCCCAGATCCCGGCGAACTTTTCCGCGAGGTCATCGAGCGCCGCCCGTCCCACCGCGTCGTCGGGATCGACCAACCGCTCGATCAGGGCCGGATCGATCCGCAAAATTTCCGCCAGCGGCCCGCAAGCCGCGTCGCGTCGGACGAGATCGTCCCCCCGCTTCAGCCACGTCATCCACCGCAACCGCGCCGCGCCCAATTGCTCCCGCAACGACCGCCGCGCCTCCTCCAGCCGCTCGATCCGCTCCGCCAGATCCGCCCGCTCCCGCTTGAGCTTGTCGAGTTCCACCGCCTTTGGGTCGCCCTGCACCTCCAGCCGCGTCGCCGCGATCACCCGGCCCAGCTCGTCGAGCCGCCCGTCGATCTCCGCCAGCGCCGCCCGGTCCGACTCCTGCCCCTGCCGCAACGAATCCAATTCCGCCTGCGCCCGCGTCCGCTGCTCGCCCGCCTGGTCCCGCATCAGTCGTCGCTCGACGTGCCGGAAGGTCACCATTTCCTCCCGCGCGACTTCCAGTTCGCCGTGCCGACCGCACACTTCGCGCAGCCGCTCGGCCTCGTCCTCCTGACTCCGCAGCATCGCCTGCGTCTCCCGATAAGCCCCCACCGCCGCCCGCACGTCGCGCACGTCCAGCGGACTCTCCTCCAATACGAAATCGCGCAGAAATTTCTCCACGTTTTCCTCCGGCTCGAACGCGATCGCCCGCGGCAACGTCCGCCGGAACCTGAAGCTCGCAATGGAATGATAGCGGACGAACTATCTCGAACGCGATCGCCCGCGGCAACGTCCGCCGGAACGCCGCCGCCTCGAAATACAAGTGATTCGGCGAAGCCATCTCCTCGAGGTAATCGACCTGACGCGAAAAAATCGCCTCCCGCCCGTATTCCCGCCGCACCCAGGTCCGAAAAGCCTCCTCGTCCAAGAACACCCCGCCCGGCGCGATCTCGTCCCACTCGATCCGCGCTGGCAGACCGAACCAGGTCGTCTCCGCCTTCGCCGTCGGGCTACTGAATTGGATCCGCATCCCCCACGTCTCCCGCCGCGGTTCCTCACCCGCCCGCCGCTCCGCCGCGCCCTGCGGCCAGGTGAATTCCAGTCCGATCACCGTCACCCCGCTCGACCGCGTGTAGTGCGGCTCGCCGTTGCGCAGCGTGTTCGTGTCGCACAGGCAGTAACTCGCCAGCGACCGGCTCCGCACCTCGCCCAGCGCCGCCCGGTCCGCCTCCGGCACGTGATCCCAAAATGACGGCCACGGCAGACTCATGGCATCCGCTCGATGATCACCCGCTCCACGTCGTTCCCCGCCACCCGGTCCGTCGGATCGTTCTTCCCCAGCTCCCGCAGCAACCGCACCGTCCACCGCAGCGCCGGCGTAATGAAAACCTGATAACCCCCCAGCGCCACCACCCGCTGATGCAGCCACTGCGCCTCAAGCAGCCGGTTGAAAAACTGCGAAGCCCGCAAACGCACGTCGCTGAAACCCGCCCCCTCGTCCGCGTCGAGCACCAGCTCGGACCTGCCCGCTCACCAAAAACCCGTCCAGCCGCGACTCGAAACCCGGCGAAAACGTCGCCTTGTCAGTCCCGAAAATCCGTGCCACCGTGCTGCACGAACATGAACGTGACTCTGAAACTGCCCGACAACCTCTGCCGTGAGGCGAAACACCGCGCCATCGACGAGTCGAAGTCCTTCTCGCAGTGGACCGCGGACCTCATCCGACTCGAACTCGTCCGCTCCCAACCCGACCGCCGAACGCTCCTCGAGCGCCTGGGCGATCCCGCGAGCGCTGACCGGGACTTCGAACTCCCCGACCGGAAGGCCGATCGAGAGCGCCCAATCGAGTTTCGGTGAAGTCGATTCTTCTCGATACCGTCACCCTCTCGGAACTCCGCAAAGTCGAACGCATGGATCCAGCCGTCCGCCGCTGGCAGGAGGGATCGACCGATTTCGAGACCTGGATCAGCGTCATGACCCCGCTCGAAATCAGGGTCGGCATCCTCCAAGTCCGCCGCCGCGATCGGAACTTTGCGGAAGCTCTCGAGGCCTGGCTGGAAAACACCGTGCTTCCAGAATTTGGCAATCGCACCCTCGGAGTCGATCTCGCGACCGCGCTCCGTGCCGCCGAGTATCGCGCGGTCCGCGGGCTCTCGCCCAACGACTCCCTCATCGCCGCCACCGCCCGAGTGCACGGCCTCACCCTCGCCACCCGCAACGTCGCCGACTTTGCCGACACGGGCATCGACCTCGTCAATCCGTGGGAGCAGGCGGCCTGACCCGCCACGAGCCACCCGCTAAGCCGCCACCTTCGCCATCACCTTCGAAGCGAGCTTGTCCATCGCCACGACCGCCAGCTCGAGATGTTCCTCCAAGGTGTCCTCGATCTTGTTGTGGCTGATCCCGTGCAGGCTTTGCACGAACATCATCACCGTCGGCACACCCGCCCGCGCGACCTCCGCCGCGTCGTGCAGCGGCCCGGAGGGTAGCCGGTGCGACGTCCCGCACGTCTCGGAGATCGCCTCGTCGCACAGCTCGACGAGGTCGTCGTCGAACAGGATCGGGTCGATCCGCCAGAGCCGCTGCCACTCGACCGTCGCCTTCGCCTCCTCGGCGAAACGGTCGCTGGCTTGCTGCGCCTCCGCCAACATCCGGTCGAGCGCGCCCTTGTCGAGGTGGCGCTGATCCAGCGTGATCCGGCACTCCGCGGCCACGCTGGTCACGATGCCCGGTTTCGTCACGCAGGACCCGATCGTGCAGACGCCGCCGCCGCTCCGCTCGGCGATGTCGTAAATCTCCGGACTCATCCGAGCCGCCGCCAGCAACGCGTCCTTCCGCCGATTCATCGGCGTGCTGCCCGAGTGCGCGGCCTGCCCGCCGAAGGTCATCGCGTGCCGCTCGACGCCGAAAGTCCCGAGCACCGCGCCCAGCGGGAGATCGAGATCGAGGAGCACCGGACCCTGTTCGATGTGGAGCTCCAGGTAGGCCGCCGCGTTCGCGAGTTCGGCCCCGCACGTTTTCACGTCGTCGAAGATAATCCCGTTCTCCGCGAGCGCGTCCACGAGCCTTACGCCGTCCCGGTCCACGAGATCCCGCGCCTCCTCCACGTCGAGATTCCCCGAGCAGGCCGACGATCCAAAAAGGCTCTTCCCAAAGCGCGCCCCCTCCTCGTCCGCCCAATCGACGACCCGCACCGTGACGGGCGGACGACCTTCGTATTCCGCGGCGATCCGCCGCAGCACCTCGACTCCGGCCACCGTGTTCAGACACCCGTCGAGCCAGCCGCCGTTCGGCACCGAGTCGATGTGACCGCCGATGAGAATCTCCCGCTCGGACTCGCCCCGCAGAGTCCCCCAAAGATTCCCCGCCGCGTCGCGGTGCACCTCCACGCCCGGGATCGACTCCAATTTCTGGTGCAACCACTCCCGCGCCACCCGCCAAGTCTCGGAAAACGCGACCCTCTGCGCCCCGTCCTCGTCGCCCGTGAGCGTCCGCAATTCCTTCAACTCCGCGACCGCCCGCTTGGGATCCAGCAAATCTTCCATCCGGTCAGGCAAGCACACTCCACGCCATCCGGTCGACGCTGCAATATCTCGCCGCCACCCGCCCTCGCCGCCGCATGAAGATCCTCGCCGCCACCGCCGTCCTCGGAATCCTCACCGCGGCGCCCGCCCCGGCCTGGGAACTCCAGAGCGGTCCCGAACGCGTCGGTCTGCTGGAACTCCACACTTCCGAGGGCTGCGGCAGTTGCCCGCCCGCCGACGCGTGGCTCGGGGAATTTCGCGACAGCTCGGACCTTTGGACGAAAGTCGCCCACGTCGCCTGGCTCCAATCCGGCATCGAAAGCCCCGTCCGCGCCAGCGAAAACCGCGACCGCACCCTCGCCCACGATTTCGTAGCCATCGCGACGGCGGAGGCGACGCTCACCCGCGACGACTCCGGCAAATGGACCGCCACCGTCCCCACCACCGTCCCGCAATCCGCAAGCGCCGTAGCCATCTGGATCAGCGCCCCGGATTCCCAAGCTCCCGTCCAAGCCACCGGCGGCCCAATCCCCGCGTCCTAAAATCCCGGCAAATCGAGCGAAGCGAGAGAGCCGCTCGACCACCCCCTCGGTATTCTTTGCTACCTTCGCTACCTTCTGTTCAAAAACCGAATTTGCATTCGAACCGTCACCATTGACTCGCTCGCTCCCGCTCCTCTCGCCCTTCGGGCTGCTTCGCAGAGCCGACGCAGTCTGCCCCGCGGCTTCCTAGCCGCCGGTGCTCACCATTGACTCGCTCGCTCCCGCTCGTCTCGCCCTTCGGGCTGCGTCGCAGAGCCAACGCAGTCTGCCCCGCGGCTTCCCAGCCGCCGGTGCTCACCATTCACCATTCACAAATCACCCGTCACCCGTCACCCGTCACCCTCACCCCCACGTCGACCTCAACCGGGCTCCCCACCTCCACCCCGCCCGACCCCGCGCCCAGTTCCTTCAACTGCCGAGCCTTCGGCAGCACCATTCGCTCCAGGCTGCCCACCGCCCGATTATAACTCTCCGTCGCGCCGGTCAACCCGCGCCCGACCTTCGCGAGGTGCTCGGTGAACGTCCCGAGCCGGTCGTGCAATTCCCGTCCGACCTCGCCGATCAGCCGCGCATTGTCGCTCATCCGATCCTGCTTCCAGCCGTAATGCACCGCCTGGAGCAAAGCGATGAGCGTCGTCGGCGACGCGGGGATCACCCGCCGTTCAACCGCCCACTCGATCAGCCCGGGGTCATTTTCAACCGCCGCCCCGAACGCCGTCTCCAGTGGCATGAACATCACCACGATCTCCGGCGAATCCTCGAATTGCGCCCAATACGCCTTGCCCGCCAGCCGCTCGACGTGCGTCCGCGTCTGCCGGGCGTGCCGCCGCAATTGCTCGGTCCGCTCGCCCTCGTCGACCGCCTCGACCGCATTGAGGTAAGCCTCGAGCGCCACCTTCGAATCCACGACCACCGATTTTCCGCCCGGCAGATTCACCACCAAATCCGGCCGCAGCAATCCGCCCTCGCCCACCACCGAAGTCTGCTCGGTGAAATCACAATGCCGCTGCATCCCGGCCAATTCCACCACCCGCCGCAGCGTGATTTCACCCCACCGACCCCGCGTGCCCGGGGACCGCAACGCCCGCACCAGATGCCCCGTCTCCGTCCGCAATTGCGACTGACCGCTCGCCATCGCGTTCACCTGCTCACGCAACGCGGCGTAGGCATCGACCCGTTCCGTCTCCATGGCCCTCACCGCTTCGCCGAAGCGCGCCAGGTCCTCCCGCATCGGTGCCACCACCGCGTCGACCGCCGCCCGTTTCTGATCGAAATCACCCCGGGCGAGTTCCATGAAAAGCCGATTATTCTCGGCCAGCGCCGACGCCGACACGGCGCGAAATTCCTCCGACAGCCTCTGCCGCCCCCCCTCGACGAGCGCCATCTTTTCCGCCACCCCCACCCGCTCGGCCTCGATCAATCCCTCCAGCCACGCCACCCGCGTCTGGGCCGCCGCCAACCGCACGCCCAGAAACACCGCGACCAGCGTCACCACGCCCAGCGCCCCGGCCACCACCCAAACCACCGCTCCCAGATCCACCGTCATGCGCGGAGCAGCCTACCGGGATTGTCTCCGGGCGCGAATCCAATCCCATCGTCCCAGTTCGCCTTCGCAACCACTCGGCAAGTATCGGATTTTCTTGCTCCGATCCCGGCCATAGTGCATTCCCTTACCCCATGAAGCTTCTCGTCGTCGACGACCAGGGACCCGTCGGGGAAATCATCAGCCGCGTCGCGCAGCAAAGCGGCTGGGAAGCGATCCACACCACCACGCCCGACGACCTCGGTGCCAAGATCATCGACGAGAAGGTCTCCGTCCTGCTCATCGACTACGCGGTCGACGGGAATCCGCATTCGACCCGCAACGGCCTCACGGTCACAGCGGAGCTCCGCGCCGCCGGGATCACCATCCCGGTCATCCTCTTCAGCGGCTGGCCGAACCTGATCGACGCCAAGCGAGCGAAGGAACTCGACGTCCTGAAGGTCCTCGAGAAACCGCTCAGCATCCAGGATCTGCAACAGACTCTCGACGCCGCCCGCGAACGCTCCGGAGAGACGGGCGCGTCCGCCTGAGTCCGCCGACACCCGCCGAGCCCACCCGGAAATTTTCAGCGCAAAGCCGCGGCGATCGTCCGCTTGAGAGCGTCGGGACTGAACGGTTTGCGCAGGAAATTCTCTTCCGTCAGATACGGGTGCTCCTCGCCGTCGTCGGCGAATCCGCTCATGTAGAGGATGGGGAAATCCGGACGGTCCCGCAGGATCGCCAGCGCCACGTCGCGGCCCGACAACTCCCCGGGCAACACGAGATCCGCGAGCACGAGATCGATCTCTTCTTTCTGCCGCTCCCAAGCCGCCAGTGCGGCGTCCCCGTCCGCGACGTCCACCACGCGCAGACCCGCTCCCACGAGGATCCGCTTCGCCAGGTCCCGAATCCCGGGATCGTCCTCGACCAGCAGCAGCAAGCGACCCCGCGGCGGCCCCGGCCCAGCACCCCCAGTCGCCACTTTTGTCACCGCCGCACTTCCCGTCGACGCCCGCGGAAGGCGCACGACGAACCGGCTACCGCGCCCCACCTCGCTTTCGACCTCGATTTCGCCGCCGTGGCGCTCCACCACCCGGCGCACCGTGAACAGACCCATGCCCGTCCCGACTCCCTTGGGCTTCGTCGTGAAGAGGGGTTCGAAAATTTTCTCCCGCATCTCCTCGGGAATCCCCGGCCCATCGTCGCCGACCGAGATCTCGATCGATCCATCCGCGCCACCGACCGCCCGGCATTCCACCCGCACTTCGCCCCGGCCCGTGAACGCGTCCGCCGCGTTCAGAATGAGATTGAGGAGCACCTGCTCGATTTCTCCCGGGTCGCCGACCACCCACAGATCCTCGCCGTCCACCGCCACCGACAGCTCCGCCCGGTTCGAAACGAACGTCCTCACCAGATCGGTGTGGGTCCGGACCACCCCTCCGACGTCGAAAGACTCTTGCACCCTCTCGCGGCGACGCGCCAGATCGAGTACTTTCCGCGTCAGGTCCGCGGACCGCATGCACGCCTGGCCGATTTTCCCGGCGATGTCGACCACCTCTCCCTCCGACATCCCCCCCTGCTCGAGCAGCGCCGCGTTGAGCTGCGCCAGCGTCAGAAGGTTGTTCAAATCGTGAATCACCGACGTGGCCAGTCGACCGATGACCTCCATCTTCTGGGACTCCAGTGGGAAATTCGTCAGCTCCTGCATGGGGAAGGCGAATCAATCGACGGGCTGGCAAAAAATCAACACTTTGCTTTGAAAAATACGCGTGTATCTTTAGCGGAGTCGTCAAGCCGCAATCTTCTTAGATGTCCACCACTCCTGAAAACACCATCTACGAAGGCCTTCTGGCCATGTTGGAGACGGAGTATCCCAAGACCTGCCCCCGCTGCGGCACCGTTTACCCCAGTCTGGAGGCCTTCATCGACCGCACGAACCCCGTCTCGGGGGGCGGAACCGGGCTCATGGGCTACGACACCGGCGACACCATGCAGCAGGTCGCCATGTATCGAAACTGCGTCTGCGGGTCGACGATCGCGACCTTCTGCAACGATCGCCGCGACACCTCCCCGGCGGGCGCCCGCCGCCGCGTGATGTTCGACCAGCTCCTCACCCAGTTGCAAGCGAATGGCGTCGCCGCCAGCACCGCCCGGTTGGAGCTGCTCAAGTTCCTCCGCGGCCAGAAGACCGACCTCCTCGACCGTCTCGTCTCCAACGGCTCGCGGCTCCAGCCCCAGGCGTAGCGGGAAGGCCGACACCCGGGGAACGCGGGCTAGATGTTGTCCCCGAGGAACGTGTGAATCCCGCACTCAGCCTTGTCGAACCCGGTCCACCGCCCCGCCCGCTCGTTCTGCCCCTCCGAGACCGGCCGCGTGCAAGGCACGCACCCGATGCTCCGGTATCCCCGGCTCAGCAGCGAATTCACCGGGATGTCGTGGCGCTCGAGGTAATCCCGCACCCCGTCGCGTGACCAATTGCACATCGGATTGATCTTCAAAATCCGCCGGTCCCGCAGCACGTCGAATTTGTAAAGCTCGAGAATCTGCGTCTTCTCCCGCTCGTCCGACTGTTGCCGCCGCAGACCCGTGATCCAGCCGTCCAGCGTGGACAGCTTGTTCTGCAGCGGGATCACCTTTCGCATCGTGCAGCACAGATCCGGCTGCCGCGTCCACAGCTCCGGCCCGTGCTCCGCCGCCTGCTCCCCCACGGTCTGCTCCGGATGCAACGACTCGATCTCGATTCCAAACCTTGTTTCCAATCTCTCCTTCAGTTCCATCGTCTCCGGGAAAAGCAGCCCCGTATCGATCGTAAACAGCGGAAACCGAAACCCGTTCTCGTAAGCCGTGTGCGCGACCACCAGCCCCGCACCCTGAAAGCTCGTCCCGATCGCCGCTTTCTCGCCGTAAGTGTCCCACGCCCACCGCAGGATCTCCACCAACTCCGCACTCTCGAACTCTTCCGCCTTCCGGTGAATCACCTCCGGATCGAACTTCTCCAACGACATAATCCGCTACAAAACGCACAAACCCCCAACAAACACAAACCCCGCGGAGTCTTATGACGCGCGCAGTCGGTCGTCCCCCGATCCAGAGGAGATCAAAGCAACGGTAGCCGGAGGTTGAAAACCTTCGGACTCTCAAAACCCAAACGCCACGATCCCGAAGGGATCACACCCCCACCCGCCAACGCCCAAAATTCAAAATTGGCCAAACCCCACCCAATTTGAAACTCTCCCTCCCCACCGCATGGCCTTCCTCCACTCCGACGCCCTCACCCGCCTCACCGAGGCCCACGCCGCGGGACGCCTCGCCCACGCCTACCTCCTCGTCGGCCCCCGCGGCAGCGGAAAGAACGAGATCCTCCGGCAACTCACCGCCCGCATCCTCGACGTCGCGCCCGCCGACGCCTTCACCCACCCCGATTTTCACCTCGCGGAGCCCGAATCCAAATCCCGCCGCATCCTCATCGAGCCGATTCGCCGGCTCGAACGCGCCATCCGCTCCGGATCCACCGCCGGCGGGGCGAAGATCGCCGTGATCCGCGAAGCCGACCGACTCCAACCCCAAGCCGCGAACGCCTTCCTCAAAACCCTCGAAGAACCTCCCTCCGGCGCCCACCTTTTTCTCTCCTCATCCGTCCCCGGCGCCCTCCTCGACACCATCATCTCCCGCTGCATCGTCGTCGCGCTCCGCGCCGGAGCCCCGCCCGAACCCAGCCCCGCCGAACTCGACCTCGTCGACGCGCTCGAGACCATCGTCCGCCAGCCCACCTCCGCCGTCGGCGACGCCTTTCGCCTCGCCCGCACCTTCCTCGACCTCCTCGGAGCGGAACGCCAGACCATCCGCGACGAATTCCTCGCCGCCTACAAAGAAGACCAGAAGCATTACCAAAAAACCACCGACGGCGCCTGGCTCGACGAACGCGAAGACCAGATCAAAGCCCTCACCGAAGCCACCGTCCTCCGCCGCCGCGCCGATCTCCTCCAGACCGTCACCAACTGGTTCACCGACGCCCTCCGCATCCAGCACCAAGTCCCCCCCATCGCTGACCGCCCCACCCAGCACACCGCCGCCGAGACCCTTTCGACCCGCATCCTCCTCCGCCGCATCCAAGCGCTGGAAACCATGACCACCGACCTCAACACCAGCGTCTACGAGCAGGTAGCGGTAGAATCCGGCTTCCTCAGACTCTTCACCGCCCGTTGAGATCCCGCGAAGCGGCGATCCATTTCTAATTTCGCATTTCTAATTTCTAATTTTCTCGAATGAGACTCGTCATCAAGCTCGGCACCGGCGTCCTCGCCCGCCCCCACGGCCGCACCCTCGACACCGCGCAATTCCGCCGCCTTGCCGCGGAATTCGCCTCCCTCGTCGCCGACGGCCACACCTGCATCGTCGTCAGCAGCGGTGCCGTCACCGCCGGCCTTTCCGCCCTCGGTCTCACCGAACGCCCCACCGACCTCCCCGGCAAACAGGCCTGCGCCTCCGCCGGCCAGCCCCGCCTCATCCGCACCTGGGACTCCGCCCTGCGCCGCCACGAACTCGCCGCCGCCCAACTCCTCCTCACCCACGACGACATCGACAGCCGCCGCCGCCGCGCCAACGCCCGCAACACCCTCGAGCGCCTCCTCGCCGCCCACACCGTCCTCCCCATCATCAACGAAAACGACTCCGTCGCCACCGAGGAGCTCAATTTCGGCGACAACGACCGCCTATCCGCCGAAGTCGCCATCCTCGCCGAAGCCGACCTCCTCGTCATCCTCACCGCCTCCGACGGCGTCATGGACCAAGGCCAACGCGTCCCCGTCATCGACGACATCGACGCCGCCTTCTCGCTCGTCACCGCCGAGAAGGGCCCCAACTCCGTCGGCGGCATGGGTGCCAAGCTCACCGCCGTCAAAATCGCCGTCCAAGCCGGTATCACCACCGTCGTCGCCGACGGTCGCCAACCCAACCGCATCGCGGATGCCCTGGCGGGAAAAGACGTCGGCACCCGCTTCCCCGCCCGATGAAACGACGGGGACCGCGCGCGTCCCCGCGTGCGAGCGGCGGCGTCCCGCCGCCGCGCCGGGCAATCCGCGCCAGCGGGAGCCGGTGATCAGGCGATCAGGCGGTTTGGACAAACGAGACGAATGCGGTTAAGACAGAGGCCAAGTATCTGAGAAAGCGTTCCCGAGCCCACCCGCCCCATGACCCCGCCCGCCACCCGTCCCAACCCACCCCTCGTCTCGGCCACCCGCATCCTTACCCTCGCGGCAAACACCCTCACGGAGCTCACCCGGCTCAAAATTTTCTACTTCCTCCTCATCTTCGCGCTCCTCGTGATCGGAAATTCCGTCTTCATGGCGAAGCTCTCGTTCGAAGAAGAATTCCAAATGCTCAAGGACGTCGCCCTCGGCGCGATGGCGATCTTCACGTCCCTCATCGCGATCCTGGCCACCGCGATGCTCATCCCGAAGGACGTCGAGGACCGCACGATCTACACGATTCTCGCCAAGCCCGTCCCGCGTTTCGAATACCTCGCCGGGAAGCTCCTCGGCATCGCCTTCCTCCTCGCCATTGCGATCGGCGTGATGACCACCCTCTTCCTCACCGTCCTCTGGCTCCGCGAAAGCGCCGTCGTCGCCGAAGCTACCCGCCAGGCCGCCGACATCGCGCCCGACGAACTCACCCGCGCCATCGACCAGATCAAAGCCTCGACCTTCAACGCCAATCTCTTCCCCGGCATCGTCATGATTTTCGCCAAGGCCCTCGTCCTCGCGGCGTTCACGCTCTTCGTCAGCACCTTCGCGACCTCGAGCATCTTCGCGATGTTCATCTCCATCGCCGTCTACTTCATCGGCCACCTCCAATCCACCGCCCGCGAATACTGGCTCGACGGGGCCGTCGTCCAGTGGTGGACGAAAATTCTTCTCGCCCTCGTCGCCCTCGTTTTCCCAGACCTCCAGGCCTTCAGCTTCAACGATCAAATCGTCGGCGGCCTCGCCATCCCGACCGCTCTTTTCCTCCAAAGCCTCGGCCTGGCCACCTTCTACGTTGCCGTCTACTACGCACTTGCAACCTTCCTCTTCACCAACCGCGAGCTATGATCGCAAACCGTACCGACGCTGGGGACCGCGACGGGGACCGCGAGCTTCCAGCTCGCCGCGACGACCTTCCAGGTCGTCGCCCCCCCACCCGCGCGAAGCGCCACCTCGAGAATGGCGACCGTTGGGTTCTCGGCCCAGGTCGTCGCCCGCCCACCCGCGCGAAGCGCCACTCCCCCACCCGACGATGAGCCGTCACCTCCGCACCACCGCCGTCCTCGTCGCGCTCCTGCTCGCCGGAGCCATCGCTCTGCCGCTCCAGACCAACCTGTCAAAACTCCGCGCCGCCTCCGGCTTCAGCGCCCCGTCCCTCGACCTCTCCCTCCGCGAACGCGTCGGCCAGCTCTCCTTCCTCGCCGCGCTCAGCGGCTTCCGCTCCTTCATCGCCGCCGTCGATTGGATCGAAGCCCACATCGCTTGGCAGGATACCGAATGGGGCCGCATGGCCGGCCTCATCGACACCGTCACCACCCTCCAGCCCCACTCCACCCTCTACTGGGACATGGGGTCCTGGCACATGGCGTGGAACGCCGCCATCAACGCCCGCAACAACGAAGCCGCCGAGCCCAGCGAGGCCCTCCGCGTCCGCAAGGAGCGCCAATACGTCGACCTCGGCCGCTCGATGCTCGAGGACGGCATCCGCAACAATCCCGACAACCGCCTCCTCTACGAACGCCTCGGCCTCCTCCTCTCCCAGCGCGCGGGCGACCACTGCGCCGCCGCCCAGGCCTACGCGAAATCCGCCTCCTTTCCCGACGCCCCCGCCTACGTCAAACGCCTCGCCGCCTACGAGCTCGACCAGTGCCCCGACAGCGAGCAGGAAGCCTACGACGCCCTCCGCGCCGTCTACGACCTCGGCCCCGACGAACGCAAGCCCTCCGTCATCGTTCGCCTCAAGGATCTCGAGGAAAAACTCGGAATTCCCCCGGACGATCGGATAAAAGAGGAGGCTCCTGGCCAATAGGACCTTCTGACCTTCGACTTTCCGACCTTCGACCACTCACCCATGCGCTTCGCAATCTTCGGCGACATCCACGCCAATCTCCCCGCCCTCGAGGCCGTCCTCTCGGACGCGCGGACGCAGCTCGCGACCCACTACGTCTGCATGGGTGACATCGTCGGCTACAACGCCCACCCCCGCGAGTGCCTCGACATCGTCCGCCGGATGGAATGCCCCACCGTCAAGGGCAACCACGACGAACAGGCCTCCATGATCTCCAACGACGAGGGCTTCAACGCCCTCGCCGAAGAAGCCATCCAGTGGACCCGCCGCCAGCTCGGCGAGGACGACAAGGACTTCCTCCGCGGCCTCCGCATGCACCGTCAGGTCCGCGATTTCACCGTCGTCCACGCCACCCTCGATACCCCGCACCGCTGGGGCTACGTCTTCAACCAGCTCGACGCCGCCGCCAGCTTCAGCTACCAACACACCGCCGTTTGCTTCATCGGCCACACCCACACGCCGAAAGCCTACCTCCGCGACGGCAGCGTCCGCACCGTCCCCTTTGATATTCTCACGCTCCAGCAAGGGAAAAAATTCCTCATCAACGTCGGCAGCGTCGGCCAGCCCCGCGACGGCGATCCCCGGGCCGCCTACTGCGTCTACGACACCAACACCCACGAGATCGAACTCCGCCGCATCGACTACGACATCGAATTCGCGCAGAAATCGATCATCGACGCCGGCCTCCCCGCCAAACTCGCCGACCGCCTCGCCGAAGGACGGTAGTCGAACGTCCACGGTCCAAAGCCTAAAGTCGCCGACCTTGAGATCTCCCGACCGTCCACCGGCGACCATCCTCTTCATCAAACCCGGCTCCCTCGGAGACGTCGTCCACGCCCTCCCCACCGCCGCCGCCCTCCGCGCCGCCCACCCCGCCGCCCACTTCACCTGGGTCATCGACCCCCGTTGGTCCCCCATCCTCGAAGGCACCGGCATCGCCGACGAACTCCTCGAATTCCCCCGCGAATCCTTCCGCGGCCTCGGCGGCAAACTGAAAGCCCTCGCCTGGTATCGAGCCCTCGCCGACCGCCAGCCCGACCTCGCCATCGACCTCCAAGGCCTCCTCCGCAGCGCCCTCATCGCAAAAGCCGCCGGAGCAAAGAACACGATCGGCCTCTCCGACGCCCGCGAAGGAGCCCGCCACCTCTACGACGAAGTCGCCGACACCACCCCCGCCACCCACGCCGTCGACCGCTACCTCCAGATCCTCCCCACCCTCGGCATCCCCATCCCAGCGACAAAAGCGTTCCCGCTCCCAGCCACCATTCACAATTCACCATTCACCATTCACCATTCACTTCTCCTCCACCCGTTCGCCCGGGGAGCCGGAAAATCGCTCTCACCCGACCAGATCCGCGACCTCGCCACCGCCCTCGCGCCGACCGCGGTCACCCTCGTCGGCGTCGGCCCCGCCATCGCCGACCTCCCCCCCAACGTCACCGACCTGACCAACCGCACCACGCTCCCCGAGCTGATCGGCCTCCTCCGTCGAGCCCGCGCGATCATCAGCGTCGACAGCGGCCCCATGCACCTAGCCGCCGCCTTGAACGTCCCCCTCCTCGCCATCCACACCTGGAGCGACCCGAGAAAAGTCGGCCCCTACAGCGAAAACGCCTGGATCCACCAAGGCGGCCAGACCCGCCGCCAGGACCGCACTGCGAACGCCCGACCGTCGTCAGAAGCCACGGTCGGTCTAGCCGCCATCGCCGACTGGACCCGCGAACGGTAGGGCTTCATTGCGTCTGGTTTCGACACCAGCGCGCGAGCGCCAGCCCCTCCTCCTTCATACGATTACTCTGCACCTCACCGTGGCCCCAGGAATTCGTCACTGGAAACCCGTAAATTTCCGTTAGCGCCAGCATGATGACCTTCGCGGTCCGGAGTTGCACCGCCGTCGGCGGCACATGCACGTAGTCGCCACTCTCCTTGCGGTAGCCGCCGTGCAAACTCACGCTGACGGTGTTGCGATTGACCAAACTCGTTTGGTCGATTCGATTGTTCTTCGCGCTCACGTGGTTTGTTCGTTTGTCGAGTGGCGCTATCTGGGCCGCCCGCCCCTCGCGGCCGACGAGGAAATGGTAGCCAAAAGTCCCTTGACGCTCCGGATCTTCGTCCCGCTTCTGGGTGTATCGGATGGTCGCTTCGAAGGCCGTCGTGACGCTGGTGTGGTGAAGAATGGCGCCCGCAAAAGGAGCCTGATCCCGCGTCGCATCGAGGCCGTATTCATACCAGCGTTTCCCATCGATGATGCGCGGTTCCCGTTCGAACCAATACTCGAGCGTGACGTCCGGGAGGATCAATTTGTGATCGTCTTCCAGTCGCGTGTGCGAATCCGGACCACGTGGCAGACCCATCGAGCTGGTCACGTTGTTGACGTATTGCTTGATCGAACCGACGACGGAATGAGACCCGCCGCGCGTGTCGTCCGCGATCGTGTCGCTTGCCTCGGCGAAAGCGTCGTTCGTTTGGTCAATGCTCACGGTGGTTTTCGATTTGGTTTGAGTCCCTCGGAGACTCCTCGGTGATTAAAAGCCGTTTGAACGCCGCCGACCCGCTAGGCACCCGGCAGGTCTCCGCCGAGGGTGACTCGGCTCCTTTCCTCCAAAAGGGTCTGCGAGAAAAACAGCCGCACCCGCTCGGGCTTCCCGCGGTTCGCGTCGGCCACCGCGAGCAGCGCGTGAAAGAGCGCGTCGCGGAGCGCCGCGTCCGCCGTGCGGCGCTCGTCGCCCGCCGCGCCGGCCGCCGCCTTCTGACTCGTCTGCGCCCCGCGCACCTGCGCGTAGGCCGCCCGGGCCGACTCCACCGCCGCCAACCGCGCCGCCCAGAGCTGCCCGTCGAACCTCGCCGCCCGCTGGAGCAGACCCGCCACCAGATCGTTCAACCCGTCCAGATTTGCGTCGTGAAAGACCGACAACCCCGCCGGGAAGACCTCGACGTAATCCGCCGACCCGCGCGACAACTCGACGTGCGTCAACGCCTCGAGCTTGCTGAGCGCCTCCTGCAACTCCCGCCGCCGCTCCCCCGTCACCCGCGTGCGAGCCTGCCGGATGCCCGCCGCCGCCGACTCGTTGGCCAACTGCCCACCCAGCGCCTCGAAGAGCGGCGCCACCAGCGCGATCACCTCCGCGTAGGTCCCCCCGGCGTCCTGCGCAGCGAGCCGCGGCAGCGCATCGGCGGTGAAGGCGACGATCTCGTCGCGCGAGATGTCGGTGTCGAGAAACGGGTTACGGGCAAATCGGTCGAGGTCCATCATGGTCTTGGTTTGGGTCGGTGGTTGGGTTCAGGTTTCCGGAGTCTTCCGGGAATCGGACAAGACTGAGAAATTCGCTCCGGCGATCCGCCGGGAACCGGGAGTCGTCTCGGAATCAGTTCCGAACCCTTCGCCAGAATCGGAATTCCTCCCAGAATCCATTCCGCGCCCCTCCCAAGAATCGGAAGCTCTCCGGGAATCTCTTCCGCACCGCTTCCGCGAAGGCCTCTCACTTCGCATCCTTCCCGAGGTAGATCTCGACTTGATTCGACACATCCTCGGTCGCCAGTTCGGTCGCCGCTGCGGACTCGACCCGCGCGTTCGTCACTTCCGGCAGTCCTCCCACCGAATCCAACGCCGCAATGGCCTTCTCCGCCGCCGCCTCGGTCCCCTTCGTCTTCACAAAATACTTCACCGCCGTCTCGGACTCCGCGTAGTCCGCTCCCTCGACACTCTGGACCTCCGCCCTGGTCCCTTTCTTCGACAGTTCGAGGACGAGATCATCGGCCTTTTCTCGCTGAGCCTCTTCCGAGATCACGACGGTCACCCCGACCTCTTCCGCACTGGTTTTCACTTCGCCCTCGGCCGTCTTGATCTTCGTTTCCAACTCAGCGGCTTCCTTTCCCTTCAGCCCCTCACTGACCTGCCGGGCGGCCTGCAAAGCCGCGCTTACCAACGGCGGATTGTTTGACGAACGCGTTGCGACGGCCAGCAACTCCGTCGCGACCTCCTTCTTACCGTCATCCGTTTTTGATCCAGCCGCCGCGGTCGCCGCGGCGATCGCCACCGCCTGCTCGCCCGTCACGCCCGAGGGCTGGCGGACGGCCCCAGTTTCAGTCGTGAAAGTCGCCTGGAGGACGGAGACGGGATCCTCCGCTTTCGGCCGGCTGTTCTGCGGAAGCTCAAGCGCCCCCACCACCGTTACGGTCTCATCCAGTCCTTCCATATCCAGTTCCTGCTCCAAGCCCTGTAGCACGTTCGCGAGGGCCAGGTTCCACAGAGCCGCGTCCGTCACGTCGGCCACCTCAATGGGCGTGAAGGTCACCAACCGCGTCCCCGCCAGATCGTAAATCCCATACGCCAACACGCCGCGCCGGTTCTTGCGCACCCACGCTTCCACCCGCAGCTCGTTCTGTGGAAACGGCGACGCCGCCCCGTCGAACAGTTGCTTCCGCAGCGCCACGCTCCACTCCTTGGCCAGCTTCCGCATCTGCCCGGCATCCGCTTCGGCTGCCTTATCGGCACCCTCGGCTCCGTCCCCCTCCAATCGCCAGGCTCGCCGCTCGAGTTTCGTGAGCACTTCATCCGCCCGGATCTGGATCATCGGTCGCGTGATCACCTCCACCGGATCGCCCGGCGGCCATCCGACCCGCTCCGATACCTCCGTCGCTAGCCCCTTCGCCCGATACCATTTCTTCTTCACCACGATGTCGTGCGATTCCCACGTCAACCAGAGCTTCACCTCCTGCAGCTTGAACCACGCCTCGGGTTTCAATTGGTCGTCGCCGCTCACCCCGGCCACGGTTCGGTAAAGGTGCCCATCGACGTGAATCTCCGCACCCGGCGTCGCGCGCACCACCACGGGATGCAACCAGCCAAAGCCCACCAACCCAGCGGCCGCCACGAGGCCTCCTCCCCACCACGCCAAGGTCGTCAGCTTCCACTTCTGCCCGGTGATTGAACGCACATCGCCATACTTCAGGCCCGCCAGCCCCATGAACAGGCCGATCAAGGCAAACGCTCCGGTCAACGGTTTCTCCCACGATTCCGCCACGAAATTGAAACAAAAATAAAAGAACAGCGTCAGCGTCAGCGCCACCAGCGACCAACCCAGCAGCACCAACGGCACCGACAGCTCGTGATCCTTGGGTAGCCGCTCCAGCCGGTCGGTGACTGACTCGCCCCGCAGCAGTCCCCGGTTCAGCTTCACCGTCTGCCCCAATTTCCAAGGCCCGCCCACGCTCACCAGGATGTCCTCGTGCACGAGTTCCCGGATCGCCCGCTGAATCCGTTTTTTCTCGTCTTCGGAAAGCGCCGGTCCGCACCGCGGTCGCCGCATCAGGTCGAGCAACACTTCCTCCGTGAACGCGACACCCTGTTCGTGGCCGTCGTTCACTTCCTCGCGCAACAGGTCAATGACCCTGCGCTGAAACCGTCGACTGGAAAATAAGAGCGCCCGCATCCTTCCCCCCTACCCCGCGTTCTCGTTACCCGCGCCGACCCGCGGCTTGAGCGGATCCTCGGGTCCCGCCGCGCCGCCGGCCGCCTCGATCTGCTTCTCCGTCATCGTGATGTCCTTTTGGATTCCCTTGCTGAACACGTAGGACGCCGCGCTGATCCCGAGCAGTGCGTAGATCCCGAGGGGGATCTCGGCTGGAAATCTCGGGCCGTGCTCGAGATCGCCCACGATCACGAGCAGCAGACTCAGCGAAATCACGAACGTGAAGATGAGGAACTGAAACCGCGACAGGCTCGCGTGCCCGCTCTCCTCCGCGATCAACCGGGAAATGTCGATCGTGCGCTCGTGAATCCGCCACAGGATCAGCAAGCCGAAGAGCCCGATCAAACCGGTCGCCACGTAGCCGACCACCAACGTCAGCACCGTGAAGGGCGTCGGCGTGTAGTCATACTGCACCCAGGCCACGGGGAGGTTTTTCGTCTCCGTCTGCCCATCGGTCGCCTGGGCGAGAGCTTCCGGGCCGATGAGGAAAATCACCGCGAACAGCGCGGCGGCGAGGATGCGGGGTCGGGCGAAGGAGTTTTTCATGAGTCGAATCATCGAGCGGCGGTCTGGACGAACTTCGCGACGGCACCGGCCTTGGCGGTCAGGTAAAACGTGTTGCTGCCCAGCAGCAGGGCGAGGAGTTCTTCGGGGATCTCCGGCAGGGCGGGACCGGTCTCGAGGGACCGGAAGACCAGCAGAAGGTAGTAGCCCGCCCCGGCCAAAGTGAGCGCCAGGAGCTGCACCCGGGCCGGGCTGATCCGCTCCGACGTCTTGTCCGCCAGCAGGCCGCGCGTCACCACCCGGCCCGAGGCCAGCCCGTGACCGATCACCCCGGCAAACCCGGCCAGCAGCCCAAACACGACCGCCATCGTGAAGAGCGCCAAAGTCTGGAAATCCGCCGCGCCCATGACTCAGGAATCCCCCTCTCCGGGCGAAGCACCCACGGCCGCGGCCACCGCCACCGGAATCGCCGAGCCCCCCGACGCAAACTGGCGGAACCGCTCCATCGCCGTCGCCAGCGAGCGCTCCAGCCATTCCTCCCCCGATTTCAATCCCGTCGCCTTGATCGCGCTGCCGGGAAAAATGAACGTCAGAACCTCGCCCGGCACGCTCGCGTTCAGCACGCGCGACCGGGCCGGCGTCGTCCAGGGAAACGGGACCGGCAGACGCTCGTGCAACTGGATCGATCCCTCACCCAGCCGGAAAAACGGCCCCCGATCGGCGAAGATCGCCGGGGTCACCCCATCCTTGTAAACGACCACCGCAAGATCCAGTGGCCCGATGCCAAATGTCTTCTCGAAGCGAAGCGTCTCGTCCTTGTCCGCCATCGGCAGCACGACGTAGGGGACTTGCTCGGCGTCGAACTGTTCCTTGCCAACCGGATTCACCGTCGACGTCTCGACCTGACCGTAGGGAAAATCGATTGCCTTCGCCCGCGGCGATCCGTCGGCGCAGATCGCCAGCTTCGACTCGAAAAATACCGTCCCGTCCGGGAACCGCAACAACGCCCGGCAGCGGCTCGGATCCGTCTTCGCCCGCGGGCTCGCGTCCGCCGCCGCGTAGGCCCGCAGCAAGTGCGCCCCCGGCCCCGGCTCCCCCGGCCCGAAGTCGATCCCCGCCAACGCTCCCAGCGAGGCCTTGGGCGGCACGTAACCCACCGCGCCGCCCTCGCCCGGGGCAACCGCGGCGGCCGACGCGGCCGACGCGGTCGCCGGCACGGCGAGGACCGGCACCGGCACCACGCCGAGTGCCACGTCCCCCGCCTCGACCCGCACCAGCGCTTCGTCCAGCGAAACGATGGTGTTTTCGCCCACTTCGCCGTCCTCCCGCAGCCCGCCGAGACGCTGGAACGCCTTCACCGCCCGCTCCGTCCGCTGGCCAAACCAACCCCGCCAATTCCCCTTTGGCCCAAGATCCACCGCCGTGTCCGCGCCCGAGTCGGCGAGGCGGTTCAGCCCGTCCTGAACCGTCCCCACCCCGGCCTCGGGCTGCCCGTTCGTCTTGAGGACCCGATGGCCATCCGCGATCGCCTCGAGGTCCGCCTGTCCCGTGAACAACGCCGAGCGCAGGTGCGTGCTGACCGCACCGCCCATCACCGTCGCCGCCACCACCAAGGTCGGCTCGCCGCCCCCCGCCGCACCGTCCTCTGCCCGCAACGCCGCCACCTGCGACCGCAGCGCGTCCCCGACGCGCCCCCGCCCCATCGCCGCCCCGTGGGTCGTCGCATCCCACGGCCACACCATCGGATCCCACTTGCCACTCTGCGCCACCCCGAGCGTCGATTGCACCTCGCCGTGGCCGAGCACGGTCTTCGCCGACACCGGGATCTCGTAGAACTCACAGAGATCCGCCACCACAGCGACCATCCGGTCCCATTGCAGCTTCTTCAGCGGCTTAGCCCCGGCTTGGAACGGCATCTCCTGGCAACCGACCATGCAACAGCACGCGACGCCAATCGACCGGGTGTTCAAGCCCCTCGTGTGTGCGGCGTAGACCTTGTCCGCCGTGCTGGCGTTGTCGGCGATGGAATACCGGCCAAACACCACCCGGCCATCCCCCTCGATCAACACGTGGTAAGCCCGCAGATCGACGGCGTTCGCCTCGTAATTCCCCTCCGACCAATGGCAGACCACGCGGTCCATCCCGCAGCGGGGAAGCTGAGCAGGATCCAGAACCCGCATCAGACCAACAGCTTGATTCCCGCCGCGATGATTTTGTCGATCAGCTGGACTACGCGAGCGACCTTGCGGATGGTATCGACAGCCTTGTCGATGTCCTCCACGGCGTCCTTGGCGAGTTCGGTCGCCGCCGACAGCTCCGTCTCCAGCCGCTCGAGATTCTGAGTGTTCAGATCGAGTTCCTTCTCCATGAGCTCGAGTGACCGGGTCGCCAACTCGTCGATCAACCGATCGATCGGATCTTTCTGTTCGGGCTTGGCCGTGTAGCTCACGAGTGTGAGCTGATCGACCAATTCGGCGATCACCTGGTGAATGTTTTTCCCGTCGGTGCCTTGTAGCACGTTGAAACTGGTGGATTGGATGTTTGGCATGATCGTTAAATTTGGTCGGGTCTAATCAGAGGTTTTCCCGAGACTGTCGGCGAACTTCCGGGTCTCTTGCGCGTAAGCCACCAAGTCGCGAACGTCGGCGATGAACTCTTCGCTCATGAATTTTCGCGTTTGCACCGATTGGAGCAACGCCGCGTGCGCCTCGCCCATTTTCGCGGCGGCCTTGGCGATGTCCGAGTAGACTTTCTGCGTCGCGGGGATCTGGCGTTCGAGCTTCTCGATCTTCGCCGCCACCGACAACCGCTCGGTGTAAGTGAGAGATTGGGCGTTTCTCTCATAAGCCCTCGACAGTTTTTGCTGAGATGCCCGGAGCGAGGAATACGCAACCCAACCGAGTCCCTTCGTCTCACTCGCTATCAAAGACGCCACCCGCTGAATGGACGGATCAGCCGCGATCACAATTTCCCGGATTGCCCGCTTCCGCTTGACGAGCACGTAACCGTCGGCGGCGACCTTGAAGGCGGTTCCGATCACTTGGAGCCCTTCGTCGGAGAGAGGCAACTCGGAGCCGGTCGCATCTTTCACCGTCGCGGAAAGGCTCGTGAGATTCTCGACCACCAGCTTCGAGTTCGACTCGATGTCCGACTTCACATCCTTCGACGCCAGAGCCTCCAAAGCCTCCGCGTAATTCACCAGACCCTTCAGGATTTTTACCCGCGTCTCCAGGCGTTCGTTCTCCTCCGTGATGCCGGCAAACGTCCGCCGATCAATCGGGTCACCCGCCAGCACGGCTGCTTCACGACGCGCACTGGTGATTTCCGCGTCGAACGACTCGTAACCCAAGCGCGCGGATTCTCCCACGCTGCGACTGGCCATTCCGAATCGCTCGATCGGCTTCAGCGGAGCGCAAGCTCCGAACACGATCGAAAAAATGAACAGAGCCGAGATGCCAGAATGGCTCGTTCGACGGAAGGGGTGTGGGAGTGATGAAGTAAATTGCATGAATCTGCGTCGGATACTGGCCGCCACGTCCGCCCCCCACCATCGGGTGGTTCCCGGAAAATCGGCCCGGTCAAACCCTCACCCTCTCCCCGAGCAAACCCGTAAAAGTCGCTGGCCATCACCCGGGCATTCCTCTTTCCTACGGAATAAACCATTCACCCTTACGATGTTTTCACGAACCGTTTGCCATAAGCATTATCGGGCCACCTCAATTAGAAAATGAAGACCACGCTGCTCCTCGTTGACGATCACGCCGCGATCCGGGAACTCATCGCCTCCCATTTTGCTGATGACATCCTCTTCTCCGTCGTTGGCCAGGCTGCCAATGGCACCGGGGCGCTCCGGCTGTGCGCTCAGGCACCCCCGAAGATTATGGTCCTCGACCTCGCAATGCCCGTGATGTGCGGCTTGCTAACCCTCCGTCAGATCCGGCGCCGTTACCCCGAAATCCGCACGGTCATCTTTTCTGGGACCACCAACGAGACGCTGGTCTCGGCGGTCCTAGCTGAACGCCCACTGGGGTTCGTCCATAAGTCCGAACGCCTCGACACGCTCGCCGAGGCTATTCGCGCCGTCGCGCTCGGTTATTCGTTTCTCGCGCCCTACGCGACGAAAATTCATCACCATCGGAGGGGCATCGAACACGCCAATCAGAAACCCTTGACGGAGCGCGAACAGGAAGTCCTTCAGCTCATCGCCGAAGGATCGACCAACAAAGGCATAGCCGGCCGCATGCACATCTCGATCAAGACCGTCGAGCACCACCGCAGCCAACTCATGCGCAAACTCGACCGCCGCGACATCGCCGGCCTCACCCGCTACGCCGTGAGTCGCGGGCTCGTGGAAGCCCATTGATCAGCTCCCGACGAGGTGAATTCGCTACTCGGATCCCAAGCGGTAAGCTCGGGCAACTTCAGCGGCCATCACGCGAAGCCCCTCCCGCACCACGTCATCCGCTATCGCGAAGCTCACCCTGATGCATTCCGCCGCGTGCCGCTCCGCCTCCGGGGATCCGCCGAAGGCAAAGTAGTGCCCCGGCACCACCAGCACGCCCCGCGCCTTCAACCGCTCGTAAAGCTCCGCCGCCGGGATCGGTAACCCGCGAAACCACAGCCACAAGAACAACGCCCCTTCGCTGGCGTGAACGTGATAGTCCAGCGAGTCATCGAAGAATTCCGCCACCCACTCCCGGGCCAGCCGCGCCTTCCGCTCGTAGAAAGGGCAAATCATCGTCCCGACCATCCGGTCGATCTCGCCCGACTCGATCAACGGCGTCACAACGGCCTGCCCCACGTTCCCGTGCGCCAGCCCGACCACCGCCGTCATCGAAGCCAGCGCCCGCACGATCTCCGGTCGCGCCACCACGATCCCGGTGCGCGTCCCCGGCAGACCCAGCTTCGACAGGCTGAGCGTGAGCACGATGTTTTCGTTCCAGATCGGCACGATCTCGCGAAACACGATCCCCGGGAACGGCACCCCGTAGGCATTGTCGATAATGAGAGGCACCTCCGCCGCCCGCGCCAGCTCGTCGAGCCGCGCCACCTCGCCGTCGGTGAGGACGTTCCCCGAAGGATTTGTCGGCCGCGACACGCAGATCGCACCAACGTCATCACCGACCTCCAGATTCTCGAAATCCACCCGATACTTGAACTCGTGACCGCCCAGCTCCTCGATCACCGGAGGCGTCCCGCGAAAAAACTCCGCGCCCAGTCCCTGATTCGCATACCCAATGTATTCCGGCACCACCGGCAGCAGCACCCTCCGGGACGAACCGTCCGGCATCGGACCAGCCAGCAGATTGAAGAGATAGAAGAACGCCGCCTGCCCCCCCGCCGTCACCGCCACGTTCTCCGGCCCCACGTCCCACCCGTATTTCCGGCGCAAATACCCCGCCACCGCCACCGCGAACCGCGTATTTCCCTTCGGCGGATCGTAGACCGTCAGCATCCGATCGAACGCATCGCCATCCGCCAGTAACTCACCCATCCGCGCCCGCCACACCGCTTGGACCTCCGGGATCATCGCCGGATTCCCACCCCCCAGCATCCGCATCGGCCCCACGTGTTCCCCCGCCATCGCCCGCCCGAGATCCTCCATCAAATCCTCGATCCCACTCCGCGCCGTGAGCGCCTCCCCAAACAACGACTTCTCGAACACCGCGTAATCCTAGACAGCATTTACAGGATTGGAACTCCCTGAATGACAAGGAAACCGCGAATGAACGCCAATGAACGCGAATAGGAAATCCATTCGCGTCCATTCGTGTCCATTCGCGGTTCCCCGAATCAAAATCCTGAAAATCCCGTCAATCCTGTCTAAACTTCCCCCGTGACCTTCTCCGCCACCATCGAGTCCGCCCGCAACTCCCCGTTCGCGAAGCAATTCCGCCGCCGCCTCGACCCAGTCTCCGACTCGCGCCTCGACGCCCTGGCCGCCCGATCCGCCGCCATCACCCGCCGCTTCTTCGGCCGCACGATGCGCCTCTTCGCTCCGCTCTACCTCTCGAACGAGTGCATCAACTCCTGCGCCTACTGCGGCTTCTCCCGCGAGAACGCCATCCTCCGCGTCACCCTCGACATCGAAGAAACCCTCGCCGAAACCCGCCATCTCGCCGACCAAGGCTTCCGCAACCTCCTCCTCGTCGCCGGCGAACACCCGAAATTCGTCTCCAACGGCTACCTCGAAACCACCATCCGCCGCCTCGCCCCCATCATCCCCGGCATCTCCCTCGAAGTCGCCCCGATGGAAACCGCCGACTACCTCCCGCTCGTCGCCGCTGGCTGCGAAGGCCTCGTCGTCTACCAGGAATCCTACGACCGCCCGGCCTACGCCGCCTACCACACCGCCGGCCCCAAGAAAGACTTCGACTGGCGGCTCGACTGCCCCGAGCGAGGCCACGCCGCCGGCTTCCGCCGCCTGGGCATCGGCGTCCTCTTCGGCCTCGCCGACTGGCGCGACGAAGCCACCGCCCTCGCCTGCCACCTCGACCACCTCCAGCGCACCTGCTGGACCTCCCAACTCACCGTCAGCCTCCCCCGCCTCAAGCCCGCCGCCGGCGACTTCGAGCCCGCGCACGTCATCACCGACCGCGAGTTCATCCAGCTTCACTGCGCCCTCCGCCTCACCTTCCCCCACGTCGGCATCGTCCTCAGCACCCGCGAACCCGCCCCCCTCCGCGACGTCCTGGCACCCCTCGGAGTCACCATGATGTCCGCCGGCTCCCACACCGAACCCGGCGGCTACACCGGCCAGGGGACGGAAAAACTCCACACCACCGTCCGCGGCCGAAAGATCGAATCAACCACCACCGCCGACCGGGCCACCGAGCAATTCGCCATCTCGGACGACCGCACCCCAGCCGAAGTCGCCCAAAAACTCCGCGCCCTCAACCTAGACCCAGTCTGGAAAGACTGGGACCCCGCCATCCTGGCGGGATGACTCTCAAGGAGCGGCGATTTGCAATCGCCGAACCAACCCAAAGGGGAAGCCTCACCTCCTCTCAAAGAACGGCGCTTACAGCCGCCGCACCAACCAAAATCCGCAAAGCAGATCACACCCCTCACCTCACCACACCGCACCCCGGTCACCACCCCAAAGCCTCGCTCTTCGCCCGGTAAATCAGTCCAATCAGCCGCCCCTGCGCCATCATCGAATAAAGCGCCACCACCGCCGCCACGAACCACCCCACGTAAGGCACCCGCCCCCCAAACTCCTCGACCACCGCGCAGGCCACCACCGCCACGACCAGCCCGGTCACCACCACCAGATATCCCGGCAGACACCGAAAGATGGCCGGAAGCACCACGTGCGGTAGCGCCCCCACCAGATTTCCCGCCGCCACGGACCCCAGCACCGCCATCGGAAAATAAAAACAGCCGAACGCCACCGCCCCGCCGAAAGCCCACCAGAATTCGTCCGTCTCCGGCTCCATCAGAAAAAACACCGCCGCCGCCGCCGCGAACGACACGATCACCAACCCCAGCAGCCGGACGAAAGGCGCGACGATGTCATCCATGAAATCCGTAAACGACGGCCAATCCGGCATCCGGTCGTTCCCCGTCATCGTCGATCCGACGATATCCAGATAGAACCCACCAAAGTATCCCGCCGAAAAGAGCGCCACCGCCAACCCCAGCACCGGCACGATCGTCGCCACGTCGAGCAGCACCGCCATCACCGCCCCGGTCAATATCATCGCCCACCCGCCATTCCGCGTGGGATAACCAAAAGCGTCCGTAAACATAGCCGCCGAATAACCCGTTACCCCCCAAAAAGTCAATCCCCACCACCCCGCGAAGCGGCAATCCATTTCAAATTCAGCATTTCAAATTTCTAATTCCGTATTTCCACGATGAAGCGCATCCGCATCACCCACCTCACCGAATACCACTACGCCCAACCCGTCACCTTCGGCCCGCACCGCATCCTCGTGCGCCCCCGCGAAGGCCACGACGTCCACATCGAAAGCTCGAAATTCCGCATCTCCCCCGAGGCCAACGTCCGCTGGCTCCGCGACATGGTCGGCAATTCCATCGCCAACGTCACCTTCTCCGCCCCGTCCCACGTCCTCAGCATCTACAGCGAAGTCGTCGTCGCCAACTACCAGGAAAACCCCCTCGATTTCGTCATCGACCCGTCCGCCATTTCCTACCCCTTCCGCTACGCCATGGACGAGCAGCCCGAGCTCATCCCCTACCGCCTCTCGGCCTACCCGAACGAAGGCGCCGAACTCCAGGACTGGCTCGGCCAGTTCTACCAACCCGGCCAGCTCGTCGGCACCTTCGACCTCCTCTCCAACCTCAATCAAGGCATCCATCGCCGCTTCACCTACCGCAAGCGCGAAGAACCCGGCGTCCAATCCCCCGCTCAGACCCTCGGGCTCGGCACCGGATCCTGCCGCGACTTCGCCGCCCTCATGATGGAAGCCGCCCGCACCTGGGGTTTCGGAGCCCGCTTCGTCAGCGGTTACCTCGAGACCCCCACCAACGACCAGCACGGAGCCACCCACGCCTGGACGGAAATCTACATCCCCGGAGCCGGCTGGCGCGGATTCGACCCCACCAACAACACCTTCGCCGGTTCCCAACACGTCTCGGTCGCCGTCTCCCGCGACCCCGAAAAAGCCGCCCCCGTAGCCGGCACCTGGACCGGCCCCAACGGCTCAGCCCTAAAAATGAACGTCGAGGTAGTCGTCGTCCAAATTTGAAGCCGGCGGGGGAGCGCACGCGTCCCCGCGTGCGGGATGCGGCGTCCCGCCGCATCAAACCCGGCAATTCGAGCGAAGCGAGAGAGCCGGCTGCATCCCACCAATCACCATTGACTCGCTCGCTCCCGCTCGTCTCGCCCTTCGGGCTACACCGCAAAGCCGGTGTAGTCTGCCCCGAGAGTTGACTCGGTCGCTCCCGCTCCTCTCGCCCTCCGGGCTACACCGCAGAGCCGGTGTAGTCTGCCCCGAGCCTTCCCAGGCTCCGGTGCTCACCAATCACCAATCACCAATCACCAATCACGCAACAAAACTACCGCCCCCGCCCCCCCATGATCGAAAACGAATAGTCCACCTCGATCCGCCGCCCCTGCAACTCCCCCACGATCTCCTCCGGGATCGGCGGAATGTCCGCCGCCATCACCGCCCGCACCGAGCAGCTCGCCAGACTCTCGTTCGAAGTATTCGAAAGCACCCGCACACCCTCGACTTTCCCATCCGCCCGAATCGTGAAGCTCAGTTTCACCGCGCCGATGTTCACGAGGTCGATCATGTCATTCACGTAGTAATACCAGCGCGACCCGATCGCATCCTGCATCTGCTTTTTGTAGCGGCCCAGCGGCGTCGCCATCGCCTCGATCGACGACTGACTCCCCCGGTTGGAAATCCCCCCCGTCAACCGCGTCGTCCGAGTCTCCGGCTGAAACCCCGGAGGTCGCGGCGGCGAAGCTGGGCGCGGAGTCTCGGGCCGCCGCACCTCGACCTCCGGCTTCGGCGCTGGTTTCCGCAAAGTCGGATCCAAGAAGGCCAGCTCAGCCGGCTCCGGCGGCGGAGTCGGCGAAGGCTCCGGCGTCCCCTCGGGTCTTTCCTCCGGCGTCGGCTCCGGCTCCTCGGCGTCCTCCGGCTCGTCCACCGGCGGCCTTTCCTCCGAAGGCTCCGCGGTTTGCTCCGGCACCGCCTCCTCCGGCTGCGATAACGGCGACGCCTGCGAAGGCGGCGCGATCGGTCCCAACGCCATCTCGAGATTCCGGATCGCCGAAGCCTCCTCCTCCCCGTCCGTCGCCGGGGCCTCCGTGTCGTCCGTCGGCTCCGCCTGGCTCACCGCCTTCGTGTTCTCGTCCGACTCGAACTTCGCGTCCTCGGGCACCTCCTCCGTGACCTCACCCTGCGCACTGTCGACGAACCCACGCTCCTCCGGCGTCGGCTCAGGCTCCGGCGGCAGGATCGTCAGAGTGACCGGCTCGTCAATCTCCGGCTCCGGCGCAAAGATCGAAGCCGCGTTCGTCCAAAGCAGCACCAAGACCACGAAAAGCAGCAGCAGATGAATCGCCACCGAGACGACGATAGCGATGACCGTCCGGCGGCGTTCCTCCTGGCGAACGCTGCGGGTCGTCTCGATCATGCCGCCGGAAGCGTCCCCGAAATGCGGGCGTGGTGAAAGAGATATTGCTGAACGTAACCGGCATACGGCCCCAGCCGCTCCCGGCAGAATTCTTCAAGATCCCGCGGCTTCACCGCCCGACCGTGCATCGCCTGGAGAACCCGCGCGATCCAAACGTCGATCGGCACCGCCTCCAACCGCTCATACCCAAAAAGCATCACGCAATTCGCCACCTTCACCCCCACCCCCGGCAACCCGCACAACACCGCCAGCAATTCCGCCGACTCCAACCCACCCATCGCCTCCAGATCCACCACCCCCTCGTCCACCATCCGCGCCGTCGCCAGCAACGTCTTCGCCCGGTAACCCAGTCCGCACGCCCGCAAATCATCCTCCGACAAACCCGCGATCCGCGACGCTCCCGGATAAGCCGCCACCGCCGACCCGCTCACCCGCTCGCCGAAGCGCTCCCGCAGCAACAGCGACATCGCCCGGATGTGACCCACCCGCTTCATCGAACTCGTGATGAACGTCGCCAGACACTCCCACCGAGGCTGACGCAACACCCGGATCCCCCGGCAGGCCGCCACCGAAGCCACGGTAAAATCATCCCCCGGAAACGTCGCAAAAATCTCATCCAGCCGGTGGTCCAACGAAAAATATCGCCGCACCACCTCCTCGCGACCCGCCGTCACCCGCAATCGCCCATCCACCTGCTCCGCGTAAACCAACGTTCGATCCACCAGACCCTCCCAGCCCACCCCCCGCCGCGACCAATGAAAAACCTGCCCGCTCTCCAGCGACAAATCCAAGCGGAACTCCGAAGCCTCCAGCTCGTCCCGCCTCATTGAATGAAGTAACTCAGACTCTCCAACTCGATGGCCAGATTCACGTTGTTCACCATCACGTGCGGCGGCACCTGGAGCACGATCGGCGCAAAATTCAGCACCGCCTGAATCCCCGCCGCCACCAAAGTATTCGCGATCTCCTGCGCCACCGTCCCCGGAACGCACAGGATCGCCATCTTGATCGAATTCTCCCCCACGAATCCAGCCAGCCGCCCGATCGGATAAATCGGCACCCGAATATCCTCCGACCGCTTCCGCGGAGCCGCGTCGAAAGCCGCCGCGATCTCGAAACCCTCCCGCCCGAAACCCTCCTGATACCGCAGCAGCGCCGACCCCAAATTCCCCGCCCCCACCAGAATCGTCGGCTGCAGCCGGGCCCGCCCCAGCACCTCGCCCAGCCGATCGCCCAAAGTCTGCACGTCGTAACCCAGCCCCCGTTTTCCAAACTGTCCACAATGCGTGAGATCCTTCCGCAACTGCGTCGGCTTCACCCCCGCCACCTTCGCCAGCGATTCCGAAGACACCGTCCGCCCCGGCTCACCCGCCATCCGCTCCAAACACCGCTTGTAAAGCGACAGCCGATACACCGTCTTCCGTGGAATCGCCTCCTTCATTTCCAAGTGAAAAAGAACAATCCTCCACCCTTTTGTCAACCAACCCAAACCGAAGCTCAAACCCTCCCCCGCCGAAGACACCCCACCCTCGGAGGGCGAGGCTCCCGCCGAGCCGTTGCAAAATCTCAAGGCTCGCAATCAACCAAGCGCAACCTACGCACGTTCAGTGTCCGTCACCCAGACCCTCACCCCCACCATTCACTATTCACCATTCACTATTCACCAAACTCACCCACCCCCGGCCAAAAACGCCGAAACCGGACTCGTCGCACTGGCGAATTCCCCGCGCATCGGCAATCCCGCCCGCACCGCCGCCCGAGCAGCCTCCACCGTCATCCGAAAAGCCCCCGCCATCGCCACCGCGTCCTCGGCCGCCGCGATCGCCGTATTCACGAGCACCGCGTCGGCTCCCATTTCGATCGCCTCCGCCGCGTGGCTCGGCGCGCCGATCCCCGCGTCCACGATCACCGGCACCGTCGCCTGCTTGATGATGATCTCGATCTGACCCCGGGTCTCGATCCCCCGATTGCTGCCAATGGGCGACCCCAGCGGCATCACCGTCGCCACGCCGACATCCTGCAGCCGCTTCGCCAGCACCGGATCCGCGTTGATGTATGGCAGCACCACGAACCCCTCCTTCACCAACACCTCCGCCGCCCGCAGCGTTTCCACCGGATCCGGCAGCAGATAATGAGGGTCGGGGTGAATCTCCAGCTTCACCCAATTCGGCATCCCGGCCGCCACCGCCAAACGCGCCAGCCGCACCGCCTCGTCCGCGTTCATCGCCCCACTCGTGTTCGGCAGCAGCAGATACTTCTCCGAATCAACGAAATCCAAAATATTGGCAAACGCATCCCCCGCCCCCGCCAAATCCGCCCGCCGCAGAGCCACCGTCACGATCTCCGCGCCACTCGCAGCGAGGGAGTCCCGCATCCGCTCGTTCGAAGAAAACTTCCCCGTCCCCACCAACAACCGCGAACCAAACGACCGCCCCGCAATCACAAGCGGATCAACAAACTCTGCCATCTCCCACAACTACCGTCCCTGCCACCCGCCGCGCAAGACTCGCACCCAGCTCCGACCTTGAAAGACCCCGCCTGCCAGTCTACCTTCCCGCCATCACAACCAAACGCGCCCGTAGCTCAGGGGATAGAGCACCGGACTTCTAATCCGATGGTCGGTGGTTCGAATCCACCCGGGCGTGCCAGTCTTAACCGATGTCGGAACATCGGTGGAGAGCCGGAGAAGAAGTGGGGCCGCTCATCGAGCCGCCCCTACCCATGCAGGTAGAAACCCACCGCCGATGGGTCGGTCACCTTCCGCGTCCAAGGTCGGGCAGCCGCGCCGCCGCGTGCCCGTTTCGGTTATGGGCGTCGATCGAAAACGAACATCGACCAATATGCTCAGACCAGTGTGCCCGAACAGGCCGTCGAGAAGACCGCCAGTCCAACGAGAAAGCGACGGAACCCGGGGAACCCGGGGCCCGGCTCCCCTAACCATTCTCAACGACGGCGCTGCCGCGCCGAGCGCGAGCACGTTCAGGTAGAGTCGGGCGCTGGGTAGTTCGACCATCACCGGAGAAGAAGTGGGCCCACTTCATCGAGCCGCCCCTCCCCATTTGGGTGGGAACGCTTCGCCAATAGGTTCGGTCACCCTCCCGGCACCGAGAGCACGAGCCTCGTCCAAGGTAGGGCAGCCGCGCCGCCGGGTGCCCATTTCGGTTATGGGCGTCGATCGAAAACGAACATCGACCAATATGCTCAGACCAGTGTGCCCGACCAGGCCGTCGAGAAGACCGCCAGTCCAACGAGAAAGCGACGGCACCCGGGGCCCGGCTGCCCGCTCCTTGTTGACAACTAAAACTTGAACGATACATCACTCAAGCGCCTACGGGCTTCCATCTATAGCAACAACATCCTCGCGGTAATACAGGGCCCAAATAGTATAATTTAAGTAAGGTGAATTCGGAAACCCAGATGCTTGCGATAGCTTTGAATAGGCTGAGTTGTAAAGGCTATCCCTTAACGCAGAAAGACGCGCACGCCGCCGCGGCCCGTTAGTAATCCTATCAGCATCCTCAACGCGATACCAATCAGCATGCTGAGAGTTATGTGTTCCATAGAGGTTCCAAAGATTTAGGAGGTCATAGGACGAGAGATCAGCAGGAAAATCTCGGCCTCGAGAATTCATCATCGACACAACCTGAACGCCACACCAATCCGGGTGATACAACCCCAGAGCATGACCTATCTCATGCAAAACGGTTCGGTAAGTATACCCGAAATCAGCTTCCCACGAAGTAGGAGCTTCGTTGTCTTCGTTAGCAGCTGTAGCGATATTCGGATTAAGCTGCACACGGAAACGTTTCACATAGTGATTACTAACCCACCAGTCTTTGCCCTGATAGGAATTGCCATATAGGCCGAAGCTATGATGTGCACACTGGGCGAGAGAAGTCGGCAGATCAGGAACTGCGAATTCGATTCCCCCATTACATGGCGTGATATTCGAATTTGAACTTCCAAATGGTATTTTCTGCAGAATCACATAGATACCAGCCTGAGAAAAAGCGGCATTCCATCGATCAACCGCGGCAGTCGCCGCTTGGGTGGTTACTGGGTAGATAGCAGGATCGAATTCGAATCGAACATGAGTCACGCCAGGAGGTAGAAATAATCCGCCGAACGGGACAGTTGCTCCCATCATTCCGAAGGTTGGAACTGTAATTACCGCGGCGGCTAAAAGAGTCTTAAAAATTGTCATAAGAAAAAAGAAATGGGGTGGACAACGGTCTTACCGAAGGCCACCCCAACTTGAAACGCGTTGTAATTTATCCGCAAGCCCTACGACATTGGCCCGACCAAACCTGCCGAGGTATAGACCAAGTCTTGGATAGCCTGGCTTTGGGCAGCGCTGCCTCCACGAGAGAGATTGACTTGGACCAGCCGATCCGCGATCGGACGAATCACAGCCGGCGTTTTCTCGCTGTTCGGGAGCTTGCGGATGACAAGTCTCACAAATCGGTTGAACGAGCGATCAAGCTCCCCGTTTGCCCCAATGAACCCTCGGGCCGTGCCTTTCAAAATCGTGAGAGCCGTCTGGCCGCGGAGATTGTTCCGAACCAGCTTCTTGAGGCTCCGATTACCGATGCGGGCAAATGCCACGACTTTGTTCGCATCCCGACGAACGAATTTCTTAATCGTGCGGGAAATCACCTTGGCGGCAGCGCCGTTCTTCTTGTTACCAAGCTTCTGGTCGAGCTCGTCTTTGAACAGACGGACGGAGCTTTGCGCGGAAGCGGATTGAGCGATCACGGAGACCGTGACTGCGCCGACGGCGAGGAGTTTGTGGAATTGGGTCATGGCTTTGTTTAAGGTTTGAAAGAAAGTGCGCTGGATTGCGCGGGATGGCAATAAAAAATTCGTTTGCGACAAGATCGTCACATTGGACTGGGCAACGGCGATCCCGCTCAGGAGTAAACGCTTAACATGTTCTGGCTCAGCTTGATATCCAACGGCCATTCATCGAAAGGGACTCCATCCAGGTGAATTCGAACGGCTCGTTTGCCCCCGATTTTGATTTTTTTTACCCGCAGCTGAAGACTTTTCGGTGAATAAACCCGCCGTCCACTGCTGATGGACAGGAAATGCCACCAGAGCTCGAGGCGACTGAACCGCTTGAAAACACTGACGGTCAGCAAGCCATCGTCGATGCGCGCTTCGGGGGCCACGGCGAAGTTCATCCCGTAGTAGGGCCCGTTCGAAACGGTCAGCATGAGGGCGCGCAGTCGGATGGTTGTCCGGTCCAAACGCCGGAGCTGGCGGATCCGCGACCGCCGCGTTGTCGCGGTTCCTTCGACGAGGGCTTCGGACACGGGGCGATCCAACTCGAGTTCGAAACTCTGCCGGGGATACCGGAAGGCTTTCCGGAACAGTTCGAGCCATTTCGAAAACGCCCCCGACTTGATCTCTTCTCCCAAAGGGAACACCTCGGCTCCAAGTCCCGCGCCCGCACATTCGAAAAATGGTTTTCCATTGGCGAAGCCGACGTCGACTTTGCGCAGCCGGTTTCGTCCGATCAATTCGCACGCCGCCGGAATTTCCTTTGGAAGACCCAGACTGAGGGCGAAGTTATTGTAGGTCCCTACGGGGATGATCCCGAAGGGCGTGCCTGAGCCGATCAACTCCCGGGCGACGGCACCGACGGACCCGTCGCCACCCGCCACGATCAAGAACGGAGCGCCCTCGTCGAGGGCCGCCCGAGCTGCCGTGGTCGGATCATTTTCCTCGCCGATCTCACGAACATCGACCTTCACGCCGACGTTGAGAAGTTGCGCAACCAGCCCGTCGGGGCCGGACTCCGAGGCGGTCCCCGCTTTTGGATTGTAAAGTAGAACTCCTCGACGCATTCCCCCGCCTACGCTGGCCCGGCGGGATCTGAAAGCGAATTCGGTCGGGCCGCCCGCGCGATCCTACTCGTCGGTCGGAACCCCGAGTCGATCGTGCAGCGACGCGCTCAACCGGGAGCGCAGGCCTTCGTGATCGATTCGACCGAGCAGATCATCGAAGAATCCGGCCAGAATCAGGCGTCGACCCAGCCGTTCGGGAATCCCGCGCGCCTGCATGTAGAAGACCTCGTCTTCGTTGATCTGTCCGGAGGTCGCTCCGTGTGAACACCGAACTTCGTCGGCGAGGATCTCCAGACCAGGCATCGAATTTGCCTCGGCTTCGTCGCTTAAGAGAAGGTTGCGCACCTTCTGGTAAGCGTCCGTGCCGTGCGCCCGTTCGGCGACTTTGATGAGCCCCGCAAAAATCGTTCGCGCCGAGTCGTCCAAGGAATTGTGATAAAGCAAATCACTGGTCGCGTTCGGAGCGGAATGATCCTGCAACGTGCGCTGGTCGATCTCCCGGTCACCATCGACCGGATTGATCGCGAGCATCACGCTGCGGGCGCCCGCTCCGACCATGCGGCTGAGGCTTTCGCCCCGGACGTAGTGTCCACCCAGGTTGAGCGCAAGGGCCGTGGCGGTCGCGTCCCGGTCAACGATGGTCGAATTGATGTGGAAGGCAACGGTGCTGAGGCTCCAATCCTGCACCGCCACGTATTGGAGATTCGCTCCCGCTCCCGCGTGGAGATCGTTCACCCCGCAGGCCAACGCCCGCTTGCCGTCCGCTGAAGCGAAACGGTCCACGACGGTCACTTTGCTGTTCGTCCCGCAGATGATGAGCGTGTGCGGAAAGACGCTCGAGTACTCGCCCTCGACCCAATGGTGGATCTCGATCGGTTCGGCGACTTCGACGTTGGCCGGGACGTGAACGAGAACTCCGCCGGTCACCATCGCGCGATGCAATGCCGCGAGGCGATGCGATCCCAACTCGACCGGCTGAGTCATGAAATACTCCCGCATGAGGCCTTCGTGATCGCGGGCAGCCTCCTCGAGCGGCACCACGACGACGCCAGCCGGCAGGCCATCAATCTCGCGATGGAGCAAGCGATTGTTGCCGAAAACGAATTTCGCCGAGAACGTTTCGCCGAGCGTGGAAGCGTTGATCAAGCGACCTTCGCTCCCGACCTCGGAAGCGGTGACAAAACCATCCAGCTTCGCGGAAGCGATCGAAGCAAATCGCCAGGCTTCGTCCGTGCGATTTGGCGGAGCCGTGGCTAGAAAATCCTTCCAAGCGGCGCGCTGCGTCGCCTGAAACCACTCGGGATACCGCTCGCAAGCCGCGAATCCTTCCGACCCACTGCCACCCGCAATCTCCCGACCGGATGTCGCCGCGGTTGCCGCCATCTCCTCTTCCAATACTCCGCTCATATGATTCTACGAATTCCCCCGAAGGCTTATCCAACCGACCCTTCCATCTCGAGGTCGATCAACCGCTTCAGCTCGACGCTGTATTCCATCGGGAACTGCCGGACGAGGTCATTGACGAATCCATTCACCGCGAGGCTCATCGCCTGCGCTTCGGTAAGACCGCGCTGCTGCATGTAGAAGATCTGCTCGGAGCTGATCTGACTCACGCTGGCCTCGTGCTGGCAGGCGTTCTGCTGACCGCGAGCCACGATGGCGGGATACGTGTCGGTGCGGCTCTTCGAATTGATGAGCAACGCGTCGCACTCGGTGTTGTTCTTGCAACCCTTGAGGTGCTTCGGCAGGTGAACCATGCCGCGATAGGTCGCGCGGCCTTTACCGACGCTGATCGATTTCGAGACGATGTTCGACGTCGTGTCGTCGGCGGCGTGGACCATTTTCGCTCCGGTGTCCTGGTGCTGGCCGTCGCCGGCGAGCGCGATGCTGATCACTTCGCCGCGGGCGCGTTTGCCCTTCATCACAACGCCGGGGTATTTCATGGTCAGGCGTGAGCCGATGTTGCAATCGATCCACTTGACCTCGGCGTCCTCGTGGGCAATTCCGCGCTTGGTCACGAGATTGAAGACGTTCGAACTCCAGTTCTGAACCGTGACGTATTGGATCTTCGCGCCCTTGAGCGCGACCAACTCGACGACGGCGCTGTGCAGCGTGGCGGTCTCGAACTTCGGAGCCGTGCAGCCTTCCATATACATGACCTCACTGCCCTCGTCGGCGATGATGAGGGTGCGCTCGAATTGGCCGAAGCTCTGCGCGTTGATTCGGAAGTAGGCCTGTAGCGGATGCTTCACCTTCACGCCGGGCGGCACGTAGATGAAAGAACCGCCGCTGAAGACGGCGCTATTCAGCGCGCTGAACTTGTTGTCACCGGTCGGAATCACCTTCCCGAACCACTTGCGGAAAATCTCCGGGTGTTTGTGCAAACCCTCGGTGCTCCCGACAAAAATCACGCCCTGCTCGCCGACCGCGGCCTTGATGTTCGAATAAGCCGCTTCGCTGTCGAACTGCGCTTCGACACCAGCGAGAAACTTCCGCTCCTGCTCGGGGATACCCAGCCGCTCGAAAGTCTGCTTCATCTCCTCGGGCACGTCGTCCCAGGTCCGGCTCGGCACCTGACCCTGCGACAGGTAGTAGCGGATCTTCTCGAAGATGATGTTCTCCAGGTCCTTCGAGGCCCAGTGCGTCGGCATCGGCTTCTCGAGGAACTTTTTGTACGCGTTCAGCCGGAACTCGCGGATCCACTCCGGATCCTTCTTCACGTCGGCGATGTATTTGACGGTATCCTCCGACAGCCCCACGCCCGCATCGTAGGCGTAGTCCATGTCGTAGCTAAAATTTCCGATGTCCTGGTTGACGTCGAAGTCGGGTTTAGTTTCCACAGCAGTCATAATATTTATTTCCTCTTTGATTGGGACTTAGGCAGCCGCGGCGTCGGCGGTCACCCAGTCGTAACCCTCGGCTTCCAGTTTGAGCGCGAGATCCTTGTCGTCGCTCAGCACGATTCGACCGTCGACCATCACGTGGACGCGGTCCGGCACGATGTAGTTGAGCAAGCGCTGGTAATGGGTGATCACGAGCATGCCGCAATTTGGTCCACGCAGTGCGTTCACACCGTCCGAAACGATCTTCAGCGCGTCGATGTCGAGTCCGGAATCCGTCTCGTCAAGCACCGCATACTTCGGCTCGAGCATCGCCATCTGGAGGATTTCGCACCGCTTTTTCTCACCACCGGAGAATCCCTCGTTCACCGAACGCGAGGTGAAGGCGCGCGGGATGAGCAGCGCGTCCATTTTCTCGTAGAGTTTCCCGTAATAATCGGTCGCCTCGAGCTCCTCGCCCTCGGGCAAACGCGACTGAACGGCCGCGCGAATGAAATTCGCAATCGTCACACCCGGAATCTCGTTCGGGTATTGAAACGCCAAAAACAATCCTGCCCGCGCTCGCGCGTCCGGCTCTTCCATTTCCAGGATATTTTCGCCGTCCATGTACACGGCCCCTTCGGTCACCGTGTAGTCGGGATGCCCCGCCATCACTTTCGCAAGAGTGCTCTTCCCACTGCCGTTCTTGCCCATGATCGCGTGAACCTCACCCTTCGGAATCTCGAGATTAAGACCTTTGAGGATGGGGATGTCACCGATGGTGGCGTGGAGATTTTCGATTTTTAGACTGCTCATATAAAAAATTGGTTACTTGGAATTGCAGGGTGCGCAGACGCCTCGGAGCGACACTTCGTGCGCGGTGACCGTGAAGCCATTCGGCAGATCCCAGGTCCGCCCGACCGTCCGTCCGGACACCAGGTCGACGTCGAAAACGGTGTGGCATTTATCGCAAACGAAATGGCCATGCTCCTCGAGATTCGGACAAAACCGCGTGGGCTCCCGGTCGACGTGCACCTGCTTGACGAGACCGCACCCCACGAGCGTCTCGAGCGAGTTGTAAACCGTCGCCAGCGAGATCGTCGGCATCCCCTCCTTCGCCCGCATGAACACCTCCGTCGCCGTCGGGTGATCGCGCTTGCTCAGGAGCAAATCATACACGTGTCGCCGCTGCGGCGTGTCGCGCAAACCCACGTTTCCGATGGTTTGGGCGTAGCGGGTATCGACTGCGAGCTTCACGACAGAAACCTGCCACAGGCGCGAATTGGATCAAGAACTATTCTAAATAACAGAGTCGAAAGGTCGGAATGTCGAAAGGTCCAGAGACTAAACGCCCCAGCGATTCAAATCCGGCTTTCCGACCTTCCGACCTTCCGACCTTCCGACCTTCCGACCTTCAGACCCTCACTTGAACACCGCGTCCACGCCCATCGCGCTTTTCCGCATGAACTCCGGCATCGCCCGCTGGTGCCGCACCCGGAAGAGCCAGTAGATCCACGCCAGCACCCGCAGCGTGAACAGCCGGTCGAACACCGTCCGATACTCCGGCCGGTTCCGGATCACCAACCGCGACACCCACGCGATCGTCCGCCGCTTCACGTGCGTCGGCTGGAACGACGTCTTCACCCGATAGCGGTGACGCACCTTCCGTGGCCATCGCTTTTTGTAGGCGCGCTTCGTCGCCTCGATTTCATCCGCCAGCTCGGGCTCGAAGGGCAGCAAGTAATATCGCCGCGCCAGCAGCAGAATCCGGAACGTGTCCCGCATGAACCGAATGTCCTCCACCGGCAGCCCCGCCTCCTCCGCGGCAGCCTCCATCCGCTCGAAATTTCCAAACGCCGCCTCGCCCTCCCGGATCGCCCGCTCCGGATCGTGCACGAAGTGCGCGAGCACCTTCCTCGCCGCGTCGTTCACGAAGATCGTGTCCCAGTAAACCTGTAGCAGCGGCGGGATCCGCACTCTCCGGAAATACAGCCGCTGACGCGCGTATTCCTGCACGTAGAGCAACTCCCGCACGACCTCGTCCGACCGCCGCAGCAGCTCCAAAGCCGCCCCCGCCCGTTCCGGCCCGACGAACCGCTCGACGATCGCCTCGACCGACCGCCCCTCCTTCACCACCCCGATCGCCGCCGCCACGTTCAGCTCGATCCACACCGCGTCGTCGTCCAGAAACGCCAGCCGCCGGAACCCGTGCCAACCCCCGGTCTGGCACCACACCGAAAGCCCGATCACCCCCGAAGCCGCCGCCAATTCCTTCGCGTAATGCTCGCATTCCCACCCGATGAACGACGGATACTCCCCCGCGCCCTCGTATTCCCGCCGCGCCTGGAACTCGATGATCTTTGGCAAATCGATCCGGAAAAACTGCCGGTTGAGCGAAAGGTAACGGAAGAAATCCGACTCCCCGTATTTCATCGAAACCACGAACGCCTTCGAGTCGATCCCTTCCACCGCCTGCGACAACCTCAGCGGATTCCAAATGAGATCCCCAATGAGATGCGCCCCCACCGTCCACGTCCGCAGAATGAGCCGCCGCCCCGCCGCCTCGAAGACCGGCAGCACGTCCCGCAACAGACGGTTCACCGCCGGTGCCGACCGCAGCATCAGCCGACTCCGCAGCCGCCCCTCGACGTCCACCCCATCGCTCTCCCCAATCCGCAGAATCACCCCATCCACCTCCGGAAAATCCGCCAGAAACCGCCCCATCAGCGTCGCATACCACTCCCGAGCCGCACTCTGCGACCGCCCCAGCCGCGCGTCCACCGCCGCCGTCGTCGTCAGATAATCCGACGTCAGATAAATCCCCAGCCCCAGCTCTTTCAGGTCAGAAAACAGGACGCGAAACCGCTCGCGCATCCCCGCGATCTCCCCCCGCACTTCGTCCTCATACCACTCGTGATCCGCCAGGTGCGCCACGTCGTCGAGCGTCACCGCCGTGAATCCCATCGCCCGCACCCTCCGCCCAAAGACGCCCACCTCCTCGCGAATCGCCGCCCACTGCGCGTCCGCCTCCGCCCCGCTCATCGCCAGATGATCGAACGGGATCTTCGACCAATTGATCCGCCGCTTCCGGTAACCCCGAAAAAACGGCCCAATCGCATCGATGAGCGCTAACTCCATGGAACGCGGGAAAAATTCACCATCGAGCGCATGAAGAGCACATCGACCGAAAATTCTCAACCCCGCGAATGTGCCGATTCCGACCCAACGCTCACCGATCAAGGAGCGGCGATTTGCAATCGCCGAACCCTAAAAGCTCTTCAAACCGACACCTCATCCACTCCACCCGCGCCAGAAATCACCCGCCCGACGACCAACCTAGCCACCACCACCGATTGTCCCTAAACTCTTCCCATGAAACTTATCGCGCCGCTCCTCGCCATCGCCATCTCCGCCACCCTCGCGTCCTGCACCTCTGGCGGCGGAGGCCTCGGCGGACTCGGGGTCCCCGGCTTCGGCGAATCCCGCTCGACCCGGCAATATTACGACGACCGCAACGACCGCCGCCGCGACGATGATTACTACGACGACCGCCGCGACGACCGAGAGGACCGACGCGACGACTACGAAGACCAGCGCCGCCAGGAGGAAGCCGACCGCCAACGCGAACAGGACCAACGCGCCCGCAATCTGAACCAACGCTCACAGAATCAACGCGAGACCGCCGAAGAGCAGCAGCGCATCGCCGACCAGCAGCGCGAACGTTCCGAGAACCTCCGAGATCGCCGCCAGGAACTCAAAAAAGACAAGAAGAAGGACAAAAAGAAAACCAACTAACCCACTATTTCAAGGAGCGGAGGCTTCCAGCCGCCGAAGTTCCCCGACTCGAACCATGCACCCAAAACTCCCCGCCCTCCTCCTCGCCGCCGCCGCCACGTCCGCCCTCGCCCTCCCCGGTCAGGGCCCCGCTGGCGACTACACCTCCGCCAAGCCTGGCCAAGAATACCGCATCACCGCCGACTCCCTCCCCCAGCCGTTCGCGACGGAATCCGTTCGCAACAAAAGCGAAACCGTCGACCGCCCCGACGGCGCGATGCCCGAAGTCCCCGCCGACTTCCAAATCGAAGAATGGGTCGCCGACGGCCTCGACAACCCGCGTTACCTCCTCACCGCGCCCAACGGCGATATCTTCGTCACCGAGAGCAAACCGGGCCGCATCCGCGTCCTCCGCGACACCACCGGCGACGGCAAACCCGACGTCAACACCGTCTTTGCCAAAGGCCTCGACCGCCCCTTCGGCCTCGCCTTCCACCCCGCCGATAATCCGGAATACCTCTACGTCGCCAACACCGGCGACGTCGTCCGGTTCCCCTACGCCGACGGCGACACCAAGGCGTCCGGCAAACCCGAGACCATCACCGAACTCTCCGAAGGCGGCCACCTCACCGGAGGCGGCCATTGGACCCGCGACATCTGTTTTTCGAAAGATGGCGGTAAACTCTTCGTCTCCGTCGGCTCGAAGACCAACGTCGACGAGGAAGACCTCGACATCGAAGAACACCGCGCCCGCATCTTCGTCATGAACCCCGACGGCTCGAAAAAAGGCGTCTACGCCACCGGCATTCGGAATCCCGTCGGCATCGCCGTCGATCCGGTCACCGGCGACCTTTGGACCTCCGTCAACGAGCGCGACGGCCTCGGCAACAATCTCGTCCCCGACTACATCACCAGCGTGAAGCCCGGCGCCTTCTACGGCTGGCCGTATTTCTACATCGGCCCCAACCCCGACCCCCGCCACGAAGACGACCCCCACGCCGACCTCGCCGACACCGTTACCATCCCCGACGTCCTCGTCCAATCCCACTCCGCCAGCCTCAACCTCGTCTTCTACACCGGCGACCAATTCCCCGCCGAATACCACAACGACATCTTCGCCGCCTTTCACGGTTCGTGGAACCGCGAGCCCCGCACCGGTTACAAGATCGTCCGCGTCCCGCTGAAAGACGGCAAATCCAACGGCACCTACGAAGACTTCGTCACCGGATTCACCACCGACGAGGGCAAAGTCTGGGGTCGGCCCGTCGGCCTCACGGTCGCCAAAGATGGGGCCCTCCTCATGAGCGAAGACGCCCACAACACCATCTGGCGCATCACCAAAAAATAGCTGGGGAGCGCACGCGTCCCCGCGTGCAAGCCGCGGCGTCTCGCCGCGGCACCCGGCAATGCGAAGCGAGCCGACCGTGTCCTACCGCCTAAACGTCACCGCCCCCCTCGACGACGAGTTCCGCCGCATCGCCCGAGAGCAGCTCGATCGCGCGATCCGCGAACTCCGGGATCTCCCACGAGCCGAGGCGATCCACCAGGCCCGAAAACGCTGCAAAAAGCTCCGCGCCCTCCTGCGCCTCTTCCGCCCTGTCCTCGGCGAGACCTACGGCAAAGCCAACGCCCACCTTCGCGACGCCGCCGGTGGAATGTCCGGGCAGCGGGACGCCACCGTCCTCGTCCAGACCCACCGCAACCTCTTCTTCGCCACCCGCGCAAAGATCGCGCGAAAATTTGGCGGCATCCACGCCCATCTCGTCCACCGAAGGGACTCCATCACCCGTGGCCGCAAAGGCCCGTCGGCGAAGTCATTCCGCGGCGCGCTCCAAACCATCCGCGACGACGTCGATCGCTGGAAACTGGACCCCGATTCCATCGAATCCGTCCTCGCGAGCGAGCGAAAGACCTACACCCGAGGTCGCAAAGCCATGGCCGCCGCCTTCGACTCGCTCGACCCGGAAGCCCTCCATGAATGGCGCAAACGGGTCAAATATTACGGCCACCACACCCGTCTCCTTCGCGATCTTTGGCCAACCGTCATGAAAGCCCAAGCCAGCGAAATCGCCCGCCTCGGCGACATTCTCGGCGACGACCACGACCTCGCCGTCCTCCGCGACACCCTCCAGGCCGACCCCACCTTTGGCTCAGCCAAAACCCTGCAGCCATTCTTTAAGATCATCGAAGCCCGCCAAACCGAACTTCGCGACACCGCCCAAACCCTCGGCCACCGCGTCCACGCCGAGAAGCCCAAGCATCACACCAAACGCCTCCGAGCCCTCACCCAAATCGAGGGGAGCGCGGGCTTCCAGCCCGCCGTCGCGGGCATCCTGCCCGAGACTCGTAACCAACCCGCCGAAGGCGGCACTTTCCCTCCCCCTACCCGCCCACCAACGAGCGCCCGTCCCCATCCCAATCAACCCCAAAAAACTCACCCACCGTAGCCGCCACGTCACCAAAAGAACCCCGCACCCCAACCGACCCACCGCGCCCCCCGCGCAGCACAAACACCGGCACCCGTTCCCGCGTGTGGTCCGTCCCCTGCCAGGTCGGATCATTCCCATGATCCGCCGTGATGATCACCAGATCATCCTCGGTCACCGCCTCCAAAAATCCCCCCAGCCACGCGTCGAATTCCTCCAGCGCCCCCGCGTAACCATCCACGTCCCGGCGGTGACCGAACAGCATGTCGAAATCCACCAGGTTCGCAAAAACCAATCCCGTCCCTAGGTCCCCCCAAACCCGCTCGATCGTTGCCATCCCCTCCGCGTTCGACCCCGTCGGGTGCGAAGCCGCCACCCCGCTCCCCGCGAAGATATCCGAGATCTTCCCGACCCCGATCACCGGCACCTCGGCGTCCGTCAATGCATTGAGAACCGTCCGAGGTGGCACCAGCGAGAAGTCGTGCCGATTCGCCGTGCGCCGCCACCCGCCGTCCGCGTCTCCCAGAAACGGCCGGGCGATCACCCGCCCAATCCGCCAGTCGTCGCTGACCCGCCGCGCGATCTCACAAATCCGGTAAAGCTCCGCCACCGGCAAAACCTCCTCGTGCGCCGCGATTTGCAGCACCGAATCCGCCGAAGTGTAAAGAATCGGCCGTCCCGTCGCGACGTGCTCCGCCCCAAGCTCCTCCAGGATCGCCGTCCCGCTCGCCGAGGAGTTCCCGATGAACGTCACCCCGGCCTCCGACTCGATGGCCCCGACCAACTCAGCCGGAAATCGCTCGAACGTCGCCATCGCCACCTCCGTCCGCACCCCCGCCAGCTCCCAGTGCCCCGTCGTCGTATCCTTCCCCGCCGAAGCCTCCGACAACACGCCCACCAGACTTCGCTCCGGTAATTCATCCGGCTGCCGCCCCGCCGCCATCGCCAGCGCCGCATCCAACCCAATCGACCGCAAATTCGGCACCCGCAGATTCGGCATCCGCTCCAAAATATTCCCCAGCGTATTCGCCCCCGCGTCCCCGTAAGCCTCCGCGTCCGGCGCAAAACCGCACCCAACACTATCGAGCACCAAAACCAGCGCCCGCCTCACCCCCGGGTCCCCCCGTCCCAACCTGTCATCTTGAACGAAGTGAAAGATCTCTGACTCCTCACCAGAAAAACACCGCCACCCCAGCGTCCCGCCACCACCGCCCGTCCGCTCACCAATTCACCATCAAAAATCGAAAATCGAGACTCGAAAATTCAGAATCCCACCGGGTGCCAGGCCGTCTTCAGCTCGACGGTATCGAGGATCCAATACGGACTCCCCTCGCCCGCCGCCCAATCCGCCGCCGATTTCCGATGATCCGCAAAGCGCTTCATGTTCACCGCCGACCCACCCTCGAGCGTCTTCGCCACCGCGTCGTCGTCGCACCCGTTCACCACCGCGTTCACGTCCATGTGACTCGCAAACTGCCCCGCCAACTCGCTCCGCAGCCCCGTCAGCAAATTCACCACGCCCCCCGGCACGTCGCTCGTCGCCAGCACCTCGGCGAAGGTCACCGCCGCCAGCGGCACCGTCTCCGAAGCCAGCGCGATCACGGCATTCCCGCTCGCAATCACCGGAGCGATCAATCCCACCAAGCCCAGCAGCGCCGGCTCGTCCGGACAAACCACCGCGACCACCCCGGTCGCCTCCGGCGTCGTAAAATTGAAGTGCGGCGTCGCCGTCGGGTTCACCGACGAAAAGACCGCACTGTATTTGTCCGTCCACCCCGCGTAGTGCACCAGCAGGTCGATCGCCGCCGCCACTTCCGCCTCCGCCGCACCCGGCTTCACGCCCGTCGCCCGCGTCAACTCCCGCTCAAGCTCCGCCCGCCGACTCTCCAGCACCTCCGCCGCCCGGTAAAGAATCTGACCCCGCAGATACGCGCTCACCCCCGACCACTTCTTCACCGCCCCACGAGCCGCGACCACCGAGTCCCGAAAATCCTTCCGCGAAGCCTGCGCGTAATTCGCCAGCACCGTCTTCCCATCCGCCGCCAGCGCCGGGAGCACCCGGCCGCTCTCGCTCCGCGGAAACGCCCCGCCGATCGCCAATTTATACGTCTTTTCCACCGACAGCCGGGTCGAATTTGTTTTCACAGCCACAATGATCCGAAGATATTCCGCCAATGCGCAAAAACGAGCCAATTTACGTCGCCGGGCACCGCGGAATGGCCGGCAGTGCCGTCGTCCGCCGCCTCCAAGCCCAAGGATTCGAAAACATCCTCACCGCCACCCGCGCCGAGGTCGATCTGCAGGACCCCGAAGCCGTCCGCCGATTTTACGAAACCCACCGGCCGTCCGCCGTCGTCGTCGCCGCCGCCAAAGTCGGCGGCATCGTTGCGAACAACGAGCAGCCCGTCGAATTCCTCCTCGAAAACCTCCGCATCCAAAACAACCTCATCGCCGCCGCCCACGAGTTCGACGTCGAAAAACTCCTCTTCCTCGGAAGCTCCTGCATTTACCCGAAATTCGCCGACCAGCCCATCCGCGAGGATTCCCTCCTCACTGGCGCGCTCGAGCCCACGAACGAACCCTACGCCCTAGCCAAGATCGCCGGCATCCGCCTCTGCCAGTCCTACCACCGCCAATACGATCGCAATTTCATCTCGGCCATGCCGACCAATCTCTACGGCCCCCACGACAACTTCGACCTCCACACCTCCCACGTCCTCCCCGCCCTCATCCGCAAAGTCCACCACGCGAAAGCCGCCGGCGAGCCATCCGTCCCCATCTGGGGCACCGGCAGCCCCCGCCGCGAATTTCTCCACGTCGACGACCTCGCCGACGCCTGCTTCTTCCTCCTCGAAAACTACGACTCGCCGGAAATCGTCAACGTCGGCTGCGGCCAGGACGTCACCATCCGCGAACTCGCCGAAACGGTCTGCGAAGTCCTCGGCTACGAAGGCACCCTCACCTTCGACGCCACCAAGCCCGACGGCACCCCCCGCAAGCTCCTGGACATGACCAAACTCTTCGATCTCGGCTGGAAGCCGAAGATTGCCCTCACCGAAGGTATCGCCGGCGCGTATCAATGGTTCCTCGAGAACGTCGAACACCCATGAAAACTTTCACCCATTTCGCCATCTTCGCGGGTTTGGCGAGCCTCCTCACCTCCTGCGCCACCGACACCAACATGAAAAACCGACAAGCCATCGCCGCTTACGAATCCGCCGTGGCGGAACTGAAAACCGAACCCACCGTCCGCCCCGGCAGCCCCGAGGAAGCGGCGGGCATCCAGCGCTTCAAAGACTTCTTCGGTGACATCAGCGAACAAAGCGTTCGCAAAAAGACGAAGGAAACCTACAGCGAAAACGCCTTCCTCAACGACACCCTCAAAACCGTCCAAGGCAATCAAGCCATCGAGGAATACTTCCTCGAGACCGCCAAGAACGCCAAAAAGGTCCAGGCCACCGTCGAAGACGTCGCCGTATCCGACGGCAACTATTACCTCCGCTGGGTCATGGACGTGGAATTCGCCAAATTCAAGAAGGGCAAAACCATCCGCACCATCGGCATCACCCAGGTCAGATTTACCGAAGACGGAAAAATCGCGCTCCACCAGGACTTCTGGGACCCAGCCGCCGGCCTCTACGAGCACATCCCGGTAATCGGAGGCCTCATCCGCCTAATAAAGAGCCAGTTCTAGTCTGAGGGGAAAGTTGGGGAGCGCACGCGTCCCCGCGTGCGAGCCGCGGCGTCCCGCCGCGGCTTTAGGCAAATCGAGCGAAGCGAGAGAGCCGGACAACCAAACCCTGTCATGCCGAGCCGAGCGAAGCATCACTGGCTTCTCACCCACGCTCCCACCAAGATCGAGTCCCCCACGAAAAAGCGACGAAACCCCGCGGCGCGCCGTCTCCACCAAACGGTAGGGCGCTTCGCGCCGCGAGCGCCCTAGCCTTCACGCAGACCGCCCGCCCCACCACCCATCGCCGCCACGCCTCCCAACCCCCCGATCTCTCCACTCACCAAAACGCGAAGAACCCCGGGCAACGAACGTCACCCGGGGCTCTCCAAACTCATCACCGCGAAAAGCGGCAGCGCGCTGCGCCCGATGCAAAAGCCCCGTTACTTCTCGGCGTTCCGCTTCGCGGTCTCCGCGATCACGGTCTCCGCGACGTTCTTCGGACAAGGCGCGTAGTGCGAAAACTCCATCGAGAATTGGCCGCGACCCGAAGTCATCGAACGCAGATCGCCGATGTAACCAAACATCTCGCTCAAAGGGGCGTCGGCCTTGATGCGAATCCCCGTCGGAGTCGTGTCCTGCGCCTTGATCATTCCGCGGCGGCGATTGAGATCACCAATCGCGTCACCGACGTGATTCTCCGGGACGAAGACGTCCAATTTCATGACCGGCTCGAGCAACTGCGCCCCGGCCTTCGGCATCGACTGGCGGTAGGCCGACTTCGCGGCGATCTCGAACGCGATGGCCGACGAATCGACCGCGTGCGAACCACCGTCCGTGAGCGTCACCTTGAACGCCAAACACGGGAACCCCGCGAGCACGCCCTTGTCCTTCGAATTCTTGAAGCCCTTTTCGACCGCCGGAATGTATTCCTTCGGCACGTTGCCGCCGACGACCTTGGATTCGAACGTGAAGTCCGATCCCATCTCGAGCGGCTCGATCGTGTAATCGATTCGGGCGAATTGACCCGATCCACCCGACTGCTTCTTGTGCGTGTAGGTGTCCGAGATCGCCTTCGTGATCGTCTCGCGATACGCGACCTGCGGCTTGCCGACGGTCACTTCGACGCCGTGCGTCCGCTTGAGGATGTCGACCTTGATGTCGAGGTGAAGCTCGCCCATTCCCTTGAGAATCGTCTCGCCGCTGTCCTCGTCGGTCTCGACGTGGAACGAAGGATCCTCCTTCACCATCTTGCCGATGGCCGTGCCGAGCTTCTCGGAAGCACCCTTGTCCTTCGGCGCGACGGCGATGGAAATGACCGGATCCGGGAAGACCATTGGCTCCAACGTCGCGGGGTCCTTCGGATCACAAAGCGTGTGGCCCGTCTGGACGTTCTTCATTCCGACGATGGCGATGATGTCACCCGCCCGGGCGGAGTCGATTTCCTCACGGCTGTCGGCGTGCATTGCAACCAGACGACCGATCCGCTCTTCCTTGCCGGTGAACGTATTGAGCACGTTCATACCCCGCTCGAGTTTGCCGGAATAGATTCGGGTAAACGTCAGCGCGCCGAACTTGTCGTCCATGATCTTGAACGCCAGCGCGCGAAGCGGCTCGTCTTCGGAGACGATGGCGAACTCGCCGGTCTCGTTGCCTTCGAGGTCGACCTCGGGTTGCGGCGGCACTTCCGTCGGGCTCGGGAGGTAATCCACGACGCCGTCGAGCACGTTCTGCACGCCCTTGTTCTTGAACGAGGACCCGCAATACGTCGGGAAGAAATCCAGCGCGATCGTGCCCTTGCGAATGAGGCGCTTGATGGTCGGAAGGTCCGGCATTTCACCATCGAGATACTTCTCCATCACGTCGTCATCCTGCTCGATGACGGTTTCGATGAGCTCCGCGCGATACTTCGCCGCGAGCTCTTTCATGTCGTCCGGAATCGGGTGAATCGTGAAGTTGAGCGGATCGCCGGAGTCATCCCAGATCATCGCGTTCTCTTCGAGCAGCTGAACGACACCCTTGAAATTCTCCTCCGTTCCGACGGGCAGCACCATCACGAGCGGCTTGGCGGCGAGGATCTCCTCGACCTGCTTCACGACGCGGTAGAAGTCGGCGCCGATCCGGTCCAGCTTGTTCACGTAGATGACCCGCGAGACCTTCGAGTCGTTCGCGTAGCGCCAATTCGTCTCCGACTGCGGCTCCACGCCGCCCGAGCCACAGAACACGCCGATGCCGCCGTCCAGCACCTTGAGCGAACGATACACCTCGATGGTAAAATCCACGTGGCCCGGGGTGTCGATGATGTTGAATTGATGGTCGTTCCAGAAACAGGTCGTCGCGGCCGACTGAATCGTGATCCCGCGCTCCTGCTCCTGCTCCATGAAGTCGGTCGTCGCCGCGCCGTCGTGCACCTCGCCGATCTTGTGAATTTTGCCCGTGAGCTTGAGGATTCGCTCCGTCGTCGTCGTCTTGCCGGCGTCCACGTGGGCGAAAATGCCGATGTTGCGGTATTTGGAAATGTCAGTCATCTGAATGGTATTGGGTTACCGCCCGATTTGGCGGGACAGTATTCCTAGAGCACTTCGGCAAAATGGCAACCGCTAGTGTGGCGAAAAACCGGGTGTGATCGAAAGCGCGTCCGGATTGGAAGAAGAATCTCGTGAACGCCACCAACGTCTGACCGAGGGGACGCCAGGAGGCTTGCGACGAGTCCGTGGAAAATCGCCACGGCCCAAGGCCTCGCAGCATCGGGTCTCCCGCCTCATCCAGACGCCCCCCCCCAATTCCCGCGGAGTCCACCGATAAAACGTAACGGCCGTTACGTTTTATCGGGAGCGGATTCATTCATTCGTCCGTTCGTTCGCTCGCCACTCCCCGTCCGGGGACCCCCGGATCCGCGGCCTTCCGACGGGCAAGCTCCGGCTCGCCAGCAGTAAGGCCCGGGCTCTTCCGAGGACCGGGCCACCAATCCATTACCTGTAAAATGTGACGACCGTCACATTTTACAGGTAATGGATTGGTTGGGGCGCTCTGCCGCCAACACCGAGGTTAGCCGGAGATTTGCTTCTCCGCGCGGGTGATATCGTGGCCACCCGAGGGAGGGTTTACTCGCGGCTCGACGCGGCCTGGCTCGTTGATCCCTATCTCACTCGCACCTTTGGGCTCAGCCTTGAACGCACTTTCAATCATACCCCGAAAAACCCACAGTCGGTTCGAACCGTTCAATTGCCGGCAGAGACAGGTCTCCGACCTTCAGCCCACGATTGATCCGCAGCCCCTCCATCGTCCACCGGTGCGCGAACAAATCAAACGGCGACCGGATCCGTTCCACGGACACCGTCGGCCACAAAACCCCGCCAACCTCCCGAAACTCCGAAAACGTCACGTCCACCTCCGCCCCCGCCGTGCTCGCGAGCCCATTCAGCGTCATCCGGACCCGCACGAGCCGCCCCGTCCGCCGCTCGAACGACAACACCACCCGGTCCTCCTCCGAAAATCCAAACCCCGGCCGCACCACCGCCAACACCTGATCGCAAACCTCCCCGCCGACCCGACCCTCGCCCGCCATCGCCAGCGTCACCCCGGCCCGCCGGAAGTAAAACGGCCCAAGCAAAAACAGCTCGTAGGCATCCGCGACCAAAGCCGCCGCCGCCCGCACCTCGTCGTCCGCCGCCGTCTTGCCGTTGTAGAGCACCGACACCTCAGCACCCGTCCGCCGCACCACCTTCGTTCCGCCCACCCCCTCGTGCCGCTGCGCCACGAGACCCGTCCCCAGAATCAACCGCTCCTCCGATCCCTTCCGAAACTCCTGATCCACCAGCACCGGCTGAAATTTCGGCCCGATCGCCCCCCACGTCCCATCGTAGCGCACGCTCAAATCCCGCACGCGATCGAAGGCCACCCCACCCTGCGCCTCCCGCGCCCGCTCCAGCAAGGCCGCCGCCCGGTCGTCGCCCGCACCATCGATCGGGCCGGCCGGAATCCGCGTCGAGGCACACGCGGCTAAAAAGATCACCAAGCCCACGGCCCCACCCATCCACATTCCAATTTTCATCCCCACCGATACGTCGCAGCTCGGTCCGTCGGAACCTGGCGTGGCCGCCGCGTCGCGCCAATTGTGACAATTTCGTAACATTCGGCGCGTAATTTGCTAAATTCGTCCCGTTGTTTCAGATCGCCGGGGGCGTCGCCCTCATTCTATTCGGAGTTCGCTTCCTGCGAAAAAGCCTCGACCGACTCTTCGGCTCGAACCTCGCCGCGTGGCTCCGCCGCGCCACCTCCACCCGCTGGCGGGCCTTCGGCGGAGGCTGCGCCGTCGCCTGCCTCGCCCCCTCTTCCACGACGGTCGCCCTCCTCAGCCTCGACGTCATGCGGACCGGCCGCGTCCCCCCCGAACGCATGCTCGCCGTCATGCTCGGCGCGAACGTCGGCATCACCATCACCGTCCAGCTCCTCTCGTTCGACATCTACAGCTACTCGGCCGTCTTTCTCGTTCTCGGCCTCGTCGGTTTCCAATTTCTCACCCGCAATCTCTTCCGCGGCATCGGCCAATTCCTCCTCTCGCTCGGCTTCATCTTCCTCGCGATGGAAATGATCAGCCGTTCCGCCGCCACGGTCGCCACCAGTCCCGACCTCACCGACGTCATCGCCATCCTCGCCCGGCACCCCGTCCTCCTCACCCTCCTCGCCACCATCCTCACGATGCTCCTCCAGAGCTCGACCGCCGTGATCGGACTCTCCATGGCCCTCGCCGAAGGCGGACTCGGCGACACCAGTCTCATCGTCGCCGTCGTCCTCGGAGCCAACCTCGGCACCGCTGGCACCCTGCTCCTCTCCGGCTGGAACGAACTCGAACTCCGCCGCACCGCCGTCGCAAATCTCCTCCTCAAAGGAATCCCCGTCGCCGCCCTCCTCGCCACCGCGTCCCTCTGGACTCCGTGGCTCCAAGCCCAGACCTTCTCCCCCTCACTCTTGGCCGCCAATCTCCACACCGGCTTCAACCTCTCCGTCGCCGCCGTCGGCCTCCTCGTCCTCGGACCCGTCAGCCGGTTCGCCCGCAACCTCATCTCCGAGGACGCCCCCGGCCCGAGCACCCCGCTCCTCCCCACCACCTACCTCGACCCGCAAGCCCTCCCCATCCCATCCCTCGCCCTCGCCCACGCCAGCCGCGAGATCCTCCTCATGGCCGACACCGTCCAGTCCATGGTCACCGGCTACGGCCAGGCCCAGCGCTCCCGCAACCTGATGCTCGCCCGCGGCATCCGCGTTCAGGACGACCGCGTCGACCGGCTCAACGAAACCATCAAATCCTTCCTCAGCCAGATCAGCGAAGAATCCCTCAACCCCGTGGAATCCCGCACGCTCTTCACCCTGCTCGGCTCCGCCAACGAACTCGAATCCATCGGCGACATCGTCGACAAAAACCTCTGCGACCACCTCGTCAAACAGCTCGAAGGCAATTTCGCCGCCCCCGTCGCCGACCAATCCCGCCTCGACGGACTCCAGGATCAACTCGTCACCCGCTTCACCCTCGGCCTCGGCTTCCTCACCACCACCGACCCCACCCAGGCCGCCGCCTTCCTCGAAACCAAAGCCGCGTTCGACCAGGAATGCCGCGCCGCGCAGACGGAACACTTCACCCGCCTCGTCCACTCCGACCCAGCCACCCTGGAAGCCAGCGCCTTCTTCCTGGACAGCGTCACCAGCTACCGCCGAATCAACGGCCATCTGGCAAACCTCGCCTACGCCTACGCCAAAGCCCGCTGACGCTCGGCTGAATCACTGAATCAAATGGGGTGAGGGCGTCCCGCCCTCAGAATCGCATCCAAGCGAGAGGACGAGACGTCCTCCCCCCGGTTGCCGGAAAAGCCACCAATCACAATTCACCAGTCACCCGCCACCAATCACCATTCACCGTTCACCAGTCACTCCCCACCGCCCCGCTCCCAGCAGTTCTCATTTTGGCATTGTTGAAGTGCCAGAGGGCGGTCGGCTGACTCGAAGGGGAGGTGAATTGGAGGGCGGCGTTGGAAGAGGCGCGAATGTTACGAAATTGTAACTTGTACTTTTTGGGCAGTACCGGCATGGCTTGGACCCAGGAAAACCACGCCGCCCGGATTGGCCCGCATTATCGGGAGGTTCCGTGCCGTGGCGGGGGGACTTCCCGATCCGCGCAAGGGTAAGAACACGAGTTTTTCGATGGCGGACATCGCGCTGAGCGCGTTTTCGGTATTCTTCACGCAGAGCGCGTCGTTTTTGAGTTTGAAGCAGGCCATGGAGGCGGCGCGCGGTCGCAACAACGCGCACTCGCTCTTCGGGGTGGGGCGCATCCCCTGCGACAACCACATCCGGGCGACGCTGGACACTGTGGCCCCCGAACATCTCTACGAACTCTTCGACGACCTCCACGCGGGCTTCGAGGACTGCGGCCAACTCGAGGCCATGCGTGCGGTGCAGGGCACCCGACTCACCGCCTTGGACGGCACCTGGTATTTTTCCTCCCAGTCCGAGAACATCCACTGCTCGCGCATCGAGCACGCCAATGGATGCACGACGCATTACCACAGCGCGCTGACCCCGGTCGTGGTGAGCCCCGGACACTCCCAAGTCGTGCCCTTGCGCCCAGAGTTCGTCGTCCCGCAGGACGGCCACTCCAAGCAGGACTGCTTTGATCGCCGCGGCCAAGCGTTGGCTGGCCGCCAACGCCGAGCGCTACCACACCGGCAACGACACCCTGCTCGGAGACGACCTCTACGCCCACCAGCCCTTCTGCCGCCAAGTGCTCCTGCACGGCTTCCACTTCCTGTTCACCTGCAAGCCCGCCTCCCACACCCATCTCAGCCACCTCGAACACAACTTCGGCCACGGCAAAGCCCACCTCTCCAGCCTACTGGCCACCATGAACCTGCTCGCCTTCGGCCTGCACACCCTGCTCGAACTCACCGACGGCAACTACCGCCTCGTTCGCTCCGCCGTGGGCGCTCGGCGCAAGTTCTTCGAGCACATCCGCACGCTCACCACCTACCTGCACTTCGAAAGCTGGGACCATCTCATGGACTTCATGCTCCGGGGTCTGGAAATCGGCCCCTACGCCTCGCTTCGAAACTGAGCCCCATTCTTGCGGCCAATCGCGCGTCAGCCTGCCGCGCTGGCGCAGCCTGTACCGGTCCCGCCCCGCCGCCCATCAATTCCGGCGGCCACTCCACGCTCATCCCTTTGCTCCAACCCTCTCACATCTCCCCCCTGTCTGCCGGCACCCCAAAATGAGAACTGCTGGAGCTTCCAGCTCGCCGTGCCGACCTTCCAGGTCGACACCCGTTCGATATGGCGAAGCCTCAAATTTCCGCCCTGCTGGCCGCCCGCAACCGCTTCCGACCATCCATCAGATCCGACACCGCCCGCCGTTCTAAGCTGATCCGCGACCGGTTTTGGACTGCAGCTCGTCGATCCTCTTCGAAGCGTCCGCTTTCGACAAATTCTCGTCGAACTCGACGCCAGCCTCCTGGCACAACGTCTTGAGATAGGATTTTTGTGGCCCGGTCATGGGCTCGTCTCCGGTCGCCCAGTCGGCGGGATCTTTTTCAGGATTCGGGGTCACGTTTTCGCTCATGCTCAGAATACGCGCCCGAGCCCCCGCCCGGCGGCATTTTCCCGACACCTTTGTTTCGGTCGGCGGCCCTTCATGAATCTCCCCGGCTCCCCGTCACGCTCGTTGCAGTGACCGCTCGGGTTCTGATAGCGTCCACGCTCCACCCACTCCCATGCCGACCTACGATTACAAGTGCGCCAAGTGCAAAAAGACGTTTGAGATGTTTCAGTCCATGAAGGACGACGCCCTCACGACCTGCCCCGAAGATCACTGCCAGATGAAAAAATGGGGGAAGGGCGAGATCAAACGCCAACTCGGCGCCGGTGCCGGCCTCATCTTCAAGGGCTCCGGCTTCTACATCACCGACTACCGAAGCGAAGGTTACAAGGCCGCCGCCAAGAAGGACTCGGCCTCCAGCGGCTCCGAGAAAAAATCCGAATCGAAACCCGCGGCATCATCCGAATCCAAACCGGCACCGAAACCGAAAAAAGCTGATGGCTGACGACCCCACCCCGGCGGCCGAGACCGATTGCCCCCAATGCGGATTCTCGAACGCCGCCAACCGCACGTTTTGTCAGGATTGCGGCGCCCGTCTGGTCGGAGGCAGCGGCGGCCCGGTTCCGTCCGGTGCCCGGCCCGTCGCGGAGACGACCGCGGTTCCGCAGACCGGAACTCGGAAATCTCGGAAATCGCGCAAGAGCCGCATCCGCCCCGATGGCGAGCGGCCCCGGCCGACCGTCCGCTCCACGATCGGAGCCGTCCTCCGCATCACCCTCTACGCCGCGATCCTCGCGGCGATCATTCAGATCCTGCGATCCCCCGGCCCGCCGCCCGATTTCCCGCTCATGCCCGCGAGCGTCTCGCAATCGATGCGCGACCGCCTCACCGACGCTTCCGGATCCGGTGCCGGCACGCGGATGGCCTACCCCTGGAGTCTCATCAACGGCTACCTCGCCGAGCGGGTCCCAGCCGCCGTCTCGGGCGAGAACCGCTTCTTCAAAGTCGAGTTCATCCGAGCCACGGCCGAGCCCATCGGCGAAAACGTCCATCTCGCGATGGAACGCCGCGTAAACGGTCGACCGATGTTTCTCAGCTTCGACTACCATTTCGTCAGCCGGGACAACGGCGGGACGACGGCCCGCATCGTCGGCGGGTCACTCGGCCGCCTCCCCCTGCCCGGAGTCCTGGCCGCGGCTCTCGGCGGGACGGCGAAGCCAGTTTACGAGAAGCTGTTCTACGAATTGGATATCCTCGCCGAGGCCCGCGTTGTCACGATCTCGCCGGAATCCGCCGCCGTCACTTTCCCTTAAACTTCGAGTCAATTCTTCGTGTCCGTCCCCCGATTCGCCGCCGCGGTCGCCGTCTTTCTCCTGACCACCCCCTGGTGCCGGGCGCAGGATCCGCTGCGGCTCGATGACCGCTCGATCTCGACCTCGAAGCAATTCGTCATCTACGCGAAGGATCCGACCGTCCGGGCCGAAGTGTCCCGCAAAGCCGAGGACTTCAAGACCGAGTTCCTCGACCTCCTCGGCATCGACGACGAGTTTAAATTCACGATCATCGTCAACCTGACGGCCCCACCGCCATCCCAGCGGAACCCACCGAAGACCCGCCTCGGCCTCTACGAGCTCGACGGCGGCGATCTCAAGATCCAGCTCGACGTCTACGACGTGACCGCGCTCGAGGAGCCGGAGTTCAACCGCGACCTGATAGGCACGGTCCTCCTCGAATACGCCTACCGGAACAACTCGAGCCGCGCCGGTCGTTCGTTCGAACCCGCCCCCGCCTGGGTCGTCGCCGGCCTCCTCGAAAAAATCGCCGTCCGCCGGAACGGAGCCGAAGCCGCCGCCTACGCCACCCTGCTCGCCGGCGGTGCCACGCCCCGGATCGACGATTTTTTCCGCACCCGCGCCGACCGCCTCGACCCCACGTCCCGCGTCATCTTCCAGGCACAATCCCTCGCCATGCTCGACACCTTGCGCGGGCTTCCCGATGGCCGACCCGGCCTCCACTACTACCTCGCCGTCCCCCGCCGCTCACCACCTTCGACCGACGAGATCGTCGACCTCTTCCCGTCGCTCGGCGGCGACGCCGAGAACCTGTCGCGTAAGTGGGTCCTCACCATCGCGCGTTCCTCCGCCACCGATCGCGTCGACCTGCTCGGCGTCCGCGAGAGCGCCAGCACCCTGGCCCAAATCCTCAACGTCCAGGCCCTCCCCGATCCAAAAAAACCCGAGACTGCCGCCATGTCCGGCCCTCTCGCCCTCGGAGCCATCGCCCGCAGCGGCAGCGGCACTTTCGTCCTCTCGCAAATGCGCGCCGACCTTCTCCGCCTGTCCCTCAAAGCCCATCCGCTCTACAAACCCCTCACCGACGAATACCTCCAAATCGTCGCCGAACTCCTCCAAAAACCCAAACGCCGCCTCGAAAAACGCATCGCCGCCGCGGAGGAGATTCGAGCCAGCCTCGGCAGCCGCACGACCGAAATGAACAGCTACCTCGACTGGGTCGAAGCCACGAAAATCCAGACCGAAAGCGACACCTTCACCGACATCGTCGAAGACACCGCAACATCGACGGAAGCCCCCCGCCGCCCAGACCCCATCAGCCAATTCCTCGACGCCTACGAATCAGGAGTCCGGTAAAATCACCCAGGCGAGGAACTCGCCCCATCCAGGAAAAAAAACCTGTCATGCCGAGCGAAGCGAAGCATCCCTGGCTAATCGAACCGCACCTCCCTCGCAGTCACCCCGCCAACCAAACCAAGCCCCCAGCATCAAATCACCCACCATTGACTCGCTCGCTCCCGCTCGTCTCGCCCTTCGGGCTGCGTCGCAGAGCCGACGCAGTCTACCCCGCGGCTTCCCAGCCGCCGGTGTTGACTCGCTCGCTCCCGCTCGTCTCGCCCTTCGGGCTGCGTCGCAGAGCCGACGCAGTCTACCCCGCGGCTTCCCAGCCGCCGGTGTTGACTCGCTCGCTCCCGCTCGTCTCGCCCTTCGGGCTGCGTCGCAGAGCCGACGCAGTCTACCCCGCGGCTTCCCAGCCGCCGGTGTTCACCATTCACCATTCACCATTCACCATCCACCAATCACTAATCACCAATCCCCATGCTCCGCCTGACCCGTCGCGAACGCATCCTCGTCATCGCCATCCTTCTCGCGTTCGTCACTGGTCTCATCGTAAAACACGTGCGATCCTTGGAAGCCGCACCGCCTGCCGCCGCCGATCCATCACAGAATGCAGCCCAATAATTTCAACGAATCCATTGCCGCCATCTGCGCGCAGGACCCGCGCTACCACCGCGAAGTTTACTTTTTTCTGCGCGATTCCCTCGAAGACACGATCAAGCGCCGCCGCAAATCCCGCAAAGAAGCCCCGACCGACGTCGCCGCCCCCGAGCTCCTCGACGGCTTCCGCCTCTACGCCCTCAAGGAATACGGCCCCATGGCCGGCACCGTCCTCGACTACTGGGGCATTCGCTCGACCTCCGACGTCGGCAACCTCGTCTTCAACCTCGTCGAAGCCCACGTCTTCAGCAAAACCGACCGCGACACTCCCGAAGCCTTCGCCGACGGCTTCGATTTCGAAACCGCCTTCGACGCCCCGTTCCGCCCCAAGCGAAAAAATTTGAGCAAAAACCCCGACCTCGCTGTCAAAGGCGGCTGATGTCACCCAGTTCGCTCCTTTCCGTCGTTTTCATGGCTCTTCTCGCTACTTCCGCATTCACCAAGACCACCCCACCGGTCACTCCCACCGCCACCCCGACCCTCCCGTCTTCCTCGGCTCAAGTCTTCACCCTCGACAACGGCCTCACCCTCATTGTCGACGAGGACCACAGCGCTCCCGTCGCCAGCGTCCAAGGCTGGTGCGAGACCGGCAGCATCGACGAAGGCAAGTGGATGGGTGCCGGCCTCTCCCACATCCTCGAGCACATGCTCTTCAAGGGCACCGACAAGCGCGGCAAGGGCGTCATCGACTCCACCGTCCAGAATCTCGGCGGTTACATCAACGCCTACACGTCCTTCGACCGCACCGTTTACTGGATCGACATCCCCGCTGCCGGAGCCAGCGAAGCCGTCGACATCGTCTCCGACGTGATGATGAACGCCAACCTCCCCGCCGACGAATACGACAAGGAGCAGGAGGTCATCCGCCGCGAGTTCGCCATGGGCTTCGACGACCCCGACCGCGTCAGCTCACGCCAGCTCTTCAGCAGCGTGTTCACCGAGAGCCCCTACCGCCACCCGGTCATCGGCTACCTCGACATCTACAACCGCCTAACCCGCCAGGACGTCGTCGATTACTACAAATCCCGCTACGTCCCGAACAACATCTTCCTCGTCGTCACCGGTGACGTGGACGCCATGGCGATCAAATCTCAGGTCGAGAATTTCTTCGTCGACTACCCCCGCAAACCCCTCCCGCCCGTCTACGTCCCCGCCGAGCCCAACCAGACCGGCCGCCGTGACGTCCACGAGGAATTTCCCACCGAACTCACCCGCCTCAACCTCGCCTGGCGCGTCCCCTCCGTCACCAGTCCCGACATGCCCGCGCTCGACCTCCTCGGCACCATCCTCGGCGGCGGCAACAGCAGCCCGCTCAACCAGGAGATCCGCGAAAAGAAGGGCCTCGCCCACACCATCGACGCCGGCTCCTACGCCCTCGCCGCCGAAGGCATCTTCGTCATCCAAGCCGTCACCGATCCCGGCAAACGCGACGCCGTGACCACCGAATCCCTCGCCCTCGTCGAGCAGCTCAAAAAGGACGGCGTTACTGAGGCCGAACTCGCCAAGGCCCGCAAGTCCCTCCTCTCCTCGCAGCTCGGCGCCCTGACCACCGTCCGCGGGATGGCCTCCGACCACGGCTCGAATTGGCTCCTCACCCGCAATCTCAACTTCTCCCGCGACTACCTCAACGCCCTCAACGCCACCACGGCTGCCGACGTCCAACGCGTCGCCAACCAATACCTCCGCGAGGACAAACTCACCGTCACCTCCCTCAACCCCGTCGGCTCCCTCGTGGCCACGGAGAAAAAACAAACCGCCCCGCGCGAAGCCACGGTCAAGGAATTCACCCTCCCGAACGGCCTCCGCCTCCTCGTCCGCGAGAACCACCGTCTCCCCCTGGTCTCCATGGTCGCCGTCTTCAAAGGCGGCCTCCTCGCCGAGACCGCCGAGAACAACGGCATCTCGACCCTCCTCGGCAGCACCATCACCAAAGGCACCACCACCCGCTCCGCCGAACAAATCGCCGACCAGATCGAATCCGTGGGCGGCGATATCGCCGGCAGCTCCGGCAACAACAGCTTCAGCGTCGCCGTCAGCGTCATGAAGCCCGACTACCAACTCGGCCTCGATCTCCTCACCGACGTCCTGGAAAACCCCACCTTCCCCGACGCCGAAGTCGCCCGCGAAAAGGAAGCCCAACTCGCCGGTATCAAAGCTGAAAACGACCAACCCACCGCCGTCGCCCGCAACGTCCTCCGCGAGCACCTCTTCGTCGACCACCCCTACGGCCTCCGCGGCAACGGCAGCCCCGAAGTCGTCCCGACGCTCACCCCCGAGCAGGTCCGCGAGTTCCACGAAAAGACCGTCACGGCGAAAAACGGAGTCCTTGCCATCTTTGGCGACGTCGACGCCGACGCCGTTTACGAATCGGTAAAGACGGCGCTCTCCGGCCTCCCGCAAGGCCGGGACATTCTCACCGACCTCCCGGAAGGCCCACGGCCCACCTCCGACGAGACCTTCACCGAGATCCGCGAGAAGAACCAAGCCATCGTCATGATCGGCTACCCCGGCGTCGATCTCACCAGCGACGACCGCGTCATCATGGAGCTCATCGACACCGCCTCCAGCGACCTCGGCTCCCGCTTCTTCAACCGCATCCGCGAAGAGCTCGGCCTCGCCTACTTCGTCGGCACCACCCAGCTCATCGGCCCCACGCCCGGCATGCTCGTCTTCTACCTCGGCACCGACCCGACCAAGGTCGAGCGCGTCCGCACCGAATTCAAGGACGAGATCGCCAAGCTGGCCAAAGACGGTCTCACCCCCGAAGAACTCGCCCGCGCGAAAAGCAAGCTCCTCGGAGCCGAGGCGATCCGCGACCAGAGCGACAGTGCCACCGCGCAGGCCACCGCCCTCGACGTCCTCTTCGGCCTCGGCACCGACTACCGCGACACCCGCCGCGCCGCCGTCGAAGCCGCAACCGTCGCCGACACCCAGCGCGTATCGTCCGAGTATTTCGGCAAACCCGGCAGCGTCGAAACCATCGTCACGCCGAAGGTCGAAACAACCACCCCTTCCCCCACCCCCGAACCCTAGTCCAAGGAGACCCCATGGCCGAAATCTTCAAATCTCAAAACAACGGCGAGATGACGCAGCGCTTCATCGAGTTCATCATGATGCAGGCGCAGCAATGCGCCCTCTTCCTGGGCCGCATCCCCAACCCCCAGTCGGGTCAACCCGAGCCCAACTTGGCGGTAGCCCGCATGCTCATCGACCAGCTCGAGATGCTCCGCGAAAAAACCCGGGGAAACTTGAACCACGAAGAAACCGAGATCTTGGAAAGCATCCTAACCGACCTCCAACAAGCCTTCGCCAAGGCCGAACGGGAAGAGCTGGTCCCCGCGTAAGCCAACAGGGCCCAAGGGCACGCGGGAACCCCGGTCCCCCGGGGGACCCGGGGGACCGCGGGGACCGCGAGCTTCCAGCTCGCCGTGCTGGGCTTCCAGCCCAGCACCTCCAACCCAAACGCGAAGCGTCAAACCAAACCTTCCGACCTCCCGACCTTCCGACCCCCACAAAAAACGTTTGACACCCCCAACCAACCGGAGTTCCATGACTCTCGTAGAGCAGGTCATCCCATTCCGCCCCCCGCGGAACCCCGTGAATCGCAGCCACTGGCCGACACGTTTCCTCCGCTCGACACTCACCCCACTCCGGGCACCCGCGTAGAACGACGCTCCCCGGCCCTGGAGACTTCACCAAGTTATTCCCATCAAGGCACAGCATGAGCGGCCACAGTAAATGGTCGAAAATCAAGCGCTCGAAAGGCGCTCTCGACGTCAAACGCGGGAAATTATTTTCCCAGTTGTCGAAGGAAATCACGATTGCCACCCGCTTCGGCGGCGGCAACCCGGGATTCAATCCGCGACTCCGCGCCGCCATCCAGTCGGCGAAGTCCCAATCCATGCCCGCCGACAACATCGACCGCGCGATAAAGAAAGGCACCGGTGAACTCGAATCCGCCGCCGTCGAAGAGATCATCTACGAAGCCTACGCCCCCGGCGGCGTCGCCCTCGTCATCGAAACCGCCACCGACAACCGCAACCGCACCGCCGCCGAGATCCGCAATGCGATGACCAAAAACCACGGCAACCTCGGCACCTCCGGCAGCGTCGCCTTCATGTTCCACCGCAAGGGCCGCATCACCCTCCCCCTCGACTCCATCGGCGAAGACGCCCTCCTCGAAATCATCCTCGAAGCCGGAGCCGAGGAACTCGCCGCCGAAGACAACGCCCACGTCATCACCACCCCCGTCGACCAGCTCTACAACGTCGCCGAAGCCCTCGCCGCCTCCGGCCACGAGCCGCTTTCGCAAACCCTCACCTTCATCCCCGAGAACCACGTCGCCCTCGGCGACCCGGCCACCGCCGAGCAGGTCCTCAAACTCTGCGACGCCCTCGACGAACTCGAAGACGTCGTGAACGTCCACGCCAATTTCGACATCCCCGAGGTCATCCTCGAAGAACTCCAGGCCCCGGCCTGACGACTCAAACCATCACCCAATCTCCAAAATGGAAAATCAAGACACCACCGAAGAATCGCCCCGCACCTCGACCTCCGGAGACTCGCCGAACTCGGGCAACGACAACAACGAACCCCGGCGCTCCCGCCGCCCCCGCCGCTCGAAGAGCCGCCGAGGCGGACGCCGCGATGGGGGTGGCGGCGGCCACTCCAACGACTCCGGCAATTCGAACAACGACACCATCGGCCAGGATCAATCCGAGAACGTCCCCGATCCCGATCCCAACGAGCCCATCGCTTACGCCGAAGGACTCGTCGAGGTGTCCGGCAAAGGCTTCGGCTTCCTCCGCGAACCCAAGCGCAGTTACACCCAATCCACCAACGACGTCTTCGTCACTCCCGAGGTCATTCGCAAACACGGCCTTCGCGACGGCATGTGGGTCAAAGGCGAGACCCGCCGCGGCCCCCGCGGCCCGCAGCTCTACAAGCTCACCGAACTCGAAGGCGAGGACCCCGGCAAATACACCGACCTTCCCATCTTCGAAGAACTGACCACCGTCAGCCCCGACGTCCGGATCAAACTCGAGACGTCCCCCGACCTCTACACCACCCGCGTCATCGACCTGATCACCCCGATCGGACGCGGCCAGCGCGGCCTGATCGTCGCGCCACCCCGCACCGGCAAGACGACGCTGCTCCAGCACATCGCCGCCGCCGTCGTCACGAACTACCCCGACATCCACCTCATCATCCTCCTCGTCGACGAGCGTCCCGAGGAAGTCACCGAGATCCGTCGCACGGTTCCGCGCGCCGAGGTCATGGCCAGCAGCAACGACAGCGACATCAAGACCCACACCCGCATCTCCCAGCTCGCCATCGACCGCGCCAAGCGCCTCGTCGAAATGGGCAAGGACGTCTTCGTCCTCATGGATTCTCTCACCCGCATGGGCCGAGCGTTCAACAACGCCCAGAGCGGCGGCGGTCGCACCATGAGTGGTGGCGTCGACTCCCGAGCCCTCGAGATCCCGCGCAAACTCTTCGCCGCGGCCCGCAACACCGAGGAAGCCGGCTCCCTCACGATCATGGCCACCGCCCTCATCGAGACCAACAGCCGCATGGACGACCTCATCTTCCAGGAGTTCAAAGGCACCGGCAACATGGAGCTCGTGCTCGGCCGCCTCATCAGCGAGCAGCGCATCTACCCCGCCGTCGACATCTTCCAGAGCGGCACCCGCCGCGAAGAGCTCCTCCTGGAGCCCGAAGAGCTGCACAAGATCAACGTCATTCGAAGGGGCCTGGCGGGTCACAAACCCATCGAAGCCATCGAAAGACTCCTCTTCTTCGTCAGAAAATATTCCACCAACAAAGAGATGCTGGAAAGCCTCCCCGGCTAAAAAGAGCCACTTCAAGGAGGGCACCTTCCAGGTGCCGAAGTCGGGGAGCGCACGCGTCCCCGCGTGCGTGCAGCGGCGTCCCGCCGCTGCAACCAAGGCAAATCGAGCGAAGCGAGAGAGCCGTCCTTCTCAAGGAGCGGCGATTTGCAATTGGCTCCGCCCGTCTCCGCTTCGCTCGGCTGCCGAACCAACCCAATCCGGCGAAGCCGGACACTTCCCTCACCCAAAGGCGACCTCACCAATTCCGACAGTGCCACCCAATCGACGATCAAGCGCCAGCGTATCGTTCAAGCCCAGCGCCCGCGCCCGCGCGTCTAATATCCGCGATAGTGATAGCTCAACATCCGAAAGCTATCCGCGTCCTTTTCGGCTAAGTAATAAAACAGCCGCAGCGACGTGTAGGACTGCGTCCACTGATACCCGAGCACCGTTTGCACCACGCCATCCTCGCGCGTCTTCGAACGCGAGATGTTCCGGCTCGTCCCGTATTTCCGATCCAGATTTCGCCGCGTCTGCTCGAAGACCGCGTTCAATTTCGACGTGTCCCACGAAGGATCCGCGTATTGCAGTTCCACTTCCACCAGCGCGTCGTTGGTGAAATAAAAAATCGACCGCTTCAACCGCGGATCCGGATGCCCCTCCACGACGATCGCGCTCTTGCCGTCGATCTCGCGATGATCCACCACCTCCGCCTTCGCCCTGGTCACCGTGCTCTCGACGATCCCGGGAGGATCACCCCACCGAAAATTGAAGGGCACCTTGATGTCCTCCGCACCCTGCGCCACCGCGACCAGGCCGATCGACACCGCCAGAAACCAGCGCCGCACCGCACTCATTCCGCGTCCACGCCGTAGAGATCGAAATCCCCGCAGTCGAAGGCCGCCATCCGCGACAAATTCGAAACTACGAACTCCTCCACCACCGAGCCATTCCCCTGAAACAACCGCACACTCCCCGGCTCCGTCCCCGGCACCACCGCCACCCCCTTCAATCCCGCGCGGTCGCTCACCCGCACCAGCAGTAGACCATTTTCCGTCGCCAAATAGCTGCCCTGAGAGTCGAACGCGGCAGACAATTCGATCACCCGGCCATCCGGGTCGAGCTCATTGGGATCCAGAGCGACCTCGGCCGTCAGACCTCGCGAATCAGCCCCGCCCGCCGGAGTGGCCCGACCGTCCGCGACTCCAAATTCTTCGTTCGGCGTAATCATGCGTTCCAGGACAATTCGCCAGTCGGACACCGGTCGGTCCCCTTCGCCGTCCGTCGCAACGGCCGTCTCGAGCACCATCATCCGAACCCGCTGAATCGCTCCGTTGACCTCCAACACCGCGATGGCCTCCGCCGTATTCGAAGCTCCAATCCCCGTTGGAACGAACCCCGCTTCATCCGGCGGAAGGGTTCGCAAAATTTCACCATCGGTGCCGACCTGCACGACCGCCGTCAGAGCCCCGGTCTCGACCACCGCCCACTTCGTGCCGTCCGGACCCGCCGTCCAATCGAGCACCCGCGCGCCTTCAACAACCGGAGGCTCACCCGCATCGCCCCCCCGCACTTCCGAAGCCACCGCCGTCCCGTCCTCGAGGGCGTAGGCCCGATCTCCCGCTTCCGTCACCACGCGCACCGCACTCCCCGCGATCCCGGCGAGACCCGTGGCCCCGGGCACGGAGATCGTCCAACCCGTCCCCGCCTCGCTCACCGGCACCCGCTCGAGCACCGGTCCCGTCTTCGACTCGAACAGCACGACCAAGTTCGCCGGATCCACGAGTTCAACGTCCATCACCCGCGTCACCGCAGCATCACTCGCTTCGTCGACCCAGTCGTTGAAATGAAACGCCTCGCCCCGAATGCTCACCGCGTCCCCGACGACGAATCCCCTCGCCGCGTAGGTCCCCGCCGGGCAGCGCAGCCCCGCATCGTCGAGTCCGTCCCAATACGTGATGTAACCGTTGAGCCCCTGGTCGAAGACCGAGGCATCCCGATCCGTCACCAACCGCCGCACCAACGAACCGGTGGCATCGAAGACACCCAGCACAAAACGCCCCGGCAGCTCCGGCGGCGCGAAGATCAATCGGATCGGCGGCTGCCCGATCGCCGGTTCGACGGGGGGTTCCTCCGGCACGGTCATGAGCTGCGCGCGTAAACCCGTCACCGCCACGAGCAGCGCAAGCATCGTTAAAAATTTCTTCACAGGTAATGCCGCCAATCGACGTCGGCGAACAGACTGTCGCGCCCTTCGCAGAAGGCAAGGAAGTCCGTGTCGTCCCGGCCCGCAATCAGCGCGTCGTAGAGTCGGTTGAACCGCAGAACGTGGTCCTTCGTCCGCTTCGTCGCGTATTCGCTCGCCGTCCCCGTCTTCATCAAAAACGCCCAATCGCTCGCCTGCGCCAGCAACAACTCGCGCACCATCTGCCGCAAAATTCGCTCGATCGCCGGAGTCGGCGCCTCGCCCTCCGGGCCACCGTATTTACGCGCGCTTCGGATCATCCGTCCCGCCGCCGCGTGCAGGTGCGGGTAAATCCACGAATTGCACCGATCCAGCCACACCTCCCAATACCCCTTGTTCCCCCAACTCGACGGCGACGGCGACACGAGCTGAAGCGTCGGGTGCCGTCGCAGGTATTCTTCCGGCGTCGTCAGCCGGAAAGTATCCTGATCGAACGCCGCCTTCCGCAGGAACATCTCCAAAAATTCAGGCCCCTCGAACCACCAATGACCGAACAGCTCCGCGTCGAACGGACTCACCACCATCGGCTCGACCGGCAACTGACCCGCCAACTGCTGGATCTGACGCACCCGGCTGTCGAGAAAATGCCCGGCGTGCGAGTCCACCGCCGCCTCCGCCCACCCGCGATTGTAGAGTTCTTTCTCCGGCCCGCCGGTAATCCGGTGATACTTGATCCCCGTGAAACGCCGGTGATCCGTCTTGAGAAACCGCCCCAGGTATTCCTCCGGCAGATCCTGGCCGATATCCCGATAAAATTCCCGGTAAGCCGGATCGCCCGGATACCCTTCTTTCGCGCTCCAAACCTGCCGACTCGAGTCCCGGTCGCGCCCAAAAACCGCCGGCCCCTCGGGCAAAAAATACGGCGAGTAAATCGCAAAACGTGGCTTCGGCTGACCAAACATCAACCCGTGCGCATCCACCACGAACCAGCGAATCCCCGCCTCGCGCAGCAAGTCCCCCACCCCCGGCACGTAGGCGCACTCTGGCAGCCAAATCCCCCGCGGATCCCGCCCGAAGCATTCCCGATACGAGTCCCGCCCAATGAGGATCTGCGCCCGCATCGCCTCCGGAAATTGCTCCATCAGTGGCAGGAACCCATGCGTCGCCGCGCAGGTGATGATCTCGATCACCCCGTCGTCCTGTAGCTGGGCAAACGCCCCCACGATGTCGCGCCCCAGATCCTTCGTGTAAAATTCCAGCCCCTCCTCGAAACGGCCCAGATAAAACCGGGCCAGCTCGTTCATCGCCGCGTCGCCCTCCGTCCGCTCGATCTCCGCCCGCGCCAGCTCGACGCCGCGCGCCAGGTAACGCTCCGCCCGTGACTGCAACAACGGATCCCGCAGCATCTCACACAGGGTAGGCGTCATCGTAAACGTCAGCCGCGCCCCGACGCCCTCCGATTTCAACCGCCGCAGCATTCGCAACAGCGGCAAATACGTCTCCGCGATCGCCTCGTAGAGCCAATCCTCCTCGAGAAATTCCTCGTGCTCCGGATGCCGCACGAACGGCAAATGGGCGTGCAAAATCAGGGCAAGCGAACCAACGGGCATCAGGGAAATCGGGCGAAAACCGCCCCGCCAAACATCACCCGCCCCCCCACAAACCCGCAAGCCCCGACTTCCCGCTTCAACGCCGCACACCTTCCCACGAAACCGCCGAGCCACCCACCGATCACCCCTCCTTCACCCAGCTCAGCAACGGCCTCAATCGCGAACCACAAGTTTCGCCCCGCACGAACCTCTCGAAGAAAACCATACCCCGCGCGTCCCCCCGGATCGCATCGGCGACCGCCACCCGTTTCGAGTCATCCAACAGCTCGAGGTAACAACCCGCCAAAGCAATGGCCGCGTCGAGGTGAAGATCCCGCTTCGACTCGTCGGCCAGCGTCCCAGCCAACAGCCGGATCGCTGTCGAATAGTCCCCCACCTCCTGCGCCGCGCCTCCGCGCAGCAACCGGACATCCGCCGCGTAGCGCCCTTCCGGAAAATGGGCCTCGTATTCGTCCAGCGCGCCGAAGACCCGCTCCGCGTCGAACGTCTTCGCCCGCTTCGCCCCGATCTCCTTGTAGCCACTCCAGATCGGAGCCTCCGGCCAATCGATCCGTTCCACCCCGACCTGCGTCCGATATTCCCGGCAGATCAACCGCGTCAGACGGAACTGCGCCGCATCAGCCTTCGGACTGTCCGGAAATTTCGCCAGATATTCCCGCCACCCCTCGACCGTGTCGTTGCGGGCCGTCTCACCTTCGCTGGTCGCGTCCGGCTTTTTTTCCAACCGCGCGAGGTAATCCACGAAGTCCGCGACCACCGCGAGTTGCGGATCATCCCCGGGGATCCCCCGCCCGCTGATCCGCAACCCGACATACTTCCGCCGAAGCGCCAGAGTCGTCGGGCGCTCCAGAAACAGATCGAGATCATCCAGCACGTTGATCACCGCCGCCTGCTCCGGTGTGTTGAAAACGGGAACAAACCGCTCACGGAGAGCCGCCACTCGAACCGCAAGTTGCTCCGCCGAATCCGACTCGGAAGCCTGGATCAGCCCAGACAGCTCTTCCATCCAATCCCGACCCTCCCCCTGCCGCCTCCAGGGTACTTCGTCCCGCATCGCCGCCCGCATTTCCTCCTCCGCCCGCCAGGGAGCTTCATCCCCCGGCATCCACTCGCCTCGCTCGATCAACGCTGGAAAGTTGTAAAACACCGCCCGTCGAGCTTCCAAAGTCCCGAAGCAATCTCGTTTCAGCCGAGCGAAGATCAATCGAGACCGAACCGAATCGTCCCGTTCGAAAGCCCGCGCCGCCTGATACGGCGTCAGCTCCGCCATCCGAAAGGCGCACCAATTCTCCCCCGCCAGAGCCCGGGCCAGCGTCGCCGGATCGCCCGCCAGTTCCGCCGCCAACGCGAAGGCCCGCCGCGCGTGCCAAGCCTCGTCCCGCCGATCCAATTCGCCCGTCGCCTGCTCCCGGCCCACGCCCACGAACTTCGCGTTCTTCCGCCGCTGCAAATCCGCCAGTTCCGGCTCGCTGTTGTAGATCCACCTTGGATCGAGCGACGGCATCGTCACCTTCCCCCGCACCGCCATCCAACGATCCGCGATCCGCAACGCCAACCCCGCGCGCTCCTCCCGCGTCGCTGCGGATTCCATTTCGCGGTCCAAGGCAATCAGCGGCTCGATCAGTTCCTGCCACCGTGCGCGATCCATCGCCTGCCACGACCGAAGATCGAATCGCTCGTCGTCGACCGATTCCCCCGCGTCCACCTCGAGCCACCGTTCCGCCGTCGCGTAGTCACGACCGCCAACGCCCGGCACCGGACCATCGAGCGCATCCGCTCCGCGAGTTCATCCGACAGAGCCCCACCCTCCAAAGCCACCTCCAGCTCCTCGAGCGGCGCAAATTGCAGCAGCGAATCCACCCATTGCTCCAACTCCCCGCGCATCCGCAAAACCGGAAATGCCCGCTCTTCCCGCTTCTCCGACAGCAGGCGATCCAAACTTCCCGCCGCCTCGCCCGCGTCCCCCAGCTCCCGTAGGCACGTCCCCATCCGGTAAAGCAAGTCCACCCCCAACGCACCGTCCAACCCCCGCCCGGCCAATTCCCCGTAGACCAGCAACGCCGCCGCATACTGCTCATTCCGCTCCAGAGCCACCCCGCGACACGCCAGCAGATCGTCATCGACGTCGACCGCTCGGCTCGCGTCGTCCGTGAGGGCGATGGCCTGCTCGTATTCGCCGTTCTCGATTGCGACCCACGCGAGAGTCGCCAAATAAAACGCCCGCTTCCCGCCCCCATCATCCGGCCTGGTCGTCGCAACAGCCGCGCCCAATCGCAGCAGAGTCCGCCCAGCATCCCGGCGCGGCCGAACGATCCGCCGCTCGATCCGCCGGATCTCCTCTCTGCCACCCGACCCATCGTCCGCGTAATCCAGTGCAAAGGCATCGCGGGCAGCCGCGTCGAGGCACCGGTAAACGAACATCATCGCCGCCGCCGGATGCGCCGCTAATTTTTCCACCGGCAGCCCGTCCAGAACGCCCTCGTCCTTCAACATCTCGCCAAAGACCCGGTCACACTCCCGCAACGCCGTGCGGATCACCTCCCGCGTCGGCGTCCCCTCCAGCATGCTCAGATACGACTTCAGCGCTTGCGGCCAATCGACCCGATCGGACGCCACCGCCCCCTTCCATCCGATCGCGTCCGAAACGAACCTCCCGTCCGGATACCGCGACAAATAATCCTCGAGCGTCACCTCGGCCTTTCGTCGGACTTCCGCCGCGTCCAATCCGTCCCGCTCCAGATCACGCGCCATTTCGATCTCGCACCGTGCCCGCATCAGCAACGCCACCTCGGCCCGCGCCGTCGTCGGATACCGCCGCGCGACTTGATCAAAATCCTCCGCCGCCTCCCGGAACATCCCCCGCTTGAAATTCACCGCCCCCCGTTGCACCGACCAATGCACCCGCATCGGCTCCGACGCAACTCCCCACTCCTCGTCGACCCGCGCCAGCTCCGCGGAATACTCCGCCCACCACTTCGACTTCGCCGCCGCCCTTTTCTCGTCCGAGACGTAGCCTCCCCTCCACTTGTCGGGACTCCGCCAGACAAACCCATCGTCCTTCTCCAATCGCCCCACCCGCCAAGCCAGCAGCCGCCGCACCTCGTCCACCGGCGCCCCCTCGTCCAGCAATTCCCGCCATTCGATCAGCAGATTCGCATACCGCACCCGGTAATCCCCGGCCCGATTCTCAGCCAACAACGCGTCGACCTCCGGCCCCGGATCGGACCCATCCCCAACGCGCGATCAACTCCAAGCACCTCCGCTCAACCTCCTCCGTAACCAGCGCGTCGACGGGCGGCGGATACGCCTCCGGAAAAATCTGTCGCCACGTCTTCACCCCGAACCGCTCGGGGTAGGCGTCCAGGGTCGGCGGAGCTTGATCGAAATACCCGCCGCAACCCGCCGCCGGTTCCGTCCCGGCAAAGAGCGCGATCAGAGCCGATCCAACGAATACCAATCGCCGCCGTCCACTCGCCATCGCACGCCAGTCAATCCGGATTCCCGCAACTTCACCACCCCGGAGCGCAGACTTTCGCCCGCCCCCAGCCGCGAGAACCAAAACGTCAGCCGCTCCGCCTCCCCGACCGGCACCCGACGTTCCGTCGTCAGCTCCGCGTCCACGTGACCCGCCATCCGCACGAACTCCCCCGCCGACCCGTCGACGAACCCACCCGTCGCCTCCACCTCCAATTGCCGCCCCCGGTCATCCGGCCCGTTCCTGCCCGCCCACGCTGGAGGCAGACCCGCCGTGCCCGCGTTCGTCAATTCCAGGCGACCCTTCGCGTCCACCCCCAACCGCGGATCCGCCGCGACCACCTCACCCCGCGCGATCCGCACCAACTCTTCCACACCTTGCAGCGAATCGGCTTCCGGCAGCCGAAACCAAGTCACCCCCCGCGCACCGGCGTCCTCGACCCTTTCAACCGTCAAGCGCAATTCGTCGATCTCAGGATACCGCATCACCACGACTTGGCCCGCCTTCAACCCAGCGTTACCAAGAGTCGAATCCCGCATCACGTCTGCCACCTCCGTCCCGGCTCCACCACCACCCAGTGGTCGTAGATCACGATGAAAAACCAACTCGTCCCAATCCCACCACCGCGGATGCCCAACCAACTCCCCAGCTTCTTCGAAAATCGAAATCCGCGCAAACGCCGGCAATCCCGCCGACCAAGGCACCGGACAATCCTTCCACCCTTCGATCCACTCGCCCGCGTCGACGATCGGCTCGATTTCCCCCGCCACCACCGCCTCCGGCGAGTCGGCCCGCAGATCGTAAAACATCGGAAAAAGCTCATCCACCGCCGCCGCCAATTCCCCGAAACCCGCCACCCGCGGCCAACCCGCCAACGCCGTCGCGCTCACCGAGACCGGCGCAACCGCGTCCTGGATCGTCCGCAGCAGCGCCGCGTAGTTTCTCAACAACCGATCCGGGCAATCGTAATCGATCTGCACTCGCTCCGCCCCCGCCCGCCCGCAGTATTCCGCGACGATCGCCGCCAATTCCTCGAACGATTCCACGTCCTCCACCGACCGCCCCTCCGCCGCCATCCGGATCACCGGCACCACCTCGATCCCGCCCGCCTTCGGCGAGCCGCGCACCAGCGCCCGAAACTCCCACCCCTCCGACTCAAGCCGACAATCCGCCACGTGCCAGAAGAGCGTCCCGACACCAAGGTCCGTCAGTCGGCCCACCTCCGCCTCCCTCAACCCCTCCGACCGCCCCCAGACCCAGAATCCCGGGTCAGTTGCTTCCGCCAGCGCCGAAGACGGCATCCCAGCAACCAACCCAAGCGACCCCAACAGCGCGATCCGGAGACGCCGACCGATCGGTCGACCCGCCCCCGTCACCGATCGCCCTCGGCGAAGATCTTGATCCGTCGGAAACGAGATTTCATCCCCGAAGGAGCGACCGCGCGAACTTTCACGACGGTCCGACGCGACTCCAGGTCCACCCTGACGACGAACCGACCGCTCCTTCGGATTTTCCCAGTCCGCAGCTTTTCACCGCTGACCTTGTAATCCACCCGCGAACACCGGCGGGCATCCAGCAAGCGGCCCCGCACCTTGTAAACGGCCCGATCCGTCGTCACCCGAGTCGGACCGGAAATTTCCGGCATCTCGGGACGCAATTCGACGACCGGGCTCGGCACCGGCGTTGGTCCGGGAAGAATCTCCGGCATTGGCCCCGGAGTTGGTGTCGGCGCTGGTGTTGGCTCAGGAGTCGGAGTCGGCTCCGGTGTCGGAGTGGCTGTCGGATCCGGCGTGGGAGTCGGAGTCGGAGTCGGTTCCGGCGTCGGCGTCGGCGTTGGCGTTGGCTCTGGCGTCGGGGTTGGCTCTGGAGTCGGCGGCGGCGTTGGCGTCGCGTTCGGATCGGGACCGGCGCTCGGGTCATCGACCAACGCGACGGCGTGAGATCGCCCGCCTTCGGCCTCCACCGCGAATCCGAGGCTCGGCGGCACGGCGGCCTGGCCATCGGAATTTCGACCCCAGGCGGTCAGCCGGCCCGTCAACGAAACCGCCAGTCCAAACCCACTTCCGGACGCAACGCCCACGATATCTTCCAGATCTGGTGGGAAAGGCGCATCTGAGCTTCCGGCGTAAAATCCTTGTCCCCACGTCACCACGCGGCCGTTGGCGGTGATGCCGATGCCCGAATGATCACCCGCGGCCACCCCGACCATGGCCCCCAAGCCGTTCGAAGGAGTCGTGACCCCGTAGTAATCGTAACCCCATCCGACGACCCGACCATCGCTTCGCAGCGCCAACGCGTAGTTGTCACCCGCGGCAATCGCGACGATACCCGTCGCCGCGGCGGGCATTTTGTCTAGGTCGTAGGACGTCGATCCCCAACTCACCACCGTGCCGTCAGCCACCAGAGCGAGGCTAAAGCTCCCGCCCGCCGCGATCGCGACCACGTTCGACAGATCAGTCGGCACGGTCTGCAGCGCCGTGGACGATCCACCCCACGAAATGACATTCCCATCCGCCAGCAACGCCAGACTGTGCGACCCGCCAGCCGCCACCGCGGTCACGGTCCTCAACCCCGCCGGCACGTCGGTCTGACCAGAATTGTTGCGACCCCACGCCGCCACCGTGCCGTCCGCCCGCACGGCGAGCGAATGATAGTCCCCGGCGGCAATTGCCTTCGCTTCGCCCAGATCGAGCGGAACGTTGCACTGCCCGTAAGTGTTCGATCCCCAGGCCGCGACGTAATTTCTCGGCCGACTGGAACCCAGACGAGGATTGGTTCCCCGATCGATCTCCAATCCATCGCCGGCACCGTCCCCGTCCGTGTCGCGCTTGAGCGGATCGGTGCCAATGAGGATTTCCTCCGCTTCGGTGAGCCCATCGCCGTCGTCATCGTCGTCCGTTCCATTCACGACTCGGATGGCGAAGATCGCCTCCACGCTCTCGCCGTTCGCGCCGTCCGCCGCCAGGCGCACCGACATTTCGGGCCGGGTTTCGAAGTCCATCGTCTCTCCCGCAACGAGTTTCCCACCGACGACTTTGAAGCGACCGTTGTCGTTCGACCCCACCCCGGCCGCCAACCGGAAGGTCACCTCTCCCGTGCTGCCCAGCCTGATCACCGCCAGATCCCCGACGTCGCTACCGGTCGGCTGGCCGTCCGCTACGGTGGTGTTGCTCAGCGTGACTCCGACCAATTCGGGCGCGCTCGAGAATTTGAAACTCACCACCCGCCGGGCGAGGTCGCTGTCGGTCCGGGCCAGAAGAAGCGCGTTCCTCACTCCGCCCTCCGTCGGCGTTCCCGTGATGAGACCAGTCTCCGGATTCAAGGAAAGCCCGGTTGGCAACTGACCGGCCTCGAAACGAGCCGCCGGCTCCGAGGCCCGAATCTGGTAGCGAAACGGCTCACCTACCCGCCCCTCGGCAGTCTGCGTGGACAGGATCCGCAGTTCCGGCTTGAGACTTCGGATGGACAGCCCATACCTCGAAGCAACCGCCAGTGACCGCACGTCCGTCGTCGCACCCGAGAGAGCTGGCGACGGAGGCGAGCGGTAGAAGGACGAGGGGAATCCGTAGGGATCGGCGACCGGGGCCGAGGCCAGGCCGACCACGCCGCGATCCTTCCGCAGAACGATCGCTCCCGACAACCGTCCCGAGATTTCGACCGCTCCACCGCCGTCCACGCCCGAGGTCGTTGCCACGGGGGAACGATAGCGGTCGGATTGAAACTCCGTCACCCGTCCATCGCGATGGACTCCCCAAGCCGACTGCGCGGAGTCGAAGAACGGAGAGTAAAAATATGGGGACCCCTGCCGACCAGCAGCCACCGAGACGTAGCCGGGACCACTCGAGAGTGACCCGTTGGAGCCAACCACGTATCCCGAGCGGGTCAGGCCGACCGCAAAATCCGTCCCGCTCGGATACCCGCCGTAATAGGGATCATTGGAACCAGCGACATCCAGGCCGATCAAATCTTTCCCCAGCCCCGCGAGCGATTCCGGGTAGTAGGGATTCAAGCCAACGGAGCGAGCCGTTCCATCCGCCAGCAGCACGGCTCCGGCGGTGCCCGAGGCCCGCACCGCGACCGCGTTCGTCGCCACGATCGGGTCTCCGCTCGACGGATAGCCGTTCGACGAAGCCCAGCGCGTGACGGTGCCGTCGGCCCGCAGGGCGAGGCTGAAACCATTGCCCGCCGCGATCTCGACGACATCCGCCAATCCACTCGGAACCCCACCCGCCGAGTTCCCCCATTGGATGACCGTCCCGTCCGCGAGCAATCCGAGCGAATGAGAATCGCCGACCGCCACCTGAACGAAATCGCCCCGGTCCACCGGCGGCGCGGCCGGAGCGGATCCCCACGCCGAAACGTAGGGACCGATGAAGATCCGCACCGTCCGCCTCGACCGACCCTGGGCGTTTCGGGCGACGATCGTGACGAGTCGGTCCCCACCGGTCGGCGAGGTCCCGTGAATCACGCCGCTCGCGGCGTCGATCGACAAGCCCGTTGGGATGCGGTCCGCCTCGAAGGAAACCGCGTTGCCCGCCGCAATCGCCTGGGTCAGCGATTGACCGGGCTTGCCCGATATCAAGCGCGGCGCCGTCAAATCGGGAGCGGGCGCATTCGCCCGCAGGACCACGCTCCAGTCACCGCCCGCCGCAACTCCGTGGGCACCCGACAGGTCGCCGGGCGGAGTGGCCTGGCCGGACCAATTGGCACCCCACGCGACCACCGAGCCATCCGAGCGCCGCGCCAGGCTGTGGCTCGCGCCCGCCGCCAACTCGACGACGTCGCCCAGTCCGTCAGGCGGCGTGGCCTGCCCCGACCCGTCGGATCCGACGGCGGTCACCGTGCCATCAGCGCCCAGCCCCAGCAAGTGCGCCCGACCCGCCACGATCGCGACGAAATCCGATCCATCCAGCCCGTCCAGCTGACCTTCCGCGCCATCCCCCCATCCGATCACCGTCCCGTCCGATCTCAGCGCGTAACTCGTATTCCCACCCGCCGCGATCGCGATCACACCGCCGAGTGGCTGCGGAATCGTCGACTGACCGCTCCCGTTCGCGCCCCACGCCGCGACCGTCCCGTCGCGCAGCAGAGCGAGTGAATGGTAGGCCCCGGCTGCGACCGCCACCGCGTCGCGCACGGTCGAAGGCACCGTCGTCTGCCCCTCGCCCGCACGTCCCCAAGCGGCCACCCGACCATCGGCCTCGAGCGCCAGATTATGAAAATCACCAGCCGCCACCGCAACCACGGCACCAAGCGAAGCCGGGACCGTCACGGCACCATCGAAATTCCCACCCCACGCCCGCACCCGACCGTTCGCCCCCAGCGCCAATCCGTGGAACTTGCCCGCGGCCACCGCGATCGTCCCGGCGAGATCCACGGGAGGCACCCGCTGGCCCGCCACGTTGTCGCCAAACCCAATCACCGCCGGCGAGTTCGCTTCGAAATTCCACTCCGTCAGTTCGCCCGGCACCACCACCGATCCCCGCGGTGTCGCCAGCACGACCTGCCCCGACGACACTCCGCCGGGCAGCTCGATCGCGATCCGGTCGTCGGCCAACACCCGGACGTTCGCGGCCATCCCGCCGATCGTCGCGCCCGTCACCTGCGTCAGGTAGCGACCCGCGACGATCACGTTTCCGCCCGCCACCACCGCCCGCGGGAAGGCTCCGGCAATTTCCGCCGGAGGAGCCGCCGCGATTGTGACGTCGACGACCGCCGTCCCCGTGCCACCCCCGTTGGTCGCCAAGAGATTGACCCGCGTCGTGCCCGCAGTCGTTGGGATTCCACCCAAGCGCCCAGTCTTTAAATCGAAGGTCAGTCCGACCGGCAATGGCCAAGCCTGGTAGAGCGTCGGCGATCCCGACGCGTAAAACGATCGACTCACCTCCTGACCGACCACCCCCGTCACCGCGGAGGTCGAACTAAATTCCGGCAGCTTCGGCACCACCTCGAGGACCGCCTCGCTCTCGACCGTGCCCCCCGGCCCCGTCATCCGCACCTTCCCGCTCACCGTATTACCCGGTAGCTCGACGGACATCGAGGTATCCGACTGCACGGTGAACGTGGCGAGCACCACGCCAATCCGAACGGACGTCACGTCTTGAAAATTCCGCCCCGTCACGGTGATCGTCGAATCCGCCGAGACCGTTCCGGACGGAATTCCCGTCACGGCCACCGTCGTCGCCCCGAGCACCCGTAGCACCGAAGCCGTCTCCCGCTGCCCGTAGGCGTTGCCGACCGAGATCGTTCCCGTCTGCGCGCCCGACGGCACCGTGATTCGCGCCGCCGTCTCACCGATCCGCACGATCGAACTCTCCGGCACACTCAACCCGCCAATCCTTGCGGTCGTGACCGTCGCCAGATTCGACCCCGTCAACGTGACCACGTCACCCGGCCGAACCGTCCTGGGCGAAAACGACCCCACCGCCGGAGCCGTCGCCGCCGACCCCAAATTCAACGCCGCCAACCGCGCGGGCGCCCGACCGTTCACCGCATCGAACCGACCTCCGATAAAAATCCGCCCCGGATATTCCACCGACAGCGCCTCCACTTCCCCGTTGAGCCGATTCACCGTGTCGAAACCGGAGTCCGCCGACCCGTCCGCTCGCAGGATCGCAAAGTAGTTCCGCGAAGGTCCCCCCGCGCCCAGAAATTCACCCCCGATCAGGATCCGCCCATCCGGCAGCACCTCGATCGCATTCACGTCGTCGCTCATCTCAGGCCGAAACTCCGCATCCTGGGCACCGTCCGGTCCCAGCCTAAGAAAGTATTTCGACGAGTTCGAAGAACTCGAGAAACTCCCCCCCACCAGCACCCCACCGCCGGCGTCCACGGCAAGCGCCAGCACGCTCGATCCGTTCGGCTCGGTCGGCGCAAACGTGTTGTCCAACGTCCCGTTTGGGTTCAACCGGATGACCGACTTCGTCGAAGTCCCGTTGAACGACGAAAAACTCCCACCGACCAGAATCCGACCGTCCTCGAGCAATCGGATCACGTTCACCGTCGAGCCCGCCCCGGATCCAATCAGGAAACTCGAATCGATCGACCCGTCGACGTTCAACCGAGTCAGCCGACGCGTGAACGTCCCACCCGCGATCACCTTGCCGTCGGGCTGCACCGCGATCGCGTTGACCGATCCGTCCACCGTCGCCGAGGCGTCGAACGCCGGATCCACCACCCCGTCGAACCCAACCCGCGCCAACCCCTTCCGATCCGCCACGGTCGTCCCGCCGATCAGGTATCCGAGATTTCCCTGCCGCACGATCCGACGAAGCGAAGAAAACGCGCCCACCGGCGCAAAGGTCCCGTCCACCCGGCCATTTGTGGCGATCCGCACGACTCGATTCGCCGACGTCCCGTTGACCGAGGTAAAGTCGCCCACCGCCACCAAGCCGCCCACTTCACGGACAAAATCGTAAACGGTCGAACTCGCCCCGACCCCGACATCGAAGGTCGGATCGAGCTCCGTCGCCCGTCCGGGCAGGGGGTAAAACCAAGCGGTCGACCAGCTCGAGCCACTGGCGGACGACAACGCAATCCGTCCAGGCTCCGCACCCACGGGCACCGTCACCTCCGCGACAAGGGGTGTCAGCACCTGGAACGCGGCGGAAGTCCTCCCGGCGATCGAAACGGACGTAACTTGGTCCAAATTCGAGCCCCGAATTTTGAAGATCGATCCCGCGTTCCCGTAGGCCACGTCCAACGTCCCGACCGCTGGCACCGCCGCCGCGCTCGGCCCCTGCAGCCGCGCAATCCGCCCGACCATGCTCCCGTTCGAACTCGTGAACGATCCGCCGATCAGCACGCCACCGCCCGCCAATGGCACCACGGTCTCGACCGACCCCGACGGTCCGCTCGAGGTCACAAATCTAGTGTCCAGGCGCCCGTCCGCCCGCAGCAGCGCGATTCGGGACGCACTACCACCGCCCGCCGACGAAAAACTCCCGACCACCAGGATCCGCCCGTCGGCTCGAACTTCGATTCCATTGACGGTCGAGCTGATGTCCGCCGCGAAGCTGGCATCCAGACGTCCATCCCGGTCGATCCTCGCCAACCGCCCCTGGTTCACGCCGTCGAACGACGAAAAATTTCCACCGATCAGCAAAAATCCCGCCGTCTCCTTCGCGATCGCATTCACCGGCGAACTCGGTCCCCCCGTCGTCCCGCCGAAGGTCGCATCCAGCGTCCCATCCGCGTCCAGTCTCGCGAGGTAGTGTCGCTCCACTCCGCCGACCCGATAGAAGTCTCCGCCGATGACAATCCGCCCCTCCTCGACGATCTGGATCGCGTTTACGCTCCCGTCCGATCCACTACCCGCGTCGAAGGATGGATCGACGGCCCCGTCGGCCAACAGCCGCTTGATCCGCCCCGTGAAATTCCCTCCAACGAGAATGCGCCCGTCAGCCTGCACGACAATGTCGCGGACCGATCCGTCGATCCCACCACCCGCGCCGAACGTCGCGTCCAACGACCCATCCGCGTTCAGCCGCGCAATCCCGCTCCGCAGATCGGCACCCGACCCGAAGGAAGAGCCGCCCACCAGAAATTTCCCGTCGCCCAACCCCACTACGCAGTCCGGCGACGACGTCACGCTGGGCGGCACCCAGCCCGCGTCCAGCCCGCCATTCGGCCCCAACTTGGCCAGACCCCGCCGGACCACGCCGTTCACCGAATAAAACGACCCGGCCATCACGACCGATCCGTCCGCCAACTCGACCGCGTCCTTGACCGTCCCGTCCGCGCCGGTCCCCGCCGAAAACGTCGCATCCAACCCACCCGGCGCCGCCCGCCCCACCGTCGCGATCCCGAGAGCGAAACAAAGCAGCAGCCGCCAAATCAGGTTATTTCTCGGAGTTGAAATCACGGGGCGGGCGGGCGGATTAAGCCGATAAATGCGGAGGACGAAGCGCTGATGGGCCACCCTAGGTCGCAAGCCGATCACGGCAAACTCAAAGCATCCCCCGGCCATAGGGAAATCCCCGATATTTTCGACGCCAAAGCGACGCCAAAGATTCGGTTGCCCGTCCCCCGCCGCCCGACCTACCGTTCCCCCTCCCAAATGAACCGCCTGCTCCGCCTCGCCCCCCTCCTCTGCCTCGCGTTCGTCTCCCCGCTCGCCGGTCAGCCGGAACCCACCCCGCGACCCAACCCCGAACCCGGCCTCTCGCGGAACGACGCCTTCGTGAAGATCCAATCCAGCGCCGCCGCCGGGACGGCCCTCGAACTCGCCTCGGAGGACCTCGAAGCCAAACGCTACGACGCGGCCCTCGCCCGCCTCGACGCCATTCCCGCCGACGTTCGGGACTCGAACCCAGCCCTCCTCAACGCCCGCGGTGCCGCCCTCGTCCAACTCGACCGCATCGAGGAAGCCTCCGCCGCATTCGCCCAAGCGCTTGCCATCGATCCGAATTTCTTCCCGGCCCGGTTCAACGTCGGCGAAATCTTCTTTCAAGAAAAACAATACTCCGAGGCTGCGAGCCACTTTCAGGTCATGATCAGCGAGGTCGGCGTAAATCCACTCCTCAAATTCAAGCTCTACCTCGCCTATCAGCTCGACGGGGAAGGCGGTCGCGCCGACGCCGCGCTGCGCAACATCCGATTTCCACTCGACGGACCGGCCTGGTATTTCGCCCAAGCCGCGGCCAGCGCGGCCGGCGGGGACGAGGCCCGGGCGAAGAAGCTCGCCGCCACCAGTCGGAAGATTCACCCCAAACTCTCCTCCACCTACCAGGAGTCCCTCGAAGACGCCGATCTCCTCCCCTGATCCCATGGGCAAAAAGAAAAAGCACTCCCACAAACGTCCCCGCGTCCTCGTCACCGGGGCCGCCGGATTCATCGGCAGCGCCATCGTCCAGGCCCTCAACGCCCAGGGCATCGACGACATCCTCGTCACCGACGTCCTCGGCCACGACGAGAAGTGGCGCAACCTCGCCCCCCTCCGCTTCGACGATTACCTCCAGGCCGACGACCTGCTCGCCCGCATCACCGCCGACCCCGACGCCTTCGGGCGCATCGACCGCGTCTTCCACCTCGGCGCCTGCTCCGCCACCACCGAGACCGACGGCGATTACCTGATCGCCAATAACTACCGTTACACGCAGACGCTCGCCGAGTGGGCCCTCGCCCGCAACGCCCGCTTAGTCTACGCCTCCTCGGCCGCGACCTACGGCGACGGCGAGGAGGGCATGGACGACACCGACGCGGATCTCCACCGCCTCCGCCCGCTCAACCTCTACGGCTACTCGAAGCAACTTTTCGACCTCCACGCCCAACGCCGCGGCTACCTCGACGACATCGTCGGCGTGAAGTATTTCAACGTCTACGGCCCGAACGAATACCACAAAGCCGACATGCGCAGCCTCGTCTGCAAGGCCTACGACCAGATCCAGGAGACCGGCCGCATCAAGCTCTTCAAGAGCCACCGCAAGGACTACCGGGACGGCGAGCAAATGCGCGACTTCGTCTACGTGAAGGACGCCGTCGCCATGACCCTCCACCTCGCCGACAGCGAGGACGCCGGCGGTCTCTACAACGTCGGCTCCGGCGTCGCCCGCACCTGGCTCGACCTTGCCCGCGCCCTCTTCGCCGCCTTGGACAAAAAGCCGGCCATCGACTTCATCGACATGCCCGAGTCGATCCGCGACCAATACCAATACTACACCTGCGCCGACATCGGCAAAATCCGCGCCACCGGCTACGAAGCCGAGACCACCTCACTCGAACGCGCCATCCACGACTACGTCACCAACTACCTCGAGCCCCACGCCCGCCTCGGCGACGAACCCACCGACTGACATGCGATTCCTCACCACCCTCCTCCTCGCCTCCGCGTTCCCGACCTTCGCGGCGACCGAATCCGCCATCGAAGCCCGCGCCGCCGACTCGCAATCCCGGCTCGCGAAGTCCGAAGGCGGTCAGCTCATCCTCGACTCCGTCGAAGCCCACGGCGGCTTGAAGAAATGGTTCAGCAACGGCCCGCTCCGCTTTCGCTGGACCTACCACCTGAGCGACAAGGGACCCGACGCCGTCGTCGACACCGTCCAGACCGTCGACACGTGGTCGTCCCGCGCCGTCCACACCGTCCCCGCCCGCCCGGAGGTTTCCTTCGGCTGGGACGGCAAGGAAGCTTGGATCGTTCCAGCCGACGCCGAGTTCACCCCGCCCCCGGCCTTCTGGGCCCTCACGCCCTACTACTTCGTCGGTCTCCCCTTCGTCCTCGCCGACCCCGGCACCAACTTCGAAGTCCTCCCCGACATCCGGTTCGAGGACAAATCCTACCGCCAGGTGAAAGTCACCTACGACTCAGGCACCGGCGACTCACCCGACGACTACTACATCGCCCTCATCGACCCCGACACCAAGCAACTCCGCGGCGTCCGCTACATCGTCACAAGCCCCCTCGTTGCCCCGAACGGCCCGGGCCCCGAGAAGTTCCTCACCCACGAAGGCCTCACCGAATTCGAAGGCATCCTGCTCCCCACCGCCCACGTCACCTACGAGATGAATGGCGACGAGATCGGCCAAAAAATGCGCACCGCCGAAGTCACCGAAATCAAATTCGTAGATGGAGCCGACTTCACAATCCCCAAAGGAGCAAAGCTCCTGTAGGGGAGCGGGGGAGCGCGGGCTTCCAGCCCGCCGTTCTGGGCATCCTGCCCGGAACTTCCAAACCAACCGCCGAAGGCGCACTTCCTCCACCCACCCACACCCATGCCCGAAACCATCCTCATCACCGGAGCCAACCGAGGCATCGGCCACGCGCTCGCCCTTGCCTTCGCCGCCGCCGAATGGACCGTCTACGCCGCGGGTCGCGACGCCGAAGCCCCCTCCCTCACAACCGCCGCCGAAACGCACCCCAACCTCCACCCCATCGAGATCGACGTCCTCGACACCGCCACCCTCGCCCGGGCCGCCGCGACCCTCGGCGACATCCCGCTCGACGTCCTCGTCAACAACGCCGCCATCTTCCCCGGCAACGGAGACGAGACTCTCGAGACCCTCGACCCCGATTGGTTCGCCGAAGCCGTCGAGACCAACGTCGCGGGAGTCGCCCGCGTCACCCGCGCCTTCCTCCCGCACCTGCGCCGCGCCCCGAGCGCCCGCATCGTCAACGTCTCGTCCGGAGCCGCCTCCATCGGCGAAAAGGAAGACAATTCCTACTACCCCTACGCCGTTTCCAAGGCCGCCCTCAACATGCTCACCCGCGCCATGGCCGCCGAATTCTCGCCGGAGAACATCATCGTCACGCCCATCAGCCCTGGCTGGGTGAAAACCGACATGGGTGGCCCCAACGCCCAGATCACCCCGGAAGAATCAGCCGCGTCGCTCTTCCAAACGATCACAAAACTCACGTCGAGCGACTCAGGAAGATTCCTGGACCGCGACGGCGAACAAGACCGCTACCAGTGGTGACCCGAAAAATCGCCCCAGCGATTCAAACCCGACCTTCAGACCTTCAGACCTTCAGACTCGAAAGACCCGCTCATCACATATCACGCTCGGCTTTCACCAGACCCAGCGACTGACCGAACACGACGCGCGCCCGGTCCAGCAATTCGCCCGCCCCGGCGACCGATCCGTCCCGCGCGTCGCTCTCGATCTTCGCCATCAACGACGTGAAGCCGATGAACCCAAAGTTCGCGGCGCTTCCCTTCGCCTGATGCGCCGCCCGGGACGCCGCGTTGGCGTCCGCCGCGTCGATCCCGGCCTGAACTTCGTCAAGAATTCGCGGCAAATCCTGCTCGAAATCGCGGTAAATTTCCACGAAGTCCTCCGTGTAGCCATCGGCGATCATATCGAGCTGCTCGAAATCGACTGGTGCATCCATTTGTCCAGCTTGCGACGAAGATCCGGGGCCGTAAAGGCTAATGGCGAGAAACGGCAATAGCGATTTTGCCGACGCGAAATCTCACGCCAAGGGCCAGCGGAAATCACCCTTCAACTCGACCCCGACCGCCAGCCGCCGCTCGTATTCGGCCCGCGGAATCTCCACCGCCCCGAATCCCACCAGATGCGGAGTCGTCCATTGAATGTCCAAAAGCTGAAACCCACCCGCCGTCAAAATCCGCATCAGCGAAGCAAGCGCGACCTTCGAGGCCCCACCGAACCGCGAAAACATCGACTCGCCGAAAAACACTCCGCCCAGCGAGACTCCGTAAAGCCCCCCAGCCAGCTCCCCATCGCGCCACACCTCCACGGAATGCGCGTGCCCGATCTCGAAAAGCCGCCCGTAACTCCCCACGATCACGTCGTCGATCCAAGTCTCGTCCCGCTCGCCGCAAGCCCGCATCACACCTTCGAACTCCGTGTCGATCCGCACCTCCCACGCCGGATCCCGCAGCGTCTTCCGCGCTCCGTGCGGCACCCGAAACCCATCCAACGGCAGAATCCCCCGCGGATCCGGCGCGTACCACCGGATGTCCCCCGGCCCCATCGCCATGGGAAAAATCCCCGTTCGGTAAGCCAACAGCAGGGTCTCAACAGGAATCAGCATTGCCATGTCAGTCGTCTCCACTATGCTGCCGCGGTGAAAATTGTCTCCATCCTTTGCGCGATTTCTGCCGCGATCCTCTGCGGCGGCTGCGCCCTCTCCGAGACCTCCGCCGACGATGTGGGCGAGCAGTTCCAGGACGGCATCCAGGGCCGCGGCCGCATCGTTCCGAACGACCCGACAAACGACGGCTTCGGCAACGAGTATCAGTAAGCGCAAGGTGTCCGACCCCACTCCGCCCACCCCCCGCGTCAGCGGGATCGTGATCCTGGATTTCGGTTCCCAATACACCCAGGTCATCGCGCGCCGAGTCCGCGAGTGCTCCGTTTATTCGGAGATCCTCCCGCACGACACCAAGGCCTCCGCCATCGCCAAGCTCGGTGCCCGCGGCATCATCCTCTCCGGCGGTCCCGCCAGCGTTTACGCCAAGAACGCGCCCAAGCTCGACCGTAAAATCTTCGACCTCGGCCTACCCGTCCTCGGCATCTGCTACGGCATGCAGCTCATCGCCCACAACCTCGGCGGCAAAGTCGAACGCTCCACCCACCGCGAATACGGCCCCGGGACCCTTCGTGTCACCTCTCAAACCAAGCTCTTCGCCGATCTCCCGAAGGATCTCGAAGTCTGGAACTCCCACGGCGATCGCCTCACCGCCCTCCCGCCCGGCTTCAAACCCCTCGGGCGCACGGAAAATTCCCCCCACGCTGTCATCGGCGACACCAAGCGCAGGATCTTTGGCCTCCAATTCCACCCCGAAGTCGTTCACACCCCGCGCGGTAAGGAGATCGTCGCCAATTTCGTGCACCGCGTCTGCGGCTGCCCCGCCGACTGGACCATGGGCTCGTTCATCGAGACCACCTGCGAACAAATCCGCGCCCAAGTCGGCGAAGACCGCGTGATCCTCGGCCTCAGCGGCGGCGTCGATTCGTCCGTCGCCGCCGCCCTCCTCCACCAAGCCATCGGCGACCAGCTCACCTGCATCTTTGTCGACAACGGCCTCGTCCGCGCGAAGGAAACCGAGTCGGTGAAAAAACTCTTCGCTGGCCACTTCAAGATCAACCTCAAGGTCATCGACGCGTCGTCCCGCTTCCTCACCAAGCTCAAGGGCGTCACCGACCCCGAGCGCAAACGCAAGATCATCGGCAATGAATTCATCAAGGTCTTCGAGCAGGCCGCCCGCGATCTGAAAAAAGCCGTCAAAGGCAAACACGGCTACAAATTCCTCGGCCAGGGCACGCTCTACCCCGACGTCATCGAATCCGTCGCGATCGCCGGCAACCCCGCCGCCCTCATCAAATCCCACCACAACGTCGGCGGCCTCCCCGAGCGCATGAAATTCCAACTCGTCGAGCCGCTCCGCCAGCTCTTCAAAGACGAAGTCCGCCAGGTCGGGCGCGAACTCGGCCTCCCCGAATCGCTCGTCGGCCGCCAACCCTTCCCCGGCCCCGGCCTCGCCGTCCGCATCCTCGGCGAGATCACCCCCGAGCGCCTCCGCATCGTCCGCGAAGCCGACACCATCGTCCTCGAGGAAATGAAGTCCTCCGGCTGGTATGGCAAAGTCTGGCAATCCTTCGCCGTCCTCCTTCCCGTCCGCAGCGTCGGCGTCATGGGCGACGAACGCACCTACGACTACACCATCGCGCTCCGCGTCGTGGACAGCCAGGACGGCATGACCGCCAACTGGGTCCGCCTCCCCTACGAATTACTCGGAAAAATCTCCACCCGGGTCATCAACGAAGTCAACGGAGTGAACCGAGTCTGCTACGACATCAGCAGCAAACCCCCCGCCACCATCGAGTGGGAGTGAGGAAGGGGAGCGCGGGCTTCCAGCCCGCCGTCCCGAGCTTCCAGCTCGGGACCTCGTAACCAACGGCGAAGCCGCAAACCCCGCACCTAATCCTCCGGCGGCTCCCGCCCCTGCGAAGCAAACAACCGCCGCAGAAAGTCGATGTCCCCTTGATCCTTCGGTCGATTCGCCCGCCGCTTCATCCGCCAGAGCAACTCCGGACTCGCGAACGGAATCGCCACACCATCCAGCTCCCGCACCACCACGCTCTTCGAAGCCTCCGCGTAATCGATCCCGGAAGCCTTCGCCATCAAATCGACAAGAATTTCATCCGCGACCCGCACGACGATGTGTTTGGCCACCTCCCCGGGCTCCAACTCGCGAACGCACCCGTCCGGCAAAGTCGCCAACGCGTCGAAGACCAGAGCTTCATTTCTGAGGTCTGCGTCGACCACCAGATCGACGTCTTTGGTAGGACGATCGTATCCAACGGCTCGAATCGCAAAGCCACCAACGACGAGATAGGAAGCCCCTCGAGCATTCAACTCCCGGCAGAGGCTCACAAGATCCTCCAAAGAAGGATCGCGGGAAGTCAGTTCGCCGGTTTCGGGATCAAACGGTCCATCAGCCATTGGTCTGCCTCCTCGAACGAATTGAACCGATAAACCCCACGCGGCGCGCGCGCGCCATGACCCGCTTTCCACCAGCTGACTTTTGCCGCGGTTTCCTGCGGCGAGACGCGGAGCGGGTCACAAACTCGCCGACCGACCGTCTTGCCGATCGGATCATCAAGATTGAAAATCGCGTCCACTTCTGAATCCTACGCACCTAGACCCCAAAAACCAAATTCCAAAATCCCCCCGACCCTGCTAGTGGTAAGCCAATGAGCGTGGAACGAGCCATCTACCCCGGCAGTTTCGACCCGATCACCTTCGGCCACCTCGACATCATCGAACGCGCCCTCGCGATGTTCGACCACCTCATCGTCGCCGTCGCGGCCAGCGACTCGAAGACCCCCCTCTTCACCGTGGACGAACGCGCGGCCATGATCCGCGACTCCGTTCCCGCCGGAGCCAACGTCACCGTTCTCACCTTCGACGACCTCCTCATCAATTTTGCGCAGCGCGAGAAAACCTTCACCGTCATCCGCGGCCTCCGAGCCGTCTCCGACTTCGAGTTCGAATTCCAAATGGCGCTCATGAACCGCCGCCTCGACGCCCGGCTCGAAACCGTCTTCCTCACCCCGAAAGAAGACTGCACCTTCATCAGCTCCCGCATCGTAAAGGAAGTCGCCCGGCTCGGCGGAGACGTCTCCGCGTTCGTCCCCACCTCCGTCGCCCGCACCCTCCAAGCCCGCGCCGGAAAATCACCAACCGCCACCTCATGATCACCCGACTCCAGGCCCACCGTGCCCAGATTCCCCACGACGGCGCGCTCCACATCGACGGCGACCTCGACCCCGCCATCCTCGATCTCGACGCGACCGAATGGACCGCCACTTCGCCCATCCGCTTCTCCGTCGACGTCACCATCTCCGACGGCGACATCTACGCCCTCGGCTACACCGCGATCGACATCGAATCCCGCTGCGTCAAGTGCCTCGAAGACTTCGCGACCAGCCTCGAAATCCCCGATCTGGCCCTTCACCAGGAAGCCGACGGACGTGAACTCGTGGACTTGACCGACACCCTCCGCGAGGATATTCTCCTCCTCTTACCCTCGCATCCCAGATGTGATGTCGATGGTAATCGCGAATGTCCCGCCACGTTCCGCACCGCACCGCAGGCACCGCTCGCCAATGAGCCGGCTCCCCGGTCCGACGCCTGGAACGTGCTGGACGAGTTCAAATCCAAGTAACCAACAACCCGGCCCGCAAGGCCCGATCCCATGGCAGTCCCGAAACGCAAAGTCTCCAAAATGAAGCTGCGCAGCCGCAAGGCCGCGAACCGCTGGCACGCCCCGCAGCTCAGCAAGTGCACCCAGTGCGCCGCCCCCGTCCTCTCCCACATCGCCTGCCCCTCCTGCGGTTACTACAAGGGCCGCCAGGTTTTGACGATCGACGCGCTCTGAGTTGAGCCGGCCTGTGATTGGTGGCTGGTGAATGGTGATTAGTGGAATGCGCCCACTAGCCGGCAACGGCGCTGGGGAACGCACGCGTCCCGCGTGCGAGATGCGGCGTCCCGCCGCATCACCCCGGCAATTCGAGCGAAGCGAGAGAGCCGTCCGCATCCCACCAATGCCTCGCTCGCTCCCGCTCGTCTCGCCCTTCGGGTCCCGCAGAGCCGGGAGCTGCCCCGAGCCTTCCCAGGCTCCGGTGCTCACCATTCACCCCTCACCAATCACGCAACCCAAATGAGAGTCGCCCTCGACGCCATGGGCGGCGACCACGCCCCGCGCAATACCATCGAGGGCGCCGTCATGGCCCTCCGCGAGTTTCCGAAGCTCGAGACCATTTTTCTAACCGGCGACAAAACCGCCGTCGAAGCGGAGATCGCCCGCACCGGCTGCACCGACAAGCGGCTCAAAGTCGTCCACACCACGCAGGTCGTGGAAATGTCCGACCACCCCGTCGAAGCCGTCCGCCGCAAGAAGGACAGCTCCCTTTCCCGAGCCGTCGACCTCGTCAAATCCGGCGACGCCGACGCCGTCGTCTCCGCCGGCAACACCGGAGCCATGGTCGCCGCGACCACCATCAAGCTCCGCACCCTCGAAGGCGTCGAACGCCCCGGCATCGGATCCTACCTCCCGACCGAATCCAACGTCTGCATCCTCATCGACGCCGGCGCCAACGTCGACGCCCGCCCCATTCACATGCTCCAATATGCGATCATGGGATCGGTCCTTTCTAAGCACGTTCTCGGCTTCGACAACCCGAGCGTCGGCCTCATGTCCATCGGGAGCGAGGATGCCAAGGGCAACGAATTCACCAAGGAAATCTTCAAGCTTCTCCGCAAAAGCTCGCTCAACTTCCGCGGCAACGTCGAAGGCCACGACCTCTTTCAAAATCCCGTCGAAGTCGTCCTCTGCGACGGCTTCACCGGCAACGTCGTCCTCAAGACCTGCGAGGCCACCGCATCCGCCGTCTTCCGCTGGCTCAAGCACGAGCTCATGGCCAATCCAATGCGCAAGATCGGAGCCGTTCTCGCCAAGGACGCCTTCATGGCCATCCGCGACAAAACAAATTACGAAACCTACGGCGGCAGCCCCCTCGTCGGAGTCGACGGCGTCGCCATCATCGCCCACGGATCCAGCACGGCCCTTGCCATCAAAAACGCGATTCGCGTAGGGTGCGAGTTCGTCGATCGGAAGATCAACCCTCGCATCATCGAGGCCATTAAAGAGTTTAATGAAAAAGTCTCCTCGGACCCGGACCCAGCAGCCTAACCGCACCGTCTCCATCATCGGCACCGGCAGTTACGTCCCCGAACGCATTCTCACCAACGCCGAACTCGAAAAACTCGTCGACACCAACGACGAATGGATCACCTCCCGCACCGGGATCAAAGAGCGCCGCATCGCCGCCGAGGGCGAACACACCAGCCACCTGGCCGCCGAGGCCGCCCGCCGCGCCATGGAGCAAGCCGGCATCACCGCGAACGAGATCGACCTCATCCTCGTCGCCACCGTCACCCCCGACACGTTCTTCCCCTCCACCGCCTGCCACGTCCAGCGCCACCTCGGGGCGAAGGAAGCCGCCTGCTTCGACGTCTCCGCCGCCTGCTCCGGATTCCTCTACGGCGTCGAAATCGCCCAGCAATTCATCGCCAACCACACCTACGAGACCATCCTCGTCATCGGCGCGGACAAACTCTCGTCCATCATGAACTGGGAGGACCGCAACACCTGCGTCCTCTTCGGCGACGGAGCCGGAGCCGCCATCCTCCGCTACCGCGCCGGGTCCCACGGCGTCATCACCACCTACATGGGTAGCGACGGCAATTACGGCGACATCCTCCACATGCCCGGCGGGGGCTGCGCGGTCCCGGTCACATCCGAAAACGTCGATCAACGCCTGAACACCCTTCACATGAACGGCCGCGAGACCTTCAAGCAAGCCGTTCTCTCCATGGGCCACTCCGCGCGGAAGGCCCTCGAAGCCGCCGACCTCACCATCGACGACCTCACCTGCATCATCCCGCACCAGGCGAACATGCGCATCATCGAAGCGCTCTCGGACCGGATGAAAATCCCAATCGAGAAGTTCATGGTCAACCTCGACCGCTACGGCAACACGTCCGCCGCCGCCGTCGCCATCGCCCTCGACGAAGCCAACCGCTCGGGCCGCTTCGTCGAAGGCGACTACATCCTCCTCGTCGTCTTCGGCGGAGGCCTCACCTTCGCCAGCAGCGTGATTCAGTGGTAATCCCTCGTCCGCGACCGGCCAAACCCGGAAAGGATTGGATTCCCTTTGGGTTGTAGCGGCGTGTCTATGACCGCCGCCGATTGCGCGACAATTGAAGATCCCCCTCCCGCGAGCCCACCGGCGGTCACAGACACGCCGCGGCAAAGATCAGGTCAATCGCGCAATTCGGCAAAACTCACCAGCATCCACCGGAGGCGAGCCAACGCCTGACCTCAATGCACCTCGACCGGACACTCCGGTAGCGCTTTCAAAAACTTCCGCCCATACCCCTTCGACATCACGCGGCTATCGAGGATCACCGCGATCCCCCGATCGCTCGTCGATCGAATCAGCCGCCCCACGCCCTGCCGCAGCTTGAGAATCGCCTCCGGCAGCGAATACTCCGCGAACGCATCGCCCCCCGCCTCCTTGATCGCGTCCAGCTTCGCCTCGATCAACGGATGATCCGGCATCGCGAACGGCAGCCGCGTCACAATCACGTTCGACAGCGCCTCGCCCGGCACGTCGACGCCACCCCAGAAACTGTCCGTCCCGAAGAGCACGGCCTGACCCGATGCCTTGAATTCCTGCACCATCCGCGTCCGCGCCATCCCCTCACCCTGGACCAGCAGGGGCCACCCACGATCCGAAAAAAACTCCCGCATCCGGTCCGCCACCCGGTGCATCAACTGGTAGCTCGTAAACAAAACGAAAGCCCGCCCCTGCGTCTGGTCGGTAAAATGTCCGATCCACCGCTCCAGCGCCTCCTCGTAACCCGCATCCCGCGGATCCGGCATCCGCCGCACCACGTGCACCGTCATCTGTCGCTCGTAATCGAACGGACTCCCGATCTGCACCGCCTCCACCTCGTCCGCCCCCACCCGATTCCGAAAATATCCCAAATCCTCGCCACCCACCGAAAGCGTCGCGCTCGTCGTCACCGAACAAGCCCCCTCGCGATACAATAACCGCCGCAAGCAAGCTGCCAAATCGACCGGCGCTGCGTGCAGATTGTGCAGCGTCTCTCGCTTCCCCGTTTCCTCCACCCAATAGACGTGCCCCCGCTCGGTCTGATCCAAAAACGCCATCACCGAAGCCCGCGCCTCCCGCAACCGCCCCGCGAGATCCCCCAGCTCCGACTTCGTCACGTCGTCATCGGTCTTCGTCATCGCCACTCCGACCAGTTCGATCAACCCCGTCAACCCCTCGCACAACTCAGACCCATCGACCAAATTCGGCTCCCGCACCCGCGCCTCCCGCCCCCGTCCAAACCGGCAAGCCCGCCCCACCTCGTCGAAAAAACCATCCGCCGCCGGCAGCAAATCCATCACGGCCTGCATCCCATCCGCCCGCCCGAGCACTTGAAACAACCCCTTCTTCGTCCGCGGATTGAACAGCCGCTGCAGCCCATTCCTTAACCCGTATTGCGAAACCGAAAACCCAATGTGCCGCGAAGCCACCCCCTCGATCGTGTGCGCTTCGTCGAAAATCGCGAAGTCGTTCGGAAACAAAAACCCGCCCCCGTCCTTCTCGTCCACCTCCCACTCCGACCCCAGCAGCGTGAAGAACAACGTGTGATTCACCACCAGCACGTCCGCCCCCTGCATCCGCCGCCGCGCCGCCTGGTAAAAACACTCCCGATTCCGCCCGCACGTTTTCTGCGTGCAAATGTTCCGCTCGCTGCAGACTTGCGACCAGATCTGCGAATCCGGCTCGACCGTGAAATCGCTCAGCGACCCATCCTTCGTCACCTTGCTCCAATCCCGAATCCGCTCCAGCTCCGTCCGCTGCACCGTGGTGAAAAGCCCATCCGCGTGCCGCAGCGCCCGGTCGAGCCGCGTCCCGCACAAATAATTCTGCCGCCCCTTCATCAGCGCCGCCTCGAATTCCACCGGCAGGATCTCGCGCACCGCCGGGATGTCTTTGAAAACCAGCTGCTCCTGCAGATTGATCGTGTGCGTCGAGATCACCGCCTTCCGCTTGTGCCGCACCGCAAAAAGGATCGCCGGGATCAGGTAAGCGAGCGATTTGCCCACCCCCGTCCCCGCCTCGATCACCACGTGTCCGCCGGCATCCAACGTCCGCGCCACCGCGCACGCCATCGCCTGCTGCTCCCGCCGCCACTCGAATCCCGGGCGCTTCGACAATGCCCCCGTCGCCGAAAAAATCTCCGCCACCTCGCTCTCGAAAGCCCGAGCCCCAGTCCCGCCCCCTTCCACCAGCGAAATCAAAGCGTCGTCTCCCCCGGCCAAACCGACCCGCCATCCCGCGTCCCAAAATCAGCATTGCCCCGCATCGCCAACGCGCGAATAGTCCTCCACCCGCGCCCCGCCGCCCGAGAGGCCAATCTTAAATCGTAAATCATCAATCGTAAATTTCCGTGTCCCTGCTCGATCGCTACGTTCTGAAGAAATTTCTCGTTCCTTTCGTCTACTGCTTCTTCGGATTCATCGCCATCTGGCTCGTCTTCGATCTCAGTGACAACGGACCCGACTTCATCGCCGGAAAAGTCGGATTGGACACCATCCTCGAGTTCTACGCGAGCCAGATTCCCGAGATCGTCGTCATCAGTCTCCCCGTCGGCACCCTCCTTGCCCTCCTCTACTCGCTCACCCAGATGTCGCGCTCCAACGAGATCATCTCGATGCTCGGCTCGGGCCGCAGCGTCGTCCGCATCCTGATGCCCCTCTTCGGCTTCGGGCTCCTCCTCGTTTTCGTCACCGGATTCTTCAACTACGAAGGCGCCCCGCACGCCGCCGCGACGAAGAAAATGATGCTCAAAGAGATCAACAGCGGCAAAAAGCGCGAACGCTCCATCGTCGGCCACCTCTTCGTCAACCGACAGGACGACCGCGTCTGGTATATGCGCAAGCTCCGGCTCGAAAGTAACGCCATCGACGACCTTCAGATCATCCAAATGGACGGCCGGGGCGTCCCGCTCAAACAATGGTATGCCCGCGACGCCGTTTACGACGCGGCGCGCAAAGCGTGGAATTTCGTCGACCTCAAATACGTTGAACTCGCCCCCGACGGCGACATCGCCCGCACCGAATTCGAAAAAGAATTTCAAATCACCGGCTGGAGCGAAACCCCCGAGCGCATCGCCAGTTCCCGCATGGTCCCCGAGTATCTCTCGGTCCCCGAACTCCGCGACTACCTCGACTACAACGCCGACTTCCCCAGCGACCAGCTCGCCCCCTTCGCCACCCACCTCCAATACCGCTTCGCCCTCCCCTGGGTCTGCATCCTCGTCGTCTTCCTGGCCGCCCCCATGGGCATCGTCTACTCCCGTCGCGGCATCCTCGGCGGCGTCGCCGTCGCCATCGCCCTCTTCTTCCTGCTCGTCATCGCCAGCAGCCTCGCCATCGCCCTCGGCAAGGGCGGCCGCGTCACCCCCGTCGAAGCCGCCTGGACCCCCCTCGCCGTCTTCTTCGTCATCGGCCTCCTCCTTCTCTGGTTCCGCTCCACCGCCCGCGACATTCCCATTCCGAAAGTATTTGGTTGATGGTTATTGGCTATTGGCCTGATCCGCCGCTCCGCGGCGGCAGTCCCCAATAACCAACAACCAATAACCAACCAACACCCCTCACCAAATGACCGACTGGGAAATCAAAAGCCGAGCCCACGCCTGCAGCCGAACGAAGACCCCGTTCACCGAAGGCGATTTCTTCCACACCCTCCTCTTCCGCGAAAAGGACGGCACCTTCCGCCGCGAAGACCTCTGCGAAGCCGCCTGGAACGATCGCAACGACAACCTCGCCCCGTTCTCATTCTGGCGCAGTAAATACGAGCCACCCCCGCCCGCCCCGCCCGAGGCGCTCAAAAAAAACGACGCCGAATCCCTGCTCCGCGCCCTCGCCGAGACCAACGACCCGCGCTACCGAAACGCCATCTACATCCTCGCCCTCATGCTCGAGCGCAAGCGCATCCTCCGCCCCATCGAGCAGGAGGACGCCGATACCCTCGTCTACGAATTCCCAAAAACCGGCGAAACGATCATCCTCAAAAACCCCCACCTCAGCTTCGACCAAATCCCCGCCGTCCAGGAAGAAGTCAGCGCCCTACTGGACGAAAGCCTCTCGAAAGGTTGAGTGTTGAGAGATGAGTGTTGAGTGGAAAGGAGGTGCCCCGACGCCGCAAAGCGGCGAAACCTCACCCACCAGTCACCAGTCACCAGTCACCAGTCACGCGCTGTATCTAGCCCCCATGGCGGGCGTCACCAACACGATCTTCCGCCAGATCTGCCTCGATCACGGAGCCGACGTCCTCACGTCCGAATTCGTCTCCGCCGAAGGCATTCTTCACCGCAACCAGCGCACCCGCGAATACCTCGACTTCTCCGAGCGCGAGCGCCCCGTCGGCGTCCAGCTCTTCGGTGGCAATCCCGAAGCCCTCGCCGAAGCCGCCCGCCACGTCGCCGATTGGGTCCACCCCGACTTCATCGACCTCAACTTCGGCTGCCCCGTCAACAAAGTCGTTTCCAAACAAGGCGGCTCCGCCCTTCTCAAGGATTGCCCCCTCCTCGAGCGGGTCGCCCGAGCCGTCGTCGCCGCCGTCCACCCGCTCCCCGTCACCGCCAAGATCCGCACCGGCTGGAACGCCAGCACCATCAACGCCACCACCACCGCCACCATCCTCGAACAAGCCGGCATCCAACGCCTCGCCATCCACGGACGCACCAAAGAACAGGGCTACACCGGCGAAGCCGACTGGAACGTCATCGCCCAAGTCGCCGACACAGTCTCCATCCCCGTCATCGGCAACGGCGACATCGCCAGCGGCGCCGACGCCAAAAAGCGAATCACCGAATCCCGTGTCGCCGGCCTCATGATCGGCCGAGCCGCCATGACCAACCCCTGGATCTTCACCGAAATCAAATGCACGCTCAACGGCGACCCCTTCACTCCCCCCACCGACGCCGACCGCTGGACCCTCCTCATCGACCACGCCCGCCGAGAAGCCCAGCGCCGAGGAGACGAACGCCGAGCCATCCACAGCCTGCGAAGCCGCCTCATGGCCTACAGCCGAGCCCTAAAAAACGGAAAAGCCCTCCGCCCAAAGTTCACCAAGGTCGACTCGGTCACCGAACTCGAAGACCTGGCGGCCGAGCACCAGGAAGGGGAAAACCGGGTTGCCTTCGGCGGTCTCCGCTCCGCTCCGGCTCCAGTCCGGTAGCCGCAATCAGGGGGAACGCACGCCTCCCGGCGTGCGAGCAGCGGCGTCCCGCCGCTGCAACCCGGGCAACCCGCGAAGCGGGAGCCGAAGAAATCCCACCATTGACTCGCTCGCTCCCGCTCGTCTCGACCTCCGGGCTACATCGCAGAGCCGATGCAGTCTGCCCCGCGGCTTCCCAGCCGCCGGTGCTCACCAGTCACGCACTCCTCCCCCCAACCGTCGCCCCACAAAATACGCCCCCATCCCCGCCAACAAAGTCCCCGCCCCCCAAGCCGCCTGCTTCGGCCGCTCCACCGCCGTGTAAGCCAGCGAAAACACCCCAATCGCCGCGAACAATCCCGGAGTCACCGGATATCCCCAGCACCGAAACGGCCGAGCCAACCCCGGCTCCCGCACCCGCAGCACCACAACCCCCACCACCGTCAACAACCCGCACGCCACCAGCGCAAACTGCGTGTAAATCAGCACATCCTCGAACGTCGCCGTCAGAATCAGGATCATCACCAGCACCCACTGCAACCCACACGCCAGCAGCGGAATCCCACCCCGCGACCGCCAGGCCAGCACCCGTAATCCAACGAAATCCTCCCCGATCGTCGCCGCCACCCGCGGCCCCGCCCACGTCATCGCGCTGATTGCCGAAATCAGTCCCAGCGAAATGAGCCCCGACATCACCCGCCCGCCACTCGGCCCGAAGATCGCCGCCGCCGCCAGATTTCCGACGTCCAGCTGACCCGCCAACTCCCCCATCGGCACCGTCTTCAGAAACACCGCATTGAGCAACACGTAGAAGACCCCCACGATCACCGTTCCCAGGATCAGCGACCAAGGCACGTTCCGCGCCGGATCCCGCACCTCCCCAATGATGTAGGTCGACGCGTTCCACCCCGAATACGAATACATGACATACATCAGCGCCACCGCGAACGGCGCGCTCGCGATCCGCTCCCCGTCCCCCAAGACCGGCCAAAACGAAACGTCCACCGTCGGCCCGACCAAAAACCCCGCCGCCACGAGCACCAGGATCAGCGACACCTTCAGCCCAGTGAACACGTTCTGGAAAACCCCGCTCGACCGGATGGAAATCCCGTGCACCCCCGCAACCAAAGTCGCGATCCCCACCGAAACCCAAACCACCGGCACATTCGGGATTAAATTCTGAGCGTAGCCGCCAAAAGCCATCGCCGCCAATGCCACCGGAGCCGCAAACCCCACGGTCGCCGACATGATCCCCGCCATGAACCCGACCGACGGATGATAAATCCGCGATAGAAAGTTGTATTCGCCCCCCGACCGGGGCAAAGCCGCCGCCAACTCCGCGTAACTCAAAGCTCCGCACACCGCGAAAACCGCCCCGAGAGCCCAAACCGCCAGAATCGCAAAACCCGAAGGCAACGGCCCAACCTGGAACCCCAGACTCGTAAAAACCCCCGTCCCAATCATGTTGGCCACCACGATCGCCGTGCAAGTCACCAACCCAATCTTCGCGTTCATCAACCAACCATCATCACCGCCCCCACGAAGGAAGCCATTCCGAAAAATCACCACAAAGCGCTCCTCACCAAACTCCACGCCCCCCGTTACAAAACTCCGATGCGGCCGCACCGAAGTTTTGTAAAGCCACCCTCGACCCTCGACCCTCGACCCATGACCTTCGACCTGGACAACGACCACGCCGACCGCGCCTACTCCATCCTCTCCTCCCTCGTCACCCCGCGCCCCATCGCCTGGGTCACCACCCTCTCGCCCACCGGCCAGTTCAACGCCGCCCCGTTCAGCTTCTTCAACGTCCTCGGCGCCAACCCGCCCATCGTCGGCTTCTGCCCCGGCGACCGCGCGCCCGGCGTCCCGAAAGACACCGCGGCCAACATCCGCGCGACCCACGAATTCGTCGTCAACCTCGTCGACGAGGATCTCGCCGAAGCGATGAACACCACCGCCGCCGACCTCCCCCCCGGCGAAAGCGAACTCAACCACGCCGGCCTCACCACCGCCCCGTCCACCCTCGTCACCCCGCCCCGCATCGCCGAGGCCCCGGCCGCCCTCGAATGCACCGAGTGGGGCACCCTGCAAATCGGCGACAACCGCCTCATCATTGGCCTCGTCCACCGCGTCCACGTCCGCGACGAACTCGTTGATCACGACAACCTCCGCATCGTCAGCGAGAAGTTTCGCGTCATCGGTCGCATGGCCAGCCCAAGCAGCTATTGCCGCACCACCGACCGATTCGAACTCGAGCGCCCCGGGAACTAAAACCCGACCGCCCACCCGCTCCCGAACGAAAGGAAAAAAACGGCTTGCGCCCCCCGCACCCGTTCCTTACCTCTTCAAAGCGCCCGCACCGTGCGGGCCAAACCCGTTACTCATTGAATCAGCACGACAGATTGAAACTCGGAATCCCCCAATGCCCCGGCTCGCCCTCGTGACGTCAGCTCGCATTTCCGCACCCCATCGCATCACGGCGCTCTCGCGACCATGACCGTGCTCATTACTTCAACCGGCACCGACGTCTTCACGGCGCGCCACACACCAACCCACAGGAGGTCTTATTAAACCAAAAAGAGGTCGTCGTCCCATCGTTCCGCGCTGGGATCATCGCGTCAACGAACGCATCCGCGCCCGCGAGGTCCGCGTCATTCTCGCCGCCACCGGCGAACAGCTCGGCATTCTCAAAACCGAGGACGCCATTCGCAAAGCCAAATCCTACGGCCTCGACCTCGTCGAAGTCACCGCGAAGGCCGATCCGCCCGTCTGCCGAATCGTCGACTACGGCAAATTCCGCTACGAGATCGCCAAGCACGAAAAGGACAAAAAACAGACCGTCAACAAGGTCAAGGAAGTCAAATTCCGCGCCAACATCGACGAGCACGACTACGTCACGAAGATCCGCCGCGCCGAGCAGTTCCTCGACAAGGGCAGCAAGCTCAAGGTCGGCCTCCAATTCCGCGGACGCGAAATGGCCCACCAGGAAAACGGCCACGCCGTCATGCAGCGCGTCAAAGCCGATCTCGCGACGATGGCCAACGTCGACATGGAGCCCAAGCTCACCGGTCGTGCCATCGGCATGACCCTCAGCCCCCTGCCCGCCAACAAGCGGGTTCGGAAATTCTCCAACGCCGCCGACGACATCGAAGACGACGAGGAAGACACCGACACGGAAGAGAACGAACAGGACGATGACTCCTAGCCCAGGACGTCGCCTTTTCCTCTTCGACATCGACGGCACCCTCATCACGTCGGGAGGTGCCGGGGAAAACGCGCTCCGCGACGCCGTCCGGGACCGCTTCGGCAAAGAGGAGGACCTCGAGGGCGTCACCATCGCCGGCAACACCGACTCCGCGATCAGCCGCCAGCTCCTCGAAAAGCACGGGATCGAACCCACGCCGGAAAACCTCACCGCTCTCCTCGACGGCTACCTCCACAATCTCACAAAGCGGCTCCCCAAACATTCCGGCCGCGTCCTCCCCGGGATCGTCACCCTCCTCGACGCCCTCCGCGACCGCGAAGACTGCGTCCTCGCCCTCCTCACCGGCAACCTCGCCCGCGGAGCCGAGATCAAATTGAGTCACTACGGCGTCTGGGATTACTTCGAATTCGGTGCCTACGCCGACGACAGCCACGACCGCAACCAACTCGGCCACTACGCCCGCACTCGGGCAAAGGAAACCAGCGGCGAAGATTTTCCACCCGAAAGAATCTACGTCATCGGCGACACCCCGAGAGACATCGAGTGCGGCAAAGCCATCGACGCGAAAACGGTCGCGATCGCCACCGGCAACTACAGCCAGGCCGAGCTGGCCGCCCACGAACCCGACCACCTCTTCGAAGACTTGAGCGTCACCGAAAAGGTCATCGAGTCCCTCTTCAGCTAGGGGAGCGCACGCGTCCCCGCGTGCGAGATGCGGCGTCCCGCCGCATCAAACCAGGCAAGTCGAGCAAAGCGAGAGAGCCAAACCTCAAGGAGCGGCGATTTGCAATCGCCGAACCAACCCAAATCCGCAAAGCGGATCACTCCCCTCTCCGACCCCCGCGAGCCACACCCGTGACGACCCTCCGTCAAAAAGCCACCACCCTCCTCCAGCACCTCGCCGAGATCGCCGCCCTCTTCGCCACGATCGGCTTCATCCTCGGCACCCTCGGCCGCCACCATTGGATCCTCGATCTCGCGAGCCACTTCCGATTCCAATATCTCGCCGCGTTCGCGGCCGCCACCATCGTCTTCGCCGCCTCCCGCCGATGGAAATCCGCCCTCGCCGCCGCCGCCGCGACCACCCTCGTGGCAATCAGCCTCGCCCCCTACTACCTCCCGTCGTCGGCAACGCCAGCCAGCCCAAAAGGCACCCCACTGAAGCTCATCACCTTCAACGTCAACACGGCGAACGACCGCCACGCCGAAGTCACCGACTATCTCTTTCGCGAAAACGCCGATGTCGTCATCCTGCTCGAAGTTGGCCCCCGCTGGATCGAAGGCCTCACCCCGCTGCACGCACTCTACCCCCACCGCTACGAGAACCCCCGACGCGACAATTTCGGCATGGCCTTTTTCAGTAAACATCCGTTCGAAGACCGTTCACCCGAAGCCTCAGACCGATTCGGTCGCCCCGTCGTCGACGCCCTCGTCCATCTCCCGACCCAATCCGTCGAAATCGTCGGCACCCACCCCGACCCGCCCACGAGCAGCTTGGCGTCCGCCTCCCGGGACGAAATGCTGGTTGCCCTCCTGCCGACTACCTCGGACCCGAGGGATCACCCCTTCATCGCCGCCGGCGACTTCAATCTCTCGCAATTTTCTCCAAATTTTCAGGCGCTCCTCCACGGAAGCGGCCTCCAGGACACCGCCGTCGGGCACGGCCTTGCTCCCACCTGGATGCGACGCAATCCCGTCTTCGCGGCACCAATCGATCAAGTCCTCATCTCCCCCGACGTCGAGATTCTGTCGCGCCACGTCGGCCCATCCATCGGTTCCGATCATTCCCCTCTGATCGTCGAACTCTCGCTCCCAGCTCGGCGAGCAGAGCCCTTTTCAAGGCCAGTCCGAGCGCGCCCCCACGAGCTCACGCCGCCGCCGCGAAAGCCTCCAACCCTTCGCGAGTGATCGCATGCTTCGCCCCGCACCGCGGGCACCCCATCCGAATCACCGCCTCGTCCCCGAACAAATCATCCGCGTCCCGCTCGAACACCGGCAGCAACGCCCGCATCATCCGGTCCTGATTGCACCCGCACTCAAACCGGTAATACCGCTGCTCCAGCAAGCTCATCTCCTCGTCCTCGTCCAGCCGCCGAATCGCCTCGGGCGTCAGTCCCTCCAACCACTCGACGTCACAATCCGGCTGGGCGCCGACGAGCACGTAGTCGTCGTCCGAGTGATGAAAAAACCGCGAGGGCCGCTGCTCGCTGTGGGCGTAAAACCGCTCCGCCGCCGCGAAAAATTCCCCGGTATCGAAATCCACCACACTCCGCCGCGACTCCCCGCGCCCCGGGATCACGTCCGCGTAAAACAACCCCGAAGCCGCCGCCTTCACATCCTCCGTGAAGACCGTCGCCACCACGGTCCCAATTGGGTTATCCACGGACGCAAACACGTTGAGTAGAGGTTCCTGAAAGTTCACCGTCCAAGCCACGCGATCCGCCCGCGGACGCGAAGCCCCGTGCAGCGTGATCGCCGTCAAAGCGTTTTTCACGTATTCCGCTGCGTCGGGATCCACCTTCTGGGCGTAATCTGCAAGGTGAAGATAATAGTCGACGTAGATTTGGGAGAATTCCCCCCGAGCCACGAGAGCGTTTCTTCCCCGAACAAAATAAGTCCGAATTTCAATGCTACGGTCGTCGATCGATTCCTCTGCGCTCACTTGTTAATCATAAAAATGAATGGTATCCATTGCACGCTGATGCTCGAAAATCAAAAGGAAGAAACCGCCTGCCTCCACGTGCTGGGCCTCCTCGACCCCGATCAGTCCGCCGATTTCGAGCAGACGATGGCCGATGACGCGGACCTGGCGCGCACCGTCGCCGACCTCAACGAGACCCTCACCAACCTCAGCACCACCACCACGAAAATCGAGCTCCCGTCCGACGCGTTGAAGAACCGCGTCCTCGATCTCGTCGACCTCGTCGCACCCCGCGTCTGGACCGACACCCGCGGCCACGTCACTGGGATCAACTCCGCTTTCACCGGTCTCTGCGGCTACACCTTCAGCGAAATCGCCGGACGCAAACCCGGCCACGTCCTCCAAGGACCCGGCACCAACCCGGCCGCCATCGAAGCCCTCCGATCCGCCGTCACCGAAGCCCGCGAGCACCGCACCGAGATGCTCAATTATCACAAGGACGGCACCCCCTACTGGGTCAAAATCCACGTCCGCCCAACCCGCAACGAGCAAGGCACCCTCACCGGCTACGAAGCCGAAGAAAAGAAAACCGCCTTCCCCGACGGGGTAGCGTAGGCGTCCCGCCTGCGGCGATGGGCGTCCCGCCCATCACCCGTTCCCAACCGGCGAAGCCGCACTTCCCCACCCGAAGTCGTGCCCCCCTCTCCCCCCGGGAAAGTCCGCCATTGAACCCGCCCCGACATAAGCGTATCTAATACGAGAACATGGCCACCACCGCCGCTCCCACCACCCGCCGCCCCGCGAACCCCATCATCGCGTGGCTCCTTTCCTCCATCGGCAAAAAGACCGTCGTCGCCGTCACCGGACTTGCCCTCGTCGGTTTCGTCCTCGGCCACATGGGAGGGAATCTCACCTTCTTCTTCGGCCCCGACGCGATCAACGCCTACGCCATGCATCTGCATGACCTCGGCCTCTTCCTCTGGGTCATCCGCCTCGCCCTCCTCGCCACCGTCACGCTCCACATCATCTTCACGATGTTGCTCTGGAGGGAAAATCGAACCGCCCGACCAACCGGGTATCAAGTCAAATCCCGCGTCCAGGCCACCATTTTCTCCCGCACGATGCGCCTCAGTGGGCTGATCCTCCTTTCATTCATCGTCTTTCACCTCGCCCACTTCACCGCGAAAATCATCTACCCATCTTACAGCACGCTCGAAGCAACCCTTCCCGACGGCCACGTCGTCAGCGACGTCTACGCCATGGTCACCATCGGCTTCAGCCACCCGCTCGTCGCGATTTTCTACGTGATCTCGATGGGCCTCCTTGCCTTCCACCTCAGCCACGGCATCTCGAGCCTCTTCCAAACCCTCGGCCTCAGTAACCGCCGGGTCTTCCCACTCTACCGCACCGCCGGACTCGCCCTCGCGTGGACCCTCTTCCTCGGCTTTTCCGCCATCCCGATCTCGGTCGGTGTCTTCGGCCTCGGCAAAACCTACACCGACAAGATGCACCCCAAGGCCCCGCTCAAAACGAGCTATCAGACTCCCGAATCGGATTTCAGCCGTATCTTTTTACGTCCATCCGTTTAACCCGCGGACCAAAAGCTCATGACCCTCGACGCCAAAATCCCCGAAGGCCCGCTAGCCGACAAGTGGACCAATTACAAAAACAGCGCCAAGCTCATCGCGCCCAACAACAAGCGCAAATTCAAGCTCCTCATTGTCGGCACCGGCCTCGCCGGCGGATCCGCCGCCGCCACTCTCGCCGAGCAGGGCTTCCAGATCGAATGTTTCTGCTACCAGGATAGCGCCCGCCGCGCCCACTCCATCGCCGCGCAAGGCGGCATCAACGCCGCGAAAAATTACCAGAACGACGGCGACTCCGTCTTCCGCCTCTTCTACGACACCATCAAGGGCGGCGACTTCCGCAGTCGCGAGGCCAACGTTTACCGCCTCGCCGAAGTCTCAACCTCCATCATCGACCAGTGCGTCGCCCAGGGCGTCCCGTTTGCCCGTGAATACGGCGGTCTCCTTGCGAACCGTTCGTTCGGTGGAGCCCAGGTCTCCCGCACCTTCTACGCCCGCGGTCAGACCGGCCAGCAGCTCCTCCTCGGAGCCTACCAGGAAATGTCCGCCCAAGTGGCCCGCGGTCAGATCAAGATGCATCCCCGCACCGAAATGCTCGACCTCGTCGTCGTCGACGGCCACGCGAAGGGCATCATCGTCCGCAACCTCGTCACCGGCGAAATCTCCGCCCACGCCGGCGACGCCGTCCTCCTCTGCTCCGGCGGCTACGGCAACGTCTTCTACCTCTCGACCAACGCCAAAGGCTGCAACGTCACCGCCACCTACCGAGCCCACAAGAAGGGCGCCCTCTTCGCCAACCCCTGCTATACGCAGATCCACCCGACCTGCATCCCGGTGAGCGGCGAATATCAGTCCAAGCTGACCCTCATGTCCGAGTCGCTCCGCAACGACGGACGCGTCTGGGTGCCCAAAAACGCCGAGGACACCGGCAAAAACCCGTCCGAAATCCCCGAGGACGCCCGCGATTACTACCTCGAGCGCAAGTACCCGTCCTACGGCAACCTCGCCCCGCGCGACATCTCGTCCCGCTCCGCCAAGGAAGCCTGCGACAACGGCCTCGGCGTCGGCCCGTCCGGTCGCGGCGTCTACCTCGACTTCGCCGACGCCATCAAACGCCAAGGCGAGAACACGATCCGCGAAAAATACGGCAACCTCTTCGAGATGTACGCCGAGATCACCGACGAAAACGCCTACGAGCGCCCGATGCGCATCTACCCGGCGGTCCACTACACGATGGGCGGTCTCTGGGTGGACTACAACCTCATGTCCAACGTCCCGGGCCTTCACGTCCTCGGCGAAGCTAATTTCTCCGACCACGGAGCCAATCGCCTCGGCGCCTCCGCCCTCATGCAGGGCCTCGCCGACGGCTACTTTGTGATTCCCTACACCATCGGCGACTACCTCACGACCCAGTTCGGCAAGGAGAAAGTCACCACCGACCACCCCGCCTTTGAGGAAGCCCTCGCGACAACGAAGGCCCGCGTCCAGCAACTCATCGACATCAAGGGCACCCGCAGCGTCGACTCCTTCCACCGCGAGCTCGGCCTCCTCATCTGGGACAAGTGCGGCATGGCCCGTGACAAAGCCGGCCTCGAGGAAGCGCTTCAAAAAATTCCCGCCCTCCGCGAGCAATTCTACAAGGACGTCAAAATTCTCGGCACCGGCGAAGCGCTCAACCAATCGCTCGAAAAAGCCGGTCGAGTCGCCGATTTCCTCGAGTTCGGCGAGCTCATGTGCCTCGACGCCCTCACCCGCGAAGAAAGCTGCGGCGGCCACTTCCGGACCGAACACCAGACCGGCGAAGGCGAAGCCCTCCGCAACGACGACGACTACATGTATGTCAGCGCCTGGCAATACGGCAACGGCTCCGGCCACAAGCTCGTCAAGGAGCCCCTCACTTATGAGACCGTCCATCCGGCGACGCGAAGCTACAAGTGATGTTGTTGGTGTTTGGTTATTAGTTATTGGAGATTCCGCATGTTCAACTTTGAGAAGCTCGACGCCTGGCATAGGGGAATTGATTTTGCCGATTTAATCTATCGTTCGACGAAGAGTTTTCCTCAGGACGAACGAAATCGCGAAACGCCAGGGATTTTTAAACGAGTCAGCGCACCGAGAAATTTATTCGCAAGCTGAAGTCTTGGGCAAAATGCTGAACAGCATGAAGTCGTCCTTATTGGCCAAATCCAATAACCAATAACTACCAACCAATAACATGAATTTCACGATCAAGGCCTGGCGCCAACCGTCACCCAACGCCCACGGTGAACTGAAGACCTACCAAGCGAACTCCATCCCCCCCGAGGCCAGCTTCCTCGAGATGCTCGACATTCTCAACGAATCGTTGATCGAGCAGGACGAGGAACCCATCGTCTTCGAGCACGATTGCCGCGAAGGCATCTGCGGCTCCTGCAACCTCACGATCAACGGCATCCCGCACGGCAAGGACCGCGGAGTCGGCACGACCTGCCAGCTCTACATGCGGAAGTTTCAGGACGGCGAGACAATCAACATCGAACCATTCCAGGTCGGATCGTTCCCGGTCATGAAGGACCTCGCCGTCGACCGCTCCGCGTTCGACCGCATCATCCAAGCCGGAGGCTTCATCTCCGAGCGCAGCGGCTCCGCCCCCGACGCCAACGCCGTCCCGATTCCCAAGCCCATCGCCGACGAGGCCATGGACGCCGCCGCCTGCATCGGCTGCGGAGCCTGCGCCGCCGCCTGCCCGAACAGCTCCGCCATGCTCTTCGTCAGCGCCAAGACCGCGCACCTCAACCTCCTCCCGCAGGGAAAGCCGGAAAAGAACCGCCGCACCCTGGCGATGGTCCACCAAATGGACGCCGAAGGTTTCGGCAACTGTTCGAACTACTACGAGTGCGAAGCCGTCTGCCCCGCCCACATCCCAGCCAGCTTCATCTCAAAGCTAAATCGCGACTACACCAAAGCCTCCCTAGCCCACAGCGCCGGAGCGTAAGGGGAGCGCACGCGTCCCGCGTGCAAGATGCGGCGTCCCGCCGCATCACCCGGCAAATCGAGCGAAGCGAGAGAGCCGCACGTCAAGGAGCGGCGATTTGCAATCGCCGAACGAAACCAAATCGCCGAAGGCGACATCCCCCTCTCGCCAACGAGCCGATACGTTTGCCCCAATTCTTTGCGCGAACCAAAATCACCGCTAGACTAAAGGCGTGAGCCCCCTCTCCGCCATGCCCGCCCGGTTCTTCAATCCGGAGCGAGCCGCCCGCCTCCTCTGGCGGGCCGGATTCGGCGGCACTTGGCAGGAAGCGACCGCTCTCGCCGACCTCGGCCTCGACGAAGCCGTCAATCGCCTCGTCGACTACGCCCCCAGCCCCGACCTCGCCGCACCCACCTGCGCCGCCCTCCCCGACCTGACCGACAAGCAATTCCGCGAGTCCATCGAAATCTACGACGAAGACGAACGCCGCGATCTCGCCCAAGACCGCCGCCGAGCCGAAAGCGACAACATCGACTCCCTCAAAACGTGGTGGCTCCAACGCATGCACGCCTCGTCACCGCTGACCTCCTCCGCCCCGCCGCCCCTCGAGGAAAAACTCACCCTCTTCTGGCACGGCCACTTCGCCAGCGGTTTCCAAGACAAAATCGAGCGCACCCATCCACTCTGGCGGCAGAACCAGACCCTCCGCACCCACGCCGCCGGCCCCTTCCCCGACCTCTTCGCCGCCATCCTGCGCGATCCCGCGATGCTCGTCTGGCTCGACAACGCCTCGAGCCACAAGGGCCGCCCGAATGAAAACCTCGCCCGCGAGTCGATGGAGCTCTTCTCGACCGGCGTCGGACCCTACACCGAAACCGACGTCAAGGAATCCGCCCGCGCCCTCACCGGTTGGTCCGTTGATCGCGACACCTGGACTTTCGACTTCCGCGAAAACGCCCACGACACCGACCCCAAGACGTTCCTCGGCGCGACCGGCAACTTCGACGGCGATGACCTCGTCCGAATCATCTGCGAGCAACCCGCCCCCGCCACCTTCCTCGCCAGAAAGCTCCTCGACTTCTTCATCGTCACCAACCCCGATCCCGACCTCGTCGCCGCAACCGCCGATTTCTACCGCTACCGCAACTACGACACCCGTGAGCTCCTCCACGTCCTCCTCCGCTCCCAGATCTTCCACGCCAACGAGAACGCCCAGTCCATCGTCAAAAGCCCCGTCGTCCTGGCCATCGGCGCGCTCAAAGCCATGGAGGTCCCCTACCCCGATCGCCAGATCCTCCTCGGACCACTCGGCGTCATGGGCCAGAATCTCTTCTTCCCACCCGACGTCAACGGCTGGCCCGGCGGCTTCGATTGGATCAATTCCAACACGCTCCTCATCCGCTACAACTTCGCCAACTTCCTCCTCAACGGCGTCAGCCCCGACGAATTCAAGACCTTCGACGACCGCATGGTCGGCAGCCAACGCCGCGACTTCATCGAAGGCCAGCGCAACCAAAACGCCATCGACTGGTCTCCCAAGCGCCAGCTCGAAGCCAACGACGCCACCCGCACCCTGCTCACCACCGGGGACATCATCGAACACTTCACCCGCCAATTCCTCCAACGCCCCGCCCCCCCGGAACTCCAAGCCGCCCTCCTCAAATTCGCCGAAACCGACGCCGCCGGAGGCCGCCGCAGCATGAGCCTCAACGACACCAACTTCGACGAACGAGCCCGCGGCATCGCCCACCTCATCATGTCCAGCCCCGACTATCAGCTCTGCTGACAAACCATTTCAAATTCCACATTTCAAATTTGTAATTCCGAAAACATGAATACCCGCCGCGAATTCCTCACCACCGGACTCCGGGGAACCGCCCTCCTCGCGGCCACCCAGTTCGTCCCCGCCTTCCTCACCCGCACTGCCATCGCCGCCACCCCCGGCACCGACGCTCCCATCCTCGTCGTCGTCCAGCTCAGCGGCGGCAACGACGGTCTCAACACCCTCATCCCCTTCACCGACGACATCTACCACCGCAGCCGACCCACGATCGGCATCGGCGGCGATGCCGCCCTCCGCGTCAGCGACCACCTCGGACTCAACCCGGCCATGACCGCCGCCCGCGCCGAATTCGACGCTGGCCGCCTCGCCATCGTCCAGAACGTGGGCTATCCGAATCCGAACCGCTCCCACTTCCGATCGATGGAAATCCTCCACACCGGCCGCAACGACGACCGCGCCAAGGTGGGCAACGGATGGATCGGCCGCTACTTCGACGCCGAGTGCGCCGGAGCCGACCCGACCGACGCCGACCTCGGACGCATCGGCATCAATTTCGGCAAAGTCATGCCCCAGGCCTTCCGCAACGACGCCAACGTCGGCCTCGCCATCAACGATCCCGAGACCTTCCAATGGAATGCCAGCGGCGAAACCCCCGCCCTCGCCTCCGCCCAGGAAAAACTCTTCGCCAAACTCAACCGTCCAAAACCCGCCGCCGCCGACACGGTCGCCGATAACTTCCTCCGCCACACGGCGATGAACGCCACCCTCGCCGGCGACGACCTTCGCCGCGTCCTCAAAGCCGAGCGCAACAAAGCCGAATACCCCGACACCGGCCTGGCCAGCGAACTCCGCCAAGTCGCCCGCCTCATCGCCGGCGACTTCCCGACCCGCGTCTACTACACCGGCCAGGGCGGCTACGACACCCACGAACGCCAGCCCGACCGTCACGCCCAGCTCCTCGGCGACTTCAGCGACAGCGTCAGCGCCTTCCTCGCCGACCTCCGCGCCCAAAAAATTTCCGACCGAGTCGTCGTCCTCGCCTTCAGCGAATTCGGTCGCCGGGTCGCCGAAAACGGCAGCGCCGGCACCGACCACGGAGCCGCCGCCCCGATGTTCATTTTCGGCGACGCCATCCAAGGCGGCCTCCACGGCACCCCGCCCGACCTGGCGAACCTCGACAATGGCGACGTCCGCCACACCACCGACTTCCGCCAAATCTACGCCAGCCTCCTGAACAATTGGCTCAAAACCCCAGCCGAAACGATCCTCGGCGAGCCCTACTCACCAATCGGAATCATCTGAGGATCCGGGCCACCGACCTCAAGGCCAAAGGCCGCCCATCCCCAAAACCTTGTCATGTTGAGCGAAGCGAAACATCTCTGGCTTACACTCCTCACTCCCGCCAAGCCAAACCCCGCGAATCATCCCCCAACCACCCGCGAATAAACCGCCAAATACTCCCGCACCATCCGCGCCACCGACCACCGCTCCCGGGCCACCCACCGCACCTCACCGCGATCCAATTCCTTCAGTCGCCCGACCGCGGTCACCGCCGCCTCCTCGTCTTCCCCGACAAGCCACCCCGTCCGTCCGTCCGCGATCAGCTCCGGCATCGACCCCCGGTTCACCGCGATCACCGGAGTCCCGCAAGCCATCGCCTCGACCACGCTCAGCCCAAACGGCTCATCGAACCGAATCAAGTGCAGCAACCCCGCCGCCCGTCCGAGCAACTCCCCCCGCCGATCCGCCCCGACCTCCCCCAGAAACGTCACCCGATCCCCATCCACCCAAGGCTCGACGCATTCCTCGAAATACCCCGCGTTCTGAATCAATCCGGCCATCACCAACCGCCGCCCCGCCGCCCGCGCCACCGAGATCGCCTCCGCGGCCCCCTTGTCCGGGTGAATCCGCCCGTAAAATAACAAATAGTCGTCCGGCACGGCGACGAACGGAAACTCATCCACGTCGATCCCATGATGAATCGTCGCCGCGTAGGTCAACCGTGCCGACCGATCCGAGTCGCTGATCGCGACATAATGACAGTCCGCATCGTAGCACTCGTAAACCGGCAAAATCCGCTCCGACGAAAATCCGTGAATCGTCGTCACCACGGGCGTGTCGACGAGCCTTGAGTAACTCAGCGGCAAAAAATCGAATTGATTGTGAATCACGTCGAACTCGCTCGCCCGCTCGAAACAATTCGCCACGTGCAGGCACTCCATCACCTTCGCGTCCATCCCAGCGGTCTCGGAATAGCCACCCGGACACACCGCCTCCAGCCGAGCCGAGGTCACCGAATCCCCCGTCGCGAAAAGCGTCACGTCCACCCCCGCCGCCACCAACCCCTCGGTCAGCAACGAAGTCACCAACTCCCAAGGCCCATACCGCCGAGGCGGCGTCCGCCAAGAAATCGGCGCGAGCATCCCCACGCGAAACGTCACGACGAAAAGGTAGGGCAGCCGCGCTGCGGGTGCCCACTTCGGTTACCACCGACGCCCGCCAACCAAAGCCCCCCCGGTATGCTACAAAAGCCGCCGCAGATCATCATCCCACCATTCACCATTCACCATTCACCATTCACAGATCACAATTCACCCCTCACGCCAACCGCCCCAACAGAGCATTCAGCTCCACCGTCGCAAACCCCGTCGCGTAATCACTCATGGCGTAAGGCAAAATCAACCGCCCCGCGTGCACCAGCGCCCCGCACGTGTAGACCACATTCGGCACGTAACCCTCCCGCTCGTTCTCGTCCGGACCAAGCAGCGGCTCGGCCATCCGCCCGATTACCTTCCTCGGATCGTCCAAATCGAGCAACAAAGCCCCGATACTGTATTTCCGCATCGGCCCCACCCCGTGGGTCAGCACCAGCCACCCCGCGTCGGTCTCGATCGGTGAACCGCAATTTCCCATCTGCACCAGTTCCCAAGCCTGCTGAGGCTGAAACAAAGGCTCGGCCTCGTTCCAGAAATGCGGATTGTCCGAGAACATGAGAAACACGTTCTCGTTGTCCTGCCGCGACAGCATCACGTAACGCCCGTCGATCTTCCGCGGGAATAGCGCCATCCCCTTGTTCTGCGCCGCCGGGCCGTTGAGCGTCCGAATCTTGAAATGCAGAAAATCCGTCGTCTCGATCAATTGTGGCAGGATCGTCCGCCCATCGTAAGCCGTGTAGGTCGCGTAAAACCGCACCGTCCCGTCGTCCTCGCGAAACTCCACGAACCGCGCGTCCTCGATCCCATTCCGCTCGCTCGGCGAAGATGGGAAGATGATCCGCTCATCGACCGACTGACCGATCTGGAACCGTGTTTCGTAATTCGACTCCGCCAGCCACTGCATCCCGTTGCGCACTTGGTCGACCATCCCATCCGGGTGCGGCCAGTCGATTTCGTTCAGCGCCCGCCGCAGCTCCCCGAGCGTGAACGACTCGCCCAGCGCGCCCAGCACCGCCTTGGCGAAATCCGTCTCGAGCCCGAGCTCCGCCAACTTGCGCTGGAACATCCCCGATTCGTAAGCGGCGTTCTCGACCCGCTCCGGCTCCGTCACCATCGACCCCGCTTCCACCACCGTCACTCCACCCTTCGCGTCGATGACTCCCTCGCGAAATTCGATCGACGAGATGTGACCCTCCCCCGTCGCCCGCAGACTCATGATGAACCGCAGCCCGCCCTTCACGATCCCCGTCTGATCCGGAGCCGGCACGATCGACGGGTTGAACAACGCCGCCGACTCCAGCGCGTATTCGCTGGTGAAATAAGCACCCGCCAGCAACCGCCGCTGCTCCGACCAATCTTCCCAGCCCCCGAAGTGCACCGACGCCCGGTGAAAATTCCGCCGAATCACGCTCGGCATGTCCTCGTGCCGCGCCGCGAACTCCGCCAAGACGGTTTCCAACGCCGCCTCAACCTGCGCTTCGTCCAACGTCCGGAGGCGCTCGACCAAGTGCCGCACCCGCTCCCCGTCGTCGGCGAGAAACGGCCGCACGAGCACCCGCCGACTCTCCGGCTCGAGCACCGTCCCGGTTCGTTTCACATTGAGAGTCCCGCCCGTCTTCATTGCCCGCGCGTTATTTCACCCTTCCAGTTCATCCGAAAGGGAAATCCCCACCGACGCCATCCGCATCTCCGCCAGCGACAAGTGGAACGCCAGCGTCGACTCCGCGCCCTGATTCTCGTTCACCCGGTCCGCGTGCAACCCGTCACGGCAACCGCCCGTCGAGAAATCGTAGAGCGGCAGACCCAGATCGTTCCGCCCCAGAAACCACTCGAACGCCCGCCGCGCCTCGCGCCACCACCTCTCGTTCCCCGTCACCCGATACGCCTCCAGGCACGCCGAGATCATGGACTGCGACTCGAGCGGCTGCTGATCGAATTGCGCCCGCTCACCGCCGCGCACGAAAAATCCATCCGACCCCACCGGCGAGAAATACCCCGCCGCCGACGTCTGCACCTCGGCCAACCACGCCAGCGAATCCAAACCAATCTCGAGCGCCCGCGCGTTCGGCGTCCACCGGCCGCTCAGGATCAACGCGTGCGACAGCACCGCGTTGTCGTAGTAAAGCCCCTGCTCGAACCACCGCCAACCGTCGCCGGCGACCAGCTCGAACGCGGCGACCAGTTTCGCCGTCAGCGCGTCCCGCAATTCGTGAACCGGGCCGTCACCCGGATTTTTCCGCAGGTATTCGTGGATCGCCAGCAACACGAAGGCCCACGCCCGCGGCGACGGAAAATCCGCCGCTCCCGGCAGCGCCCGCTCGAACAATTCCTTCGCCAGCGCGCGAAATCCTTCGTTCTCTCCGCGCCGCCCCAGCGCCGTCCCGAGCGCCCACAGCGCCCGCGCGTCCGCCACGTCGGAGTCGCCCGGCTCGTCCAACCACCGCCGGTCGTAACTGAAAAAATTCCGAAACCGCCCCGTCTCCCAATCGAACGCCTCCCACAAAAACGCCAGATACCGCGCCGCCCGCATCTGGATTTTCGCCACCTCCGCGCCGCTCGTTTCTTCGAGCCAATAGACGAGAATAATCGCCCGCGCGTTGTCGTCCGTCGTGTGCCCCTCCCGATACCGCGGCACCGTGTAGACGGCGTGCTGCAGGATGCCCGTGTCGTCGGTGAGCGTTGCCACGTGGGAAAGGTTCAGCGGCGGGAGCTGATACGGACGCTCGTCCGTCGTCAGCTCCGCCCGGGTCGCCGCCGCCCCGCCGAAGGTTTCGACGTAACGCTCCGCCGCCCGCGGCCAGATCATCTCCCGCCCCAGCCGGTGCGCCGACTCCCGCGTCCGCCGCAGCAGATCGGGGTCACCAAGGTATTCGTTCACGCCCCGCGCGAGCGCATCCGCTTCGCCGAAGGGCACCAGGATCCCGCGCCCATCGGCCAGCAATTCCCGCGCGTGCCAGTAAGGCGTCGAGACCACCGCGTTCCCCGCTCCGAAGGCGTAAGCCAGAGTCCCCGAAGTGATCTGCTCTTCGTTCAAATAAGGCGTCACGTAAATGTCCGTCGCGCCCAAGAATTCGAGCAGCTGATCGAGCTCGACGAATTGATCGTAAAAAACCACGTGGTCCGTCACGTCCCGATCCTCCACCCGCCGCTGCAGCGAAAGCCGGTAAGCCTCGCCGTCCCGCTTCCGCAGGTTCGGATGCGTGGCCCCGAGCACCACGTAGGTGACCTCCGGATGCTCGGCGATGATCGCCGGAAGCGCGTCGATCACGTGCTCGATCCCCTTGCCGGGCGAGATCAGTCCAAACGTCAAAAGCACCTTCCGACCCTCGAGACCGAATTGCGCTTTCGAATCCGCGGGATCGCTCTGCGCCACGTCGGGAATCCCGTGCGCCACGACCACGATTTTCGCGTCGTCCACCCCGTAGACGTCCCGCAGCATTTCGCGCCCCAGCTCCGTCATCACCACCAACCGCGCCGACACCTCGACGATCTGATCCATCACCTCGCGTTGTTCGCGATTCGGCGCGCGCAAAACCGTGTGGAGCGTCGTCACGACCGGCATCCGCACCGCGCGCAGCAACGTCAACAGATGGCTGCCCGACTTCCCTCCGTAGATCCCGAACTCGTGCTGAACGCAGAGCAGATCGACCTTGGAAATATTCAAAAACTCCGCCGCCCGCCGATACGACTCGAGGTCCCGCTCGTCGATCTCGAACTTCACCCGCGCGGGGTAATCGTAACCCTCCGCGCGGTCGTTGACCGCGACCACCAGGCATTCGATGTCCTCGAACCGCGCCGCGATCGCGTCGCACAGATCCGTCGTGAAGGTCGCGATGCCACACTGACGGGGGAGGTAGTCCCCTAGAAACGCAATTTTCTTCAAGCGCCCATCGTATCCGGTCCCGATGGAAACCGTGCCAACAATCGGCGCCCGATCAGCTGCCGCCCACGCTCACGAGCAGCTCGCTCAAATCATCCCGCAGCCCCCGCTCGTCCCCGACACCAAACTCATCCCCCGCCCGCAGTCGCACGTGCTTACTCCCCGCGACGAACTCGAGCACGACCGGCCGCTTGCCCGGGAACTTCCGGATCGAATCGCCGATCCGATCCAGATCGCCTTCGCTCACCTTGGCGCGCTCGAACCGCAGCTCCACCGGCTTCCGCGAAGCCCGCGCCTTGAGCGCCACGAACGAATTCGCGTTCGCGCGAATCTCCTCGTCGCGACGCGACACCCGCACCGACACGCCCACCGCCGACCCCGGCACGAGCAGCGCCGCGTTTTCACCCGACGCCGCCTCGTCCCACGCGATCATTTCGAGCGATCCCGTGAAATCCTCCACCACCAGCACCGCAAAGGGTTTGTTGTCCTTCCGCGTAAACTTCCGCTCCACCGACACGATCATCCCCGCGACCTTCATCGACGTCGGCTCCTCGGTCTTGAGCGCGTCCGCGATCGACGTGTACTTCGCGCTGTCGAAGACGCCCGCGTAGCTGTCGAGCGGGTGACCCGTGACGTAGAATCCCAGCAGCTCCTTCTCGTAACCGAGCGTCTCGAGCACCGACCAAGGCTCGATCTCCCGCCCCGAGTGCCGGGTCATCGGCTCGGGCTCGATGTCCAGCGAGTCGAAGAGCGAAACCTGCCCGCTCGCCCGATCCTTCTGCACCGCCGCCGCGCCCGCCATCGCGTCCTCGATCTGCGAAAACACCTTCGCGCGATTCGGCTCGAACGAATCGAACGCCCCGCACTTCGAAAGCGATTCAACGATCTTCTTGTTCACCGTCCGCGAATCCAGCCGCGCGCAGAAATCCTCGATCGATTTGAAAGCACCGTTCTCTTTCCGATCCGCAATCGCGTTCTCCATCGCGCCCGCGCCGACGTTCTTGATCGCCGCCAGTCCGAACCGGACTTCCGCCCCCGCCTTTCTCCGCACGGGCGCGAATTTGAGCTGACTCTCGTTCACGTCCGGCGGCAGGATCGCGATCTGCATCCGCTGACACTCCGCGATCAGCGTCGCGATCTTGTCCGTGTTGTCCGAGTCGTTGCTCATCAACCCGCACATGAACTCCACCGGATAATGCGCCTTCAGATACGCGGTCTGGTAGCTGATCAATCCGTAGGCCGCCGAGTGAGATTTGTTGAACCCGTATTCCGCGAATTTCTCCAGCAATCCGAAGATCGCGTTCGCGACCTTCTCCGGAATCTGATTCACCCGCAGACACCCGTCGACGAACGTCACGCGCTCCGCCGCCATCTTCTTCGCGTCCTTCTTCCCCATCGCCCGGCGTAGCAGATCCGCCTGACCCAGCGAGTAACCCGCGAGGACGTTCGCCGCCCGCTGCACCTGCTCCTGGTAGATCATGATGCCAAACGTGTCGCCCGCCACCTGCTCCAGCAGCGGGTGCGCGTATTCGACCTTTTTGAGCCCCTTCTTCCGCTCGATGTAATCGGGGATGAACTGCATCGGACCCGGCCGATACAGCGCCAGGATCGCGATGATGTCGTCGATGCTGCCGACGTCGAAGCGTTTGCAGCAATTCGTGATCCCTCCACCTTCCAACTGAAACACCCCGACCGTCTCGCCCCGGTTCAGCAAATCGAACGACGCCTGGTCGTCCATCGGGATTTTCCCCAGATCGAAATCCGGCGCGACCTCGTGGATCAACGCGATGGCGTCGTGCATCACCGTGAGCGTCTTCAGCCCCAGAAAATCCATCTTGAGCATCCCGAGATCGGTCAGCGGCGACATCGAAAATTGCGTCACCACCTCGTTCTCCTTGCCGCGGCACAGCGGAATGTATTCGTCCAGCGGCCGGTCCCCGATCACGACGCCCGCCGCGTGAATCCCGGTGTTGCGGCTCAGCCCCTCGAGCGTCGTCGCGTAGTCCCAGAGCTGCTTCGTCGCCGGCTCGGTGTCGATGGCGGCCTTCAGCTCCGGGTTCATCTCCTCCGCTTTCGCCAGCGTCATCCCGAGATCGAGCGGCACCATCTTCGCCAGTCGATCCCCATCGCCGTAGCTCATCCCCATCACCCGCGCGACGTCCCGCACCACACTCTTCGCCCCCAGCGTGCCGAACGTCACGATCTGCGACACCGCCCGCTCGCCGTATTTCTGCCGCACGTATTCGATCACCTCGCCCCGCCGTGTCATGCAGAAATCGATGTCGATGTCGGGCGGACTGATCCGCTCCGGATTGAGAAATCGTTCAAAAATCAGCCCGTAACGCAGCGGATCCAGATCGGTGATCCGCAGCACGTAAGCGATCAGCGACCCCGCCGCCGAACCGCGCCCCGGCCCGACCGGAATCCCGCGTTCCCGCGCGTAATTGATGAAATCCCAGACGATGAGAAAATAGCTCACGAACCCGGTCTTCTCGATGATCCCCAACTCGTATTCGAGGCGCTCGAGCAACGTCGCATCGTCCTCCGCCCGCTCGCCGTAACGCGCCCGCAATCCCGCGAAGCACAGCTCGCGCAGATACCCGCTCCGGTCCTTCCCCGGTGGCGGCTCGTAGGCCGGATACTTCGTCGACTTGAAATCGAACTCGATCCCGCACCGCTCCGCGATCCGCACCGTGTTCGAGATCGCCTCCGGGTGATCCGGGAACAGCGCCGCCATTTCGTCGCCGTTTTTGAAATACAACTCCGGCACGTAGCGCACCCGCTTCTCGTCGTGCACCATCGACCCCGTCCCGATGCAGATCATCACGTCGTGCGCCTCGTGGTGCGAGCGGTCGAGGAAATGCACGTCGTTCGCCGCCACCAGGCCTAGCCCCAGGTCCCGCGAAATGTCCAGCAGCCCCGCCCGCGTCTCCCGCTGCGCGTCGATCCCGTGGTCGTGCAGCTCGATGAAGAAATTCTCCTTCCCGAAAATGTCCCGATACGTCGCAGCCGTCTCCAACGCCCGATCCGGCTGACCCGCCAACAGTTGCGAATTCACCTCCCCCTTCAGACACCCGCTCAGCGCAATGATCCCCTCCGAGTGCTTCGCCATGAGGTCGTGGTCGACGCGCGGCTTGTAATAGAACCCCTCGAGGTGCGCCAGGCTCACCAGCTTCACCAGATTCCGATACCCCGCGTCGTTCTCAGCCAGCAGCGTGAAGTGATGGGCCGCCTCCTTCCCCGACGACGCCTTCTTCTCGTGCATCGACCCCGGCGCGACGTAGACCTCGCAACCGATGATCGGTTTCACCCCCGCCTTCAGCCCCTGCTGATAAAAATCCACCGCCCCGAAGAGGTTGCCGTGATCCGTCATCGCCACGGCCGGCATCCCGTATTCCACCGCCCGTTTCATCAGGTCGGGGATCCGCACCGCCCCGTCGAGCATCGAGTATTGGGTGTGCAGATGAAGGTGAACGAAGGGCGCGTAACTCACGCGTCCACCCTACCCAACCCCCACCCAATACCCGAAAACTTAAATCCGAAAAATCACCCCCCAGCCCGCCGCCCAACCAAAAATCCCGCTACCGATGAAACGTAACGGCCGTTACGTTTCATCGGTAGACGCGAAATTGCCGTTGCGGATTTCCGATCCCCCGCGCCCTTCGATTGAGCGTTATGTCGTTCGCCGACACACGAGAATTACCTCGTCCACCCCGTCCCCCACCACGAACCCCGGCTCGAAAACCAGCCGCCGCTGAAACCACAGCCCCAGCGGCCCGATCCACCGCGCGTATTCCCGCGCCGCCTCCCGCGGATGGTGCCGCAGAAACCGCACCCCCAGCTCCAGCAACCACGTCGACCGCGGAGCCATTCCGTAGACAGCGCCCCGTTCGATCCCGAACCCCGCCGCCGCCAGTTTGCCCTCCAGCTCCGCCGGCTCGTAACGCCGCCGGTGCCCCACGAAATCATCGAAGTCCGTCCACCCGCTCTGGAAAAGTGGCACCGCCAGCAGGAGAACCCCACCGGGCCGCACGACCCGCGCCAGCTCCGCCAAAGCGCCCACGTCGTCCTCGACGTGCTCGACCACGTCCAACGCCGCCGCCAGATCGAACGGTCCATCGACCGGCAATTCCGCCAGCAACCCGACCCGGGCATCCGCGCCCGCCGCCCGCAGTTTGCCCACCGCCACGTCGCTCAAATCCACGAAGACCCCGCCCGCCAGCGGCAACCGCGGATTCAGACCGCACCCGACCTCGAGCCGCCGCGCCCCGAGGGCCAGCAACTCACTCACCAGCGGCCACGTATTGAATTTTTCCGGACTCGTCACCTCGGCAGCCCCCCACAGCAGTTGGTAAAAATCCCGGTTCGTCGCGGTCAGATCCAACGTCACCGCGGCACCGTCCCGCCGCACGAACCCACTGAACCACCACGAAATCCGCCAAGCGGCAAAAGCCAACACCGCAGCCACCATCAAACGCCAGATCATCGAAGCCCGCGACTCTCTCCCGAACCCGCCCACCTGAAAACCCAAAACTCCCTGAGACCCCTCGGAGGGCGAGGCTCCCGCCGAGCCACTTCGGCACCACAACCCAGCGAACCACCAGAAACCGCCGCACCGGCACAAAAACCACCGAGCCACCAAAGAAAAACGAAGGCCCCGCGCTCACGCGAAGGGCCTCCGAAAATTCGGCAGCTGTAAGCCGGATTCTGTCCAGCCCGCTCGCGCGGACCTGGACGGTCATTTCTCTAATGCGACTAATACCCGAGGTCTCGGCGGCGCCATCGCTGACGCCACCCACCGGGCAGGCGGCCCGTTCCTCTGTTGTGTCTTGCACCGCATGGGGTTTTTCGTGCCCCGACCATTGCTGGCCGGGCGGTGGGCTCTTACCCCGCCATTTCACCCTTACCCTCCACAGCCTTGGCGACGGAGGGCGGTATCTTTTCTGCGACACTTTCCGTCGAAGCCCGCTTTCGCGAAGCCCCGCCCGTGCATTCTACACGGCATGCTGCCATCCGGTGTCCGGACTTTCCTCCCGAGCCGACCAGAGCCAACCCGAGCGACCGCCCGCTGCCGGAAAAAATCTAATCATCACCCCCAAAGCAGTCACCCCATTTCTCATTCCCCGTTTCAAATCTCCGCCACTCGAATCGTTTCACCCCTCGCTCGAGCCAGATAATAGACGACCGGGTAGATCAAGAGCTCCAGCAGGAAGCTAGTCCCCAGCCCGCCGATCATCGGCACCGCAAGACGCCGCATGGTGTCGGCCCCCGCCCCGTCCGCCCACAGCAGCGGCAGCAACCCTACGAAGGTCGAGGCCACCGTCATCGTCTTCGGTCGGATTCGCTTCACCGCCCCGTCGTGCACCGCGGTCCACAAATCCTCCCGTGAGTTCAGCCGCCCCTCGGCCTTGAAGCGCTCGTAGCTCGTGTCGAGATACAACAACATCACCGCCCCCGTCTCCGCGTCCAGCCCCGCCAATGCGATGAGACCAACCCACACCGCCAGCGACATCTCGTAGTCCATCCACCACAGGAACCAAATCGCCCCCACCAGCGAAAACGGCACCGCCAGCAGGATGATCGCGACCCTGAGCCAACTCCGCGTCGACAAATAAAGCAGCAACACGATCCCGACCAACGCGAGCGGGATCGCGATCTTCAACCGCGCCGCCGCCGCCTGCATGTATTCGTATTGCCCCGACCACTTCACGGTCACCCCCGGCGGCAGCGGCACCTCGCGTGCCACCACCTCCTTCGCCCGGTCGACGTAGGTCCCGACGTCGATCTCCGCGATGTCGACGTAGACCCAGCTCGTCAGCCGCGCGTTCTCGCTCTTCACCATCGGCGGCCCCTTGCTGATCGCGATGTCCGCCAATTGTGCCAACGGCACCTGCGCGCCGCTCGGCGTCGCCACCAGCGTCTGCCGCACCGATTCGATCGTGTCCCGCAGCTCACTCGGATAACGCACGTTCACCGGATACCGCTCCAGCCCCTCGACCGTCGACGTCACCGTCATCCCGCCGAGCGCCGTCATGATCACGTCCTGCACGTCACCGACGACCAGGCCGTAGCGCGCGATCGCGTCGCGGTTCACCTCCACGTCGAAGTAATTCCCGCCCACGCTTTTCTCCGGAAACGCACTCGTCGTGTTCGCGCTCGTGGCCGCGTCCGACTTCAACGCGTGCGCCGCCTCCTGCGCCAACCCAGCCAGCACCTCGAGGTCTGGTCCCATGAACTTGATCCCGACCGGCGTCCGGATCCCGGTGGATAGCATGTCGATCCGCGTCCGGATCGGCATCGTCCACGCGTTCGTCAGGCCCGGAAATTGCAATGCGTCGTTCATCCCCGGCACCCGCAACGTCCCGCCCCGCCCGTCCGGAATCTCGTAGCCGTAAATGATTTCGTCCATCGTGATCGCCCGCGTCGAGGCGAAGACCCGCTCCGGCAACCACCGCGCCCAACCCGGCCACCCGTCGAAAAACCGCGACACGCGAACCGCTCGCCACTTCGATTTGTCACGGTGCAACGTGAGCGTCGTCTCGAGCATCGACATCGGTGCCGGGTCGGTCGCCGTCTCCGCCCGCCCGATTTTTCCGAACACCGACTTCACCTCGGGAAATTGCGCCAGGATCTTGTCCGTCTGCTGCAAGACTTCCCGCGCTTTCGTCGGTCCGATCCCCGGATCCGTCGTCGGCATGTAAAGCAGATCGCCCTCCTCCAACGGCGGCATGAACTCGCGCCCCAGCTGCGTGAACGGCCACCAGGTCGCCGCCAGCACCAGCACCGCGACCAGCAAAGTCAGCCCCTTGAATCGCATCACCAGCGCAAACGCCGGGTTGTAGATCGCCTCCAGCACCCGGCTGATCGGATTCCGCTCCTCGTCCGGAATCCGCTGCGGCAGCAGCACCAACGCGGCCAGCACGACCCACGCCGCCGCCCACCACCATGAAAAATAAATCCCCAGCCCCACCGCTGGCACCAGCATCAAGCCCGCGTAAGTCCCCCACCGCCGACGCCGACCCCAAGCCTCCGGCAAGGTCCGCTCCGTCACGAAAAACGTCATGAGCACCGGGATCACCGTCACGGCGAGAATCGCGCCCGACGCCATCGCGAACGTCTTCGTGAAAGCCAGCGGCTTGAACAACCGCCCCGACTGCTCGCCCAGCACGAAGATCGGCAAAAAACTCACCACGATGATCAACAGCGCGAAAAAAAGGCTCGGCCCCACCTCCTTCGCGGCGTCCCCGATGATCTCGATCCTCGGACGCGGCGCCGCGCCCTCCGCCACGCGCCGCCGCTCGATCTCGAGGAACTTGTGCGCGTTCTCGACCATGATGATCGAGCTATCGACCATCACGCCGATCGAGATCGCGATCCCGCCCAGCGACATGATGTTCGCGTTGATCCCCGCGAGATGCATGACCGTCAACGTTGCCAACACGCCCGCCGGCAGCACGAACGCCGCCACCAAAGCACTCCGCGCGTGCAGCAGAAATAGAATGCACACGATCGCCACGACCACGACTTCCTCGGTGAGCGTCTTCGTCAACGTCCCCACCGCCCGCTCGATCAAATCCGAACGGTCGTAAGCGATCTCGATCCTGACACCTTCCGGCAGACCCTTCTCGAGCTCCGCCAGCCGCGCTTTCACCCGGTCGATCGTCGCCTTCGCGTTCTCGCCGAACCGCATGATCACGATCCCACCCACGACCTCGCCCTCCCCATTCCACTCGGCGATCCCCCGCCGGATATCCGGCCCGATCCGCACCTCCGCCACGTCCGCCAACCGGATCGGCGTCCCGCTGTCGTTCACTCCCAGCGCGATTCCGGACAGATCCTCGAGCACCTGCGCCGACCGCGCGTCGTCCGGCCCCGAAGACCCGAGGTAACCCAGTCCGCGCACCATGTATTCCGTCTCGCTCTGCTCGATCAACCGCCCGCCGACGTCCGCGTTGGAGCGCGAGATCGCCGTCCGCACCTTCGACAGCGGAATGTCGTAGGCCCGCAGCTTCACTGGATCGACCACCACCTGATACTGCTTCACGAACCCACCCACCGGCGCGACCTCGCTCACCCCGTCGACAGCCGTCAGCTCGTAGCGCAGATACCAGTCCTGCAGGCTCCGCAGCCCCGCCAAATCGACGTCCGCCCCCGGCTCAGCGGTGAGGACGTATTGAAAGATCCACCCGACCCCCGTCGCGTCCGGCCCGAGTTGCGGCGCCACGCCCGTCGGCAGCCGGTTGGTCACCGAGTTCAACTGCTCCAGCACCCGGCTCCGAGCCCAATAAAGATCCGTCCCGTCCTCGAAAATGACGTAGACGAAGCTCGTCCCAAACATCGAATAGCCCCGCACCACCTTTGCGTAAGGCACCGCCAGCATCGCCGTGGTCAGCGGATACGTCACCTGATCCTCCACGATCCGCGGCGCCTGTCCGGCGTATTCGGTCCGAATGACCACCTGCACGTCCGAGAGATCCGGAATCGCGTCGACGGTGATGTTGCGAGCCGAATAAACGCCCCCGACCACGAGAAACGCCCCCAGCAGCAGAACCATCACCCGATTCCGCACGCACCAATCGATGAGCCCGGCGATCATAATTCAAGGAGCGGCTGCTTCCAGCCGCCGATGTTCGGCAAAGCGAAGCGAGCCGCACCCTCAAGGAGCGGCGATTTGCAATCGCCGACCCAACCCAATTGAGCGAAGCGAATCATTTCCCTTCCCCACCCCCCGCGACGGGCAGCACCACCCGATCGTCGAAACACCCCAACATCCGCGCCCCCATGTAAGGATTCTCGATCTCCCCCGCCGCCTGCAGCCACACCGCCCCGCCCTGATCTTCGGTGAACATCGGACAATGCATCGCGAGCAAATTCCCCTCGAACCCCTCCGGCACCCCGGTCGCGGTCACCAGCTTCCGCAGCCCCACGCTCACTTTTCCAAACGCCAAGCGCGCCTCGGCCAAATCCGACGCCTTGGCCAATTCATCCACCCCCGGAATCTCACCGCCTTCAACCTCCCCAATCGCCGCTCCAAACCCCCGGGCCGCCCCCGCCACCCCTACCAACGAATCCCCCGCCAACGCCCGCTGGATGACCAGATAATGCTCCAGCGCCTCCCGCAGCGCCACTGTCCCCGCCGGTTCCAGCACGACCAACTCCCCCATCGCAGCCGCCCGCTCGACCACCGGTTCCTGCCCCGCCGCCGGCTCCCCCTTCAACATTTTCGCCAGCGCCTCCCGCATGTTCGCCTCGCTATCGAGCAGAAACTGCCCCGACGTCACCACCATCTCGCCCGACTCCAGGCCCGATAAAACTTCCACCTCCGCGTCGCCGGTCACCAGCCCCGTCTCGACGTCCCGCGGCTCGAATCGCCCCTCGCCCAGACTCACGAACGCGACCGTCCGCTTGCCCGTATCGATCACCGCCGACCGCGGGACCAGCGTCGCCTCCGCCGCCATCCGGCTGCTCAGCTCCACGTTCGCAAACATCCCCGGCTTCAGCAGCCCCGTCGGATTGTCGAATTCCAACCGCACCCGCGCCTCGCGCGTCTTCGTGTCGAGATACGGATACACGTAGGCCACCCGCCCGGCGAAGACCTGACCCGGAACGTAGGGCAGCGACATTTCGGCCGCCTGCCCCTCCGACAGAAACGGCAGCTGGTATTCGTAAACCGTCGCGATCACCCAGACCTCCGACAAATCCGCGATCCGGTAGACCTGCATCCCCGGATCCACCTTCATCCCCTCGTTCGCGTGCTTCTCGGTCACCACGCCCGTGAAAGGACTCGCGATCCGCAACGATTTCTCCGCTTTCCCCCGCTTCGCCAGCGCGTCGATCTGCTCCGCCGACACGTCGAAATACTCCAGCCGTTTCCGCGCCGCATCGACCAGCGACCGATCCCCACCCCGCCGCGCGATGAGAAAATCCCGCTGCGCCGAATACAATTCCGGCGAGTAGATCGAAAACAACGGAGCCCCCGCCGCGACCCGCGAACCCAACGAATCGACGAAGATCTCCTCGATCCAGCCCGAGATCTTCGTGTTCACGTCCCGCACCCGCTCCTCGTCGTATTCCACGATCCCGACCGTCCGGATCGTTTTCGTCAACGGTCCCTCCGTCACCTCCGCGATCCGGACCCCCATGTTCTGCACGACCACCGGATTGATCACGATCTCGCCCGAAAACTTATCCGGATCCAGCGGCACCAGATCCATCCCGCAGATCGGACACTGCCCCGGCTCGGGCTGCACGATCCAAGGATGCATCCCCGAGATCCAATACTGCGTCTCGCCATCGTCCTCGGCGGTCGGCGCCTCTCCGCAAGCAACCACCAAAAAACAAAAAACCGCCAGCCACCACCAGCCGAAGGCCCCCAACCCGGAGGGCGAGGCTCCCGCCGAGCCGTGGCTTCCACCCCAACGCCCCCAAAAACCCAATCCCCCGCAATCCACCATCATCTTCATTTCACACTCCTCCCCGCATCCAGCGGCTCACCAATCGCTCGTTCCAGATCCGCCACCGCCCGCAGATACCCCGCCGTCCGGTCAACCAAACCCAACTCCGCCGCCAGCGCCGCCCGCTGCACGTCCAACAAATCCGTCAATCCCACCGTCCCCGTCGCGAACCCCGACGTCACCGACTCCACCGCCAACCGCGCCCCCGGAATGATCTCCGCCGCGTAACGATCCCGCTGATCCCGCATCGCCCGCGCCATCGCGTAGGCCCCCTGCACGCTCGCGCTCACGTCCGCCGTGAGCTGCGCCTGTCGCGCCGCCGCCGACCCCAGCCGGGCGACCGCCGAGCGTTTCTGCGCGCCCAATTTGTCCCACCAGATCGGCACGTTCACCGCCACGGTCCCCATCACCGGATCGTTCCCAGTCTGCGGCGTGTTCCGGATCACCGTGCTCGCATCCACCACCGTGTAATCCAACCCGAACGTCACGTCCGGGTAATACTCCAGCGCCGCCGCCCGCACGCCCAGATCCTCCCGCGCCACCGCCGCCCGAGCCGCCTCCAGATCCTGATTCGTCCCGATCGACCGCCGCATCACCTCAGTCAGCGAAGGCAATTCCGGCAACTCGGGCTCCGCGTAGCGCCCCACCGCGGCCCCCGCCTCCACCTCGCCGCGCAACGCCGCCATCCGCGCCACCACCCCGGTCCGCTCCGCCTCGAGCTGCGACACCCGCACCGCCACCTCCTCCGCCGCCACCTGCGACCGAATCACGTCCGCCAGCGAACCCCGATTCGTCTCCACCAAGCCCTCCGACGACTCCGCCGTCTGCCGAAACAACGCCTCCTGATCCCGCAACACGAGAATCGCCGCGTCCGCCCGATAAAGATCCGCCAACAAAGTCCGCCCCAACGCGAAGACGTCGCGCAGCGCCGCCCGATACTTCCAATACGCCACCCGCGCGTCCGCCGCCGACCCCGCCTTCGCCGTCCCCAATTTCCCCGGAAACGGAAGCTTCTGCGAAACCCCAAAGCGCTGCCGCATCGCCCCCGTCCGCGTTTGCACGCTCGTGAAATAATACCCGTAACTCACCACCGGATCCGGCAAAGAAGCCACCACCTCCGGCATCTCCGCCATCGCCTCCCAATCCAACCGCGCCGACTCCACACCCGGATTCGACGCAAGCACCTCCGAAAAAAACCGATCAGCCAACGGTTCGCCCGCTCGGGCCACGGATGCGGCCATCAAACACACAATGAAAAAACGGAAATTCAAACCACGGACGATGTGAGTGTAACGAACCCAAACCGAAAAACCCTCCGAGAACCCGACGGCCGTCGCCCGGTAACGTCCCGCCGCCCCCCCCACGCGCCACGATTTCCGCTGGCGAATCCCGACCACCCGGTCGAGACTCCAGACGGCTCTCCTCCCCGATGATCCGCCGTCTCCTCATCCCCGTCCTCGTCTCCGGCATCGGACTCCACGCCGCGCCGCTGGACGACATCGGTGTGACCGCGCTCCGGTCCGAACACCCGGAGCTCACGGGGGCCGGAGTCACCGTCGGCGTGGCCGAAGCCGGTCCGTCGTATCAGGTCAATCCCGCCACGACCGGCCATCCCGCCTCGGATTTTCAGTATTACGACACCGACCACCCCTACGGCGGTGCCGGGCACGTCTCCACCCCTTCCCTCCACTCGGGTCACGCCAACAGCGTTGCCGCGGCCTTTTTCAAGACCACCACCGGCGCGGCACCCGGCGTCCCAAAGATCGAGAACTTCGACGCCAGTTACTTCTTCAACCGAGTCGTTGCCCGCACGACGACGACACCGCAAGGCACCTTCTGGACGCCGATCGCCATCGATTCCCGCGTCGTGAATCAGAGTTTCATTTTCACCGGCACCACCGCCTCCGAAGAAGCGCAGGTCAACCGCTTCTACGACGCCTACGCCCGCCAGTTCAACGTCCTCTTCGTCAACGGCAGCGGCAACGGCGTCGCCGCCGACACCCCCGCCCCGGCATCCTCCTTTAACGGCATCGCCGTCGGTCGCCTCGACGGCAACCACGCCGGTCGCGTCCAACTCGTGGCTCCCGGCGGTGCCACCAGCTTCACCACTCCCTACGTCTCCGGGGTCGCCACCCTCCTCCAACAAGCCGCCGACCTCGGCCAGGCCAACGAAATCGACGCCGACCCGACCGACGCCCGCGTCACGAAGGTCCTGCTCCTCAACGGCGCGACGAAGCCGGAAACCTGGACTCAGACCGAAACCGATCCGCTCGACGCCACCTTCGGGGCGGGCCTCGTGAATGCCAAAAATTCCCACGACACCCTCGCCGCCGGTCAGCAACTTCCAACCCTCGCCACCAACCCCGCGCTCGGCACCGTCGACACTTCCACGTCTTTCGCCGGAACCACGCCCCTCGCTTCACTCCAGGGGTGGGACCTCCGCAACCTCACCGCATCCACCACCCAGGACGCCGCCCAACATTACTTTTTCGATCTCACCGGCGGCGGCCTCGTCGACTTCACCCTCACCGCCACCATCACCTGGTTCAGCCTGCCAAACCTCGCGGAGGGCACCAACGCGATCAGTAATTTCGACCTCCACCTCGTCGACGTCGACACCCAGACCGTCGCCCTTTCCAGCAGCGGCACGGGCGAAAATATCGAGCACCTCTACGGCATCGGCCTCGCCGCCGCTCGCTACGATCTCCAGGTCGTTCTCCGCGGAGGATCCGGCGCCCCCGTTCCCACCGACTCGTATGCCCTCGCCTATTCCTTCGCTGAAATGGCCGTTACCGCCGTGCCCGAGAGTAAATTTTTCCTAGCGCTTCCCGTCATTCTCGCCGTCGTCATCGTCGGTCGACGGCGCCGAAAACCGATCGTTTGAAGCCCGATCTCAGCCGTCGGAACGGCGAAAACTATCCCATCCTCTCCCTTTGCCGCGCCCGCTTCCGGTGCTACCGTCCGCGACCCAATGCCGTATCGTTCGTATCTCCAAGTCCCCGCCCCGCGTAAAATCGGCCTGTGATAAATTCCGTCTCGATCATCGGCGCGGGGCCCGCCGGACTCACCGCCGCCTACGCCCTCGGTAAGGAAAAGGTCCCCGTCACCGTCTTCGAAGCCGACCCCGAGTCCGTCGGAGGCATCTCGCGCACGGCGAAATACAAGGACTTCTGCTTCGACATCGGCGGCCACCGGTTTTTCTCAAAAAGCCAGGAAATCGAGGACCTCTGGACCGAGCTTCTCCCGAACGATTTTCTCACCCGCCCGCGCTCGTCCCGCATCTACTACCGGGGTAAGTTTTTCTCCTACCCCCTCCGCCCGTTCGAAGCCTTCGTGAAGCTTGGCCCGTGGGAGTCGATGCTCTGCGGACTCTCCTACCTCCGCGCCCGACTTTTCCCGACCAGGAACCCCCGTAGCTTCGAGGAATGGGTCACCAATCAATTCGGCGCCCGCCTCTTCCGGATCTTCTTCAAGACCTACACCGAGAAGGTCTGGGGCATGAGCTGCTCCGAGATCTCCGCCGACTGGGCCGCCCAACGCATCAAGGGCTTGTCGCTGTCGAAGGCCGTTCTGAGTTCACTCAAACCCAAACGTCGCGGCGGCCCCGTCATCAAGACGCTCATCAATACCTTCCGCTACCCGCGAAAAGGCCCGGGTATGCTCTGGGAGGAGACCGCCCGCAAAGTCCAAGCCCAGGGCGGCACCGTCGAGATGGGAGCCAACGTCACTGGCTGCCGCTACGACGCGGACTCCGGCGAATGGGAGACGTCCTTCCAACGAAACGGCGAGACCGCGACCGTCCGCTCGAAACACGTCATCTCCTCCACCCCGATCCGCCAGCTCGCTACCCTGCTCGATCCGCCACTCGCCACCCCCGCCGCCAAGGCCGCCGCCTCGCTCCGCTACCGCGACTTCCTCACCGTCGCCCTCGTCGCCCGCGAGCGCCGCCCCATCGCCGACAACTGGATCTACATCCACGAACCCGGCGTCCAGGTCGGTCGCGTGCAGAACTTCAAATCCTGGTCACCCGAGATGGTCCCCAGCCCGGACCTCGCCTGCTACGGCCTCGAGTATTTCTGCTTCGAAGGAGATGGCCTCTGGACCACCTCCGACGAAGACCTCGTCGCCCTCGGTCGCCGCGAGCTCGTCCAACTCGGCATCGTCGACGCCGAGGACATCCTCGACGGCACCGTCGTCCGCCAACCCAAGGCCTACCCGGTCTACGACGACAACTACGCCGCCGCCGTCCTAATCGTCCGCGACGAACTCACCGCCCGCTACCCCAATCTCCACCTCGTCGGACGCAACGGCATGCACAAATACAACAACCAGGACCACTCCATGATGACGGCCCTGCTCTGCGCCAAGAACATCGTCGCCGACGAACCCCGCTTCGACCTCTGGGAAGTCAACGAAGACGCCGAATACCACGAAACCGAATCGACCGAGTCCAACGGAGCATCCGGCCTCCGCGCCGTCCCCCAAAAGCTCAATCCGGTTTGAACCGCGGATGACGCGGAGCTCGCAGATGTTGAAATCCAACACGACGCATCTGTGTGATCCGCGCAATCCGCGTAATCCGCAGTCTCTCCCGTATTCCTCACCGTGACCATCCGCCGAACCGAACGAGCCGCGCTCGTCGTCATCGGCGCGCTTCTGCTCCTTCGTCTCGTCTCCGTGTTCACCCATGGCGTCGACTCCGACGAACCCCAGAACCTGCACGTCATCCACCGCTGGGCCGCCGGAGATCTTCCCTACCGCGACGTTTTCGACAACCACACCCCGCTGCTCCACTGGCTCTTCCTCCCCTTCGCCTGGATCGTCGGCGAGAACGCCAACGTCGTCGTCCTCGCCCGACTGACCCTCGTTCCACTCAGCTTCGGTGCCGTCGCGCTCATCTACCTCCTAAACCGCCGACTCTTCGACCGCCCCATCGCGCTCTGGGCGCTGGCCATCACCCTCGCCCTCGCCGACTGGTCGCTCAAGTCCATCGAACTCCGACCCGATGTCCTCTGGATGTTCCTCTGGTTCGCCGCGCTCCTCGCCCTCGTCCGACCCGACAAAACCCCACGCTTTTTCCTGGCCGGCCTCTTCCTCGGAGCCTCCGCCGCCGCCTCCGTCAAGACCGCCTTCCTGCTTCCCTCCCTCGCCATCGGGTGGGCCGGGGCGTGGGCGATCTCGGCGAACTTCCGCGCCGCCTATCCGTGGTCGGCGATTTTCCGCCACACGATCCTCGCCACGCTCGGCTTCGCGATCGTCCCAGCCATCGTCGTCGGCTACTTCGCGTTCCAAGGCGCGATCGATGAGATGGTCTACTGCGTCTACGCGATCAACAAAGACCCGTTCATCACCGACCGCACTTGGATTTTTCTCGTCGGGCTCCCGGTCGCCGTCGGCCTCGCAGCACTCCTCGCCCGCTCCCGCACGCTCCGATCCGCCTATCAGGCCGCCGTTTTCCTCACCGCCGCCGCCTACACCCTCGCGATCATCGGATTCGGCCCCTACGAATCCCTCGCCAAACAGACCTTCCTCCCCGCCTACCCACTGCTCATCGCCGCCGCCTGCCAGCTCGCGATCGGCTTTCGTGCGTGGCGCGACTGGCAAGTCACCGCCGTCGCGGGTGCCACCTGCTTCGGCCTCACCGTCGCCCAGATCGCCGGCAGCCCACCCTGGCGCGACGGCACCGCCGAGCAGCGTGAACTCCTCGCCACCGTCCTCACCCACACCCAGCCCGAAGACTTCGTCATGGACCTCAAAGGCGAAACCATCTTCCGCCGCCGCCCCGTCCGCCTCGCCTACGTCGGCAACACCGTCCGCGAAATGGAAGCCGGCAACCTCACCGCCCCAAACCCGAAGCGGCTCACCGAAACCCAGACCGGCTACGCCATCGAACGCACGTCCAGCTTCCCACCGGCCATGCAGGATTTCCTCCGCGAGAACACGCTCTCCACCACCGGCGACATCCTCCGAGCCGCCGGGAAAATCCTCAAGCCATCCTTCGAGGAAGGCAAATGGATCGAACGCACCCCGATCGCCATCCCAGGCCAATACGTGATCGTCGAGAACGACCAAATCACATCGACGATCGACATCCCCGCTCCCGGCCCCCAAGTCTTCGAATTCCCCGACCGCACCCAACGCTTCCTCTTCTGGCAACAAGCTTGGGAGTCCGGTCTCCGCCCCATCGGAGACTGAGCGCCAGCTTCCGAAAACTCTGTCATGCTGAGGACCCTGAGCACGCAAGCGAGCCAAGAAGCCGGGGATGACAAATCAATGGCAGCAAAGCCCATTCTTTCAAATCTTTGCGACCTTTGCGGCCTTCTGTTCAAAGCCTCATTGGTATCCGTATTCCCCCTCGTTCTCTTCGTTCCCTTCTGTTCAAAACAGCCCATGTCATTGGCAGCGAAGCGAAGCATCTCTGGCCCGCAAAGCATCCCGCCCCCCCCGCCTGAGAAGCCAGAGATATTTCGCTTCGCTCAATAAGACAGATCGAGTGGACGCCCCAGCGGAGCTCCGCCACCCGCCACTCCTCTCCCCACCCCATTTCTCATTCCCCATTTCCAATTCCTCATTTAATTAAAAATGCTGTGCTCGAACTCCAGGACGTTTCCCTCTTCGTCGGCCGCGGCGAATCCATCACTCCCATCCTCGCGGACGTCAGCCTCCACCTCCCCCGGCAGCACTTCACCGCCGTGATCGGCCCCTCCGGCTGCGGCAAGAGCACCCTCCTGAAAATCGTTGCCGGCATCGCCGACGGCGACGAGGAGGGCCGCGTCATCTGGAACGACCGCGATCTCTCCGAAGAAGACTTCGCCCCGACCGAGATCGGTTACGTCCCCCAGTTCAGCATTGCCCACGAGGAACTCACCGCCGCCGAATCCATCCTCGCCGCCGTCCGCCTCCGCCTCCGACCCACCCATCCCGGCCACCTCGAGGAAATCGCCGACGACACCCTCGCTGAAGTCGGACTCACCGAATTCGCCGACCGCCGCGTCGGCGTTCTCTCCGGCGGTCAAAAGCGACGCCTCGCCCTCGCGATGGAGATCGCCTGCGCCCCCGCCATCCTCCTCTGCGACGAAGTCACCTCCGGCCTCGACGCCCAGGCCGAGGACGAAATCGTCCGCCTTATCCACGACCTCGCCACCCGCGACCGCCTCGTCCTCTCCGTCACCCACAGCCTCCGCCACCTCCACCTCTACGACTCCGTCATCGTCCTCGCCGAAGGGGCCGTCGCCTACCACGGCCGCCCAGCCGACCTCGCCCACTACTTCCAGATCACCGACCCCGAGGAACTCTACGCCCGCCTCACCGTCCGAAAAGGCGAGGAATGGTCCCGCTCCTGGCGCAAACACCACACCCCCTACACCGAGGACCTCCTGAGCGAATTTGCCGAAGAAAATTCAGGCTCCCCAGAACCCACCGATCCACCGGAAGACGAGACCACCGCCCCCACCACTCACCACTCACCAGTCACCAATCACCACCGCCCCAACGCGGCAGCGCAATTCACCACCCTCCTCGCCCGCCGACTCCGCATCTTCGCCCGCAGCCCCGGTCAGATCTTTCTCCAGCTCGGCCTCATCCTCGGCTTCCCCGTCCTGGTCGCCGTCTTCGCCTGGCACGGCCTCCCGCAAATCCAAAATCTCAGCCTCGGCCTCGAACCCGACGCCACCCGCCAACTCCTCGAAGCCAACGCTTTCCTCGCTCAGGCCAGCAAGATCGGCAGCCTCGTCTCCGGCATCGTCATGTTTCAGGTCATCCTCCTCACCCTCATGGGAGCCAACAATTCCGGCCGCGAAATCGCCGCCGAGCGCCTCATCTTCGAGAAGGAAAAACTCTCCGGCCTGCGAACCAGCAGCTACGTCGCCAGCAAAGCCGCCTTTTTGAGCCTCCTCGTCGCCGCGCAATCCCTCTGGATGGGCCTGTTCGTTCACTACGTCTGCGGCTTCCCCGGCGAACTCCTCCCCCAGCTTGGCTTCCTCCTTCTGGTCAACGCCGCCATGACCTCCATCTGCCTCGGCATCTCCGCCTGGATGCCCAACGCCGAGCAAGCCTCCCTCGTCAGCATCTACCTCGTCGGTTTCCAGCTCCCCCTCTCCGGAGCCGTCCTCGCTCTCCCCGACGCCGTCGGCGAAGTCGTCCGCCCCTTCGTCTCCGCCTATTGGAGTTGGTCCGGCATCCTCCAGACGCTTCGCGGCGAGCGCTACTACGACATCGCCCAGATGGTCGTCCAAACCGCCCTCTCCCCCGCCGCCCTCTGCACCTGGATCCTCACCGCCCACCTCGTCGGCGGCCTCTTCCTGGCCTACACTGGAGCCAAAGCCACCCGCATCCAATGACACCAATCCGAAATCCGAAATCCGAAATCCGAAATTAGATGTCCCGCCGGTCCCGCAAATCCATTCACCCCGCCTGGCTCCTCACCGGACTCATCGTCCTTGTCGTCGTCCTCTACCTCGGCACCACCCTCTTCTCCCGAACCGGCGATCCCTACCGCACCACGGCCCCACTCGCGGCCGCGGCCTACCTCGAAAATTCCAACAGCCTCCGCGGCAACGTCTACAAACTCGAGGGCGAGATCCTCAACGTCCTCGGCTACAGCCCCGCCACCCAGGACCGCCTGATCTCCGTCCAGATCCAGGGTGAAGAAGACATCGTCCCGCTCGTCGTCCCCGGTAATCTCAGCCACGTCAACCTCCAGAAAGGCCAGAAATTCCACTTCGAAGTCCAGGTCGACCCCAAAGGAATCCTAAGAGCCCAAGCCCTAGCAAAATCATGAATGATCATTCAAGGAGCGGCGGCTTCCAGCCGCCGAAGTCCGCCAAATCGAGCGAAGCGAGAGAGCCGAGGTATCTTTCAAGAAGCGGCGATTTTCAATCGCCGAACCAACCAACCGGCGAAGCCGCAAACCCCGCCAAGCTCTTCCTCATCACCCTCGCCTTAACGCTCACCACCCTCGCCCCCAACACCCGGGCCCAGGTCCTCGACGCCGCCACCGCCGCCTCTCCCCAAGCCGCCCCGGCTCCCGCGTCCCCCGCCGGCGGCTCGAACTTCCTCGGCCGCGACGCCCCCTCGTTCGATCCCGCGAACGAAATGATCACGTGGGACGGCAAGACGTGGAACGTGAACAACAACCGCCTCTTCGAAGCCCGCTTCGAGAAATACCTCAACATCGCCGCCGAGACCGACGAAGAGGACGCGAAATACAACGCCATCCTCGCCGAGCTCCTCAACCTCCTCAGCGCCAACAACGTCACCCCCACCTCCCTCGACCGGGCCTTCGAACTCTTGCCCCAGGCCTCCGAATACCGCCGCGACGCCGGCCTCGGCGACACCATCGCCAACCAAGTCTACTCCGCCTGGCGCGCCCGCCGCGAGCTCAGCCGCATCCGCCAGGCCGACACCGCCCTGCTTCAGGAACGCCGTCGCGTCGAACGCAATCAGCTCATCACCGCCGACACGCGTCCGTTGCAACGAGTGACCGGAGCCAATCCCGAAGAAACCGCCGCCAACGCCACCGCCCTCGCCGAGCGCCGCGGCATCGAGATGCAGCCCTTCACCACCCGACTCGTCGAGCTCAATACCCTCCTCAAGACGAACCAGACCCGCCGCGAGCTGCAGGAAGCCCAAACGAAAATCGAATTTCAAGCCCTCATCGTCCAACTCTTCATTCAGCGCCGCTTCGAGCACGTCCTCATCGCCACCCGCTTCTACCGCAACGTCTTCGCCGACGGCGACGACCAGCTGGACATCAAAGGCGAAAGCAAAAACCTCTTCGCCAAGACGACCGGCCTGCCCCCCACCGTCGGCACCGTCGATTCCCTCGCCAACGAAATCATCCGCGACGTCGCCGAGGGCATCGAGGCCTACGAATTCCTCCTCGAACGCGACGAACTCGAATCCGCCACCAAGCGACTCGCCGAAACCTTCCTCGTCGGCGAATACCTCCCCGAGGTCCGCACCCTCGCCCGCGACGACAAACGCCGCGCCCTCGCCTTCGTCCAAGCCTCGAACCAACTCGTCTCCGCCCTCGAGGTGAAGGACTACACCCTCGCCGAGAAGCTCGTCGCCGAACTCGAGCAAACCGCCCGGGATTTCGACAATTCCAAACCGATGGCCGCGATCCAAACCGCCAAAACCGTTGCCTCCATGCACCTCGCAAAAGCCCGCAACGCCGCCGTCGCCGGCGAGCGCGACGTCCTCGAATCCGAGCTCGCCGCCGCCACCGAGATCTGGCCCCGCAATCCCGCCCTCGCCGAGATTTCCTCCACGATCTTCTCCCGCGGCGACGTCCAGGGCAAAGCGCTCGTCGACTTCGATCAGCTCCTCAGCCAAAAGAACTACCGCCAGATCTTCGACGACAAGGAACGCCTCATCGCCGCCACCGCCCTCGACCCCGCCCGCCAGCAGCAGCTCCGCGAGGTCCTCGCCGACATGACCGCCATCGAAGGTGCCATCATCCGCGCTCAGGAAATCGAGAAACGCGGAGACTCCGCCGGAGCCTGGGAATCCGCCGAAAAAGCGTTTCTCGAATTCCCCAACGACAGCAAACTCAACCAGCTCCGGGCCAACCTCACCACCCAGGCCGCCGAATTCGTCCGCTCCCTCCGCCGGGCCGAAGAACTTGAAGACCGCGACCAACCCGGCTCCAGCCTCGCCTGGTATCTCCAAGCCCAGCAGCAATACCCCAACAGCGACTTCGCCAAAGAAGGCATCGAACGCCTAACGAAAGAAATCCTCCCCGACGCCAGCTAAACCGCGCAGCGGTTCCGTCCAGGAAAAAGGTAGGGAAGGCGCGCCGCGCGTTCCGTGGCAATCTCGCCGGAGCAACGAAGCCAGCAAACCGCCATCCGCTACTCGAGAGCCCCGATCGCCGCCCGGCGATAATGCTCGTCCGGTCGATTCTCGATCCGGTCCGAAATCGTCGACTCCAAAAATTGCGGCCCACCCAGCAGATAATTTCCCGCCAGGATTTTCGCCCATTTGTCGAGCATCAGCATGATGTTGAGCACGTCGCGATCCGTCGCGCCCAGCGCCACCGGCCCGTGGTTCACCATCAGAATCACCTTCGGCGCCGCCCCGTGCGTGTCCATGAACTCGCGCAAGGAATCGCGCACCGCCACCGCCAGCCGCAAGCCCGGGTCGATGTAGGGCACGACCGCCAGATTCCGACCGCACACCACGATTTCGTCCGGAAAAATGTGATTGAGAAAAGGCTCCGCGCCCAGCTTGCTGCACAGAATCCGGAGCATCGACACCGGGTGCGTGTGCCCCACCCACTTCGCTCCCGCCTCGCGGATGCACAGCGCGTGTAAAAACGTCTCCACCGAAGGCAGCTTCGCCGACGGATCCACCCGACTCGCCTCGAGCCGACCCCGCACCTCCGCATCGCTCGAGTCCGGCTCGTCGATCGCGGCCAGCACCGGATCGAGCTTCACCCGCGTGAATCCCGCCTCGTCGATCGTGCCCAGTTGACTACCCGAAGCCTTCACCAAAAACGTCCCATCGCCCAGATCGGCGCTGGTGTTTCCTTCGCCCAGGATGGCGAGTTCGCGATCTTCGCGCCCGAGTTCGTGCGAGAGCCGGATGACCCGGTCGAGGATGTCTTTCATAGCGGGGAAGGGACCGGGGAAAAGTGGCGGTGGGAGAGGGATTTGAACCCTCGGAACCCTTTTGGAGTTCGCATCTTTAGCAAAGATGTGCTTTCGACCACTCAGCCATCCCACCAACTTGAAGACCAAAGGTATCCCGCAAATCCCCGCCGGGTCAAACGAGAATCAACGCAGAAAATCCCGGAGGGATTTTCAGCCCCGCCCGGCCCCCGTCACAGCACACCCGCAACGAGCCACCCAAGATACCCGGCATAAATCCCCAGAAAGACGCCCCCCTCCCACCGCTTGAGCACGAACCCGGTCCGCATCAGCGGAATCACCAACGCGCACACCCCAATCATCACCATCACGTCCACCGCGGTCACGCCCTGCGCATCGAGCGGATGGATGATCGAAGCAATCCCGAGGATGCAAAGCACGTTGTAGATCGTCGACCCGACGATGTTTCCCACCGCGATGTCCGCCTCGTTCTTCATCGACGCCACGATCGTTGCCGCCAATTCCGGCGTGCTCGTTCCCGCCGCCACGATGGTCAGGCCGATCACCGCCTCGCTCACCCCCCACCCCCGCGCCAAACTCGCCGCCCCGTCCACCAAAAATCTCGCCCCGCCGACCAGCACCGCGATCCCGATCACCACCAGCACCGCGTCGATCCCCACGCTTTTCCCCGGCGATCCGACCGATTCCTCGAACTGCGCGTCGACCGCCTTGTTCCCGTTCTTCTTCGCCACCACGAAGCTCGCCACCCCGTAACCCACCAGCAACCCGACAAAAACCACACCATCCACCCGCGAAATTCCCCCATCGATGAGAAGCACCCCCGCCAACACGCACACTCCCAGCATGATCGGAAGATCGAATCGAATGAGCTGATACTGAGTCCGCAGCGGGCAGATCATCGCCGCCACGCCGAGCACCACCGCGATGTTGAAAATGTTCGACCCCACCACGTTTCCAATCGCCATCCCGGTCTGCCCGTCGAGCGCCGCCTTGATGCTCACCAGCAACTCCGGCGCGCTCGTGCCGAAGGCCACCACCGTCAGCCCGACCACCAGGGGCGTCATTCCCAATCTCAACGCCAGCGAAGAACTACCGCGCACGAGCCACTCCGCGCCAAAATAAAGCATCGCGAGGCCAGCGGCGACAAAGAGGAGATCGAGCAACATCGGTCGCGCATCATCCGGCATCATTCCGATTCGTCAAATCGCAACCGCCCACCGACCCGACTAATTGCTTCCGACGCCCCGCCCGGACCGCTATTTTCCCGCGATGCCATCCACCGCCCGCGTTCGCGTCCCCGCCACCACGGCCAATCTCGGCCCCGGCTTCGACGCCCTCGGCATCGCCCTTCGTCTCTACAATACCATCACCGTCTCCCGCGCCGACGCCTCCGACCCTCACCCGATGATCGCCGCCGCCTCCGCCCGCTTCTTCGAGGCCGCCGCACGCCCAGCCTTCCCGTTCTCGTGGAAAATCCGAGGGGCCGTCCCGCGCTCCCGCGGCCTCGGCAGCAGCGTCACCGTCCGGCTCGGCGTCCTCCACGGCCTCAACGAGCTCGCCGACCGCCCCCTCGGCCCCGACGCCGTCTACCGCCTCTGCGCCGAGCTCGAAGGCCACCCCGACAACGCCGCCCCCGCCGCCTTCGGCGGCTTCGTCGTCGCCCGCGGCAACGGCGATTACCAGCGCTTCCGCGTCGCCTCGCGCCTCCACTTCGCGCTCCTCATCCCCGACTTCGAAGTCGAGACCGATCCCGCCCGCGACGTCCTCCCGGCCTCGATCCCCTTCGCCAACGCCGTTCGCAACGTCGCGAACACCGCCGCGATCACCGCCGCCTTCGCCTCCGCGAATTACCACGCCCTCCCCGGCTGCTTCGGCGACACCCTCCACCAACCCCACCGCGCCAGCCTCGTCCCCTGCCTCGATCCCGTGATCGCCGCCGCCGAGGAAGCCGGTGCCCTCGGTGGCTGGCTCAGCGGCTCCGGATCGACCATCGCCTGCCTCGCCGAAGACCACGCCGAAGCCGTGGCCGCCGCGATGAAGCGGGCCGCCGACTGCCCCGGTGCCCAGGTCCTCGTCACCACCGCCGACAACCAAGGCGTCCGAATTCTCCCCCCCGCTGATCATGCGCCGCTGGCTGGAAGGGATCGAGACGTTCGCCATCGACGTCATCCTCGAGCGCCGCTACGGCCGCCGCGCCGAAGCCCTCCGCTTCGTCCTCCTCCACCTCTCGACCCTCTACCGCGGCATCGTGCAGGCCCGCCTCGCGCTCTACCGCCACCGCTGGCTCCGCGAACGCTCCCCCGGCATCTCCGTCATCTCCGTGGGCAACATCTCCGTCGGTGGCACCGGCAAGACGCCCGTCGTCGAAATGCTCGCCCGCGAGCTCACCGCCGGCGGCCGCCGCGTCGCCATCCTCAGCCGGGGTTACAAGAGCGTCTCCAAGCCCCTCGTCGTCCGCCTCTTCAACAACTTCACCGGAAAAACCCCCACCTTCGTCCCGCGCATCGTCAGCGACGGCAAGTCCCTCCTCCTCGACTCCCGCACCGGTGGCGACGAACCCTTCATGCTCGCCAACAGCCTCCGCGGCGTTGTCGTCCTCGTCGACAAGGACCGCGTCAAGAGCGCGATCTACGCCGCCGAACACTTCGGCTGCGACACCATCCTCCTCGACGACGGCCTGCAATACCTCAAACTCGACCGCCGCATCGAGATCGTCCTCGTCGACCGCCAGGCCCCCTTCGGCAACGGCTTCATGCTCCCCCGCGGCACCCTCCGCGAACCCCCCGCCAACCTCCACCGCGCCACCCACATCTTCCTCACCAAGTGCAACGGCGACGACAACTCCGACCTCATCGCCCGCATCCGCGAGCACAACCGCACCGCCGACATCATCGAATGCCGCCACCGCGCCGTTCACCTGCGCAACCTCCTCTCCGGCGAAATCAAACCGCTCAGCCACCTCGACGGACTCACCGTCGGATCCCTCTGCGGCATCGCCGCCCCCGAGAGTTTCGAAAACGCCCTCCGCAACCTCGGCGCGAACCTCGAACTCACCAAGACCTACACCGACCACCACCGCTACTCCCACCGCGAGATCGAAAATTTCGTCCGCCGCTGCGCCAAACGCAACCTCGCCGCCATCCTCACCACCGAGAAGGACGCCGTCCGCATCCCCCGCGTCCTCGACCCCGCCGTCCCGATGTTTTACCTCCGCGTCGAAATCGAAATCCTCGCCGGTCAGGAAAACTGGGCCCGCTTCCTGACCCGCCTCACCACCCCCCAACCCATCATCCGCCCCACACCCATCTACGCTTGAGCCGCCGCCCGAACAAAACTTCGATGCGGCCGCACCAAAGTTTTGTTCGGTCGAATGATCGCATTCGTCACTCGACCTTCCCCTCCACCTCCAAATAAGCCCGCTCCGTCGGCCTCCGAGTCTCGGGATTGATCGCTTCCACCCGCATCGACTTCAGCATCCACTGCCCGTCGATCCGCTGCGCCGACTTCACGGTGAACCTCTTCACGATCTTCCCCTCCCCGTTGTAGCCCTCCATCTGCATGATCGATCCGCTGTCCTTGTCGATCCACACGCGCACGACCCCATACTGACTCCGCCCGCGCGGGGACTGCACCTCGACTTCCCAGCACGACCGGCCATAGATCTTTTCGTCGCCGTTCAACTTGGCCCGCGGCCAATAAAGAAACGGCACCGCCAGATCCTCGTAAGTGATCGGCGTCCCCCCGATCCGCCGGTCGTATTTCGCGGACTTCACCGTCTGGTCGGACCCACCCGAGCGCTCCGTCAGAATCGCCTCGTCGTTCGTCAGCCGAAGCCCGATCTCCTGCCCCGATTCAAACGCGTACCGAATCTCCCCATCGTCGAGCGAAATCACGAACGGGATCTTGTCGCCGTCGGCGGTCCGCAATTCCGCCTCGAGCTTGGCCGACTGGCCAATCTGGTTCATCCGCGCGGATCGGAGGATCTGGTCCGCACTCGGTTCATCCGCGGCTTGGCTACAGCCCATGCCTCCAAGGAGAAGGACGAGGAGGAGGTTCTTGGCTTGAGTGGATCGGGGATTCATCGGAGTCTGCCGCGCACTATCGACCACCGCCCCGGATGGATCAAAGCCTCTTTCACCTCGTCAATTCCACTTGGGCCCACCCCGCGCTCGACCTCCCGATGGCCGCCATCTCGAGCTGGGATTTCTGGTGGCCGATCGCCGTCCTTGCCTGCCTTTTCGCGGTCATCTTCGGAGGATTTCGCGGGCGCGCTTTTGTCGTCTGCATCGGACTCGTGATCGGCTTCACCGACGGCCTCGTCGTCCGCACGCTCAAAAACACCATCGAGCGCCCCCGCCCCTACCAGGTCCTCGACGGCGTCCGCATCCTCGATCTGCAAAAAGCCAAACCGCGCCTCCTCGCCCTCGCCAAGCCGGTCAAAATCGAGATCTCCGAACCGTCGATCCAACCCGTCACCGGCAACGCCTTCCCGTCCGGCCACGCGGCCAACAACTTCGCGCTCGCCACCGTCCTCGCCGTTTTCTACCGCCGCTGGGGCTGGCTCTACTTCCTCCCCGCGACCCTGGTCGCCTTCTCCCGGGTCTACGTCGGCAGCCACTATCCGTCCGACATCCTGGTCGCCGCGATCATCGGAGCCGGGTGCGGCTGTCTCGTCCTCGCACTCCTCGAGACGATCTGGCGGCGACTCGCTCCGCGCGTCGCCTCCACCCTCGCCGCCCGCCATCCCAGCTTACTCGCGCCGTGAAAATCTTCGGCCTCACGCTCCTCGTTCTGCTCACACTCGCCCGCTGTTGGCTCGCCGCCACGCAGGACGTCACGCCGCCCGAGGCCTACCACTGGATGGAGAGCAACCAGCTGGAAGCCGCCTTCTTCGACGGCCCCGGCGGGACTGCGGCCCTCGTGAAATACGGGCAGGCCATCTTCGGCCATGGCCCTCTTGGCCTGCGGATCGCCTTCCCCTTCGCCGCGTTGATCGCCTCCCTCGCGATGTATCTGTTCGCCCGGAACCTGTTCGGCACCGCGGTGGGGGTCATCTCGGTCGCCTTTCTCAACGCCCTCCCGTTTTTCAACCTCGCCGCCATCCACGCCGACCCGGCGATGCCCGCCCTCGCCGCATCACTCGTGACCGCCTGGGCGACCTGGCGCGCCTTCGACCGCAAGCGCGACCTTCCCTCGTGGCTCATCGTGGGTGCCGCCATCGCCATCGGGATTCAATTTCGCTACGCAAACATCCTGGCCTGGATCGCGATTCTTGCCGTCTGCGTCGCGTCGCCACGTTATCGCGTGCAATTCCGCCGATCCGGAATCTACGCCGCCCTTCTCATCACCCTCGCGGGCTGCCTCCCCGCCATCGGTTGGAACATCCAGCACGATTGGGCCCCGCTCGCCCTCGGGACCTTCCGCACGGCCTTCACCTTCGACCCGGCGAAATGGCCCTCCGCCCTCGGTGCGCTTCAATCCGGGCTTTCGATCTTCGCCGCCCTCCTCCTCGTCGCGGCCACCATCATCGCGGCCCGGCGGACTCGCCACCACCTCCGACCGCGCTTCGTCACCGCCTGGGTGCTGCCGTTTTTTGGCGCGTGGCTCTTCTTCGCACTCCACGGCGACCGCGACCCCGCGGACCTGCTCACCGCCGCCGCCCTCGCCATTCCGATGGCCGCCTGGCTCGGCTCCGGCCAGATCCGGATTTTTCAGACAATCCTTCCCGCCATCGTTCTGATCACCGCCGCCTCGGCCGCCATCGCAATCACGCTGCCCCGTTGGAATCCCCATCCCTGGGCGCAGGGCGATAACGCCCTCCCGTGGCCCCGCATCGCCGCCGTCGCCGAAACGCTCCGGGACGAAGGTCAGACGACCCGGCCCGAATCCATCTTCTTCATCGCGAAAAATCCGGCCTACACCTCCGCGCTCAACTACCACCTCCCGAAGATCGCCCAAGGCCGCCCGCGCGAAGTCTTCCTTCGCGAATCGCAGGATCTTTCGAACCAATTCGGCCTCTGGCCGCGCTACGACGAATTCGTCGAAACCACGGAAGCCCCGGACGAATTTTTCGAAGAACTTCGCGCCGCCAATCCCTACGCCGGCCGCTCCGCTCTCTACGTCACGGACGAAACCGATCTCCCGCAGACCATCGCCAGCGCCTTTCGCGCCGTCTCGCTCGCCGCCACTCTCGACGTGACCGACCAGGCCGGACGCCGCCGCACTTTGCGGTTTTATTTCTGCGAGGACTACCAGACGATGCCGCTTTGAGCGCCACCACTCCATCCGTTTCCGTCGTCATCCCGCTCTACAACGAGGAGGACAACGTCCCGATTCTTCAGGCCGAACTCGACACCGCCCTCGCCGGAATCGACGCCGAGATCGTCTTCGTCGACGACGGCTCGACCGACGCCACCGTCTCCCGCGTCCGACCCGGCGACCGCGTCCGCCTGCTTCGATTCGAGCGCAACGCCGGCCAAAGCGCCGCCATGATCGCCGGTCTGCGGGCCGCCCGCGGCGCCACGATCGTCATGCTCGACGGCGACCTCCAGAACGATCCCGCCGACATCCCGCGGCTCCTCGCCGAGATCGCCAAAGGCGCCGACCTCGTTTGCGGCTACCGCGCCCACCGCGCCGACAAACTGACCAAAAAAATCACCAGCCGCGTCGCGAACTACGTCCGCAGCCGCTTCGTCGGCGACGGCATCCGCGACACCGGCTGCACGCTCAAAGCCCTGCGCCGCGAATGCGTCCCCGCCCTCGTCCCCTTCCACGGCGTCCACCGGTTCATCCCGGCGCTCATCAAAAACGCCGGCCACTCGATCGTCGAGATCCCCGTCAACCACCGCGCCCGCCAACACGGCGTCAGCAAATACGGCCTCGGCAACCGCGCCCTCCGCGCCACCACCGACATGTTCGGAGTCCGCTGGCTCCAATCGCGAACGCTGGACTACCGGATCAAGTCGTGAGCCCGTGTCGGCGGGCCGGGGAGCGCGAGCTTCCAGCTCGCCGTGCCGGGCATCCTGCCCGGCAACTCGTCACCAAACCGGCGAAGCCGCATTTTTCCCCGAGTGCCACGCCCGCAGCGAGAGCCACGGCCCGGCAGGAGCCTCGTCCTCCGAATGCCCTATGCGTTCGGCTGCCGACAAGTTGCCAACGTCGTCCCAGGCTCCTCAACTTGCTTGCGCGTTCGCTATCGCTCAGAATGACAGCCAGGACAAAACAAGGGGGGCGCAAAGCGCCCCCATCAAAAGTCTCAAATGTCCGAAGACCAAATCAATAAGCCGCCTGCGCGCCCTTCAGATTCTTTTTCTTGATCCACGGCATCAACCCACGCAAGCGCGCACCGGTCTTCTCGATCGGATGATTCGCGCCCTCCTTGAGAAGACGGTTGTATTCCGGATACCCGTTCTCGTATTCGGCGACCCATTCCTTGGCGAACTTGCCGTTCTGAATCTCCTTGAGCGCCTTCTGCATCCGCTTCTTCACGCTGCCGTCGATGATCTTCGGACCGACCCGCACGTCGCCCCACTTGGCCGTCTCCGAAATCGAGAACCGCATCCCGGCGATACCCGACTCGTTCATCAGATCCACGATCAGCTTCAATTCGTGCAAGCATTCGAAATACGCCATCTCCGGCGAGTATCCCGCCTCGACCAGCACCTCGAACCCGGCCTGCACCAGCGCACTCGCACCGCCGCAAAGCACGACCTGCTCGCCGAAGAGATCCGTCTCGGTCTCTTCCTTGAAACTCGTCTCGATCACGCCTCCGCGCGTGCCGCCGACACCCTTGGCCCACGCCAACGCGACCTTCTTGGCCTTCTTGCTCGGATTCTGGTAGATCGCGATCAACGCCGGGACGCCTTTGCCCTCGGTGAATTGACGCCGAACGATGTGGCCCGGTCCCTTCGGCGCAACCATGATGACGTCGACTTCCTCCGGCACTTCGATCGTCTTGAAGTGAACCGCGAATCCGTGGCTGAAGAGCAACGTTTTTCCCTTCGTCAGATTCGGAGCGATGTCGGCGTTGAAAACGTTCGGGATCTTCGTGTCCGGCACCGCGACGAAAATCACGTCCGCCTTCTCGACCGCCTCGGCCGTATCGAACACTTCGAACCCCTGATCGGCCGCAACCGCGCGGCTCTTCGACTTCGCGTAGAGGCCGATGATGACCTTCACTCCGCTGTCCTTGAGGTTGAGCGCGTGGGCGTGGCCCTGTGAGCCGAAGCCGATGACGGCGCAGGTTTTTCCTTTGAGCACGCCCAAGTCGGCGTCTTTGTCGGTGTAGATTTTTGCAGGCATGATGGTGGTTTGAGAGATTGATTATTTGTTGGTTCGGGAAAGGGCGACCTTGCCGGTGCGCGTGAGATCCAGAATCCCAAAGCGCTCCATGAGCACGAGAAATTTGCTGATCTTGCCCTCGGTCCCGGTCACCTCGATCGACAACCGCTCGGGCTGCACGTCGATGATCTTGGCCCGGAAAATATCGCAGATTTGCATGACCTCGGCCCGCGTCTTCGAAGTCGCTTTCACGCGCAGAAGAAGCAGCTCGCGATCAACGTATTCCTCGTCGCGAAAATCCTCGACGTCGATCACCTCGACGAGCTTGTCGAGCTGCTTGGTCACCTGGTCCAGCACGGTGTCGTCGCCTTTGACCACGATCGTCATCCGGGACGTCGTCGGGTCGAGCGTCGGGCCGACGTTCAACGAGTCGATGTTGAAACCGCGTCCGCTGAACATTCCGGCAACCCGCGCGAGCACGCCGAATTTGTTTTCAACGAGAACGGAAAGGGTGTGACGCATGACGAGTAAAGAGCCGCGGAGAGTGGGCGCAAAGTTTCCCTTCGTCAAACCGATTCTCGGCGGCTAGAACCTCGCCGCGATGAAACTCGACCTGCCCGCGCAACCGTTCCAAGCCTACATTTTTGATTGCGACGGCACGATCGCCGACACCATGCCGCTGCACTACCGGGCGTGGCAGCGCGCGATGGCCGAGCTGGGCGGCCAGTTTCCCGAAGACCTCTTCTACTCGTGGGGCGGCACCCCGACCCGCAGGATTATCGCGCAGCTCAACGAGAAATTCGGCACCTCGCTGGACCCCGACGAGGCGGCTTCGCTGAAGGAACGATACTACACCGACCTCATCCCGGAGGCGCTGCCGATCGAGCCGGTCGTCGATCTCGTCAAGCAATTCCACGGCACTGCCCCCATGGCCGTCGCCAGCGGAGGCTTCCGCGAACTCGTCGTCGGGACCCTCGACGCGCTCGGCCTCACCTCCTACTTCGACGCGATCATCTGTGCCGAAGATACCGAGCACGGCAAACCCTCGCCCGATCCGTTCCTCGCCGCCGCGCGAGCCCTCGGAGTCCCGCCCGAAACGTGCCTCGTCTTCGAGGACGCGCCCATGGGCATCGAAGCCGCCAAAGCCGCCGGCATGCGCTACGTCCTGGTCCCCTCCGCGCCGGCCCGGGATGACTCGTAGAAACAAAATACTCCCGCCCATCGGACGATTCCCCGATCCTCGAATCGGCGGCTCCCGCGTTGCGTCCCGGCCCACTTCTGCAATGATGTCGGCGATGAAAAACACCTTCCAAAAACTAGCCACCGGAACGCTCGCGGCACTCCTCGTCTCCGCGATCCCCACCTCCCTCCAAGCAGCCGACGCCCCGGCCTCGCTCATCGCCATCCTCACCCCGACCGCGGGCAATGACGTCACCGGCAGCGTGACCTTCGCCCAGGACGGCGACAAGGTGACGGTCACCGCCAAAGTCATGGGCCTCGAGCCGGATTCCAAGCATGGTTTCCACATCCACGAATTCGGCGACATCTCCAGTGCCGACGGCACGAGCGCCGGCGGCCACTTCAATCCCGAAGGTCACGATCACGCCCTCCCCACCACGGAAATCCGCCACGCCGGAGACCTCGGCAACCTCGCGACCAACGCCGAAGGCACCGCCGAGCTGACCGTGACCGTCGACAACGTCTCCCTGATGGAAGGCGCGGACGCCATCGTCGGTCGAAGCGTGATCGTTCACGAAAAAGCCGACGACGGCGGCCAGCCGACCGGCAACGCCGGCCCCCGCGTCGCAATGGGCGTGATCGGCGTCGCCAATCCCGGCGACAAATAAGAAAAGACCGGCACCCGACCGGAGACCGATCAGATTTCAGGCGGGCGGACGCTCCAAGCGTCGCCCGCCTTTTTTCATGCCCGATTTTGCCCAATTCCCACTCGCCGCGAACGTCGCGCTTTTTCTCGTGGCGACTGGCGTCATCGCTCTCGCCGGGTGGAGGCTCGCCGGGCAGGCCGACCGTCTCGCGGACGTCACCGGGCTCGGCGAAGCCCTGGCCGGAGCCCTGTTTCTTGGAGCCAGCACCTCGCTCCCGGGAATCACGACCTCGGCCGTCACCGCGTGGCGAGGCTTCCCCGAATTCGCCGTCAGCAACGCGGTCGGCGGGATCGCCGCCCAAACGGCCTTCCTCGCGGTTGCCGACATTTTCTACCGCAAGGTCAACCTCGAACACGCCGCCGCGTCCGCCTCGAACATCCTCCTAGGCACGCTTCTCATCACGCTCCTCTCGGTTCCGCTCCTCGCGGCGTCCGGCCCCAACGTGGCGGTCTTCGGAATCAACCCCGCCTCGATCATTCTCGTCCTGGGATACATCTACGGGATGCGATTGGTCTCGCGCGCTCGGGACGAGCCGATGTGGCGACCGCAACACACCCCCGAAACCCGCGCCGACGAACCCGACCCCGACCCGCTGCGCGGCAAGAGTGTCTCCAGCCTATGGATCGCATTCGCCGTCACCGCCGCGATCGTCGGAGCCGCCGGATGGATCGTTGCGCAGACCGGGATGGCCGTCGCGTCGACGACGGGGCTCTCGGAGACAGCCGTCGGCGGATTCTTCACGGCCGTCTCGACGTCGCTGCCGGAATTGGTGACCGCCGTCGCGGCCGTCCGTCAGGGATCACTCACCCTGGCCGTGGGAGGCATCATCGGGGGTAACAGCTTCGACACGCTTTTCATCGCGGTTGCCGACGTGGCCTACCGGGACGGCTCGATTTATCACCACATCTCCAATCGGCAGACTTTCCTCATGGCCCTGACCATTCTGTTGACCGGCATTCTGGTGATGGGCCTCGTCCGACGCGAAAAACGCGGCATCGCAAATATCGGGTTCGAGAGCTTCTCGATCCTCCTCATCTACGCCGCCGCGATCGCGTTCATGTTCACCGCACGCTGACGTCCGACCGGACTCTGTCGATTCCGATCAGACGATGGAACGCCGCGCGCGGTGAGACTCAGAATTTAAAGTGTTTGCCGAAGTCCTGCTCGCGGACATTCACGAGATTTGCCCCGAGCGACTCGCGCACGGACTCCTTCCAACGCCGATCCGGGATCGCGTCGAGGATCGCCTGATTGACCGAAGACGGCGCGGCGAACGACCAACGCTCCGCCTTGTGTTCGGTCAAAATCCGTTCGATGTGCCCGCCCAGGTCGCGGATCGCCCGGGCTTTATCCTCGAGCTGAATTCCTTCGTTTCCCGCGTGGGACATTGCTCCCGGCGCACCCCCGCTGGGCATCGCGCCCGCTTGGTCGGTGACTTTCTCGTGAAGCTGTTTGTTCGTCGCGATCAAATCGATCGCTTCGATCTCCCGGGGGAACGGCGACCGCTCCGGCGGATGTTCCAGTTCGAAAGCACGGAGACTGCCGGTATCGGCGACGATGATGATGTGAGTTTGTGACATAACGGGGACCTTTGTAATCGAAACGAATCCAGGAGTTAAGGACGAAGCGTCCCGTGCTGTTCACCCTCCTCGATGTCGGGCGTCGCGCCCGTCACGTAGGAGCTCGCGACTTCCCAGAGGTAATCGAGTTTTTTTGCACCCGTGGTGTCCCAATACTCCGCGTCGATCGGGCTCACCGCGATCAACGCGAGGTTTGGGTCCGTCGGTCCCTCGGGAAACCAAGGCTTGAACGACTCGTTCCACACCGACTCGATTTTTGCGGTGTCCTCCGACAGGGTCGCGAGTCCGTTGATCGAAAGGTAGAGCGATTGGTCGTTCTGACACGCCACGTGAATGAGCGTATCGCTCTCGATCTCGTGAACCTTGGCGGTATCCCGGGCCGTCAGAAAGTAAAAGCGCCCGCTGTCCTCCACTTCCGCGATGGCCATGGGTCGGGCCCGCAATTTCCCGCCGTCCGCCTTCGTGATGAGCATCGCGTTCGAAAAGTCCCGCAACTGCCCGCAAAATTTCCGAGTGTCTGATTGATCCATAGACAAAAGAAACGAACGCCACCCCACCCCCGGCGGTGTAAAAATCCGTCCCGCCACCCCCCGGGGACCGCCACCCCCGGGGACCGCGACCATCCTGGTCGCCGTGTCGACCTTCCAGGTCGACACCCGTCCCAACCCGGCGAAGCCGCACTCCCCCCCACCTGCCGCTAACTCACCAACACCGGCCCGCCACCCATCGGCACAACCCGCCGCAGCTTCTCGATCACCCGCGGCACGATCTCCAGCGCGGCATCCACGTCCGCCTCCGAATTGAACCGACCAAACGAAAACCGCAGACTCGATCGAGCCCGCCGATCCGAAGCCCCCATCGCCTTGAGAACGTGCGACGGAGTGACCGATCCCGTCGTGCAGGCGCTCCCCGCCGAACAACAAATCCCCGCCTCGTCCAACAGCATCAGAGCCCCCTCGGCCTCGATCCCTTCGAACGCCAGATTCGTCGTGTTCGGCAGCCGATCCTCAGTCCCACCGTTGATCTCGATCCCGCTGACCGCCGCCAGAATTCCCGACTCGAATCGATCCCGCATCGCCCGCACCCGGGTCTGCTCTTCGGCCAAATGCCGACCCGCCACCTCCGCCGCGCAGCCCATCGCCACGATCGACGCCACGTTCTGCGTCCCGCCCCGCCGAGCCTCCTCCTGACTTCCCCGCAGCATCGGCGTGAACCGAACCCGCCGGTTCGCGTAAAGCGCGCCGACTCCCTTCGGACAGTGCAATTTGTGCCCCGAGATCGAAGCGAAATGAATCCCCGTATCGCCCAGCCGCACCGGCACCTTCCCCGCAGCCTGCACCGCGTCGCAGTGAAAAATCACTTTCTTCGCCCGGCAAATCTCCGCCACCCGCTCGACGGGAAAAAATCTCCCCGTCTCGTTGTTCGCCCAGAGCAGGCTCACCACCGCCGTATCGGGCCGGATCGACTTCTCGAGTTTTTCCAGGTCCAACGCCCCATCCGCCTCCACCGGCAACCACGTCACCTCGTAACCCCGCCGCGTCAGGTGCTCGCACAACTTCAGCGTCGCGCTGTGCTCCACCGCCGAGGTCACCACGTGCGTGCAATCCGGATCCATCGCCGCCGCCGACAGGATTGCCGCGTTCGTCGACTCCGTCCCGCAGCTCGTGAACAAAATCTCCCGAGCCTCGCACCCCAGCAATTCCGCCACCTGCCCCCGCGCCCGCTCCACCGCATCCCGCGCCCGCTGACCCAGCCGGTAAGCACTCGAAGGATTCCCGTATTCTTCCCGCAGCCACGGCAGCATCGCCTCCAGCACCTCGGGATCGACCCGCGTCGTCGCGTTGTTGTCCAGGTAGATCAGGGATTGGTCGGGCGAATCCATCGAAAGAGCCGCGGAACCTAGTTCCCACCGTCCCGCTTGGCAACACCGCGCATCGGCGACGCAGTCGCCGGGGACCGCGACCATCCTGGTCGCCGAGCCGACCTTCCAGGTCAGCTCCCGTCCAAAAAACGCGAAGCGCCACTTCCCCGCAACCCCCAGCCCACCCGCAACCCCCACCGCCGCCCCCCAACAAAACTTCGATGCGGCCGCATCGAAGTTTTGTTGGGGGGCGGGCAGGTGACTCGCCGCTCGCCACCCGCCAGGGTTGGGATAAGCTCCAACGTCCCTCGAATGAAATTCGTCGCCACCCTCGTCACCTACGCCGTCCACAATCGCAGCGGCCGCCGCAATCTCCTGCAACTCGGCCGATTCCTCGCGCTCTTTCTCGCTCTCGTCCTCGCCTTCAGCGTCCTCTTCCACTTCATCATGGCCTCGGAAGGCCAACGCTACTCCTGGGTCACGGGCCTCTATTGGACCCTCACCGTCATGTCCACGCTCGGATTCGGCGACATCACGTTCACCTCCGATCTCGGCCGCTTCTTCTCCATCGTCGTCCTGCTCTCGGGCATGATTTTTCTCCTCGTCCTCCTCCCATTCACCTTCATCGAGTTCTTCTACGCCCCGTGGATGAAGCTCCAGGAATCGCAGCGCGCTCCGCGCAAACTTCCCACCTCGCTTTCCGGCCACGTCCTCCTCTGCCACCACGACCCCGTCACCGAAGCGCTCATCCCGCGCCTCGAACAATTCCAGTTCCCCTACGCCCTCATCGTCCCGAATCTCGAGGAAGCCCTCCGCCTCCACGACGAACGCGTCCACGTCGTCGTCGGCGACCTCGACGATCCCGAGACCTACCGCGCCTGCGGCGTCGAGCGCGCCGCCCTTGTCGCCTCCACCGCAACCGACCCGGTCAACGTCAACGTCGCCTTCACCGTCCGCGAACTCTCCGCCTCCGTCCCGATCCTCACCACCGCAAACAGCGCCGAAGCCGTCGACATCCTCGAGCTCGCCGGCAGCACCAACGTCCTCCGCCTCGGCGAAATGATGGGCCAGTCCCTCGCCCGCCGCATCACCGGCGGAGATGCCCTCTCCCACGTCATCGGCACCTTCGACGACCTCCTCATCGCCGAGGCCACCGTCGCCGGCACCCCGCTCGTCGGCAAATCCATCGCCGACTGCAAACTTCGCGAGACCCTCGGCGTCACCATCGCCGGCGTCTGGGAGCGAGGCACCTTCGTCACGCCGAAACCCGAGACCGTCATCGCGGCGAACACCGTCCTCATCCTCGCCGGCTCCCGCGAGCAATTCCAAAAATACGACGAGCTCTTCTGCATCTATCACAACACCGAAGCCCCCGTCGTCATCATCGGAGGCGGACGCTCCGGCCGCGCCACCGGAGCCGCCCTCGCCCGCCGCGGAGCCGACTACCGCATCGTCGAATCTCTCGCCGCCCGCATCCGCGACCCCGCCAAATACATCCACGGCGACGCCGCCTCCCTCGACGTCCTCACCCGCGCCGGCATCATGGACGCCCCCGCCGTCGTCATTACCCCCCACGAGGACGACATCAACACCTACCTCACCATCTACTGCCGCCGCCTCCGCCCCGACATCCAGATCATCACCCGCGCCACCTTCGAGCGAAACATCTCGACCATCCACCGCGCCGGAGCCGACTTCGTCATGTCCTACGCCTCCATGGGCGCCAACAGCATTCTCAACGTCCTCAAAAACGCCGACGTCCTCATGCTCGCCGAAGGCCTCGACGTCTTCCGAGTCCCCGTCCCCCGCGCCCTCGCGGGCAGAAACCTCGCCAACTCCGGCATCCGCGAACGCACCAACTGCAGCGTCATCGCCCTCACCGACGCCGAAGGCAAACACATCAACCCCTCCCCCGAATCCAACCTCACCGAAGGCGACCAACTCGTCATCATCGGCGACGTCGAATCCGAGAGAAAATTCCTAGCCCACTACAGCAGCTAGCCGACCAAGCCAACAAGCGCCCCCCGAACCAGCCCACCTAAACCCAATTCCAAAACCTGTCATGCTGAGCAAAGCGAAGCATCTCTGGCTTCCACTCTTCAGGACGAGCCACCAGCCAGCCACCTCCCACCAGCGACCCCACCCCACGTCACCCCCCACCAGCCCGACGAATCAGCACCAGATTCCGCACGTAGATCCCCCACCCCGTCGCCTGCCCCAACACGCCCACGATGTCCCGCCGCCAGATGAAGTAAACCAGCAACATCGTCGCTCCAATCAGACTCATCCACCAGAACGACACCGGCACCACCGAACGCTTCGACTTCTCGCTCGCCGCCCACTGCACCAGCATCCGCCCGGTGAAAAGCACCTGCCCCAGCAGACCTAGCGACACCCAGATGAACCCCGCCGGACTCGTGATGTTGAACAAGGCATCCGACCATCCCCGCCGCGTCCGGCTCTCGAACAAAAACCTCGAGAACTCATCCGCCGTCAGCAGCCGATCCGTCCCCGCCCCGACCCGCCGCAGCACGTAACCCACCGACCCATCCGGCAGTTCCACCACCTGCACCCGGTCCCGCGCCCCCGGCAACCCCACCTTGATTTCCCCCCGAGGCCCCGCCATCGGCACATCCTCAGCCGATCGCCCGAGGGTATCCAGCGGCCCAGCCACGTCCCCGCAACCCGCGAGCAGGACCACCAAAACAAAACCAACGGCGTACCGGATCAACTGCATCCGGCAATTAACAATCCAAAATCTAAAATCAGAAATCTAAAATCCAGATCACCGCACGCCGCTCAGCGTCTCGCTCGGTTCCGGCGTCGGACTCCGATCCGGCGCGGGCACCGGCGCATCCGGCGGCTCCACCGGTCGGTTCCCCCCATTGTCGCCGCCCTCCTTCCGGTGCGGATCGCACAGATGATCGAACGCGATGAAGTAGGACTTCGAATGCCGCGCGAACAAAATGTTGAACAACATCACCGGAATAAGAACTCCCGCCAATTCCGTCCCCAGCGAGAAGTCGAAATTAAACTCCATCACCAGATAAATCACGATCCCCAGGAAGCTCCCCGCCCCGTAATTGATCGCCCAGATCGACATGAGAAAATACCCCGGCTCCCGGTCATACGCGTAGCCGCACCGCGGACACCCGTCCAAAGGCGCAAAATAGTCCGAGAGCCGACGGATTTTCAACAACCGTGGGAACATCGGCGTAATCCCGCAGACCGGACACCGAAGCACGGTCGCCCGCCAGAAATAAGCCGCCGCTTTCGCGAGGAAGTTTCGTTTACTCACCAGCCTGAACTATCCACCCACCACCCCGTTCGTCAAACCCCCTAAATTTCCGCTTGTGCCCACCGCTCGGAGGTTCCAACGTGATCAATTCGCGACACCTCACCCGACCCCACCGTCAATTGCTTAAAAAGTAACAGCCTCAATGGCGCCCGCCGCTCCCATCGCCCAAGACCTGCCCGCCTCCGGAGACCCCGTTTCTCCGCGACCACCCTTCGCGAACCCACCCCGCCACGTCGCCGTCATCATGGACGGCAACGGGCGCTGGGCCCACCAACGCGGCCTCCCCCGCATCAGCGGTCACAACCAAGGCTCGCAAGCCGTCGGCGAGTGCGTCGAAGGCTGCCGCGACGCCGGCATCGAGTTCCTCACCCTCTACGCCTTCTCGTCGGAAAATTGGAAACGCCCGCGCGCCGAAGTCAGCGCCCTCATGCTCCTCCTCGACCGGTTTCTCGAAGAAAAAACCACCGAGATGGTCGAAAAAAACGTCCGCCTCGCCGCCATCGGCCGCCTCGACGACCTCCCGCCCTCCTGCCAAAAGCGCCTCCAACGGGCCATCGAAGTCACCGCCGACAATACCCGCCTCACCCTCACCCTCGCCCTCAGCTACAGCGGCCGGGCCGAGATCGTCGACGCCGTCCGTTCCCTCGTCCGCGACGCCGCCGCCGGAGAAATCAACGAAGCCGACATCACCCCCGAACTCATCGGCCAGCGTCTCTACACCCACGACCTCCCCGATCCCGACCTCCTCATCCGCACCTCCGGCGAACTCCGCCTCTCCAATTTCCTCCTCTGGCAGCTCAGCTACACCGAAATCCACGTCACCAAAAAACTCTGGCCCGACTTCACCAAAGCCGACCTCTTCGCCGCCATCGCCGACTACTCCCAAAGAAACCGCCGCTACGGCGCAATCTGACTTTCGGACCTTCCGACTTATGTTGACTCGCTCGCTCCCGCTCGTCTCGCCCTTCGGGCTGCATCGCAGAGCTAACCCAGTCTGCCCCGAGGCTTCCCAGCCTCCGGTGCTCCGACTTTCTGACTTTCTGACTTTCTGACTTTCTGACTTTCCGACCCCATCCCCATGCCCGCCAAAAGCACCATCCTCATCGCCGACCGCGACTCCGACTTCCTCGCCTGGACCAAGACCCAGCTCGAGAACGACACCGTCCGCGTCCTCACCGCCACCGCCTCCGACGTCGCCTTCAAGACCGTCCAGATGGAAGCCCCCGATCTTGTCCTCGCCGAGATGCACCTCCATCCCTCCAGCGGCCTCGAACTCCTCGCCCGCATCCGCAAGGACAACCCCAACGCGATGGTCATCATCACCAGCGCCCTCGGCACCACCCAGGGCGTCATCGAATCGATGAAACTCGGAGCCTTCGACTTCGTCCGCAAGGAGCAGCTCCCCTTCACCCTCAAGATGGTCGTCGACGCCGCGCTCAAGGAGCAAGCCGACCTCCAGGCCTCCACCCCCTTCAAGCCCCAGCTCACCGTCGAGGAGCACAAGGAAGACATCGTCGGCCAATCCGACGCCATGCAGCAGGTCTTCAAAATGATCGGCCGCGTCGCCGGCTCCGACGCCCCCGTCATGATCACCGGCGAATCCGGCTCCGGCAAAGAACTCGTCGCCCGAGCCATCCACCACTACAGCGCCCGCAGCAGCCGCGCGTTTCTCGCCATCAACTGCGCCGCCATCCCCGAGAACCTCCTCGAATCCGAGCTCTTCGGCCACGAACGCGGTGCCTTCACCGGAGCCCATTCCCAGCGCATCGGCCGCTTCGAACAAGCCGACAAGGGCACCCTCTTTCTGGACGAAATCGGCGAAATGCCCCTCACCGTCCAATCCAAGCTCCTGCGCGTCCTCCAGGAAGGCGAATTCTCCCGCGTCGGCGGCAACGAAACCATCCACACCAACGTCCGCATTGTCTGCGCCACCAACAAAAAGCTCGAGGACGAGGTCGCATCCAAGGCCTTCCGCGAAGATCTCTTCTACCGACTCAACGTCGTCCGCATCCACCTCCCGCCCCTCCGCGCCCGCGTCGAGGACATCAAACTCCTCGCCGAATACTTCCTCCAAAAAGCCGCCCACCAGCGCCACCGCCCCCTCCTCCAACTCTCCGAGGAAGCCATCCGCGTCCTCGAGGGATACCCCTGGCCCGGCAACGTTCGCGAACTCGAGAATACCATCCTCCGAGCCACCGTCCTCGCCACCACCGACGTCCTCCTCCCCAAGGACATCCCCCTCGGCCTCGCCTCCAACAGCGTCGACCCCCTCCAAGTCGAACGCTCCGACGTCCCCAAACCCACCGTCGAGCCACCCCACCCATCACCACCAACCACCCATCACCAACCACCACCCGCGACCCCACCAGCGACGATCGACTCCGCCATCGACCTCCTCTTCGAAGCCGCCGCCACCGACGACGCGATCCAACTCCTCCCCTGGCTCGAACGCGAATTCACGTTCAAAGCCATGACCCGCACCGCCAACAACCAAGTCCAAGCCGCCAAGCTCCTGGGAATCACCAGAGCCACCCTAAGAAAGCGCCTGGAAAGAAACGGAGCGCTCGGCCCCCACGAAGAAGACGATTAAAAGCAAGCGCATCAAGGAACGGCGCTTTGCAATCGTCGCACCAACCCAATCTGGCAAAGCCAGATATTCCCCATTCAGGCTACTTCAAGCTGCGGCGGCTTCCAGTCGCCAAGGCTCAACTTAAGAATGAACCGAAAAGGTTCACAACCGGACGATCGAACCCATCCGATTCACAAGCTCCAAAGTGAACCACTGCGTCCTCATCGGCACCCTCATCCGCATCCGCTTCGCGACCCTCCTCGCCATCATCCTCTCCTGAGCCACCGCCTTCACTCTCTTCGCCGTCGTCAACTAAGCCCGTGCTCCACGCCACCCTCCGCGCCCGCTACCTCCGGAAAGGAGCCACTCCCGCCCGCGCCACCCTCTGGGCCACCCGCGACCGCCTCCGCATCGAGGCCGCCCACCACACCGCCCGCATCGTCCGCACCGAAGGCACCGCCAACTTCCCCACCGACGACCCCCGCCCCGTCGCCATCTTCTCCCACTTCGAATCCGCCGGCACCGTCGCCGACTCCACCCTCGCCTACCTCGAAGCCCTCCGCACCGTCGCCTCCGCCATCGTCTTCGTCACCACCTCCGGCGACCTCACCCGCGTCCGCCACCTCGCCGACCTGGCCATTCTCCGCACCAACGTCGGCTACGACTTCGGCTCCTGGAAAGTCGGCCTCACCGCCGCCCACGAAACCATCACCACCCAAGGCATCATCCTCGCCAACGACAGCGTCTACGGCCCCCGCCGCCCCTTGGCTCCAATCGTCGAACGAATGACCCCAAGCCCGTTTTGGGGCATGACCGATTCCCACGAAATCACCCCCCACCTCCAAAGCTACTTCCTAAGCGCCACCCCAACCGTCACCACATCCCATTGGTTCCAGCGTTTCTGGAAGCAGGTCCGCCACGTCCCCAACGCCTACAAATTCCTCATCGTCCGCTGCTACGAAATCGGCCTAAGCGAACTCGCCACGTCCAACCAAATCACCCCCACCGCAGCATACCCCATCGAAACCTTCGCCCTCCCCAACTCCGATCTGACCACCCTCAACCCCACCCAAAATTACTGGCGAGAACTCGCCACCCACAAGACCTTCCCCTTCCTAAAAAAAGGAATGCGCCGCCCGGAAAACCGAAAAAAATACCAAGCCGGAGACATCGAAGAAGTCATATCGCAGGAATTCGGTCCACCTAAAGCAATTTCAAAGTAACTGGCGACCTCGATAAGAGCCGACGAAAACGGGGCGAGGACGTCTCGTCCTCGTGTTTGGATCAGGAAGGCGGGACGCCCTCCCACCGCTTGCCGGATCACATCGTCCAATCAATTTGAAAGTGCTCTAACCAGAAACAACCGACCGAAAACGGAAAACCCCTGTATCGGTCTCCGTGCCGGAGACCTCACGCTTGCGTTGAAGCCAATCTTGCGACGGAATTGAGAACCCGTTCTGTAGCGAGCACCGGCAACCCGCGCCAGCGGGAGCCGACCGCTTTGACTTTCCGTATCCTTTGCTACCTTCGCGACCTTCTGTTCAAACCTGTATTTGTATCCGAGCGTCAGTGTTGACTCGGACGCTCCCGCTCGCCACTTGAGTCCCGACCTACCCTTCCCCAAACAAACTAGCAATCCGCCCAGCCAGCTTCCGCCGCGCCACCGAAAACGAAAAAAACCGCCGCCCCAACTCGAAATTTACGTCCCCCCAATCCTCCCGTAATCTGGCGTTCCCCAAGACCTCCCGAGTCTGCTCCACCACCTCGTTCGTCACCAGCTGCGACATCTCGATCACCTGAAACCCCAGCGGATCAATGTCCCGTGCGTAAACCGCGTAAGAATTCACCACCACCGGTTTCCGAAAATAAATCGCCTCCAGAAACGCGTTCCCAAACCCCTCGTAGGAACTCGGATAAGTCACCAGATCCGCGTGCGGATAAACGTCGTTCAGCGTGTAGACCTTCTCCCCCCGCGCGTTCACCCCGCGCCGCTCCCCGACCCGGTCCCAGATGTCCACCGCGTCGATCCCTGCATCCACGATCCGCTCCCTAAGAAGCTCGAGGTAATCATTCCCCTCGTCCCCCGCCGGGTGCGAAAAGATCAGCTTCAGCCCCGGCATCTTCAGCCGCCGCAGCAATTCGATTGCGTGCTCGATCCCCTTCCGCGCCACCAACCGGGTCGGCTGCAGCACCAGAACGTCCGAATCCTTCACCCCGATCTCCGCCCGGAAGTCCCGCGTGTAATCGTCGATCCCCGGAGCCGGCGTCTCGAAGTCGATCACGTTGGGCACCACCGTCGCCGGTTGACCGAATCGCTGCGCCAATTCCCGCTGCTGCATGGAATTGATCACCACGTGCTCCGTCTGCGGCAACCGAGGCGGAAAGGCCGCCCCGAGATAATCCGCCGCGGAAGTCGTCATGAACCGTTCCCGCTCCCAGGCAAAATCATGGTGGTGCGCAATCGTCGGCATCCCCGTCTCCGCCATCACCTCCGTCATCGCCAACCCCAGCGGCACGTGCATCGGAATCGCCAGAATGTTCTGCGGAATGAGCAGCTCGAGCTCGTAGCGCTCGATAAACCGATAGATCGAACTTTTGAGCCGATCCTTCATCCCATGAACCCGGTCCGAGATCTCGCGGGGCCGAGTCGTTTTCCCAAAAAGATGACCCTGCACATCCACGACATAAGGATGCCCAAAGAACGCCAGCGGATCCAAGTGACTCACCGCGTCCGGCTTATCCAGCAACCCCGCCATCCAATAGCACGTCGCCCCCTCCGCCTCCAAAATCTGCGCCCACTTCGCCGCCTCCAGCGTCACCCCATCCGTCCCGTGAAACCGGGTCGAGATGAACCCAATCCGCTTCGGAACCCGAGTCAAAGAAACCGACAAACTCATTCGACCCCATCAGAAGCAGGAACCCCGCCAACCCAAACAGATAGCCACGTACAAAACTTCGATGCGGCCGCATCGAAGTTTTGTAGGTCGCGGTGGGCCGACATCCTGCTTTCGATTGATCCGTGCCATTCATCGAAGACCACCTCCGCACCCTGTATCCGGCGAGCCTCGGCCTCCCCCAAGCCATCGAATCCCTCATCGAGGAATTCCAAAAAAACAACCCTCGACCCGCCAAAACGGACCCCGCCCCCCACCAGGAAGTCATCCTCATCACCTACGCCGACCAACTCACCTCCCCGGACAAAAGCCCCGTCGCCACCCTCCACGCCTTCCTCACCCACCATTCACCAGCCAAGCTCACCCTCCACCTCCTCCCCTTCTACCCCAGCTCCTCCGACGACGGCTTCAGCGTCATGGACTACACCGCCGTCGACCCCGCCAACGGCACGTGGGACGAGGTTCTCGCACTCGGCGAAGACTTCGGGCTCATGTTCGACGCGGTCTTCAACCACGCTTCCGTCCAAGGAACGTGGTTCCAAAAATTCACCACTCGGGAGCCCGGCTGGGAAACCACGTTCTTCACCGTCGAAGGCGAACCCGACCTCCGCGAAGTCGTCCGCCCCCGCACCCACCCACTCCTCACGACCTTCCCCACCGCCAGCGGCCCCAAGCGAGTCTGGACCACCTTCAGCGCCGATCAAGCCGACCTCAACTTCGCCGACCCCCGCGTCCTCCTCCGCCTCCTCGACGTCCTTCTCCTCTACGTCGCCCGCGGCGCCCGCTTCATCCGCCTCGATGCCATCGCGTTCCTGTGGAAAGTCCCCGGCACCACTTGCATCCACCTCCCCGAAGCCCACCGCGTCATCCAGCTCATGCGAGCCGTCCTCGACCAGGCCGCACCCCACGTCCGCCTCATCACCGAAACCAACGTCCCGCACACCGACAACGTCTCCTACTTCGGCGACGGCACCAACGAAGCCCAGCTCGTCTACAACTTCGCCCTCCCACCCCTCGTCTTCCACACCCTCCTAACCGGCGACGCAACCAAGCTCCAGAGCTGGGCCCGCTCCCTCGACCTCCCCACCGATCAGGTCACCTTCTTCAATTTCCTGGCGTCCCACGACGGCATCGGAGTCAACCCAGCCCGAGGCCTTCTAACCGAAGAAGAAATCGAAACCCTGGTCGAAACCACAAAATTCCACGGAGGCTTCGTCTCCATGAAAACCCTCCCCGACGGCACCCAGATCCCCTACGAACTCAACATCAGTTACTTCGACGCGCTCAACGCCCCCACCCATCACCACTCACCCGTCACCAATCACGAAGCGGTCCCCCGCTTCCTCGCCGCCCACGCCATCATGTTCGCCCTCCGCGGCATCCCCGGCATTTACTTCCACAGCCTCTTCGGCAGCCGCGGCGACCGCCAAGGTGCCATCGCCAGCGGAATCAACCGCCGCATCAATCGTCAAAAACTCACCGCCGCCGATCTCGCCAACGAGTTAGCCGACCCAAGCTCCCTCCGCTCTCAAATCTTCACCGGCCTCCGCGCCCTCCTAGATCAGCGAACCAACAACCCCGACTTCAACCCCTACGGTTCGCAGGAAATCCTCGAATCCCCAAAAGAAGTCATCGCCATTCAACGAGGCCAAACGCTCTGCCTAACCAACATCTCGCCCACCCACGTCACCGCCCACAACGAGACCCTCGCGCCCTACGAAACCCGTTGGAAAAAGACCCCACCAAATACCATTCACTAATCACCCATCACGCAACTCCTCACCCCCCCCCACCCCCCGTCCTCGCCGAACCACCAGGTCCGCCACCCGGCAGCCCGCGGCGGCACCACGTCATTATCCTCCCGATCGCCGACCATCATCACCTCGCCCGGCGCGATCCCGAGATGCGCCAGCCGCGCCGTTAGCATCCGGAAAACGTGCGGATTCGGTTTACTGAACCCACTCTCGAACGACCAAACGCACAGATCCCGCTCGAACCAATCGACCTCGACCCCGCAAGCCTCCAGCTCGCGCAAAGTGTAAGCCTGCGCGTTCGAAGCGATTCCCAGAAGAATCCCCCGCCCCCGGCACGCCGCCAGAAACTCCAGCGCCCCGTCCATCACCCGCAACGACCGCCGCAACTGCATGTGCCGATACAAAAATTCCGCCTCCCCCCGTTCCGAGAGCGTGCCCAGTTCCGGCAAAGCCCGCCGCATCACGTCCCGCCAAACCACCTCGGGAAAGTCCACCCCCAACCGCACAGCCACCGAATGATCCCGCTCCACGATCGAGCGGCATCCGGCATCGAACCCCGCCAAACTCAGCACCGGAGCCTCGCCGAAAGCCGCCGAATGAAGTTCAGCCCACCGGGCCTCCGCGTCCACCGGCCCCGGCCCCACGTCCAGAATCGTCCGATAAACGTCACAAATCACCGCCCGCATCCCCGTCACTCCATCAAAATCGCAAACAAAAACCCAGCCCCCAAGCGTTCCCGAATCATCGCACCCTGAATCTCACCCCCTTCGCACCCTCGCGGCTTCGCGTGAGACCCCTCACTCCAAAAGCGCGCCGTATACCGCTCCACCCCCAACTCCGCTTCCGTCGCCACCGGCCAGGGAGTCACCGCCAACTCACCCCGCCAATCCCCCATCCCCGGATTCAACCCCGCACAAGCCGCCCAGGACTCCTCCGGAGGAATTGCCAGCACCGCCAACTGCCCAGCCAGCGTCAACCGCCCAAACGCCACAAGAGGGGTCACAAGAGGGGTCAGTCCGTTCATTGGTTCAGAATCAAAAGGCACAAAAGGGGTCAGTCCGTTCATTGCAAAAGGGGTCACAAAAGGGGTCAGTCCGTTCATTGGTTCAGCAAAAGGGGTCGCAAAAGGGGTCAGTCCGTTCATTGGTTCAGAATTGCCGTCAATCAACCATCGCGGCGCTTCCGCCAATTCCCGCACCTCCTCCGGCAGACCCTCCCGCCACCGCGAGAAAACCGCCCCCTGGCGCTTCGCCTCCGCCTCCAAATCCACCAACTCCGCCGCGATCCACACCTCATCGTAAGATTGCGGAAACCGAAACCCCCAGCCCTCGAGATCCGGCATCACGTTCGGCAAACGCCGAGCCACCAGCGGCTTCCCCGCCGCCGCCGCCTCCAGATACGGCAGCCCAAACCCCTCCTGCACCGAGGTCATCACCACCGCCTCGCAACCAGCGATCAGGTCCCCAATCTCCGGCCCATCTCCACTCGCCAACAGAGAAAACCGCACCCGCCACCCCCCCCGCTCCGCCGCACCCATCAGCGCCCGAGCGTAACTCTCCTCCTCCCGCGAACTCACCCCCGCCGTCGTCACCAACCACCCCTCCGGCCGCAACCAACGGTGAAGCAGCACCGCTTCCGCCAAATTCTTCCGCCTCAAAAACCGAGTCGCCGCCACCCAAACCGGCCCATCATCGCCCAGCAACTCCCGCAACCAACCCGCGGAAGAACGGCCGCCACCTCGTCCTACCGCCATCACCGGATTCGGCAAAAGCAAGCTGCCCTCCACCCCCCGGGCATCCTGCCCATTGATCACCGCATGACGCAAAGCCGGCGAAAAAATCACCCGCCCCACCTCCGCCAGATCCGTGACCCCGGCCTCCGTCATTTCGGCCCACCGCCCCCACCGATTTTCGAACCAAAAGTCATGGTGATGCGACACCACCCGCCGCCCCCGCTCCGCCAGAGCCACCACCTCCCGAGCCAGCAGAAGATTCCGCCCCAACCCCAGATTGTGAACCCACACCACGCACCCCCGCTCGCAGATTCCCTCCAAATCCGGTCGCACCACCTCCCCCTGATCCGCCGAATACCCACACCCCGCAGCCACCACCACCTCCAGCGCCACGTCCCCCAGAGCCGCCCGCAACCCCGCCACCCACTCGTCCGCTCCGCCCTCGCCAACCAGCAAAGTCACCCGCCGCACCCCACCCGCCCGCGCCAGAGCCGGAAGAGCCATTTCGATCACCCGCCGCACCCCACCCGGACGCAAATGATAATGCATGACAACGAAATGGCCCGAAAACGGCTTCATTCCACCATTCACCATTCACTCATCACCAATCACCAGCCACAATTCACCCACATGGCAGACTTCTTTCAGACCGGCTCGATGGCCACCCTCCACCGCCTCGGCACGCCCGACCTCGAGCGCCTCGAGCGCGAACTCGCCGACTTCTCCGCCGAGCGACCCATCGCCCTCGTCCTCCCCTGTCACGTCAAGGAACTCGGCACCCCCGCCCTCCGCGACATCATCGCCATTCTCAAAGACGCCACCTACATCCACCAGATCGTCGTCGGCATCGACGGAGCCGACGCCAAGGATTGGAAGCGAGCCCGCAAAACCTTCGCCGCCCTTCCGCAGATCACCACCCTCCTCTGGAACGACGGTCCCCGCATCAAGAGCCTCATCGAGCGCCTCATCGCCTCCGACCTCGAACCCGGCCCCACCGGCAAAGGCCGAAATCTCTGGCTCTGCTTCGGCTACGTCCTCGCCAGCGACCGCGCCCGCGTCGTCGCCGTCCACGACTGCGACATCCTCACCTACGACCGCGCGCTTCTCGCCCGCCTCTGCTACCCCGTTGCCAACCCCACCCTCGGCTTCGACTTCTGCAAAGGCTACTCCGCCCGCTTCTCCCACAAGCTCAACGGCCGCGTCATGCGCCTCCTCGTCACCCCCCTCCTTCGCTCCCTCCAGAGCATCCTCGGCGAGCACCCCTTCCTCGTCTACATGGACACCTTCCGCTACCCCCTCGCCGGCGAAGTCTCCATGGACATCGACATCCTCCGCCGCACCCGCATTCCCGCCGACTGGGGCGTCGAGATCGGCATGCTCGCCGAAGTCTTCCGCGTCGTTTCACCGAAAGCCATCTGCCAGGTCGACCTCGCCGACCGCTACGACCACAAACACCAGGAAATCTCCGCCCGCGACGCCAGCAAGGGCCTCAACAAAATGGCCGTCGACATCGTCAAATGCGTCTTCCGCACCCTCGCCGGCCACGGCATCAAACTCGACCGCGGCCTCTTCGATACCCTCCTCTCCGCCTACGTCCGAAAAGCCGAGGACACCGTCCGCTTCTACGCCGCCGACGCCGCCATCAACGGCCTCGACTACGACCGCCACCAGGAAGAACTCGCCGTCGCCACCTTCGTCCGCAGCATCCGCGGAGCCAGCCAGGACTACCAGGACGACCCCCTGGGCGCCCCGTTGATCCCCAACTGGAACCGAGTCATCTCCGCCCTCCCCGACTTCTTCGAAACCTTCAACGAAGCCGTCAAAACCGACAACGCTTGAGTTCCAAGCCAAGCCAGCGACACTTAAGTCTTAATTCTCAAAACTGCAAACCTCACAAGATGCTCAAAAGGCACACCCCATCCTTGGAAACCGTCTGGCAGCAATGGGAAAGCCGGAAACGCGCCCGCAAATGGCTAGCGTCCCGCCCCCAGCGCCCCGACCGCAAACCCACGCCCCCCAACAGCGAGCCGTGGCTGAAAGAACCACCGCAATCCGTGTCCGATCTCGTTCACATCTCCGACCGCGTAGCCGAAATCACCCAATGGGTTCACCAACGGCTGAACAAATCCTAGAGGGCATCGCCGCCACCCACCGGGTCATCATCCTCGGAGGCCTCGCCGTCATCGCGCACGGACATCCCCGAACGACCGACGACTCCGGCATCTGGCTCGATCCCAATCCCGGCATCGACGCGTGGTGTCAAACGATCCGCAAAGCCCTCCAGAGCATTCCAAATTATTACCTCTTCGACATCGAATTTCAGGATTCAATCGACCCGGCCGACCTCGAATCCACGATCAACCGAATCGGCATGATCCGGATCGCCGGCCTCAACCGCTACCTCGACATCTTTTACCAACCAAACCAACTGGAACCTGAGGACTTCGACGAGGCCTAGGAAAGTTCGTCCCTTCGGCTCGGCGAGACCAAGGTCCTCGACGAACCCTACCTCATCGCGACGAAGATCGGCACCCCGCGCAAACGAGACGTCGACGACATCCACTTCCTCGAAGGCCGCCTCCAAGAAACCCTCGCCCCCCGCCTCAAAGTCTGCGACCTCCCCGAAGCCGAGCGAGCCTTCACCCGCTACGCCGACCACGTCACCTGCCTGGCCGCCATGGAAAACCCAACCAAATCCATCCGCTACCTAGGACTTCAAGTCCTCCAAGAGCTAGCCGCCGAAAACAACCCCTTCGCCCAAGAAGCTCTAACCAACCTCAAGACCGAATAAGGGCGCAGCCCCTGGAGGGCGAGGCTCCCGCCGAGCCACCTCGGCACCAAACCCCGCCCAATCCCACCACCCCCCGCCGAATCGGCAAAGGTGGGGAACGCACGCCTCCCGGCGTGCGAGATGCACCGTCCCGGTGCATCCCATCGGCAAATCGAGCAGAGCGAGAGAGCCGCATCGAACAATTCTCGCCCCCGCCGCGCCGAATTGCCTACCCTCCGTCCGCAACAATCCTGAAAATCACGTAAATCCTGTCCAAAAACTCAGGAAAACGCCGCCATGCCTAAAGACACCACCATCCAGAAGATCCTCCTCATCGGCTCCGGCCCCATCGTCATCGGTCAGGGCTGCGAATTCGACTACTCCGGCGTCCAAGCCTGCAAAGCCCTCAAGGAAGAAGGCTACACCGTCATCCTGGTCAACTCGAACCCGGCTACGATCATGACCGATCCCGAGTTCGCCGACCGCACCTACATCGAGCCCATCACCCCCGCCATCGTCGAAAAAATCATGGAGCGCGAGAAGCCCGACGCCCTCCTCCCCACCCTCGGCGGCCAGACCGCGCTCAACTGCGCCATGGACCTCTTCCACAACGGAGCCCTCGAACGCCACGGCGTCAAAATGATCGGAGCCAACGCCGAAGCCATCCGTCGCGGCGAAGACCGCCAGCTCTTCAAGGACATCATGGTCGAGATCGGCCTCGACATCCCCGTCTCCGGGACCGCCCACACCATGGAACGCGCCTGGGTCGTCGCCGAAGAAATCGGCCGCTACCCCCTCATCATCCGCCCCGCCTACACCCTCGGCGGCTCCGGCGGCGGCATCGCCTACAACCGCGACGAATTCGAATCCATCGTCCGCCACGGCCTCGACCTCTCCCCCACCACCGAGGTCCTCATCGAAGAATCCCTCCTCGGCTGGAAAGAGTTCGAAATGGAAGTCATCCGCGACCGCGCCGACAACTGCGTCGTCATCTGCTCCATCGAAAACTTTGATCCCATGGGCATCCACACCGGCGACTCCATCACCGTCGCCCCCATCCAGACCCTCACCGACAAGGAATACCAGGCCATGCGCGACGCCAGTTTCCTGATCATCCGCGCCATCGGCGTCGAGACCGGCGGATCCAACATCCAGTTCAGCGTCGACCCGAAAACTGGCCGCATGATCGTCATCGAAATGAACCCCCGCGTCTCGCGCAGTTCCGCCCTCGCGTCCAAGGCCACCGGATTCCCCATCGCGAAAATCGCCGCCAAGCTCGCCGTCGGCTACACCCTGGACGAACTCCAAAACGACATCACGCGCGAAACCCCCGCCTGCTTCGAGCCCACCATCGACTACGTCGTCACGAAAATCCCCCGCTTCACCTTCGAGAAATTCCCCCGCGCCGACGCCACCCTCACCACGCAGATGAAAAGCGTCGGCGAAGCCATGGCCATCGGCCGCACCTTCAAGGAGAGTTTTCAAAAAGCCATCCGCTCCCTCGAGATCGGCCGCTTCGGCTTCGGTGCCGACGGCAAAGACAAGCCCATCGACCCCGAAGAGCTCGACCGCCTGCTAAGAGTCCCCACGGTCGACCGAATCTTCGCCATCCAAGCCGCGTTTAGCGCGGGCTACACGGTCGACCAGGTTCACAACCTGTCCAAGATCGACCCCTGGTTCCTCCACAACCTGAAGGAGATTTCGGATTTCGGATCTCGGATTTCGGATTTGAATTCTCTCAGCTCACCCAATCCGCAATCCGCAATCCGCAATCCGCAATCGCTTTTGCGTCGCGCCAAGAAGCTCGGCTACTCCGATCGCCAACTAGCCACACTCACGGGAGAATCCGAAGCGACCGTTCGTGAGCGACGTAAAAGCCTCGGCGTCATCCCCACCTACCGCTTGGTCGACACCTGCGCCGCCGAGTTCGAAGCCTACACCCCCTACTTCTACAGCACCTACGGCGACGAAAATGAAATCCGCCCGAGCGAAAAGAAAAAGGTCATGATCCTCGGCGGCGGCCCCAACCGCATCGGTCAAGGCATCGAATTCGACTACTGCTGCGTCCACGCCGCCTTCGCGCTCAAGGAAGAAGGTTGGGAAACCATCATGGTCAACAGCAACCCCGAAACGGTCTCCACCGACTACGACACCAGCGACAAACTCTTCTTCGAACCCCTCACCCTCGAAGACGTCCTCAACATCTACGAAGCCGAAAAGTGCGACGCCGCCATCGTCCAATTCGGAGGCCAGACCCCGCTCAACCTCGCCGCCGACCTCCAAGCCAACGGCTGCACCATCATCGGCACCCAACCCGCAAGCATCGAAAAAGCGGAAGACCGAAAGTTTTTCGCCGCCATGTTGGACAAACTGGGTCTCCAACAAACCCAAGGCGCCACCGCCACCACCGAAGACGAAGCCGTCAAGATCGCCACCGAAATCGGCTACCCCGTCCTAGTCCGCCCAAGTTTCGTCCTAGGCGGCCGAGCCATGGAAATCGTCTACGGCGAACAGGACCTCCGCCGCTACATCGCCAACGCAATAGCGAGCGAAATGAACATCAGGGGGAGCGCGCCCGTCCCGGGTGCGAGTTCCGGCGTCCCCGCCGGAACCACGGCGGAGCCGTCAAACGGGGGCGAGGGCGTCCCGCCCTCCACGACAGCCAACCCGGCAAAGCCGGCACTTTCCTCCTCCCGCCCAATCCTCATCGACCGCTTCCTCGAAGACGCCACCGAAATCGACGTCGACTGCATAACGGACGGCATCGACTGCGTCATCGGCGGAGTCATGGAGCACATCGAGCAAGCCGGCATTCACTCCGGCGACTCAGCCTGCGTCATCCCATCATTCTCCCTTTCCTCCAAGATCCTCACCGAGATCAAAGAAGCCACCAAGTCGATGGCCAAAGAACTCCAAGTCCGCGGCCTCATGAACGTCCAGTTCGCCGTCAAAGACGAGCAACTCTACGTCATCGAAGTCAACCCGAGAGCCAGCCGCACCGCCCCGTTCGTGAGCAAAGCCATCGGCGTCCCCCTCCCCAAGCTCGCCGCCAAGATCATGGCCGGCAAGACCCTAAAGGAACTCGGCTTCCTCGAAGAAATCATCCCGCCGCACTTCAGTGTAAAGGAAGCCGTCTTCCCCTTCATCAAATTCCCCGGCACCGACATCACCCTCGGACCGGAAATGCGATCCACCGGCGAAGTCATGGGCATCGACGCCGACTTCGGCCTCGCCTACGCGAAAGCCCAGATGTCCGCCCAACCCGCCCTCCCCGAGAGCGGCAACGTCTTCCTCAGCGTCCGCGACAGCGACAAACCCGCCATCGTCCCGGTGGCCAAGGAATTCATTAGCCTAGGCTTCACCATCTACGCCACCGCCGGCACGGCAACGGCCCTCAACGGGGCCGGAGTGCCGACGAGCCCAATCTACCGCCTCAGCGAAGGCCGCCCGAACGTGTTGGACATGATCAAAAACGGCGACCTCCAATTCATCATCAATACGCCCAGCGGCCAGCAGCCCCGCCTGGACGAGATCAAAATCCGCAGCGCCGCCACCGCTGCCCGCATCGCCACCATGACCACCGTAAGAGGAGCCCAAGCCTCGGTCGCCGCCATCCGTTCGCTCAAAGAGAAGCAACTCGAAGTGAAGAGCCTCCAGGAATACCACGCGTAGGGAAAAGACAAATGCAGGGCCTCGCGCAAAGCCACCAAGCCGCGAAGAATACAGGAATCAATCCAAACGCCTCATGTTGAGAACTACGAACGCGCAAGCGAGTCAAAAACCCGGGGATGACTCGATCAACGGCAACGAAGCCCATTCTTCCAAATCTTTGCGACCTTTGCGGCCTTCTGTTCAAAGCCGCATTTGTATCCGCATTCCTCTTTGTTCTCTTCGTTCCCTTTTGTTCAAAACAGCCCATGTCATCGGAAGCAAAGCGAAACACCTCCGGCTTTTCAGGACTGACATGACCGCTGCCCAAGAACGAGACGTCCACATTCAGAACCGGCCCCGACAAAAACCTCGGAATCACTCTCTGAATTTCCGCGCCCCTGCGTGAGAAAATCAGGCCACCATGCTCTCTGAACTCGATATCGTCCGCGACGTCTCCACGAAGCTAAGCGCGACCGGTATTGAATAAATGCTCACCAGCTCGATGGCGATGAACTACTACGCCGAGCCGCGCATGACCCGGGACATCGACATCGTCGTCGCGCTCGTCCCGTCAAACGCGACGACCATCGTCCGCTTGTTCGATCCGGACTACTACGTCTCGCCCGACGCCGTCGCCGAATCCATTCGCGACGAGTGGATGTTCAATCTGATCCACAACGAGAGCGTCATCAAAGTGGACTGCATCGTCCGGAAATCGACACCCTACCGCCGCGAAGAATTCCAACGACGCCGACAAATCACCGCCACCGACTTCTAAACGTGGATCGTCAGCAAAGAGGACCTCAATCCTCTTTAAACTCGCGTGGGCTAAAGATTCGAAATCCGACCGCCGGCTTCAGGATGTCCGAAACCTCATCGCCAGCGGATACGATGACTCAATCACCAAACGCTGGGCGCAACCGCTCGGTGTCGATAGCCTTTGGCGATCATGCCTGAGCTGAGCGACACCCCGCCCGAGATCGCCGCCATGGTCCGCGAGCGACTGATGGCCCGCTCCGGAGCCGAGAGGTTCGAAATGGGCTCCCGAATGTTCGACGCCGCCCGTCAGATGGTCCTCGCGTCGTTTCCGACGGACATATCCGAGGAACGCCGTCGCCAACTCCTCTTCGGGCGCATCCACGGGAAGTCATTGGCCTCGACGCAAGTTCCCGGCAGCCACCCATACCAGCCAAATGTGTCAATATGAATGACCGACCCCTTTCCGTGCCGCTGGGCATGTTCAGCGAAAGAGACCGCTTCCAGGACGGGACCGCGTCCTCGACCGAAGTGAACCGCAGGACGCCGCTCGTGGTAAAGTCGCCCCGTTGCACTTGGCCGCTCAAACCAACGTGAGCAACGCTCCCGGTCTCCCCGGAGAGCTCGATCACCCTTGCCTCCACCCGGGGGGCAACGAGCGAACCTCCGCCGAGCGCGAAACTGGCAGAGCCGATCACCGTGACGTTCTCGCCGAGCGTGACCTGCGCCCGGCCGTTTCGACCCAGATCGACGGAGAAGTCCCCGGTCTGGATCGCGCCATCCACCCGGACCTTCGAATCACCATCGGCCCGGATCCCGACCGAACCGAGCGAGAACCAGCTAGACTCTGGCTCGTCGACAAAACTCACGAGCGAGCCCGCGAGCTGAACGTTGCTGGGACCGCCGCCCCGGAAGTCGAGGTCGATCGTGGGCGACCGGATGTTGCCCGTGACCGCCATCGATGATCGTGCGTTCAGTCGCACGGCGAATGGGGACGAGAGGTCGCCACTCAAGCGGACGGGGCCGTCGGTCGAGATCTCGAGCCCATCGCCCGAGATGGAGGCCTTGAAGTCGAGGCCTCCTTCGTCTCGGTGGCCCAACTCGACGAATCCCCCCGGGGCAATCTGTAGTTCCGTTCCCCGTCGACCGAACTCGAGGACATTCTGCTGACTGTAGACCGCCAGCGAACGAAGCGTCAAAGCGGCGGGGAGATCGATCACGGGCCGAGGCTCGTGCCGCGACGGAAAAACCCCGACGAAGGCGTCGGCGGTCGGGCCGTTCGGGACGGGGCCAAACCATTTCGCTGGCTCGTTCCACTCTCCCCCGCCGGAGGGCCGCCACGTCGAGTTCTGGGCGTAGGCGCCGATGGAGCCGACCAGTGCGACGACGAAAAAAACAACGTGACGCAAACTTCGGGAACGGATGATCGGCATATCTTGGAAGCAACCCCGTGGTCTCACACGAGACCCTTCGATGCAACCCAAATCGCGTCCGAAGTCGGAATCGCGACCGAAGATTGGCCCCGCGCCCGCGCGCGGCTTCACACCGAGGTCAGGCGGCGACCTTGGCTGGAGGTGGTGATCCTACCCAACAGGAGGGGTCGAGGAGGGGTCGGTCATTCATATGGGCAAGGAGGGGTCGGTCATTCATATGGGCATATCGAGAGGCTATATCTGTGATCCATTGCGAGGCAAATGTGTCAATATGAATGATCGACCCCTTCCGACGACGTCACACCAATTATCGAAAATGTGTCAATGTGAAGGACCGACCCTTTTGACGCCATTCATGATCGACCCCTTCCCTGACCGACCCCTCCCCGAGCCCTTCCCCCTTCACACCGGGGAGAGATGGGAAGTCGTGAGAATCGATGCGCCGATGCCTTGACGGTATGAGAAGACTTCGATCAAATCAGTTTCGGTGAAAATTATCGCTCGAGGACATGAGGCGCTTACAAATCTTTCTTGGAAGCGAAAAAGTTCCCATAAAAATCAGAGCAGTTTGGGAATCCTATCGACTTCTTCGTGCAGGTGTTGGGTTTTCGCGCTGGTGTTCGCTCTGGTTGGAGTAAGTCCTGAAACCGGACTGGGGGAGGCTAAGACCGTTTCCGCAGGATATGGGCAGTCGCACTCTCTGTTCATCAAAGCTGATGGGACTCTCTGGGGGATGGGATCTAATGGGCGCGGTCAACTCGGTATCGAATCCGCTGCCGATCAGCATTCTCCTATTCTGATATCAGAAAATGTTTCGGCAGTTTCTGCCGGACATTATTACACCTGCTTTATCAAAACCGATGGAACGCTTTGGGGATGCGGAGCGAATGAATCCGGTCAGCTGGGAGATGGCACTTTGGAGGATAGGTTAGTGCCGGTATTGGTCGCGACCGATGTGGTGTGTGTGGAGACACTTGAATTCAACACATTCTTCATCAAATCTGATGGCACCCTGTGGGCTCATGGCAGAAATTCCTATGGAGAGTTGGGTGACGGAGCATCGAGTAATCAATCAACTCCAATCCTCATTGCGTCTGATGTGCTGTCTGTCGCCCAGGGAGGGAATAGCTTTTACGGTCCTTACGTCCTATTTATCAAATCTGACTCCACGCTCTGGATGATGGGAGCCAGCTTTTTTCCGGGTCAGTTTGGAGACGGTTCAATGCGACAAAGGCCCGAGTTGGTGACAATTGATGTTAAATCTGTTTCGGCAGGGGGCGAGCACTCGGCAATTTTGAAGACTGACGGCTCGCTTTGGACGGTGGGTGCAAACTATTATGGTCAGCTCGGGGATGGGACGTTGACTCGCCGGACATCGCCTACGCTCATAGCGACTGGCGTAGCGTCTGTCTCAGCCGGAGGATTGGTAACGTTTTTTGTTAAGAATGATGGGACGCTCTGGGCGGCAGGACCTTATGACGTAGAAAATACGCTGGATTTTTATTATGGCAGTCTGGAACCCAATCCCAACTTGCGGATGGTAGCGTCGGATGTCTTATCCGTCAGCGCAAGAGATCCGTATTTCTTCATCAAAACCGACGGACGATTGTTCGGTATGGGCCATAACTGGCGTGGCAAACTTGGAGACGGCACGACCACTTTTCGATCGACTCCGGTCCTCATTACCGGAAGTGTTTTAACTAACTCGCGCCGTGCCACCGTCGCGAGCGTAACGCCCAATCCTGCCCCGCTTCAAAACGCCAAACAACTCGTCACCATCACCGGCAGCGGCTTCGAGCCGGATTGCGGCGTCACTCTCCGCGACCATCGCGCGGGAATTGTGTATCCGAACCGGACGAAGATTTCGCAGACCGGGGACACGGAGATTGTTCTGAATCCGAACTTCGGCGCGATCCCCGCGCAGTGGAGTGTCGAGGTGATCAATCCGGACGGGCAATCTTCGGGCGTCCACCGCTTTCAGGTTGGTCAGCCGGTTGTTCCCGGCGACACCATCCAATCGTTTCAGATTGTTGCGGCTGACGCCGCCTCGTCGGCGGTCGGCACGGGGGATTTCAAGCTGGCGACCACGTCCGCCTCGGCATCGAGTCTGCCGTCGAGGGTCTTTCGAGCCATCGCGACATTCTTCGATGGGTCCATCGCCGATCTCACCAACAGTTCGAGCTGGAGAGTGACGGGGGATAGCCGGGCAAGCGTGGATCATGGGACGGTGAGTCTGGGGCCGGGCGCATATGCGACTTCTCTGAACTTGTCGGCGAGTTTTCAGGGAAGTGATGGCGGACTGTATGCGACCCGGGAGGTGACGGTGGTCCCGCCGTTCGTCGTCGGAATCTCCTCGGAGATTGGCGAATTTATTCAGACGAACGTGACGTTTTACGCCACATCGCCCGGCGTGAGCGGGTCGGCCGTGTCGCATGCTTGGACCCGCGATGGGGTTGTCCAGTTTGGCAGTTCCGACTCCATCAACTTGAATCTGACAACCGGTCGGGAATATCTGATTGGAGTCACGGCAGCCGACCGGGATGGGCGTGAGGACAGCGACTACATCTATTTCTCGCTGAACCGCACGGCGTTGCTCGAGCCGACCACCAGCCTCGCGGTCAACCCGAAAGAGGGATCGCTTTTGGACTCCAACGAGTCTGTTGCGCTATTTAACAGCACCGCGAAGAAGGCGCGCGGTGTGGCTGTGATCATCCATGGACTGACCGATACGGCGTTCACCCAAATTCCCAATGAGTTGGCTTGGCCGGCGCGGATGGCGAAAGCCATCGAGGCGCGACTGAGCGGCTCGGTTCCCTACGTCGTGATGTATGACTGGAGCAATATGGCGAATCCGAACCGTTTCCGAGGGGGGGACCGGGGTTTCGGCATACTTCCTGATACGGTGGGAGGCTATCTCGACAACATCCTGTCAATCCGAGCCTACGGTCTTGCCCAGGGAAAGGTGCTCGCTGATTTGCTGATCGACGCCGCCGAGGAGGGTCAACTCGACCGGACAAAGCCGGTGCATTTGATCGGTCACAGCGCGGGCGGCTTCGTAGCAGGCGAATGTGGATTGGGTCTGAAGAGAGCGGGTTTCAGCAAAGTGCAGGTGACGATGCTGGATACGCCAGCGGCGGACGAAAAGCCGTTTCGGAGTCGAGGGTCCGGGTTTCGTTTGGAACGCTACATCGCCTGTCAGTTCAGCGGGGCTCCCCCGAATTACCCGCCGACGTTGTATCGCACGATTGGGGCAAACAAACTAGAAGTTTGGAACCGCGATTTTGAGAGCTATCGGCGCGATATTTCGAACTCGAGTGGGAATTCGACTCCCGCGTTTGCACAATATTCGCTCGATTTGAAGCTCGCGCCGGATTCCTTCTACCATCGCTACGTGATCGATATCGGATCATCGAACTTTCTGGAGCAGCACAGCTACGCGCACGAGTGGTATACAGCGTCAATCGGAGAGTCGAAGCCCCAAGAGGCTGGGGGATTTGATTACTCGTTGTTTCTCCGCGATGCCGATTTTCCCGGAGCTGTTGTTGGTCAATCTTTGAAGACGGCGTTTGCTGATGGAGAAGGCTCGGTGTCGCTGAGTTTGGCTGCACCGCTGACGCCGCTCATGGGCTTCATGACGTTCGGACAGGTGACGGAATCGGGAGAGATTTTTACGCTCACCGAAGAATCGAACTCCGGCGTCTTTTTGGATACGACGCTTCCGGCGGAGGTGGAATCCCTGCTTATCACCTACAAGTGGCGGAACATCGGGGATGGCGATTTCCTCAGCGTCCATTGGAACGACGAACCGCCGTTGGCGGTCATTCCAGCCGTGAGGGCGGAGGCGCACACGGAGATCGAGTTCGAAGTTCCTCTCGCCTCCTACGCTGGCCAGACGGGGCGGCTGACGGTCAAGTTAATCTCGCGTAATGAGCGGAACGCGGAGGTTGAGTTGAGCGGGCTGATGTTTCAGACGAGTGACGATGCGGATGGCGATGGGCTCTCCGCTGCCGAGGAGGAAGCTCACGGGACCGATCCGCAGAAGCCCGACAGCGACGGTGACGAGCTGCCGGACAACGTCGAAATTTTAACCACTCTCACGGACCCGCTTTCTCCGGATACCGACGGTGACGGGTCGTCGGACTACGACGAACTGATGGCCGAGACGGATCCGCGATCAGCCGCGTCGGTGCTGCGCATCACGTCGTTTTCCAGAGTGACTCCTAATCGAACCGAGGTTCGCTGGTCATCGGTCCCCGGCAAGAGCTACCGGGTGCTGCGAGGCGATAGTCCGCGTGGAGGCACGTATCGGGTGATCGGGCGGGAACTGGCTGCGACGGGCGGTGAGATGATCTTTAGCGATGACACGTCTGACGCTGCAGAACGCGGCTTTTATTGGGTCGAATTGGAGCCGTTTTGAAGCGGAACCGGGGCCGGGAGTATTGGCGCTGCCGCACGGTTTCCTGGAAGAGAAGGGCCGGGAATGGGGTCAGGGCCGGGAATGGGGTCAGGGTTCAACTCTTGACAGATTGCGACGGAATAGCCCGATCAAACACCGGGATCTTCCCGACACTCTCACGCGCGAACGCCTTTTCGCCCTCGAGCCGACGCACCTACTTTCGGCCTGCAACGCTGTCTACCTTGAACTCACCGACCGCTTCCGGTGTCCTCTAATTACGGCAGCCTCAAAACCCCGGCAATGGGGGTCAGGGCAAGAAAGGGGTCGGTCATTCATATTGACACATTCAAGACTGAGGTCAGGCGTCAATTTCTCCCGGTGGGACGATGGAAGAAGGATAAGTCATTCATTTTGACGTATTTCCCCTTCGCGGATTGGAGATCGAGCCCGTCGATATGCTCAGATGAATGATCGTCTCTTGCTCGACCCCTTCTCCGTGACTCTGGTGGCCGGTGCCCGGCTGAAGCAGCGAAATCCCCGCAAGGTCGAGCCGCGTCCGGCCAATCCTCGAGCCTTCGGCGGAGCGAACCCACTTTTGACCGAACGTCAGGCCGTCCGGTCAATGCGCATCGGCACCCACCGTACGTAGGTCCCCATCCTCCAGAACCATTCCATCGGACCGTAGCGGAAAATCCTCAGCCACCACCCCGACCACATCAATTGCAGGCCCACAATTCCTCCCGCCACGGCCATCGTAGTACCGACCCCCATCGTGCCGTAATACCCCAGCCCGTAGCTGTAGAACACCCACCCTGCCACGAGGCTTTGGAGCAAGTAATTCGTCAACGCAGTCCGCCCCACTGCCGCCACCGCGTGAACGCCCCGACCGCCGCGAGTTCCCCAATGCATCAGCCCCACCAGATAGCACCACGCAAGAGCCGTCGCAGCGGGAAACCCGACCAAGCAATAGACCGCCCACCACACCCTTGAATCTGGTCGGAAGGTCGAACCCCACGCCGCTATCGCGCTTCCAATGATGGCCAGAGCGAGCAGGCGCCCCAGCCCCCACTGCTTCCACTCGCTTCCATCGGGGAACCAGCCCGTTCGCACCGCGTCATACCCCAAGACCACCAAGCCCAGAGAGAACGGCCAGAAGACGATCGTCATCCCCTGCATGACGAGCGCTTCAAAAAACCGAACGACGACGATCTCGCCAAAGTCGCCAGCCCGATAGGCCTCGTCCAACTTCTCAATCTGTTCACCGATGAACTGATCGAATTCGGGATCTTCCTCAGAGGGGATTGCCGCCATCGCCGCCAGCCCAAGCACGACGAGCACCAGACACGCCCCCGCCAGAACCCGTCGCCCCCCGGCACCCAGCTTGCGGACCAACAGCAACGCCAACCCCAACGAAGCGTATGCGCACAAAATGTCTCCCCACCACAAAAACACCATGTGCACGAGACCAATGAGAAACAGCACGACCATCCGCCGAACAACCAATCGCCTGATATTCCCGCCCGCCGCCGCCAACCGATCCTCCTGCCACGCCAAGCCCGCACCTAAAAAAAACGCCAAGATCGTCACGCACTTGCCGACAACCACCACCTCGAGCGCAAAACTCAACCCCAGCACAACTCCCAATGACTGCTTCGGTGGCTCACTCAGAAACGCCAGATAAAAGTCACTCGAAGCGAATCCCTGGATATTGGCGAAGATCAACCCCAGCACCGCCGCGCCGCGCGCGACGTCCACCCCCACCCGTCGAGTCCCCGCAGGCACCGGCATCACCTCCGGCAACGGAGGCGGCAACGAATCCGTTCCATCGTTTTCTCTCATCAGTTTGAACTCCGTGATCGCTTCTCCCGTTCCTTCACCCTACGACGCTCCGCTCTCAAAACGGTATCCAATTCCGCATTCCGCAACTTATCAGATTGCAATTGGGGTCAGTGTGCAAAAACGAATTCTCAGTCCCCGGCATCTATGCGATGCACCCACTGGACAAATTCTTCCGGCACCTTGCGCAACCCATTCGCTGAATCCGAAATTCGAAGCTGCTGACCTGCGTTGGCCGCGCTTTTCATTTCCAGTCGATCCGCGATCCACCCCAACGACGCCGTCGTCCGCTGGCGAATGACTCGCGCCAACTCCACTTTGCGCGGATCACTCCCCATGATCCCACGAAGATCCTCCTCACGGAGGCCCGCCGCCCGAAGCCCCCCTTCCGCCAGTTCTTCCGCCTGCTGCAACCCATGAGCCAGCCGCTGGGGAGTGCGCTGGTAGGCTCGCGAGGCTGGCTTGTCCACCTTGCCCTCCAGCATCTTCCTCAATCTCTCCGCAAACGCTTCACTTCCCCAATACCATCCCCGGCGCAAATGACTCATTCGCGCATCGAAGTGCTCCGGCACCGCAACCAACCCACTTTCCTTCTTCTCCTGCAAACCCCGCCGGTCCAAGTGCTCCACCATCTCGCGCCGACCGGCCACCGTGTCCGAATGCCCCAACCTTCTCAACCCGTCAGCGGCAGCAAGCCACTTTGGGCGATTCATCGGTTCCAAAGCGTACCCTCCAGCCACGCTGCTCCAGCGGTAATCGAGAACGCTGCCACCCGATTCGATCTTCACAAGACCCGCTCGAATCGGGTTGAGGTGAATGTAATCCAGTACCTTGCCGTAGTATCCAACCTCATCCCCGTCGATAATCACTGACTTATAGCGATCCCCAAAGACACGACCCCACACGCGATGCCGCAGGTTGAACCTTCGCGTATAAGTATTTTGAACCCACTTCATACCCTCCACCAGGTTCGGCTCCGGCGTCTCGATCAACAGGTGGTAGTGATTACCCATCAACACCCAACCGTGAATCCCCCATCCGGTCCGCCCACAGACTTCCGAAATCACCTCGAGGAAGAATCGACGATCATCGTCGTCCTCGAAAATTGCCTCCCGCCGGTTACCACGTGCCATCACGTGATAAAACGCGCCCGCGTATTCCAATCTCAAACTCCTCGCCACCCGCTAAACAAAGACCGCAAGACGGTATACGGTCAATTGCTTTTTGCACACTGACCCCCTTTTCCCTGACCCCCTTTTCCCTCGACCAACCACGCAATATCGTTCGCGTCCAACACCGCCCACCGGTCCGAAGCCAAATGCCAGATGTCTTTTGTCTGGAGGCGATCGTCATTCAGCACGCACTTCGCGAATACTCGGCGCATCTCGACGTTCTGAAGCGCCCGACCGACTACCGACCGGTCCGAATCAGTGGCAAAAGGCAGATAGTTCCGACTCTTCGAAAGCCACACCTCGACCGCGAGAGCCGCAATCTCCGGCACGTCGAGATGATCCAGAGCCTTCGCGAACGCTTGCCCGGCCAATTCCTCCCGGCAATTCAGCGAATCGAAACAATGCGTCCACTCGATGCACTTCCGGAGCAGAGGGACGAGGTCTTCCGTCCGCACGTGCCGCGGTAGAAGATCAGACAGCACGCGCCGGTAACTCCCGAAATAGTTGTTTGCTCGCAGAGCGTGGATCGCTGGAAGCGCGTCACTCACGGACCAAATCGTCGGGACCAAACGCGCGAGAGCATCGCCTCGGATGGAATCTTGCGGATCGTTGCCCACGGTCCCTTCAGCCAGCGGAATCAACTCCGCGAGTCGCTCCTCCGGAACACTTGCGCAAAGAGCATCCGCCGCAGCTTCGCGAATTTGCTGCGATTCGTCCGAATCGCGCAAAACCTCGAAGTAGTCATCGCAGAGCTCAGGGATCTGACACGCCTCAGCGATGTCGAACGCGACACGACGCGCGATGATCCCATCCGACCGACTGCGCAAAACCGGATGGATTTGCTCGGCCAATCCAGGATGCGACAACCGTTTGTAAAAAGAGCGATACTGCCCGTCGTCGAAAATTTCCTCGCGGCGGGCGCCAGCAAGAATTGCGTCCACCAACTCGCGCTTAAACTCGCCGTTGATTCGCGCGATGTCACTGCGCAACAGAATCTCTGGTTCGATTTGGAGGAGGTGACGTAAAAAATCCGCGTGGCCTCCCGCAATCCACGCTGCCAACTCGGCCAATTGGGGTGCCACGTGTTCTCGACCGGCATCCCGTCGACAAAGGAGTCGACGAAGCTGAACGGTGGGAAGCTGAACAAGCCGCAGGGCAGCCAGGCACTCCGCAACCGTTTGATGAATAAAGACAAACCGTCCCTCCCCCACGCCGGTGAAAAGGGCTGTTTCGACCACATGGCTCTGAGCAGCCTCAACAACAAGCTCGCGGGAGAACGATTCATCGTCCAGAAGCCCGTCAAGTCTCACGACTGACCGGCCACTCAGCAGCATCACTGCAGCAAGATTGGCAGCGGACATCAGGCGCTCATCCTCCGTGGGGATGGCCATCGTCTTACTTCTGCGCCGAGTCAGGCTGGCTCGTTCCAGACTATGCTCGGCATTCAGACGACGCACGGCACTTTCGTAAAGCTCGCGGTGTGACCAGTCCGTCACCGATCCCGATTGAAATTCTTTCAACAAAAACGACAGCGTCAGCGGTCGTGCCGCCATCGGAGCGACCTGCGCACGATACGCCGCTTCAACGAACTCATCCGCATTGATCTCAAACGACTCCGCTGCGCTCCTCGCGTCAACCTGCCGAAGAGGGCAGAGCTCCGGGACCAAACGGTCTTGAGGATCTATTTTCCAAAGATCGAAAAACTCTGATTCCGCCGTGACCGGCCACTCGGCGATTCGGCAGGCCAGCACAACTTTCAGCCGAGCAACCGGGTATCCGCGTAAGTCGGCAGTAAGCGATTCCACCAACTTGGGTGCTTGGATCATCCCTTCGTCGACGCTGTCGACGAAAAGAGTCGCTGTTTCAGACTCATTGCCAACCCAACGGTGCCACGAAGGACTTCCAAAGACTTGGTGCCGGAAATCTGCGTAGTCGACGATCTTCAATAGGTTTGCTTCGACGACGATGTCACCACGTTTCTCGTGAGCCTCGCGAAGTCGCTGCAACTCTGTTGACTTGCCCATCGCCGGCTCGCCGCAGAGAACGATGGGAGCCGTTTCGAACAGCAGCGCGTCCGTGGCACGCAGGTGTTGGTTAGCTTGAGTCCAAACAGAATCCGACTCCGGATCATCAAGGAAGGCTTCACCGAATCCGCATGAGATGCTTTCCCCACGACGGCACCAGAACCGCCGCCAATTTAGAGGTTCTCCGGAAAATAAACGATAATCGGTAGGCATATCCGGGAAGCGGGAAATCGTTCGGTGGAGTTACCACTATTCCAATCAACTCTGTCCATCCCGTAGAGGCCTCGATCTCGGCTACAACCGGAAACCGGTCGCCTTCACCGGCGACCCCACAACCAACACCCGCCTCGTCCCCGAGATCCGCGTCCTCTGGCAGCACGAATTCTTCAACAACAGCCGCAACATCGGCAGCGCGCTTGACGCCCGGATCCGGTCCCGGCTTCAACACCAGCACCTCCTAGCCCGGCCGCGACAGCGTCTTCGCGGGAGCCGGCGTCAGCACCCAACTCGGCGACCGCTGGAATGCCAGCGTCTATTACAACGCCGACTTCGGTCGCCAGGACCTCACCAGCCACAGCGTCAGCGCCAGCCTCGGCTGGAAGTTTTAGGGTCGAGCTGGCATCGCTGCCCGGCGCAAACTTGATCGCCCAAACCGACCAAGCTCATTGCCCGGGGAGCGCGCCCGTCCCGGGTGCGAGCGACGGCGTCCCGCCGAAGCTCCGGGCGGCAGCCGGTCAGCCCGCTAAAGCTCGAGAAAATTCCCCAGCAATCGCTTCCCCTCCGAAGTCAGGATCGACTCCGGATGAAACTGCACGCCATACACCGGCAGATCCTTGTGCCGCAACCCCATGATCTCGCCTTCCGCCGTCTCGGCGGTGATCTCCAGGCAATCCGGCAGCGTCTCCCGCCGCACGAGCAACGAGTGATACCGCGTCGCCTCGAACGGCTCCGGCAATCCCGCAAAGACGTCCGTCCCCCGGTGTTGGATCGGCGACGTCTTGCCGTGCATCAACCGCTCCGCCCGCACGACCTCACCGCCGTAAACGTCCCCAATGCACTGGTGCCCAAGACACACACCGAGCAACGGCACCTTCCCCCCGAACTCCCGAATCACGTCGTTACTGATCCCCGCCTCCTGCGGCGTGCGCGGACCCGGCGACACGCAGATCCGCTCCGGCCCCATCGCCGCGATCTCGTCGATCGTGATCTCGTCATTCCGCCGCACGACCGGCCCCGCCCCCAACTCGCCGAAATACTGAACCAAGTTGTAAGTGAACGAGTCGTAATTATCGATAATGAGAATCATTTCGTTTCCTCCGCCAAGGTGCGGGCGAGCTCGATGGCCCGCGCCGCCGCCATCGCCTTGTTCACGCTTTCCTGATACTCGCCCTCCGCCGTCGAATCCGCAACCAAACCCCCGCCCGCCTGCACGTAGGCTACGCCGTCCTTGAGCACGATCGTCCGCAGCGCGATGCACGAGTCCAGATTTCCATCGAAGCCAAAATACCCGACCGCCCCCGCGTAGACGCCGCGCTTGCTCTGCTCGAGCTCGTTGATCACCTGCATCGCCCGCACCTTCGGCGAGCCCGACACCGTGCCCGCCGGAAACGTCGCCCGCATCACGTCGAAACCATTGCGGTCCCCCGCCAGTCGACCCGACACCTGCGACACGATGTGCATCACGTGGCTGTAGCGCTCGACGGTCATAAAATCCTCCACGACCACGCTCCCAAACTCCGCGATCCGCCCGACGTCGTTGCGCGCGAGATCGACGAGCATGAGATGCTCCGCCCGCTCCTTGGGATCGGCCAGTAGCTCCTGTTCGAGCGCCACGTCCTCCGCCTCCGTCTCGCCTCGCTTTCGTGTGCCGGCGAGTGGGCGGATTTCGATCAGCCCGTCCGTCACGCGCACGTGAACCTCCGGGGAACTCCCAACGATCGAGAACCCATCCTCGACCCGCAGACAGAAGAGATAGGGCGACGGGTTCACGAACCGAAGCGCGCGATACAATTCCAGCGGCGTCCCCGCGAAGTCCGCCTGAAAACGCTGCGATGGCACCATTTGGAAAATGTCCCCCGCGCGGATGTATTCCTTGGCCGCCTCGACCATGTCGAAATACTGCTCCCGCGTCGTGTTGCAGGCCATCGGCCCCGCCGACGGCACGTCGCCCGTGAACATCGGCTTCACTTCGAGCGGCTCCGACAGTTTCCCGAGCGCCGCCAGGATTCGTGACACCGCGTCGGCGTAATTCGCCTCGAGATCCGTCCCCTCGACGAACGCGTTCGCCATCACCTTCATCCGGCGCTTCCGGTGATCGAACGCCACCATCGTATCCGTCATCAGGTAAAACAGATCCGGCACCCCAAGCTCGTCCTTCGGGGCCGCCGCGACCGTTGGCTCGACCCACCGCACCGCGTCGTAGGCGAGGTATCCGACCGCGCCGCCACGGAATTGAGGCAGCCCCTCCTGCGGCGCGATCCGGTATCCCGCCATCCGGCGCTCGAGCTCATCCAACGGATCCGTCGCGGTCTCGTATTCCGACACCTCGCCCCGCTCGACGACGCGCATCGAGCGGCCGTGAGCGCTCATCGTCCAGCGCGCCCCGGTGCCCACGAACGAATACCGTCCGACGTGATCACTCTGCTCCGCCGATTCGAACAGGAAGCTCGGCGCATCCGTCCCCAACTTCTCGTAAGCCGACACCGGCGTCTCGTAATCCGTCACCAATTCGCACCACACCGTCACGACATTGGAATCGGCGGCGAGCCGAATAAATTCGTGCAGAGATGGCTGGAACGAAGGTCTCATCGAGCGGAAGAGACAACCAAGCCCCCGCCCACCACTCAACCAAAATTGGACCGCCGACCCACCCAGCTCTCTGCAGCCGTCTCGCCGTGTGAGACGCCACGCTGGACGTCCTGACCACGCAAACCACGATCCACCAACCCGGCACCCACAACCAACCGCGAAGCGTCCCCGCCGCTGTCATGTTGAGCAAAGCGAAACATCTCTGGCCTACACTCCTCCCGTCCCGTCGACCGCAATCCTGAAGAAGCCAGAGATCCTTCGCTTCGCTCAGGATGACACGTGCCACGATGGGCCCCCGCCGGGGCCGCTTCCCCAGTCCCCCACCTACTCCGACTCGAACGACGTCATCTCCCCCGAAATAAAGCCCACAAACACGCTCACCTTCGCCGCCAACGGCACCCGCAGCTCGTCGTCCGAAAGCCAGAACTGCCCGCCGCGGAATTTATCGTAATCCGTCAATCGCTTCAGCTTCTTACTCTTCACCTCGATCTTCCGAAGATTCATCGACAGCCGGATCGCCTTCCGCGCCCGCCCCATCACCTCGATCGTCTCCCGCCCCTCGACTTTCACGCTCGCGTGGAACGGCGAATCCCCCGGATAAGCGAGAAAATTGACCTCATCCCCCTCGTCGAGCGGCTGACTCCGCACGAACAACAACCCACCCAGCATGTCGAAAATGTCCCGCACCTCGACCCGCTTCCACTTCCCCACCTTCTTGTCGACGCTGACGACACGCTGACGCCACACTTGATCCGGCTGAAACCGAACGTTCGTCGTGATCGTGCGGTCGCTGTAACGGTCGTATTCCCAGAAGTAATCCGGTTTGAGTGTCCGGGCGTCGATCCACGCCCGGTGCTCCGCCTCGAAATTCCAGAGCAACCCCGCCAGCCCCAGCGACTCGCCGGTGACCACCACTCGATACTCCGGCTTCGCCCCGAAACGCCCCCCCGCCCGGGTCACCTCCACCTCCGCCGACGCGGCCTCCATCACGTTCGACCAGCCGAACGAATAGCTCGCCTTGAACGGCTCGATTGGTGGGAAGTCGCCCGGAGTCGGCGCCGTCAAATCCGCCAACAGTTTGTCCAATTTTTCTTCCGCCCAACCGTCCGTCGGAGCCGCCGCCGTGATGACTCCGAGCAGCAGGCCCGTCCACGCGGCCGCGATCCCCCGTCTCACAAGGTCTCCCCGGGCACGACCATCGTCAGATCCGCCGTCGGCACCCAGCCGCGTGTCCCGCTCGCGACCTCGACGTAGGTCCACGCCCCGCGCGGCGACAGCACCCCTACCGCCGCACCGGCGGCCAGTTTGTCGACGGCGGCGGAATTCTTCGCCGGACTCGCGAGCGCCTCCGCTCCACCCTCCGACGTCACCATCGCCAGATTCGCATCCGCGATTCGGGGGTCAGCCACCATTCCCATCGCAAAGGCCACGCTACCAATCACCAACGCGGCGATCGCGCCAGCCAGCCAGACGGAATGCCGCCGATTTCCGATCACGATTGGGACCAGCGCGATGAACCCCGCCCACCCCAACGCCGCACCGAGCCCTTGCAGAACCCCCGGGTGGACCACGGTCGTCACGTCGTTCAGCCACGATCTTGGGCGCATCGAAATCGCGTGATCGGCGGCGAGCAACGCAAGGTTGTTGTTGGCCGACCGCATCCCCGGGTCCAACAGCAGCGCTCGGCGGTAAGCCAACGCCGCGTCCACGGTCCGCCCCGATTTTTCCCGCGCCACCCCGAGGTTGTAGTAGACCTCGGCGCTCGAATGCCCGCCCTGGATCAATTCCTCGTAGGCGGCGATCGCCTTCGGATAATCCTCGACCGCCATTTCGAGGTTCGCCTTCGCCAGCGCCCCGTCGTCCGCCCGGACCACCCCGGTCAGCGCGAGAGCCACGACGAAGACCTTCCCCGCGAATCGCGCGGCTTTCGACCAATCGCTCATCGCCCACCCCCCAACCGGGTCAATGCGGCCCGGATCGCCTCCCGCTCTTCCGCCGTCACCCGCACGGCGACCCCGCTCGCAAATTTCCGCTCGTCCGATTTCCCCATGAGATCACTCAGGACCTCCGCGTCCTCCGCCGGGACTTCAGCCCCGCCCAGCAAGTCCGCCCGGTCGACCGCGCCCCTCGTCTCCACCAGCGCGTCGAGATCCTCCTCCGCGATCTCGAGGAACGCGTCGTCGTCCAGATCCGGATCCCGAAGTCGCTCGACGAGCGTCAGGTGCCGCCGACGCCATTCCGTCCGCTTCGCCCGCTCGCCGGAGCGCACCCGTCGCATCACGAACACTGCCGCGACCCCGACGAAGGTGAGGAAAGCCAGCGTATTGGCCACGATGAATCCAGCCTGCCGGATCGGAGGCGCGAAGGACCGCCGCGTCGCGGATTCGAGCACCCCCGCCCGCCCCGGCAGTTCCGGCGAGGACGCTTCGGCCTTCGCCGTTTGCCCACCCCCCGCGGCACCGCGCGAAGAATCCGGCGTCGGCTCGGCGACGGAGGCCTCCGCAACCACGGCGACCGGATCCCCTGCCAGCGTCACGTATTCCTCCTTCGTCGGATCGAAGTAGGAAAACTCCACGCCCGGCGTCGCGGTCTGCCGCGCTTTCGCGATCATCATGAAGTCATACGTCTTCACACCACCGAACCCGACCGAATCCGCGGCGTCGAATTGATCCGTCGGCGGATACAGCTTCCACCCCTCCGCACCCACGAGCCGAGGTTCCCCCATCGCGCTGAAATTTCCCCGCCCGTTCACCTTGACCTCGAGGGTCACCGGATCGCCGGGCGCTGTCGCCTTCGGTGCCGCGTCGACCGTCATCGCGAAATCTCCGATCGCCCCCGTGAATCCCTCCGGCTTCCCACTCTTGGGCAATGGCCGGACCTCGACCTTCATCGGATCGCTCGTGACCGCGATTTGCTCGGAGTCCGACATCATCGAATTTCCGAAGAACTGACTGAATAAATCATCGAAGCCGCGCGGGGCCTGCGAAGGCACCTGAACGACCGCCGCCATGCTCACCGCCGGGATCTCGAGCTCGCCGGACTTCACCGGGGTGATCGCGCTCTGGAAGCTGAAAACGTGATACGCCGTCCCACCGACGACCTGCTCGCCCCGCTTCGGAGCGGTCAAATCCTCGACCGTAAACCCCTCGCCGCTGAACGTCGGCTGCTCCTGCAGGAGGCGGAATCCGTAGTTTTTGTTGAAGTAAAACCGGATCTCCACCGGCACCATCTCGCCGACGAAGACGGATTCGCGTGGGATCACCATCTCGGCGTAGGCAAGCCGCGCATCGGGGTCGGGCCGGCCCGGGTCCGCCACCGGCGGCTGCGCCCCACCGCCACCCGGCTGCCCGGGAACGACCGGGATGGCCCGCCGAGTCTGCGGCGCCCGCCCGCCAGTCACGTCGAGCGTGAGCGCGCTCGTCGACATCGTCCGTCCATCCACGTCCAACTCGATGGCGGGAATCTCGAACCCACCCTCGCGCTGGGCAACCACTTGGTAGGTGAACACGACCGAAGTCGAGAACTGCAGATTGTTCATCTGCACCTGGGTCGAGCGCCCCCGCTGGACGATCGACAACCCGTCGACGTCAATGGTGCGGGGAGCCGTCGCGTTCGTCGAACCATCGACCTTGATCTCCAATTGGATCGGCACCCCCATCATCGCCTGATCCGCCGACAAGGTGGCCGTGACCGAAGTCGCAGCGTGCGAGAACGGAACGGAAGCGCAAGCCACCAAAGCCAGCGCCAATCCCCATTTCAAATTTCTCATTCCTAATTTCAAATTCACCTCAAACTACCAATCCTTTCGCACGTCCTGGTAATTCTGCCGCTCCATCATCTGGACGCGCTCCTCGTCACCCTGCATGGATCGCAGAAGATTGCGCGCCTGCGCTTCCGACATCTCGCCGTCCGGCGTCTCGGGCTCGGCCTCCCCGCCCTGCCCCGTCTCCCCATCTTCTTCGCCCGGTTTGTCGCCCTGTGATTTCAGATCGCCGTCCTTCGGCTCGCCCGGAGTCGGCGATGGCTCGGCACCGCCCGGCTCCTGGTCGCCGGGGTTCTCGTCGGGCTCGGGCTGGTCTTGGCTCTCTCCACCCTCGGTTGATGGTTCGGATTCCTCGTCCGACTTCTCATCCCCGGACTCCCCATCCTTCGAATCCGGCTGATCCTGCTGATCGCCTTCCTCACCCTTTTGATCGTCCGGCTTCCCGTCCTCGCCCTTTTCATCCTGCTGATCCTGCTGGTCTTCCTGGTCGTCGCCCTCTTCGCCTTCTTTTTGCTGATCGTCCTTCTCCTGATCCTGTTTCTGATCGTCCTGGTTCTGATCCTCTTTCTGCTCGTCGTCCTTTTTCTCCTGATCCTGCTTTTGCTGTTCCTGCTCCTTTTCGAGGTCCTCAAGCATCTTCTTCACGATGTCGCGATTCTCTTCCGCCTGGCTGTTGCCGGGATCCAGATCCAGCGCCGCCGTGTAGTGGTCGATGGCATCCGTCCAATCCGCCTTTTTCGACTCGGCGGACTGCGCCGCCTCACCCCGCCGCGTCAGCGAGTTCCCCAGATTGTAGGACGCATCCTCCCGCAGCCCCTCGTCCTCCGCCAGCAGCGCCTCGGTGAAGAGGTCGACCGCCTTGGCGTAGTCGCCCGACTGGTAGGCCGCTGCCCCGGCGTTGAACTTGAGCTTCTCCGACTCCGGCAGCCGCGACGCCTCGTCTTCAAACTCCGCCATCGCCCCCGCGTAATCCCCGGCCCGATAACTCGCGAACCCATCCGCGCGACCCACGCCCGTTCCCACCAGAAGCAGAACCCCCACGCGCACCGCCACCCGGGTCGCCGACTTCCGCCGCGACCACCGACCTTCGCCCAGCAAAATCCAGAGCGTCAGACAGACCAACGCCGCCCCCAGCGGCCATTGATATTGCTCGATTGGTTGCCGCGACGACATCATGCCAGTCTCCTGCTCCTCGAGCGGCTCGATTCCTCGCTGAAACAGCTCGCGCGCCACGTCCGGCGTGAGCTGCGTGTAAAATCCGCCCGTCACCTCCGCAATCTCACCGAGCCGGACCGCGTCCAGCTTCGACTGCACCGGTTGCCCCGACGCGTCACGGACGAATTCCTGCCGCCCATCCGGGGTCAGCACCGGAATCAACGCCCCTTCGGCGGACCCCAGGCCAATCGTGAAAATCCGAATCCCCTCCTCGCCCGCCCGCTTCGCCGCGGCCACACCGTCCGCGTCGAGTTCTTCTCCATCCGTCAAAATCACGAGCGCCCGAATCACACCCTCGGCCTTCCCAAACGCGTCGATCGCCGTCTGGATCGCCGCCGCCAGGTTCGATCCACCCCGCGGGATCACGTTCGTGTCCAGCTCGTCGAGCGTCGTCAGCACCGCGTTGTAATCCAGCGTCAGCGGAGCCTGCAAAAACGCCGATCCCGCGAACGCGATCACCCCCAACCGGTCCCCGCGCAGCAACCGCATCAAATCCTGCGACACCAACTTCGCCCGCGCCAGCCGCGTCGGCGTCACGTCGGTCGCCAGCATGCTCCGCGACGTGTCGACCGCCAGCAGCACGTCCCGACCCTTCGTTTTGATTTCGCGCTGAACGTATCCCATCCGCGGCTTCGCCATCGCCACGATCGCGAGACCGATCGCCAGCAACACGAGCCCCGCGCGCGTCCAGCGCATTGTCGGATTCACGCCCGAAGCGAGTTGCTGCCGCAGCCGCGGCGCGACGATCCGCCCGATCAACGCGCTCCGTTTCGCCTGCGCCCGCCAAAAAAAGACCGCCAGCGTCGGCACCAACAACAGCGCCCACAGCCAAAGCGGCTCTCCGAAGGTCAGAGCGGTTTCTACGGCAGTCGTTTCCATATCGTTTGTGAAAGCAGCACTTCGCCCGTGATCAACGTCACGCCCAGCAGCACGAACCAATGAAACCAATCCGTGTATTGGGCGACCTTTTCAACCTCGACCTTGCTTTTTTCCAGCTGATCGATTTCGCCAAAAATTTCCTCCAACGACGCCGTGTTCGTCGCCCGAAAGTATTCGCCGCCCGAGATCGCGGCGATCTGCTTGAGCGCTTCCTCGTCGAACTGCACGGGCACGTTCTGGTAGCCCACGATCCTTCCACCCTGCGCCCGCATCGGATACGGCGCCAGTCCCCGCGTCCCAGCGCCAATCGTGTAGATCCGGATCCCCAGCGCTTCCGCCGCCTCGGCCGCGGTCAATGGCGTGACCTTGCCCGAATTATTATCCCCGTCGGTCAGCAACACGATCAGCTTCGTCTTCGCCTCCTTGTCCTTGAGCCGGTTCGCCGCCGACGCGATCGCCGACCCAATGGCCGTCCCGTCCTCGACCAGCCCAATTTGCACCCGCTCGAGATTCCTCAGCAGCCAATCGTGGTCCAGCGTGAGCGGACTCACGAGGTAAGCCTGACCCGCGAACGCCACGATCCCGATCCGGTCGTTCGGCCGCTGCTCGATGAATTCGCGGGTCACCCGCTTGACCGCCTCAAGCCGGTTCGCCCGCTGCGTCCCGATGGAGAAATCCTCCGCCAGCATCGAGCCCGACACGTCGATCGCCAGCATGATGTCGATCCCGCTCGCTTCGGTCCGCGTGATCGTCTGACCCGATTGCGGCCGCGCCGCCGCGATCACGAACGCCGCAAAGGCCACCAGCGAAAGCGCCGTGAGCAGGTCCCCCGCCCGCGACCGCCGCCGCACCCCGATGGCCTCCAACGTCGTCGTCGACGAAAACACCACGCCCGGCGTCCCTCCGAACTTCCCCTTCAGCACCGCCAGGATCGGAATGAGCACCAGCAAGCTCAGCACCCACGGATACGCAAACCCGACACCGAATATCTCGAACTCGTTCACGCCCGCACCCCCTTCGCGCTCTCTTCGACGAACCCTGCCGCACTCTCGAGCAGCGCCCGGCTGTCCTCCTCCGTCGCGTGGACCCGCGCAAATTTAATGAGATCCGCCTTCTCGAGAAATGTCGCCAGCAAGGCCCGCTCCTCGTCCGAGAAATTCCGATCCTCAGCGATGTCCGCCAGGAATTCCATCGTCGTCCGCGTCGTCGCCCGCCGCCCCCGAGTCTCCTCGATGAATCGCCGCAGCACCTCGGATACCTCGATGCTGAAATCGTAGACGTCCGTAGTCGCCACCCGCTCCCTCAACCCAGCCAGCTTCCGCCGAGCCCGATCCCGACTCGAAACCACGCGCCCGGGCCTTTTCCGCAAAACGAAGAACCAAACCAGCAGCCCGACCAACGCCACCACGGCAAGCGCCGCCAGCACCACCATCCAAACCGGATAGGGAAAAAACTCCACCGGCCCCGCAATGTCATGCAAGGGAGCCGGGGTCGCCGCTGGAACTTCAGGATTCATTCACCACCAATCACTATTCACTAATCACCAATCACGCGCCACCCGCGCTCACCCACCCTGCCTCCGCTCGCGTTTCTCGAAAAATGCCCGCAGCGGCAGCAAATAATCCCGGTCGGTCCGGAGCGGGATCACGTCGATCCGCCGTTTGCGAAAGAGCCGCTCCAACTCGGCGTGGCGCTGATCCTGAATCGCCACGAAGGCATTCGCCACCGACCGCGTCGACGTATTGATGTCGATCTGCCGGCCCGTCTCGGCGTCCTGCAGCGTGATGATCCCGATCTCGGGCAATTCCTCCTCGCCGGGATCGATCACTGGCATTGCCACCAGATCGTGCCTCTTGCCGGTGAGCGTGAGCGCCGTCGAAAAATCGGGACTGAAAAAATCGGAGATCAAAAACACCACCGCCTTCCGAGGGACCACCTTGTTCAGATAATCGAGCGCCGCGCCAACGTTCGTTCCTCGCATCCGCGGCTCGAAGTAGATCATTTCCCGAATCAGCCGCAGCGTGTGCAGCCGCCCCTTCTTCGGCGGAATGAAAAGCTCCACCTCGTCCGTGAAGAGCAGCAACCCGACCTTGTCGTTGTTCTGAATCGCGCTGAACGCGAGGATCGACGCCACCTCCGCCGCCAGCTCCCGCTTGCTGTTCTCGACGCTGCCGTAATCACCCGAAGCGCTCACGTCCACGAGCAGCATCACCGTCATCTCGCGCTCCTCGGTGAATTTCTTCACGAACGGCGCATCCATCCGCGCCGTCACGTTCCAGTCGATTGTCCGAATCTCGTCCCCCGCCACGTATTCGCGAACTTCTTCGAAATTCATCCCCCGCCCCTTGAACACGCTCTGATAAGCCCCCGCAAAGGAAGCTTCGACCAGCCGCCGCGTGCGCAGCTCGAGCCTCCGGATCTTTTTGAGGATTTCCTTGGGGTCGTTCACTTCGGGTTCGTGAATGGGGAATGGTGAACGGTGAATGGTGGGAATGCCTCCTCGCTAAAGTCTTCCTGGACCACGGAACGATAATCAGTGTCGGGGGCGTTTTTGCAGAAATCATCCGCACGATCCATCATACGACAAAGCCGACCGCCCAGGCGTTGGTAGTGGTCAAGGAGGGGTGCAAACTGCTCGTCCGTCAGGTAGCCATCGAGCCTCGCGTGATCGATCCACGCCTGCGTTTCATTCGCTTCGCCTAATGCCTCGTCCAGCTTACTGATGAAGACTTTGACGTATCTCCGTCGTCCCCAAGCCTCGGCGATCATCGCTCCGACGGCTCGCGAGCTTCGCCGAACCTGACCCGTCATCGAAAAGCGCTCATCTCGCGGAAAGACTTTCGTAATCTCGAAGATCCGGTGAGCACCGTCCCGAGCAGCCTGATAAACGATCAAATCCAAAAACGACTTAGCAACTGCCATCGAACCCCCACCATTCACCATTCACCATTCACCAATCACGGCTGTAACCAGCCTCACGGCACCGGAATCCCCGCGAAGATCTTCTCCACGATCATCTCGCTCGTCACCTCCTCCGCCTCCGCCTCGTAGCTCACGGCCACGCGATGCCTCAGGATGTCCAGCCCGATGCTCTTCACGTCCTGCGGCGTCACGTAGCCCCGGCCCGCCAGATACGCGTTCGCCTTCGCGGCGAGCGTCAGGAAGATCGTCGCGCGCGGCGACGCGCCGTAGCGGATCATTCCGTCCAGATTCAACTTGAACGATCTCGGGTCCCGGGTCGCCCAGACGATGTCGACGATGTAATCCTTCACCCGGTCGTCGACGAAGATCGCGTTCACCGTCTCGCGCGCCCGGATGATCTGCTCCGGCTCGACCAGGGCGTTCACGTCCAGCTTTGGAGCCGACGTCGCCATCGCGTCCAGGATCGCCCGCTCCTCCGTGCGCGTTGGATAACCCACGTTCACCTTGAGCATGAACCGGTCGAGCTGCGCCTCCGGCAGTTGATAAGTCCCCTCCTGCTCGATCGGGTTCTGCGTTGCCAGCACCAGGAACGGATCCGGCAATTTGAACGTCTTCTCGCCGATGGTCACCTGCCGCTCCTGCATCGCCTCGAGCAGCGCGCTCTGGACCTTCGCCGGAGCGCGGTTGATTTCGTCGGCCAGGATCAGATTTGAAAAAATCGGACCCAGCTTTGTGCTGAATTCGCCGTCGCGCTGATTGTAGATCAGCGTGCCGATCAAATCCGCCGGCAGCAGATCGGGAGTGAACTGCAGCCGCTGAAATCCCGTGTTGATGCTCGAAGCCAGCGTGCGCACCGTGAGCGTCTTCGCCAATCCCGGCACGCCCTCGAGGAGCACGTGGCCATTGGTGAGCAGCCCGACGAGCAGGCGCTCGACGAGCACGCTCTGACCCACCACCACCTTCCCGATTTCCCGCAGCAGCGGCTGCACCCATTGACTCGTCTCCTGGACTTCTCGATTCAGTTCCTGCGTTGTGACACTACTCATAAATAAGGGGTAAGACTCTCGCGGGGACCTTCGCCCGTCGCGGAAATTCAGACAAGCGCCCGGCCAAGTCGTTCAAAATCAGCTCGGACGAATCCGCCCGAGCCGCCTCGACTCAGGGGCAAAGGCGCGTCAGCGCTGCGGCTTGAAGATGATTTTCACCTTTTCGACGATGCGCTGTCCGTCCGCCGTGGTCGCCCGGACTTTCGCGATGACCTTCCTCCGATCCGGCAGTTTCCGCGCCCGGTAGATGAATCGATTGCCGCGGAGTTTGGCGTTTTTGAACCCACCCTTCCCGGCCTTCACTTCGATTCGCACGATGTCGCCGGTCAGCGTCCCCTTGATCTTCGCTTTCCCGCGCTTGCCGATGACCCTCCGAGGCGCGTCCACGGAAGGCGCAACCGTCGGCACGGGCGTTACGGGCACCGGCGGGGCCGCCGCGACCGGCTCGTAGTTCTGGTCATACGGCTCGTCACCAAAGTTCAACACCGAGACCACTTCCGACAACAGATTCGCGTAAGCCGAGTCCGCGCTGCTCGCCGTGATCCGCAAATCGTAGGCTCGATCGCCGTCGGGCTCGGCGTCGTCCTCCCCGGTGATGACCAGCATTTGTTGAAAATTCCAATTATCGGGCGTGAAAACGAACGACGTGGCCGACAGCCGACCTTCGGTGGGATCGAGCCCGCTGACCGTCAGCGTGACATCCGCCGACGGGCGGAAGGTCAGAGCCAGCTTGAGCGTTGCCGAGGCGCCCTGCTCCGACGTGTCGAGCGCAGTCTGTCCTTCGAGTTCGATCCCCGGCCCCGACCCGCCTTCGTTGTCGATGATGGACACTTCGATCTCGTCCTGGCCCTTGACGTCCGAGGTCTCGAACGTGATTTGAAGGGCGAGGATGCGCTCCGGGATGGACCTCCCGTTGTCGATGGTCTCGAGAGCGATCGTTTTCGGGAGTTCGTCGCCGTCCACCCACGTCAGCTCCCCACTGGTCGCGACGTAGTCCGTGCCCGCGATCGCGGTTTTCTGAATCGCTCCGAAAGTCGCGGTGACCTCTCCCGGCACCGGCGGACGGGCGATCTCGATCTGTCCGGTCGTTCCCTCCCGCACCGTGACCAACGGACCCTTCGGCGGCGGCGGAGCCGCGAGGTCCGTCGAGAAAATCGCGCCATTCGTGCCACCCGCCACGACTCGACCGTCGGCCCCGACGGCTAAAGTCTGGAAGACCGTCCCCCCCTGATTGGTCGGAACGATGACCCGCTTCCAGGTCGCTCCATCGTCGGCACTGGTCAGCGCAAAGACCTTGTTCACGTTGGACGGAGACGGCGTCCGGTAGGAACCAATCGCCAGCCAGCGCGACCCCGACTGAACAACGTCCCAGATGTTCCAATTGAAAAATCCGTCTTCCACCTGCTCCTCGCTCAGATTCACCCGCACTCTCCATGAGTCGCCGTCGTCGTCACTGGTCAGGATCTCGTCCCGACCCAGCAGGAGAATGCGGCCCGTCGAGCTGGCACGGGCGCGTCTGACCTCGAGCACCTTTGTCGCGGGATCGCCGGACACTCCGTCCAGGCCAGCGAGTGATTGGAGGACGGCACTCCGGGTCCAGGTCTCGCCATTGTCGTTGCTGATCACCAGGCTCGGATTGAACGACGCGAAGGTGTTCGTGGGCACAACGATCACGCCGCTCGTGGAGGTCACGATCGCTCGCGGCGTCTCGTTGAAGCCGAGCCCCGCGACGCGCGGTGCCCAAGTCTCCCCATTGTCGTCGCTGACGTGAAAAACACCCCGATTGCTGGCGTTTTTCCCCACCGCCGCCATCACCAGTCGACCCGTCGCTGTCTCCGTGAAAAAGAAGCCCCCGGACGAGGAGTCGCCGCCCACGTTTCGCGTTTGCCAAGTGAATCCCAGGTCGTCACTCACCCGAACCGACTGCGTCCCGACACCCGGGTGAACCAGACGTCCGCCGATCTCGACCATCCCAAATCCGTTCTCGCCCGGAGCCCGCAGCTCCCACGTCAGACCATTGTCCAAGCTGGCCCAGATCCCATCATTGGCAGTCGCGAAGACGACCCCACCGAATCTCCCGATGACCCTCAAATCCGGCCCCACCCCGGGGTCCCAGGTTTTCGTCCACGAACTGCCGGAGTCCGTGCTCCGCCACGCCGACTCGCTCGTTCCGACCGCCACCAGCGACGACGCTCCCGTCTGCACGGTCGCTCCCCGCGCGCGCACCGTCGCATCGGCCACGCTCCAGGTCTGGCCCGAAGTGGTGCGGTAGGCACCCTGCCCGACCGCCGCGATTCCACTACTGGTCCCGAACGAATCTCCGTAGATCCGGGGCTGCGCGTAGGCCGTCCAGGAACGAGCGCCATCGAAAGGATTTGGCGAGACGAGCGAATAGATCGCATCGACCCGTCCCGTGTCGATGAACCCATCCTTCGGAATGAATTGCGCCGCCTGGGCCACGTAATTCCCGCCCTGCACGACGACGTCCAGCAGCCAGAGCGCACGCCGATTTTCGAACGAAAGCTGATTCCCCGAGCTGTCGGAGATCGACGCATTCGACATCGTGTAACCATTCCAGCCCGAGCCATCCGCGCTGTCCAAAGCGGTCGACAAACCCGTGGCCACCATCCGCCCCCCCGCGTTCGCGACCTTCGACAACGGACCGAACGCAAATTTCGCCTGGGTCCACGTCGAGCCATTCGAGCTCCGGTAGATCAGACCGCCAAGACTCCAGTAGCTGAAGAGTTGATTGCTCACCGTCGTCGTCCCGTAGGCGATCAACTCGCCGGTCGGACTCACGTGCAGCCCGGTCAGATTGACTCCGTAGAAGGTGAATCCGAGGAAATCCGCCGTGTCGAACGGGAATGGCTGACTTGTCCACGTCTCGCCATTGTCACTGCTGCGGAGCACGGTCGTCTTCGCCGCAAAGGCAAACCGCCCGCCCGGCGCGTCGGTCATCACCGACGCCAGGGCCACCACGCTCGTCGCACCGCCGAAGGCCTGAATCGCGGAGACGCCGCCGCTCACCCGCGACCCGTCGACCCGGATCTCACGGAATTTCCAATTCGATCCATTGTCGTCGCTGATCATGAGCCCGCCGCCGGAGCTCACCGCGATGATTCGTCCCGTCCCCGTCTGCGTGGCGGCGATGTAGGACAATCCCGGGGTCAGATCTCCGCGCCGCCCCGTCCATTCATCCCCCAATCGCTGACCCGATGCCGCGAAAACGGTCAATAACAGCAGCGAAATTCCACCCGAAATGCGACTCAATCGGTTCATTGCGCAAGCCTGTTGCGCGGGGACTTGATCGACAAGCGGGAAATTTTCAGCAGCCGAGCGAAACCACCGCCGACAGCCAAATCGACGTTTTCACTTCACCAGGAGTGGCCCGACGTCGAACGAATCGCCGACCTCGACCGCGTCGTATTGCGCCTTGCCCAGCCAGACGTTGAACGGCTCCGGCGGTCCGTCCGTCTGCGGCACGTCGACCGTGAGAATGTATTCGCCCGCCTTTTTGCCGGTCTTCAAACCATCTTCGCCGAAAGTGATCTGCTCCTCCGCCTGCGGCACGAATTCCTTCGCCACGACCGTCCCCGTCATCCGCGCGGCAACGACACCCTGACTGCTCATCCAGAGGGCGAAAACAATCCCCGCCAGCACCAGGACGCCCATCGCCACCGCCGACACCACCAGGCCCCACGGCGTCTTCACCTTGATCGTTCGAGAATTGCGCTCCGGCATGGGGGGATGATACGCCATCAGTCGAGGCCGTCCCGAGTGAAAACTTGATCGGCGCGCCCCGAAGTCCTGGCTAGTCGACCTTTGCGCGGAGGCTCCACGGTTTGGGGCCTGGAGCCGCTTCGACTTTGTCCCAATCGACGAGGCTGGCCAATGCCGTGACGCCGAGCCGGCAGAGGTGCCCCATTTTTCGGCCCGGTCGCGGCTCCGTCTTGCCGTAGAGGTGCAGCTTCACGTCCGGGTCACGCAGCAGCAGGCTCCAATCCGGCTCGCCGTCCGCCCAACGGTCGCCCAACAGATTCACCATCACCGCCGGAGTCAGCAAATCGACCGATCCAAGCGGCAAACCGCACACCGCCCGCAGCTGTTGCTCGAACTGACTCGTCACGCAGGCGTCGAACGAATAGTGCCCCGAATTGTGCGGCCTCGGCGCCATCTCGTTCACGAGCACGCCACCGTCCGGCAGCAAAAAACACTCCACCGCGATCACGCCGACCACTTCCAACCGATCCAGGATCTTAGCCGCGATTTCCCGTCCCGCGACCGCCGCCGCCGCCGGGATCCGCGCTGGTACGATCGAGCGATCCAAAATGTGGTTCTGGTGCTCGTTCTCGCTCAGCGGAAAAACGCTCACCTCCCCGTCGCGACCGCGCGCACAGATGATCGAAAATTCCTTCTCGAACTCGACCCAGCCCTCCAGCACCGCCCGCTCCGCGCCCAACCGCGTCCACACCTCCGCCGCGTCGGCCCCGGCCAGCACGCGCACCTGCCCCTTCCCATCGTAACCCGACTCCGCCGTCTTGAGCACCCCGCCGCGCTCACCGAGTTCGGTCATCGCCACCGCCAATTCGTCCGCCGAAGCCACGACCCAAAACGGCGCGCACGCGATCCCATTCTCGCGCAGGAACACCTTCTCCCGCTCGCGGTTCTGACAGACGTGCAAGACCCGCGCCCCGGGAAAAACCTCGCACCCCTCGCTCACCGCCTCGATCGCCGCCACGGGGATGTTTTCGAATTCGTAGGTCACCACGTCCACCTCGCGGCCAAATTTCCGCAATGCCTCGACGTCCGACCAAGCCGCCGCCACCTGCTCGTCCGCCACCTGCCCCGCCGGCGAGTCCGGCGTCGGCTCGAACACCCGCACCCGGTAGCCCAACCGCTTCGCCTCTAGCGCAAACATCCGCCCGAGCTGACCACCACCCAGCAACCCGATCGTCGATCCCGGCATCACCACGCCGCCCCCTGATCCGGAATTCCTTCCCGTCCCCGTTCCGTCCCGCCTAATGTCCCCGACCGCATCTCTCTTCATGGAACGGGTCATTTACGCATTCGCACTCGCCGTCGTCACCACGATTCGCGCCCTCCCCCTCCCCGTCTGCTTCGCGCTCGGCCAGGCGATCGGTGCCACCCTCTGGCTCCTCGTCGTCCCCTACCGCCGACTCGCCCACGCCAATCTCGCCAAAGCCTTTGCCGGAGAAAAATCCCCCGCCGAGCTGCGCCGCCTCACCTTCCGCCACTTCACCACCCTCGGAGCCAACGCCTGCTCAGCGTTCAAGGTCGCGGCCATGACCGAGGACCAGCTCCGACGCCATCACACCATCGAAGGCCTCGAGCACGTCACCGACGCCCTCGCCGCCGGCAAAGGCCTCGTCCTCGCGATCTCCCACATCGGCAACTGGGAACTCTTCGCCCAGGCGAATTTCCACGCCCGCCCCTGGAAGACCGCCACCGTCTACCAATCCCTGCGCAACAAACAGCTCGACGACCTCATCAACCGCGACCGCCGCGCGAAGGGCACCGCCACCTTCGACCGCAAACGCGGCCTCAACAAAGCCCTCGGCTTCCTCCGCGAAGGCAACCTCGTCGCCATCCTCGTCGACCAGCATGCCGGCGACTCCGGCCTCTGGACCCCCTTCTTCAACGCCCTCGCCTCCACCTCTCCCCTCGCCGCCTCCCTCGCCTGCCGCACCGGCGCGCCCATCGTCCCGATGGCCGTCTTCACCGCCGGCTTCGCCCGTTGGCGCATCTCCGCCCGACCCGCCATCCCCTACGATCCGGAGAATTCCGAGCAGCTCACCGCCGACGTGAACGCCGCGCTCGAATCCCAGATCCGCGAGTCGCCCGCCGACTGGTTCTGGGTCCACAACCGCTGGAAAGTTCCCCACCCCGACTTCCTCCTCGCGCGCGCCAAACGCGGCGTTTACCTTCCCCCCGACACCGATCCCGCGACCTTGAAACCCTTCCGCATCCTCATTCGCTCCAGCAATTGGCTCGGCGATGCCGTCATGAGCAGCCCCGCCGTCCGCGCCATCGCCGCGGGCCGACCCGACGCCCGCGTCACCATCCTCACGCGGGAAAAACTCGCCGACTTCTGGCGCACGGTCCCCGGCGTGCACGACGTCATCGCCGTCCCTTCCGACGCCGGCGTGTTCAAGGTTGCCATGCGCATCCGCGGCCGCTTCGACGTCGCCATCATTTTCCCAAATTCCTCCCGCACCGCGCTCGAAGCCTGGCTTGGGGGCATCCGCCGCCGCGTCGGCTACGAAGGCGAAAGCCGCCGCTGGATGCTCAACCAGATCGTCCGCCCGGCAAAAAACCGCATGTGGCCCCGGCACCAGGCCTACCACTACCTCCGCATGGCCGACAGCGTGGGAGCCGAGCGGGGCGAACTCTCGATGCCGGCCGCGCCCCGGCCCGAAGGCCCGTTCCGCATCGGCCTCTGCCCCGGCGCCGAATACGGCCCCGCCAAGCGCTGGTATCCAACCCGTTTCCGCAAGGTCATGCAATCGCTCGCCGAAAAGCACCCCGACGCCACCTTCGTCATCGTCGGCACCGACGCCGATGCCCCCGTCGCCCGCGACATCATTCAGGGCTTCGACGGCAAAGTCGAAGACCTCACCGGCCGCACCACCTTGGCGCAACTTCTCAAGGAACTCGCCCGCCTGCACGTCCTCGTCACCAACGACACCGGCACCATGCACCTCGCCGCCAGCCTCGGCGTCCCCTGCGTCGCCCTCTTCGGCAGCACCGAGCCCCTCCTCACCGGCCCTCTCGGCGACCATCACATCGTCATCCGCCACCAGGTCGAATGCTCCCCCTGCTACCAAAGAAATTGCCCGCTCGACTTCCGCTGCATGGAAGCCATCACCGCCGAAGAAGTCACGGAAGCGGTAGAAACGATCCTAGCCCGGTAGGATGGGGAACGCACGCGTCCCGCGTGCGAGATGCGGCGTCCCGCCGCATCACCCGGCAATTTCGAGCAAAGCGAGAGAGCCGACTGAGTTCCACCACTCACCAATCACGAGCCACCAATCACGCGAAGCCCCGTCGCATCACCGTAACAGCCCACCCATTGGCCGTCGACTCCTCCACCCGTTCGAACCCACTCCGTGCGAACAGCGATTGCCGTTCTTCCGTAAGACACCAGATCTCCGCGTGACCCGCCTCCCGCGCCGCGTCCACCGCCCGCGCAATCAATTCCGTCCCCACGCCGCCGCCACGCCACTCCGCGTCGACGATGAGACTCGCCACCCACGGATTCCATTCCGGCGGCGCGCCCGGTAAATCCCCGAAAACGACGCTCACCGACCCGATCACCCGATCCCCGTCCAGCGCGACGAACGTCACCGGCAGCCCGTCGTCCGGCTCCGACAAAAATTCCCGCAACGCCACGCCCGCGTTCCAATCTTCGTAAAGGTGACCCCACTCCGCCCCGTGCCACGAAGCCAACCGCGCCGCCCACTCCGCCCGCCGATCCATCCGCACAATCCTCACGCCCGAATCTTCCCCGTCCCCACCCAGCAATCCAACGCAAAACCGTCCCCGCAGCCGGGGTGTGATCAACAAGGTCCTCGGTAAAGCCCGGGCCTTACCGCTGGCGAGCCGGAGCTTGCCCATCGGAGGGCCGAGGATCCGGGGGTCCCCGAACAGGGAGTGGCGAACGAACGAACGAACGAATGAATCCGCTCCCGATAAAACGTAACGGCCGTTACGTTTTATCGGTAGACTCCGCGGGAATTGGGGGGGGGCGTCTGGATGAGGCGGGAGACCCGATGCTGCGAGGCCTTGGGCCGTGGCGATCTTCCACGGACTCGTCGCCAGCCTCCTGGCGTCCCCTCGGTCAGACGTTCGTCGCGTTCACAAGATTCTTCTTCCGATCAGGACGCGCTTTCGATCACACCCCCGCAGCCGGGCGCCTCGGAACCCCGCCCCCCTGGCACGCGCGCTGCTCGCCCATAGGTCCCGGAATGATTCACGCCAATTGTCGTGCCCGGTTCACCGCGGATGATTTCGATTTTATCGTCCGCTCGCTCAGCCACTCGCCCCGCGACGCGGTCTCGCTCGCCGACCTCCTCCTCGACGCCGACAGCCGCGATGAAGTCCTCGAACACGACGCCCTTTCCGACGCAATCCTCGACTCCGTCGACACCCTCCGCATCTCGTCGCACCTCTACTTCTACGTCCTCTGCCGGAAGGTTCTGAAAAATACCAGCGTCTCCAGCCGCGACGCCGCCGACTACATCGCGGCTATGCTCGAGGCCTACTCGCACACCGGCCGGGGATCCGCCGCCACACCCGCCCCCTACCTATCCGATCTCCTGATCGCCCTCCGCGAGGCCACGCCCGCCGAGGCGTTCCGGCTCCGCGCGCACCTCGCGAATTCCGCCCTCTTCCTCTCCGGCGTCTTCGCCAACAATATCGACAAGCGCGCCCAACGCGGTGCGCCCGACCTCTCGTTCTACGAAAGCCTCGGCAGCTCGAGTTTCCACGCCGCCGCCGGTCACCGCGACGCCCGCCGCTTCGAATTGGATCATATCTTCGAAGAACTCGCCGCCGGCTTCCACGACGCCCGTCTCGCCCTCAACGACCTCGCCGACCGCCTCTTCCACTTCGATTCGCCCGCGACGCCAATCTGAGATCTTGCGCAACCGTCCGCAACCCGCTCGAACAGCGCGATGCAAACGCTCCTAGGAATTGCCACAGTCTGGTGCCTCGGCTTTCTCTACCTCGTCGGAGCCATGCCCGCGGGAGTGGGCTTCGGACTCCCGATCGTCGTCACCGCGATCATTGCGTGGACCGGATACGCCGCCGGCGCGTCCGTCGTTCTCCTCGCCGGCGACGGTCTCCGCGACTGGCTCATGCGAAAGCTGAAGGTGTCGAAAACACCCGACCGCTCCAAGCGACTCTACCGGATGTGGGACCGCTTCGGCCTCTGGGCCCTCGCCTTGCTTGCCCCCGTCTCCATCGGCCCCCAAGCCGGTTTCCTCGTCGGCCTCACGCTCGGCGCCCCGAAGTGGCGGCTCGCCACCGCCCTAGCCCTCGGCGCCATCCCCTGGATCACCCTCTTCGCCGTCCTGACCGCCCTCGGCGTTCAGCTCGTGAACGAATGAGTCTCTAACCGCGAATGGACGCGAATTCACGCGAATAGCTTCGAATGATCAGGTCGAAATTTTTTCCGATTCGCGTCCATTCGCGTCCATCCGTGGTTCTGTATTCTTCCTCCGCTTTTCCACCAATTTCTCGACCACGTAGAACGCCACCGGCACCAGAAAGATCCCAATCAGCGTCGACGCCAACATCCCGCCGATGACCGCCGTCCCGAGAATCCGCCGTGACACCGCGCCCGACCCCGTCGCGATCCACAGCGGCACGCAGCCCAGGATAAACGCGAACGCGGTCATTAAAATCGGCCGCAGCCGCAGCTTCGCCCCCGCCAGCGCCGCGTCGTAGATCGATTTCCCCTTCTCCAATTCGGCCTTCGCGAACTCGACGATCAGGATTGCGTTCTTCGCGCTCAAACCGATCAACATCACCAACCCGATCTGCGTGTAGACGTCGTTCTCGTAAAACCCGGCCTCGAACCGCCGCAGCAGCAGCGCCGCGAACGCGCCAAAGACCGCCACCGGCGTGGCCATCAAGACGCTGAACGGGAGACTCCAGCTCTCGTATTGCGCGGCCATGATCAAAAACACGAACAGCAGCGACAACCCGAAGATCACGCCCGGCGACACGCCCTGCGCCGCCTGTTGCTCCTGGAAAGACATCCCCGAATAATCGTAGCCCATCTCCGTCGGCATCGTCGCGGCGAAGACCTCCTCGAGCGCCGTCATCGCCTGTCCGCTGCTGTAGCCCGGCGCGCTCGTCGCGTTGATCTGCGCCGACCGATACATGTTGTAGCGCATCGTGAATTCCGGCCCCATCCGCGGTTCGACGTTCACGAGCGCGCTCAGCGGCACCGGGTCGCCCTGATCGTTGCGCACGTAGAACAAGCCGAGGTTGTCCATCGAATTTCGGAAATCCCCATCCGCCGCGAGGTAGACCTGCCACTGGAGACCGAAGCGGTTGAAGTAATTGATGAAAACGCCGCCGAGAAACGCCTGCAACGTCTGGTAAACCGACTCGATCTGGACGCCCTGCTTGAGCACCTTCTGGACGTCGACCTCGACGCCGAGCTGCGGCACGGACGGCAACAACGTCGTCGTCACGCGCGAAAGCTCCGGTCGCTTCTCCGCCGCCTCGAGGAAATTCTGCGTCTGCTCGGCGAGGAACTCGACCGATCCACCCGAACGATCCTGCAGGATGAACGTCGCGCCGCCCGACGTGCCGATGCCCGGAATCGCGGGCGGCGGAAACGCGAAAGCCATCGCGCCCGGCACCTGCGAGAACTCGCGGTTGATGTGCTGCAGGATCGCGGGCACCTGCGTGTCCTTCGTGTGGCGCTCGCCCCATTCCTCGAGCGTGATGAAGAAGAACGCGCTGTAGGTCATCGTGACCTGACTCATGAGATCGTAGCCCAGCACGGTCGTCACCGACTCGACGCCCGGCGTCTTTTCGATGATCGCTTCGAGATCCGTCGCAACTTCGCCGGTGCGTTGCAGCGACGACGCGTTCGGCAACTGCGCGAGCCCGAAGACGTAACCCTGGTCGTCGTTCGGGATGAAGCCCGGAGGCAGCTTCCAACCCATCACGACCGTGCCGCCAACGAGAATCGCCAGCCCGATGAGCGTGATCACGCACTTGCGGATGAGCAGACCCGACGTCTTGACGTAACCGTCGGTCACCCGACCGAACCCCCGGTTGAAGAGTCGGAAAAACTTCGCCAGCCAGCCGTTGGACTCCGTCTTCGGCTTGAGCAGCATCGCCGCGAGCGCGGGGCTGAGAGACAGCGCGTTGAAGGCCGAGATCGCGACCGAGACCGCGATGGTGACCGCAAACTGCTGATACATCTCGCCGGTAATCCCCGGGATGAAGATCGTCGGCACAAAAACCGCGATCATCACGAGCGCGGTCGCGACCACCGGCCCCTGCACCTCGCCGACGGCCTTGAACGCCGCGTCGCGCGGCGACATCCCACGCTCGATGTGCTGCTCGACGGCCTCGACGACGACGATGGCGTCGTCCACCACCAACCCGATCGCGAGCACGAGCCCAAACATCGACAGCGTGTTCACGGAAAATCCAAACACCGGGAAGAACGCGAACGTCCCGATCAGGGACACCGGCACGGCGATCAGCGGGATGAGCGTCGCCCTCCAGCCCTGGAGGAAAATGAAGACGACGATGATGACGAGAACGATCGCCTCGAAGAGCGTCTTCACGATGTCACGCATGCTCTCGGTGACCGCGAGCGTGGTATCGAGCGCGACTTTGTATTCGAGTCCGACCGGGAAGCCGAGCGCCGCCTCCGCCATGATCTTCCGAGCCTCCGCCGCCGCGTCGAGGGCGTTCGACCCGGCCTGCTGGTAGAGTGCGATGACGGCCGAAGGCTTGCCGTCGAAGCGGCCCTGAATCGCGTAATTCTGAGCGCCGAGTTCGATTCGCGCGACGTCGGCGAGCGTGACGTTCGAGCCGTCGGCTTCCTCGCGAATGACGATGCCGCCGAATTCCTCCTCCGTCACCAGCCGGCCCTGCGCGATCACGGAATACGTGAACTCCTGCCCCGCCGGCACGGGCGAGCCGCCGATTTGACCCGCGGGATTCACGGTGTTCTGCGCGTTCACGGCGCTCACGATTTCCTGAACGGTGATGTTCAACTTCGCGAGCGCGTCGGGTCGCACCCAGAAGCGCATCGCGTATTGCCCGGCGCCGAAGACGTTCACGTTGCCGACGCCGTTCACGCGGGCGAGGTCGTTCGTGAGATTGATGTAGGCGTAGTTCGCGAGGAACGTCGCGTCGTAGGTCGAGTCGGGCGAGTAGAGCGCGAAGATGAGGAGCGGCGCGGACGTCGCCTGATTGACGGTCACGCCGAAATTCCGCACGTCGGTCGGCAACTGCGACGTGGCCTGATTCTGCCGCATCTGGGTGAGGATCTGGTCGGTCGTGCTGTCGGTCTCGACGCCGAAGAACACGTTGAGCGTCATCTGCCCGTTGTTCGAGTTCACGGAATACATGTATTCCATGTCCTGCACGCCGTTGACCTGCTGCTCGATCGGCGTGGCGACCGAGGATTCGACCGTGAGAGCGTCGGCCCCCACGTAGGTCGTCGCGACCTGGATCTGCGGCGGCACGATGTTCGGAAACTGCGCGATGGGCAGCCCGAGCAGGCTCACCAACCCGAGGATCACGAGGATGATCGAGATGACGATCGCGACGATCGGCCGGTTGATGAAAAACCGCGACATCAGTTCGCCGGGGCGGGGGTCGACGTGGCGGTCGCGGCGGGCGTCGCGCTCGCGGCGGGCGCGGGCGATGGGGCGGGCGTCGCGTCCGGCTCGAGGGTCGGGCCGGCCTGGCTCGGCTCGGCTTCGTCGAGCGAACCCTTCTCCGCGGGGTCTTCCTCGTAGGGCTCGGTTCGGACGACCGCGCCGTCCTTGATTTTTTGCAATCCTTCCACGACGACCACGTCACCCGCGACCAGCCCCTCTTCGATCACTTGAAGGCTCCCGACCGTGGGCCCGGTCGTCACGGCTTTGAGCGTCACTTTGTTGCCCTCCCCGATCACTCCGACCCGGCTGATCCCCTGCAGATCACCGACGGCGCGCTGCGGGATCGCGATGCCGTCGGGCAGGACCTTGGTGACCGCCGTCACGAGACCGAATTGGCCGGGGCGCAGGAGATTGCCGGGATTCGGAAAGATGCCTTGGAGCGAGAGCGATCCCGTTCCGGCGTTCACCGTGCTGTCGACCGCCGTCAACTCGCCGGTGCGCGGGTAGACGTCGCCGTTAGCCAGCGTGAGGGTGAGCGCCGTCATGCCGCCCTTTTTCTCGGGCTGGCCGATGGGTGACTTCGACGGGTCGTCGAAAAATTGTTGGATGAAATCGATGTATTCCTGCTCGGCGGCGGAGAAGTTCACCTTGATCGGATCGACCTTCGTGACCGTCGAGAGCACGCCGGTCGAGGGCCCGACGAGGTCGCCAACCTGCGCGGTCGCGATGCTCGAAATGCCGTCGATGGGCGACTCGATGTTGGTGAAATCGAGGTTGAGCCGCGCCTGTTCGACCGCCGCGTTGGCGGAGTCCGCCGCCGCTTTGCTGGCCTGGTATTGCTGCAGCGTGTCGTCGTATTGCTGCTGACTGATGACCTCTTTTTTGTAGAGTTCCGCCGAGCGGTCGGCATTGAGCTTGTCCTTGGTCAGCTGCGCCAGGGCTTGCGCCGCACCACCCTGGGCCTGCGCGAGAGTCGCCTGGAAGGGCCGCGGATCAATCTTGAAAAGGACGTCACCTTTCTTGACGAGCGAGCCGTTTTGATAAACCTGCTCGAGCAAATAACCACTCACCTGCGCGCTGATCGCGGCGTTCACGTCGCCATCCAGTGTGCCGACCCACGTGTGCGAGAGCGGGACGCGCTGCGTCTCGACGGTCATCACCTGAACGAGCGGCGGCTGGGGCGTCGGAGCTTTCGGCTTTTCGCAAGCCGTGAGCAGCGCGAGCGCCGCCAGAAGTCCCGCGGAGGACCGAATCGAATAACCACGCCTCATGGACGCAGAGTTCTAACCAGCCGGGCCGGTTCGACAATCCCAAAACACCTCGCCCGCCCGGGCTTCGAGTGCCGTCCCGTCGATCCCGGACCCAATGAGCACGGCGACGGGCGCTTCCACGCGCGACTCGGCCCCGATCGGCAGCCACTGGACGCCGCCGTCCTCGATCCGCTGAAAGACGTGAAATTCCTCCGGCGAATCCGCCAGCTTCGCGAGACCCTTCACGCGGATGACTTCGCGCGGCAGCCCGGCGAGAAACGCCGCCAGCACGGGCCGCTCGACCACCGGCGGAAGGTCGATCTGGATCGAGGAAAAATGGTGCGCCGCGTGCCGCGAGACGTCCGGCTTTCGGATTCGATACGTCGTCCCGCGCTCGGGCGAATCACGCACACTTTCCCCGACGGCACTCAACTCTTTCGCGAATTCCACGGCGTCCACCCGCGGCGCGACGACCGCGTGTTTGGCGAAGGAAACTTCCACAGCCGACCGCCGCTTTTCGTCGATCTCATCCCACCGCGACAGATGAAGAAACGCCGCCGTCCGCACCTGTTCGAGCTCGAGCGAGTTGTGCCAGAAGCGCTTCTGCCATCGCTTCGCGTCGATCACCGAGAGCTGAATCGGCTGCGTGAGCGCCCGGAGCCCCGGTTCGAGCGCGAGCAATTCGATGAGCGCCTCCGCGTCCGTCGTCCCGTTCGTCTCGACGACGACCACCCGCCCCGGCCCCGGCTCGAAGGCCGTGAGCGAGTTGACCAATTCGTCGCGTGACCCGCAGCACACGCAGCTCCCGCTGATCGGCACGACCGTCTCCGTCAACTCGCGCAGCAGCTCGGCGTCGACCCGCGCGTTCTGGTAATCGTTGATGATCACGTGCGGTTGCAATCCCTCCGCGGCCATCGCGGGGAGCAGGGAGCGGAGGTAAGTCGTCTTCCCGGCACCGAGAAATCCAACGAGAAGAACGAGCGGCGTCATGGGAACTATCGGGCTTAGACCGATACCGTCGGCGGGCGTTCGAGAAATTTCCCGGGATTCAGGTTATCCGCCGGATCGAGCGCCGCCTTGATCGTCTGGTGGAGCGCCCGCAGCTCGGGCGTGGTCGCCTGATCCCACCAATCTTTTTTCGCCAGACCGATGCCGTGTTCGCCCGAGATCGCGCCACCCCATTCGAGGACTTTCGCAAAAAGTTCGTCCAGCGCGACGTGTACCTTCGTCCGAACTTCCGGACGGTCGTAATCCGCGGCCATGATGTTCACGTGAATGTTCCCGTCGCCCGCGTGACCGAAACACGCGATCGGGTAGCCGCACCGCTTCTCCAACCCCTCCGCGAACCGCACGAGATCCACCAACCGCCCGCGCGGCACGACGATGTCTTCGTTCAATTTCGTCAGCCCCGTCGCCCGCAACGACATCGAAAAACCGCGCCGCAACGCCCACAGCTCCCGGCAATCCGCGTCCGTCGTCGCGGTCACGACCTCCGTCGCGCCACTTTCGCCGAGCAGCTTGGCCAGGTCCTTCGTCTCGCCGAGCAGACTGGCGACCTGCCCGTCGATCTCGATGAGCACGTGCGCGTTCCCCGGCGGGACGCGCGTCAACGCCCCATTCGCCCGCGCCGCTTCGAGCGTGAACCGGTCCGCGACCTCGACCGCCGCCGGCAGGAACCCCCGCCGAAACACCGCCTGCACCGCCCCCGCCGCCGCCCGCATCGACGGGAACCCCGCCGACAGCACCGCCCGCGCCGGCGGATCGGGCAGCAACCGCAACGTCGCCTCGGTCACCACGCCCAACATCCCCTCCGATCCCACGAACATTCCAATGAGATCGAACCCGGTCTTGTTTTTGTGATTCCGCCCACCGATCCGCACGACCGTCCCGTCGGCCAGCACGATCTCGAGACCGAGCACGTAATTCCGCGTGACTCCATATTTCAAACACCGCGGGCCGCCCGCATTCGTCGCGATGTTCCCGCCAAGGCTGCAGTTATCCAGGCTCGCCGGGTCCGGCGGATAAAGCAGGCCCTTCCGCTTGGCCCGCGCCTGCAGCCTTCCGGTGATCACCGCGGGCTGCACGACGGCCACAAAATCCCGCGCGTCCACCGCGAGGATCCGGTTCATCCGCCGCGTCGAAAGCACGATCCCACCCCGCACCGGCACGCAGCCACCGACGTAACCGTAACCCGCCCCGCGCGTCGTCACCGGCACGCCCGCAGCGTGCGCCGCGCGCAGGACGAACGCCACGTCCGCCGTCGATCCCGGCAGCACCGCCAAATCGGGCGCCTGCGCGGCGAACCACTTGTCGCCGGCGAATTCCGCGAGCCGAGCCGCGTCGCTCACGACGTGCTCGGACCCCAGACGACGGCTGATTTTCTGACGCAGCGCTCGTTCGATCACGCCCGCACTATCCCGAATTCTCCGACCACGTAAAGCGCCCGGCTGGCTTCCGCCCCGACTTTTTGCTTAGACTCCGCGCGATGTTCTTCCGCCGCCGCGCCCCCGCCAGCCCCGAGTCCGCCTCCGCCGCACCCGGTTCTCGCCAGCGTCCCATCGGCGAACTCACGTCCTTCCTCGAGGACGTGCGCGCCCGCGGCTTCCGCCCGCGCGGCATTCTCGACGTCGGAGCGCACCGCGGCGATTGGACGCGCGCCGTGGCACCAATTTTTCCCGACGCCGCGTTCATCCTCATCGAACCGCTCGCGGAAATGGCCGACGACCTCGCCCGCACCGCCCGCGACGTCCCCCGCTGCACCGTCCTCCCGCACGGCGCGGGTCCTGCGACCGGCGAATTCTTCCAGACCGTCAGCCCCGACCTCGCGGGATCGTCGTTCCTCCCCAAACCGAAGCCCGAGAAAATCGACGCCGGCCAGCAGCGTCCGACCCGCGTCGTCACCCTCGACTCGGTCGTCGCCGAGCACCCCGGCTTCCACCCCGACCTCGTCAAACTCGACGTGCAGGGATTCGAACTCGAAGTCCTCGCCGGAGCCACCACCCTCTTCGGCCACACGGAACTCTTCATCCTCGAGACGTCGCTCTTCTCGTCCTCTCGCCGCCTCCCGACGACCCGCGACGTCATCGCCCACCTGGCCGACCGCGGCTACGAACTCTACGACGTCACCGGCCACCTCCGCCGCCCCCTCGACGGCGCCCTCGGCCAGATCGACCTCGCCTTCGCCCGCGCCGACGGCCACCTCCGCCGAATCCTCCGCTGGGCCGCCGAGACTTGATCAAAGAGGTTTCGAACGCGGAACCCCGTCGCCGATCACGACGTCCTGGATCCATCGGCGCACCCGCGCTCGCTCGCCGGCCGGAAACCCGTGCGCGACTCCCACCATGGTTCGCGCCGTCACCTCGAGTCCGGCGTCTCGCGCGGTCAGAACCATCGGTTGCATGAAACCCAGACTTCCGTTGTAGCCGTCGCCCCACGCCAGATAGCAAAATTTCCCATCCAGTTTCTTGGCCGCCCGCTCTTCCCGACAGCCCCCCTCGACGATCACGAACGCGTCGAACCGATCCACGAAACCCGCCCGTCCTTGCGCCACGTAACTCCCAACGGTGTGCGCTCCGTTGCTCAGTCCGGCGACCACCCGCGCCCCCGTTTCCGCGTTCGGCACTTCGGCGAAAAGGCGTTCGATCATCACCAGATGGAACTCCCAGATTCGATCCATCCGCCCTCGCTGCGACGCCTCGAGCGGTCGCGCCCCCCCACCGGGATACGGCATCGCCGCGACCACGAATCGCTCGAAGTCCACCAATCCAGCCGCCCCAGCCGGATCCGCGCCACCCCTTCCCCCCGCGAACCACAACAGCAAAGGCACGGGCGTCGTCACGTCGTATCCGTCGGGAAACGAAACCCCGAATCGCGCCGACTCACCGCGCTGATCCTCCCCGAGGCTTGGGCATTCGAAATACCGCACCTCCGCCGCGCCGACGCCGCCCCCGATCACCCCGGCCATCAACACCACCAGCCCTACCCACCCCGCCCTCATCGCAACGCCCGGGCCAAAAATTCCTGACTCATCCGCACCACCTCGCGCGTCGGCTGATGGGCCACCCCCGGGAGAATCCGAAACTCCGGCTCGCAACCCGCCGCCCGCAACACCGTCACGAATTGCTCGGCGGCCGCGCGCCGGTTAAAATCGTCGATTCCCGCGTCGTCGGCTTCCCCCACCGTCACCAGAGTCGGAACCCCGCGGAGTTCCCCCATCGGACACTGCCCCGCCAACCCCTCCAACCACGCCCACGTCGACGCGCTGTGCGCCGACAGGGCCGCCGTCCGCGCCGAATTCCACCGTGAGAACGATTGCACGAACTGCGCCCCGCCGCCGTAGCCGTGCAAAAGCCAGCGCTCGTCGTTCAGCGGCGTCCGTTCGCCGATCTTTGCCACCGCCCGCACCAGAGCTTCTCCCGACCACGACTGCGCGTTTTGATAAGCGGCGAGCGCGTGACCGAGCCGTCGCGGGTAGTCCGCCGAGTTGAACTGCGGTGCCACCAGCACGAGGTCATTCTCGTCGGCGAAGCGCGCCCACGCCGACTCCCCGTCCAGCATCGGCAGCACCCCTTCCTGCATCGAAGGCGCGAGGACCAGGACCCGACGCCCGCGAGCGTCGTCGCCATCCCCCCCGCTCGGCACCCGGTAAAAAACCGTCAGCTCCGGGTTGTTGAGCTGCGGCGTCCGCACGCGCACCGCGCTCACGCCGCGCGGAAGCCGGGCCCGCTCCGGATCGAAGCGCGCCTCTTCGAGCGCCCGCAACGCGTCCGCCGCCACGCTGCCACTCTCCGTCGCCCGGAGAATCCAATCGCGGTAATTCGGCCCGATCCGATAAGACGCCCGCACGTTTCGATCCTTCGCCCGACTCACCGCGCTCCGAAACGCCGTGATCGCCTCCGCGCGCTGACCCGTCACCCGCAGCACCCGACCGAGGTGGTAATCGGCCGACGCCCGGATGGCCTCCGTGAGCGCTTCCGACGAATCCTTCGACATCGGTGCCGCGGCCACCTCCCGCAACCACGCTTCAGCCTCCGCGTCCCGTCGACCCTGCGCTAAAACGATTCCGCAATCCACCAGCATCGCCCGATCATCATCGAACAAGGGCCTCCCCAGAAAGACCCGTCGCAGACCCGGCAACCGCTCGCTCGCCATGCGCTCGGCCAACGCCGCCGCCGAAGTCCCGATCGTCACGTCGCCGTCCGTCCGCGACCACCACCGCCGCCAATCCGCGGGCTTGCGGCTCGCCATCGCCCGCTCGAAGGCCCGCTCCTCCGCCGCCAACAAGGCCGCTCGATCCCGGAAATGCCCCGGCCCCGCGTCCATCTGATCCGCCAGTTGCTCGCCCGATTCCGCCCGGGTCAGTTCCCGCCAATCAAGCATGTTGCGATCCCACGTCCGCGCCGTTCGGTCCGCCACCCCACACCGCGCCGCGGCCACCCGGGACGCCGCGCGGAAATCCTCGTGCCACGTCGCGTAATCCTCGTCGCTCACCACCTCCCGGAAAAGCTGATTGCAGAGGCGATGAAAGAAATACGCCACGTAGGTCTCGACCCGCTGGTATTCCTCCGGCGTCTCGGCGCGCCCCAGCCAGAAGGCCAGGGTGTCCGCCGCGTAGTCCGCCATCTCCCGCCAGTGCCTCGCCGGGGCGCCGGGGTCCACGTGGCCCAGACCGATCCAGGGTCGACCCACCGACTCGAGGGCCGACCGCATCGCCCCGTAGGCAATCGTTCCCGCCAAATTCAGGCAGCGAGGAAATTGCTCCAGCCACTCTGGCTCCACCCGAATCAAGCGATCCCCGCGACCCTGAAAAGCAATCGCGAAGGCGAATTCCCGCCTGAGTTCCTCGTCATCGAAAAGCGAAAACGCCGACCGCCCGATGGCCGAAACGTCGTTCCACTCGATCCGCGGTTCGCCCTCGTCGGAAATTTCGACCCGAAACCGCTCCGGCCCGTAAAAGTCCTCCGGTCGCCGCGCGTCCGCGTCCCCCCCCACCACCCGCGCCAGGTAAAGGATCGTCCGCGTCAGCTTCGCCAGACTATCGCGCCTCGGCAGCGCCTCGTCCGGCAGCGCTTCGAGCCGCCGCAACAACGCCGCCGACTCCGCCGACAGCACCTCCGGCGTCATCCCCGCCATCGAATCGAAGAGCCAAAAATACCGCGCCGCCACCCGAGCCGGATGAGCTTCACCGCCGGAACTTTCGGCGCTGAACTCCCCCAACTCCGCCACCGCGTCCATCGTCTCGCCGCTGAAATGCCCACCATTCCCCGGCCACTGCAAAAACGCCTGCAGCCGCTCGAACTCCAGCCAAGCCCGCATCGGCTGGTCCTCCGGCAGACGGGCGATGAGGTCATCCCGGCGCGCGAAGTCGAGAAATCCGTCCAGGCCATCCTTCCCGTCGCTTCCCTTGCGCAGTGCCATCCCGATCGCCTTGGGGTGCGTCGGGTTCACCAGCAGCAATTGCAGTAGGTGGACGTTCCGATCCGCCCGGTTCTTCGCCGCCGATATCGAGTCCAGAATCTCCCCCTCCGCCGGCAAATCGATTTCGACCCGACCAGCCGTGGCCCCCTCTTCCCAGCCCGATTCGGCGGCGACGAGATCGGGCAGCGTCCCGCGGAGCAGCGCACCCCAACCACTCCGCTCCGTCGGCAAATCCGTCGTCAGCGCACCGACGACCTCGCCCGAGATCGTGTTCACCAGCGACCAATCCACCCGCCAGCGCCCGGTCGCCTCCCGGCTCAATTCGCCCCGGAGCGCCCGTCGCGAGACGAAACCCACGCTCGTTTCCCAGCGCGCCCCCTCCGTGTGACTCGTCCGCGCGAGCAAGTCGTATTCATCCCGGATCAACCCCAGGGACTCCGGCAACAACAACTCCGGTCCCGCCAACGCCTCAACCGCTTCCATGGCCACCGCCGTCGCCGCCGCGTCCGATGCCCCGCCGCCTCCGGTGCCTTCCGCCACCGTCACCCCCAGGAAAGTCACGCCATCGCGCGGTCGCGCATCTGCGCCCACCGCCGCGCCCCGCCCCACCAGACCCAACTCGACGAAACGCCGCATCGCCGCCGCGAACCCCGTCAGTCCCACCGCGTCGTAGCACCGCGCCTCCCAGAGATAGGCCGGCACGAATTGACTGTTCAGCTCGTAGGCCCGCTGGAACTCCGCCGTCGCTTCCAACGGTCGACCCGCCGCGAACAGCGACACGCCCCGGTAGTAGGGTTCCAACGCTTCCGGCTCGACCCTCTGCCGAAACACCGGGCGCTCGTCCTCCGCCGACTCGCCGAGCCTTTCCTCCAAAAATTCCGCCACCACCCGGGGCAGCCGCGCCCCCGGGAACCGACTTGTCATTTCCCCCAGCGCCTCCCCGCGCGAACCCGTCACCGACACGTGCACCCCACCCGCGCCGCCATCCAAACGAACCAAAAAGTCCGCCCCGGGAAACGCCTCCATCCCGTCCGCACCCTCGGCCCGGAACCCCGCCTCCGCCGACTCCCGCTCCTCGAGCACCCGCAGCGTCAGCTCGCGATCCAACCCGCGATACCCCCGCCGCTCGCACCAATCTCTCACCGCGAAACCCGCCTCACCCAATTCCGATCCCTCGCCTTCCACAACCGCCACGCTGACCCCGCGGCCACTCCCTTCGCTCGATTCGAGGCGCAGTCCCGTCACCGCCCCGGCCAATCCCTCCAGCTCCGCGACCCTCATCGCGCCAGCCTGCTCTCCGGTCGCGGCGTCGACCGCGAACACCTCCCACCCCTCGCCCACCGCCGCGACCCCGACCAACCAATCCGCTCGCAATACCCGTCCCATCGCCACCAAATCGCGCCGCTCGGCGCTCAGGACCCGTTCCTCGAACACGAGCTTGATCTCGTCGCGCGAAACCAGCTCGACCCCCGCTTCATTCGACAACGCCGCCTCGACCAGAGCCGCGGCATCGAGCGCCGCCGGGGTCGTCGCCACGACCGCCACGCGGGATCGATCCTCAGCCCACAAACCCGCCAACCCCAACCCGAACCAACTCAGCAAAAACAGCAATCGAACATCCATCACGAAAAGAATCTGCAACCATGACGCCGCTGAGACCCGGATCCTTGGGATTTTTTCCGGCGACCTCGAGACAACTCCGAGCGAGCCACCCGACCCCACTCCCGGCTCCTTCGTCAATTTTTTCCGGAAACCAACGAAAGTTCCAAGGATTCCGCCCGGCCCGCCGTCTCACCTGATAGAACGACCCACGATGCCCGATGACCCCGAAGAACCCGAATGGATCTCCCGAGCCACCCGCGGCGATTCCGACGCCTTCACCGAACTCTTCAAACGCTACCACCCCATGATCCACGCCTTCGCCTACCGCCTCGGACATTCCGCGACCGACGCCGACGAGATCGCCCAGGTCACGTTCGTAAAAGCCGCCCGCTCCCTCGCCACCGTTCGGGGGAATTTCAAGAGCTGGCTCTTCCGCATCGCCCACAACACCGCCACCGACCACCTCCGCTCCACGCTCCGCCACCGTCGCCTTACCGAGGAAGCCACCGCCCAAGCCGACCAATTCACCCCCACCGATCCAGACCACGCCCCCATCGCCGCCGCGCTCGCCAACCTCTCCCCCGATCTTCGCGCCGCCATCGTGCTCACCTTCTACGAAGGCCTCACCCACGCCGAGGCCGCCCGCGTCGCCGGCTGCGCCGAGACCACCATCTCGTGGCGGGTCTTCACCGCGAAACGCAAACTCAAAAAAATCCTCGCCCGCCCGTGACCGATCCCGACCTCCATCGCCTGCTCGCTCGCCTCCCGGCCCCGCCGCCCGCCGGCCCCGCCGCCCGCGGTCGCGCCCACCACCGCGCCCTCATCGCCCTCGCGCAGCCAGGCGTCGCCGCCGCGAGTCCGTCTCGCCGACGTCGGCCCGCCCTGGTCGCGTCGGGTCTCGCCGCGATCCTCGCCATCCTTTTCTTCATCGCCGTCCAACCGACCCGCTCGCACCACCCGGACGTCGCCGCCCAACGCGACCTCCTCCTCGAAATCGAGCGATCCTTCCCCTCCCACCTCCAAGCCGTCATCGAACGCGACGGAGCCATCGAACTCGTCCTCGCCGAGCAGCCCACGCCCCCGACCGATCAACGTCTCCTCGTCGAAATCTCGACGCCGCGTGACCGCATCCGCATCCTCAGCTACAGCGGTCGCACCGTCTGCGTCACGGTCGCCGGACGCCCGCTCTGCTTCGAACTCCTGCTCGCCGACAACGACGACGTCATCGTCTCCAGCGACCACTTCATCTGGACGCCCGACCACCCCGCCACCCTTGCCGGCACCACGCTCCGCGCCGAACGCCTCGCCTCTTCCCGATGACATCCCCGCGTCTCACTCGTCCGGCACTCGCCATTGCGCTGCTCGCCGGAGCCACCGCGCTCAGCGCGCCTCCCGGCATCCGTTACGCCCCCGACACCCCGCCACCCGTCCTCCACGTTCGCGGCGGAGCCTCCTGTGACGTCCCCCTCTTGATCGAAATCGATGCGTCCGGCCCCATCCACCTTTTCGCGCAGCTCACCCAGCTCTCGTCCTCGCTCACCGCGCCCCTCGGACCCGTCACCGACCTGGGTCCCGTTTCCGCCTCTCAACCCATGTCCGTCCCGCTCGACGTCCCCGACGTCACGACCCCCACCGAGGTTCTCGTCCGCTTCTCCGCCCGCGGCCCCGCGGACACCGACCCTCCCCTCGCTCACGGTCAACTCCGCCTCGTCGTCCACCCGTCCGACTCCCTGGACGGACTCCGCACCTTCGCTCGCCGTCATCCCCTCGGCGTCTTCGGAACCAGCTCCGAGATCCGCGCGTTTCTCGAACGGGAGCGCGTCGCGTTCAAGGATCTGGGCGAGGCCCCACCCCGCAATCCGCCCGTCAACCTTCTCGCCATCGGCTCGGGCGACGACCTCCTCGCCAGCGTCCGGGTCGCCGTCACTCCAGACGGCCCCCGCCGCCGAGTCACCTTCCCAGCTCTCCCCGACCTCGGGACAAACCCGCTCACCCAAGAAACCTTCCTCCTCATCCTCAACCAATCCATCCAGCCATGAGATTCCTCATCCCAGCTCTCACCCTTCTGACGTCCTTCATTGCCCACGCGGAACCCACCCCGCCCGCACCGCTCACCGCCGCCGTCCTCGACTTTGCCACGACCGGCGAAGCGCTCGAAGGCCGCGGCAACGAGGTCGCCACCCTGCTCGCCGCCCACCTCTCGACCTCGCCCGATCTGTTTCTCGTCGAGCGGCAGGAACTCGATCAACTCCTCGGAGAGCAGGAACTCAGCCTCTCCGGGACGGTCGACCCCGCCACCGCGGCCCGCGTCGGAACGATCACCGGCGCGAAGGTCCTCGTGACCGGACGGCTCTTCACGTCGGGCAAAACTCACTACCTCGTCGCCAAAATCATCGGCACCGGGACCACCCGGATGTTCGGCGAAGTCGTTCCCTTCGGCGACCTCGGCACCCTCGACCAAGCCACCGCCACCCTCGCCCCCAAGGTCGCCGACGTCATCAGGCGGCAAAGCCAGGCGCTCGCCGCTCCACCCGCCGATCCAGCCGCGCTCATCGAAAGTCTGCGCGAGGCGGTCGCGAACCAATCCCTGCCAACGGTCTCCGTCGACATCGCGGAAGAACACATCGGCCAGACCACCATCGACCCCGCGGCCCAGACCAAGCTCCAGAACCTGCTCGCCGCCGTCGGTTTCGAAGTCATCGATCCCACCACCAGCACCGCCCCGCCCGACGTCACCATCAGCGGCGAAGCCTTCAGCGAATTCGGTTCCCGCCGCGGGGCCCTCGTCTCGTCACTCGCCCGCGTGGAGATCAAAGTCACCCGCAACGCCGACGGCGCCCTCCTCCTGGCCGACAGTCAGGCCGACGTCGCGGTCAACCTCGCCGAAAACATCGCCGCCAAGGAGGCTCTCGAAAATGCCGCGCGCAAACTCCTCCCCCGCATCGTCCCCACCCTCGTTCCCTGACTCCTCACCCCCGCCGCTTCACCGCCCGCTCGCGCGAGCGCCGCTTCCGACCCTCCGCACTTTTCGCAATTGCGAAGATCACCAGATCGTAAACGACTCGCGCGAAAAAATAACACACCACCGCCGCGATCGGAGCCGTCACCACCGTCCCGACCAACATCGGCCACGGCGACATCTTCACCACGTCCCAGACCGAATTCTCCCGCAGCAACCGCCACGGCGACTCCCGACCCAGCAGAAAAAATCCGATCTGCAATTGCACGATCCAGAGGAACGGGGCCGTCACCGGATTCGTCACCCAGCACCCCAACAAGGCCGCCGGGACGTTCATGCGACCGACGATGGAAATCGCCGCCGCGGGCACACTCTGAAACGGGATCGGCAGCATCGAAAGGAACCCGCCCACCGCGAACCCCCGCGCCATCGGCTCCCGCTCCGGCTGCCACAGATGCGGATCCAACAACCGGTCGCCCACCCGCCGGTGCAACCACGAGCCGCGCAGGTGTTTGATTCGAGGGAAATGCCGGAGGAACTTTCCTACCGACGAACGTCTCCAGAGATGCGGCTTCACGTGGGTCGGCGATTCAGCACGGGTTGTTTCTTTTTATCAATCGCGATCTACGTCTTGCCACCCACCTCCAATCGCTGTAGCACCTTGGCCCATGAAGAAGATCGAGGCGATTATCAAACCATTCAAGATGGAAGACGTGAAAGAAGCCCTTGCCGAAATCGGCATCGAAGGAATGACCGTCAGCGAGGTCAAAGGCTTCGGTCGCCAGAAGGGCCACACCGAGATCTACCGCGGTAGCGAATACACGGTCGACTTCCTCCCCAAGGTCAAATTCGAGATCGTCGTCGGCGACGAGACCGTCGCAAAGACCGTCGAAGCCATCGCCAGCGCCGCCAAAACCGGCAAGATCGGCGACGGCAAGATCTTCGTCCTCCCCATCGAGACCGCCATTCGCATCCGCACCGACGAGACCGGCGAAGACGCGATCTAGATCCACCGCCCGCCCCCGGACCGAAGTCGCCGGGACTTCGCCGGGCGGATTCTTCTCCAGCTGAGTTGTTATGGAATGGTGGCACGCCGTCGTCCTCGGACTCGTCGAGGGACTCACGGAATATCTCCCGGTCAGCTCGACCGGACATCTCATTCTCACCCAACGCCTGCTCGGCATCGAGTCGAATGAATCCGCGGACGCCTTCGCGATTTGCATTCAATTCGGCGCGATCCTCGCCGTTCTCGGTCTCTACTTCAGCCGCGTCCGGCAGATGGCCGAAGGCGCGCTCGGTCGCAATCCGGAAGGCTTCAAGCTCGGCTTGAACGTCGTCGCCGCGTTCTTCCCCGCCGCCATCGTCGGGCTCCTCCTCGAAAAACCAATCAAGAAATTCCTTTTCGGTGGCGACGCCTGGGGCCTCTGGCCGACCATCGCCGCCTGGCTCATCGGCGGGATCGTCATTCTCTTCGTCGCCGCCCGCCGCGATCGCGCGACGAAGACTCCCAACGCACCCGGATCGAAAGCCACGCTGCTGGAGCTCACCTGGAAGGGAGCCGTCATCATCGGCCTCATCCAGTGTCTCGCCATGTGGCCCGGCACGAGCCGCAGCCTCGTCACGATCCTCGGCGGCCTCGCCGTCGGGCTCAACCTCGCCGCCGCTGTCGAATTCAGCTTCCTCCTCGGCCTCCTCACCCTCACCGCCGCGACCGCCTACGATGGCCTCAAGCACGGCGGCGAAATGCTCGCGCAATTCGGCCCGCTCCCGCTCATCCTCGGCCTCATCGCCGCCTGGATCAGCGCCTTTTTCGCGGTCAAATGGATGGTCGACTACCTGAACCGCCACAGCCTCGCCGTCTTCGGTTACTACCGCATCGGATTGGCGATCGTCGTCACCGCCCTCATTCTCACCGGAACGCTCACCTTCTAGAGCAATCCAAAATCGGAAAACGAAAATCCAAAATTCAACCATCCTCCCCGACCTCCAAGCCTGCGTGCTCTGCGAGGACGTCCGCGCCGAGGCCAGCGGTCAGCAAACCCTCGTCGGCGTCATTACGGCGATCCCCGCGCAGACGCTCCCGATCGCTTTCTTCAAGCTCTGCCTCTGGGCACGCTGGTCCGGCGGCGAGGGCCGTTTCCGTCAGCGGGCCGCCATCATCGCCCCCGACGACCAGACGAAACTCGCCGAGTTCCAGGTCGACTTCCAACTCCAGGAAATGAGCGCCAACGCCACGAACGTGCACGTTTTCGGCGGTCTGCGCTTCGAGGAAGCGGGCCTCCATTCCATCGAGGTCTACCTCGACGACGAACTTCAGCTCCGCATCCCGCTGGCGGTCATTCTCGTCCAAGGGAACTGACGCCGCTCCTTGTTGCCACCGCGCTTGCAGGGCCGAAAACCACCGGGTAAAGTTTCCGTCCCATGCGTAAGTCGCCGTTCTGGATCATTCTCCTCGCACTCGTCGCAGTGTTGATCGGAGCGCCGACCGAACAAAAGGCCCGCGTCCGTCTCGCCGACGGGTTCGATTTCCCCGTCGGCAAGCCCAACGCCGACAAATACTACAAAGCCCGCGGCATGCGCCCCAATGGCCACCTTGGCGAGGATTGGAACGGCATCCGCGGCGGGAATTCCGACCTCGGCGATCCCGTCTGGTCCGTCGCCCACGGCATGGTGCTCCTCGCCAAGGACATGCGCAAAGGCTGGGGCAACTCCGTCATCGTCCGCCACGTCTACCTCGAAGGGAACAATCTCGTCGCCCTCGACGCGATGTACACTCACCTCGACGCCATCAACGTCAAGGTCGGTCAGCAGGTCGAACGCGGCGAGCAAATCGGCACCATCGGATCGAATCGCGGCATGTACACCGCCCACCTCCACTTCGAGATGCGAAAAAATCTCAACATCGGCATGAACCGGTCCGCCTTCAGCCGGGGCTACGAAAATTACTACAACCCCACCGAGTTCATCACCAAACACCGCCAGACCCCCGGCGGCAAACGCAGCGAGCTGATCGCCATCAACACCTTCGGCGACGGCCAGGTCGTCAGCGAAGACCGCAGCGATGAATCCGAGGTCAGCACCGCCAAAAACGAAGACCGCGCCCCCTCGCCCCCCAGCAGCGTCCGCCCCAGCGGCAAACGCAAAAGTACCTTCCGAGTCGACCGCTTCGACGAGGTCGACTCGCTTTAAGGCGATACGCAACCGAGCCACAACCCGTTCCCGCTCGACCAGGCAGACCCCCGCCGCAACGAATCCAAACCTGTCATGCTGAGCGAAGCGAAGCATCTCTGGCTGGCACCGCACCCCGACGCGACCGCACGGACACAAGCCGCGCCTCACCCGCCGCCAGTCAGCGGAGCCTTTAAGCCCGACCGATCGAGTGATAGGTGAAGCCGTGGCCACGAACGGTCGCCGGATCGAATAGATTCCGTCCATCGAAGATCAACGGCGTGTGCATCCGCTTCTTCAACTCATCGAAATTCGCGGTGGCAAATTCGTGCCACTCGGTCGCGATGATCAACGCCTCGGCACCCTCGGCTGCCGCCATCGCGGATTCCGCGAGCTTCGCGCCCTCGATCATCTTGTATTCCCGCGACTTCTCCATGCCCTTCGGATCGTAGGCGGTCACGTCCGCGCCTTCCTTGATCAGATCGTTGATCACGTCGACGGCGACCGATGTGCGGACGTCATCCGTGTCGGGCTTGAAGGTGATTCCCCACACCGCGATTTTCTTGTCGCGAAGCACCCAGAGGGCCTCGCGGATTTTCGCCAGAAAACGGTCCCGCTGATCCCGATTGATCTTCTCGACCTCCTTGAGCAGCGTGAACGGCACGCCGAGTTGATCGCTGATCGCGATGAACGCCGCGATGTCCTTCGGAAAACACGAGCCGCCGTAGCCGATGCCGGCGTTGAGGAAATTCCGTCCGATCCGCTTGTCGGACCCGATGCCGTCGGCCACCTTCTCGACGTCGGCTCCGCTGGCCTCGCAGATCTTCGACACCGCGTTGATGTAGGAGATCTTGAGCGCGAGGAACGAATTCGCCGCGTGCTTGATCAGCTCCGCGCTGTTGACGTCGGTCACGATGATCGGGGCCATGAAGGGCTCGTAGATCTGGCGCATCAGGTTGGTCGCCCGGTCGCTCGACGAGCCGATCACGACGCGGTCGGGATTCATGAGATCGGGCACGGCGCAGCCTTCGCGGAGAAATTCCGGATTGCTCACAACGTCAAAGTCGGCACCGGCCTGGTTGTAGCGACGAATCGTCTCGGCCACCTTCTCGCCGGTCTTCACCGGAACGGTGCTCTTGTCGACGATCACGCGATACTCCTTGAGCACGCCGGCGATCTCGCGAGCGACCCGCTCGATGTAGGAGAGATCCACGCTGCCGTCGGGCTGTGGCGGCGTCGGCACCGCGATGAAGACGACCTCGGACTCGTCGACTCCCTCTTCGATGCTGGCGGTAAATTTGAGACGGCCCGCACTCACGTTCTTCGTAACGATTTCCTCCAAACCGGGCTCGTAGATCGGAATCTGTCCGGAGCGCAGCATCTCGACCTTGCGACTGTCGTTGTCGACGCAGATGACGTGGTGGCCGACTTCCGCGAAGCAAGCGCCCGAGACCAGGCCGACGTAACCAGAACCAATAATACAGAGTTTCATGTGAATGGAGTGAGTTGAGAGAAGGGAGAAGTCTCGAAATCGATCACTGGGCACCGTCGCCACCCAGGGGCGTCGTGGCCGGATCGTACGCGAGGGGGAGAGAAATCTGCGGCGCGTCCTTGAGCGACATGGTCAACACGAGACCGTATTCCGTGTCGCCGCCCCGGTTTTCCCGGACCTCGCCGCCGAAGGACATGATCCACGCCGAAAGGTCCCGGTGGACGGAATACCGTTGGAAGAGCAGCAGATTGTCCTCGGCTTCGTAGGTGCCCTGCGCGCTCACGCCCCAATGCGGATTCACTTGGTAGTAACCGTAGGCGGAGAGCTGATTGCTGTCCTGGAAGAAAGGGTTGTCCTCGATGTATCGGTTGCTGAACTGAAGCAACAGATCCCGCATCGGCATGAACAGGATGGACGTGTTGATGTCGGTGAACCCGTCGTCGGTGATCGGCGTTTGCGCGTCCATTCGGAACGACGCCCAGGGGAGCGGCTTGAACTCGATGCGGTTCACGACGTTCGAGACGTCACCCGCGCCGTTGTCGAGGTAGGGGTCGTTGAAATTGATGTCGAAGAACGAGTCGATCACGAACCATTCCCAATTACTGTCCCCCCGGCGGGTCGTGAATCGGTTGCGGCTGCCCAGCCGCACGATGCTCCAATCGTCGATCGAGTCGATCGCGACGAACTGCGGGAAATCGAGCGGCAGCGGCTCGGTCGAGGGTACGACGCGGTCGAACTGCAAAATCTGATCCCGCGAATCGCCGAGGTTCTCGACGTAGGAAAAATTCACGTAGGGCTGATTCGTGTGCAGAACGCCGTCCAGGCCAAGCATCCGCGACTGGATCGCCTCGTATTTTTTCGACAGCTTGAACGACGCTTCGAGTCCAGCGTTGAAGACCGGGCGCAACGTAGCCCCTCCCGACTGCAGTTCGCGACCGCGCAGGTCGGTTCCGTTCTCGATGAGCGAGGCCTGAGTATCCAGCGATTGGGCCGTCGCGAGCTGCGCCTGCTGGGAATTCGCCAACGCGGCGATCGACTGCTGCAGGCGGGCCCGCTGCACCGGATTCTGCGAATTCTCCAGCGCGGCTTCCTGTTCCGAAAGCTTCGCCGCGGTCTGGGCCGCCAGCGAACGCTGACTGTCCGCACGCCCGCGGATGTTGTTGATCTGAACCTGCTGCTGATCGCTCAGCACCGCGACGGTGCGGCCGGTCTTGCTGTAATACGTCCCGCGAATACCCATCCGGGGGATCACCGAGAGCCAGCCGAAATACGTCCGGGCGTGGGAGATCTGGTGAAAGGTATCGAAGCGCGTCGCTTCGTAATCCGGGAAGATCGATCCATCCGCAAAGGCGCGCTTGTATTGCCCGACGCTGGACTCGCCGTCGTAATAAATCGGCAGGCCAAAGAGCTGGTGCTGCTTGAAGTCGATCGCCAGCTCGGGGAGTCGCTCCGTCGTCTCGTAGAAATCGTTCACCTGGAAGCGCGTCAGCAGCGTGATCGTGTAGAATTCGTTCCACTTGGTCAGCGAAAGGAAGTTGTCCGGCTGCGGATCGGTTCGGAATTCGTTCGGGTAGTAGTCTTCGAGGAAATCGATGTCGCTCAGGGCGTTGATGTCCGCCGTCGCGTAGATGTCGTCGGTCACGAACAGCCGGTGCTGGAAGCTGATCCGATAGCGGTCGCTCTCACCTTCCTCCGGCGGCTCGCCCCGCCCACCGACTCGATCCTCCGGGTCGATGTCGTTCGCGTAGTAGGCGCGGAAAGTTCCGTAGCTCCGGTCGTCGAGACCGTATTTGAAGTCCGCGTCGAACCCGACGCCGAAGCCCAGCTCGGTGCGGTAATCCGTGTTCACCGTGCCGATGATCGCCCCGCTCCGCCCAATCGGGAAGCTGTAGCCGACCAGAGTGTAATAGCCGACCCGCGAGTCGTAACCCGGCCGGATCGTGAACCCGGTGTTATTCGTGAAGGCGAACAGGTAAGGGAAGTAGAAGACCGGGACATTCCCGATGTAAAAGACCGAGTCCGTGAAAACGACCCGCGAGTCCGGGTAGATCCGCACCTTCTTCGCCTTGATCCGGAAATCCGGCTGGGACGAGTCGTCCGTCGTGAACGTCGCATTCGTGACGTTGAACTGATTCAACGACGGAGCCTGCAGACTGAGCGCCCGGAATTTGAGCGGAAAACTCTCGCCCGTCATCTCGAGCGCGCGGATCTGCTTGCTCTCGAGGTTGTAGAGCGCACGCTGACTCGTCAGCAGATTGTCCGCCGTGTAGATCCGGACGTCGCCAATGAGCAGGACGTCCCGCGTGTCGGGATTATACTCCGCGTAATCCGTGTAGATGCTGATGTCCTGATAGTGGATCTGGACGTTGTCTTCGGCGACCGCGACGCCACCCTCGAACCGGGTCTCGCCATCCGCAGTGATCTCGACCGGCACATCGCCGAAGCTGCCAAACTGGGCCGACGCCGTCGACGACAGCCCGCCAAACACCAATACCAACAGCCAACGCAACCTCATCATTCGGAAGGGCGAGGCTACGGAGCAAAGAACCCCGCGCAAGGAAAATCCCGGCAAATCAATCCCCGTATCCGGTCGGATTCTTCAAGTGCCACGCCCAGGCGCTTTCGATGATTTTCCGGATATCCTGATACTTGGGTTCCCACCCGAGTTCGGCGCGGATTTTGTCCGAAGCGGCGATCAAGCGCGGCGGATCGCCAGCCCGGCGCGGCTTCTCCACGATCGGGATGTCCTTCCCGGAGACCGCCCGGCACGTGTCGATGATCTCGCGCACCGACGTCCCACCACCGGTTCCCAGGTTGTAGAACGCGCTCTTCCCGGCATCGAGCGCCCGCATGTGCGCGTCGGCCAGATCGAAGATGTGAATGTAGTCGCGAATGCACGTCCCGTCGGGTGTGTCGTAATCCGTCCCGTAGATCTCCGCCGCCTGCTTCTGACCGAGCGCGACCTTGAGCACGTTCGGGATGAGGTGCGTCTCGATTCGGTGGTCCTCGCCAAATTTCTCGCTCGCCCCCGCCGCATTGAAATACCGCAACGCCACGAACTTCAGATCGTGAATCTCGCCATACCAGCGCAGAATTTTTTCGAACAACAACTTCGACTCGCCGTAGGGATTGATCGGCACCTGCGGCAATGTCTCGTCGAGTGGCATCCGGTCCGGAATCCCGAAGGTCGCGCACGTCGACGAAAAGACGAGCCGCCGCACGTCGTTCGAGATCATGGCCTCGAGTAGATTGAGTCCGTGGCAGACGTTGTTGCGAAAATACTTCGCCGGATTCGTCATCGACTCACCGACCAGCGCGTTCGCCGCGAAGTGCATCACGGCGTCGGGCTTGTATTCCTGGATCGCGAGGCCGATCACCTTGGGGTCACTCAGGTCTCCCTCGAAAAAACGTGCCCGGGAATCGACCGCCTTCTGGTGACCTTCGGTGAGATTATCGAAGACGCCGACCTTATGGCCCGCGTCTAGAAGCTGCTCCACGCAAATGCTACCAATGTAGCCCGCACCGCCCGTGACAAAAATTCTCTTCATGCGCCGCGCACCATACCGGGACAAACCACCCGATCAAGCTCACCGTTCGCTATGCAAACGCATCATCTCCTGCCAAAACTCCTCGCCGTGCGCATCCCGCCCCCCCTCCGGCTTCCGCTCGTCCTGGCCGTTACGGCAGTCGCGTTGTCGGATTTCGCTCGCGCCCAGGACTCGACAACCTTCCCGGCGGACGAAGCCAACGTCCGCGAACTCCTCCGCACCGGATCCTACCCGGAAGCCCTCGCCGCCGCCGAACGCTCCGCCCGCTTCCCCGATCATCCGATCCAGCGGGCGCTGTTGCTCCACCACGCGATGACTCCCCTCCGTCCGCGCGACCGAGCCCTCGGCCAACTCTACGCCGCCGTCCGCAACCCGACCGACCTCGCCAACGCGACGCCCGACTCCCTCATCGCGCTCGGCCGAGCCCGCCTCCTCCTCGGCGACGACCCGCGCGAGATCATCCGCCAATGCTACGATCCCGCCAAAGCCGCGGCCCCGAAAGATCCCGCCCCGCTGATCGCCATCGGCGACCTCGCTCTCGCCAAGCGGGACGACCACCTCGCCGCGACCCACTACCGCGCGGCCCTCGCCCTGCTTCCCGCCAACGCACCCGACCCCGACGTCCTCGCCCGCCTCGCCCGCGCCCTCTCGCCGACCAACCCCCGCGCCACCGACGACACCCTCGCCGCCGCGCTCACCGCCGATCCGACCAACCTCCCCGCCCTTCAGCTCCAGGCCGAAACTCTCATCGCCCGCGACCAATTCGACGAAGCCCGCGCGGCCATCGCCAGAATCCTCGCCGTCAATCCCCACCACGTCGCCGCCCACGCCCTCACCGCCGCCATCGCCCAACTCACCGGCGACTCCGCCGCCATGGCCGCCGCCCGCGCCCGCGCCCTCGCGCCCTGGCCGGGCAGCCCCGAACCCGACCTCCTCATCGGCCGCACCCTCGCCGCCCAGATCCGCCCCGCCGAAGCCATCGAATTCCTCCGCCTCGCCCTCCGCGCCGACCCCAACAATCTCGAAACCAACTTCCTCCTCGGCTCCACCCTCCTCCGCTTCGGTCGCGAGCCGGAAGGCTGGCCCTTCATCGAAGCCACCTTCGACGCCGACCCCTACCACGTCGCCGCCTTCAACCTGCTCGAACTCCGCGACCGCACCGACCGCCACACCACCCTCGAACGCGACGGCATCCGCCTCCGCATGGACCCGACCCAGGCCACCGTCTACGGCCAACGCGCCCTCGACCTCCTCGCCCGCGCCCGCGACACGCTCACGGCAAAATACCGCACCGCCGTCCCGAATCCCGTCACCGTCGAGATCTACGCCGACCAGCGTGACTTCGCCATCCGCACCTTCGGCGTCCCCGGGGGCGAGGGCTTCCTCGGCGTCTGCTTCGGCCCCCTGATCACCGCCAGCGGCCCCGGCACCAACCTCGGCCGCGCGAACTGGGAAGCCGTCCTCTGGCACGAATTCGCCCACACCGTCACGCTCACCCACACCCACCACCGCATCCCCCGTTGGCTGTCCGAAGGCATCTCCGTCCACGAGGAACGCCGGGCCGACCCCCGCTGGGGCTTCGCCCTCACGCCCCGCCTTCGCCAGGCCATCGTCGAGGATAAAATCCCGCCCATCGACAAGCTCGACGCCGCCTTCCGCACCGGCGACTTCCCGCTCGCCTACTACGTCTCCTCACTCGCCGTCGACTACATCGTCGCCACCCACGGTTTCGATTCCCTCCGCGCCGTCCTCGACGACCTCCGCGCCCGCCGCCCGCTCGCCGAGTCCCTCGCCGCCCGCCTCGCCCCGCTCCCCGACCTCCGCGCCGGCTTCACCGCCTACGCCAAAGAAATCACCACCGCCGCCGGCCCCAACCTCGATTGGACGCCCCTCACCGAATCCGACCAGGACGCCATCGTCAACAACCCGGACGCCTGGCTCCAATCCCATCCCACCAACTACTGGGGCCTCACCGCCCACGCCCGCCACCTCGTCGAAAACGCCGACCACACCACCGCCCGCCCCCTCCTCGAGCGCCTCGTCGACCTCTACCCCGGCAACCACGACGACCCCAATCCCCGCGCCCTCCTGGCCACCGTCTACAAACACCTCGACCAACCCGACCGCGAGCGCCGGACGCTCGCCGACCTCAACGCCCTCGACGCCGGCAACCTCCCCGCCCTCCACCGCCAACTCGAACTCACCACCGATCCCGTCGAAACCGCCAAAATCACCGAAGCCCTCCTCGCCATCGACCCGCTCAACCCATTGACCCACGCCTCCCGTGCCGCCAACGCAACCCTCACCCCGACCCAGCGGGATTCCGCCTTCACCGCCCTCCTCGCCCTCGGCCCACCCGACGAAGCCCGCACCCGCTACGACTACGCGCAATTCCTCCGCCCCACCGACCCGGAGCGATCCCGCCGCCAAGTCCTGAAGGCCCTCGAACAAACCCCCAGATACCGAGCCGCCCAAACCCTTCTCTTAGATCTCCAAAAATGAACGCCAAGCGTGAACCGGGGGAAAACAGGCATCCTGCCTGTCGCGTCGGGGTTGCCTTCGGCGGTCTCCGCTCCGCTACGGCTCCAGCCCGACGCCTCGCCCAAACCGGCGCAGCCGCACTCCTCCTTCTCACGACCCTCCCCCCAAAAACCACCCAAGCCACCCCGGAAATCACCACCGACCGAGGCGGCACCCCCACTTGGAAGATCGACCCCCAATTCCTCGGCGAAGCCTTCACCTTCGTCCGCCTCCGCCCCCGCAACCACTCCGCGTGGCGCACCGACTTCCCCGACGCCGACATCAACTTTCCCTACCGCCTCCATCAACTCACCACCATCCTCGTCAACCCCGACCCCGTCGTCATCGAGGTCACCGACCCCGCCCTCCGCGACTACCCCTTCGTCTACACCGCCGAACCAAGGACCCTCGACCTCCAACCCGACGAAGTCGAAATCCTCCGCGACTATCTTCTCAACGGCGGATTCCTCCTCGTCGACGACTTCTGGGGCGAATCCGAATGGGCCAACGCCTACCGCAACCTCGAGCTCATTTTCCCCAACCGCGAGCCCGTCGATCTCCCCCTCGACCACCCGATCTTTCACTCCGTCTTCGACCTCGAACGCAAACCCCAGATCCCGGACATCGAGACCGCCATCCAGGGCCGCTCGCAAGGCATCACCTGGGAAAAAGACGGACGCGATCCGCATTACCAAGCCTGGTTCGACGACGAAGGCCGCATGATGGCCCTCCTCTGCCACAACACCGACCTCGGCGACGGCTGGGAACGCGAGGGCGAGAACGAATGGTTCTTCCACGAATTCTCCGAGAAGCAAGCCTACCCCATGGGCATCAACATCGTCTTCTACGTCCTAACCCATTAGCCGCTCTTTCTCTTAATCCTAATCTTTATCGCTCTCCCAAACGCACCGCCGCCGGACATTCAATAACGAGACGAAGACAAAAAATAAGATTATGGGAAAGAGGGTGAAAATCCGAATTCCCGCATCCCAATTTCGAATTCCTCATTTCAAATTTCCCATTCATCCAAAATGACCACCGACCAACAAACCCTCGAACGCCTCCTCCACGGCCGCACCCAGATCCGCGCCGAACTCGCCAAGGTCATCGTCGGCCAGCACGACGTCATCCATCAGCTCCTCATCGCGCTCCTCTCCGGCGGCAACTGCCTCATCACCGGAGCCCCCGGCCTCGCCAAGACCCTCGTCATCCGCACCCTCGCCCGGGTTTTTCACCTGAAGTTCCAGCGCATCCAATTCACCCCCGACCTCATGCCCGCCGACATCACCGGCACCGAGATCCTCCGCGAGACCCCCGACGGCCAGCGCGAACTCACCTTCGTCCCCGGCCCCATCTTCGCGAACATCATTCTCGCCGACGAAATCAACCGCACCCCGCCAAAAACCCAGTCCGCCCTCCTCGAAGCCATGCAGGAACGCCAGGTCACCGTCGGCGGACGCACCCACCCCCTCGACCCACCCTTCTTCGTCCTTGCGACCAAGAACCCCATCGAGATGGAAGGCACCTACCCCCTCCCCGAAGCCCAGCTCGACCGCTTCATGTTCGACGTCCTCATCGACTACCTCCCCGAAGACGACGAAGTCACCGTCGTCGCCCAGACCACCTCCACCCGCCCGGAACCCGTCCAGGCCCTCTTCACCGGCGAGGACCTCCTCGCCTTCCAGAATCTCGTCCGCCGCGTCCCCATCGCCTCCGACGTCATCCGCTATGCCGTCCGCCTCGCCGCCGCCAGCCGCCCCCACCAACCCGGCACCCCCGCCTTCATCAACGACTGGGTCAGCTGGGGAGCCGGCCTCCGCGCTGCCCAATTCCTCGTCCTCGGAGCCAAAGCCCACGTCCTCCTCGAAGACCGCACCCACGTCACCCCCGCCGACATCCGCCACTTAGCGCTCCCCACCCTCCGCCACCGCATCCTCCCCAACTACCGAGCCGAAGCCGAAGGCATCACCCCCGAAAACATCATCACCCGCCTAACCGCCGAAATCAAACCAACCTAACTCCACCCTAAATCCACAGCCACCACCCAACGGCCGCGCCCCACGAAACCCCCCATCCAAAACCCTGTCATGTTGAGCGAAGCGAAACATCTCTGACTTACACTCCTCACCTCACCTTCACGTAACGAACCCACCAACCCACCCAAACCCAATCAAGTGCCCGCCGCCCACGACCCCGCCACCCTGATGCGCATCCGCAATCTGGAACTCCGCGCGCGCACCGTCATCGACGGCCTCTGGACCGGCATCCACCGCAGCGACACGCACGGCTTCTCCGCCGAATTCGCCGAATACCGCCACTACCAACCCGGCGACGACATCCGCACCCTCGACTGGAAACTCTACGCCCGCTCCGACCGCACCTACGTCCGCCGCTACGAAGAAGACACCTCCCTCAGCTGCACCCTCCTCGTCGACCGCAGCCGCTCGATGAACTTCACGTCTCTCACCTACACCAAAGCCGACCTCGCCCGCACTCTCGCCGCCACCTTCGCCCTCTACCTCCGCGGCCAGGGCGACGCCACCGGCCTCCTCACCTTCTCCGACCAGGTCCACGATTACCTCCCCCCCTCCACCCGCCCCGCCCAGATCCACGCCCTCATCCTCGCGTTGGAAAGCGCCAACTCCGGCACCTCCACCGACCTCACCCAACCCCTCGAGCGCATCGCCGCCCTCATCCGCCGCCGCAGCCTCGTCATCATCCTCTCCGACCTCCTCGTCCCCACCGAAGCGCTCGAACACCGCCTCTCCCTCCTCGCGGCCCGGGGCCACGAAGTCGTCCTCTTTCAAATCCTCGACCCCGCCGAAATCAACTTCACCTTCGCCGACGCCACCATCTTCGAAGACCTCGAGACCGGCACCCACCACCCCACCGACCCCACCACCGTCCGCGACGCCTACCTAAAAAACTTCAACACCCACCAAACCACCCTAAGCCAACTCTGCCAACGCATCGGCATCACCCACCACCTCTTCCCCACCGACCAACCCTTGGCGACCGCCCTCTACCAATACCTAAAAACCCGCCAAACCCACCGAAGGATCCGCCGAACGTCCAACAAAGCCTAGCCAGCCGCCCTCGAGGAGCGGCGATTTGCAATCGCCGAACCAACCCAACGGCGAAGCCGCAAACCAAAAGCCTAAACACCCCCCGTGTCCTTCCTAACCCCATTCTTCCTCCTGGCAGGGATCGCAATAGCGATCCCCCTCATCCTCCATTTCACCCGTCACCGCCCAAAAAACGTCACCCCCTTCTCCGCGTCGATCTTCCTCCCCCCCGACCGCCCCACCCTCCGCAAGCGGCGTCACCTCGAGAATTGGCCCCTCCTCCTGCTCCGCTGCCTCATCCTCCTCCTGCTAGCCGCGGCCTTCGCCCGCCCCTTCTTCAACGACCCCATCACCACCCTCGACCCAAGAGCCAACCAGCGAGTCATCATCCTCCTCGACACCTCCGCCAGCATGACCGCCGGGGAACGCACGCGTCCCCGCGTTCGGGATGCGACGTCCCGCCGCATCACTCGGCAAAGCGCCAGCGAGCCGTCCCTCGAAGCCGTCCGCCAAATCACAACCAACCTCCCGCCAACCACCGACCTAGCCCTCATCACCTTCGCCCGCCGCCCCACCACCCACCTCGACTTCGAGCAATGGCGCGCCATCCCGCCCCCCGACCGCGCCGCCCATCTCGAATCCCTCCTCGCCAACCTCGAAGCCACCGACGCCGCCACCAACCCCGGCGAAGCCCTCGTCGCCGCCAACGACCTCCTCGCCGCCTCCGCCAGCCCCGACCCCGCGACGATCCACCTGATCAGCGATTTCCAACAAACCGCCGACTTCGAAGCCGTCACGACCATCGACTGGCCCGAAAACGTCACCGTCCACCCCATCCGCGTCCCCCACGACACCGACGCCATCCCAACCCTCACCCTGGCCAGCGCCACCGAAACCGAGATCACCCTCATCGCCACCAACCCCGGCCCCGCAAACACCGCGACCCTCACCCCCACCAATCACCAGTCACCAATCACCTCTCACCAGCTCCCCATCCCCCCCGGAACCACCCCCATCACCTTCCCGGCGGACCTCACCACCGCCTCCTACACCGCCACCCTCACCGGCACCGACTCCCCCTTCGCCACCGTCTACGTCGCCCAGTCTCGCCCACCGACAATCGCCGTCGACTACCTCGGCACCGACGACCCCACGGACACCACCGCCCTCCTCTTCTTCCTCACCCGCGCCCTCGCCAATCCCACCCGCTTCACCACCAACCTCGCAATCAATCAACCCCGCGACGACGCCTTCACCATCATCGCCACCGACTTCACCGAACCCACCGCCGCCCCCCTGCGCACCCAGCTCCTCGCCGGTTCCCACGCTCTCCTGCTCCTCCGCAATCGCGCCGACGCCCGTTGGATCGAGGCCCTCACCGGCGACTCCGCCACCGCCCGCGAAGCCGCCACACCCCAGTTCGCCCTCCTCACCGCCCTCGACTATACCGACCCCATCATCGCCCCCTTCGCCGACCCGAGATTCAGCGACTTCTCGAAAATCCACGTCTGGAAACACCGCGCCCTCACCGGCCCCGCCCTCATCGAAGCCACCACCCTCGCCAGCTTCGACGACGGCACCCCCGCCCTCCTCCGCATCCCGGTCGGAGAAGGCAGCCTCCTCGTCCTCACCACCACCTGGACCCCCGCCGACAGCCAGCTAGCCGTCTCCTCCAAATTCGTTCCCCTCCTCCTCTCCATCCTGGAAACCACCGCCACCCTCCCCCCCACCCAGCGCCAGTATCTCGTCGGGGAACGCACGCCTCCCGGCGTGCGAGATGCGGCGTCCCGCCGCATCACCCGGCAAAGCGCCGCCGAGCCGAACACCGACACCCCCGGCCTCCACGAAACCCCCTCCTTCACCTACGCCGTCAACGTCGATCCCCGCGAATCCGACCTCACCCCCCTCCCCGAAGCCGCCCTCCTCGCCCTCGACCTCCCCACCGCCGAAAAGCAACCCGCCGCCACCAAATCCACCCCCGACCGCACCCGCCAACTCGCCCTTCAGGAGCTCGAAGCCCGCCACCCCCTTTGGCCCACTCTCCTCATCGCCACCCTCGCCGTCATCTTCGCCGAAACCACCCTCGCCACCCGCATTCAATCCGCAATCCGCAATCCGCAATCCGCAATCTAACGATGCTCCCCGCCCTCCAAGCCCAACTTGCCGCCATCACCGCCCGCGCCCGCCTGCGCGCCCGCCGCACCACCGCCGCCCTCTGCGGCCTCGTCCTCGTCGCCATCGGCGTCGGCGGCCTTGCCCTCACCCTCACCACCGGCCTTCACCCCGGCTGGCTCCTCCTCACCCTCCTCGTTCTCGCCGCCGCCAGTTTCCTCGTCGTCCACCTCCACTCGAAAGCCCCCCCCACCGCCCGCGTCGTCCGCGAGATCGAGCGCAACCACCCCGAACTCCAAACCGCCCTCCTCGCCGCCACCGAAAACCGTCCCCAACCCGGCCAACCCCCCGACGACGACTTCCTCCGTCACCGCCTCGAACTCGCCCTCAGCTACGAAGCCGCCCACGGCGGCTGGGACGACACCGCCTCCCCCGGCCAACTCGCCCGCCTCTCCGTCGCCCTCTGGATCACCGCCGCCATCACCGCCGCGCTTTTCCTGACCTTCCTCGCCCTCGGTCTCCGGCGCACCATCCTCCCGTCCACCACCACGACCGCCGCCGACACCGGCCTCACCGTCGAACCCGGCAGCATCGAGATCGAACGCGGCACCCCCGTCGCCGTCCTCGCCCGCTTCGCCACCACCCCACCCGACCGCGTCACCCTCGAGATCGGCCCCGACGCCGACCACCTCACCCCCACCCGCCTCGACCGCAACCTCGACGACCCCGTCTTCGCCACCACCGTTCCCCCCGTTCAAACCGACCTCGTCTACCGCGTCACCACCGACGCCGGACTCACCAGCCAGGTCCACACCATCAGCGTCTTCGAATTCCCAAAAATCACCCGCCTCGACGCCACCCTCCAGCCCCCCGGCAATCCCGAATCCAATCCGCCCAAAACGATCGAAAACACCCGTGCCATCACCGCGCCCGAGGGCACCCTCCTCACCCTCACCATCACCACGAACCAACCCATCGCCGCCGCCGATCTCACGCCCGAAAAAGGCACCGCCATCCCCCTCACCGTCGACCCCACCGCCCCCACCCGCCTCACCACCACCTTCGTCCTCACCCAATCCACCCGCTACACGATCGACCTCACCGACCCCGCCGACCGCCGCAACCAGAAGCCCGAACGCTTCGACGTCAAAGTCACCAAAGCCGTCGTCCCGAAATTTGAAATCGCCCTCCCCCAGCGAGACGCCCGCGTCACCCCCATCGAGGAAGTCGCCTTCCAGATCGACGTCAAACACCGCGCCCCCCTCGCCGACCGCGGCCTCACGATCACCGTCGCCGACTCGCCCCCCGAGACCATCGCCCTCGGCCCCGCCCCATCCGCGAAAACCCCCACCCCCATCCGCCACCTCCTCCGGCTCGAACCCCGCCACGTCCAGCCCAACGACCTCATCACCTGGTTCGCCTGGGCCGAAGACACCGCCCCCGACGGCACCCCCCGACGCACCGAGGGCGAACTCCAATTCACATCCGTCCGCCACTTCGAGGAAACCTTCCGCCGCCTCGAAGCCAACTCCCAGCCCGGCGAAAACCTCTGCGTCAAACTCATCAAGACCCAGAAGGAAATCGTCACCTCGACCTGGAACCTCCACCGCAACCCCACCCCGCCCCGCATCGACTCCGACGCCCCCCTCATCCGCGATTCCGAGCAGATCGCCATCGACATCGTCGACGAGCTCCAAACCATCCTCACCGACCCCCACGACCTCGTCATCCTCCGCGAAGCCCGCGAGGACATGACCGCCGCCCTCGCCACCCTCGGCTCCCTCATCGAAAGAACCGACCCCGACCTCATCTCCCTCGCGCTCGAATCCGAGACCCAGGCCCTCGCCAAGCTCCTCCAACTCTCTGGCAAGGATTGGCTCATGCTCGTCTCGAAAGACTCCGCCCCCGGCGACCCTCCCGGCCCCAGCCAATTCGACATCGACGTCGCCCCCATCGACGACCGCTACGAGGCCAACCAGGCCGCCACCGCCGAAGCCGATCCCGAAGGAGCCGCCGCCCGCCAGATCCTCAGCCGCCTCCGCGACCTCGCCAACCGCCAGAAAGACCTCAACGCCGCCATCAACGAACTCCTCATCGCCCTGCAACGAGCAAACGACGAGACCGAACGCGAAGACCTCCAACGCCAGCTCGCCAAGCTCCGCCAGGAACAACTCGAAAACCTCGCCGAACTCGACCGACTCACCCAACCCCGCCCCGAACTCCGGGAGCAACCCCCAAAAACCGCCCAGCAATCCGAAATGGAATCCGCCCGCCGCGACCTCAACGCCGCCGCCGAAGCCCTCGAAAAATCCAACCCCGCCGAGGCCCTCGCCAACGGCCGCCGAGCCGAGGAAAAACTCGAAGACCTCCGCCGCGACCTCGAAGCCCAGGCCGCCAACGCCTTCGCCGACGAACTCCGCAACCTCCGCACCGCCGCCCGCGACCTCGCCGAAGAACAGCGCGCCATCTCCCAAGCCCTCACCGACACCCCGCCCCAATCCAGCCCGACCGAACGCCAGCGCCCCGACCTCACCGACACCACCCCAGCCCCCACCGACCTCCCCGGTCGCCTCACCCGCCAGCGCGAGCAGCTCGCGAAAACCACCGCCGCCCTCGAATCCTTGGCTGAAGAAACGGCCCCCACCGAACCCCTCCTCGCCGACAACCTCACCGACGCCCTCCGCGAAACCGCCCGCGCCGGCACCGAGCAAACCCTCGAGCGAGCCAGCCGATTCAGCCAAGCCGGCAGCCCCACCTTCGCGAAAACCGCCTCCGACCAAGCCGCCGAATCCCTCGACCAACTCGCCGCCGACATCGCGACCGCCGCCGCCAGCATCCTCGGCAGCGAAGAAAAAGCCCTCCGCTTCGCCCAATCCGAACTCGACCAACTCACCCAGCAAATCACCGAAAACAATCCCAGCCCCCCCACACCCGGAGAGTCCCCCTCCCCCGGCCAATCCCCCGGCCCACCCGCCACCGCGTCCAACCCAGGCCAAGCTCCCTCCACCTCACCCCCACCAATCACCAATCACCAATCACCAATCACCGGCCCCACCTCCACCCACTCCGCCTGGTCCGACCGTCTCCGCAACGTCGAGGAACTCATCGACCTCCCCGAGGTCCGCGACTCCATCGCCCAAGCCCGCGAATTCGTCCGCTCCACCCGCCGAGACGCCATCCGGGGAAGCCGCGACCCGCAATGGGACCTCGTGGCGACCGAAATCCTCGCCCCGCTGGCCGAAGCGCAAACCCGCCTCCGAGAACAACTCGCCCGCCTAACCAAAGAAGACCCCCTCGTCCCCATCGAAAGAGACCCCGTCCCAGCTCAATACACCGAAAGCGTAAAAACCTACTACGAACAGCTAGCGCGCTAAAAAAGTCTAATTCAAGGAGCGGCGGCTTCCAGCCGCCGAACCGGCCAAGCGAAGCGAGCCTCGAGGAGCGGCGATTTGCAATCGCCGACCCAACCAAAACGGCAAAGCCGTCATTCCGCATCCCCATCCCCCACCCAGCCACCCCAGGCACCCCGCCGAAAACCCACCCCCACATGACCCTCACCCTAGGCAACCCCACCTGGCTCCTCCCAGCCACCCTCGCGCTCCTCGCCTTCGCCCTCCTCCTCGCGTGGACCTACGCCCGCCTCCCCCACATCCCCGTCACCACCCGCCTCGCCTGCTTCATCCTCAAATTCCTCGGCACCGCCGCCCTCATTTTCTTCCTCCTCGACCCCCGTCTCGAGCGCCAGATCGCCAAGCCCGGAGCCAACCACGTCGCCATCCTCGTCGACCGCAGCGCCAGCCTCGAGATCCCCGACCCCACCACCGGCCGACCCCGCTCCGAGGAAATCCGCGACCTCCTCGCCCCCGACGCCCCCTGGCTCACCAACCTCGCCGCCACCCACACCGTCCACCGCCACGTCTTCGACTCCCGCGTCCGAGCCGTCCCCGACTTCACCACCCTCACCTTCGACGGCCACCTCACCTCCCTCCACCAAGCCCTCGCGGATCTCGCCGACCGCACCACCAACCTCCCCCTCTCCGGCCTCATCCTCCTCACCGACGGCAACGCCACCGACCCCACCACCCTGGCGCAGCCGCAAACCATTTCTCATTCCCCATTTCAAATTTCAAATTCACCCCCAATCTACCCCGTCCTCCTCGGACCCGACACCGCCCCCCCCGACCTCCGAATCGTCCACACCACCGCCACCGAATCCGCCTTCGAGGACACCCCCGTCACCATCGAAGTCGAGATCGAAGCCACCGGCTTCCAGACCCGCGACGTCAAGGTCCAGCTCCTCGACCCAGCGACCCGGCAAGTCCTCACCACCGAAAAACGCCGCATCGCCACCGACTCCGCCCGCCTCCCCATCCGCTTCGAAATCCGCCCAAAAAACCCCGGCCTCTTCACCGCCATCGCCCGCGTCGAGTCCACCACCGGCGTCCCCGAAGCCACCCTCGCCAACAACGAACGCCTCATCGCCCTCCCCCGCCGCTCCGACCCCATCCGCGTCCTCTACGTCGGCGGACGCCCAAATTGGGAACACAAATTCCTCAAGCGTGCCCTCGACCACGACGACCTCGTCCAACTCGTCAGCCTCATCCGCATCTCCGACCGCACCCCCCGCTTCGCCTGGCGCGACGCCACCGCCGCCACCACCAACCCGCTCTACCAAGGCTTCGAAGCCGCCGAAGACGAGGCCGAGCGCTTCGACGAACCCGTCCTCGTCCGACTCGACACCCGCGACGCCGCCGAGCTCCGCGGCGGTTTCCCGACCGCCGCCGCCGACCTCAACGCCTACGACGCCCTCATCCTCGACGACCTGCCAGCCACCTTCTTCACCCGCGACCAGCAACGCCTCATCGAGAGTTACGTCGCCGATCGCGGCGGCAGCCTCCTCGCCCTCGGCGGCAACGAATCCTTCCGCCGCGGCCACTTCGAACGCACTCCCCTCGCCGACCTCCTCCCCGTCTACCTCGACCGCGCCCAGCGTCCGCCCCCCCGCGGCCCCGTCCGCCTCGACCTCACTCGAGAAGGTCTCCTCGCCCCCTGGACCCGCCTCCTCCCCACCGCCGAAGCCGAAAGCGCCCGCCTTGCCGCCCTCCCCCCGCTCCGCGTTCTCAACGACACCGGCGACGCCAAACCCGGAGCCACCACCCTCGCCACCGCCACCGAAGCCGACGGCACCATCCACCCCGCCCTCATCGCCCAATCCTACGGCCAGGGCCGCGTCGCCGCCCTCACCACCGGAGACCTCTGGCGCACCGGAATGGAATCCCCCGCCGCCCGCCGCGACCTCGAACGCACCTGGCGCCAGCTGCTCCGCTGGCTCGTCACCGACGTCCCCACCCGCGCCACCCTCACCGTCCGCCCCGACCCAGCCGCCCCCGACCAATCCACCGAACTCCGCGCCACCCTCCGCGACGAAGATTTCAATCCAAAAATCCAACCCGACGTTCCCCTCGAAATCACCAACCCAGACGGCACCACCACCCTCCGCACCGCCCAACCCGACCCCGCCACCCCCGCCACCCCCGGCACCCACACCCTCACCACCACCGCCCCCGGCCTCCACCGCGCCAACCTCGAGGGTGCCCCCGAAATCGCCTGGACCCTCGACCCCGAAGCCAAAGAATTCGAAACCCTCGGCATCAACAGATCCCTCCTCCAAACCCTCGCCACCGCAAGCCAGGGCGAACTCCTCAACCCAGCCGACTTGAAAACGATCTCCGAGCGCCTCACCAAAAACGCCCAGACCATCCTGGAAACCCAATCCACCCCCCTCTGGCACCAATGGCCCTTCCTCTTGGGCGCAATCGCCTGCTTCGCCGCGGAATGGACCCTCCGAAGAAAAAAGAACCTCCCATGAAAAAAACTAAATCAAGGAGCGACGGCTTCCAGCCGCCGGGGAGCGCACGCGTCCCCGCGTGCGAGATGCGGCGTCCCGCCGCATCGCAAGGCAAATCGAGCAAAGCGAGAGAGCCGAAGTCCACAAAGAGCGGCGATTTGCAATCGCCGAACCAACCCAACCGCGACCGAAGGTCGCCACTCCCCCTCCGCATCCTCACCGCCGCCGCAACCCTCATCGCCGCAACCCTCGCCCCCCTCCAAGCCACCACCCCCCGCCAAATTCTCATCCTGGTCGGCACCCCCGGCGAAGACTCCTACGCCGAGCGATTCGCCACCTGGACCGCCAACGTCACCATCACCGCAACCCGCGCCGGAATCACCCCAACCGTCATCGACGCCGAGACGCCCGACCCCCGCGAGGCCCTCACCGAATTCCTAAAACCGCTCGCCACCCCATCCGACCCAGCCACCCCACCCCCCAGCGAACTCTGGATCATCCTCATCGGCCACGGCACCGACGACGGCAAAACCGCCAACTTCAACCTCCAAGGCGACGACATCAGCCAGCACGAATTCGCCAAGCTCCTCGCCCCCATCCAGCGCCCCATCGTTTTCGCCAACCTCACCGCATCCAGCGGCCCCTTCCTCGAAGCGCTCTCCGGCCCCGACCGCACGATCATCACCGCCACCCGCGGCGGAAAACAGCGCGACTTCGCCCACTTCGGCGAATTCTTCACCAAGTCCCTCGCCGACCCCGTCGCCGACCTCGACAAAGACGGCCAGACCTCCCTCCTCGAAGCCTTCCTCGCCGCCTCGACCGCCACCACCGCCTCCTACGAAGCCGACCAACGCCTCCCCGCCGAAAACGCCCTCATCGACGACAACGGCGACAAAAGAGGCACCCCCGCCGAAGCCTTCCAAGGCCTCACCCCAAAAATCGCCCCAATGTCCACCGAACTCCCCGACGGCGAAATCGCCACCCGCATCGTCCTCATCCCATCCCCCGAAGAAGCCGCCATCCCGGAAAATCTCAAAACCCAACGCACCGCCATCGAACTCCAAATCGCCCGCCTAAAAACCCAAAAACCAACCCTGGACGAGGACACGTTCTACGCCCGCCTGGAAATTCTCCTAATCGACCTCGCCCACCTCTACCAAAAAATCGACTAGGGGAACGCACGCGTCCCCGCGTGCGAGATGCGGCGTCCCGCCGCATCACCCCGGCAAATCGAGCAAAGCGAGAGAGCCGCCGACCTCACCCACCCCGCCCAGCCAGCACCGCCTCCGCCAGCCCCACATCCCGTGGAATCGTCACCTTGAAATTCCAATCCAAATTCTCCACCAACCGCGCCGCCACCCCGATCCGCAGCACCGCCGAAGTTTCATCCGTCACCGCCACTCCGTCCCGCGCCACCGCCCCCAGCGCCCGCCGCAGCAACCCCGTCTCGAAAACCTGCGGAGTCTGAATCCGCCAAAGCTCCTCCCGGTCCACCACCTCGCCACCGCATCCATCCACCTCACGCTGCAGCGTATCCGTCACCCGCTCCGCCGCCGTCGCCGCACCGCCTTCCCGCGCCGCCGCCAAACACCGCGAGATCAGTTCCTTCGTCACAAGCGGCCGCGCCGCATCGTGCACCGCCACAAAATCCCCGGAAACCACCGCCACCCCGCGCGCCACCGACTCCTGACGCGATTCCCCACCCTCCACAAACCGCACACTCATCACCCCAGAATCCATCCCAACCAGCGCCGCCCTCACCGCCGCCTCCCGCCCAGCCCCGACGACAACCACGACCTCGCCAACCTCCTCACACCTCGCAAACGCCCCCACCGACCACCGCACCAACGGCACTCCCGCCACCGGCACCATCACCTTATCAAACCCCATCCGGCGGCTCCCGCCGCCAGCCACGATCACCGCCGAGCAGTCACCCCTCATTCAGCATTCAGCATTCAGCATTTCAAATTTCCCATTTAAGAAAGCTGCCGCTGCACTTCCGCACTCAACGCCTTCCCATCCACCCGCCCCTCCGCCTTCGCGTTCGCCACCTTCATCACCGCGCCCATCTCTTTCCGCGAAGTCGCCCCGACCTCCGCAATCGCCGCCGCCACCATCGACGTGAGGTCCTCGGCGCTCATCGCCGCCGGCAGATACTCGTTGAGAATCACGATCTCCGCGCACTCCTTGTCCGCCAGCTCCGGCCGTCCCCCCTTTTCGAAACCCTCGATCGAATCCTGCCGTTTCTTCACTTCCTTGCGCACCACCGCCATCGACTCCGCGTCCTCGAGTTCCGTCCCCGCGCCCCCTTTTTCAATCGCCGCGTTCATCAACGCGCTCTTCAGCATCCGCAACACCCCCAGCCGGTCCGCCGCCTTCGCCCGCATCGCATCCTTGATCTCCGAGTCAATCCGTTCCTTCAAATTCATCTGCGGAAAATAGACAGGATTAACAGGATTGACAGGATTTCTCCCGAGACCCGCTATTCCCTAATCCTGTAAATCCTGTAAATCCTGTCCTCCACATCATGTCCGTTCGCACCCGCTTCGCCCCATCGCCCACCGGTTTCCTCCACGTCGGAGGCGCCCGCACCGCCCTCTTCAACTGGCTCTACGCCCGCAAACACAACGGCACCTTCGTCCTCCGAGTCGAGGACACCGACGCCGCCCGCAACACCGACGAAGCCTACCAGGTCATCTACGACGGCCTCCGCTGGCTCGGTCTCGAGTGGGACGAAGGCCCGGAAATCGGCGGCGACTACGGCCCGTATTTCCAGAGTCAGCGCAACGAAATCTACGAAAAACACTTCGCCGTCCTCCGCGACGCCGGCCACCTCTACGAAGACGGCGGCTCCTTCCGCTTCCGTTCTCCGCGCGAGACCGTCACCGTCAACGACCTCGTCTGCGGCAAGATCGACTTCGACCTGTCGAACCCCGGCACCCACCCCGACCTCACCATTCGCCGCCCCGATGGCTCCTGGATTTTCCACTTCGTCAACGTCGTCGACGACATCGAGATGAAGATGACCCACGTCATCCGCGGCGAAGACCACCTCTCCAACACCCCCAAACACGTCGAGCTCTACCAGGCCCTCGGCGCCACCCCACCCGCCTTCGCCCACATCCCCCTCATCCTCAACCAAGCCGGAAAAAAGCTCAGCAAGCGCGACGGCGGCTCCTCCATCACCAAATACATCGACGAAGGCTACGTCCCCGAGGCCGTGGCAAACTATCTCTCGCTCCTCGGCTGGTCGCCCAAGGAAAACCGCGAATTTCTCCACCTCGCCGAGATTCTCGAGCTCTTCACCCTCGACAACGTCAACCGCCGCAACGCCATCTTCGACCTCGACAAGTGCTTCTGGCTCAATGGCCAGCACCTCATCGAAATGACCCTCGACCGCTTCGCCGAGCTGGCCCTCCCCTACGTCGACAAAGCCGGCGTCCCCCACGGCACGACGGAAGCCCTTCTCCCCGCCCTCGCCATCGTCAAACCCAAGGTCAAGCACCTCTCCGACGTCCCCGACTGGATCGGCTACCTCTTCACCGAAGACTACGAATACGAAGAAGCCGCCGCGGCCAAAGCCCTCGGAAAACCCGACGCCCTCACCCACCTCGCCACCCTCCGCGCCGCCTACTCCACCGTCGACCCCGCCAATTGGAACCACGAAAACCTCGAAGCCGTCCTCAAAAGCACCGCCGAGTCCGCCAGCGCCAAAACCGGAGCCTTCATTCACCCAGCCCGCTTAGCCGTCAGTGGCCGAGACGTCGGCCCCGGCCTCTACGAAATGCTCGAAGTCCTCGGAAAAGACCGCACCATCACCCGAATCAACCGAACCATCGAGCGTTTCTCCCAACTTGGCGAACCGCCAGCCGCGGAGTAGATTTCAACATGCCGCTGACCATCGAACTTCCCGAGCGCGAATCTCTCACGGAGTTCAACCTCCGTCGCTGGGAGGAAATTCTTGCCGACCCGCCCTTCCCCGACCACCCGGGCCGGGTCGAAACCGATCGGCATGGCCACCTCATCATGACCCCTTTCGCGTCTAGTTTTCACGGCGGTTTCCAAGCCGATCTCATCACCCTCCTCGCGGCCCACCTCTCGACCGGACGCACCAGCGTCGAATGCCCCGTCTCGACTTCGGATGGGGTGAAAATCGCCGACGTCGTTTGGTGCTCGTCCGACCGCTACGAACACCTTCGCCATGAAGTCTGCTACTCCATCGCTCCGGAAATTTGCGTCGAAGTGGTGTCCCCCTCCAACACCAAGCGCGAACTAACCGAGAAAACCGCCCTCTACCTCGAAGCCGGAGCCATCGAAGTTTGGCTCTGCGAAGCCGACGGTCGGATGATTTTTCAGAAAGCTACGGGTGTCATTTCCCGCTCCGAAATCTGCCCCGCTTTCCCGGCTCACATTCCGCAGCCATAACTTGATGGCCACCACCACCCACACCCTCGACGACCTCACCTCCGGCAAACTTGCCGCACTCACCCCACCCGCCCGCCTCGCCGTCATCGGTGACCCCATCGCCCACACCCGCTCCCCCGCCTTTCAAAACGCCGCGCTCAAAGCCGCGGGCATCGAAGCCCAATACGTCGCCATCCACGTCACCCCCGCCGAACTCGAAACCGCCCTCCGCGCCCTCCCCGACCAAGGCTTCGTCGGCGCCAACGTCACCGTCCCCCACAAAACCGCCACCCGCGCCCTCGTGGACGACCTCGACCCCGCCGTCGCTCTCGCCGGCGGAGTCAACACCGTCGTCGTCCGCGACGACCACACCCTCCAGGGCTTCAGCACCGACGGCCCCGGCTTCGCCCGCGCCATCCGCGAGCAATTCTCCGTCGACCTCCGCGACCTCCGCATCCTCGTCCTGGGAGCCGGCGGCGGAGCCGGCCGCGCCATCGCCGCCCAGTGCGCCCTCGCCCACTGCGAACGCCTCGTCCTCGTCAACCGCACGGTTCAGAAAGCCCGGGAGCTCGCCGCCGAGCTCGCCCCCCACTTCCGCTCCGACCGCCTCGAAGGCCCCGTCGACCGCCTCGAAGCCATCCCCCACGACCCCGACGCCCTCGCCCGCCACCTCGATTACGTCGACCTCGTCGTCAACGCGACCACTCTCGGCATGAAGCGCTCCGACCCGCCCGCGCTCCCATCCTCCCTCCTTACCCCCAATCTCATGGTCTACGACACCGTCTACGCGAACGGCCAAAGCCGCCTCGTCGAAGACGCCCGCGCCGCCGGAGCCCGCGCCGCCGACGGCCTTTCCATGCTCCTGCACCAAGGAGCCCTCAGTTTCGAAATCTGGTTCAACCGCGACGCCCCCCTCGCCGCCATGCGCACCGCGCTCGAAACCTGACTCCGGACATTTATCCTATTGACTACGGCCATCTGACCCGCGACGTTCCTTCCATGATCGTCGCCGAACAACCCGCCCGTTACTTCACCCGCGATCGCGAGATCCTCGACCGCATCGCGGCGATCCGCGAGGGCATGCCCGTCGCCGATCTCGCCAACCTCGCCACCCGCACCGGCCTCCCAATCAGCGCCCTCGCCGAGAGCCTCCGCCTCAACACCCGCACCCTCCGCCGCCGCACCGACCGCCTCAACGCCGAAGAGACCGAGAAATTCCTCCGCGTCACCCGCGTTCTCGACCGCGCCGAAGAGCTCATGGATCCCGAAGCCGCCCGTCAGTGGCTCACCGAGCCAGCGATCGCCCTCGGTCGCCGCACCCCGATCAGCCTCCTCGACACCGACCTCGGCACCGCCCAGGTCTTCACCGTCCTCGGCGCCATCGATTGGTGCATGGGCGTATGACGATCTATCGAATCGACCGCGCAACCCGTTCCGACCCGACCGAGTCCTTCTCCGGCCAAGGCGGCCTCTTCGTGGCCCACCGCTGGAACGAACTCGGAACGCGTATCGTCTACGCGGCCTCGTCCCTCCCGCTCGCCTGCCTGGAAATCCTCGTCAATCTCCCCACGCCCCGAACCCTCCCGCCCCTCGTCTACTTCCGCGCCGAGGTCCCCGACCGACTCGTCGAAGACACCCCAAAACTCCCCGCCGACTGGTCGAGCTTCCCACCCACTCCGGCCACCCAGCGCCTTGGCAGTCAATGGATCACCGGTGCCCGCACCCCCGCCCTCCGCGTCCCCTCAGCGCTCCTCCCCACCAACGAACCCGGCAATATCCTCCTGAACCCAAGCCACCCCACGTTCGACCTCTCGTGGGTCGGCGGTCCCTGGCCCCTCCCATTCGACACCCGCCTCCAAAAATGACCGCCCGAGGAGCCGCGACTTGCAACTCGCTTCGCCCGTCTCCGCTTCGTAGCGGCTGCCAAACCGACCCAGGCTCCAAAGCCGCCGCTTCACTCCCTTTCTAATTCCTCCCCGCCAAGATCTGGACTACCTCTTCCCCATGATCCGTTACGCCGCCGCCCTCCTCGCCACCAGCACGCTCTTCACTGCCTGTTCCACCACCCCGACTGTCGACGACGACGACGACGCGGCCGCGGTCATCCGCGCCCAAGGCGAACCCCAGCCGCCCATCGACGCCCCGTTCGCCGACACCAGCTACGAGGAAGCCGAAACCAGCCCCTTCGCAATGGACTGACTCCATTCGGCTTCGCCTGTCTCCAATCCGTTCCATTTCTAATTCCGCATTTCAAATTTCTCATTCCAAAAAGAAGATGCCCACGCTCAACAAACAATTCCCGCGCCTCCTCCCGACCCCGGTCACCAGAAACCAGACCGCCGCCGACCTCATCGACGGCACGTTCAAAGCCTACAACGGCGCCCGCCTCGCCGAAGCCTGCCGACTCTTCTCCGACAAAATGCTCGAAGGCGACGGCACCGTCGGCATGTCGCTCACCGGTGCCCTCACCCCCGCTGGCCTCGGCAAATCCTGCCTCGTCCCGCTGCTCAAAGCCGGCTTCGTCGACTGGATCATCTCGACCGGCGCGAATCTCTACCACGACCTCCACTACGGCCTCGGCATGGAACTCTTCGCCGGATCGCCCAACCTCGACGACATCGACCTCCGCCACGCCGGCGTCATCCGGATTTACGACGTCCTTTTCGATTACGACGTCCTCCTCGACACCGACGCCTTCGTCCGCCAGGTCATTCAAGGCCCCGAATTCCAACGCCCCCTGGGCACCGACGAATTCCACTTCCTCCTCGGCAAATACGTCCACGAGCGCGAGAAGACCCTCGGCATCTCCGAGCACAGCCTCCTCGCCGCCGCCTACAAATACCGCGTCCCCATCTTCACCAGCAGCCCCGGCGATTCCTCCATCGGAATGAACGTCGCCGCCATGTCGCTGCGCGATTCCAAGCTCAGCTTCGACGTCAACCGCGACGTCAACCAGACCGCCGCCATCGTCTACGACGCCAAATCCACCGGCGGCAAATCCAGCGTCTTCATCCTCGGCGGCGGCAGCCCAAAAAATTTCATGCTCCAGACCGAGCCCCAGATCCAAGAGGTCATGGGCATCGAGGAGCGCGGCCACGACTACTTCCTCCAGTGCACCGACGCCCGCCCCGACACCGGCGGCCTCAGCGGAGCCACCCCCGGCGAAGCCGTCAGTTGGGGCAAGATCGACCCCGACTCCCTCCCCGACTGCGTCGTCTGCTACCTCGACAGCACCGTAGCCCTCCCCCTCATCACCTCCTACGCCCTCAGCCGAACCAAGCCCCGCAAGCCCAAAAAACTCTACGACCGCCGCGACGCGATGCTCGAAGAGGTCCGCAAACAATACCTCAAAGTCGGCCAAGTCGACAAAGTCGCCCACCGCACGGACCTCAACAAAAAGAAAAAGCCCGCCCGCAACCTCGCCAAGCGAGCCAGCAGCGTCGGCGTCAAGTAACCCAGGGGACCGCGAGCATCCTGCTCGCCGTGCCGGGCTGCCAGCCCGGCACCCCAACCCCAAAATGCGAAGCATTCACTTCCCCCCAGCAGGATCGCAGACCTCCCGCAACGAATCCCCCACCACGTTCAGTGCCAGCAAAGTCGCCGTGAAAAAGAACGCCGGAAACAGCAGCAGCCAAGGGTAGATCTCCATCATCTCCGCCCCCTCCTTGATCAACGTCCCCCAGGAACTCAGCGGCGGCTGCGCCCCCAGTCCCAAAAAGCTCAAAAACGACTCGAGTAAAATAATCGAAGGCACGTTCAGCGTCGTGTAAGCGATCACCGGCCCAGCGATGTTCGGCAGGATTCCGCGCAGAAAAATCCGCGCCCGCCCCGCCCCCAGCGCCCGCGAAGCCAGCACGTAATCCAGCTTCCGCACCGCCATCACCTGCGACCGCACGATCCGCGCCGTCGTCATCCATTCCAGCGCGCCAATCGCCACGAACAGCAGGAAAAAACTCCGCCCGAACACCACCATCAGCAGGATCACGACCACCGCGAACGGCAGCGCGTAAAGCAGATCCACCACCCGCATCATCGCCGCGTCCACCCGACCGCCCGCGTATCCCGCCACCCCGCCGTAGATCACCCCGATCACCAACGACACCAGCGCCGCGCACACCCCGACCCCCAGCGAGATCCGTCCGCCCTCCAGCATCCGCGCCAGCTGATCCCGCCCCAGCACGTCCGTTCCCAACCAGTGATCCCACCGCGGCCCGACCGCCCCCAGTTCCAGGGTCTGCAACTTCGCCGCCTCCGGCAACCACCACGGCCCGACGAGACAAGCCACGATCAACACCACCAGAAAACTCACCGACAGCGCAACCGTCGGCTGACGCAATGACCTCGCCCAGCCCGTCCAATTCTCACGATCCCGCGCCGCTTCCACCGCCACCCCCTCACCCATGACGCACGCGCGGGTTCAGCCCCGCCTGCGCGAGGTCGGCCAGAAAATTGAAGATCGAGATCAGCGCCGCGTAAAAAAGCACCATCCCCAGCACCAGGGTGTAGTCCCGGTTCAGCGAAGCCGTGACGAAAAACCGCCCCAACCCCGGCACCTGAAAGATCGACTCCACCACGAACGACCCCGTCAAGATTCCCGCCATCGCGGGCCCGAGATAAGCCACCACCGGCGACACCGCGAGCCGCATCGCGTGCTTCCAGACGAGCGTTCCCTCGCCGACCCCTTTCGCCCGCCCGCTCCGCACGTAGTTCTTCTTCAACTCCTCGACCAGCCCGCTCCGCATCAACCGCGCGACGTAGGCGACGTAAGCCGCCGCCAGCGTGATCGACGGCAGAATCCGGTCCGCCGCGCTCCCCCAACCCGACGAATTCACGACCCCCAGCCAAAGCGCGAAAATCAAAATCAGGACCGGCCCCACCACGAACGTCGGCAGACAAACCCCCAACGCCGACACCCCCATCGCCAGCCGATCCTTCCACGATCCCCGTCGAGTCGCCGCCCAGATCCCCAGCGGAATCCCCACCCCCATCGCAATTAAGAGCGCCCACAGCCCCAACTCCAGCGACACCGGCAGCGCCTCCAGAATGATCTCGTTCACCGTCCGCCCCGGATATTTGAACGACGGCCCGAGATCGCCGCGCAGCAGATTCCCGAGGTATTGCCCGTATTGCGTGAGCAGCGGCTGATCCAATCCGTAGTGCGCCTCCAACTCCGCCAGTACCTCCGGCCGCACCGACCGGTCGTCGTCGAAGGGACCGCCCGGCGCCAGGCGAATGATGAAAAACGTGACCGTTGCCACGCCCCACAGCACCAGCAACATCGACGCAAAGCGTGCAACGAACATCCTCATGACCGCCATCCACCTTCGACTATCCGTCCCGCGTCGGACGACGCAAATCGCCGACCCCACCCGCCGCTCACCGCCCGGCCCGCCGCCCGACGACCTCGCCCCGGCTCAGCTTGAGCAGCAGCATCGCGCTCATCTTCGCCCGCTCGGTCAAGCTCGGGACGAGCATGAACTCCTCGTCGCTGTGCAGATTCGCTCCCACCACGCCCAGACTGTCCAAAGTCGGCAACCCGACCGCCTGCAGCCGATTCCCGTCGCACGCCCCGCCCGTCGGAGCCCACGAGAGATCGACGCCGAACTCCCCACCGATCTCCGCCATCGCCTCGAGCAGCAGCCGCGTCCCCGCCGTCTCCGGCTTCGGCGAGCTCGAGAACTGCCCCAGCATTTCCACCCGACACCCGTCCGCTTCGTTGAGCACCCGCACGACCTCCGCCGCCCTCACCCGGAACCAATCCTCGTCCTCCGCCACCACCGTCCGCACGTTCACCAGACACGACGCCAACGCCGGCACGATGTTCGCCGCGCCGCCGCCCTGGATCTGCCCGACGTTCACCGTGAGTCCGTCCCGCCTCCCGTTGAGCCCGTCCAGCGCCGACACCAAGTGCGACAACAGACAAATCGCGTTCCGGCCCTTGTCGAAATCCCGCCCCGCGTGCGCCGCCTTCCCGTGCACGCGAAAGGTGAACGTCCCCGACCCTTTCCGCGCGCTCACCAACCCGCCGTCCGGCATCGAAGGCTCAAACACCAGCGCGACATCGTGCCCCTCCGCGTGCCGCACCAACGACGGCTCGCTCCAAATCGACCCGATCTCCTCGTCGGGATTGAGAAAAACCGTCCACCCCAGCCCGCAGTCCGGCTCCACCATTCGCTCGAACGCTTCCAGCGCCGATAGCATTACCATCAGCCCCCCCTTCATGTCCGCCGTGCCCGGACCACGCAGCGTCTCACTCGTTCGCTCGGGCAGCTGAAACGGATCATCGGCTCCGAAAACCGTGTCGTAGTGTCCCACGAGCATCACCTGCAGGTCGGCGTCGGGCCGTTTGCGCACGGTCACGATCCGCCGACTCCCCGCCGACAGCCGATCCCCCGATTCCTCCGACACCGCCGCCCCCATCTCTTCCTCCGCGACGACGCCTCCGAGCCGGTCGAAGCTCGCGGTCAATCGCCCGCGCATCGCGGCCAGCCCCGCCTCGTTCCAGCTGCCGGAATTGGTCCCGACCCACTCAGCCAACAGCTCGGCCCGCTCCGGTTCGACGGCTTCGAGCCGTCGAAGCTCACCAGCAAACACCCGCCCGGATAACGTTTCAGCCGTCGGCTCGGCGAGAGACTGCAACGACACCGCTCGAAACCTTAGTTCCCGCGTTGATCGGCGTTCGCCGGACGATCCGAGTCCTTCAAAAACGCACCGTGCCCGTCGAAGAAGACGTAGACCCGCCCGCCATTCACCGGCGCGTATTCCTTGCCGTTCGGGAGTCCATTGTAATTCAGATTGTCGACGTCCGAAATCATCCAGATCTTGCTCAATCCCGAGGCGCTGAATCCGCGAGTCCCCTTCTCGTAATCCGCCGCAATGATCTGGATCGGATTCTTCGGCGGCGTTGTCGACCGCGACGAAGGGTAGCCGAAAAACCGCGCGGGTTCGGTCGTCGTCCGATTATTCAACGCGAGCACGACCATATCCTTACTCACCTCCGCGGTCTTCGGGTTGCTCCCGATCCAGACGTTTTTCCGTTCTGGAATGTAGTCCGCAAGGAGACGCCGCAGGTTTTTCTGCTGCTCCGACTCGGGTAGCAGACGCTCGTATTCGGGGGAGCTGATGAACGTCCAAGTCGGCCCAGGCAAGTGTCCGTTGTCGTTGGCGTACATCAGACACGCACCCGCAATGGTTCTTTGATTACTCAACGAACGCGTGATGTTTGCCGACGTGTTCATCTTGCCCACGACCGGGACCGCGATCGCGGCCAGGATCGAGACAATGGACACGACGACCAGAATCTCGATGAGCGTGAAACCCCGGCTTGATGTCTCCACAGTTCGATTCCTTGGTTCGGCGATTCCCATCAGGCAACCGTGATCCTCCGACGCATGACGAAGAATGCCAACAGCCCCAGCAGGCAGAGGGCGACCGTCCCGGGTTCCGGCACTGGCGCGGTCGTCAGCGTGATCGAGTCGATGTCCACGAAGCCGCCCGTTCCGTCGAAGCGCGTGGCGAGCTGGATCTCGCGGATCAGCAGATTGTCCTCGAACGCCGGATCATCGATACTGAGAACCGATCCGATCGCGGTGAAGCCACTGCCATCGTCGAATTCCAACCCGTAAGTCTTGGCGTCCAGATTCACGGTGAGCCGGAAGACGATGGGCGACGACAGGGTCAGCCCGAGAATCAGATCATCCGCGCTCGAATTATCGAACCCGGTGTCCGAGAAAGACCCCACTCCCACGTCCGCGCTCCCGACGTCGAATTGGAAACCCGCGATGATCACCGCGGCGGGGTCGTCGTTGATGAGCGTAAAGCCCAATCGCGGACTCGACGTGCCGAAGTCCCAGCTACTCACGGTCACGTCCAGCGTGACGAAGCCGCTTGTGATGTCGGAGCCACCGTTCACCAGCGCGTAGGATCGGATCCCCCCCGTGCCGAAATCAACACCGCCGATCGTCAAACTCCCGATCCCGTCCGTCGCGACCCCCGTGATGTCGGAATCGAATCCGATTCCGCCGGGTGCGCTGTTGGTCACGCTCGTCAGCCCCGTCCCACTCGCTTCGTCGAATTGAAAACTGTCGACGACGGTCTGCGCCCGCGCCCCGTGAGTCGCCAGCCCGAGAGCCAGGGTGGCGATACCGAGAATCCCGGCGGCCATTCGATTGATTGAATTCTTCATGATGTGTTGGTTGGTATTTTTTTGTCCCCAGCCCGCGAACGATTGACCCGCCCCCGGTTTTGATGCCGCGAGTCTCGCCGATCAGCGAGATTCGTCCATACGCCGAAGGTCGTATATGGGCGGCTGACAGATCCGACCCTCGTTGCTAGGCTTCCCGCGATGAAGCGCGCGGCGGCAGCTCACGAGTCCTTCGACCGACTCTACGATCACCTGCTCGCCCTGCACGGGGCGAACGACGTTCGTCCGCTCTGGAAAGCGATGCGCGACCTCCTCCTCGCCGCCGCCCCCAGCCACCGGGTCACCCTCTTCCTCGGCCACATCGGCATGGGCGACGCCCGCATGGTCTTCACCGACCCGCCCATCGAGAACGCCGCCAAATGGTACGCCGACCGCGGCAAAGACAGTCCCTTCAACGGCTTCATCATCAAAAACCGGAAGCTCAAGCACTACCTGTTCAGCGACATTCTCCCGCCGCGCGCCGAGTTCCTCAAAACCCCTTTCGCCCGCCGCGTCGCGAAAGCCGAAGGCTGGGACAAGGGCGCCTCCTTCCTCTTCTGGGACAAAACCGGCGTGAAGGCGATGTTCAGCCTCTACCGATCCGCCCGCCAACCCGAGTTCACCGAAGGTGAGATCGCCCTCCTCCGTCGGCTCTACCCCTTCCTCGAGATCGCCATCGACCGCGTCGCGCACACCCAAAGCGAACGCCAACACCGCCGCGGCCTCGAGGACTTCAACAAACGCATTCCCATCGGCCTCATCCTCCTCGACTGGGAACTCCGCCCACTCTTCGCCAACGAGGAAGCCCAGCAAAAGTGCCTCCTCTGGCAGCAGGGCTCGGACGATTCCCGCGCCTTCAATGCCCGGGAAGTGTTCGCCGTCCCCGACGAACTCGTCTCCGCCTGCGAGCAAGTGAAAGACCGCTTCATCGTCGAGGCGATGAAAGCCAGCCCCGACGCCGACTCCGTCCAATCCAGCGTCATGCACCCGACCGTCCCCGGCCTCAAAGCCACCGTCTCGATGGTCAGCCGCGCCGCCTCCAGCATCGCAAAACCCCGCCTCCTCATCCTCATCGAACACCGCGCGACCTCCGCCGAACTCCGCGGCCGCGACGATGCCAAGGTCGCCCTCCTCGCCCGGCTCACGCCCTCGGAGAAGGAACTCGTCGAACACGTCTGCCGCGGCCTCAGCAACCAGGAACTCGCCGACCACCTCCACAAAAGCATCCTCACCGTGAAGACGCAGCTCACCAGCATCTTCCAGAAACTCAACGTCCCCAACCGGGGCCGCCTCATCTCGCTGCTCAAATAAATTCGAACAACTCCCCGAGCTGCAGGATACCACCCAGCTCGACCAGCGCCCGCCGCGATTCCTCGCCCAACGCCGGGTCCGCCAAGTCCGCCGGCCGCAATTCCTCACGGTAATTCCGCGTCACCCAATCGACCAACTCCCCGTCGAGCGCCGGATTGAAAAGCACCCGCCCACGCACGCGGTTCAACTCCTTTTCAGTCAGAACGACCCGCAGCCGCAGACAAGCCGGCCCGCCCCCGTTCGACATGCTCTGCCGCAAATCCAGGTAGCGGACTTCCGCCAGCGGGCAAGCCGGATCCGCCACCAACCGCTCGATCAGCGACCGCACGGAATCCGATTCCCGGCATTCCATCGGAGCAATGAGCGCCATCCCCGCTTCATCGCGAAGGTCGACGATCTGACCATTGAACAAATAACTCGCCACCGCCTCCTCCAGCGACACCTCCGCGTTCGCCACGACCCGCACCCGCAAGTCGTCGCACGTCGCCCGCTCGCCAAAGACGGTCCGCAATTCCGTGCACACCGCGTGCGTCCCCTCGAACGCGCTCTCGTGACACAGGAAAAAAGACCGGTTGCCCGTCGAGATCACGTCGTTGTGAAAAACCCCAGCGCCGATCGCCGAAGCATTCTGCCGCGCCAGGACGACGGTTTCTGGATCCAACCGATGCAAACGCGCCACGGCCAGACTCGCCTCCCGACCCTGCCGCGCCCCGGCGAGCCCGCCTCCGTGCACGAAAAGATGAATCCCCCGCTCCCCGTGCGCGTCCCCGTGCCCGCACAGCCTCACGTGATTCGCCGCCCCCTCGTCGCCAAATTCCGCGCACGCCGGCAGCGCGTCGTGAACCACGAAACACTCACCGTCCGCAAAGATCGCCCGCAACACCCGGGTCGAAAACTCCGTCTCCAACGACCGATGCAGGTGCGACGCCAGGTTGGCCGGCGTCAGATGCACCCGCCCGTCCGCCGTGTCCGCCGACGGCGCGACCGTCGCGAGATTCGCCGCCCACATCGCCGATGCCGACGAGGCCGCCGCGAGAACATGAGGGGCAACGTCCGCCGCTTCCGCCGCCGAGCCAAAACCCAACCGCCGCAGCGCCTCCAGCGACGGCCGCGGGTGCGGCGGCAGCACCGCCTGCCGCACCCCCATCCCGTGCAGCAGCCTCATCTTCGCCAATCCCTCGAGCGCCGCCGCCCTTGGATGCGAGACCTGCCGCCGATGCGCCCGCGAGGCGTTGTTCCCCGCCGACAACCCCGCGAAATTATGCGTCGGCCCCGGCAGCCCGTCGAAGTTCACCTCGTAAGACCGCTCGATCATCGCAACGCCACCCAGCTCACCACGTCGCCCACCCCGACCTCCAGCGCCGCCGCCGTCGGACCGTCCAACCACACGTCCGCCCCGTCCACCTCGAGCAACCCCGTCGTCACGCGGAAATCCAGCCGCCCGTTCGCCACCATCCATTCGCTCCCGCCCGCGATCTCCCTCACCCCAGCCAGTCGTCCACACCGCCGCTCCCGCACCGTCCGAACCTCGTCCACCTTCGCCGACAGCAACGGACCACCGTCGAAGATATCCACCCGCTCCCAAAACCGAAATCCCTCCCACTCCAACAAAGACCGCGCCGGCCGCGTTTCCACGTGCACCTGCCCAATGGCCGCCCGCGCGTCGTCCGGCAACAAAAACGCGTACACCGGATGCTGCGGCATCAGATCCGCGATGAACGTCTTGTTCCCGATCCCGCTCTGAAAATCCGCGGACCGAAAATCCGAATTGAAAAAATGCGACCCCACCGCGTTCCAAAACGGCGCGCCCGTCTCCCGGTCCGACACCCCCCGCATCTCCGAGATCACCACCCCCTCGAACCGCTCGCGAAACGCCGCCAGGAACAAAAACCGCCCCAGCGACAGCAACCGCCCGCGCCCCCCGCCCCGCGACTTCGGCCGCAGATACAGCGAACAAATTTCCGAAGGCCCGCTGTGCTCCCGCACCAGATGCAGCACCTCGAAGTCCCGCGCCACCGCGAGCGCGTCGTGCCGGTGCGTCTCCCGCCGGATCTCGTAGGTGTAGAACGGATCGAATCCCCCGACCTTCGCCGCGATCCCCGACACCCCGAGCAACTCCCCCGACCCCGCGTCCTCCAGCCCGAAGAGATAGACCTGATCCCCCGGCCGCGTCACCCCCCGGCGGAACGCGTGCACCGACTCCGCCACCCGTCCCGCCAGAAAATCCTCGTCGTCCGGCAGGCTCGTCAGCGCGCACGGCTCCCGCCGCACCATCTCCACGATCCCCCCCAGATCGCTTTCGCAAACCGGCCTCACGACCCCCATTGTAGCGGCGCGTCTAGGACCGCCGCTGGCTCCGCGACGATCGATCCCCGCCTCCCCGTCCCCCGTCCGGCGGTCACGGACCGCCGCTACAGCCACGCCCTCCACCGACTTCATCGCGCAAACGGCACTGGCACCAGACTCAGCTGCTTCAGCCGCCGGTCGTTGTAAGGCGTCCCCCGCCACCCCGCGACCGCCGGTTGTTTGAGGATCACCTGCGTCGTGTAGAAAATCGGGATCGCCGGCAGTTCCCGTAAAAATTCCCGCTCCGCCTCGATAAAAAACTCCGCCCGCTCCCCCGCGTTCCCCTCCGCCTGCGCCTTCGCAATCCACCCGTCGAACGTCGCGTCGCTCCACCCCGCCTCGTTGAAATGATTCCCCGTCGTCCACGCCCCCAGAAAAAATTGCGGATCCTGAAACGTCGCCGCGTTCCAGCTCCCCCGCGCCAGGTCGAACCGCCCCGCGTTCTTCGTCGCGATCAGCACGCGCGTCTCCTGACTCGATATCTCGACCTCGATCCCCAGATTCTTCCGCCACATCTCCTGCACCACCTCCGCGATCAACCGGTGCGGCGCCCGCCCGTCCACCAGGATCTCCACCGACCTCAGCCCCTTCCCGCCCGGATACCCCGCCTCCGCCAGCAACCGCCGCCCCTCCGCCACGTCATACCGCAGCACCCGCGGCGGGTCGTAACCCGGCATCCCCGGCGGACTGAACGACTCCGCCGCCCGCTTCCCACCCCGCAGCACGTATTTCACCAGCGCCGCCCGGTCAATCGTCAGCGACAACGCCCGCCGCAACCGCACGTCGTCGAACGGCGGCCGCGTCACGTTCACCGTGTAAAAATAAATCCCGAAATCCTCCAGCGTCTGGATCCACTCCGGATACTTCTCCTCGTAGAGCGCGATCTTCTGCGGCGGCACCGAACTCGTCAGATGCAGCTGCCCGCTCCGAAACGCCGATTCCTCGGTCGTCGAATTCTCGATCGGCAAAAACGTCACCCCGTCCAGCGCGACGTTCGCCGCGTCCCAATACTCCGCGTTCTTCGTCACGATCACGTGCTTGTTCGGCGTCCACTCGCTCAGCCCGAACGGCCCGTTCCCCACCAGGGTCCCCGCCCGCGCCCACCCCGTCCCCCGCTCGTCGATCCGCCCATACGCCTCGATGTTCGCCCGCTGCACCGGATAGAATTGCATCAGCGCCGACAGAAAAAACGGCGCGGGTTGCGTCAGCTCCATCTCCACGATCCCCGGCTCCGGCGACCGAATCCCCACCTCGCCAAAATCCGTGACCGTCCCCTCCTGATAAGCCGAAGCGTTCCGCACGAACGCCAGAGTGTCCTCCACTTGATACGACCCCAGCTTCGGCGACAAAATCCGCCGCGCCGAATAGAGAATGTCCTCCGCCGTCAACGGCGACCCGTCGCTCCACCGCGCGTCCTCCCGGATGTGAAACCGATACGTCAACCCGTCCGCCGACACCGTCCACCGATCCGCCACCCCCGGAGCCGGTTCCAAGGTCACCGGATCCGCCACCACCAAACCCTCGAAGAGCGCGCCGATGATCGTCCACTCCGCCGCTCCGCGAACGAGATAAGGGTCCAGCGACTCCGGCTCCGTCGAGTTCCCCTTGATCAGCATTTGCTCCCCCGCCAAACCCCACGACCCCGCCCCCGCGATCAGCAGAACACCAAGCCATTGCGAAACGAACTTCATCCGCCCCGACCCTACCCGATCCCGAGCCCCCGCCCATACACCGAAGGTCTGATATCCCACCCCCACCGCCGAATATCTTCGCTCCCCCCGCACCCCCCGCCAAAGATCATCGCGTGAAATCCACTCTCATCCTCGTGCTCACCACCGGACTCGCCACCATGAACGCTATGACCGCCCGCACCGCCACCTCAACCGAATCGACCGGCCCCGACTACACCCTCTTCGAACTCGGTAATCCCGACGTCACCACGCCGACCACACCCGGCCTCCTCCTCATGGGCGGCGGCGGCGATGTCGACGAAGCCATCCGGTGGTTCATTCAGCAAGCCGGCGGCGGCGACATCGTCGTCCTTCGAGCCGGCGGCGGCGACGGCTACCAGGATTACTTCCACTCCGAAATCGGCGGCATCAATTCCGTCACCAGCATCGTCTTCGATTCCGAAAAACCTTCCTCCGACCCCGCCATCCTCGACCGCGTCGCCAAGGCGGAGGGCATCTTCATCGCCGGCGGCGACCAGGCCCGTTACTACCGATTCTGGGCCGAAACCCCCCTCGCCGCCGCCATCACCAAACACCACGCCGACGGCAAACCCCTCGGCGGCACCAGCGCCGGCCTCGCCGTCCTCGGCGGCCAGTGCTACTCCGCCCGCAACGACACCGTCATCTCCAAGGAAGCCCTCGCCGACCCCTTCGACGACCGCGTCACCCTCGACCCCGGCATGTTCGACATCCCGATCATCGATCACCTCCTCACCGACTCCCATTTCAGCCAACGCGATCGCCTCGGCCGCCTCGTCACCTTCGTAGGCCGCCTCCGCGCCCAGACCCCGCCCATCGAGCTCATCGGAGTCGGCGTCGACGAGCGCACCGCCCTCTGCGTCGAAGCCGACGGCACCGCCAAAATCATCAGCCCGGACGAAGGCACCGTCACACTGGTCAAGCTCACCACCCCCCCAAAGACCGTCGAACCCCAAAAGCCCCTGGAAGCCGAAGGCATCCAGATCCAAGTCCTCCCCACCGGCACCACCCTCGACGTCGAAAGCCTCGACCAGCAATTCGAGAACACCCCCACCCAGACAGAAGCCGACCTGCAATAGTCCAAGGAACGGCGGCATCCCGCCGCCGAAGTCCGGCAAATCGAGCAAAGCGAGAGAGCCGACCCCTCGAGGAGCGGCGATTTACAATCGCCGAACCAACCCAATCCGGCGAAGCCGGACACTTGCCGAAGCTTCACCATCCGCGCAATCCGCGTAATCTGCGGTCAAAACTCACCTCACCTTACCCCAGCGCCCACCCCAGTGACCCTCCTCGCCGCCGCCACCAGCACCGCCGCAGCCGCCAGCACCGCCGCCCCCCCCGCGCTCCCGATGATCCTCATCGGCGGAGTCCTCATTCTCACGTTCATTGCCATCGCGTTCGAGCTCGTCCACAAAAGCCTCGCCGCCCTCGCCGGAGCCATCGTCGCCGTCATTCTCGCCCTCTCGCTCGGCGTCTTCCCGGGAGAAAAGCCCTACGAGACCGTCTACAACTTCATCGGCCACGACCTCGGCGTGATCGGCGTCATCGTGGGCACCAGCATCCTCGTCGGCATCACCGCGAAGTCCGGCCTCTTCCACTTTATCGCCATCAAGCTCGTCAAGCTCACCCACGGCAAACCCGCCCTCCTCCTCCCCGCTGTGATGGTCGCCACCATCGGCTTCGTCACCTTTCTCACCATCGCGCCCGGCGTCCTCATCATGACGTCCCTCGTCCTCGTCATCACCAAATCACTCGGCTACAAGCCCGTGCCCTACATCATGGTCGTCGCCATCGGCGCGAACTCCGGCGCGCTCATGACCTTCGCCTCCGGCATCCCGACGCTCATGATCGGCACCAGCGCCGGCATCCCCTACGTCGACTTCCTCCTCGTCTCCACCCCGCTCGCCATCCTCTCCGCCGTCCTCGCGTTCTTCGTCATCCGCTTCTCCTACCGCAAGGACCTCGTCGCTCTCGGAGATCCGATCGAGCGCCGCGAGAAGGTCGCGCAGTTCGACGAATGGGCGCTCGTGAAAGACCGCTCCATTTTTGCCCGCTGCGCGGTCATCCTCGGCTTCACCATCCTCGGATTCGCCTTCGCCCAGCAGCTCGGCGTCGGCCTCGACTTCATCGCCTTCTGCGGAGCCGCCGCCGCCCTCCTCTTCTCCGGCTTCGACACCGAGGACGCCATCCGCGCCGTCAAGTGGCCGATCATTCTCTTCTTCGTCGGCCTCTTCGTCCTCATCGGCGCCGTCCGCGAGACCGGGCTCCTCGAGATCCTCGCCCAACAAATTTTCCTCATCTCCGGCACCAACGTCTTCATCGCCATCGTCATCCTCGTTCCGTTCGTTTTCATCACCGCCGGCATCGTCGACAACATCCCCGTCGCCGCCACGATGATCCCCATCACCAAGTCCATGATCGCCTCCGGCCTTCCCGCCGAGCCGCTCTGGTGGGCTCTCATCGCCGCCAGCAACCTCGGTGGCAATCCAACCCCGGTCGGTTCCATCGCCGCCGTCATCGCCCTCCACGCCCTCGAAAAAGAGCGCGGCATCACGATCGGCTGGGGTGAATACCTCAAGGTCGGCGGCCTCGTCACCCTCCTCCAGATCCCCCTCGTCGTCGGCTACTTGGAACTCTATCGCTGGCTCGACCTCTTCCCAAAACTGTAACGCGAGCTTCCCGCTTGCACCCATCCGCTCATGAACGACGCCAACGACCGCGACATCGACGACAACATGGACCGCTTCGAGGCCGCCTCGTCGGCCCGTGCCATCACCCTGCCCACCATCGACCTGACCCGCATCCTCCTCGCTCTCGACGGGTCCAATCAGGACACCCCCGCCCGCGATCTCGCCGAGCGTTTCGAAGCAACGATCTCAACCGCCAGCCTCGACTCCGACGACTCACCCCACCGCCAGATCCTCGATCAGTGCCGCGAATCCGGCAGCGACCTTATCGTCGTCCCCGCCCCCTTCCGCGAGGACTTCGCCGAGCTCGGAGCCGCCAGCATCGGGTCGAATCTCGACCGCCTCCTCAGCCAACGCGACACCCCCCTCCTCGTCGTGCGCGACCCCGACCGCGCCAGCGAGAACCTCACCCGCGAGATCGTCCTCCCGCTTTCCTTCGTCGCCGCCGAAGACATCCGCGCCGCGGCCTGGGCCTTCCGCACCCTCGCCCCCGGTGGGCGCATCCGCATCCTTGCCGTCGTCGACACCGAACATCTCGTCCGCGACCACAGGCTCGAAGGCGGTGCCCTCGACGTCGAGGACCTTGAGGAATTCGACCTCGCCGGACTCGATCAACCCGGGATGGCCGGCCTCATCGCCGCCGTCCAACGTCACGCCGCCGAGAACGACGTCGGCTGCCGGGTCAGCATCCGCGTCGGTGCCACGGTCAAAGCCACCGCCGAATTCGCCAACGCCCAGCCCTGCATCCTGGCCGTCACCTGCCCCCTCGACGACACCGACCCCGCCTACGCCGACGTCCACAGCCTCACCCGCCAAAGCCGCAATCCGGTCCTGATCGTTTGATCCCAAAGATCTGTAGCGTCGGTCTGTGACCGTCGCTGACTTCATCCGAAACACATCCGCGGCCAAACCACCCCCCGGCGGTCACAGACCGCCGCTACAGCGCCGCGCCCTCCGTCGCATCCTCCCCTACGCCGCCACCGGCGAGTCCACCGCCCGATACCAATTATCCCGCCTCCGCGGCTCATACCCGGCCTCGCGGATCAGCCGCTCGATCTCGTCCGAATTCAGCCGGAAGCTCGTCCCCGCGCTGCTCACCACGTTTTCCTCCATCATCACGCTGCCAAAATCGTTCGCCCCGTATTTCAAAGCAACCTGCCCGATCCGCGGCCCCTGGGTCACCCACGAGCTCTGCACGTTCTCGAAATTATCGAGGTAGATCCGCGACAGCGCCTGCATCCGCAGATACTCCGCCGAGCCCACCGGCTCCGCCTTGAGCTTCGTGTTCTCCGGCTGAAACGTCCAACAGATGAACGCCGTGAAGCCCCCGGTCTCGTCCTGCAAATCCCGCAAACGCCGCAGATGCTCGACCCGCTCCTCGAACGTCTCGACGTGGCCAAACATCATCGTCGCGCTGGAGTTCATCCCCTGACCGTGCGCGATCCGCATCACCTCCAGCCACTGATCCGAATTGCACTTCAACGGCGCGATGCGGTCCCGCACCCGGTCGACGAGAATCTCGCCCCCACCCCCCGGAATCGACCCCAACCCGGCTTCACGGAATTGCCGAATCACCTCCCCGATCGACATCTGGAAGACCTCGGCGAAATGATTGAACTCCGGCGGACTGAACGCGTGAATGTTGATGTGCGGGTAGTTGTCCCGAATGTGCGAGAGCAACGTCAGATAATAGTCGATCCCGAGCTTCGGATGATGCCCACCCTGCATGAGAATCTGAATCCCATCGACCGCCGTCAGCTCATCCAGTTTCCGATCAATTTCATCGAGCGAGAGAACGTAGGAATCCGCGTCCTTCTCGGTCCGGTAGAAGGCGCAGAATTTGCAGTAGACGTTGCAGATGTTCGTGTAATTGATGTTTCGGTCGATGATGTAGGTCACCACGTCATTCCCCCGCCCCCCAAGCGCATCCGCCTTTGCAATCTGACGACGGGCATCCGCCAGCGCTCCCAGTTCATTCAGAGGCAGTTGGTAAAGCGCCGCCGCATCCGCCGCGTCGATCCGCTCCCCGTCGAGCACCTTGTCCATCACCGACTCGCTATCAATCGCAGCAACCATAAATCCTCAAAGTAAAAGAAACGCCCCACACTGCAAACCAGACTCACCCGCATTCCCCACCATTCACCAGTCACCAATCACGGCGAAGCCAACCTAGCTCACCGTCCGCCGGTGGATCCACACGCTCTGCAACAGCCCGAAGCTGATCAAAATAATCAACAAAAACGACCCGCCGTAGCTCACCAGCGGCAGCGGCAGGCCGGTGATCGGCGTCACCGCGACCGTCATCCCGATGTTCATGAAAATGTGCGCAAACAGCAGCATGGTCACCCCGGCAGCCAATAATCGCCCCAGATCGTCCCCGGCCGTCATCACCACGTAAAGGCACACCAGCAGCAAAAACGCGAAGACCGCGATCAGAATCGCCCCGCCGAGGAACCCATGCTGCTCCCCGAGCACCGAAAAAATAAAATCGTTGTGAACGATCGTGCTCGGCAGGAAGCCGAGTTCATTCTGCGTATTCTCCGCGCGAAAACCCTTGCCGCCCCAGCCGCCGGACCCAATCGCTATGAGCGATTGATTGATCGTCCAACCCGCGCCCTGCGGGTCCAGATCGGGATCGAGGAACACCAGAATCCGGTCCTTCTGGTAGGGCTTCAGCCCGAAGTTCACGATCAGCGGCACCATCGCCACCCCGAGCAGAATCATGCTGACCAAATACCGCAGCGGCACCGCGCCAATGAAGAGCATCCCGAAGATCACCGGGATCCAGACCAGCGCCGAACCCAGATCCGGCTGAATGAGGATAAGCACCCAAGGCGCGCCCACGATGGCCCCGCACGCCGCAATCCGGAAAAACGGGTGCAGCGCCTTGAATTGACTCAGAAACAACGCCAGCACCAGAATCCCCGCCAGGATCGCCAACTGCGAAGGCTGGAAGTTCATCACCCCGAGATCCAGCCAACTCCGCGCCCCGTAGCGCTTCTCACCGATGAACATCGTCGCCAACAGCGTCCCCAAGCCGACGACGTAGATCGGCAGCGCCCCCCAGCGCACCCAACGATAGTCGATCATCGAAACCACAAAAAAGACCGGTAGACAGATGAACATCCACTGGATCTGCGACTCCCAGAAGGTGTCCGTCCGCGACCACGTCGCGCTGTAGATCGCGTAGATTCCGAAGACCATCAGGCCCAGCATCATGCCGAGCAGGATCCAATTGAAGCCGAGCAGTTTTCTGAGGTAAGGGTGCATTCGCGTCGGCGACTGTCGGCTATGGGATCGCCACTGGCAACCTCACAAAGTCGGCACCGCGGCCAGCAATTTGCGGGTGTATTCGTCCTTCGGATCCCGGTAAATCTCCTCCGCCGAAGCGCTCTCCACCACCCGGCCCCGGTTCATCACCAGCACGTGATCGCTGATGTGCTCCACGACGGCGAGGTCGTGCGCGATGAACAAATACGCGATCCCGTATTGCTCCTGGAGGTCCTGAAGAAGATTCACGATCTGCGCCTGCACGCTCACGTCCAACGCGCTCACCGGTTCGTCGCACACGATGAACTTTGGCTCCACGGCCAGCGCCCGGGCGATCCCGATCCGCTGCCGTTGTCCGCCGCTGAACTCGTGCGGATACCGTGCCATCATTTCGCCCTTGAGCCCCACCTTCTCGAGCAACTCCGCGACCCGCGCCCGGCGATCCTTCGCCTTCATCGATCGAAAATGCACCTCCAACGCTTCGCCCACGATCGTCCCGATCGTCATCCGCGGATTCAGCGATCCAAACGGATCCTGAAAAATCATCTGCATCTCCCGCCGCAGCGGCCGGAACGCGCTCTCGCTCAGCGGCAGGATCTCGCGTCCCTGGTATCGGACGGAACCCGACGTCACCTCGTTCAGCTTGAGCACGGCCCGCCCCACGGTCGTCTTCCCGCTCCCGCTCTCGCCGACCAGCCCGACCGTCTGCCCCGGCTTCACGACAAAACTCACGCCGTCGACGGCCTTCACCTCACCGATCCGACGCCGCAGCAGCCCACCAAGCACCGGGAACCACACCCGCAGGTCGGTCACTTCCAAAAGAGGCGTCGCGTCGTCCATCGGAGAAAGAGCTAAGTCGCGACGCCCCGAAAACGCAAGCCACCCGCTTGCGCGTCCCCCATCGGGTGTGATCGAAAGCGGGTCCGGACCGGAAGAAGAATCTCGTGAACGCCACGAACGTCTGACCGAGGGGACGACAGGAGGCTGTCGACGAGTCCGTGGGAGATCGCCACGGTCCAAGGCCTCGCAGCATCGGGTCTCCCGCCTCATCTAGACGCCCCCCCCAATTCCCGCGGAGTCTCCCGATAAAACGTAACGGCCGTTACGTTTTATCGGTGGCGGAATCATTCATTCATCCGTTCGTTCGCTCGCCACTCCCCGTCCCGGGACCCCCGGATCCGCGGCCTTCCGACGGGCAAGCTCCGGCTCGCCAGCGGTAAGGCCCGGGCTCTGCCGCCAACACCGAGGTTAGCGGGAGATTTGCTTCTCCGCGCGGGTGATATCGTGGCCACCCGAGGGAGGGTTTACTCGCGGCTCGACGCGGCCTGGCTCGTTGATCCCAATCTCGCTCGCACCTTAGGGCTCAGCCTTGAACGCACTTTTAATCACATCCCCCCCATCTGTGATTTCGAGCGAAGCGAAGAGCCGAAGGCCGCCTTTCACTTCTTCATCAGATAAAAAAGGCAATCTCTGGCTTACACTCCTCTCCGTCCGCAGTCCGCACCGCCCGCCACCCCCCCCCGCAACCCGTCGAATCCAAGAAGCCAGAGATCTTTCGCTCCGCTCAAGATGACAGGTTTTGGAAGGAGAGCACCCGCGCGCCGAGCATCCTCGAACCTCGACCGCCCTCGACCCTCGACCCCTAAAGCTTCTCCGCCGCCCGCGCCAGCGCGGCCACGAAATCTTCGCCGGTCTCCGCCGCGAGTAATTTCTCGAACGCAGCCGGGTCGCGGCAGACCCGCGCAATCGCTCCCACGACCTGCAGATACACCGAATCAAACGCCGCTGGAATCCCGACCACGAAATACAGCCGCACCGGCTCGCCGATCTCCGGCACCACCGTGCCCGGAACCGCCCGGCCCGCCGCCATCACGAGTTCGGTGACCCCGGCCGTCCGGCCGTGCGCGATGCAGATGCCCGATTCGCCCTCGCAGATCGCCGTGGCATCGCGCTGCAGCACCGCCGCGCCGAGCGCGTCCCAATCCTTCACCCGCGCGTCGCCCCGCAGCTTGCCGAGCAATTCGGTGACCGCCGCGCGCTTGTCCGTGGGCTTGAGGGCGAGATTCACGTCGCTCGCGAGCAGGATTTCTTGGATGTCCATGGATTTGTTCTACGCCCCAAAGGCCGGTTAGACGTTGCTGCCGCTCCACTTGAGCTTCTGCCGAAGCACGTCGGTGAACGGGCGCTCGGGCAGCATCGCCAGCGGCAGACAACGCGAGGATTTCGTCACACGCAAGGTTTCGTCCGCATCCATCGGCACGGAAGCCTGCCCATCCACGGTCACGAAAACCAATTGATCCGGCACCACCATCCGCGCCTCGAGCGTCGACTCGTCGCTCACGACCACGGTTCGGTTCGTCAGCACGTGCGGGCAGATCGGCGTCACGACCGTCACGCCCGAACTCGGCAGCAGAATCGGTCCGCCCGCCGACAACGAGTAGGCGGTCGAACCCGTGGGCGTCGCGATGATCAGCCCATCGGCGTTGTAATCCGTGAGCGTCTCACCATCGACTTCGACGTGAATCCGCACCAGCCGCGAAGGCTCGCCGCCCGTCAGAACGACGTCGTTCAGTCCGAAAAACGACCGCACCGATCCGTCGCCCGCGATCAATTCGACCTTGAGAAGATGCCGCCGACTCAGCACGAAATCCTTCGCCAGGATCGACTCCACGGCCCGCCCCGCCTCCTGCGGCCCGAGACACGTCAGAAAACCCAGCGATCCGATGTTGATCCCGAACACGGGCCGCAATTGCTCCCGCACCCGATGCACCGCGCGCAGGATCGTCCCGTCGCCGCCCATGATCACCAGGAGCTCGCAGCGGGTCGCGAGTTCGTACTCGTCGAGGTCCGATTCGCGCCCGATCAGGGAAGCCGTGTGCGCCTCCAACTCGTAGGACGCTCCCCGGGAATCGAGTTCGGCGCAGAGGGTCGTAACCAGCTCTCGCGCGTCGGCTTTCTCGGAATGGGCGAGCAGTCCGATCATGGCCGGATGCAGGCAAGGTATTCGACGTTGCCGTTCGTTCCGGTGATCGGCGACTCGATCACGCCGGCCCAGGTCCGCCCCATCGTCTCCTCGACGAAGCGCTCGATCTTCTCGACCGCCGAGTAGCGCACGACGGGATCCGTCACGATCCCGCCCCGCCCGACCTGGTCGCGCGAAAGTTCAAATTGAGGTTTTACCAGCACCACCATCACTCCGTCCGGCTCGATCAACTCAAACGCGGGCGGCACAATCAAGGTCAACGAGATAAAACTCACGTCCGCCACCGCGATCGCGACCCGCTCGCCGATGTCGTCGAATCCCAGATTGCGGCAGTTGATTTTCTCCCGCTCCCGCACGCGCTCGTCGCTGCGGATCCGCCAATGCAGCTGCCCGTGACCGACGTCCAGCGCGTGGACGCGAACCGCCCCGCGCTGCAGCAGACAGTCGGTGAATCCCCCGGTCGACGCCCCGACGTCGAGGCAGACTTTCCCGGTGGGATCGACCCCGAACGCGTCCAGCGCCGCCTCGAGCTTGAGCCCGCCTCGGCTCACGTATTTCTCCCCACCGCGGACCTCGACCTCCGAATCGACGGGCACGCGAGTCCCGGGTTTTTCCAATCTCTGACCCGCCACGAACACCCGCCCAGCCATGAGCGCCCGCTGCGCGCGCTCGCGGGATTCGCTCAATCCACGGGCGACCAGCAGGGCGTCGAGCCGCATTTTTTCGGAGTTGTGGGCCATTGGAATTGAATTAAAGTCCTCGGTCTTTCACGCCAGCCCGCCTTCCCGCATGTCCGATTCCGATCTCAATCTCCGCATCAAACAAATGATGGTCGAAAATCTGATGTTGAAGATGCAACCCGAAGAGATTGCCGACGACACGCCTCTTTTTTCCCCCGAAGGCCTCGCCCTCGACTCCATCGACGCCCTCGAGCTCGCCGTCGGTCTCGAGAAACACTTCGGAGTCGCCACCCCCAGCGCCGAAGTCGCCCGCACCGCCTTCGAAAGCGTCAACACGATCGCAACCTACGTGCGGGAAAATGCGTGAGTGGGTCCAAAGTCCAAGGTCGGAAAGTCATTTTTGAATCGCTGGTGCGATTTTCGAAAATGCACTCTTCGACCTTCTGACCTCTCGACCTTGGACCTTCCGACCTTCCGACCTTCCTCAATCCCCAAAGGTAATCCCAACGGCCCGCGCCGCCGCCACCATTTGACCGTCCACCGGCACCCGCCGGAGCCGGTGCACCGCGTGCGAGATCGGCACGCTCTCGACCTCGTGATTCTGGTAGCTGACCATCGTCCCGAAGCTCTCGGCGGCGATCAGTTGCACCGCCTTCACCCCGAAGCGCGTCCCCAGGATCCGGTCCATTGGCGTCGGCGCGCCGCCCCGCTGCAGGTGCCCGAGCACGCACGCCCGCGACTCCTTCCCGGTGCGTTTCCCCACCTCGTGCGCGACGTATTCCCCGATCCCGCCCAGCCGGGACTCACCGTCGACCGTCGTCTGCCGGTGCTGTCGCCCCTCGCGCCCACCCGCTCCTTCGGCCACCACGATCATCGTGCTCCGCCTCCCCGCCGCGTCCCGGCGCATTACCTCGGCGACCACGGCGTCGAGATCGAAGGCGATCTCCGGGATGAGAATGATGTCCGCGCCTCCCGCCATGCCGCCGTGCAGCGCGATCCAACCGGTGTGCCTCCCCATCACCTCGACCACCATCAGGCGTTTGTGGCTCGTCGCCGTCGTGTGCAATCGATCCATCGCTTCCGTCACGCAGGTCAGCGCCGAATCGAAACCGAACGTGATCGCCGTCGCCTCGAGATCGTTGTCGATTGTCTTCGGCACGCCCACGACCGGAAAACCCGCCTCGAACAACCGCAGTCCCGTGGACAGCGAGCCATCCCCGCCGATCACGATCAGTCCCGACAGACCCCATTCATCGAAGGTCCGCCGCGCTTTCTCGATCACCTCGCCCGAGACCCCACCCCGGGCGACGAAATGCCCGCGGTTTGTCGTCCCGAGGATCGTCCCCCCCAGATGCATGATCCCAGCCGTCGAGGCCCGGTCCAGCCCGACATGATCGCCCGGAGGCAGCAGGCCCTCGAATCCATCCCGGATGCCCACGACCTCCCAGTCGAGGCCCTCGGCCGCCCGGACCACGCCGCGCAGCACGGCATTCAAGCCGGGGCAATCCCCGCCACTCGTCAGGACCCCGATCCGCTTTGCCGCCATGAAAAAACTTCCCGCGCTCTAGAGAGTGTCCGATTTGGTAATCTGCCGCCCTCCGGCGACCCACGCATCGTGCAGCTGCCAGGCCTTCCGCATCATCATGGAGCCCTCCGCCGAACGATCCTGGACGCCGAGCAGCACCACGATCACGCGCCGCGGAATGACGGTCAGCTGATCGCCCTCCTGCCGCGATTCGGCAACCCGGTCGGCTGAGAGAATGATGCAATCCCCGGCCTTCGCCGTGCGCCCCGTTTTGACCCCATCGATTCCATCTTGGTCGAGCAGCGGATTGGTGTTCCGCAACGCCACCGGGAAGACCTGACCCTGCCGATCGATCCGGATATCCCGCGTCTTCTGCGAAACGTAAAACTGAAACGAAGGCTTCCGATAAGCGTAGCGCGTCAACCTCGCGAGGTCCTCGGCCGTGGAATGGGGGAGGCTCCCTTCCACGTTATCCAGTCCGCTCGGATTCCGGAAGCGCGTCCGGGTCATGAGCAGGCTCTCGGCGAGCCCGTTCATGTGAGCGACAAAGTTCTGCTCCGGATCCAGCCCCTTCGGATTGGGGAGCCGCCGTCCGACGTGATCCGCCAGGGTGTGCGCCGCAATGTTGTCCGACGACATCAGAGCTGCGTAGAGCAGATCGCGCAGCGACACCAGATCCCCCGGCTGAAAGCCCGTTGGATTCACCCCGCCGACCTGCACAGCCCGCGCGGGCACCGACACCATCTCGCCGAGATCCGCCGACTTCAGCTTCGCCCAATCGAGGACGACCATCGCCGTCGCGACCTTGGTCAGACTCGCGATCTGCCGTTTGTCGTCGCGGTCCTCGGACGCCAGCACGTAGCCCGTGAGTTCATCGACGATGGCGTAGCTCTCCACCGCCCGGAGCCCCGAAGTCGCGCAGAGGAGGGTGGCAAGAAATAGAAATCCGTTTCGCATGATTGGTGCCGCGAAAAATAGGGCCGGGGTCCCAATTAGCAATCCCGAAACCAAACCCGCCGCCCGCCCACCCATCCAGATCCCGCGGTTCGGGCGACTACTTCAACTCGTCCGCCGGAAAGGCCGCCCGATCCGCCAGCCGCAACACCCGTTCCTGCCTCCGCCGCACCCGCGCCGACGGGTTCCCCACCGACCATTCCTTCGGATTCGGCATCACCGCGACCATCATCGCCATCTGGCCGCGCGTCAGCTCGTCCAGCCCTTTGCCGTAAAACGTCTCCGCCGCCGCGCCGACCCCGTAGACCCCATCGCCAAGCTCGATGACGTTGAGATACAACTCGAGAATCCGCCGCTTGGGCAACAGCGCCTCCATCAGCACGGTATAATAAGCCTCCAGCCCCTTGCGAATCCACGACCGCCCCTGCCAGAGAAACACCGAGCGCGCGCACTGCATCGAGATCGTCGAGGCTCCCCGCGGCGCCCCGCCGCTCTTCTTCGCCTCCCGCAACGCCATCCGGATCTCCTCGAAATCGATCCCGTCGTGCTCGAAAAAACGCTGATCCTCCGAAGCCCACACCAGCTTGATCTGCTCACGCGGGATCTCCGAGATTGGCAGCCATTCGTAGCGCAAGCCCCGCTCCTTCGCCGCCCCCTCCGCCCCGAGCCGAAACCTCACCATCTCCGGCGTCAGCGGCGGATCGACCACCCGCACGCACCCCACCTCCAGCACCGGCACCACCACGACGAGCAGAATTCCAATCGCACCCCAGCGCAGGCAACGCCCAAGCCACGACCGCTGGCGCGCCGGTTTTTTCTTTCGCTTCAACCTCCCCATCATCCAGCGACTCGCGGACGACGGATCAACCAAAAAATCGAACCAAAAAATCGCACAGGCCATCGGAAACTGAAAATGCCTAGAAATAAACCGCCCGTGCTCTTAGGCTGGATCGATTGATGGTCCCCTCCGAAGCACCACTCCCCGCTCCCCCAAGGCCCGCGCCACCGCCCCGTCCTCCGGACTTGTCGGCCTACGCGACCGCCTTCGAACACGCCCCGATCGGCATCGCCCTCGTCGGGCTCGACGGTGGCTGGATCCACGTGAATCGAGCGCTTTGCGAGCTCTTCGGCTACCGGAACGCGGAGCTCCGAGCCTTCGATTTTCAAAAGATCACCCATCCCGACGATCTCGACGCCGACCTCGCTCTCGTCCGCGAGACCGTAGCCGGCACCCGCTCCGGCTACGAGATGGAGAAACGCTACGTCCACCGCGACGGCCACATCATCTGGACCCAGCTCAGCGTGACGCTCCTCCGCGAAGCCGACGGTCAGCCGGTCCACTTCATTTCGCACATTCAAGACATCTCCGACCGCAAGACCTTCGAATCCCGCCTTCTCGCGAGCGAAAATAATTTCCGCCGCCTCGCCGACGAAGCCTCCGTGATGCTTTGGACCGCCGACGCCACCCAATCGTCCGGCCATTTCAACCAAGCCTACCTCGACTTCACCGGGTTCACTCTGGCGGACACCAAAAACGGAGGCTGGAAGGATGCCCTCCACCCCGATGATCTCCCGGGCTACCTCCGCGTCCTCGACCAGGCCTACGCCGACCGCCAGCCCTTCCGCCACCGCCACCGCCTCCGCCACGCCGACGCCAGCTATCGGAACGTCGAAGACGTCGGCTCCCCCACCCACGCGTCGGACGGTTCCTTCGAAGGATTTGTCGGGGTCTACACCGACCTCACCGCGACCGTCGTCGCCCAGGAACGCGCCGACGAACTCGCCGAACGTCTCGGACTCGCCACCGAAGCCGCCAAAGTCGGGGTCTGGGATTGGGACATCACGAACGGCCTCGCCTTCTGGGACAGCCTCATGGGCGACATCTTCGGCATCGACCTGCCCGCCGACGGACTCGTCACTTTCGAAGTCTGGCGCGACTCCCTCCACCCGGACGACGTCGCCGAGGCGGTCGCCACTTTCGAGAGCGCCGTCCGCGGCGAGATGGAATTCAACACCCGCTTTCGCATCAACCATCCCAAGAGCGGCGTCCGCCACATCCGCGCAAACGGCCACGTCGTGCACGACGGAAGCGGCAAGCCGACCCGCGTCGTCGGCGTCAACTGGGACGTCACCGAGCAATTCGAGCGCGAAAACGACATCCGCGCCGCCATGGAGGCCGCCGAGCGCGCCAACCTCGCCAAGAGCACCTTCCTGGCCACCATGAGCCACGAGATCCGCACCCCCCTCAACGGCATCATCGGTTTCACCCACCTCCTGCTCGACAGCCATCTGCCGGACGACCTCAAGCCCCTCGCCCACCCCATCCTCGCCGGCGGCGAGAGCCTCCTCACCATCATCAACGACATCCTCGACTACTCCAAGATCGAGGCCGGCCACGTCGACCTCGAGCGGCTCGAATTCTCCGTCGACACCCTGCTCCGCGAGATCGTCGAGCTCCTCGCCCCCAAGGCCTCCGAAAAAGACCTCACCATCGAGTTGCAGATCAGCTCCTCCCTCCCGAAGGACGTCATCGGCGACCCCCACCGACTCCGCCAGATCGTCGTCAACCTCCTCTCCAACGCCATCAAATTCACCGGCGGAGGCACCGTCACCGTCGACGCCCGCGCCCGTCCCCTCCAGGGCGGTCGATCCAGCGTCACCATCACCGTCGCCGACACCGGCATCGGCATTCCCGACGACAAACTCACCGCACTCTTCGAGCCATTCAACCAACTCGACGCCTCCACCAATCGCCGCTTCGGCGGCACCGGCCTCGGACTCGCCATCTCGAAACGGCTCGTCGAGGCGATGCGGGGCGACATCACGGTCAAAAGTGAGGTCGACGCCGGCACCAGCTTCCAAGTCTCGATCCCCTTCACCATCGCCTCCTCCGCGACCGAAGCCGCCGCCCGCGCCAAGTCGATTTCCCAACGCATCATCCCCATCCAACCGGTCTCGACCGGCGCCCGTCGCCTCCGACTCCTCGTCGCCGAAGACAACGAGATCAATCAGCGCCTCATCCGCCAGATCCTCGGGCGCATGGGATTCAATCAGCTCCGCGTCGTCGACAACGGCCGCGAAGCCGTCGACGCCGCCCTCGCCGAAGACTTCGACGGCATCCTCATGGATTGCCAGATGCCCGTCATGGACGGTTACGAAGCCACCGCCGAGCTCCGCGCCCGCGGCTGCAAGATCCCCATTGTCGCCCTTACCGCCGCCGCCCTCAGCGGAGACAAGGAGCGCGCCCTGGCTGTCGGCATGACCGACTACGTCTCCAAGCCCATCCGCCCCGACCTCCTCGCCGAAGCCGTCGAGCGCCTGGCCGAAGCCTCCGGCAAATAACCCGGGGAACGCACGCGTCCCGCGTGCGAGCTGCGGCGTCCCGCCGCAGCGCACCCGGCAAGTCGAGCGAAGCGAGAGAGCCGAAGTAACCCGGAGCGGCGGCTTCCAGCCGCCCACCAAATCAATTCGGCGAAGCCGAACACTCCCAACTCACCAAAGCCGCTTCCGCTCCTCCGCCGAATCCCCTCCGTCCGACCGCCCACCCCGAGTCACCCGCACCTCCACCCGATACCGCACGCGCACCAGCAGATCACCCCGCCCGCCCCGCGCCTTCGGCAGCCCCTCGCCCGCCACGCGCAGCACCGCATTCCGCGCCACCCCCGCCGGGATCTCCACCCGCACCATCCCGCCCGCCGGCCCCGGCACCATCTCCGTCCCCCCGCCCTTCGCCCGCTCACCACTAATCCGCAGATCCATCCGCAGATCCGATCCCTTCGCCCGAAAGAGCCCCCCCGGCCGCACCTTCACCCGAACCGCCACCACCCCACCAGCCATCGCCCCAGCGCGCGCGATTTTGAAACGCTCCCCCGGTGCCGTCCCTTCCGGCAGCTCCAGCTGATAACACTCCGGCCCATCCGGATTCGCCGGATCGTCCACCCGCACCTCCAGCGACACCCCGCGAATCAGCTCCTCCGCCGACACGAACACATCCTGCTTCACGTCCCGCGCCGCCCGCCCCACCGGTGACCGCGGCACCGGCTCGTCGATCCCAAGCTCCTCGTCGTGAGCCCGTCGCCGGGCCGGATCCGTCAGCGTCTCGTAAGCCTCGTTCAACTCCCGGGCCCGCTCCTCCGCCTCCACCGCATCCCGGCAAACGTCCGGATGCCAGCGCTTGATCAAAGCCCGAAACGCCCCCCGCACCTCCTTCACCGCGCACCCGCGCTCCACTCCGAGCACCTCGTAATAATCCTTCATCTCTTAACCATCCTGCCCCCCGTCGGCCTACCGAGCGAACCGAAACCTCGATCGCGAAACCCAAACGAAGCAGCGGTAAGCGCAACCCCGATCCCAGTCGTGATCGACGGGAAAAATTCTCGGGACGTGAAAGGGAGTGATGGGGCTCGGAGAGCTAGGAAAACGAGATTTTTATGGTGGGAAAGTGGCGCATCGGCGGGCCAGACGAAGACAAGCGCGCACCCCGACCAACGGGGAGCGATCCGCTCACCGCCCTCCCCGGTCACCGCCGCCAGTTGCCGCCGAAATGTCTGGTGCTCCGGACGCGATCCCCCGAATCGCAGCGGTCCGTCGGTGAGGCACTCCCCACCGACCCGGAATTTCAACCAATGCGCTCCCCGAACCTCGAACGTGAAGTCGCCCTCATCGGACAAGCCGAATTCCGCCCGCGGCACCACGCGGCGATCCACCGGATCGACGCCCGGCAAGCACACCGCTGACGTTTCGCGGCTCACGCCTCCATCGTCACCGGATTGGTGAGCTGGCCGATGCCATCGACCTCGATCGTCACCTCGTCGCCGTCGCGCAGCCACCGTGGCGGATTGGCCGCCATGCCGACGCCGTGCGGCGTGCCGGTCAGGATCACCGTTCCCGGGACAAGCGTCGTGCTGCCGCTGAGGAATTCGATGAGCGTCGGAACGTCGAAGATCATGTCGTCGGTGTTCCAGTCCTGAACGCGCTCGCCGTTGAGCATCGTGCGGATTCCGAGCGCGTTCGGATTCGGGATTTCGTCCGGCGTCACGAAGCACGGACCGAGCGGCGCGAAGGTGTCGAAAGATTTCCCGCGCGACCACTGCCCGCCGCCGAACTCGATCTGCCAGTCGCGCGCGCTCACGTCGTTCGCGCAGGTGTAACCCGCGACGTGGTCGAGCGCGTCGTCCCGCGACACGTTCTTGCAGGCGCGGCCGATGACGACGGCCAGTTCGCATTCGTAATCGACCTTGTGGCTCGCGAGATGCGTCGGAATCTCAATCGCGTCTCCGGGATTCTGAAGCGCGTTGACGCCTTTGACGAAGAGCACCGGCTGCTTCGGAGCGGGCAGATTGCTCTCGTCCGCGTGGTGCAAGTAGTTGAGGCCAATGCAGAGAATCTGCGCCGGGTGGACGGGCGCGAGGAGCTTAACCACGTCCGCGGTCTCGTCGGTCGGTCGAAGCCCGGAAAAAGGATCGCCCGCCGCGCGCACGGTGCGTCCGTCGGGTTGGATGATTCCGTGGGCAACGACGCCCGCGGCGTTCTGATATCGAATAATTTTCACAAGCTAATAAACCGCCCGCCCGCCGGCGAGGTCGAACGTAAAGCCGGTGTTGAAGCTGGCTTCCGGCGAGACGATCCACGTGGCGAGCGAGGCGATTCCGTCCAGGATCCCGCAGCGCTTAGGTGGGATCCTGTCGGTCCTGAGTTTGACCTGCCCGGCGGGCGTCGCGGGTTCGACATTGGCAATGCGTCTCAGATCGAAGACGAACTGGAAACACACTTCAGAAATCGTGCGGAATCCCCGCCCCCCCAGAATCATGATCGATCAGTTCGCCGCGTCGTTGATGTCGACCGCCAGACGGCTGTCGACCGCGCAGCTTTTCGGTGGACCCGAAAGGATCGCGCCGCCTTGCTCGGTAAAATCTCCGCTCGTCCGCACTCGTCCGCATCGATTCCGCATTCCTTACGCCCGCCATCCCGGCGTAAGCTGGGGAATGCACGCCCCGTCCGCCTACCTCGATCTGTCCCACTCGGAGCACCGCGTCATCTTCGAAAAGGTCTCCGCTGTCTGGGACGCGCTGCCCGAGATTAGAACCTACCTCAAGTTCCGCCTCAAGCCCGCCATCCTCGGCAAAATGGTCGGACGCCCCTTCGTCAGCGACAACGTCCACGTCGGCAAGGGCACCGTCATCGAGCACGGCGCCATGATCAAAGGCCCCGCCTGGATCGGCGAAAACTGCGAGATCCGCAACGGCTGCTACATCCGCGAAAACGTCATCCTCGGCAACGGCGTCGTCGCCGGTAACTCGTGCGAATTCAAGAACTGCCTCGTCTTCGACGAAGCCCAGATCCCGCACTTCAACTACGTCGGCGATTCCATCCTCGGCCACAAAGCCCACCTCGGCGCCGGCGTCATTCTCTCCAACGTCCGCCTCGACCACGCCAACATCACCGTCCCCGGCGATGAAGCCATCCTCGACACCGGCCTCCGCAAATTCGGCGCCATCCTCGGCGACCACGCCGAGATCGGCTGCAACGCCGTCCTGAGCCCCGGATCCATCATCGGCCGCCGCGGCATCGTCTACCCCGGAGCCCACTGGCGCGGCATCCTCCCCGCCGACAGCATCGCCCACGTCCGCACGAACCAAACCATCCGCCCCCGCCGCTAAATCGCCCGCCAATGCAAAACTTCGATGCGGCCGCATCGAAGTTTTGCATTGGCGATTCGGCGGAAGCGTCTCCAGGTGCCTTTCGGCGAATTTCTGCTAATCTAAACGTCCGAGATGCCCGCCGAGAAAGTCGACCTCCAAGCCAAGCTCCACGACGTCCCGCACAAGCCAGGGTGCTACGTCATGCGCGACCGCTTCAAGCACGTCATCTACGTCGGCAAGGCCCGCGACCTCCGCAAACGCGTCAGCAATTACTTCATGCCGTCGCGCAAAATGACGGCCGACCTCAAGACCCGCGCGCTCATCGACAGCATCTGGGATTTCGAGTGGCACGTCGTCCGCAGCGAAGCCGAAGCCGTCCTTTACGAAGGCAAACTCATCAAAGAGTTTCGACCCAAATACAACATCTCCTTCAAGGACGACAAACGCTTCCTCCTCGTCCGCGTCAACGTCGACGACCCCTACCCCCGCTTCGGCCTCACCCGCCTCAAAAAAGACGACGGCGCCCGCTACTACGGCCCCTTCGCCAACTCCGGCGCCCTCCGCACCACCCTCAACGCCATCCGCAAACGCTTCGGCCTCCGCACCTGCCGCCCCCACGTCCCCACCGAGCGCGACTACAAACATTGCCTCAACGACATCATCAAAAACTGCACCGCCCCGTGCATCGGCAAGATCGCCCAGGAAGAATACCGAGCCCGCGTCCTGCAGGCCTGCGAACTCCTCGAAGGAGAATCCAAGCAAATGATCGAGCAGGTCGAATCCGAAATGCAGGCCGCCGCCACCAAGCTCGACTTCGAAAAAGCCGCCCAACTCCGCAACCTCCTGGACGACCTGCGCACCACGACGAAGCCGATGACCCGCTTCACGCGCAAAACCCTCCCCTCCGCCATCGACCCCGGAGCCGACCTCCTCGCCCTCAAAGACGCCCTCGCCCTCGAGTCCGAGCCCCGCATCATGGAGTGCTTCGACATCTCCAACATCAGCAACACCCACATCGTCGCCTCGATGGTCCGCTTCAAAAACGGCGTCCCCGACCGCGCCGGCTACCGCCGCTTCCGCATCTCGATCAAACAACAGAACGATTTCGCCTCCATGGCCGAAGTCGTCCGCCGCCGCTACACGAGAATCCTCAAAGAAGCCGCCGAAAAGGACCCCGACGCCGACACCAACCAACTCCCCCCCGACGAAGCCGTCGACAGAGCATCCACTGCCACCGGCTTGCCGGATCTCATCATCGTCGACGGCGGCAAAGGCCAACTCTCCAGCGCCTGCAAGGAGCTCCAGCGCCTCGGTCTCCACAATCAGACCATCATCGGCCTGGCGAAAGAATTCGAAGAAATCTACCGCCCCGGCCGCGCCCTTCCCACCCGCCTCCCCGAAACCAGCGGAGCCCTCCGCCTCCTCCAGCGCATCCGCGACGAAGCCCACCGCTTCGCCAACGGCTACCACAGTCTCCTCCTCAAAAAGAGAATCAGCGAAAGCGTCCTCGACGACATCGAAGGCGTCAGCGAAAGCCGAAAAAAAGCCCTCCTCACCGAGTTCGGCAGCCTCGACCGCCTCAGAAAAGCCACCCCCGAAAAGATCGCCGAGGTCAAAGGCATCAGCCCCCGCCTGGCCACCGAAATTGCCACCAGAATCAAAACCCGCTAGGGGAGCGCACGCGTCCCCGCGTGCGAGCCGCGGCGTCCCGCCGCGGCACCCGGCAAGTCGAGCGAAGCGAGAGAGCCGGACTCAACCCACCATTCACCATTCACGATTCACCAATCACGCGGTAATCCGCTCCCGCGCCACCGTCACGCAAGCCGGCTTCAAATAAAACGGCACCACCTCCGCGGCACCAGCCTCCCCGCAAGCCACCTCCGCCAGCACCCCCGCGTCCGGCGTCACGACCTCGAAGTCCCCCAACGCTCCCACCGAAAAAACCGGCACCGCACCAACCGCCGCCAACCGCTCTTCCAGCGCCTCCCGCCGGATCAGTTCCACTTCCCCAACGACCCGCCGATCCCGCACCCGCGCAAAAAACACCGACCCACCCCGCGCATCCCCGACCGCCACGTATTCCGAAATCGCATCTCCCGCTGCCGCCCCCATCGGCAGACACCGCACCGACTCCACCCCCACCAGCTCCGCCCCCGTCGTCAGCCGCAAACCCGCCGCCGCCGCGACCGACGACCGCAGTCCATTGTAAGATCCCGGCCCAACCCCCACCGCCACGCGCTCAACCCCCCCCACCGCCCGCACCGCCGCCGCCAGCACCGGAAAAAACCGCCCACCCCGCCCCCGCGGCGAGTCGAAATCCTCCCGAAAAACCACCTCCCCAGCCACCGTCGCCGCCACGCTCCCCCGCGCCGTCGAGCAATCGAAAGCCACCACCCTCACGCCGCCGCCACCGCCTCCACGCGCCGCGCCGACCCAGCCACCGCGATCCGCACCCGCAGCGTATCCTCGGGCAGCGCCCCCGCCCCAAACCGATCCCCCCACTCCACGAGCACCACCCCGCTCCCGTCCAGGTAATCGTCGAACCCCAAGTTCACCAAATCCTCCACGGCCCCCAACCGGTAAAAATCGAAGTGATAAACCGGCAGCCGCCCCCCGAGATATTCCTGCACCAAGGTAAAAGTCGGACTACTCACCTCGCCCGCCCACCCCAGCCCCCGCGCGACCCCCTTCGCAAAGTGCGTCTTCCCCGCCCCGAGCGGCCCCTCCAGCGACACCGTCACGCCCGCCACCAAATCTTGCCCAAATTCAGCCCCCAGCTCCACCATCTCCTCCACCGTCGCGCAGACCACCGTCCCCCCAGCCCTGAGGCCCTCCGACGACGGTTTTCGATTTGCCATTGCCCGGCGAATCTAGAACCTTCGCCCCCATGGACTCAACCTCCCTCTGGCCCCGCTTTCAGAAGTATTTTCTCCGTTACGACGACCTCGGATTTTCCGTCGACGTCTCCCGCATGCACTTCGGCGACGACTTCTTCGCGTCGATGGAGGCCAAATCCAACACCGCCTTTGCCGCCATGGACGCCCTCGAGGCCGGCGGGATCGCCAACCCCGACGAGAACCGCATGGTCGGCCATTATTGGCTCCGCAACGCCTCGCTCGCACCCAGCGCCGAGCTCACCGCCGACGTCGAGACCACCCGCGACGACATCCTCGAATTCGCCCGGGCCGTCCACGCCGGCGAGGTCAAAGCCGCCAACGGCGCGAAATTCACCGACTTCCTCTCCATCGGCATCGGCGGCTCCGCCCTCGGTCCCGAACTCGTCGCCGACGCCCTCTGGGAGCCATCGAATCCCATTCGCCTCCACTTCCTCGACAACACCGACCCCGACGGGTTCCAGAAGGTCCTCGCCCAGGTTGGCCCGAACCTTGCAACCACCCTCGTCGCCGTCATTTCGAAATCCGGCGGCACCCAGGAGCCTCGCAACGCCATGCTCGCCACCCAGGCCGCGTTCGAATCCGCAAACATCCCGTTCGCCCCGCACGCCGTCGCCATCACCGGCAAGGACAGCCTCCTCGACCGCACCGCCCGAAGCGAAGGCTGGCTTCGCCGCTTCCCGATGTTCGACTGGATTGGCGGCCGCACCTCCATCATGAGCGCCGTCGGCCTTCTCCCCATGGCCATCCAGGGCCTCGACGTCCCCGCCTTCCTTGAAGGAGCCAAATCCATGGACGCGAAGACGCGCGTCCACGACCAGACCGGCAACGCCGCCATGCTCCTCGCCCTCATGTGGTTCGCCTCCGGCGACGGCCAAGGCAAAAAAGACATGGTCGTCCTGCCCTACAAGGACCGCCTCCTCCTCTTCAGCCGTTACCTCCAGCAGCTCGTCATGGAATCCCTCGGCAAACGTCTCGACCTCGACGGCAACGTCGTGAATCAGGGTATCGCCGTCTACGGCAACAAAGGCTCGACCGACCAGCACGCCTACGTCCAGCAGCTCCGCGACGGCGTGAACAATTTCTTCGCCACCTTCATCGAGACCCACGAGTCCGCCCCGGGTGCCGACCCCGAAGTCGCTCCCGGCGCGACCTCCGGCGACTTCCTCCAGGGCTTCCTCCGCGGCACCCGCAAAGCCCTCGCCGAGAGCGACCGCGAATCCATCACCGTCAGCATCCCCCGCGTCGACGCCTTCAACCTCGGAGCCCTCATCGCCCTCTACGAGCGCGCCGTCGGGTTCTACGGCACCCTCGTCAACGTGAACGCCTACCACCAGCCCGGCGTCGAAGCCGGCAAAAAAGCCGCCGCGGAAGTGATCGACCTCCAGGCCAAAGTCATCGCCGAGCTCGAGTCCCACGCGGGCCAGGTGCTGACCGCCGAAGACATCGCCACCGCCGTCGCCGCCGACCCCGAGGAGGTCTACCACATCGGGCGTCACCTCGCCGCCAACCGCGCCACCATCACGACCGCGGTCGGCACCAGCCCCGCCGAAGACACCTTCCAATCCAGCTAACCGACCTTCGTCCCATGCGCCGCCTGTCCTCCGCCCTCCTCGCCGTCGCGCTCACCGTCGTTCTTTCATCCTGCGGCGAAAGCCCGAAGACGACCATCGAACTCACGCGCCAGCAACTCGCGGAATACAAAGCCGACCCGACCGAGGCCAACCGCGCCGAAGTCGAAACCAGCCTCGCCAAGCTCGACGCGCAGATCAACGACCTCGAAGTCCGCAACAAGACGACGGACGCGAAGATCTTCCGAGCCAGCGAAGAGAGCCTTCGGGCCGATTTCCGTTCCGCCCGAATGACCAATTCCCTCCGCGACGCCCAGGACGCCGTCGAAGGAGTCGGCAGCGCCTTCAAAGACGCCGGCCGCACCATCGGCGACGCCTTCCGGGAAGTCACCGGCCGAAACAACCCCACCCCCGAACCGTAAGCCAAACTTCGCAACAGCGAAGTCCCAAGGCGGCAACACCGCCCCCTCCCCCAAACCCAATCATCCTGAGCGACGCGAACTTACGAGCGGATCGAGCAGCCGGTGATAAACCGATCTACGGCAGCGAAACCCTTTCTTCCAAGTCTTTGCGATCTTTGCGGCCTTCTGTTCGAAGCCTCATTGCATTTTCCTTCGTTCCCTGGGTCCCTTCTGTTCAGGGCAACCTTTGTTATCCGGCGGCCTTCTCCCGGCCCCATCCAACCCGGATCGCCACGTCCCGGCAAAGAGTCCGTCCCGTATCCTTCGCGCTCTCCGCGTTCTCGGCGGTCAAAGCACAGACCCCTAATCCCGCAAACGAGTTCGCGTCACCGTCCCAGCAACTCGCCAACTTTCCGCACCAGCGCCACCGCATCCACCGGCTTCGCCAAATGGTCGTCGAACCCCGCCTGGATCGCCTGATCCCGATCCCGCTCCCGAGCAAACGCCGTGATCGCCACCGTCTTCAAAACCCGCACCTCTTCCGAAGAATGGTTCCGCAGTTTGCGAATGAAAGAATACCCATCCTCATTCGGCATCCCAATGTCCGACAAGACACCGTCCGGCAGCCAGCCCCCGTCGAGCACCGCCATCGCCTCGGCCACGTGAGCCGCCGTTCGCACCTCCGCCCCGGCGCGGGACAACACCCGTGACATCACGGTCGTCGTGTCTCGCTGGTCGTCCACGACCAACAACTTGACGCCGGTCAAAGCCAGCGCTGGCCCCTTCGCCGGCGCGGTCGACGTCGGCAACACGGGCACCGAATATTGATCGCCTTCGAGCACTCCCGTCGCCCGTTGCAGATCGCGCACGGCCAGCACCGGAATCTCGACCACGAACTTCGCGCCCGATCCGTCCGTTCGATTGTTCGCCGCAATGGAACCGCCGTGAAGCTCGACCAAGTGCCGCGTGATCGACAACCCAAGACCCAAGCCGCTTTTCCCCCGGGCCGAACCCCCATCCTGTTGAGCAAATCGCTCGAAGATGCGCGACAGGAATTCGTTCGAAATCCCCGGCCCGTCGTCGACGACCTCCAGCACGACGCTCGATCCCACAATCTCCAGCGACGCCTTCACCCGCCCATTTTTGGCAGCGAACTTGATCGCGTTCGCGAGCAAATTCCAAACAACCTGCTGCAAACGATCCACGTCACCCAGCACCCAACACGAATCTCCGCTCGAAACCGCCGTCAATTCCACCCCGCGAGCCCGGGCGGTCGGACGCAACCCATCGGCGACGCCCACCAGAACAACGCGCAAATCCACCTGCCGGATCTGCAACCGAACCTTCCCGGTGATGATCCGCGACACGTCGAGCAGATCGTCGATCAAATGAGCCTGAGCCCGCGCGTTTCGATCGATCGTCTCGAGCGCCTCGTCGAGCTCGCCCGGATTCTCCACCCCCTGCCGCAACAAACTCGTCCAGCCCAGAATCGCGTTCAGCGGCGTGCGCAACTCGTGCGACACGACGGCGAGAAATTCGTCCTTCAGCTGATTCGCGTGCGCGACCTCGCTGTGGGCCGCCCGCTCGGATGCGAGGGACCTCTGCAACTGATCCCGGGCCGCGGCGGCTTCCTTCAAGGAAAGATCGCGTTGCACCAGGTATCGCCGGACGAGGATGAAGAAGAAGACAACCCCGAGCCCGAGGATGAGCGCAAAGATCAGCCGCAGCCACTCGTTGAAAGCCCGCCGCTGCGTCTCGGCGGCGAGCACCTCGCGGGATTGCGCGGCGAGCTCGGTGTCGGCGTCCTCCAATTCGCGGCGCAGTTCCGCCATGCTCTCCCGCCCCTCGTCGGTGTTGACGAGGGCGATCGCCGCCGCCGCGCCTTCCTGTTCATTCAGGCGCAGCACCTCGGCCATCTCGGCCAGCTTAGCCGATTCGAAGGGTCGCATCCGGGTTCGAAGATCCCGCAGGAATGCTCGCGGGGCCAGACTGCCCGCCTCCTCGACCTCCCGATCCGCCAACTGGGCGGCGGCCCGCCGGTAGGGCTCCAGATAGGCTTCGTTGCCCGTAAGCAGAAAGCCGCGCTGACCCATCTCGGCGTCGAGGTAAAGCGCCAGTAACGACTTCACGTCGATCCGCAGACCCTGAATCTCCGCCAGCCGCTGCTGGTCGGCCCGCAGCACGCCCACGGAATACCGTTGGACGAAATAATTCGTCGCCAGCAAGAGCAGAATGACCGCAAACACGGCGTTGATGGACCATTTCATGGTGAGCGTCGTGAACAAACGACGCTCACGGCTCCGATGGTCGTCTTTCAATTCGGAACCTCCCTGGCGAACCGGGGGCCGGCCACGGCTCTCCGCGCTCCCAGATACCGCGCCACGACCGCGCAGGCCAGCGCCCACCCGATCCCAACGCACCATCCCGCCAACACGTCAGTTGGAAAATGCACCCCCAGATACAGCCGCGACAAACCGACGAGCACCGTCAGCAGCACCGCCCACGCCATGCAGTAGAGTTTCTCCCGGCGCACCGCGGTCGCCGCCGACAGCAGCAGACCGATCGAAAGAAACGTCGCCGCCGACAACGTCGAATGGCCGCTTGGAAAGCTCATGTCGCTCGTCGGCATCAATCGAAAAGCCAGTTCCGGTCGCTCGCGGTCGAAGAACAATTTCATCGTCACGCTCAGGACCGTCGCCCCGACCACCGACACCATCAGCAGGGCCACCAACGTCCACTTCCGTCGGATGGCCAGCCATCCCGCGGAGAGCAGAGTGACAAGAGTGAGCACCGCCGCGCTCCCCAACGCGGTCACGTCGCGCACCACTCGCTGCAACGCCTCCGGCCCGATCGGCGTCCCGAGGTCACCCGGCTGCCGCAAAGCCACCAACACCCCCCGGTCGAAGTCCGCCGTTGCCCCCTCGCGCACCTCGTCCGCCAATTCCGCAAACGCCCAGGCGCAAACCACGATCACGAGCAAACCCGCCAAGGTCCCGGCCTCGAAAAATCCCGACCGCCAACCGGACCACCTCCCCATTCTCGAAAGAGTGCGCCGCACTCGATCCCCCAGAGAATCCGCCCTCCCCACGAATCGATTACTCGAACAAGCCGAGAATCGGCTGCGGATACACGCCCAGCACGAAGATCGCCACCGCCATCACGACCATCGCGATCCGGGCCGCGAGCGACACTTCGAAAGTCACCGCCTCGTCGGGCGGAGCCTGCCAATACATCGCCCGAGCAATTTTCAGGTAGTAATAAAAGCCCGCCGCCACCGTGACCGCACCGATCACGACCAGCACCACGTGACCTTCGGCCAGCGCGGCTTGGAAGATGAACAGCTTGCCCAGGAATCCAGCCGTGAACGGAATTCCCGCCAGCGAAAGCATCGGAAGCAGCATCGCCGCGGCCAACCATGGAGCCCGTTTCGCCAGTCCGTTGAAGTGCGCAATGTCGTCACCACCCACCGCTTTCGAAGCGATCACGAGCACGAGAAACGCCAACATCGTCGTGAACAGATACGCCACGAGGTAGAACGAAACCGCCGCGCCGGCCGTCAGAGCCCCCACGCTGGCTACACCCATGAGCAGATACCCCGCGTGGCCGATGCTCGAGTAAGCCAGCAACCGCTTGAAATTCGTCTGCGGCATCGCCGCGAGGTTGCCGTAGATCAAGGTCGCCCCGGCCATGATCGCCAACACCGCGACCAGCTTCGCCTGAACGGTCGGCAACACGTAAAACGGTTCCAACACCCGCAGCAGGACCACAAATCCCGCCGCCTTCGAGCCGACGGAAAGAAAGGCCGTCACCGGAGTCGGCGCTCCCTGGTAAACGTCCGGCACCCAGAATTGAAACGGCACCGCCGCGACCTTGAACCCGAGGGCCACCAGCACCAAAGCCACGCCGAAGAGCAACGCCGTCAAATTGACCCGTGGCAACGATTCGAGCGCCACCCCGATCGCTGCCAAATTAGTCTGCCCAGTCACGCCGTAGATCCACGTGATGCCATAGACCAAGAATCCCGTCGAAAGCGCACCGAGAATGAGATACTTCGTCGCGGCCTCCAGCCCGGTCGGACTCCGCCGCAGATACGCGACCATCACGTAGAACGAGATCGTCACCAGCTCGAGCGCCACGAAAATCGAAACGAAATCCGCCGCCGAAGCCATCCACATCAGACCCGCGCAGGTGAAAAGCGGCAGGACAAAAAATTCACCCACCCCGGCCTCACCGCCCACTCCATAGATGAACCGCCGCACGACCGGTGCGTAGTCGATCGACATCACGAGCACGAAAATCGTCGTGACCAGCGCAAACTGCTTGAAGAGCATCGCGAACGGATCGGCGAGGTAGAAACGAGCGTAGGCCGCGTCCACCGGGATCGCCGCCGGATCGGCCACGAACGAAAGCCCGAGCACCACCAGCAAGCCGACGATGCCTCCGTAAGCGAAGACCGCTTTCGGAGCCTTCGTCAGGAAGGCCTCGAGCATCAGCAGAACGATGCCGAGGCAGACGACGGAAATTTCGAGGTAGATCGGGTTCACGGCAGCAAAATCGAGGGTGTCACGAACTGAAGGACCATCTGGGGCCGAAACCCGATCGCCAGCAGAACGACGACGAGGAAGATCACCGACACCTTCGGCCAGAAAGAGATGTCAGCCAGCCCAGCCCAGCGCTCGGGCATCGAGCCGAAGAAAACCTTCCGGTAAGCGCGCAGCATGTAAACGGCGGAAATCACCACGCCCCACACCGCGATCACCGTCGTGATCTGCATCGCGTTCAGCCCGCTGCCCAATCCACCCCCGCCGGCGAAAGCCCCAAAGAAGACGAGCAACTCACCGGGAAAATTCGCAAAACCCGGCAGCCCGATCGAAGCCATCGCCGCAAAACCAAAGAGCAACCCCATCGTCGGCGTCACCTTGCCCAACCCGCCCAACTCCGAAAGCTCGAGCGTCCCGGTCCGCTCGCGGATCGACCCGCAGAGCGCAAACAATGCCGCGATCGAGAGCCCATGCGCCACCATGAGAAGACCCGCGCCGCTCAAACTCAGCTCGTTCATCGCGACCACCCCGAGGAAAATGTAGCCCATGTGCATCACGCTGGAATACCCGAGCATCCAGTCGAGCCGCTTCTGAGCGATCGTGACCAGACCGACGTAAAGCAAGTTCGCCGCGATCAGCACCAGGAAAAGGTTGAGATACTGCTGCATCGCCTCCGGGAAAATCGGAACGACGATCCGGATGATGCCGTAGAGGCCGAATTTCTTGAGCACCCCGGCGTGCAGCATCGCCGCCGGGGTCGGGGCGCTGGCGTAAGCCTGCGGGGCCCAGGTGTGGAATGGAAACAACGAGACCAGCGTTCCAAAACCAAAGAACAACAGGAAGAAGACCCAATCCGGCGGCCGCAGCTCCCCGCTCAACGCCGCGGACTGCATCGCGACGAGGTCGAACGTCCGACCGCCCTCCGGCATCGCCGCGTAGAGTCCGAGAATGCCGAGCAGCAGCACGAAGCTGCCGAGCCCGAGATAAATCGTCGCCTTCCAGGCCGCCGCCTGTCGGTCGCCCGATCCCCAGATGCCAATCAGCAGGAAGGTTGGGATCAGCGCGAGTTCGTGGAAGGCGTAAAGCACGAGCACGTCCATCGACGAAAAGGCTCCCACCACACCGGCGCTGATGAACAACACGCACGCCACGAATAAATCCTCGCGCTCCGTTTCCGCCGGAATCACCCACACGGCCGCAACCGTCACGATCGCCGCCAGGAGCAGCATCGCCAGACTCAAGCCATCCGCGCCGAATGAAAGCGAGATCCCGTAACTCGTCGCCAGATCGAAGGACGACAGAAACTGGAATCCGCCCTTCCCGATATCGTAGAAAAACAGCAGCACCACCGTGAGCGCGAGCAGCACGACCGAAAACACCCGCCCAACCAGGCGTCCGCCGCCCGAGACGAGGGCCAGCAACGCACCGACCAGCGGCACCAGAGTCAGAAATAGCAGCGGACTCACACTCATGAAGGCACCACGATGAGATAGTAAATGAGGGCGATCACACCGGCGCCGAAGAAGAAGGCGTAAGCTTGAAGGTTACCCAGCTGCAGGAACCGGAGGGAGAATCCGAAGGCCCACGTCAGCCGGGAAGTCAGCCCGACCCCCATGCCGTCAATCACCCAGCGATCGAAGAACGCCGAAACCGCCGCCAATCCGTCCTGAGCCCAACGAACCAGCCACGCGTAGAACGCGTCGATGTAGAGCCGATTCTCGAAGAGCGGGATGCGAATCGGATCCTTGGCCGGCGAGCCCCGGTAGATTGCGATCGTCGTCGCGATGCCCGCGAAGACCAGCAACTTCAAAAGAAGCGGGACCCAGAAGGGCACGTGGTGCGGGTGCTCGATGGTGACGAAAATCTCCTGCAAAAACGAATACCCGAGAAAGATCGAAGGCACCGCCAGGATCGCCAGCGGCACGACCATGATGAGCGGCGATTCGTGCGCGTGCTTGGCCGCGTCACTGCGAGGACTCCCCATGAACACCACCCAAAGCAACCGGGTCGTGTAGAGCGCCGTGATGAACACCCCACCCGCCGCGAGCCAGAACCAGGCCCCACCCGCCTGGTAGGCGTATTCGATGATGAGATCCTTACTGAAATAACCACTCGTGATGTAAGGAAAACCCATCAGCGCCAACCCGCCGATCACCGTCGCGAAGAACGTGAGTGGCATCTTGTTCTTCAGCGCGCCCATCTTCCAAATGTTCTGCTCGTGGTGCATTCCCATGATCACCGACCCCGCGCAGAGGAAGAGCAGGCACTTGAAGCAGGCGTGCGTGATGAGGTGGAACATCGCCACGCCCTCGACCGGCGCGACCGCGATCCCCATCACCATGTAACCAAGCTGCGAAATCGTCGAATACGCCAGGATGCGCTTGATGTCGTCCTGCTGGATCCCCATCAGCCCCGCAACGAAACACGTGATGCCGCCCACCCAACCGATCACGGTCAGAGCGTCGGGAGCCACTTCCAGAATCGGGAAGATCCGGGCCAACAGATAGACGCCCGCCGCGACCATCGTGGCCGCGTGCAGCAGCGACGAGACCGGAGTCGGACCCTCCATCGAGTTCGGCAACCAGACGTGCAGCGGCATCTGCGCCGACTTACCGACCGTGCCGCAGAAGACCAAAATGCACGCCGCCGTCAGCCACCCCGCAGCCACCCCGCCAACGCCAATGGAAGCCTGCACCTCCGAAAACATCAGCGACCCAGTCAGCATCCAAAAAATGAGAATTCCGAGCATGAACCCGAAATCGCCGATGCGATTGACCGTGAACGCCTGTTTGCAAGCCTCCGCCGCCGCGTCGCGTTTGTAGAAGTGTCCGATGAGAACGTAGGAGCTCACGCCGACCAATTCCCAGAAGATGAACATCATCACGAAATTGTCCGCCAGCACGATCCCCAGCATCGAGAACAGGAAGAGCGACAGCCCCGCGAAGTAACGCGAATAGCCCTCCTCTTTCTCCATGTAACCGACCGAATACGTGAAGACGATCGTGGCAATCGTCGTGACCAGCACCAGCATCAGCTTACTCAGCGAATCGACGACCACACCGATGTTCGCCGCGAACTGCACCGGCGAATCGGGTCCGAGAATTTTCCCGAGGTCGATCCACTCGATCTGCACCGACTCGACCCCGCCACTCGGCAGCATGAATAACCACCAGCTCAACAAACAAGCCAACCCCGACCCGCCAATCGCCAGAATGGCGCTACCCGCCTTGGAATACCGTCCCGCCAACAAAATCGCCGCCGCCACGATCAGCGGCAGAAAAAGAATGATGAAAGGGAGCGTCTGCGAACTCATCAGAACTTCAGAGCATTGAGGTCTTCGACGTGCGTGGTCTGGCGGGCGCGGAAGAGCGCCACGATGATCGCCAACCCGACGGCCACCTCAGCCGCCGCCACGGTAATGATGAAAAACACGAGAACCTGACCGTCGAAATTCGGCATCCCGTCGAGTCCCAGATTGAACCGCGAAAACGCCACCAGCGAAAGCGTCGCCGCGTTCAGCATGAGCTCCAGACACATGAAAATGATGAGAATGTTCCGCCGCAGCAGCACCCCACCCAGCCCGATCGCAAACAGCACCCCGCTCACGATCAGATAATGAGCGAGGGTCACCTCCACGAGCCACCCCCCCAATCCGAAATCCGAAATCCGAAATCCGAAATCCCCTTCACTTGAGCTCCTTCTTGCTGAGGACCACGCACCCGATCGTCGCCGCCAGCAGCAGAACGCCGATGATCTGAAACGGCAGATTGAACCGTTCGAACAACGCCATTCCAAGGGCCGACACGTCGCTCGCCTCGGGGTTGGCCAACGCCGGTTTCGTCATCGCGAAGGACGGCGTCGCCATGATCACCTTCGCCAACAGAGCCACGAACCCGCCCAACACCAAGCCACCGCCAATCCAAGCCGGCAAATTCAATTTCCGCCGAATCTCGGTCTTGAGATCCAGCAGCATGATGATGAAAAGGAAGAGCACCATCACCGCGCCCGCGTAGACGAGAATCTGCACGATCCCGATGAAAAAGGCGTCCAAGGTGATGAACAACGCCGCCAGCGCGACAAAGGTCATCACCAGACACATCGCCGACGAAACCGGACTGCGGCAGACGACGACACCCGTCCCGAAGGCGAGCATGAGAGCGGCAAAGACCCAGAATAGAACCAGCGACACGGTGAGAAAAAAGCGGTGAAAGGATTGGAAGCCGAGGCTTCGGCGAGGGGTTTTACCAGCCGACCCGCGACCCGACTACTTTTTTTCGTTCCACTTGTTCACAACGCCGTTCATCACGCCGCCCAGCTCGTAGAGCTTCTCCTTGTCGTGAACCATTTCGGCCCGCGTGAGACCCGTGATCGAATAGTCCTTCCGCAGGTAAATCGCCTGCTCCGGACAAACTTCCTCGCACAGCCCGCAATAAATGCAGCGCACCATGTCGATGTCGAACGCCTGCGGCTTCTTCTCCACCTTCGCCCACCTGTCGTCCGCCGGGATCTCCGCTGGCTTGATCGTGATCGCCCGGGGCGGGCAGATAAATTCACAGAGCTGACAAGAAACGCACCGCTCGCGCCCCCATTCGTCCTTCACCAGCGTCGGAGCGCCCCGGTAATATTCCGGCAGCTCGGAGTCCCACTTCTCCTCGGGATACTGCATCGTCACCTTCGTTTCGCCCGACAACCGCTTGCGGAAGTGGTTGATGGTGATCAACAAGCCGCTGAAGAGCGCGGGAAGATAGAGTTTCTCCGCCAGGGAGAGATTGGGACGTCGGACGACCAGAGCCATGAGCAAAAAAGGTGAGTTGAACTAGAATACGTGTGATACCCGCCCCCCGACGCCCCTGTCGAGCGACAAAGGGCAAAATGCCCCCATCCAAAACCCCCGTCATCTCGAGCGAAGCGAAAGATCTCTGGCTTCTCAGAATCAGATGCCCGCCAAGCCCAAAGAGATCCGAGACCAGCGAGAATTCCTCCCCATCCTGTTAATCCTGTTAATCCTGTTAATCCTGTAAATCCAGTTAATCCCGTTTAGTTTGCGCAAGATGTCCGACCCGAAAACCTGGCAAAACCCCAGCCCCGGCAACCTCGACGACCTCCTCCCCGAGATCACCGCCTCCCCCGTCGAAGACGCGATCACCCGGTCCAACAAGACGTTCACCAACTGGTCCCGCCTCTCGCTCGAGTCCCGCAAGGACGCCCTGCGCGGCTGCCGCACCGCCCTCGAGAACCACCGCGACACCCTCGCCCACTCGATCAGCCAGGAAACCGGCAAACCCCTCACCGAAGCAAAGGGCGAACTCACCGCCGTGCTCGCGAAATTCGACCACACCTTCGAGGACGCCGACCGCCACATCGCCGAGCGCCCCGTCACTGGCGGCCCGCACCCCGCCGCCATCCGCACCCGCCCGCGCGGCCCCGCCGCCGTCATCGCCCCGTTCAACTTCCCCATCCACCTCGGCCACGGAGCCGCCGTCGCCTACCTCCTCGCCGGCAACACCGTCCTCTTCAAACCCTCCCCGCTCGCCGCCGCCACGGGCCGAGCCTACGTCCGCGCCATGCAGTCCGCCCTCCCCCTTGGCGCGATGGAACTCGTTCAGGGTGGCGGCGCGACCGGTGCCCGCCTCTGCAACCACTCCGACGTCCGCTCGGTCTGCTTCACCGGCTCGACCGCCACCGGCCGCCAACTCGCCATCGACCTCGCCGAGGATTACTCGAAATCCCTCGCCCTCGAACTCGGCGGAAAAAACGCCACCATCGTCCTCGACGACGCCGACCTCCCGACCGCCGCCCGCGCCGTCGCCGATTCCTTCTGCGCGACCGCCGGCCAGCGTTGCAACGCCACCAGCCGCGTTCTCGTCCACGCCAGCGTTCTGGACGAATTCCTCGACCTCCTCCGCGCCGAAATCGGGCGTTACGTCCCCGGCGACCCGCTCGACGAAGCCACCACGCTCGGCGCGCTCATCTCCGCCACCGCCGTCGACCGCTACCGCGACCTCACCGCTCTCAATGTCGGCGATTGGATCGTCCCCGGCTCGATCCCCGACGAGGTCGCCGGCCACCGTGGCCACTATGTCACCCCCGCCGTCGTCCTCGTCCCCGACGCCTCGCAATTCACCGCCACCCCCCTCCACACCGACGAAGCCTTCTGCCCCATCCTCGCCGTCCTCCCGGTCTCCAACGACTCCGAGGCCATCCGCATCCACAACACCTCGCCCTACGGCCTCACGGCCTCCATTTTCACCACCGCCCCCGACCGATTCGAAGCCATCGGCGACGACCTCCGGGTCGGCAACCTCTACCGCAACCTGCCAACGACCTTCGCCCCGTCCACCCTCCCCTTCGGCGGCCACGGCATCTCGGGAAATGGCAAACCCGGAGCCCGCGGCTTCATCCGCTACTGCGCCGACGAACAAGCCGTGCAGCTTGGTGAGTAGTTTGAAGTCGAGAGTCATGAGTTGAGAGTCACCAAAGCGGCAAAGCCGCGCCCCATCGTCCAAAAAAACCTGTCATGCTGAGCGAAGCGAAGCATCTCTGGCTTCTCACCTCATCTTTCCTCCGTCCAACCTGTCATGCTGAGCGAAGCGAAGCATCTCTGGCTTACACTCTTCACCCGCCACCCCGCCACCCGCCCCCCCCCGAAGCCGCCCGCATTGACTCCGCCCTCCCGACTCTCAACTATCGGCTTTCTTTGAAACGCGGCTTCCTCGACAAACTTATCAACCGCATCGGCGTCGTGCAGCCAGCCGACGTCCAAAATTACCTCGTCGAGCTTGCCCGCGAGAAGGGCTTCCTCGAGACCATCTTCAACGCCATCCTCGAAGGCGTCATCGTCACCGACCCCCGCGGTCGCGTCATTTACCTCAACAGCGCCGCCGCCAGCTTCTTCGGCATCGAAGTCGAACGCAGCATCGGCCGCGCCCTCCAGGAGATCGTCAAGGGCCTCGACATCGCGGCCATCACGGCGTCGGGCCAGACGGTGAACCGCGACCTCGAAGTCTTCTATCCCGAGAACCGCTTCCTCAATTTCTACGTCGTCCCGATCCTCAGCGACGACGGCCAGACGACCGAGGCCCACGCCATCATCCTCCGCGACGCCACCGAGAGCCGCCGGTCCGCCGAGGAGACCATCGAGTCCGAGCGCTTCACCGCCCTCACCCACCTCGCCGCCGGCGTCGCCCACGAAATCGGCAACCCGCTCAACTCCCTCAACATCCACCTCCAGCTCCTCGCCCGCCGCGCCAAAAAGCTCCCGCAAAAAATCCGCACGACCTACGAGGAAAGCATCCGCGTCGCCCGCGAAGAGGTCGGCCGCCTCGACCACATCATCTCGCAATTTCTCCGCGCGATCCGCCCCCAGCCCATCGAAACCCACCCCGCGAACCTCAACACCATCGTCCGCGAATCCCTCGCCTTCCTCGCGCCCGAACTCGACAACCGCAACATCCTCGTCGAAACCCACCTCGACGAAAGCCTCCCGCCCACCGACCTCGACGCCGACCAGATCAAGCAGGCTCTCTACAACGTCATCCGCAACAGCCTCCAGGCCATGAGCAATGGCGGCATCCTCCGCGTCACCACCGCCCGCGACGAGACCCACTTCACCGTCACCTTCGCCGACACCGGCGGCGGCATTTCCAACGACGACATGGGCCGCGTCTTCCAACCGTATTACACGACGAAGGAAAACGGCACCGGCCTCGGCCTCCTCATCGTCCGCCGAATCGTCCGAGCCCACGGCGGCGAAATCGCCATCGAAAGCACCGCCGGGAAAGGCCTCAACTTCATCATCCGCCTCCCCCGGGTCGATCACCACGTCCGGCTACTGGAGGACCAGTGGAGTTTTAAGAATTAAGTTTGGAAGGATTAAGAAAAACCGGCACCAGACGTCATCCCACCAACTTAATTCTTAAAACTCACAACTTAAAACTCCTCCCCCCATGCGGCCGCTCACCCTTTTCCTCGCCTTCGTCGCCGCCGTCACCACCACCCTCGGCGTCGCCTGGCTCCAACAACCCCAAACCAGCGGCGAGCTCGTCGGCCACGCCGCGAAGATCCGCTACTTCTTCGACCTCATCCTGGCCGACGGCCACGTCCCCGCCTGGCTCCCCGGCTACCTCACCGGCTCCCCCACCGCCACGCTCCTCAGCTTCGCTCTCGCGATTCCCGTCTACCTACCCGGCATCCTCATTGCCGGCCCGGTCGTCGGCATGAAAATCACTGGCCTCCTCCTCCTCGCCGCCGGGGGCTTCGCCGCGTTCCTCCTGGGTCGCCGAATCAGCGGCAACGGCTGGACCGGATTTGCCGTCGGCACCATCTACCTGCTCGCCCCGCAGGTCCTCCTCCGCCTCGGCTGGCAGGAGCACATGACCATCGTCGTCACCTACCCGCTCGTTCCCCTCGCGTTCTGGTCCCTCCTCCGCATCGCCGACCGCGGCACCCCGTTCGATTCGATCCTCTTCGCCACCATCTTCTCCGCCACGCTCCTAGCCTGGAGCAAAATGGGCGCAACGATGGTCATCCCGCTCGCGATCTTCAGCACCTGGCTCTTCGTAACGCGGCCAGCTGACCGCGCGAAATTACTTCACGCCCTCCTCTGGGTCATCCCCGCCGTCGTCATCCTCGGCGTCCTCGCGCTCATCCCCCTCCTCCGCGAACGCGCCTACATGGCCGTCTTCGAACTCGAACCCTTCGACGCGTGGCAGGCCCAATATTCCGTAAAAACGGCCACCTCCTGGTTCGACCGCGGCGGAGTCCTCTTCCGCTCACTCCCCCCAGCCTTCGGCATCGACCGAGGAGCCTACTACCTCGGCCTCCTCGGCCTGGCCGCCGTCGCAACGCACCTCACGCTGAATTGGAAGCCAAGACCAATCCGAAATCCGAAATCCGAAATCCGAAATCTCCCCCCCTTCCTGGCAATCGCCTTAACCACCCTCTGGCTCTCCTTCGGCCCCCGGTCCGTTTGGCAGGCCAACTCCGCGTTCCTCGGATCGGCCATGCGCCTCGACGACCTCGTCATCCCGCTCCACTGGCTCGCCTTCGCCGCCCCCGCAATCGTCATCTGGTGGCTCTGCCAGCGCACATTTCGCATTCCGCATTGGCCATTTCTCATTCTCACCCTAACCTACTACTTCGTCCCCGGCTTCCGCCTCGTCGAGATCCTGCCGGTCTATCAGGACCTCCGGGCTCCCGACTCGTTCTTCATTCTCAACACCACCCTCGCGTGGTCCGTCTGCGTCGGCGTCGCAACGACCGGACTCCTCGCCCGCATCAACCGACCCGCGATCCGCATCGCCGCCGCCGCGGGAGCTCTCGCGTTCGTCGTTTGGGATTCGTCCATTTACGCCCGCTGGTTTTTCCGCAGCGACCTCGCGCCGTCCGCAATCGCGAATTATTCGGAAGCCGCCGCGAAGCTGGCCGCCGGCACCGGCAAAATCTTCCCGCTCTCCGGGCGCTACTTCTACCTCGATCTCCCGACCACCGCCGACCGCCCCGTCGCCATCGAAGCGCTCAACCGCTACCTCATGCCGCGCTACGCCTCGCGCCTGCAGGTGGCCTCGCGCCTTTCCGCCGCCGACCTGCTCGCCTACCTCCGCCTCGCGGGCATCACCGATCTCCTCCTCGACAAAAACGACCCCACCATCCCCGACAACTACAAGACCTGGGTCCGAACCCTCCTCCCCGTCACCTACGAAAATCCGGACTTCGCCATCCTCCACAACCCCAACGCGCTCCACCCCGCCTTCGCCGCCACCCAGATCGTTCCCGCCGCCCCCGACCTCCAAGAGACCACCGACGCCCTCCAGCAAAGCCAGGACTCGATCCTGACCGTCGCCGGAATCGACGGCCCGGCCGGAACGCCAAGCCATTTCGAAGCGGTCGCCGTCACCGCCCCGGATTCCGACACCCGCGAGATCACCCTCCGCGGCCAAGCCGAATGGATCGTCCTCGACGAAGCCTGGCACCCCGACTGGCACGCCGAAATCGATGGCGAGGCCACCCCCGTCCACCGCGCCGCCGGAGCCTTCCCCGCCGCCCAAGTCGCGGCGGCAGACCAGACCCTCACCTTCATTTTCCAGCCTCCCGCCTGGTATCCGCTCACCCTCGGCACCTCCGCAGCCGCCTGGCTAGCCGCCCTCGCGTTCCTCATCACCGCCCCAAAACGCCTCCGAACCCCCGCGACCACCCATCCACCAATCACCATTCACCAATCACCAATCACCAACCCAATCACCCTCCTCCCCACCTACAACGAAGCCGCCAACGTCACCCCGATCGTCACCGAAATTCTCGCCGCCGACCCGCGACTCACGGTCCTCGTGATCGACGACGCCTCCCCCGACGGCACCGCCGATCAGGTCCGCGCCCACCCCTCCTTCGGAACCCGCGTCCACCTCCTCGCCCGCCCCGCCAAGCTCGGCCTCGGCTCCGCCTACCGCGAAGGCTTCCAGTGGGCCATCGACCACGGCCACGACGCCGCCCTCGAGATGGACGCCGATCATTCCCACGACCCCACCGACGTCCCACGACTCCTCGCCGCCCTCGACGCCGGAGCCGACGCCGCCATCGGCAGCCGATACCTCGACGGCACCCGCGTTGTGAATTGGCCCCGCCACCGCCTCGCCCTCAGCACCTTCGCCACCAATTACACCCGCGCCCTCACCGGCCTCCCGCTCACCGACGCCACCAGCGGATTCAAAGCCCTCCGCACCACCGCCCTCCGATCCATCCCCCGCGAGACCCTGCGCGCCGACGGCTACGGTTTCCAAATCGAACTCCACTGGCTGCTCTGGAAAACCGGGCACCACCTCGTCGAACTCCCGATCACCTTCACCGAGCGCCGAGCCGGCCAAACCAAAATGACCCCCGCCATCGCCATCGAAGCCGCCATCCTCGTCCTCCGCCTCGCCTTCCGCCACCGGGAGTCGACGCGGCCCAGTTGACAGATTTATAGATTGCTGCGAGACATATTTCTGTGAAAACCACGCTGGATCTCGACGACGACCTGCACGCGCGGGCCAAATCCTTCGCCGCGCGACAACGGATCCCGCTCACGCGCTTGATCGAACAAGCGCTCACGGATCGGCTCGACGGAATCAACCCAGCCGACTCCGCCACCCCGATCGAAGTGCCGACTTTCCGCCTGGGACTCAAAAGAAAATTCAAATCCGCGAATCTCAATCACCTTGCCGCCGAACTCGGAGACGAGGCCACGCTCAGCCGGCGACGTTCGTGATCCTTCCCGACGTCAATTTGCTCATCTACGCTCACGACGAGGATTCCCACTGGCACGCCCGCGCCCGCGAATGGTGGAGCGGCTTGCTCAATGGCCGCGAGCCAGTCGGCATTCCGTGGATGGTCAGCGTTGGTTTCTTGCGGCTGATCACGCACCCAGAGCTCTCCAAGGATCCGTGTTCACCCGATCAAGCCGCCGCGATTCTGAAAGTTTGGTTTTCGACGCGGCACGTTCGCCCCCTTGCTCCCGGCCGCGATCACTACCGCCATTTTCAAACCTTGTTCACATCGCAATCCGTCACCGGCAACTTGATCAACGACGCCCACATCGCCGCCATCGCGCTCGAGCACGAAGCCTGCATCCACTCGAACGACACCGACTTCGCGCGCTTCCCCGGCGTCCAATTCCACAACCCGCTCGCGGCTTGAATCCCCCCCAACTGTCATGTTGAGCGAAGCGAAACATCTCTGGCTGACACTCTCACCGCACCAGTGACCTCCAATTCCCCCAAGCCCGAACCGACCCGGACGCGCCTCTTCACCCGCCCCGACTGGATCACCGGCCTCATCGCCGCGATCCTCTCGTTCGCGGTCTACGCGTGGACCGCGGCCCCGAGCGTCACCCTCCTCGACTCCGGCGAATTCATCCTCGCCGCGCAGAGCTTCGGCGTCCCCCACCCGACCGGCTACCCGCTCTGGACCCTCCTCGCGTGGCTCTTCCAACTCCTCCCCCTCGGCAACGCCGCGTGGGAAATCACGCTCCTGAGCGCCATCTTCGGCGGGCTCGCCGTCGGCCTCGCCGCCACGCTCATTCGAAACGCGGGCGCCTGGTGCTTTCCGGCCCTCGCGACCGCCGCCCCCCGCCTCGTCACCTCGCTCGCGATCTCCGGCGCGCTCACCTTCGCGTTCAGCCTCTCGATGTGGTCGCAGGCCACCATCGTCGAGGTTTACACGCTCCACGCCCTCCTCATCGGGCTCTACCTCACGGCCCTCTACGCGTGGATCCGCCGCCCCACCAGTGAGACCACGATTTACTGGGTCTTCTTCACGTTCAGCCTCGCCTTCAGCAATCACCAGCTCACCCTCGCGCTCGCCCCCCTGCCATTCCTCGTCGTCCTCGTTCTCCGCCGGGACCTCCTCTGGGACCTCGGTGTCGCGGTCGCCGTGAGCACGCTCATCGCCTACCTCGCCTTCGCGCTCTTCACCGACAACCCGGTCGTCATCAAAGCGGCCATCCGGCTCAGCTACCTCGTCATCACCATCCTCGCGGTCACGCTCGTCGTCCGCCGCTTCCGCCTCCGCTGGAAGCTCATCGCCTTCCTGCCGCTCGCCATCCTCCTCGGCCTCCTACCCTACGCCTACCTCCCCGTCGCCTCGGCCACGAATCCGCCGATGAACTGGGGTTACACCCGCACCGCCGACGGTTTCTTCGCCTCGTTCAACCGCTCCCAATACCGCGGCACGCTCTCCGACCAAAGCCTCCGCCTGCTCGGAAAGATCGTCGGCGTCTCCGAGCTTGCCCCAGCCGCCCCCCCAGCCGCCGCCGCGCGTCCCGTCTCCGCCACCAAACGCGAGATCCAATCCTGGCCCCGCTTCTTCTCGGCAAAATTACTCGACTCGTTCTCGCCGCTCGCCGTCCTCCTCCTCGCCGCCGCCCTCCTCGCCGCCCTCCGCCAATCCTGGCCGCGCCGCTGCTGGACCCTTGTCCTCCTCGCCGGATTCGGCCTCTCGGCCTTTCTCCAACCCGCCCTCGACGTCGCCCGCACCGACGTCGCCGGCTGGTGGGTGCAGATGCCCTACCACGCCCACACCAACCTCTTCTTCGCCGCCCTCTGCGCCCTCGGACTCTTCGAAATCGCCGACCTCCTCCGCCGCGCCCGCGCCTCCCACCGCCTCGCCTGGGCCGGCGTCCTCATCCCGATCTGGCCGCTCGTCGCCAACCACTCGGTCGCCAGTCAGCGCCACAATTGGCTCGGCTACGACTACGGCCACGAAATGCTGAACGACCTCCCGCCCGGCAGCGTCATCCTCGGCGGCACCGACCCCGGTCGCTTCATCCCGACCTACTTCGCCCTCGGCGAAAGCCCCCAGCCGCCCGGCGTCAAACGCGACCCCGACTTCGACCGCCGCGACCTCTTCGTTCTCACCCAGAACGGCTTCGCCGACCGCCACTACCTCGCCTACGTCCGCGACCAATACACCACCGACCGCCCCGCCCCCGCCAACGCCTTCGAACGCTGGCTCGGCCGCGCGACCGCCTACCCCACCGACACCCTCGTCCTCCCCACCCTCGACGAAGTCCGCCAAATCCTCGGCGACGCCTCCGCCGCCCTCCAGACCCGCCAACCGCCGCCCACACCGGGCGAAATCGCCGAATATTCCCAGGGCGAAATCGTCCGCTGGATCTTCGAACGCAACAAAACCGACCACCCCTTCTTCGTCGAGGAAAGCTACCCGCTCCGCTGGAGCTACCCGCACGCCGTCCCCGAGGGCCTCGTCTACCGCATCGCCCCGGAGCCACTCGCCAGCCTCCCGCGCGAAGTCATCGCGGCGGACACCGCATTCTGGCGCGAAAAAACCGCCACCCTCCTCGCCGATCCGACGTTTCAGCGCGATTTCGACGCCCACCGAGCCTTCTCGAAGCTCCGCACCACCGGCGGCAACCTCTACGAATTCCGTCAGCTCCTCCCGGAGGCCACCGCCGCCTACCGACAATCCCTCGCGCTCAACCCCATCAGCATCGAGGCCCTCCGCGGCCTCACTCGCGTCCTCTGGGCTCAAGGCAACTACGACGAACCCGTCACCCTCCTGGACCAGGCCATCCCGCTCGACCCCAACAACGAACAACTCCGCGCCGACCACGAAACCGCCACCCGCCGCCGCGACGTCGAACGCGAAATCGACGCCGCCGAAGCCACTTTCGCCGCCACCCCCGACTCCCTGCCGACCGTCGAGAAACTCATCACCCTCCACTCCCGCGTCGGCGACGCCCCGCGAGTCGCCGCCGTCCTCGCGGAAGCCGACCAGACTTTCGGCGACGACCCCGCCTTCCTCCTCCTCGCCATCCGCGTCGCCGAGGCGACCAGCGACTGGCCAGCCTCGATCCGCTACGGCCTCCGCCGCACCGCCGCGGCCCCGAACGACCCCGATGCCTTCTACCGGCTCGGCCGCGCCCAATACGCCGCCGGCCAGCCAACGGCGGTCGCATCCCTCCTGCGCGCCATCGAACTCGGCGGCCAGAAATACCGCCAACAGCTCTACCAAGACCCGGTCTTTGCAAACTCCGGTGGAGACCAGACCCTCGCCCCCCTCTTCCAAGAAGAGCGATGACATCGACGGAGTCGGACCCATCACCTCCCTCGGCGTCAGCCGGAGCCATCGTCGAGATCAGGTAGGGAGGCCGCGCCGTCGGCTTCCGTGACATTCATCCAGCGCGCACGAACCCCGCCCAGCGCTCCGTCCTGCCACGCGTTCGGGGGAGTTGCGGTCACTGGACCGCCACGACACCCCGCCGCACGGCGAATGCCCGAAGCGCGGACCAGGAAAAACCCGGGGCCGAAAAAAAATGTAGGCCGCCGCGACGAATGCCACGACGGCCTACTGTTCCCCCCAGAACATGTTTGGAAGTAATCAGCGATTTGCTCCGCTGACAACAAAAATATCACATCCGGGTCATTTTTCTTTCACGAGTTACTTCGCCGCGTCGCGCAGCGCCTTGATCTGGTCGTGGGCGACCTGGATCTTCGCCGTGATCTCGCCGACCACGGTCTCGATGCTGCCGGGCAGTGTTTCCTCGGAAGCCTTCCGAAAGGCTTTCAACGCGTGATCCTCGCCCCGCTCGCACTCCGCGAGGATCGCGTGATCGTCGCCGGAAGTCAGCGCCGCCTTCAGATCAATCCACCCACGGTGCAAAGCACTGGTGATGCTCGATTTATCCGCGCTCGGATCGGCCGACGCCGAGGTGACCATCTGGTCGACCATCAGCTTCCGCTCGGAAGCGAATTCCGCGAGAGTAGCTTTCAGACTCGGGTCCTTGGCACCTTCGGCGGCGTTGGTGAATCCCTCCACTCCGTCACGAAGCGTTTGGAGGAGGTCGTTGACTGTATTTAGTGTGTCGCTCATAGACCCAATATACGAATGCTTTGGCTCCTCCGGTTGGTCAGCCAACCGAATAATTTCGCCGAAGCGGTCCTTTGCAAGGGCCCGCCCGGATGCTACTCGTCTCCCCGCACATGAAGATTCGTTGCCTCCTTCCGCTCCTGGGCCTCCTCGTGATCGCGGACTCCATCCCAGCGCAGACCTACACCCGCTCCGAAGCGTTCAGCGAGCCACCAAAAAACTGGCTCCCCAGCCGCGCGAACCCACTCTTCGGCTTCGTCACCCCAAGCCCGATTGGCCCGAACGGAGCGGCGGGTGGGATCTTTCAGCCCACGACCTTTTTCAACTACTACGGCGATCTCTTCCTCAACGGCACCCTCGGCCGCGACCAAACCCTCACCGCCAGCGGAGAAGTTCTCATCAACAACACGAGCGGCACCCCGCCCTACGTGACCACGGTCTACGTCGGCCACTTCGCCCAATCGGCCAGCCCTTTCGTTCAGGTGCTCGGCTTCGCGATCTCTGGGGCCGAGGGCAATTCCGTCACCGTCTGCGCGATCATTCAGTTCGCCGACGGAGCCGCCTTCGTCGGCAAGCCGATCAGCGTAAGCGTCAATCCCAACCGCGTCCTCAACTGGTCCTACGACTGGAATCCGACCGGAGGACCCAAGGGAGTCGGCCAGCTCAGCGTCCGCGTCGGGACTCGAAGGGCCTTCGTGAATCTCGACAAAACGTCGGATGGCTCCGACTTTGCCCTCGACAGTTTCGGCCTCTTCCAGCCCGCTTTCACGCTTCCAGATTCGCGCAGCTTCCTCGAATTTTTCGTCGACGATCTCAGCTACACCGCCTTCGTCGGCCGCCCCCCCACCCTCCGCATCCGCGGACCAAAGGTCCTCCAAACCAACGACCGCTCGATCACGATCCGGGGCACATCCAAGGTCGCCCGCGGCAACGAGATCACCCGGGTCCGCTATCAGCTCGTCCGCGACGGTAGAACCTCCCGATTTCGCACCGCCAAAGGCACGCGCCAGTGGAAATTCACCGCCAACGTCCCCCGCGGAGCGTCGAGCGTCAAAATCACCGCCCGCAGCGACGACGGAGCCACCACGACCAAACGCCAAAAAATCCGCCGCAACTAAAAAGCACGCTACTTCAAGGAGCGGCACCTTCCAGGTGCCGGAGCCCGGCAATCCCGGCAAAGCCGGAGAGCCGCTTACCTCAAGGAGCGGCGACCTCCCGCTCGCCGAACCCACCCAATCCGGCGAAGCCGGACACTTCCATTCACCGAGCGCCCGGAAGCCAGAAACCCCGCCGTCCAGCCAAGGTCAAGCTTGGTAGCTCGCCGGAAGTCCCGTCAGCAGTTCCTCTTTCGGCAGCCGCTCGCAGAACTCGCTGAAACTCTCGTCCCCGGTCTTGTTGTCCTCGTAATGGTGCAGGAGCGAGTCGATCACCTCATCCACGTCCGGCGCGAGAATCTTGCCCTTGAGCAGGGTATTGAACCGCCGGTTGGCACCCAGCCGACCGCCGACGAACATGTCGTAAGCGTCCATCATTTTCCCATCGATCTTCTTCTTCGCCCCGCGGAAGCCGATGTCCGCAATCTGCTGCTGACCGCAACTCGACGGGCAACCGCTGAAGTGCACCCGGATCTTCCCCTTGTACCAGCCGCTCTTCGCCTCGAGCTGCTCGACGAGCGCCAGCATCCGGTTTTTCGTCTCGGCCACGGCCAGATTGCAAAACTCGATCCCCGTGCAGGACACGCAACCTTGACGAAAATTCGAAGGCGCGTAGGACAGCCCCGCCGCGTCCAGCTCGGCCTTCATCGCTTCCAAATTCTCATTCGGAACGTTCGGAATGATCAGATTCTGCTTATTGGTCAGACGAATCGACGAGTTTCCTTCCGTCCCATATTTCGCGGTGATCTCGCCGACCTTCGCCAACGTCCCGTTCCGCATCCGCCCGCCCGGGAAACACACCCCGACCCACGACAGGCCAGACTGTTTCTGCGCGTGAATGCCCATGTGATCCGTCTCTTGGTCGCGCGGGAAAACAAACTCTTCGTGAGTTGGCAACTCGTAACCCAGCCGTTCCTCGACCTCGGCTCGGATCCGCTCGACCCCCCAATCCTCGACCAGGAACTTGAACCGCGCTTTGTTCCGCTTTGCCCGATAGCCTTCGTCGCGAAAGACCTTGCTGACGGCCTCGACAACCGGCCACACCTTTTCGGGCGCGATCCACACGTTCATCGTCTGCGCCATCTTCGCCGCCGACGACAGTCCTCCGCCCACCTTGATCCCGTAGCCCGCGACCCCGTCCGAGTTGCGAAGCCCAAAAAGTCCCACGCAGTTGATGTCCGGCTGCGAGCATTGGATCTCGCAGCCGCTGATCGAGATCTTGTATTTCCGCGGCAGGTTCGAGAAATCGCGGTTGTTCGTGAGATTGCGGTTGATCTCGAGCAGTTGCGGCGTCGCGTCGATGATCTCGTTCGGGTTCAAGCCGCTCACCGGACACCCGCACACGTTGCGGGTATCGTCGCCGCAGGCCCCACTCGTCGTGATGCCGACCTTATCGAGCGCGTCGAAGATCGGCGGGATGTCCTCGATCCGCAGCCAATGGAACTGCAGCGTCTGGCGCGTCGTGATGTCGACCAAGCCGTGCGCGTATTCGTCCGCCAGCTTCGACACCGCGATCGCCTGCTCGGGAGTCACCTGGCCACCGGGCACCTTGAGCCGCAGCATGAAATACCCGCTGTCCTTCGGCTTCTGGCGGTAAACGCCATACCACTTCATCCGGTCGAAATCCCCGTCCGAAATCGCTTCGAATCCCAGTTTCGCGTAGCGGTAGATGTCGTGGATGACGTCGAGCCCGTCTTTGTCGAGCTTCAGTTGCTCGGCGGGATTGACGTCGATGAGGCCCTGCTTGACAGCGGCGAAGTTAGGATGGATATCAATCATGTCTGTAATCTCGTAAATCTACTACGCCTCGAACTCCGCCGGCGACGAGTCGTTTTGGCGGTCGAAAACAATCCCATGCACCAAGCCCAAGTCAAGCCAACGTCCGCGAGTCGGAAGCCAACCAGCCAGCGCTCCGCCTTCACGCTCATCGAGCTCCTCGTCGTTACCAGCATCATTGCCATCCTGGCCGCGCTCGTCATCGCCGCCATTCCCCAATTCATTCAAAAAGGCCGGATGGGCAAATCGCTCAACAACCTGCGCCAGATCGGCGTCGCCTTCCAACTCTACGCCAACGAAAACGACTTCAGCCTGCCGGGACGGGTCGAGACCGGCGACAAGTGGCCCCGGCTCCTGGTCGAATACCTCGACAACGATCCCCTCGTCTACGCCGACCCCGCCGACGAAGCCAGCTACCTCGCCCGCAAGCGCGACCCGCTCTCGAACGGCCCAAACAACACGAGTTACATCATGAACGGCTACAACGACGCGGGAGCCTTCGACGACGAGACGGTCGCGATCAAGGCCCACTCCGTCGAGCAGCCCAGCAAGACCATCCTCGCCGCCGCCCAGAACCACACCGGCAACTTCTACATGGACTTCGTCGACCAGGATCAGACCAAGGTCCTCGACAAGCGACTCTACGGCAAAGGCTCCACCTACCTCTTCGTAGACGGCTCCTCCCGCTTCCTCAACGAGGCCGACTACGACGCCACCCCGCCCCCCGGCCTGGCCACCAACTATGGCGACTGGCTCTGGCTCGTCAGCAAAGACAACAACCCAACCGGCGAAGACTAGTCACCAATCACCCCGCGGCGAAGCCGCGCCATCCCCCAACCCTGTCATGCTGAGCGAAGCGAAGCATCTCTGGCGTCTCACCTCAGCAAAGCAAAGCTCGAGCCATCTCCCCCGACTACTCCGCGTCCCAATCCGGTGCCCACTTCGGATCGATCTGGCGCTGATTCTTCGGCAGATCGTCGATCGCCGCGACGTCGTCGGCGTCGAGTTCGAAGTCGAAAACGTCGAAATTTTCCACCCGGTGTTCGTGCGACGTCGATCGTGGGATCGCCGCCACCCGGTCGTGACCCAGCAGATACCGGAGAGCCACCTGCTGCGCCGATTTCCCATATTTTTCTCCCAGCCGCTCGAGCGTCGACCAGTCACCGATCTCCCCACTCCCAAGCGGCGAGTAGGCCGTCACCAGCATCCCGGTTTCCCGGGCAAACCTCAGCAATTTGTCCTGCCCCAGGAAGGGGTGAAATTCCACCTGATCGCAGAAGACCGACACGATCGACCGGGCCTCGCGCAAATGTCGCAGCGGAAAATTACTCACACCGATCCGGAGAATTTTCCGCTCCTCGGATAATTGCGCCAGCTCGCCCATCGTCTCGCGCAAAGGCACCTCATCGCTCGGCCAGTGGATGAGCATCAGGTCGAGATAATCGACCTCGAGTTCCCGCAGACTCGTCTCCGTCTCCGACCGCACGTCCGATGCCCGAAGCTTCGAGGGCGGGATTTTCGACGTCAGAAAGATCTCGTCCCGCAACACTCCGGATTCCCGAATCCCCGCCCCGACTTCGGCCTCGTTCTCGTACATCCGCGCTGTATCGATCAGCCGGTAGCCGATCTCCAGCGCGTCCCGCACCGATTCCCGGCAAGCGTCACCCTCGATTTCCCAAGTCCCAAAACCCAACCGGGGAACCTCCGTCCCGTAAACATCAAGATACTCCATGCTGACAAAACGTTCCCATGCCCCAAGGCGGACGTTCCGAAGGCAGGGAGGGGTTTGACGACGGGCGGCAAACCGCCCCAGCGGGACCCACCCGCATCAATCTTCCGTATCCTTCGCGACCTTTGCGACCTTCTGTTCAAGAACGTATTTGTATTCCGCCAGATTGTTGACTCGCTCGCTCCCGCTCGTCTCGCCCTTCGGGCTACACCGCAGAGCCGGCGTAGTCTGCCCCGAGCCTTCCCAGGCTCCGGTGCTCTGTTCAAGAACGTATTTGTATTCCGCCAGATTGTTGACTCGCTCGCTCCCGCTCGTCTCGCCCTTCGGGCTACACCGCAGAGCCGGCGTAGTCTGCCCCGAGCCTTCCCAGGCTCCGGTGCTCTATTCAAGAACGTATTTGTATTCCGCCAGATTGTTGACTCGCTCGCTCCCGCTCGTCTCGCCCTTCGGGCTACACCGCAGAGCCGGCGTAGTCTGCCCCGAGCCTTCCCAGGCTCCGGTGCTCTGTTCAAAACCGTATCCGTATCCCCGCAGACGGAGACATTCGTCGACCCGCCCCCCTACCGCACCATCTTCCGATACGTCGCCAGCGCCAGCAGCGGCCAATACAGCCGATACATTCCGTAACGCAGGTAAAACACGGTCGGAAATCCCGTCCCGGTCGTCTCCTCCTCCGTCCACGACCCGTCCGCTTCCTGACGCCGCACCAACCAGCCGACCCCGCGCAACACCGATTCGCGCGTCGCATCGCCGCAGGCGCACAGCCCCATCACCGCCCACGCCGTCTGGCTCGGCGTGCTCGGCCCGATGCCCTTGAGGTCGGGGTCGTCGTAGGACGCACACGTCTCGCCCCAGCCCCCGTCGTCATTCTGACAGCTCTCCAGCCAATCCCGCCCGCGCCGGATCCAATCCTCGTTCATGTTGTGGCCGATCGCTCCCAGCCCCCGCAGCACCTGCCACGTCCCGTAAAGGTAATTCACGCCCCAGCGCCCGTACCACGATCCGTCGTCCTCCTGGGTCCGCCGCAGCATCGCAACCGCCCGCCGCACCACCTCGGACCGCCGGTTGTGCCCCAGGTAACCCAGCAATTCCAACACCCGCGCCGTGAGATCGCTGCACGTCGGATCCAAAATCGCATTGTGATCGGCGAACGGGATGTCCTCCAGCCAACCCTTCGTCACGTCCTTGTCGAAGGCCGCCCACCCGCCGTCCCGGCACTGGAAACTCAGCAACCACCGCAGCGCCCGCCCCGAGAGTTCCTCCCGCGCGACCGCATCCCGCGGTGCCGTCAGCCGCAGCGCCATCAGCACCATCATTGTGTCATCCGTGTCGGGATAAAATTTGTTCGCGTGCTCGAACGCCCAGCCGCTCGCCTCGGGCCCCGGATTCTTCACGACCCAATCCCCGCGGAACCGCACCTCCCGCTCCTCGAGCCACTCAGCCGCCCGCATCATCGCCGAGTGGTCCGGAGCCAGACCCGATTCACCGAGCGCGATCGTCGTGATCGCCGTGTCCCACACCGGCGACAAACAAGGCTGAATCCGAAAATCCCCCGTCGCCGCGTCGTCGACGTAAAGCCCGCGAAAATCCGCGTCCGCCTTCGCGACCAAAGGATGATCCTCGCCGTAGCCCAGCGCCCGCAGCGCCATCATCCCATTGAGCATCGCCGGGAAGATCGCCCCCAGCCCATCGCTTCCGTCGCCCATGCGGTCGACCATCCACCGCTCCGCCTTCCGCAGCGCGTATTCGCGGACAACGGTCGGGCGCGCGATTTCGAAAAATTTCAGCCCCGCGTCGCACTTCAGAAAAAAGTTCCGCCAAGAGAAGAAGCGCCGACCCTTCTTCAGCGAAAGATCCGTCCCCTCCAAACCAGCCGGATACAGCTCGTGCAGCTGAAACTCCGCCGGCAGATCCCGCGTCGGCCGAAAATGGTTGAGGATCGCCAGCGGCGCGAGAATCCCCCGCGTCCACGACGACATGTCCCAGACGCTGAAAACAAACCACCGCGGCAGCAGGAACAACTCGACCGGCACGGTCGGCAAATGCTTCCAAGGGAATTGCCCCAGCAACGCCAGATACAGCTTCGCGTAGGTGTTCATGTGCGGGATCCCGCCGAGCCGCAGGATGTTCGCCCGGGCATCGACCATCCACGGATCCGACGGCGAATCCCCGCTCAACTTGAGCGCGAAATACGCCTTCACCGACGCGTTGATCTCGCTCGGCCCGTCTACGTAAATGTTCCACCCCCCGTCCGCGAGCTGCCGCCGCCGCACGTGGTCCGCGCACTTGCGCTCCAGCTCCGCGTCCCGCCGATCCGTCCAGTGCCGGTAGAGCACCACGTCCGAGCAAAGCGTCGAATCAACGGTCAGCTCCCCCTCCCAGTGCCCGTCCGCCCGCTGCAAACCAAGCAAATACCCCTGCGCCGCCGCCACCGCATCGGCCGCATTCGGAATCCCCCGCCCCCCATCCGGAAACGGCAGCAAATCACCAGCGCCAACGGCGCTCATCGTCCCCCCAAGGTAGGGAAGCCGCGCCGCGGGTTCCGTGACCATCTCGCAGCACTCACGAAAACCACCCAGCGTGCCACCTAACTCTCGACGACCGCTTCCGCCACCGTCGCCTCGGATTCCACCGTCACCTTGTCCGGCTTCCCCGTCTTGTGACCCTTCCCCGCGCTCACGCCATCAAACGCGTTCACGCTCGCCCCCTCCACCCGCATCCCGGGCTTCTTGCCGAAATTGAAAGCCACGTTCGCCCAGGTATCGCCCGGCTGCGCGTCGCGCCCCAACGTCGCGCTCGGCTCGTAGCCGCAATGAACCATGCAATTCGCGCACCGCGGGTCCTTCGCGACGCCGTCGACGACACCGTAATTCTCCCACTTCGTCTCGTCGAGCAGCGCGTCGTAGGACTCGAAATGCCCGTCGGTCATCAAGTAACAAGGCCCCTTCCAGCCCATCACGTTGCGCGTCGGAATCGCCCACGCCGAGCAGGTCAGATCCCGCTGACCCGCCAGAAAATCCAGGTAAATCGGCGTCCCGAAAAACGCGTATTTCTCGCCCCAGGCGCGGATGTTTTTGAATTTCTCGCGCGTCGCCTCACGGGTCAGGAAGAAATTCTCCGGCTGCAGGTTCAATCGCTTCTGCATGTCCTCCTTCGCCGCGTCGTAGTCGTAACCCGGCGAGATCGTGTGCCCGTCGATCCCGATCCAGCTCAGGAAATCGAACATCCGCTCGAGCTCGTCCATGTTGGTCTCCTTGTAGACCGTCGTGTTCGTCGCGACCTGATACCCGAGCACCTTCGCCATCCGCATCGCCGCCACGCATTCTTTGAAAACGCCCTCGCGCTCGACGATCAAATCGTGCGTCCGCTCCATGCCGTCGAGGTGAACGTTCCAATACATCCACTGAGTCGGTCCAATGACGGGGCCCGCCACCTTCGACTTCGGATTTTTGACCCCTTCGACCTGCTCCGCCGTGATCAGCTCCTCGCTCACCAGCTTCTCGAGCATCGGGCCGACCTTGGCGGCGTTCCGCGCGAACTCGACCGTCATCCACTCCCGCATTTTCTTCCGCATGAACACGCCGTTCGTGCAGATGTAGACGATCCGTTTCTGCTCGAGCAGACCTTCGACCAGCTCCTCGATTTGCGGGTAGATCAACGGCTCCCCGCCGCAGATCGAAATCATCGGCGCGCCGCACTCCGTCGCCGCCCCCAGGCAATCCTCGAGCGACATGACGTTTTTCAACGAAGTCGAATACTCGCGAATCCGCCCGCAGCCCGTGCAGGTCAAATTGCAGGTGTGGAGCGGCTCGAGCTGCAGGACCGTCGCGAACTTTTCAACCCGGCGGAGCTTTTTGCCCACGATGTAAGCCGCAATCTTCGCCGTCAGAGCCAGTGGGAACCTCATAGGCGCGGGAGCGTAGCACCGACCGTGCCACTGTCAAACTACCCCTCGGCGTCACGAATTTGTCACCTTCCGAAAATTGATCCCGCCCCCCGGACGCTCATTCTCCGCCCGCATGAAACCCATCGTCGCCACGGCGCTTCTCGTCCTCCTCTCCCCCGGTCTGCGAGCCGCTTCGTTCGACGTCGCGAACGGCACCACGACATCGACCACCCAGACCCTCGCCGCCGGCGAGACCGGAACCATCGCCAACGGCGGCACCCTCACCCGCTCGGGCGGCGGCAACGCGATCACGCTCTCGTCGACCGGCGGCGCCCTCACGACGATCAACAACGGCGGGAACGTTTTTCAAACCGGCGACGGCCGCGTGATCCGCAACAACACCAGCGGCACGCCCTCCTTCCAGATCACGAACACCGCGAGCGGCGTCATCCGGACCAATGACGGCGACGCCCTTCGCGCCGACGTCACCGGCTCGAATTGGACGATCAACAACGCCGGCAGCATCGTCTCGCTCAACGCATCCGGCGGCGGAGCGCAAGCCATCGACTTCGACGCCATCACCAGCGGCTCGGTCAGCATCACGAACCAAGCGGGAGGCACCATCTCGGCGAACGCCGCCGACGCCATCCGCCCCGGCGCTAACGCCACGATCACAAACGCCGGCACCATCACCGCGACACCCACCGTGGCGGCGGGCGATGCCTCCAGCAGCGACGGCATCGACACTCAATCCCGCGCCGGAGTTTCGATCACGAACACCGGCACGATCTCCGGTCGCCACGGCATCACCGGCGGCGACAGCGCCCAGGCGGCCTACAACGTGACCGTCACCAACAACGCCGGGACGATCAGCGGCGTCAACGGCTCGGGCGTCAACATCGACGGCGTCTTCACGACGGCGACCGCCAGCGTCACCAACGCCCAGGGCGCCACCATCCGCGGCGGCCTCCTGTCGTCCACGACGTCCGGCGACGCCGATGGCATCGACGTCGACGGCGTGCTCACGCTCACCAATTCCGGCGACGTCCTCGGCTACGGCGCGAAGGGCATCGGCTCGGACGGCGGCGCGAACAACCCCGAAGCCGTCGCCATCGGCGGCGGCTCGATCACGAACACCGCCACCGGACGCATCATCGGCAGCAGCCTCGCCGCCGACGCGCCGAACGGCGACACCACCCGCGTCGGCAGCGGCATCCTCGTCGACGACAGCTCGAACGGTCCCGCCATCGCTCCGACCACCGTGACCAACGCCGGTCGCATCGAAGGCCGCACCGGTTTCGCCGTCAAAATGGTCGGCAATCAGGACGACACGATCACGAACTCCGCGACCGGCACCATCCGCGGAGCGGGCAACGCCATCACCGTCGGTGCCGCCATCCAGACCGGCGGCGGCGATGACTCCGTGACGAATTCGGGCACCATCGTCGGCACCAACGGCAAAGCCATCGACCTCGGCGACGGCGACGACACCCTCACGGTCAACGGCGGCACGATCACCGGCGACATCGACGGCGGCACCGGCACGAATGTCTTCAACGTCGCCGTTGGCACCGGCAACGCGTTCAATTTCGCCGACACCGTCGCGAACGTCACCACAACCAACGTCCAATCCGGCACCTTCGCCTACTCCGGCACCGCCGCACTTGGCGGCACGATCTCGGTCGTGGGGGGAGAATTCAAGAGCAACGGCGGCAACCTCGTCGGCAATCTCGATTTCCAATCCGGCACCCTTGGCGGCACGAACCTCGACGGCATTTCGTTCACCGTCGGCACCGACCGCGTCCTTTCCCCCGGCAACAGCCCCGGCACCCTCGTGACCGGCAACCAGACGTGGGCGGCAGGCGGTACCTACCTCTGGGAGATCAACGCCCTCGCCGCCGACGGCGGCTCCCTCGGCGGCAACTCCGGCTGGGACTTCACCAGCATCAACGGGACGCTCACCCTCACCGCGACCGCGGGCGCTCCATTCAACGTTCTCGTCGACTCCCTCGCGCTCCTGCCCTCCTGGGACAACACCCGCGATTACGCTTTCACCCTCGCGACCGCCTCGGGCGGCGTCACCGGATTCGACCCGACCGCCTTCGCGATCGATTCCACCGCCTTCGCCGATCAGCACGATCTCGGCGGCGGCACGTTTTCCGTCGCCCAACTCGGCAACAGCGTCGAACTCCGCTTCACCGCCGTCCCCGAGCCTGCGGCCTGGGCAGTTCTCGCCGCGATCCTCCTCGCGTTCGTGATCGCCCGTCGACGCCGGACAACGGCCTGATCTCAGCCCACCAGCGCCACCGCCTCGATCTCGACGTCGAAACCAAGCAGACCCGCCCCGACCGTCGCGCGGGCCGGTTTGCAATCACCGAAGAATTCCGCGTAAACCAAGTTCATCTCCGCGAACGTCTCCGGGTTCAGCGGCTGCAAATACACCCGGCACGAAACCACCTGCTCGAACGAACTCCCCGCCGCGCCCAGCAACCGACGCAAGTTCACCAAAACCACACGCGTCTGCTCGGCGATCGTCCCCCGCACGATCTTCCCCTCGTCCGCATCGAACGGGATCTGACCCGACACGAAGACAAATTTCCCCTCGGCGACAACCGCCGGCGAATACGGACCAATCGCGGGAGGCCCGCCAGGAACTTCGGAAATAACCTCACGCATGGCCGAAGAATGTTTAAATCCACACCCCACCGCAAGCCAACCCGTTGTCCCCCACCAGTCACCATTGACCAGTCACCAATCACGCCGAAGGCTTCCCCCCGGCCCGCAAATTGCTTAAGAGACCGTCTCCAATTTTCCGAAACCACACTCCCATGTCATCCCAAGTCCCACTCCAAACCGGCCTCGACACTTCCACCGAGGGCATGAAGGCCCTCATCCGCAATCAGCTCACCTACGCCCTCGCCCGGGATACCTCCACGGCGACCGCCCGCGATTGGTGGCTCGCCACGTCCAAGGCCGTCCAGGCGCTCATCATCGAGCGCATGATCGCCACCCAATCCGCCCTCCACGAACAGAACGTCAAACGCGTCTATTACCTCTCCCTCGAGTTCCTCATGGGGCGCCTCTACAGCAACAGCCTCTATTCCGCCGGCGTTCACGATGAAATCGAGCGAGCCCTCGTCGAGCTCGGTCTCGACCCCGACGTCATCCGCCACGAAGAATACGACATGGGCCTCGGGAACGGCGGCCTCGGCCGTCTCGCCGCCTGCTTCCTCGACTCCCTGGCCACCCTCGACCTCCCCGCCGTCGGTTACGGGATCCACTACAAATACGGCCTTTTCCGGCAGGAATTCGTCAACGGCCACCAGATCGAACACCCCGATGACTGGATGAAATTCGGCACCCCCTGGGAAATTGTCCGTCCCGAGCACGCCAGCGAGATCGAGATCTTCGGCGAGGTCGAAAACGTCTTCGACGACCGCGGCAACTACGTCCCCAAGTGGACGAATACCCGCAAGCTGATCGGCGTCCCCTACGACATCCCGATCCCCGGCTTCGACACCCCGACCGTCAATTACCTCCGCCTCTGGGAATCCCGCGCCGGCGAGGAATTCGATTTCGCCGCCTTCAACCGCGGCGGTTACAGCGAAGCCGTCCACGACAAAAACGTCTCCGAGACCGTCTCCAAGGTCCTTTACCCGAACGACGCCACCGAGTCCGGCAAGGAGCTCCGCCTCATCCAGCAGTATTTCTTCGTTGCCTGCTCGCTCAAGGACATCATCCGCCGCTTCCGCAAGACGAACGCCGACCTCGCCACCTTCCCCGACAAGGCCGCCATCCAGCTCAACGACACCCACCCGGCCATCGCCGTCGTCGAGCTCATGCGGCTCTTCTACGACGAGGAGGGCATGGAATGGGACGTCGCCTGGGATCTCGTCACCCGCACCTTCGCCTACACCAACCACACGCTTCTGCCCGAGGCTCTCGAGAAATGGAGCGTCGGCCTCTTCGAAAAAGTCCTCCCCCGTCACCTCCAGATCATCTTCGAGATCAACAAACGCTTCCTCGAAACCGTCGAAGCCAAATGGCCCGGCGACGCCGCGAAGAAGCGCACCCTCTCCCTCATCGAAGAAGGCGGCGGCAAGATGGTCCGCATGGCCCACCTCTCCGTCGTCGGCAGCCACAGCGTGAACGGCGTCGCCGCCCTTCACACCCGACTTCTCAAAAGCGACCTCTTCCCCGAGTTCGACGAACTCTACCCCGGCAAGTTCAACAACAAGACGAACGGCATCACGCCCCGCCGCTGGCTCCTCGCTTGCAACCCCGAGCTCAGCAAACTCATCACCAGCAAGATCGGCCACGGCTGGGAAAAAGATCTCCCGCTCCTCAAAGGCATCGAGCCCTTCGCCGAAGACCCGGAATTCCAACGCGAATTCATGGCCATCAAGCGCGACAACAAAGTCAACCTCGCCCGCATCATCGAGCGCGACACCGGTGTCGTCGTCGACCCCGACGCCATGTTCGACGTCCAGATCAAGCGCCTCCATGAATACAAGCGCCAGCACCTCAACCTCCTCCACATCCTCGCGCTCTACCGCCGCCTGCTTCAGGACCCCGACCTGGACATCGCGCCCCGCGTTTTCATTTTTGCCGCCAAAGCCGCGCCCGGCTACGAGATCGCCAAGCTCATCATCAAAGCGATCAACGCCGTCGGTGCCACCATCAACGCCGACGAACGCATCAACGGCAAACTCAAGGTCGTCTTCCTGCCCAACTACCGCGTCTCGCTCGCCCAGCGCATCGTCCCCGCAGCCGACCTCTCCGAGCAAATCTCGACCGCCGGCAAAGAGGCCTCGGGAACCGGCAACATGAAGCTCGCCCTCAACGGCGCGCTCACCATCGGCACCCTCGACGGAGCCAACGTCGAGATCGGCGAGGAAGTCGGCGACGACAACATCTTCATCTGCGGCATGACCGTCGAAGAAGTCGAAGCGCTCAAAAAGAAGGGCTACAACCCCACCGACTTCTACAACGAAAACGAAGAACTCCGCGCGGTAGTCGATTGGATCGGTTCCAACTACTTCACCCCCGACGAGCCCGGCTGCCTGGCCAAGCTCCGCGACAACCTCATTCACCACGACCCCTTCCTCGTCCTGGCCGACTACCAGAGCTACGTCGACAAGCAGGAAGAAGTGGACGCCGCCTTCAAAGACAAGAAGCGCTGGGCCAAAATGGCCATCCTCAACACCGCAAGAGTCGGCAAATTCAGCAGCGACCGCACCATCGACCAATACGCCAAAGAAATCTGGAAAGTCGACCCCATCCAAGTCGAACGCCGAAAAACGGACCGCTGAGCCGGGGAGCGCACGCCTCCCGGCGTGCGAGATCCGGCGTCCCGCCGGATCAGCAGGCAATTCGAGGGCAGCGAGAGAGCCGAAGCGGGGTGAAAAAGGGTCGTCTTCGGCTGTCTCCGCTTCGCTGCGGCTCCAGCCTGTCGTGCCGGGCATCCTGCCCGGCACCCCAAACCAATCCGGCGAAAGCCGGACACTTCCCACCACCGATGCGAGCTCTGATCATCATCATCCTAGCCACCCAGATCCTGGCAGCCACCACCTCCTTCGCCTCCGGCAATTTCCAATACGACACCTCGGACCGAATCGAAACATCGGCGCTAGATTACGAGCTCTTCATCAACTTCGCGATCAGCGACCGCAATCCGAACCGCGATCCGTCGTTGAGCTACTACACCGATCATAGAGTCTACGGAATTAACCAAGATCGTTTCGAAGTGGTCGAAGAACGTTACCAAGGGAACGTGCCGCGCGAGGCCTACGAAGATCTCCTCGAGGCCGCGACGAAGTTGTCCACCTCGACCCTCATCGCACCGCCCGACAGTGGGCCAGCCCAAGTTCGCGGCTGGCTGGAGATCAACGGAGAAAGATTCAGAATCAAAGCACCCCCAAACTCCGCCATCCGCCTCCAATGGCGAAAACTCATCGACGAATTCCTCGCCGAGCACGTCCCCGCCAAGCACCGCAGACGCGCCACCCGCACCCTCGAAGGCGAAACCGTCGCTCCGACCGACGTCGATTTCCCGACCCTCCTCGCCTCCCCACAAGCCTTCGACGGCAAACGCATCCGCATCACCGGCTACTACCACAACGAGTTCGAAGGCAGCAGCTTCGCCGCCACTCCAGCCGACATCGACAACTACGACGAAGCGATCTGGCTCGGCGGCAATTCCACCTTCGCCGACCCGGGCCGATTCGATCGTGGAAACAACGTCACCGCCACCGTCGAAGGTACCTTCAACATCGGACCCGGCGGCCACATGGGTCTCTGGATGGGCGAGCTCAACCGACTCACCCGCTTCGAATTCATCCACGACACCAAAGGAAACAAACGCCGAATCCTGAGGAAACCCATCAATCGCCGCCCCTGAACCCACAACCAAACTCCCGCAACACCCCCACCACCCGCTCCACCGGTAACCCCACCACATTGTCGAACGCCCCCTCGAGCGCCTCGATCAGCTCCCCGTCATCCTCCTGCGCCGAATACGACCCCGCCTTGTCCAGCGGGTCGATCCGCGCCAGATACGCCTCGATCTCCGCCGCGCCAAATTCCCGAAACCGCACGAACGTCGACTCCGCGAACACGTCCTTCCGGCCGCTCACCCCGTCCACCACGCACACCCCGGTGATGACCTCGTGCGTCCGCCCGGCCAGCCGCGCCAGCATCCGCCGCGCACCATCCAGATCGCCCGGTTTCCCAAAAATCTCCGCTCTCAGCACGACGATCGTATCCGCGCCGATCACCACCGCGTCCCGCCTCCGCGCCACGACCGCGTTCGCCTTCAGCTCCGCGTTGAAAACCGCCAGATCCCGCGCCGCCCCGTCGATCTCCACGGCCTCACGGACGTCCGCCGACACGCATTCGATCACCATCCCAGCCGCCGCGAGCAGCTCGCGCCGACGCGGTGACCGCGACGCCAGCACGATGTTCCGCCGACCCCCCGCGTCGCCCGCCGCCAAAGCTCAAACGATCTCTTCGAGATCGCGCAGACTCGCGTCGCCGCGGATCGAATCCAGCTGCTGCCGCATCCGGCTCGAAGACTCCGGCCGATCCTTGATCCGCGTGAAGACACCCGCCGCAAACGGCACCACCGCCGCCGTGCCAGCCCCAATCAGCGCGATGGCCGTGCGCTGACGCGACACCATCCCCATCTTGTCGGCGACAAGGAGACCAATGCCGAGACCCACCGCGGCTTGGGAAAAAGCGACCAGACCAGACACCGGGAGGTTCTGACCAAACTTCGAAATCGGGAGAAAGACCATAGGCTGGAAGCTAGGAGCGGCCTGTGCCATTTTCAACTTCAAATGACTGCCCAACGCACCCTCGGCGTCGACCACGGCGACGCCCGAGTCGGCCTCGCGCTCAGCGACGAACTCAACTTCCTCGCCCATCCGCTCGAGACCATCGTCGTGAAAACGACGTCGCCCATCCGCCGCATCCGCGAGATCGTCGAGACCCGGGAAGTCGGCCTCATCGTCGTCGGACTCCCCCGCAACATGGACGGCACCCACGGCCCCGCCGCCGAGAAAGTGACCGCCTTCGTCGAAAAACTCCGCGCCTCCATCCGCTGCAAAGTCGTCACCATCGACGAACGCCTCTCCACCGTCGCCGCCCAGCGCTCCCTCCAGGAAGCCGGCCGCAAAGCCCACCAGCAACGCGCCGTCATCGACCAGGCCGCCGCCCAGGTCATCCTCCAAACCTACCTCGACAGCCAAAATCCGTAACCAAGTCACCCAATCCAAAATCCAAAATCTAGAATCCAAAATCCCCCCACCCGTCTGCGGCTTACGATCGCCTACGACGGCACCCCCTTCGCGGGCTGGCAACGCCAGCGCGACGCCGACGGCATCCAAGCCCGCGTCGAAGCCGCGTTCTTCAAGATCACCGGTGAGTCGGTCGCCGTCCACGGGGCCGGCCGCACCGACGCCGGCGTCCACGCCCTCGCCCAGGTCGCGCACGCCGACGTCCCCGGCCTACGCCTCGATCCCGCCGCCTGCCTACGCGCCCTCAACGCCGTCCTTCCCGCCGAGATCCGAGTCAATTCCGTCCGCCGCGCGAAACCCACTTTCCACGCCCGCTTTCTCCCAATCGCGAAGATCTACCGCTACGACATTTACACCGGCCCCATTCTCCCACCCCCGCTCGTCCACCGGGTCTGGCACGTCCCCCAGCCGCTCGACCTCGACCGGCTCCGCGCCGCCCTCGCCCTCTACGAAGGCGAACACGACTTCCGCAACCTCTCCGCCAACCGCCGTCCCATCCCCACGAACACGGTTCGCAATCTCCACTCCGTCCGGCTCACCACCTCACCGCACCGAGTCCGCATCACCTACACCGGCAAAGGATTTCTCTACAAAATGGTCCGCATTCTCACGGCCTCCGCCGTCCGCGTCGCCCTCGACCGCGAGCCGATCTCCTGGCTCGCCGACCTCGTCGACAACCCGACCGCCAAGCGGTCCAACCGAGTCGCCCCACCCGACGGCCTCACCCTCGTCCGCGTCGTCTACTGAGAAAAATCGCGCCAGCGATCCCCTCGAAGGTAGGGCAGCCGCCCCGCCGGGCGCCCATTCCCGGTCACCCGTTGCGAAGACCAACCAGAAAGCGACCCATACTCCGCCAACAACTGCGCAGAACATTGCCAAATGCGAACCGTCCCATGGCGCAGAACACTTCCCCCCCCAAAGCACCTCCCACGACCCGCGCCCAGCGCGAATGCTCCCGATCAACAACTCAGTGACGAATCCGAACGAGCAGTGCCAATCCAGCCACGATCATCATCAAAAAAGCCAGTGGCCACGCCTGAACGTAGGAGAATCCCAGCCGTTCAGCCGCGCCATCAAGGAGCCCGGCGGAGCCCAGGTCCGGGATCGCACTCACCCGCGCAAGTTCCATCGCCGCTGGCCCGAAAAACACGACGATCGCGGCAAACACGACGTAGCCCGCAACCAAACAAAAGATCTGAAAGTCCGTTAGATCGGTTTTCCGTCGCCGGGGCCGCCCTGACAGCACGCTCGGGCTGAGCTCGCGGTTGTCCGCGGGTGGCTGGTGGTAACACCACCGATCCGGGTTGACGGGTTGGACCGACCGTTGATCGGCACCGAGCCCGATGGGGCCGCTCGGGTTCTTGGCTGGCTTGGGAGCGGTCGGATCGCGAAGCGCGGAAGCAGTTTGCATGGCGGAACGTTTAACGAAACCGCCTTCGCTCTCGCAATCGGATTGCACCCTGATTGAAGCATCGGGGCGGCCATCGGGGAGTCAAAATTCGCCAGTGAGTCGCAAATCTGCCTCAGCCGCCCACCAATTCAGCGCCAGCCCCGGGGTCCGCCCGTGTGCCCAAGATCATTTCGCGAACCGTTCCGATCTCGAAAACGACGCCCCGTTACCCCAGCGTCGATCCCGGGACTGGTCCGGCGAAGAACGAACGACGCAACGTCCAATTCGCGCGGAATCCGACGGCCCGGCGCGCGCCGGAAGCGGGGCTCTCCGTCCTGATTCGCGCGAAACCGTGACTCGCCGACCGCCACCTCGGCGTCCGTCACGAATTCGAAATCCTTAAAATCGCCCGTCAACACCGCGGCGCGCGCGTTGCGATGGAAAAGATTCTCCCGAATCTTCGCCGAGCCGCTGAAGTCGCAGATTCCCCGACCGGTCGGCGCGCCGCTCGAAAGCCGCGAGCCGTTCAGCACGAAAAGATTGTTCCTCACCACGGAAGCCCGTGGGCCGTTTTGCACGAGCAACCCATTCCCATTCCCGCGCACGACCGTGTTGTTCACCACGACCGCACTCGCGCCCCCGTCGACGTAGACCTGATGCGCGTCCGAAGTCGCCTGCGGACGCGGATCGAAATTGTAGGCGATGAGGTTGTTCGCGATCACCGGGCGCGACCGCCGACCCCGAACGTAAATCCCCGCTCCGGTATCGTTCGCCCGATTGGCGAAAATCACCGTCCGCCGGATGCTTGGCGAGCTGTTCGAAACGAGAATCCCGCCCCCGCCATCGGCAAAACCTCCCGTAATCTGAACGGAATCCAGAACCGAGCGCCGCCCCTCCCCGGACGTGAACCTGACCACCGACCCAACACCGTCCCCCACGATCAGTGTCGCGGGTCCCGCGCCCCGCACGGTCACCGCTTTTCCCCGAAAATCGATATTTCCCTCGTAGCGCCCAGCTTCCAGCTTGATCCGTTCGCCACTCTCGGCCGCGTCGACCGCCGACTGCACCGATCCACCCGATGGCACCAGGATTTCCGCCCACGCGGACGGAACGACGATCGAAGCGGCGAGCAGAAAAATGGCTTTCATGCGCATGAGAGCCATTCGCCCGGGCTTTATTCCCGTGGAAGCGGAGGCAACGACGCTCTCGATTCGTCAGCCGCGCCGCGCCGCATCCGGCAGCGACAATTCGACGCCGAGATCGCCGAGCTTGATGAGCGAAAGCCCCGCCAGCGCCGGAGTGTCCGCCGCCATCGCCTTGAAGACCTCCTCAATCGCGTAGATCCCGTTCGAACCGCCGACGGCCTGGATCAAATCGCGCAGGATTTCCCAGTCGTCCCGAGCCTGACCCGGCGAACTCACCGCCCGGTTCAGTCGCTGTATCCGACCCTCGAGGTTGATCATCGACCCGCGCTTCTCCGAGAAGCCCGCCGACGGCAGCACGATGTCCGCCGCCCGCGTCGTGTCGCTCGGGAGAATCGCCATCGCGATCATGCAATCGAGCATCGCGAAATCATCGGCCTCGAAGCCGCAGTCGCTTAGATCCTCACCGAGACAAATGAGCGCCTTCACGCTCCCGTTGCCGACGCCATACGCGATGTCCGTCAGCTTCCCGGTCGCGACACCGAGCAGCTTCGCGCCCGTGGTGTTGGGATTCCCGTCGTCGGAAACCAAGAAGCCGTCGCCCTCCTGACGCCGCGAGACCACGTCGATCTGCTTCGTGCCGAGCGAATCCGCCAGCCGCTTCGTAAGGTAAAGTTCCTCGTTGGTCATCCGCGCCGACGCGATGATCGCGATCTCGGACGGCTCGAAGGATTTAAGCCGATCACCGGCGAATCGGATCGCTTCCGACCACTTCGTCGGAGCCTCACCGTCGCGAATGACCGGCTCCTTGAGCCGCGCGTCGTCGTTGAGATGGTGAAAGTTCAGCCGGTGCGTGTCCGGCATCCAGCAGGAATTCACCGCCTCGTTCTCGCGCGGCGTGATCCGGAAGATCGTGTTCTCACGACTGCCGATGAGGATGTTCGTCCCCTGTCCGCAGTTCACGTCGATCGACTTCGTTTCCTTCAAAAACCAGACCCGCATCTGGAAGCGGAAGTCCTTGCTCGTGAGCGCGCCCACCGGACAGATGTCCACCGTGTTGAGCGAGTAATTATTGTCCAGCCGCTTGCCCGGATACACCGACAGCGTCGTGTGACTCCCGCGGTTCATGAACCCGAGGACGTCGTCCTCCGCGATCTCCTGCATGAACCGGACGCACCGCGAACACATGATGCAGCGCTCGTCGTCGAGGACGATGTTGCGACCGATGTCGACCCGCTTCGGCTTCTTGACCTTGTCCTCGAGGAAGCGCGAATCGCCGTTGCCAAACTCCACGCTGAACTCCTGCAACTTGCACTCACCGGCCTGATCGCAAATCGTGCAATCCAGCGGGTGATTGATCAGGAGAAACTCCAACACGCCCTTGCGGCACTCCTCGACCATCGGCGATTCCGTCCGCACGCCCATGCCCTCGGAGATCTCGGTCGCACAAGAGATCGCGGGCCGCGGCCCCCAGGCGATCTCGGGCTTCCCGTCATCGCCCGTCACGACATTGCGCTCGGCGTCGCGCTTCGGCATGCCCATTTCGACCAGGCACATGCGGCAATTCCCCGGCGTACTCAGCTTCGGGTGGTAGCAGTAGTGCGGCACGTAGTGACCACTCTTCATGCAGGCCTCGATGAGCTTCGTTCCCTTCGGAAACTCCTTCCACTCGCCGTCCACCTGGACGTTGATCATCGGAATCTCCGTCTTCGCCTCGGTTTTCTTGTCAGTCTCGGTCGCCGTCATTTTGTAAGATTAGATGCGCTAATATCCACCGATTGTCTACGAGCAAACACCCCATCGCCGTTGCGAAAAAACGCCGCCAGCCCCGTCGCCACGCAAGCGATCACGAAAAAGTAGTAGTTGCAGAACGCCTGCTTGCTCAGCACGAAAAACACCGCCAGCGCCAACCCGCTCCCCACCCCGAAGCGGAACAACCCGTCGCCCCCACCCCGCCCGAGCCCCCACACGACCCCGCCGAAACACCCCAGACCCAGCCCCCACCACACCGGCCCGGGCAGATCGACGCCGACCGAGTGCAGCCCGGCCCCAATCGTCAATCCATCCGTCCGGAAGGGCGTGCCGCCCAGAAAAACGACCGCCGACTGCCAGAACGCCGCCGGGTCCCACAGGATCAGCGGCAGCGTCACCACCGTCCCGGCCACCAGCATTCGCCCCAGGAACGCGACCCGCCGCGTCTCCGGCAGACACGCCCACGCCACCGGCAGCACCAGCAGCGGCAAATGCTGCTTGCTCACCAGCAACAGCCCAAACACCCACGGCGCCACCGCCCGTCGCCGCCCGCCCGCCTCCCCGGCCAGGCTCCAAACGAACCCCGCAAACAGCCCCGCCGACACGGCCTCGGTCCACGCCATTTCGAGAACGAAAAAATTCATCGGCGAAAACAAAAACGTCAACGCCACCAGACGCCCCCAGGCCCCGCCGCCCATTCCAAGCAGACACGCCGCCGCGACAACGACAGCGGCCAACCCGGCATAACGCACGTCGCCGAGCAGCTTTCCGCCCACAGCCGTGAGAATCGTCAACGGTAGGTAGGTGTACCCCGCGTCGAGCCGCCCCTCCTCGTCCAGGGCATCGGACCCGTAGAGTTCAAGCGCGAGCTCCGGTGAATAGACCTGCTCGAAGCGCATACCGTAAGGATTCGCTCCGTTCAACAGCCCCACCACCGCTCCGTCGTGAATGGCGAACACATCGATCTCCGGTCGTGGTGAAGCGTGCAGCACCCAGACGGCCGCCAGCGCAAACAATCCGACCGCCAGCCACGCCGCCCACCGTCCGAGTTGTTCCCCACCCAAAAACGCAACTCCACTCGCAAACGCGGCGACCGTCACCAATCCGGTGAAATCCTGGACTCGCGACCCGGCCGACATCTCCAACGCCGGCTCGGTCCCACCGACCAGAGCCACACTCACCAGCAGCCCCGTCAATCCCATCACCACCACCAAGCCCGTCCTCACCTCGCCGCCACCCCCTCCCAGCGCCGCCGCCAGGAGCGCCACACCCGCCAACAGAAAACTCAACGCCCGCGGCGAATACCCGCCGTGCCAATCGAAAATCGCCAACCCGAACACCAGCGATGCCAGCAGCACCAAAGCCACCACGGACCCATTTCCACTCAGGTCCGGCAGCGACCCGCGTCCCCGCGCCCATGAGCTTTTGGTCGACTCGATTCCAACATTCGTTTCCGGCGCAATCCGCTCCACCGGTCCAGTAAATCTGGCGGAGGTCTCGTTTGTCGACGTCGGAGCCGATTCCGGGAAATCCCATCAGTCCGGCGACGAATTTCGGGCGACAAATTCTTCACCGGAATCACCCACGCGGATCGACCAATCCGCTTGACCTCCCAAAGAATTTCTGGGCGTCTCGGTCCCCCCAATGACCAACCAAGACCTCCCTGATAATCGATGGCTCCCGGGTTTCGTTTCAAAATCCGACACCGCGCTCCTGGCGTGCGCTCTGCTGGCCACGTTGGGTCCGCTGACCCTCCGGGCAGCCGAACCGGGCAAATCCTTTCAGCCTCTTACCGAGGACTCCGGGAAAGCCGTCGAGTCTGTCGTCGTCGAAGAGAAATCGTTCTCCCCGGACGACATCTTCGACAAGATCTGGGCGCTGCCAATCCTCTACAAAAACCCGGAGAACCCATTCATCCAGAAGATCGCTTTCACGGGCCGTTATCACGGTCAGGTCTTTGGACTGAACTCCGATGCTGGCAGCGCGAGTGGCTGGCAGAACCGGCGGGCGCGTTTCGGCGGTAAAGTCGAGTTCCTCGAAACCATGGAGGCCTACGTGACTTTCAACGCCAATTTCGAGGGCGCGACCACCGGGCGCTTCGTCGAAAACTTGGAAGACTTCGGCGTCGTCTGGGAGCCCATCTCGTGGTTCAACGTCGAGGCCGGACTTTTCAAGGTCCCGATCACCAACGAATGGCGTGAATCGTCGAACCGCATCATCACCATCGAGCGATCGAACTTTATCAACCAAGCCATCGCGCCCAAGCTCGGCGGCGCTCTCATCACCGGCGAGGTGAAGGGCTTCACGGAAGGTTCGGCTTTCACCTACGGCGGCGGACTCTACAGCGCGGCCCGGACCGAGGACTGGGAGGCCCCCGCCCTCGACGGTAGCGCCATGATCTACAGCGGCGTCGGCTACAAGTTCAGCGACACCCAGACCGTTCGTTTCGATAACGGAATTATGACCGGCGAAAACGAACGCGACGTCACCCGCCCCTACTCCTACACGGCGGCACTGAATTACGAGGGCTTCTTCCTGTCCGAGAAACTCCGGCTGCAGTCCGACCTCGTGACGGCCATCGCCGACAAGGAGAACAGCAACGGGGACCTCTTCGGCCTCATCGTCCTGCCCTCCTACAAACTGACGGATCGGATCGAATTCGTCGGACGTTACCAATACCTCTTCAGCAATGAAGATCGCGGCGTCTCCGCCCAAAGCCGCTACGAAAGACGGGCACCCGACCTCACTTCGTCACGGGGCAACAACTACCACGCCATTTACGCCGGAGCGAACTTCTACGTCTACAGGGACAAAATGAAGTTCATGACCGGGCTGGAATACTCCCACCTGGACCTTCCCGATGGCGAGGACTTCAACCAGCTCACGCTCTTCGCGGCCTTCCGCGTCTGGTTTTAACGAAAATCACCCCGGAGCCACCCGGAACGGACCGCTCCCGCTTCGGTGGAAACCGCCACTCGGCTGAATTGCTTCAGCGGGGGTGGCGGTTTTTCCGCTATGACCCCGATCGTCGACGGCCTGCAAGCTCGCCACCGCCCGTTCGTGTCGCTTTTGTAACAAACCCACCTTTGCCGCAAAAAACCCAACGCCTCAAATCTCACCCGGTAACCCAAATCCCATCCGACCCATGAAATCCTCACTCTTCTCCCGCTCCGCCGCCTTCGCCTGCCTCGCCACCACCCTCGGCCTCGTCGGCTGCGGCGACTCCGACACCAATTCCGGCGACCAGACCACCTCCGGCTCCGGCACCGCGGGCACCATCCAGATCACGGGCGCCGGTGCCAGCTTCCCCGCGCCACTCTACCAACGCTGGGCGCAGGAATTCCACGCCGCCAACCCCGACATCCAGGTCAACTACCAGTCCATCGGCAGCGGAGCCGGCATCAAGCAATTCACCTCCGACACCGTGAATTTCGGTGCCAGTGACGCCGCGATGAAGGATGAGGAGATCGCCGAGGTCTCCCGCGGAGCCATCATGATCCCGGCCACCGCGGGCAGCATCGTCGTCGCCTACAACCTGCCGGAGTTCCCCGCGCTCAAGCTCTCCCGCGACGCCTACGTCGGCATCTTCCGCGGCACGATCACCAACTGGAACGATCCCGCCATCGCCACGGCCAACCCCGGCGTTACCCTGCCCGATCAGGACATCATTCTCGCCACCCGATCCGACGGCTCCGGCACGACGTTCGTCTTCACCAAGCACCTCGCGGCGATCAGCCCGGAGTTCACGACAGAAATCGGCGAAGGAAAAGCCGTCTCCTGGCCCGGCAACAGCATCGGCGGCAAGGGCAACGAAGGCGTAACCGCCCTCATCCAACAGGCCCCCGGCACCGTCGGCTACGTCGAATACGGCTACGCCAAAAACAACGGCCTCGAAATGGCCAGCCTCGAGAACAAATCGGGCGAGTTCGTCGTTCCGACCGACGCCAGCGCCGCCGCGACCCTCGCCAGCGTCGAGCTCCCCGCGAACCTCCGCATCTGGCCCTCCGATCCCGAAGGCGCCGGCGACTACCCGATCGTCACCTTCACCTGGCTCCTCGTCTACGGCGAATACCCGGACGCGGCCACCAAGGAAGCCGTCAAAAAATTCGTCACCTTCGGTCTCACCGAAGGTCAGAAATTCGCTCCCGAGCTGGGCTACGTGACCCTACCGGAGCCCGTCGTCGCCAAGGCCAAAGCCGCCCTCGAAACCGTCAAGTAGGTTCCGACCTCCGACCCATGCCTCCGGACCGTCCCTCCACCGCGCCCCGCTCGCTGGATGACATCCGCGTGGGCCCCGACTACTTCCGCATCCTGTGCTGGGTGGCGGCGGCGGCGACCGTTGCCACCCTCGCCTGGATCGTCGGCGAAATCATCCACCAAGCCTGGCCCGCCATCCGCGCGTTTGGGCTCAAATTCATCATCAGCACCGAGTGGGTGCCCAACCGCGGCGAATTCGGCGTCCTCCCGTTCCTCGTCGGCACCACCGTCAGCTCACTCATCGCCATCCTGCTCGCCCTCCCCCTCGGCCTCGCGGTCGCCATTTTCCTGAGCGAAGACTTTCTCCCCCTCCCCGTTCGCAACGTCATCCGGTTCGTCGTCGAGCTCCTCGCCGCCATCCCCAGCGTCGTCTACGGCCTCTGGGGCATCGCCGTCGTCATCCCGCTCGTCCGAAATTACGGCGGCCTCCTCGCCGACGCGTTCGGCGGCGAGAAGAGCTGGCTCGGCGAACACCTCGGCTTCAGCCTCGCCATCTTCAAAGGCCCGTCCTTCGGCAACAGCATGCTCACCGCCAGTATCGTGCTTGCGCTCATGATCCTGCCGACCATCACCGCCATCGCCCGCAGCGCGATGGTCGCCGTCCCGAAATCCCTCCGCGAAGGAGCCTACGCCCTCGGCGCGACCCGCTGGGAGGCCATTTTTGGAGTCATCATGCCGACCGCTGCCCCCGGCATCGTCGCCGCCACCATCCTCGCCCTCGGTCGTGCCATGGGTGAGACGATGGCCATCGCCATGCTCATCGGTAACAGCTCGAATCTCGACTGGTCCGTCCTCCGTCCCGCCGGCACCCTCGCCGCCCTCCTCGCCAACGAATTCTCGGAAGCCAGCGGCCTCCAAATCGCTTCGCTCATGTATGCCGCTCTCCTCCTCGTCGTCCTCACGCTCGGCGTGAACGTCATCGGCGAGATCGTCCTCAAACGCGCCCAGAAGAACGTCAGCGGAGCCCTCTAGAATCACCATGGACAACGTCGCCACCCGGGAACCCGATTTCTTCCAGGACCACGCCATCGACAGCGGCAGCGCGGGGCGTTCCTTCGGCAACCGCGTCCTCACCACCCTCTGCGTCGCGCTCTCGTTCCTGACGCTCATTCCCCTTTTCTCGATCGTCTACATGCTCTTCGCGAAGGGCCTGCCGCTTCTCAGCTTCAGCGTCTTCACCGAACTCCCCCCGGCTTCGGGAATGACCGGCGGCGGCTTCGGCAACGCCATCATCGGCACCTTCGTCATGGTCGGCATCGCCCTCGCCATCGCCACGCCCCTCGGCATGCTCTCAGCAATCTACGTCACGGAATACGCCCCCTTCTCGCGGCTCTCGAAAACCGTTCGCTTCGTCGCCAAGCTCCTCACCGGCATCCCATCCATCATCGCGGGCGTCTTCGCCTACGCGATCATCGTGATCAGCGGCATCTCGATCTTCGGCATCGAAATCGTCCCCCGCGGCTTCTCGGCCTTCGCCGGCGGCGTTGCCCTCGCCGTCCTCATCCTCCCCACCATTCTCCTCACCTCCGAGCAGGCCCTCCTCGGCGTCCAACGCGCCTACCGCGAAGCCTCCTTCGGCCTCGGCGCGACCCAGTTCCAAACCATCTGGCGCATCGTCCTCCCCGAGGCCCTCCCGGCCATGATGACCGGCGTCATGCTCGCCGTTGCCCGGGCCGCCGGCGAGACCGCCCCCGTCCTCTTCACCGCGCTTTTCAGCTTCTTCTGGGCCTCGTCGATCATGCAGCCGACCGCCTCGCTCTCGATGCTCATCTACAACTTCGCAACTCTCCCCTTCGAGCACCAGGTCAACCTCGCGTGGACCGCCTCCCTCGTCCTCGTCACCATTGTCACGATCATCAACGTCGTCGCTCAACTCGCCTTCCGGAAAAAGTAGTCGCCGCACCCGGCCCCACTCGTTCAAATGAATACCGTCATGGAGAGACCTTCCGACCCAGCCTCCCACCCCCAGCCCGTGTCCTCGTCCCAGCCCGATTCCAGCCCATCGGATCGCTTCGCCGCCGCGCCGACCGCCGAATCCCGCGAAGACTTCATCGTCGTCCGCGACCTCGATTTCTTCTACGGATCCAAGCAGGCCCTCTTCAACGTCAACCTCCAGATCCCCGAGAAGCGCGTCACCGCCTTCATCGGCCCTTCCGGATGCGGCAAATCCACCCTCCTGCGGAATTTCAACCGCATGAACGAGCTCATCGATGGCACCCGCTACGAAGGCGACATCACCATCAACGACCGCAGCATCTACGATCCCAAGATCGAGGTCATCGCCCTCCGCCGCTCCATCGGCATGGTCTTTCAGAAGTCCAACCCGTTCCCGAAATCCATCTACGAAAACATCGTCTACGGCATGCGCATCGCCGGCCGGAAAAACAAAAAACTCCTCGATCAAACGGTCGAGGAAAGCCTCCGCGGAGCCGCCCTCTGGGACGAAGTGAAGGACCGCCTCCACGACAGCGCCCTCAGCCTCTCCGGCGGCCAGATGCAGCGCCTCTGCATCGCCCGCGCCATCGCGAACAAGCCCAAGGTCCTCCTCATGGACGAACCCTGCTCCGCCCTCGACCCCATCGCCACCGCCAAGGTCGAAGAACTCATCCACGAACTGAAGAAGGAGTTCACCATCATCATCGTCACCCACAACATGCAGCAGGCCACCCGCTGCTCCGACCGCTGCGCCTTCTTTTACCTCGGCAAGCTCATCGAATACGACCACACCCGAAAGCTCTTCTCCAATCCCGCCGAGAAGCAAACCGAGGACTACATCACCGGCCGCTTCGGCTAAACCACCAACCATGCCCGACACCCCCGGCCCCCACATTTCCGCGACCTTCGACGGCGTCATGCAGAACTTGCGAAACAACGTTCTCATGATGTCCAGCCTCACCGACCGCAACGTCCAGAACGCCTCGAAGGGCCTCTTCCAACGCGACGACGACCTCTGCAACGTCGCCATCGCCGACGACGAGGAAATCGACTCGCTCGAAATCCAAATCGACCGCGACGGAGTCGAAATCCTCCTCCGCTACAACCCCCTCGCCACCGACCTCCGCCAGGTCGTCACGGCCATGAAGTCCAGCGTCAACATCGAGCGCATCGCCGATCAGGCCGTCAGCATCGCCCGCCGGGGAAAAAAGCTCAACGCCGTCGCCGAACTCCCCGCCGTCCACAAGCTCGAGCCCCTCTTCGCCCTCGCCACCGGCATGTTCCGCGACGCCACCAAAGCCTTCTCCGACTCGGACGTGGAATTGGCCCGATCCCTCAAACCCCGCGACAAGGAACTGGACGTCCTGAACCACGAATTCGCCGACTACTGCACCGACCGCATGGCCGCCGAGTCCGCCAACGTCCAAGTCTACCTGAACTACATCTTCATAGCTCGTTCGTTAGAGCGAATCGGCGACCACGCCACCAACCTGGGCGAAGACATCGTCTACGCGGTAGCAGCCGAAGAAGTCCGCCACAAACAAAGCAGTCCCATCTTGTAGGGGAGCGCACGCGTCCCCGCGTTCGAGCCGCGGCGTCCCGCCGCGGCAACCCGGCAAATCGAGCGAAGCGAGAGAGCCGGACCCGCTCAAGGAGCGGCGATTTGCAATCGCCGAACCAACCCAAGCGGCAAAGCCGCCACTCCCTCACCCCAGGGCCGACGCATCTAAAAATTGAGGAGGTGCAGGAGGAAGTCGTGATCCCAGGCTGCGACGAGTTGTTTGGTCTTGATGCTGCGTTTTTTGGACTTTTCGCGAGAGAGCAGGTTTAGGGCGAGGCGGCGCAGGGTGGCGAGATTCTCGGCGGCGTGAGCGGTTCGAGCGCGGGAACCATCTTCGCGCAGGATGACGTCCAAGACCCAGTGGCAGGAGTTTTCCACGCCCCAATGTCCACGGACGGCTTGAGCGAAAAGTCCGACGTCGAGGGGCAGGCTGCTCAGGAAGTAGCGTCTTTCCACGCTGATTTGACCTTTGATTTCGCGGCTGGATTCGACCATTCCGACGCTCTGCAGCCCTTCCCATTGGCTGATGTCTGCGAACCAGTCGATGGCGACGCTTTGGAAATAGCGCCGGATTTCCAAGCGCCCGTGGCCTTTGTCGACGGTTTCCAGGAATGCGAAAGTGGGAGCGCTTGGTGGTTTCTTCGTGGATGGTTTGGGCACTGGAGGGCTCTGGAGCTCGCGATCAAATTCGGCATCGAGGAAGCTTTTGACTTCCTCATGGACGGTTTGGTGATTGCCTTTGAGAGCGAGAACGTAATCGGCGTCGGCCTCGATGATTTCTCGGGCGATCTCTTTCTGGCACCCCATCGCGTCGGTGCTCACGATGCAGCCACGCAGTTCCAACGCTCGCAGCAGCGTGGGAACCGCCGTGATTTCGTTGGTTTTGTCGGGCACTTCGAGCTGCCCCAGGACAAGTCGATTGCTGGTTGCCCAAGCATTGACGATGAAGCGCACATTCCCGCCGTCCTGGCAGGCTGCGCGGAGGGCTTTGCCGTCGACGGCGACGATTTCCCGGTCGATGTGTTCGCGCACGCTCTGCGTCCACCTCATGAAGCACTCGTGAAAACTCGCCGGATTGATCAGCGAAAACACGCGATTGAACGTGTCGTGGCTGGGGATGCCGTTGGGCAACTTCAGAAACGTTCGGAACCATTTTTCCTTGGCCCGACCGAACTCTTCCATGTCGTAGAAAGACGTGCCCGCGCACAAAAGCGTCGAGATCGCGATCACTAGAATGTCGCTCAACTCATGGTAGCGAGTGCGCGATACTCGCGGATCTTCTATGCGTTTGAACTCTTCGATCAGGCTTTTTTGGATGGGATGCGTTTCGGGCATCTCCTCCATCTACGCACGGGAAAATATAGTACCAGCCCAAACTTCCTCCATCGCGATCTTTTTTGATGCGTCGGCCCTGGCCTCACCCCAACCCAGCGTGACACCCACCCCACCCCCCGCTACCGTCCGCCCATGATCAGCATGACCGGATACGGCCGAGGAGAATCAAAAACCACCACCCCCCGCTGCGTGGTCGAGTGCTCCTCGGTCAACCGCAAGGGCCTCGAAGTCGCCTGCCAAATGCCCCGCGACCTCGCCGCCATCGAAGTCAAAATCCGCGACCTCGTCCAACGCCGGATCGCCCGCGGCCGGGTCGCCGTCGTCATCCAATTCCCCGCCAACCCAGCCACCCCCGATTCCGCCCCACCCGAAACCACCGCACTCCAGCCCCCCCCCACCATCGACACGCCCCTCGCCCGCAATCTCCTCACCCAACTCCGCGCCCTCCAGACCGACCTCGACCTCCCCGGCACCCTCGACATCAACACCCTCCTCGCCATCCCCGGGATCCTCCGCCCCCCCGAGCCCGCCGCCGAAATCACCGAAACCCCCGACGTCTGGCCGTCCCTCCAGCAAGCCCTCGAATCCGCCCTCACCGCCCTCGTCGCCATGCGCCGCCAAGAGGGCGAAGCCCTCGCCACCGACCTCACCACCCGCCTCGCCCACCTCGCCACCCTCCGCGACCAGATGGCCGCCCACGCCCAGCAAGTCGTCACCGACTACCGCGCCCTCCTCCACAAACGCCTCGCCGAAGCCGCGCTCGAATTCCCCGTCGACGAACACCGCCTCGCCACCGAAATCGCCATTTTCGCCGAACGCTGCGACGTCTCCGAAGAGCTCACCCGCCTCGCCAGCCACTTCGACCAGTTCCGCGAAAAGCTCGCCAGCCCCGAACCCATCGGCCGCGCCCTGGAATTTCTCACCCAGGAAATCTCCCGCGAATTCAACACCCTCGGTGCGAAAGCCGGCGACAGCGCCCTCTCCCGCTTGGTCGTCGACGCGAAGGTGGAACTTGATAAGATGCGCGAGCAGATCCTCAATGTTGAATAGCACCTTCAGCCGCACCGGCATCCTCTTCGTCCTCTCCGCCCCCTCCGGCGCGGGAAAGACCACCCTCACCACCTCGCTCCGGCAGAAGCCCGACTTCGTCTACGCCGTCTCCTGCACCACCCGCCCCCCCCGCCCCGGCGAGATCGACGGCGAGGACTACATCTTCATCTCCGAAGACGACTTCGCCACCCGCGTCGCCGCCAACGAATTCCTCGAGCACGCCGAAGTCCACGGCCGCCGCTACGGCACGCTCAAAGAAACCGTCCTCACCCAGCTCCGCGCAGGCGTCGACGTCCTCATCGACATCGACACCACCGGAGCCGCCAACATCCGCGCCTGCGACGACCCCATCATCCGCGACGCCCTCGCCGACATCTTCATCATGCCCCCCAGCCTCGACGAGCTCCGCCGCCGCCTCACCAAGCGCGGCACCGAGACCGAAGACCAGATCGAAGTCCGCATCGCCAACGCCGCGTCCGAAATGCGGCACTGGCGCAGTTACCGCTACACCCTCATCAGCGAATCCATGGAAGAGGATATCCAAAAATTCCGAGCCGTCATGCGAGCCGAACGCTACCTCAGCCACCGCCTCGCCGAGGTCCCCGCCATCCACCCGGCCGCCCCATGACCCCAATCCGCAATCCGAAATCCGCAATCCGCAATTCCCCCACGATCCTCCTGGGAATCAGCGGCTCCATCGCCGCCACCAAGTCGCCCGACCTCGCCAGCCGCCTCCGAAAAAACGGTTTCGACGTCCACGCCATTCTCACCACCGCCGCCGCCGAATTCGTCACCCCCCTCGCGCTCCAGACCCTCACCCGCAACCCCGTCACCACCGGCATCTTCGACGAGAAGCAATCCTGGCACCCCGGCCACATCCACCTCGCCGACGTCGCCGACCTCCTCCTCGTCGCCCCCGCCACGGCCAACGTCATCGCCAAGCTCGCCCACGGCATCGCCGACGACGCCCTCACCTCCATTGCCCTCGCCACCGAAGCACCCCTCGTCATCGCCCCCGCCATGAACGGCAAAATGTGGCAGCACCCCGCCACCCAGCAAAACGTCGCCACCCTCACCCAGCGAGGGGCCACCTTCATCGGCCCGGAATCCGGAATGCTGGCCTGCGGCTACGAAGGGCTGGGCCGCCTCTGGCCAGTGGAAGAGATCGTAGAAACAGTAAGAGCGCTCCTGGTCGGCTAGCGCCCCGTGCCCATCGGCTTCCAGCCGATCACCACCCAAAATCGGCCCAAGCCGATCAAACCCCTCACCCCCTACACCCGGTAAACCGCCCCATCATCGAACACCTTCTCCTCCCTCACCGCCACCACGTTCCCCGCCCGATCCATCTCCTGAAAGAAGCAGCTCCGATACCCCACGTGACAAGCCCCACCCGCCTGCTCGATCTCGAATAAAAGCACGTCCGCGTCACAATCCTTGAACCACCGCACCACCCGCTGCGTGTGGCCGCTCGTCTCCCCCTTGAGCCACAACTTCCCCCGCGACCGGCTCCAGTAGTGCATCGTCCCGGTCTCCAGCGTCTTCTCCAGCGCCTCCCGGTTCATCCAGGCAAACATCAACACCCGCCCCGCCGGAGCCCCACCGCCCGCACCGGCCTCCTGCGCGATCGCCGGAATCAATCCATCCGGCCCAAACTTCAGATCCAAATCCATACCTGCATCCATCCCACAAAACTCTTCCCTCGGAAAACCGAAAATCCGACACTCCCCGCCTTCCATGAGCGAAAACACCTCGCCCCCCGCCTCGCCCCCTGAACCAGCCACCCCGCGCTACCGCCACTTCACCGTCGCGCCGCGCACGATCGATCTCCCCGCCGAAGTCCTCCTCTCCGCCGTCCCCGCCGACGCCCGCACCCGCCGCGACCCCGGTGGTCCGCTCACCATCCCCTGCGCCGACGTCCTCGCCTCCAACTCGCCCCGAGTCCGCTCGAGCCGCCTCCGCGAATGGCTCCCCGACTCCATCGCCCCCGACGCCGACCTCCCCGAGTGGCTCCCCCTCCCCACCGCCAAAGTCGCCCTCGCCTACCGCCCGACCACCGGTCGCGAAGCCCTCCCCACCCCCGCCGAGCCGTTCACCGGGAGCCAATCCGTCCCAGTCGAGAAGCCCGTAACTCCACCGCCGACCCCGTCCAAACCCGGCTGGAAACGAATTCTCAAACCCGTTCTAGGCCCCTCCGTCGAAGAGCTCGAAGAGCGCCGCCAAGCTCTCCTTCGCCCTCAGCAGGAAACCGCCCAGCCTTCCCCGCCCGAAGAAAAGCCCGTCCTCAACCTCCCCCCCAAGCCAATCCCGGCACCGACGCCACCCACCCCCACCCCGACCCCGGCCCGCACCGACGTGCTCCCCACCTCCGCCGCCCTCCGCGCGATCTTCCACACCGACGAAGACCTCACGCTCCAGAACGTCACCGATCTGGCCGGCTCGCTGGCCGGGGTCCAGGGTTGCGTCCTCACCGTCGGCGAAGACCTCCGTTTATCCGCCGACATCCCGGAAGGTTTCGACGTCCGCGCGATCCGCGACCAGCTTCTCAATCTCCTCACCGACGCCCCAAAAAACGTCACGTCCCGAGGCGCCATCCGCACCCCCGCCCTCACCCTCTACTTCGAGCAAGGTCCGATCAGCATCATGCGCCACGGCAACGCCAGCTTCCTGATCGTCCATCAGGAGCGAACCTTCCTCCCCGGCCTCAGGGAAAAACTCTCCACTGCCCTGGAGTCCCTGAACACCGAAAAATAAGGACACTGCAAGGAGCCGCCGGGGAGCGCACGCGTCCCCGCGTGCGAGATGCGGCGTCCCGCCGCATCATTCGGCAAGTCGAGCGAAGCGAGAGAGCCGAAACTCAAGGAGCGGCAATTTGCAATCGCCGGACCAACCACATTCCGCGCAGCGCAACCAACCCACCCCGGCAACCCGCGCCAGCGGGAGCCGGTCGCCCTCCACCAGTCACCAGTCACCAGTCACCAATCACGGCGTAATCGCCTCTCCCCTAAGGCCTCGTCATCGAAGCCGGCTCCACCCACACATCGAAATCCTCCGCCGAAACAAACCCGAGCGCCACCGCCGCCTCCTTCAAGCTCGACCGATCCTTGTGCGCCTTCTTCGCGATCTGCGCCGACTTGTCGTAGCCGATGTGCGGATTCAGCGCCGTCACCAGCATCAACGAATCCGCCACGTAACCCGCGATCTTCTCGAGATTCGGTTCGATCCCCACCGCGCAATGCCCGGTGAACGACCGGCACCCGTCTGCGAGCAGCCGCACCGAATTCAAGAAATTGAAGATGATCACCGGCTTGTAAACGTTCAGCTCAAAATTCCCCTGAGACCCCGCGATTCCGATGGCCGCGTCATTCCCCATCACCTGCACCGCCACCATCGTCAGCGACTCGCACTGCGTCGGATTCACCTTCCCCGGCATGATCGAACTCCCCGGCTCGTTCTCTGGAATCGTCAACTCGCCCAATCCACACCGCGGCCCGCTCGCCAGCCACCGCACGTCATTCGCGACCTTCATCGCCGTGCAAGCCAGTGATTTCAACGCCCCACTCGCAAAAACGAACTCACTGTGCGCCGAAAGCGCCGTGAATTTATTCGGCGCGGACGTGAACGGCATCCCGGTCAGCTCCGCGATCTTCGCCGCCGTCCGCTCCGCGAATTCCGGGTGGGAATTCAGCCCCGTCCCCACCGCCGTCCCGCCGATCGCCAGCGCGCACAACCCGGGCAGCCCCGCCTCGATCCGCGCCAGATCGTCGTCCAACGCCTGCACGTAACCCGAAAACTCCTGCCCCAGCGTCAGCGGCGTCGCGTCCTGCAAATGGGTCCGCCCGATTTTCACCACGTCGGCGAACGCCTCCGCCTTCGCCGCCAGCACGTCCCGCAACCCCCGCACCGCCGGCAGCAACCGCTCCCGCACCACCGTCGCCGCCGCGATGCTCATCGCCGTCGGAAACGTGTCGTTCGAGCTCTGCGACATGTTCACGTGATCGTTCGGATGCACCGGCTGCTTGCTGCCCATTTCTCCCCCCGCCAGCTCGATCGCCCGGTTCGAGATCACCTCGTTCGCGTTCATGTTGCTCTGCGTCCCGCTCCCCGTCTGCCAGATCCGAAGTGGAAAATGATCGTCCAGCGACCCGGCGATCACCTCGTCCGCCGCCCGCACGATCAGTTCGCACTTATCCTTCGGCAGCTTCCCAAGCTCCGCGTTCACCAGCGCGCAAGCCTTCTTGAGCACGCCCAGAGCCCGGATCAACTCCGGCGGCTTCACGTCGTCCCCGATGTCGAAGTGGATCAGCGACCGCGCCGTCTGCGCCCCGTAATACCGGTCCTTCGCCACCGGGATCTCCCCCATGCTGTCACTCTCCAACCGCTGCGAAGCGGGATCAAAATCAAACGTCTCGGTCATAGAACAACGAAGTTACGCAGATCCGCCACCGCAACAAAAGGGGAGAACAGGGTTGCCTTCGGCGGCCTCCGCTATGCTCCGGCTCCAGCCTGTCGCACCGGGCTTCCAGCCCGGTGCTCCTCCCCATGTGCAAAGCGCCACTTTCCAGAAGTTTCCCACTCGCGAAACAAAAGAAACGAAGCCCCCAAACAATAAATCACCTCCGCCCCACCATTTTCATTGACGTTTCACTCCCTTCGGTGGGACAAAGTGGGGTGAAGTGGGAGTCAGTGGTATGTAGACCCTAGGAAACAACGAAATGGCCGAGGAATCAACAGTCGGAAAACTTTTCGCGGGAACCTTCCCGCGAACGATGGACGCGAAGAATCGCGTCTCGCTTCCGTCTGAATGGAAGATTGCCGCCGACGACTCCCTCTACGTCGTCCCCTCCCTCGATCAGGAATACCTCGCGGCCATGACCCCCGCGATTTTCGCGTCCAAGCAGACCGAGATCCGCGCCAAAGTCCCCGACGACGACTGGCCCGAAATCCGCCGCTCCGTTTTCGGCGGAGCCCGTCTCATCAAGGCCGACAAACAGGGCCGCATCCTCGTTCCCGACGACCTCTGCAAAGTCGCCGGCATCTCCGGCAACGCCACCCTGCTCATCGGCGTCATCGACAACTTCGAAATCTGGGAGCCAACCAAACGCGCCGCCCCCGCAACGAAGGACACGCTCTCCGACGTCGCCCGCAAGGCCGTCCGAAACATCGGATTCTAGCCCCGCCAACTCACCCAATTTTTCAACCCAACACCACACGCCAACCCAAACGGAGGAACCACGAATCGAATGAAAGGACACGCCGGATGAAATCCACCGGGCACCGCTACCTCGTCGGCTTCAATCCCGCGAAGGACGGGCAACCCGCCGGCGCCATCGTCATTAAATTCAAACCTCGCAACGCGTATGAACTGCTTGGACTTCGAAGACCACCTCGACTTGCTCCTGGAAAATTCTGAGCCCGCACCCGGCTCCATGGATTACCACGTTCCCGTCCTCGCCGACGAAGTCATCACCTTCCTGCGCCCCACCCACGGCGCCACCTTCCTCGACGGCACCCTCGGCGGCGGCGGCCACACCGCCCGTCTACTCGAAGCCGGCGCCCACGTCGTCGCCCTCGACCGCGACCCCGACGCCCTCGCCTACGCCGGCAACCGACTCGCCCCCTTCGCCGACCGCCTCTCGCTCGTCCAGTCCAACTACGCCGACGCCGACCGCGCCCTCGACTCCGTCGGCGTCGATCACCTCGACGGAGCCCTCATCGACATCGGCGTCTCGTCCCACCAACTCGACGAAGCCACCCGGGGCTTCTCCCTCATGCACGACGGCCCACTCGACATGCGCATGGGCCCCGACGCCACCCAATCCGCCGCCGACCTCGTCAACCACGCCCCCGCCGAAGAGCTCATCCGAATCTTCCGCGAATACGGCGAGGAAAAATCCGCCAGCCGCATCGCCGCCCACCTGGTCCGCGTCCGCGCCGACCAACCGATCACGACGACAGGCCAACTCGCCGACGCCATCTCGCAGATCATCCCCCGCTTCGGCAAACGCCACCCTGCCACCCGAGTCTTCCAAGCCCTCCGCATCGCCATCAACGACGAACTCGGCTCCCTCGAACGCGGCCTCGACACCATCACCGACCGACTCGCTCCCGGAGCCCGCTTCGCCGTCATCAGTTTCCATTCCCTCGAAGACCGCATCGTCAAAAAATACTTCAAACACCGCAGCAACGCCTGGATCGACCGCCCCGAGTGGCCCGAACCCCGCCGCAACCCCGACCGCGCCTTCCGCCTCCTCACCCCCCACCCCATCGACCCGGGCCCGGAGGAAGTCACCGAAAACCCCCGCTCCCGCAGCGCCAAACTCCGCATCGTCGAACGAATCTAAAACCCACCACCGCAGCCCGCCACCAGCCATCAACTTAAGACTTAATTCTTAAAAACTTAAAACTGACCATGAACACCCGCCGCCGCCCCAACAACACCGTCCAGCTCCCGAAGATCTTCCTCGTCGTCCTCCTCGCCCTCACCGCGGGCGGAGCCGGCCTCTGCTACCTCACGCTCAAAAATACCCAGCACGCCCTCGGTGACCGCGTTCGCCAAACCGAGCGCGAACTCCGCGAGCTCCGCTCCCGCAACCAGGACTTCCAGAGCCGCATCGCCCGCCTGTCCTCGCGCATGGCCCTGCGCAGCGCCGTCGAAAACGACCTCGTCGCGCTCATCCCCGTCCAGGCCACCGCCATCGCCCGCCTCGTTCCCGCCACGGTCGCCAGCTCCGACGACGTCCTCCGCACCGCCGCCAACCAATTCCAGCGCCCGTGAGGTGGACCGCCCGAACCCGCATCACCGTTGCTAGCATCGTCCTCGCGACGATCTTTACCGGCTTCTCGGTTCGGCTCATCTACCTCGGCGTTACCAAACACGCCGAATTCGCCGAACTCGCCGCCCGCAAGAATTCGATCCGCCAGACGATCTACGCGGCTCGCGGCCTCATCTACGATCGCAACGGCGAAGCCCTCACCGAGAACGCCCCCATCCGCACCGCCTTCGCCGACGGCTCCCACATCAAGGACCCCGGCCTCCTCGCCGCCGCCGCCGCACCCTTCCTCCGCATCGACGAACTCGAGCTCCGCGCCATCCTCACCAAGGCCGTCGAGACCGACGACAAATACGAAATCCTCGCCCGCGGCCTCCCCGCCGAGAACGCCATCGACCTCCAGAAATTCATGGGGGAACAAGGCCTCCGCGGCATCTACTTCGAGCACGACTCCGAGCGCATCCACCCCAATGGCTCCATGCTCAGCCACGTCCTCGGATTCACCAACCACGAGCGCATCGGCGTCCAGGGCATCGAAGCCTCGATGGACGAATTCCTCCAGGGCCAGAATGGCTTCCGCCACATCGAACGCGACCGCACCGGCAAGGAAATCGTCGTCTACCGCGGCCAGGAACGCGCCCCCCGCGACGGTATGAACGTCAGCCTCACCATCGACATGGGCATCCAATCCATCGTCGAGGACGAACTCGACGCCGCCTTTGCGGAACTCCGCCCCGAGAAAGCCATCGCCGTCCTCGTCGACCCAAAAACGGGCGAGGTCCTTGCCATGGCCAACCGCCCCGCCTTCGACCCCGACGACATCGGCTCCGCCGACCCGACCGCGATGAAAAATCGCGCCATCATCGATCAGGTCGAACCCGGCTCCGTCTTCAAGATCGTTCCCGCCGGCGGCGCGCTCAACGAAGGCATCGTCAACAGCGAGACCACGATCTACTGCGAAAGCGGCCGCTTCGCCTACGGCGGAAAAATCCTCCGCGACCACCACGGCTACGGGAACCTCAACGTCCACGACATCATCAAGAAGTCGTCGAACATCGGCTGCGCCAAACTCGCCCTCCGCATGGGCGACAATCTCTTCTACGAATACGCCAAGCGCTTCGGCTTCGGCGAACGCACCGGCATCGAACTCCCCGGCGAGATCTCCGGCACCGTCCACCCGCCCGCCAATTGGGACGCCCTCACCATCACCCGCATGCCCATGGGCCACGCCGTCGCCGTCACCCCCCTCCAAATGGTCATGGCCATGGCCGTCGTCGCCAACGGCGGCAACCTCATGGCCCCCCGCGTCGTCAAATCCGTCTCCGACAGCCAGGGCAAAGTCATCCGCGAGTTCGCCCCCAACGTCGTCCGCAACGTCCTCAACCCCGAGACCGCGTACCTCCTCAACGACGCCCTCGCCTCCGTCGTCGGCCCCGGCGGCACCGCCCAACTCGCCGCCGTCCCCGGATTCACCGTCGCGGGCAAAACCGGCACCGCGCAGAAGGTCGCCGACACCGGCGGTTACGCCGACGGCAAATACGTCGTCTCCTTCGTCGGCTACCTCCCCGCCGAAGACCCCGCCTTCGTCTGCATCGTCATGATCGACAACCCCGACATCCCCGCCCACCTCAACTACGGAGGCCTCGTAGCCGCCCCCATCTTCTCGAGAATCTCCGAAAGAACCGCCCGCCAAATGGATCTAAAACCAGTCATGCGAGCCGAAGCCGTGGTCGCCACCAGCAAACGATGAAACAAACCGGCGAGCGCAGCGAGCGAGGGGACCGCGAGCTTCCAGCTCGCTCAAGCTGGCTTCCAGCCAGCTTGCTCCAACCCAAAAACGAGCGAAGCGAGTTCAAACCAACCTACCAGTGACCACCGACCTAAAAAAACTCCTGGTAAAGAGCAACATCCACCCCCCCGCGGATGCGGGAAACCGCGTCGTCACCTCCCTCGCCTACGACTCCCGCCAGGTCACCCCCGGTGCCCTTTTCTTCGCCCTCTCCGGCGAGCACACCACCGGCGCCACCCACGCCCAGCAAGCCGCCGCCAACGGAGCCACCGCCATCGTCTCCGAGATCGACCTCCCCGACCTCGCCTCCGACAGCTCCCAAGTCCCCCCAGTCCCGGTCGCCCGCGTCCCCGACGCCCGAGCCGCCATGGCCGACGTCGCGAAAGTCTACCACGACAACCCCGCCGCCCACCTCAAAGCCATCGGCATCACCGGCACGAACGGCAAGACCACCACCGCCTTCCTCGTCAAACACATCTGCGACACCGTCCTCCACCGTTGCGGCCTCATCGGCACGGTCCGCACCGTCGCCGGCGACCGCACCTTCGACTCCGTCCGCACCACCCCCGAGTCCCCCGACGTCCAGAGCCTCCTCGCCGAGATGGTCGACGCCGGCTCCCGCGCCGTCGCCATGGAGGTCTCCTCCCACGCCCTCGTCCAGCACCGCGTCCGCGGCATCGACTGGGACGCCGCCATTTTCACGAATCTCACCCAGGACCACCTCGACTACCACAAGTCGATGGACCGCTACTTCGACGCCAAAGCCTCCCTCTTCGAAAACGTCTACGCGCAAACCGCCAAACGCGGAAAGTCGATCATCAACGCCGACGACCGCTACGGCCGCTTCCTCATCGAGCGCCTCCCGAAAAACGCCAAACCCTTCACCTACGGCCTCGGCGTCCACCCGCAGTATCGCGCCTCCAACGTCCGCATCGACTTCACCGGCACCCAGTATCAGCTCACCGCCCGCAACCGCGAATACCTCGTCCGCACCCCGCTCATCGGGATGTTCAACGTCTACAACACCCTCGCCGCCCTCACCGCCTGCGCCGCCATCGGCATCGAAATCCGCAAGGCCGTCGCCGCCCTCGCCACCGCTCCGCAAATCCCCGGCCGCCTCGAGCGAGTCCCCGCCAAACGCAATTTCCACATCTTCGTCGACTACGCCCACACCGACGACGCCCTCACCAACGTCCTCCGCACCCTCCGCGACCTCCAACCCCACCGCCTCATCTGCGTCTTCGGCTGCGGCGGCGACCGCGACCGAAAAAAGCGTCCCCTCATGGGCAAAGCCGTCGCCCAACTCGCCGACTACGCCATCGTAACCTCCGACAACCCCCGGAGCGAAGATCCCGACCGCATCCTCCGCGACATCGTCCACGGCATGCGCGACACCGGCCACGAAACCATCGTCGACCGCAAAGAAGCCATTTACCGCGCGGTCGAGCTAGCCAGCCAGGGCGACATCATCCTCATCGCCGGCAAAGGCCACGAAACCTACCAGGAATTCGCCAACAACCGCCGAATCGACTTCGACGACATCTCCGTCGCCCGCAACGCCATCCAAGCCAAACCCACCATCAAAGAAGAACTCTAAGAAAAAGCAAACGGAGTGGGGACGTCTCGTCCCCGACCCCGGCAATGCGAAGCGAGCCGAAGAAACCCCACCAGTCACGAATCACCAATCACGCGCCGAGAAATGGACCCGCTCACCCTCAACCAAATCGCCACCTGGACCAAGGCCACCCTTGTGTCCGGCGATGAGTCGAGCGCCCTCACCGTCACGCGCATTTCCAAAGACACGCGCACTCTCCAGCCCGGCGACCTCTACCTCGCCCTCCACGGCGACAACCACGACGGCAACAAGTTTGTCGCCGCCGCCATCAAACGCGGAGCCGCCGCCGCCCTCGTCGACGCCGACGTCGACACCCCGCCCAACTTCCCCGTCATTCGCGTCGCCAACACCCTCGCCGCCCTCCAAGCCCTTGCCACCGCCTACCGCGACGAACTCAACCTCCACGTCATTGGAATCACCGGATCCAGCGGCAAGACGAGCACCAAAGAGTTCACCGCCGCCGTCCTCTCCGCGCGCTACCCCGTCACGAAAACGATCGGCAATCTCAACAACCACTTTGGCCTCCCCCTCACCATCCTTGAAGCCACCGCCACCCACCAAGCCGCCGTCTGGGAAATGGGCATGAACCATCCCGGCGAGATTGCCGCCCTCGCCGCGATCGCGAAACCAAACACCGCGATCATCACGAACGTCGGCACCGCCCACATCGAATTCTTCCCCGAAACCGGTCGCAAAGGCATCGCCGTCGAAAAATCCGCCCTCGCCGAAGCGATCAGCCCCGACGGCGTCGTCATCATCCCAAACGAAGACGACCACGCCGACTTCATCGCCACCCGCACGCGCGCCCGCGTCGTCCGAGCCGGCCTCACCGGCGGCCAAGTCACCGGCAAGATCAAGAAAACCACCCCCGACGGCACCACCTTCCAGATCGAGGCCTACGGTGAGACCACCACGGCCCACCTCCCCGTCCCCGGCGAGCACATGGTCCGCAACGCCCTCCTCGCCATCGCCGCCGGCCTCGAGCACGGCCTCTCCCTCGAGGACTGCGTCGAAGGCCTCGCCACCGCCCGCCTCACCGGTGGCCGCTTCAAGCAAAGCCTCGTCCGCGGCATCCGCCTCATCGACGACAGTTACAACGCCAACCCCGACTCCGTCGAAGCCGCCCTCAAAACGCTGGCCACCTTCCCCACCACCGGCCGCCGCATCGCCGTCCTCGGCAAAATGGGCGAGTTGGGAACCTACGAAGCCGAAGGCTACGAAAGAGCCGGCCAAGCCGCCGCCACCCACGCCGACATCCTCATCACCACCGGCCCGGAAACCGCCCCCCTGGCCGAAGCCGCCCGCCACGCTGGACTAAGCCAAGTCGAAGAAACCACCGACACCACCGAGACCGCCACCCTCCTCCGCGACCTGGCCCACGAAGGCGACACCATCCTCATCAAAGGCAGCCGAGCCGCAAAGATGGAACAGATCATCGAGAGCTTCGCGTCCTCGAATCCCACCATTCACCATTCACCATTCACCATTCACTAGTGTTCTACTACCTCTACAGTCTAAGCGAGCACCTCAAAGCCAGCGGCTTCGAGAACGACTTCGTCAGCGCGCTCAACGTCTTTCGCTACGTTACCTTCCGGGGCATCTGCGCCGGCGTCACCGCGTTCCTCCTCTCGCTGATGTTCGGCAACTTCGTCATCCGCAAGCTCATCTCGCTCAAGTTCGGCCAACCCGTCCGCACCAAGGAGGAGGTCAACAAACTCTTCGAACTCCACGGCTCCAAAGCCGGCACGCCCACCATGGGCGGCATCCTCCTCCTCGGCAGCGTTCTCGTTTCCACCCTCCTCTGGGCCAAGTATTCGAACCCCTTCGTCTGGCTCGTCCTCGTCGTCATGCTCGCCCACGGCATGATCGGCTTCTACGACGACTGGCAAAAAGTCGCCAAGAAGAACAGCAAAGGCATCAGTTCCCGCGCCAAGTTCGGCCTTCAGTGCCTCCTCGCCGCCGGCGTCACCGTCTTCTTCATGTTCTATCCCTTCAACGGCGAACCCACCCTCTGGCCCCTCGCCCGCGAGCTCTACGTACCGTTCTTCAAAGCCCCGATCATCCCGAATCTCGGCATCTTCGCCTTCGTCCTCTACCTCTTCGTCATCGTCGGCACCTCCAACGCCGTCAACCTCACCGACGGACTCGACGGACTCGCCGCCGGCTGCACCGTCTCCGTCGCCGCCACCTACGCCGCTCTCGCCTACGTGGCGGGCAACTCCATCGCCGCTGGCTACCTCGACATCCCGTTCGTCGTCCCCGCCGGCGAAGTCGCCATCCTCTGCATGGCCTTGGCCGGAGCGGGCTTGGGCTTCCTCTGGTGGAATTGCCACCCCGCCCGCGTCTTCATGGGCGACACCGGCTCCTTGGCCATCGGCGGGATGCTCGGAGCCGTCGCCATCTGCGTGAAGCAGGAATTCCTCCTGGCGATCGTCGGAGGCGTCTTCGTCATCGAAGCCCTCTCCGTCATCGGTCAGGTCGCCAGCTTCAAACTAACCAAAAAACGAATCTTCCGTATGGCCCCCATCCACCACCACTTCGAGCTAAGCGGTTGGAAGGAAAGCACCGTCATCGTCCGCTTCTGGATCATGTCCCTCATCTTCGCCCTACTAGGCCTGGCAACCTTAAAACTCAGATGAACAAATTGGGGAGCGCGGGCTTCCAGCCCGCCCTGCCGAGCTTCCAGCTCGGCAGTCGTCCCAAAAGCGCGAAGCGCCAAACTAATAACCAATAACTAATAACCAATAACCAATACCTCCTCAGTGATCCACAGCGGAAAAAACACCCTGGTCCTCGGCCTCGGCCACAGCGGCCGCGCCGCCGCCATCCTCCTCCAGGAGGAAGGCGCCCGCGTCACCGTGTCCGACTCCAACGACACCCCCGCCCTCCGCGAATCCGCCGCCGAACTCCTCACCCACGGCATCACCACCCTCCTCGGCCCCACCGCCGAGACCGACCCCACCCGCTACGACCTCTGCGTCCTCAGCCCCGGCATCGACCCCGCCAACGCCATCGTCCAAAACGTCGCCGCCAAAAACATCCCGATCATCGGCGAACTCGAGCTCGCCTTCGAAGAATGTCACTGCCCCGTCGTCGCCATCACCGGCACCAACGGCAAGACCACCACGACCCTCCTCACGACCCACCTCCTCAACGCCGCCGGAGTCCGCACCACCGCCAGCGGCAACATCGGCACCCCCTTCGCCCAGGCCATCCGCGAGTCCCGCGCGCTCGACGTCATGACCCTCGAAGCCTCCTCCTTCCAGCTCGAGACGCTCCGCCACTTCAAAGCCCACGTCGCGGTCTGGCTCAACTTCAGCCCCGACCACCTCGACCGCTACGCCGACCTCGCCGAATACCGCGCCGCCAAACTCCACGTCTTCGAGCGCCAGACCGCCACCGACTTCGCCGTCGTCAACGCCCGCGAAGCCGCCGACCTCCCCACGGCCCCCGCCACCACCGTCACCTTCAGCGCCCACGTCGCCGACGCCGACTTCACCCTCACCGGCACCACGCTCCACTTCCGCGGCCAACCCATCCTCGATCAAAACAACACCCCCCTCCGCGGAGCCCACAACGCCGAAAACCTCATGGCCGCTCTCGCGATCGGCCACTGCCTGGGCGTCGACCTCGACCGCCTCGCCGCCGCCGCCGCCAGCTTCCCGGCCCCCGCCCACCGCTGCGAATTCGTCCGCGAACTCGACGGCATCCGCTACGTCAACGACTCCAAAGCCACCACCCTCGAGTCCACCGCCGCCGCCCTCACCGCCTCCGACACCCCGATTGTCCTCATCGCCGGCGGCAAGGATAAAGGTTTCGAGTTTCACCCGCTTGCCGAACCAGTGAAGGCAAAAATCCGCGCCGCCGTTCTCATCGGAGAAATGAAGGACCGCATCGCCGCCGACTGGCCCGACACCGACACCCACCTCGCCACGACACTCGAAGAAGCCGTCACCACCGCCCGCCGCCTCGCGCAACCCGGCGACACCGTCATCCTCTCCCCCGGCACCAGCAGCTTCGACATGTTCACCAACTACGGAGCCCGCGGCAACGCCTTCAAAGCCGCCGTCCAGGCTCTCGAATAATTTCTCATTTCCAAAAAACAAAACCAAGAACCACCAGCCAGCCGACCATGAAAATCAAACTGCCCAACCGCCAAAAAGCAGCCGCCCCCCGCCCCGCGCGCCGCCCCGGAGCCACCACTCGCAAAGGCCCCGTCAAACTCAACGCCGCCGTCGCCCGCCGCGCCCCGCGCATGGTCGAGGAAGACGAGGATGACTACTACGACGAGCAGGAGCCCAACATGAAGCTCTCCCACGCTTTCGTCGTGGTCCTCGTCCTCCACGTCATCGCCGTCGCCGGAGTCTTCGCGTTCAACACCATCAAAACCCGCCAAAGCCCCGTCTTCAGCGAAGAGACTGCTGACAAAACGGAGAACTTCGCCACGGCCCCCGTTGCCAAGACCGACCCCGCCGAGGAACCCGCCGCCGCCGCCCGCACCTTCGAACCCCGCGGCCTCACCGAGAACCCCAACGAAGCCCAATCGGCTTCCGAGAAGGCAACCGCCGAGTTCGCTGGCAAAACCCACGAAATGCGCCCCGGCGACACCCTCACCCGCATCTCCAGTCTCTACGGCGTGAGCATCGCCGCCATCCAGGCCGAGAACAACATCACCGACCCCACCAAAATCCGAGTCGGCGAGATCCTCCGCATCCCCGCCCCCGGGGCACCAGCAACGGCCGCGCCAGTCGTCCAACAATCCGCACCGGCGGCAGCTAAACCGGTCGCCGTCGAGAAAACCGCACCCGCCCCGGTCGCCGCAGCAGCAACGGAAGCCCCAGCCACCGGATCAACCACGGTCTACGAAGTCGCCTCCGGCGACAACCCCTGGAGCATCGCGAAGAAGCTCAACGTCAGCTACCAGAAGCTCATCGAGCTCAACGAAATCAGCGACCCGACGAAGATCCAGATCGGCCAGAAACTGAAGGTCCCAGCGTCGAACTAATGCAGACAAGAGGGCAAGATAACGTAAGGGGGAGAGGGGGAGATTCGTCCAAGCGACGCATCAATTCTTTTCGGGACCTCAACGTGTGGAACAAATCGATGGACACCGCCATGGACGTCTTCGCCCTGACCCGACACTTCCCGCCCACCGAACGATACAGTTTAACTGACCAAATTCGCCGCAGCTCCCGTTCAGTCCCAGCCAACATTAGCGAAGGCTGGCGCAAACGCCGTTACCCGCTCTCCTTCATCAGCAAACTGAACGATGCCGAGGGCGAAGCCGCCGAAACTCAGACGCACATCGAGATTGCCTTCCGCTGCGACTACATCGACCAGTCAACTTTCTCGAAGATCGACCAAGCCTACGAAGAAATTCTCGCCATGCTCACCAAGATGGTGACCAACGCAGATGATTGGACAATTCCGCAGGCCACCGCCCACAAATCAGTCTCCCCCTCTCGCCCTCGCGCCCTCTCGCCCTCTTCACAAAAATGAAACCCGCCGCATTCATCCAACGCCACAGCATCACGATCCTGTCCTTCGGGATCGCGATCCTCGTCATGCTCGGTCTGGTCATGCTCTTCAGCACGAGCGCTTTCGCGCAACAGGCCCACGGCGACGTCTATTACTTCGTAAAGAAGCAGGCTTTCTGGCTTCTCATTTCGATCTCGGCCCTCATCGCGGGAGCCGTCATCGACTACCATTGGTGGCAGAAGACGTGGTGGATTTGGTTCGCCGCCGCGATCCTCCTCCTCGCCGCCTGCTTCGCCCCGGGCATCGGCCGCAACATCAACGGCTCGAGCCGCTGGATCACCCTCGGCTTTGCCAACTTTCAACCCAGCGAATTAGCCAAGATCGCCGCCATCTTCTTCCTCGCCTTCTGGTATTCGAAGTATCAGCAAAAAAGCGCGACCCTGTTCATGGGCTTCGTCATCCCCGGCCTCGTCGTCGCCGTGCTCATGGCTCTCATCGTCATCGAGGTCGACCTCGGCGCGACCGCCCTCATCGGCGGCACGATGTTCGGCGTGATGTTCGTCGCCGGAGCCGGTCTTCGTTACCTCCTCCCGCTCGCGACCACCGGCCTCGTCGGCGTCCTCTACGTCGCGACCCACATCGAGGAGCGCAACGCCCGCCTCGTTGCCTTCCTCAACCCGGAAAATTTCAAACTCACCGAAGGCCTCCAGCAATGGCAGGCCCTCATCGCCATCGGCTCCGGCGGACTCACCGGACTCGGCCTCGGCGAAGGACGGCAAAAATTCCTCTACCTTCCCGAGGCCCACACCGACTTCATCTTTCCGATGATCGGTGAAGAACTCGGCCTCTTCGCCAGCCTCGGCGTCGTCAGCATCTACCTCGTCATCTGCCTCTGCGGCTACCTCGTCGCGATGAACGCCAAAGACCGCTTCGGCCTCCTCGCCGGCTTCGGCATCATCACCGTCATCGCCCTCCAAGCCAGCGTGAACATCGGTGTCACCACCTCGCTCCTACCCAACAAAGGCATGCCGCTCCCCTTCATCAGCTTCGGCGGCTCGAACCTTCTCGTTTGTTTGTTCCTCACCGGAATTCTCATCAACATCCATCGCCACGGCCACCCCGTCGCCGCCGGCCCCGTCCGGCGTCAAGTCAGCCTCGCCGCCCGCACCACCACCCGCCGATTCTAATGATTACCTTTTGCTTCAACGTTCCGAAACGACCATGCGCGTAGTCATCGCCTGCGGCGGCACCGGCGGCCACCTTTTCCCCGGCCTCGCCGTCGCCCAAACTCTCAAGGACCGCGGCCACGAGATCCTCCTCCTCGTGTCCGAAAAGCCCATCGACGCCCAGGCCCTCAAGGCCCACCCGGACTTCCGCGCGGAAAAACTCCCCTCCGTCGGCCTCCCGTCCATCCTATCACCGGCCTTCATCCGCTTCCTCGGTCGCACCTGGGAAAGCATGTCCCAGTGCAAGGGCATCTATCGGAAATTCAAGCCCGACGCCGTCCTCGGCATGGGCGGATTCACCTCCAGCGCCCCCCTGCTCGCCGCTTGGCGCGGAAAAATACCCACCTTCATCCACGAATCGAATTCGATTCCCGGCAAAGCCAACAAATACGCCGCCCGCATCGTCGACCACGTCCTCCTCGGCTTCGAAGCCTGCCGCGCCCAGTTTCCCAACGCCCACTGCGAAGTCACCGGCACCCCCGTCCGCCAGGACCTCGGCTCCCCCCTCGACCGAGCCACCGCCCTCGCCGCCTTCGACCTCGACCCCGCCAAACGCACCCTCCTCGTCATGGGCGGCAGCCAGGGCGCGACCGGCATCAACCAACTCCTCTTCAAAGTCGCCCCGCACCTCGCGGGCAAAGACATCCAGCTCATCCACCTCACCGGCGAGCGCGACGACCGCCTCGCCGCCGCGAACTACCTCCGCGAAGGCGTCCCCGCCTACGTCTCCCCGTTTCACCACAAGATGCAGGAAGCCTACTCCGCCGCGGACCTCGTCATCTCGCGAGCCGGAGCCGCCAGCCTCTCCGAGCTCTCCCACTTCGGCCTCCCCCTCCTCCTCATCCCCTACCCCTTCGCCGCCGAAAATCATCAAGAACTTAACGCCGACATCTACGTCGAAGCCGGAGCCGCCGAAAAATTTCTCGAGTCCAAAGCCAACCCCGACACCATCGCCGCAAGAATCACAACGCTGCTAACGAACGAACCAGAAAGATCCGAAATGGCGAGTAAGTCAAAAGCCCTGGCCCCCACCCAAGCCGCCGCCAAAGTAGCCAACGCCATCGAGGAGAGTCTTAAGGATTAAGTTTAAAGAATTAAGCATTCAACAACCAACCCAACCCCCATCCAAACGCCAAAAACCACCTCACCACTTAATTCTTAAAACTTGATTCTTAATTCTTAAAACTCCCACCTGCCACCGTGACAATCAACCCGACCAACCTCCTGACCGCGTCCTCAGCGCACCGCATCCACCTCATAGGAGTGGCGGGCAGCGGCATGAGCGGCATCGCCGCCCTCGCGTTGGCGTTGGGTCACCGCGTCAGCGGCTCCGACAAAGTCACCACGAAGGAAGTCGCCCGCCTGCAAAAGAAAGGCCTCGATTTCCACACCCCCCACGCCGCCCACCAAGTCCAGGACGCCGACCTCGTCATCTACAGCTCCGCCATCAAACCCGGCAACCCAGCCTTCGACGAAGCCCGTCGCCTCGACAAGCCGATGATCCGCCGAGCCGACGCCCTCGCCGCCATCATGGCCGCCAAGCAAGGCATCGTCGTCAGCGGCATGCACGGCAAGACGACCACCTCGGCCATGGCTGCCCACGTCCTCCGATCCTGCGGCTTCAAACCCTCCCACTACGTCGGCGCGGAAATCCCCATCCTCGGCACCAACGCCCGCTGGGATTCCGAAGGCGACCTCTTCGTCGCGGAGGGCGACGAAAGCGATGGCACCCTCATCAATTACCACCCCCACCACACCATCGTCCTCAACGTCGAACCCGAGCACCTCGACTTCTACAAGGACCTCGCCGCCATCGACGCCGTCTACACCCGCCTCCTCAACCAGACTTCCCACCACATCTTTTACTGCGCCGACGACGAGGGAGCCACCCGCCTCTGCGCCCCCTACGACCGCGCCATCGGCTACGGAGCCAGCGCCAATGCCCGCTACCGGCTCACCGACCTGCACACCGCCAACTTCTGCTCGAAATTTTCCGTCACCCGCGACGGCGAACCGCTCGGCGAATTCGAACTCAACGTCCCCGGCGCGCACAACGCCACCAACGCACTCGCCGTCATCGCCCTCGCCACCGAACTCGGCGCCGACCGCGACGCCATCGCCGCCGCCCTGACGACGTTCCGCGGTGCCCGCCGCCGCTTCGAGATCAAATACCAGTCCGACCGCAACCTCCTCGTCGACGACTACGGCCACCACCCCACCGAGATCGCCGCCACCCTCGCCACCGCCCGCACCGGCGGCTGGAAACGCACCCTCGTGATGTTCCAGCCCCACCGCTACTCCCGCACCGTCGCGCTCAAGGATCAATTCGGACCCGCCTTCCGCGATTCAGATTCCGTCGTCATCGCCGACGTCTACCCCGCCAGCGAGCGACCCATCCCCGGCATCTCCGGTCTCACCGTCGCCGAATCCCTCACCGCCGCCGGCCACCCGTCCGTCCGCTTCCAACCCGAAATGATCCAGGTTCCCTGGGAAATCGGACCGCAAATCCGCGACGGCGACCTCATTCTAAGCTTGGGCGCCGGCAACATCCACGAAGCCGGCACCCAGCTCACAGCCGACCTCATTCTCCGCGACAAACTCCAGACCCTCATCGGCCCCGGCACCGTCCGCCTCTACGAACCTCTCTCCAAACACACCACCATCAAAATCGGCGGCCCCGCCCAATTCTGGGTCGAACCCGAAACCGAAGAAGGCTTCGCCGACCTCGTCCAGCACTGCTTCGACACCGCCATCCCGTTCATGGTCATCGGCCGCGGCAGCAACCTCCTCGTCCGCGACGGCGGCATCCCCGGCGTCGTCGCCCACCTGTCAAAGGGCGAATTCGCCCACCACAGCCTCGACGGTGACACCATCACCGCCGGAGTCGGGGTAAAGTTCAAACAACTCGCCGCCATTGCAAAGAACGCCCACCTCGGCGGCTTCGAATGGATGGAAGGCATCCCCGGCAACGTCGGCGGCGGCCTCCGCATGAACGCCGGAGCCATGGGCATCCAGACCTTCGACCAGGTCCTGCGCGTCCGCACCTGCGACGAAGACGGCAACATCGTCACCCGCACCCCCGCTGAAATGAACGTCGCCTACCGCCACGTCGATTCCCTCACCACGAACTACGCCCTCTCCGCCGTCTTCACCGGAGCCACCGCACCCCGCGAAGAAATCGAGACAAAGCTAGCCGCATCCGAATCCCACCGACGCGAAAGCCAGCCCATCGCCGCCTGCGCCGGCTGCATCTTCAAAAACCCAAAAGAGATCCCCGCCGGCAAACTCATCGACGAACTCGGCTTCAAAAACTTCACCGTCGGCCACGCGAGGGTCAGCGAAGTCCACGGCAACTTCATCGTCAACGACGGCGGAGCCACCGCCGAAGAAGTCCTAACCCTAATCGAAGAAATCACCGCCGCCGCCAAAAGAGACCGAAACATCGACCTCCAAACCGAAGTCCAAATAGTAGGCCAAGACCAAGGGTGCGCCAGCACCCCGGGGACCGCGAGCTTCCCGGGGACCGCGAGCTTCCCGGGGACCGCGAGCTTCCTGGGGACCGCGAGCTTCCAGCTCGCCCCGACGGGCTTCCAGCCCGTCGGCCCCACCCAAATCGAGCAAAGCGAGATCAAATAAACCAAGCAAGATGACCGAAAACCCACCAACCCTATCCACCAAAAAAATCGCCGTCCTCCAAGGCGGCCCCGGAGCCGAGCGCGAAGTCTCCCTGCGCTCCGCCGCCGCCGTCACCCGCGCCCTCAAATCCCTCGGAGCCCAAGTCACGCCCGTCGACGTCCACGACGCCACCTTCACCCTCCCCGAGGACACCGACCTCGCCTTCAACATGATCCACGGCACCTTCGGCGAAGACGGCCAGATCCAGGCCATCCTCGACGAGCGCGGCATCCCCTACACCGGAGAAAACGCCGCCAATAGCCGCACCGCCTTCGACAAAATCGCCAGCAAGCGAGCCTTCGAAGCCGCCGGTGTCCCCACCGCCAAGTGGCAGGTCATCAAAGACGGTGAGCGACCCACCCTCCCCGTCCCCCTCGTCGCCAAGCCCCCCCGCGAAGGCTCCAGCGTCGGCGTCCACATCGTCAAAGACACCAACGACCTCCAGACCGCCCTTGACGACTGCTTCGCCCGCGACGGCGAAGTCCTCATCGAAGAATTCATCGCCGGCCGTGAACTCACCGTCGGCATCGTCGGCGACGAAGCCCTCCCCATCGTCGAAATCGTCCCCAAGGTCGACTTCTACAACTACGAAAACAAATACACCGCCGGCGCCTCCGAATACACCTGCCCCGCCGCGCTCCCCGCCGACACCACCGGCCGCGTCAAAGCCGCCGCCCTCGCCGCCCACCGCTCCCTCGGCCTCCAAGTCTATTCCCGGGTCGACGTCCTGCTCGACACCAACGAGAACCCCTACGTCCTCGAGGTGAATACCATTCCGGGCATGACCGAAACCTCCCTCCTCCCCAAGTCCGCCGCCGCCGAGGGAATCACGTTTCCTCAGCTCTGCGAAAAAATCGCCTCACTCTCCCTGGCGAAGCCAGCCGCATCGCCAATCACCAACAACCAATAACCATCAACATTCCAACAAGGTGACTAAACGCCGCACCGCCGCCACCACCGCCAAGACGCCGCCCAACCGCCGCGCCGCGCGCCCGCGCAGCCAGCGCACGAGCAACCACCTGCTCGACGTCCGAGTCCGCCGCTCCACCGCCACCCGCGCCCGCAACCGCCGCGTCACCCGCTTCGTCGTCCGCGCACTCCTCCTCCTCACCACCGCCGCCGCCCTCTATTTCGGCTACAACGCCGTCACCGAGAAATTCTTCCTCGCTAACCCCGAATACAACCTCCGCACCGTCGACGCCGACACCGAAGGTCTCATGTCCACCGACGAAGTCCTCGACCTCGCCGGCGTCACCCTCGGCACCAACATCTTCAAGATCGACATCGGCGCCGCCGAGCGCGCCCTCCGCGCCATCGACCAGCTCGACACCGTCCGCATCGAACGCCGCTGGCCCGACACCCTCTCCATCCTCGCCACCAAGCGCCACCCCGTCGCCTGGCTCGCTCGCGCGAACACCGACGCCTTCTCCGCCGACAACGCCCTCCTCGTCGACGCCGCCGGTCGCACCATTCGCCCCTACCGCATCGAGTCCGACTACTGGCACCTCCCCATCATCTACTGCGCCGACCCCAGCCTCATCAAAACGCGCGACCCCCTTGCCGCCTCCGATCTCGGAGCCGCCCTCGACATCATCAGCGTCAATCAACAAACCCCCGACTCCCTCCTCAAGATTCGAGCGCTCGACATCACCCGAGGCTACGCCATCGAAGTCACCAACGAGGCCAAAGCCACCATCCTCTTCGATCCCAAAAACCCCATCGAACAACTCGAGCGCCTCCAAAAACTCCTCGCCCACTGCGCCACCACCGGGCGCCAACTCGAAAGCGTCAACCTCATCCCCACCAAATACACCCCCGTCCAGTTCACCATGGCCGCCAACGCCACGCCCACCCCCCGCCCAAGCAATTAACGCCCGCGCCGCTCACCCACCAATCACCATTCACCCCTCACCAATCACCAGCTAAATGCGCTCCCCGCTCATCGTCGGACTCGAAATCGGCACCACGAAAGTCTGCGCCGTCGTCGGCGAAACCCGCCCCGACGGAGCCCTCCGCATCCTCGGAGTCGGCGAATGCAAATCCGCCGGCATCCGCAAAGGCGAGATCGTCGACTTTGCCGGAGCCGTCGGCTGCGTCCGCGAAGCCATCGCCGAAGCCGAGGAAAAAGCCGACGCCGAGATCGGCAGCGTCTGGGTCGCCGTCACCGGCTCCCACATTCAATCCTTCAACAACCGCGGCGTCACCCAGATCCCCGAAGACCGCGGCGAAATCGACGAAGAGGACATCGCCGACGTCGAATCCAGCGCCAAGGAAGTCAGCATCCCCGACCAGAACTGGTTTATCCACACCATCCTCCAGCACTACTACGTCGACAAACAGGAAGGCGTCCTCAGCCCCGTCGGCATGCTCGGCAGCAAACTCGAAGCGGACTTCCACATCGTCCACGGCATCAAAACGCGCGTGCAAAATACCCTCCGCTGCGTCACCGACGCCGAAGCCGAAGTCGAAGACGTCGTCATCAACTCCCTCGCCGCCGCCCAGGTCGTCCTCGACCAAAACCAAAAAGACCTCGGAGCCCTCGTCATCGACATCGGCGGCGGCACCACCGACTACATCGTTTACCTCGACGGAGCCGTCCGCCACTCCGGCGTCCTCGCCATCGGCGGCGACCACATCACCAACGACATCTCCATCGGCCTCCGCATCCCCATCGCCCGAGCCGAACGCCTGAAAGTCGAAGAAGGCAGCGCCCAAGTCGATGACGCCATCCCCGGCGAAACCATCATCCTCAAAAACGACTCCGGCTTCTCCGGCTGCGAAATCGAGCGAGCCAGTCTCTACCAAATCATCGACGCGAGAATCCGCGAACTCTTCCACTTGGTGAGAAGAGACTGCGACGCCCACTGCGACTTGAACATGATCCGAGCCGGAGTCTTCCTGACCGGTGGCTGCTCCCTCCTCCAAGGCCTCCCAAGGGTAGCCGAGGAAGTCTTCGACATGCCCGTCCAAGCGGCAATCGCGCAGGAAGTCGCCGGCCCCACGTCCGTCTTCCAAAACCCCCGCTACGCCACCGCGATCGGCGTGGTCAAGTATGCCCAGCTCATGGCCGTAACCCCCGAGCCAACCTCCCTCTTCGGCAACTTCGGAAAAAAAGTCGGAGGCCTCTTCGGCAGAAAGCGGTAGCAAAGCCAAACCAAAGGTAGGGAAGCCGCGCCGCCGGGTTCCCACTTCCAAACGACGAGAAGATTCAGACATCCCCACCAACCGCCGCCGAACCCAAGAGCAGAGCCATCCAACCCTTTCACTCCTTTGCGCCCTTAGCGACCTTCTGTTCAAAAATCATATCATGATCGAACTCGCAACAGCAACCCTCAACCGCACCCCCCCCACCCCACCCCGCGTCCTCGTCCTCGGAGTCGGCAACGCCGGCGTCACCCTCGCCGACCGTCTCATCCTCGCCGGCTGCACCGACCACGCCACCATCGCCGCCGTCAACACCGACAGCACCTCCCTCGACGCCTCCGTCGCCGACACCCGCCTCCTCATCGGCTCGAAAACCGCGCGTGGCCTCGGAGCCGGCGGCGATCCCGACCTCGGCCACGACGCCGCCACCGAATCCCTCGACGAACTCACCACCCTCCTCGGCGACGCCCAAGTCGTCATCCTCTGCGCCGGCCTCGGCGGCGGAGTCGGCAGCGGTGCCCTCCCCCTCATCGCCGAGACCGCCCGCCGGCAAAACGCCCACGTCCTCGCCGTCTGCACCCGCCCCTTCACCTTCGAAGGCAAACGCCGCACCCAGCAAGCCGCCACCGCCATCGACGCCCTCACCCAGCACACCGACGCCCTCTTCTTCTTCGACAACGACCGCATGGCCGAACTCGCGGAACCCCTCTCCGGCGTCCACGAGACCTTCTCCGCCTCCGACGAACTCATCTCCGCCAACGTCGCCGCCCTCCTCCGCCTCACCCGCTCCAGCGGCCCCATCCACGTCTCCCTCGGCGACCTCATCGCCCTCTTCCAAGGACCCGCCGACACCTGCGCCTTCGGATCCGGCACCGCCACCGGCCGCAACCGAGCCAACGAAGCCGTCGAGCTGGCCCTAAAGAACCCCATGCTCGACCGAGGCAACCTCCTCGCCCAAGCCCGCACCGCCCTCCTCCGCATCGAAGGCCCCGCCGACCTCCGCTTCATCGAAGTCCAAGCCATGATGCAATCCCTCACCCGCCACCTCGCGGAAGACTGCACCCTCAACTTCGCCGTGGAAACCACCCCCGAAGAAAACACCCCGGTCACCGTCTCCATCCTCGCAACCCTCGGCCAGCGCCCCGCCAAGCCACCAGAATCAGCCCCCGCTCCCGCACCCAAAGCCGAGCAGCTCGCACCGACGCCGCCGCCGACCGCGGACCCCGTCCCAGTCGAACAAATCGAAGTCCCGGACCCAACCCCGGTAGCCCAAGCCACCCCAGCCCCGACCGACGACACCGAACTCTTCGACACCGACCCCTTCACGATCCCCAAGACTCCCACGTCCAAAAAGACGAAGCCAAAGCAGGAAACTCTCAGCCTGGACACCGGAAGCCGAGGCCGCTTCGACAAAAGCGAACCCACGATCGTCGGAGGAGAAGACTTGGACGTCCCCACCTTCATCCGCCAAAAAATCCGACTCTCCTAAGGCATTCGCCACCCGTGAAACCGGGTTGCCTTCGGCGGTCTCCGCTCCGCTCCGGCTCCAGCCGATCACCATCCAAAAATCGGCTGAAAGCCGATTCCATTCGAAGTCAGAAAGGCCCGATCCAACGAGGCCCCAGGCTGCGCCCCCACAACCCATTTCTCATTCCTCATTTCAAATTTCTCATTTCTTATAAAGATGCGCCCCGACCGATTCACCCAAAAGACCCAGGAAGCCTTCGCCACCGCGCTTGACCTCGCGTCCAAGCGCGACCACCAGGAGATCGGCAACGAACACTTCCTCCTCGCCCTCCTCCAGCAACCCGACGGCCTCACCCGCCCCCTCCTCGAAAAGCTCGGCCTCGCCCCCGCCACCGTCGAATCCGCCCTCGAATCGACCCTCGCCAAACGCTCCACCGTCCACGGCGGCAACACCCCCACCCTCAGCACCGACCTCCGCCGCACCCTCGACGCAGCCGAGGCCGAGATGGCCAGGCTCAAGGACGAATACCTCTCCGCCGAACACTACCTCCTCGCGCTCCTCGCTTCGAAAGACGAAGCCGCCCGCCAACTCACCACCGCCGGCATCACCCGCGACAAACTGCTCTCCGCCCTCACCTCGATCCGCGGCAACCAGCGCGTCACCGATCAAGACCCCGAAGGCAAATACCAAACCCTCGAAAAATACGGCCGCGACCTCACCGACCTCGCCCGCAAGGGCAGGATCGACCCCGTCATCGGCCGCGACGAAGAGATCCGCCGCACCATGCAGGTCCTCTCCCGCCGCACGAAAAACAATCCCGTCCTCATCGGCGAACCCGGCACCGGGAAGACCGCCATCGTCGAGGGCCTCGCCCGCCGCATCGTCGCCGGCGACGTCCCCGAATCCGTCAAAAACAAACGCATCATCGCGATGGACATCGGTGCCATGGTCGCCGGAGCCAAGTTCCGCGGCGAATTCGAAGACCGCCTCAAAGCCTTCCTCAAAGAAGTCACGTCCTCCGAGGGCCAGATCATTCTCTTCATCGACGAACTCCACACCATCGTCGGAGCGGGAGCCGCCGAAGGCTCCATGGACGCCTCCAATCTCCTCAAACCACAGCTCGCCCGCGGCGAACTCCGCACCATCGGCGCGACCACCCTGGACGAGTATCGCAAATACATCGAAAAAGACGCCGCCCTCGAACGCCGCTTCCAACCCGTCAAGGTCGACGAACCCAGCGTCGAAGACACCATCGCCATCCTCCGCGGCCTCAAGGAACGCTACGAAGTCCACCACGGCGTCCGCATCCAGGACAGCGCCATCGTCGCCGCCGCCGTCCTCTCCGACCGCTACATCAGCGACCGTTTCCTCCCCGACAAAGCCGTCGACCTCATCGACGAAGCCGCCTCCCGCCTCAAGATCGAACTCGATTCCCTTCCCACCGAGATCGACCAACTCGAGCGTCAGGTCATGCAGCTCGAAATGGAGCGCCAAGCCCTCAAAAAAGAAAAGGATCCCGCCAGCCGAGATCGCCTGGAAAAGCTCGAACGCGACTTAGCCAACATCCGCGAATCTGCCGACCACCTCAAAGCCCAATGGCAGAAGGAGAAAGCGGAAATCGGCAAAACCCAAAAACTAGCCGAGCAAATCGAAGCTCTAAAAACCGAACTCGAACAAGCTCAACGCCAAGGCAACCTCCAGCGAGCCAGCGAAATCCAATACGGCGACCTCCCTGACCTCCAGCGCCAGCTGGACCATCCCCCAAAAACGGAGGGCGAGGCTCCCGCCGAGCCCACTTCGACACCCTCCCTCCTCCGCGAAGAAGTCACCGAAGAAGACATCGCCCGCACCGTAGCCACCTGGACCGGCATCCCCGTCACCCGCCTCCAGGAAGGCGAACGAGCCAAACTGGTCAAGATGGAAGACCGCTTGGCCGCCCGCGTCGTCGGCCAACTCCAAGCGATCAAAGCCGTCTCCAACGCCGTCCGCCGCGCCCGAGCCGGTCTCCAGGACGAAAACCGCCCCATCGGCAGCTTCCTCTTCCTCGGCCCCACCGGAGTCGGTAAAACCGAACTTAGCAAGGCCTTAGCCGAATTTCTCTTCGACGACGAAAACGCCATCGTCCGCCTGGACATGAGCGAATACATGGAAAAGCACACCGTCGCCCGCCTCATCGGCGCGCCCCCCGGTTACGTCGGCTACGAAGAAGGCGGCCAGCTCAGCGAAGCCGTCCGGCGAAAGCCCTATTCCGTCGTCCTCTTCGACGAAATCGAAAAAGCCCACCCCGACGTCTTCAACGTCCTCCTCCAAGTCCTCGACGACGGTCGCATCACCGACGGCCAAGCCCGCACCGTCGACTTCAAGAACACCGTCCTCATCCTCACGTCCAACATCGGCAGCCAATACATCATGGAGGAGCTGCCCGTCGAAGAACGCAACGCCCGCGTCACCACCGCGCTCAAGGACCACTTCCGCCCCGAATTCCTCAACCGAATCGACGAAACCATCATCTTCGACCGCTTGGCCGAAGACCAGATCACCCGCATCGTCGACATCCAACTCGACCGCCTCCTCGCGCGACTGGCCAAACAGAACCTCACCCTCACGCTCACCGACGAAGCCCGCCAATTCCTGGCCAGCGAAGGCTACGACCCCGCCTACGGAGCGAGACCCCTCAAGCGAGTCATCCAACGCCAAATCCTCGACCCACTGGCCATCGACCTCCTCGACGGCAAATTCGCCCCCGGCGACACCATTCAAGCCGACCTGGAAACCGACCACCTCACCTTCCAGAAACGCTGATCCCAGCGCCCCCGACACCCCGCGCCCACCCAAACCACAGCCAAGCCACTCCCGACCCGTTACCGATAAAACGTAACGGCCGTTACGTTTTATCGGTAAGCTTTTCCCTCTCAGCCTGCCCTGTTAACCTACGCGCCATGCCACCCAAAGCGTCCACCAAACGCGCCGCTTCCGCGAAGTCCGCGCGCGAATCCCGCCCCGCCAAGAAGCAACGCCGCAAAGAAGGCCCCGCCCTCCCACCCGCCACCGACTGGCGCACCACCGACGCCGACGAACTCGCCAAACGCCAGCTCCGCGCCCGCGAGGAAAAATTCCGAATCACCCCGCTCGGCGACGCCCACCCCATCTTCACCAACTTCGCCGTCGCCTCCCCCAGCGGCATGACCTACCACGCCGAGATCCGCGACCTCGCCACCCGGCAATTCTCCTGCACCTGCACCGACTTCCGCACCAACGGCCTCGGCACCTGCAAGCACCTCGAAGCCATCCTCCTCCACCTCGCCCGCCGCCACCGCGCCGACTTCAAAGCCGCCCAGCGCGTCCCCTCCCCTCACGTCGACATCGTCCCCGATCACGAATCCAACCGCCTCCGCGTCGAGCGCAACCTCGAAAAACTCCCACCCAAGCTCCGCGCCCACTTCGATCCCCACGGCCTCCAGCTCCCCGACATCACCCCCGAAGACCTCGCCACAAAACTCGCCGACTCCCGCTCCGCCGCCCCCCGCCTTTCTCAGGACGTCGCCCCCTGGCTCGCCGCCCGCGCCCGCGAGCGCGACCGCACCCTCTCCCGCCGCGACTACGAACTCGGCGTCCGCGAAGGCCGCCACCCCGAACACGTCACTCTCAGCCCTCTCTTCCCCTACCAGCGTGAAGGCATGCTCCACCTCGCCTTCACCGAGCGCGCCCTCCTCGCCGACGAAATGGGCCTCGGCAAGACCATCCAGGCCATCGCCGCCTGCGCCCTCCTCCACCACCTCGGCAAAGCCAGCCGCGTCCTCATCGTCACGCCCGCCTCCCTCAAAACCGAATGGGAGGAACAGATCGAAAAATTCACCACCCTCCCGCTGCGCCTCGTTTTCGGCCCCCGCGCCGCCCGCACCCGCCTCTACGACGACCCCACGCCCCCCATCTTCACCATCGCCAACTACGAACAAATCCTCGCCGACACCCTCGACATCAACACCCGCCTGCGCCCCGACATCGTCGTCCTCGACGAAGCCCAGCGCATCAAGAACTGGTCCACCAAAACCGCCCAGGCCGTCAAACGCCTCGACAGCCGCTACGCCTTCGTCCTCACCGGCACCCCCATCGAAAACCGCATCGACGAACTCCGCTCCCTCGTCGATTTCCTCGACCCCGCCCTCCTCGGCCCCCTCTTCCGCTTCAACCGCGAATACTACCAACTCGACGAACGCGGCCGCCCCGAAGGCTACAAAAACCTCGACCGCCTCCGCGACCGCGTCCGCCCCCTCCTCCTGCGCCGCCGCAAAGCCGAGGTCGAGACGGAACTCCCCGACCGCACCGACCGCACCCACTTCATCGCGCTCACCAAGACCATGCGCGACGACTACGCCGCCTACGAAGCCACCGTCACCAAACTCGCCAACGCCGGCAAACGCCGCCCCCTCACTCCCAAGGAGCAGGACATCCTCATGATCTCGCTCAACTGCATGCGCATGATCTGCGACAGCCCCGGCCTCATCAAAGACAACCCCTCCCGCGAGTGCCCCAAGCTCGACGAACTCACCCGCATCCTCGACGAACTCCTCGCCGACCCCGACGTCAAAGTCATTATCTTCTCCGAATGGGTCGGCATGCTCGAACGCATCCGCGAATACGCAGAAAAGGAAGACCTCGGCTACGCCTGGCACACCGGCAGCGTCCCCCAGCAGCGCCGCCGCGGCGAGATCCTCGCCTTCCGCTCCGACCCCGACTGCCGCCTCTTCCTCAGCACCGATTCCGGCGGCGTCGGCCTCAACCTCCAGAACGCCAGCGTCGTCATCAACTGCGACCTCCCCTGGAACCCCGCCCGCCTCGAGCAACGCATCGCCCGCGCCTGGCGCAAAGGCCAACTCCGCCCCGTCACCGTCATCAACCTCGTCGCCGAGAAAACCATCGAGCACGGCATGCTCGCCAGTCTCGCCCAGAAGATGGAACTCGCCTCAGGCGTCCTCGACGGCATCGGCGACCTCGGCAAAATCCAACTCAAAACCGGACGCCAGGCCCTCCTCAAGCGCCTCGAGCAAGTCATGGCCACCACCCCCTCCGGTTCCGCCCCGCCGCCATCCGCCGCCCCGGTCATCCCCTCCGACCCCGCCGCCAGCTTCGCCCAGCAGGCCAAATCCCGCCTCGGCGAACGCCTCACCCACTGCGAAGAAACCTACCTCCCCGGCTCCGCCAACCCCGTCATCCTCGCCGTCCTCCGCGACACCACCGGCAGCGCACCCGAGCAGATCGAGGCCATCTTCCGCGCCGCCACCTGGCGCGGCGACCCGCCCACTCTCCAAGTCCTCGACGCCACCGCCTGGGCCGCCCTCGAGAACCTCGCCGCCGCCGGAATGATCACCATCCACACCCGAGCCACCCGCCCCCTCCTCCCCGTCGACGGTCGGCCCACCCCACCCCCACTCACCGAAGAAGAACTCGCCAGGATCGCCGACCTCCGCGCCACCGCCGACAAAAAGCGCCGCGCCGCCGCAGCCCTCATCGCCGCCGATCTCCCCGAAGAAGCCACCCCGCTAACAGCCGCCGCCGAAACCGCCGAAACCCAGGCCCAAGCCATCGAAACCCGCCAACCCCCCAACTGAACCACCCTCCCCGCACGCCCAAACCCCAGATTCTCGGCGCTCTTCTCACCGATAAAACGTAACGCCCGTCACGTTTTATCGGTAGAGCGTTCGACGAGCTTACCGAGCTTTGACAGCGTTCCAGCCCGCCGATCCCACGCCTCCCGTCCCTTGTAATTCGGTGGGAGCAGTGCCTCCGGCAGGAGCGGATCCACCGCCATACACGCCATCCAGCGCCCCCGTTCCTCCGCCATCCAACCTGCCAGCGACTCCTGCGAAGCTCGTTTGCCTGCGGCATCAAGGGTCTTCAAATGATCTCCGTGCCGCCGATAGCACCGCTGGATCTCCGCAAAGTCCCACGCCCTATCCACGATGTCGCAGTTCCGTTCCCCACCGCAGGCCAACCCCTCGAAAAACAGCAGGGTGCCAGCGTCCACCTTCAACGATTTCAGCCGTTCGCGCACCACCTCCAGACGATCCGGCGTCACCCAAACACTCTGCTGCAGGCATCCCAGATTCGCTCCGCGCAGCTTCCTCCTCAATCTGTGGCGTAGTGAGCGTTGCGACTCCGGCAGATCAAAGATCACCATTCGCCAGCTCCCATCCCACGGTCGCGCCCACCATTCCTCCGGGTCCCGCCCTCCCAAAGCCGCCAGCCGGCCCGCCTCAGTGAGGCGGTAAACCCGGTCCGTCGACCCAGGCTTCGTCGAAGACTCCAGCATCTGCAACTGCTCCAACGCGTGGACTTGCCGCAGAAAGCCACCGCGATAAGCCCATTCCTCGAACGACCCCGACAAATTACGAAAAGTCGGCTGCATCACCGTCTCAGCCGTCCACAGCAAATGATACATCAACAACTCAGTCCGCGCCTTCATCCTCACAATCTCTACCGATAAAACGTAACGGCCGCTATGTTTTATCGGTGAAGAGGTGCATCGAGTGACGGTAGGATTATGTGAACCCTGGGTTTCCGTAGGTTGGAAGCGGCTCGCTACCCCCTTTCCGATGTGACCCCCTCCGCTCTCGACAACCACTCGCCACCCGCCGCCAAGATCGCCCGTTACCGATCCCTCTTCCGCGGCCGCACCGACGTCTATCCCCGCCGATTCCAAAGCCGCCGCACCGGCAAATCCGGCTACTCGCCCGCCTGCGGCAACCAATGGGTCCGCGGCATTTGCGAAAAACCCCGCATCAAGTGCTCCGACTGCCCGCAACAGCACTGGCTCCCCGTCACCGACGATGTCATCCACTGGCACCTCGCCGGTCAGGATTCGCAGCACCAGCCCTTCGTCATGGGCGTTTATCCCATGCTCCTCGACGAGAGCTGCTTCCTCCTCGCCGCCGATTTCGACGGCGACCAATGGCCCGAGGACACCGCCGCCTTCCGCGCGATCTGCGCGGACCGCGGCCTCCACCCCGCCCTCGAACGCTCCCGCTCCGGCAACGGCGCGCACCTTTGGCGGTTCATCAACGAAGCCACCCCCGCCGCTCTCGCCCGCCGCCTCGGCACCCACCTTCTCACGGAAACCCTCGACCGCCGCCCCGGCCTCGGCCTCGCCTCCTACGACCGCTTCTTCCCGAATCAGGACAACCCTCCCCCGCGGCGGTTTCGGCAACCTCATCGCCCTCCCCCTCCAGAAAGCCGCCCGCGAAAACGGTAACACCCTCTTCCTCGATGACCACCTCCGTCCCCACCCCGACCAGTGGGCGCACCTCGCCAGCCTCCCAAAAATCACTCGCCCTCAAATCGACGACCTCATCGCCAAGGCCGAACGAAAAAACCGCATCCTCCCCGTGCGCCTCGCGCCCGACGAAGACTTCGCCCTCACCCCCTGGACCGTGCCCCCCTCCCGCCGCACCTCCGAGCCCCCCATCTCCGGGCCCATCCCTCCCACCCTCGACGTCATTCTCGCCGACCAGATCTACATCCCGAAAGCCGATCTTCCGCCCTCCCTCCGCAACCGCCTCATCCGCCTCGCCGCATTTCAGAATCCCGAATTCCACCGCGCCCAGGCCATGCGCCTGCCCACCTACGACAAACCCCGCATCATCGCCTGCGCCGAAGACTATCCCGCGCACATCGCCCTTCCACGCGGCTGTCTGGAAGACCTCCAAACCCTCCTCGGGAAACTTCACATTCGCCTCAAGGTGCGGGACGAACGCCAGCCCGGCACCCAGCTCGATGTCCGCTTCACCGCCACCCTCCGCCCCGAGCAGGAGGCCGCCGCCCTCGCCATGCTCGCCCACGACACCGGCGTCCTCGCCGCCACGACCGCCTTCGGCAAGACCGTCCTCACCGCCTGGCTCATCGCCCGGCGCGGAGTGAATACCCTCGTCCTTGTTCACCGCCAGCAACTCATGGAGCAATGGTTCGAACGCCTCGCCACCTTCCTCGACCTGCCCGCAAAATCCATTGGTCGCTTGGGCGGCGGACGCCGCAAACTCACCGGCACCCTCGACATCGCCCTCATCCAGAGCCTCGTTCGCAAAGGCACCGTGGACGACCGCGTCGCCGACTACGGCCACCTCGTCATCGACGAATGCCACCACCTCCCCGCCCGCAGTTTCGAACTCGTCGCCCGCCGCGCCCAATCTCGATACGTCACCGGCCTGTCCGCCACCGTCACCCGCAAGGACGGCCACCACCCCATCATCTTCATGCAGTGCGGACCCATCCGTCACCGCGTTGAAGCCAGGCAGCAGGCCGACGCCCGCCCCTTCACCCACCACGTCATCGTCCGCCCCACCGCGTTCCGCCCGCTGGACGACCCCTCCGACGACGCCCGCGTCGAGTTCCAACGCCTCTGCGACGCCCTCGTTCACGACGAAGCCCGCAACGCCCTCATCCACGCCGATGTCACGCAAGCTCTCGCCGAGCGCCGCGTCCCCCTCGTTCTCACCGAACGGACCGCGCACCTCGACATCCTCGCCGCCAGCCTCGGCACCACTGGCGTTCCCATCATCCAACTCCGCGGCGGCCTCGGCAAAAAGCAACTCCACCACGCCCTCACCCAGCTTCGCGACCTCCCCGCATCCACCCCCCGCGTCATCCTCGCCACCGGGCGATTCATCGGCGAAGGCTTCGACGACCCCCGGCTCGAAACCCTTTTTCTCGCCATGCCCGTCTCCTGGCGCGGCACCATCACCCAATACGTCGGACGGCTCCACCGCCTCCACGACGGCAAACGCGAAGTCCGCGTCCACGACTACGCCGATCTCGACATCCCCATGCTCTCCCGCATGTTCGACCGCCGCTGTGTCGGCTACGAAGCCGCCGGCTACACCATCCTTCTACCCGCGAGCGCCCCCCCCCCGGCTGGCCGGTCGAGACACTCCTCCCCGTCGAACCCGAGTGGAAACGCGACTACGCCGGCAGTGTCCGCCGCCTCATCCGCGACGGCGTCGACCGCCCCCTCGCCAATCTCTTCCTCCACGCCACCCAGCCGCACCCCGGCCCCGATCACGCCCGCAGCGCCAGCGAAGCCTTCCTCCACCGCCGCCTCGAGACCCTCCCAGCCACCCGCGGCCGCTTCCGCCTCAACACCAGACTCCCCATCCCCTTCGATCAGGAAGGCCGCATGGAAGTCGACTTCTACTGCGAGGAAGCCCACCTCGCCATCGAACTCGACGGCCCCCAGCACCTCGCCAACGAAGACGCCTGGCGCCGCGACCGCCGCAAAGACGCCCTCCTCCAGCGGCACGGCATCCTCATCCTCCGCTTCCTCGCCACCGACGTCTGCAAAGACCTCGCCACCATCCTCGACACCATCCAGGCCGCCCTCGCCAACCGCCACACAACCGCAAAAATTTCCGCGCGATGATCCCCACGCCCCTCGCTCACGACCCGACAGCGTTACCGATAAAACGTAACGGCCGTTACATTCTATCGGTCACAGTATGGGCAAAATTCGGTGATCGGGTCGAACGACGATTTTGCCACGCGGCCAGTGTCGCCGGAACCAAGAAGGGGGGCCGAACGGTGTCCGTTTTGTCGGCACATCTTTTTGACGCTGGCTCACACGGATGTGGTGTCACCACCGCGTTCCGCCGAACCAATCTTCTTCCTCGCGGATCAGCTTTTCGACCATGCCTTCGCGGTCGTTGAGGAAACGCCGCGTGAGAATGTAATGATCCGTTTCTTCGTAGGCGACGGGGCGCATCCCGTCCTCGTCGAGCTGGTAGATCTCCGCCTCGGGATAGGCCAGCAGGATGGGCGAGTGGGTCGCGATCACCATTTGAGATCGATGGAGAACGAGCCGGTGCATGAGCACCAACATCGCCAACTGTCTCTGGGGCGAGAGCGCGGCTTCGGGTTCGTCGAAGACGTAGAATCCACCTCCGTTGAGCCGATTGTTCAGAAGGCTGAAAAACGCTTCTCCGTGCGACTGTTCGTGCAGGGATTTACCGCCGTAGGCCGCGGTGAGCGGCATCCCGCCATCCGGTCCTTCATCGAGTTCCTCGAGGTTGGTCGCGAGATTGTAGAAGCTCTCCGCCCGCAGAAAATAGCCATCCGTCATCCGCGTGCCCCCGGGAGCCAGCCGGATGGCACTGGCGAGCTCCGATTGGCTCTCTCGCGTGGCGAAGCGAAAATTCCGGCTCCCGCCCTCGGGGTTGAAGCCGGCGTTGATCGCGATGGCTTCGATGAGAGTTGATTTCCCGCTGCCATTTTCGCCGACCAGAAACGTGACCGGAGAGTCGAAGCGAAGCCGGTCCAATTCGCGCACCGCCGGGATGGAAAACGGATAATCCCCGCCCTGCCGCCCGCCCCGCCAATTCACCCCGCTGTAGTAGCTCGCGCGCCCGGGTTTGGTTGTTCGCATTCCGGGAAAATAGGCAGAGCCCGCTTTCCAGACAATGATTGTGCGCCTATGACCACCGACCAAGCCCTCGACTCACTCCGCGACCAGATCCGCCGCCAACGTCTTTCACTTTCCACCGAACGCACTTACCTCCAGTGGCTGCGCCGCTACGTCGATTATCTCAAACACCATCCCCAGCTCTCCGCGGACCCCGGTCCCAAAAAAATCACGGATTTCCTGACGTCGCTGGCGGTTTCCCGCACCTCCGCGTCCGGCCAGAACCAAGCGCTCGCCGCCGTTCTGTTCTTCTATAAGCACGTCCTCGAGCAGGATCCCGGTCCGATCAAAGCTCTGCGCGTCCGACGTCCCGAGGGGCACCGCCACGCTCCCAGCCAGACGGACACGTTGCGGCTGCTCGATTCGATTCAAGACACTCCGCAATACCCAATTCGCCTCGTCGTCCACCTGCTCTACGGTTGCGGTCTTCGGCTGAATGAAGCCCTCGACTTTCGAATGAAAGACGTCGATCTCGACGGGAACCGCTTGATTATCCGCGAAGCCAAGGGAAACAAAACGCGCATCGTCGCGCTGCCGGGAGGTCTGCGGACCGCTCTGGCGACCCAGATGCAATCCGTGCGAAGAATCTGGGAGCGGGATCAGTGGAACGCCATTCCGGTCCCGCTCCCCGACCGTCTCCTCGAAAAGTCGCGACGTTGGGAGGCGACCCTGGCCTGGTATTGGCTCTTCCCCGCCGCCAAGCCCTGCCTTGACCCGCGTTCCGGCCGCCGCGTGCGCTGGCGATGTCATCAGGCCACCATTCAGCGCGCCGTCGGGAGGGCCAGCGACCAACTTGGCTTTTCGCTCCCGATCACTCCGCATCATTTGCGCCACGCCTACGCGACCCACGCGCTCGAACGCGGGGCCAACATCCGGGCGCTCCAGCTCGCGATGGGACACAAATCGCTGGAGACGACGCAAGGTTACCTGACCTCCGATGCGCTGAACGTTCCGAGTCCGCTGGATGGACTCGATCTTGATTGTGAGCTGTGAATTTACGGGGAGGCCGGTCGCATTTGGGTGAAATCTGAATCCCGTTGGGTGCGTTGACGTTGCGCGAAAGCCAGGGAACGCGCGGCGCGCCTTCCCTACCATCCGAGGGTGGGGCGTTTCGCGCCGCAAGCGCCGTGGCTGCCTCGCTGACGTTAGCCGTCACCCCAGCGCGTCGTCTTCACTCCACGCCCCACCATTTCGGCAGAAGCACTTTCGTCCTCGTCTCGCCGAAACGTTGGTCGATCAGCAACGCGGCCCCGCGATCCGTCTCCGATCGAATCAATCGACCCACGGCCTGCAGCACGCGCTGCATTCCGGGGAACCGATAGGCGAAATCGAAGCCCGCGCCGTGCGTGCGTTGAAACTCGTCGACCAACACGTCGCGTTCGACCGACAGCCCCGGCAGACCAATCCCGATCACCGTCACACCCACCACGCGGTCGCCGGGCAGGTCGATGCCTTCCGAGAAAATCCCGCCCAGCACCGCAAGTCCAACGGCATTCCCCGACTGCGCGAAGTTTCGCAGGAATTCATCGCGGGCTTCCTCGTCCATCCCGGACGTCTGCTCGACCAGGTGGATTCCCGCGGATTCCAATTCGTCGGACAACGCACTCAGGTAACGGAACGACGGACAGAAAACGAGATGGTTGCCGGGCCATTCGGCGACGTGTGCCGCGAGTGCCCGGCCGACCTCCGGCAGCGAGGCCATCCGCCCCTTGTAACTGACGTCGATGGCGAGCGCGGTCACCCGCATTTGCTCCGATCCGAAGGGGGACTCGATCTCGAGCGAGCGATCCGTCGCCACCCCACCGAGCAATTGCTGAAAATAGTCGAGCGGCGTGAGCGTCGCCGAGAAGAACACCGCCGCGCGAAGACCTTCCAGCGTCGCGGCCAGTCGCTTCGAAGCGTCCGCGCAAAAGAGGGTCACGCGTTGATCGAGCGGTTCGACGATCACCCGGCACGAGTCGTCGTAACCGTCCGCCGCCCGAAGAAATGCGAGCAATTCGAACCATGGCTCCAGCCAGGACGAAAGCTCCGCGCCCTCCGGCTGCTCCGTGAGGAAGCGCTCGATGGCACCCGAGCTCTCCCGTAATTCGATGATTAATTCCTCCGGCCATTCCTTCCAAACTTTGGCACCGTCGTGATAGGCGCGGGCGGGCAACTCCGAAGGCGTCTCGGTCGCCGTCAGAGTTTTCAGGGCTCTTGCCACCGCGGCAAACGCCCCGCGGGCGCGCCCAGCCCCCGTCCCCTCCATCCTGGAGGCTCCGAGGAGTGCGAACTCCGCCGCCGTCAGCGAAGCGGAATACATCGCCCGGCTTCGGTCCACGAGGTTGTGCGCTTCGTCGACGAGAACGACGTGGCGACCGTCCGCGTTCTCGAAGTGCCGTTGCAGCCGCGCCGTCGGATCGAAGACGTGGTTGAAATCCCCGATCACCACGTCGGTCCAGACCGAGGCGTCCAACGACAACTCGAACGGGCACACCGTGTGGGCCCGCGCCACCTCCTCGATGGCATCGCGATCAATCCGCTCGCGCTCGAGCAAATCCCGCACCGCCGGCCGGCAGCGGTCGAAATACCCGAGCGCGAACGGGCAGGTCCGCGGATCGCAGCCGGTCGTACCGGCGTTGAAACAAATTTTCCGCTTCGCCGTGAGACTCACGCTTCTCAGCCGCGCCCCGGCTCCGCGCAGATGCTCCAGCGCCTCGTCGGCCGCGATTCGTCCCGGCGTCTTGGCGGTCACGTAGAAGATCTGGCCGTCCACGGTCGGCAACGACTTCACCGCCGGAAACAACGTCGCCAGCGTTTTGCCCGTCCCGGTGGGTGCTTCGGCAAAAAGCCGCCCGCCGTCGCGAATCGTGCGGAAGACCTCGACCGAAAATTCGCGCTGTCCCGGGCGAAATCCGCCGAGTGGGAACTCCATTGCCGCTATGCTGGCGTCCCGCTTCTCGACCCAGCGCGCTTTCGGAATCAACCATTCGAACCAAAACCGCAACGTCGCTTCGAGGAATGCGGCCAGCGTTTCCGCTTTCTCGATCTCCGGAAAATTCGTTTCCGCGTCGGTGTCGAGATCGAGGTAGGTCAGCCGCACCTCGACCTCGGTCCACGCGCGCTGGGCGGCCAGCAATGCGGCGTAGATTCGGACCTGCGCGCGGTGCAGGGGAGCGGCCTCGCCGGACCAACCCGTCTCGACGGTCTTGATCTCCTCGACCACGGGGGGGGCGGTGTTTGCCGTGAGGCCGTCGACCCGGCCGACGAGTTTCAACTTCACACCATCACGCTCGAACTCCGCTTCGAGCGGAATTTCCGCCTCGTAGCCGTCGCCGCGGGCTCCCTGGATTTTGCGGTGACCGCGGGTGCCTTCCAACGCGCGGGTGCTCGAGAGAATCCTACCGCTGCCGCCCCGGTCACCCGTCCGATAGGCGAATTCGACAAGCTCGCGGACGGAGACGCGTTGTTCGAATTGACCCACGCGGCGGAGCCTATCCGACTTGATTCGGATGTGGAGTCGCTTCGATGCGCTCGAGTCGAGTCTTCACCGGGGAAATTTGCGTTTGGTGTGGGTTTGGCCGGTTTGGGGATTGCGGCGTCCAGGGAAGGAAGCGACGGCACCCGGGGCCCGGTTGCCCTACCTGATCGGTCGATGGGGCGGGGCTGGCACCGCTTGGTTGGCCCGGTTGGCTCGCTTTTCGCGATGGCCAAGTTCGTCAGCTCCTTCGATCACCAGGCAAATTTCTCCTTTCGGTGGGCGGACCGTGTAGTGCTCGAGCAAAACTGACGGTGACTCGATCCGATATTCTTCGAATTTCTTGGTCAGCTCGCGGGCGACGCACACGCGACGCTCCGGGGCAATTTCCGCCAGGACAGCCAGGGATTTGACCAGTCGGTGCGGGCTTTCAAAGAAAACGCTCGTGCCCGTTTCCGCGAGAGCGGCTTCGAGCGCGTTGCGGCGTTGGCCGGACTTGACCGGCAGGAATCCGGCGAATCGAAAGTGCGTAGCGTCGAACCCCGAGCCGACGACCGAAGTCACGACCGCCGACGCACCCGGCAGCACCGTGTATTCCACATCCGATTGCGCGCACGCCCGAACCAGTCTCATGCCCGGATCGGACACGCCCGGCATCCCCGCGTCCGTGATCAAAGCGACGTTCTTCCCGGCCCTCAGATCCTCGAGCAATTCCGCGGTTCGCTGCGCTTCGTTGTGGGCGTGGAAGCTGACGAACGGTTTCGAGATCCCGTGGTGCTTGAGCAGGATTCCCGAGTGGCGCGTGTCCTCGGCCGCAACAACGTCCGCATCCCGCAGCGCGGCCAAGGCCCGCAGGGTGATGTCGTCGAGATTACCGATCGGCGTCGGAACGATGGTCAACACGGCCGCGCCCTCCACTCGAAAATCGAAAATCGAAAATCCTCAGAACCCTTCCGTCAGCTGCCCGGTGAGCTCGATTGCCACCTGCTGAACGGCCTGAACGAACGCCTGGCGCTCGTCGGTCTGGAGATCGTTGTTGATGAAGAACGAAGTGTCGGCGTTGACGGTGCCGCCTTGGATCACCCGACCGGTCACTCGATCCACCAGCTCATATTCGACGGAGAGGCGGAGGTTGAACTCCTGAGTCGCGAGCACGTTGTTTCGAACGGCGCGAGCCTGGCGACGTTCGGCGTTATCGAGCGTGCAATAGAGGATGGCGTCGGCCCGCTCATCGGACACGATTTGGTAGGTGCCATCCTGCTGCAGTTGCTTGATGAGCGTGTCGGCCATGAGGACCTCGATGCGCGGCTCGTAGGTCTTGTTTTTGAAGGTTTGGACCGCCAGCGTCTCGACATCGCGCAAAATGGCGGGCTTGGCGGGCCCGAGGTGGTAGCCGCAGCCCGAGACAAGGGCGGACAGAATCAGCACCAGTGCAAAGGCAGAGCGTCGCAGTGGAATTTGGCACCAGGCTGGCGCGGCAAGTGGCTGGGAAGCGCTCATTCCGTTGGCAGATCGGGTTCCACGGCTGGGAGCGGCCGCACGTCGTCCACCGAGGTCCGCATGCGCGGGGCGCTGGCTGGCAGTTCATCCGGGACGATCGTGCGGGTCGGCGGGCCGGAGTAGTCGGCCAACGCCGAAGTCTCGACCTGCGCTTGGAGGCGGCGGCGGAGCGCGGCTTTCTCGCCCGTATCGGCGCTCTCGGGGCCGGTTCGTAGCGCGTCATCGCCGTATTGGCTGCGAAGCTCCTCAATGCGGGCCTTCGCGAGATTGGCGTCTTCGGTGTTCGGCTGGCGACGGATGACGTCGTTGTAATAAATGACGGCTGCTTTGAGATCCTTGCTGAACTCGTAGAACCTCGCGATCCGAAGAATGTCGGAGGACTGCTTGCCGTCGAGCTGTTCGAGATTCTCGCGAGCCTGCGGGAGCTTTTCGCTGTCGGGATACTCGATGATGAAATCCTCGAACGTGTTGCGGGCCGCCACGAGCGACGACATGTCCTGCGACTGGTCGGCGAAGCCGACTCGCATGTAGACGAATCCGATCTGGTAGAGTGCGTCGTCGCAGACGTCGCTTTTCGGATAATTGTCGAGGAGGGTCTGGTAGGAACGGACCGCTTCGAAGGGGAGACTCTGCTTCTCGTAGGCGAGGCCGAGGTTGAACTGGGCGATGGGCGCGAATTTGCTGAAGGGCGCGTTGCCGACGATGGCGGCATACATTTCCTGGGCACGCTCGGCGGAATTTCCAATGGGGATTCCGAAGAAGACCTGGGGTTTTCCGGCGAGGTAGGCGTTGGCGATGGTGACCTGCGCGGCGACGGCTCGCTCGAAGTTCGGCGTGTCCGGGTAACGCTGCAGCAGGTATTGGTAGGCGTCGAAGGCTTTGGACGCCTTCCCCTGAGCTTCGAGTAGCTCGGCGACGCGGAACTGGGCGGGGCCGGCGGGCTTGGCGAACGGATACTGCTTGATGGCCCGCTTATACGCGGTGAGCGCCCGATCGACGGACCCGGCTTCGTCGAGAGCCAGCGCGCTGGCGTAAAGCGCTTGGGCGTCGGCGATCTGGGCTTCCGTCATTTCCTCGGCGGAATCCGTCTGCACAATCGGTGCCGCCTCGATCCGCTCCGGCACCTGCGCGCCGGGCGATCGGCCCGTCTGAGCGAGCGCCAAGTCGACCGCACAGACCGTCAAGATCCCGGTCAGCGCAAAGGTGCGGACCGAGCTAATCGAGGAGTGGCTGAAACCAAGTCGCATGCGGACGGTGAAGGTATGGAGGGGCTAGTTGAGCGTCAAGGGAACGATGGTTGGTTCGTGTCGAACGGGTGCAGGACAAAAATCTTCAATCATGCGGCGAGGGGGAGCGTGTCGTTCTCAGCGGCGCGTGAGTTGAGGCGGTATTTCCAGAACGAGTTCGTTCTGCGGCTGGCATGGATGCACCGGAAGGCGAGGACTTTGTCCGCGCCAGGCTCGCCCCAGAACATGCCCGATTGCTTGCATCGCTTTCCGATGAGTGAGCGGCAGCCGGCTTCGACGACTCCGGAGCCGATGAAGTATTTTCTGGCCCGGAAGGTTCCGTATTGCATGCGCGGGATGTTGTTCACGAAGTAGCCCAAAGTGGTTTCCACCTGTGCCACATTGCCGCGAAGGAGGGCTTCCTGGCGCGCCTGCTTGATGATGCGCTCGACCCCGTCGTGAGCGAGGAGTTTTTTCCAGTGATGTCTGCGGCGCTTGTTGCGGGCCTGCTCCGCTTTGCCCCAGAGGGTTTCGATCAGGGTCTGGAGGTGTTCCATGGCGTGGTAGAAGTCCACGATTTGGACGGCATCCGGAAAGTAATCGTGCCCGAGCTTTTCCAAGCCGGGGGCTCCGTCGATGAGCAGGACGGTTTCCGGGGCCGAGAACAAGCCGCGCCGAATGGCCTCGCGACGCAGGCTGATTCCAAAGTCCGAGGGGCTCTGGAAGGCGGAGAGGTAGGTGGTGGAGTCGTGGTCGCGCAGGGGGCGACCTTGGTCATCTTCTTTGGTCTGGGTGAAGACGCAACCGAGCGTGGCCATGCGGGTTTTGGCTTTTGCGTCGGGGGCTTTGCCTTTGCGGCCAGCGAGTTCATCCCGGCGCATGGGCACTCCGGTGGCGTCCGCGCTGACGTAGAGGATCCTGGCCTCGCAGGGGCCGGGGGCCGATTCTCGTTTTTGCCACGCCACGGCGCACTCGCCCGTGCGGCCAACCACACGCTGGATCTGGCGCTCGGAGACGGAGATGCCGCCAGTTTCCGCGAGGTGGAAGCAAGCCTGCTGGAAGCTGCTTTCATCCGCTCCCTCCAAGCAGATGAGCCGGGCCAGGGCGGGGGTGTAGGCCCCTTCCAGACCGAGGGCCGAATCGGCCGGGAAGTGGCCGCATTTTTTCCCGGGATGGTAGTAGTATTGGCGCAGCAGCGCGAAGGAGCCGAACATGCCCTGGACCATGAGAACCTCGCGCCCCTTGGCTTGTTCGCCGGGCTTGGGGAGGTAGGCCGCGTCAATGCGCTCGGCGGCTTGCTGCAGGAGCATGGCCACCAGTTCGTTGGCTGGTTTGAAGATGGCTGTGCGCACGAGGACTTCCAACTCGGCGACGGCAGTTCCGGCTGGCTCTTTGCTGCGGAACGCGGCGATCAGGTCTTGGATTTCCGCTTCCTGGGCGAGGCAGATGTTTGGGTCGGGCGTTTTTTTTTAGCCCCGGCCTTGCGATCCTGCCTGCTCTGCGCGGTGATCAAGTCCGCATACTCGCCGACAAGAGACTGGAAGCGATGATGGGCATCAATGTTCTCCTGGGCTTGGGCCACCTGATCGGCCGGGACGTATTCGGTCACGTTTCGCCCACCCTCCCTACGCTGGAGATTGAAGTAAGATCCGCTCTGGCCTTGACGGATCACCGAGAGCTTTCCTCGCTCCATGCGGTCGATGGCCGCGATTTGATCAAGGATGGCACGAGGTGCGGTATTTGGGTTCATCAATCAAACGTATATGTAAACGCATATACTTTGGCAGTAAAAATACCTCGCTGAAATGCTTTTTCAGAGATTTTTGTCCTGCACCCGTGTCGAACCGCGCGAAGTGAAAATCGCCGCGGGGCGTGTCCAAACCTGTCATTTTGAGCGAAGCGAAAAATCTCTGGCCCACACTGCATTTCACCCCAGGGTGAGAAGTCAGAGATGTTTCGGTTCCCTCAACATGACATTGATTTGGACCGAGGCATCATCCGGCAGTCTAACGCGCTTGCCCGACCGACATTCTCGCAGCACCACTACCGTCCCGCGCCAACGACGCCGCCCTTCCGGGCGAACGCCATTGGCGACCGGACTCCCGAACTACGCGTCGGGCGTGGTCTCCGCGTCTTTCGCGGCTTCCTTCTTCGGCTTCGTGGCCTTGGCTTTCTTGGCGGGAGCGGCGACCTCGACGGCCTCCACATCAGCTTCGACGACGGTGTCGACCCACTCGATGAAGGCCATCGGCGCGGAATCACTCTGGCGGGGCCCAAGCTTGATGATGCGGGTGTAACCGCCTTGGCGCGAAGCCGCGCGGGGCGCGATCTCGGCGAACAGTTTCTGCACGGCGACCTTCTGGCCGAGGTAACCGGCGGCGAGTCGGCGGGCGTGGAGATCACCCCGTTTTCCGAGGGTCACCATCTTCTCCGCGAACGGGCGCACGGCCTTGGCCTTGGCGAGGGTGGTCTTGATGCGATGGTGCTCGATCAGGCTCACGACCTGATTGGCGAGCATGGCGTCGCGGTGGGCCTGCGAGCGGCCCAGCTTGATGGTTTTGACTTGATGTCTCATGGCTTAAAGGAGGCTTGGGATCACTCCGCCGCCGGGGCTTCGGCGGGAAGGTCGATCAGACCGGGTTCGAATTTCAGACCAAGGCCGAGTCCAAGCTGGATGAGCTTGTCCTTGATCTCGTTGAGCGACTTCTTGCCGAAGTTGCGATACTTGAGCATCTCGGCTTCGGATTTCATCGCGAGCTGACCGACGGTCGTGATGTTCGCGTTGTTGAGGCAGTTCGCCGCGCGGACGGAGAGCTCGATCTCGTTGACGCTCATGTTGAGAAGCTTCTTGAGGCGGCTGTTTTCCTGACTGACTTCCTGCGGAGTCTCGTCGAACTCGATCTGCTCGTCGTCGTAGTTGACGAAGACGTCGAGGTGCTTGCGGAGAATCGCGGAGGCTTGGAGCACCGCGTCTTCGGGCGTGATGCGACCGTCCGTCCAGACGTCGATCACGAGCTTGTCGTAATCGGTGCGCTGGCCGACGCGGGTCTGCTCGACGGCGTATTTCACGCGGGTAACGGGCGAGAAAATCGAATCGATGGCGATCTGCCCGATCGGCATGTCGGCGAATTTGTTCTGGTCGCCGGTCGCGAATCCACGGCCAACCTTGACCTCGAATTCAGCCTCGAACTTCTGCTTCTTATCGAGCGTGCAGATGTGCTGGTCGGGGTTAAGAACTTCGCACTGGGTCGTCGACTGGATGTCGGCGGCGGTGATGGCGCCTTCGCGGTTCACCGAGAGGGAAAGGTTGCGAATTTCGTTCTCGTGGGCTTTGAATTTGACCTTCTTGAGGTTGAGAATGATGTCGACCACGTCTTCGACCACGCCGGGGAGGCTGGTGAACTCGTGGGCCGCGCCCTCGATCTTGACGGAGGTGATGGCGGCGCCTTCCAGCGAGGAAAGCAGCACGCGGCGGAGAGAGTTCCCGACGGTGTGTCCAAATCCGGCCTCGAATGGCTCGGCGATGAACTTCGTGTAGGTGTCGGTGGCGGTGGCCTCGTCCCGGGAAAGGGATTTGGGCATTTCGAATCGTCCAAGACGAACAGGCATGATGATAATTGAGTTTGCGAACACCGGGTTTCCCCCGACGCGGAAATGAGATCGTCGAAGACGATTCATCGGGGACCAACGGCGCGATTTGATACTGACAGAATCCGCGCGAGCCGGGGAAAGTGCGGGACGAAGGCGCGGTTGTCAAGGACTGGATGCGGACTGGATGCGGAATTCGCGCAACCCAGGACTTCGAGACCAGTCCATCAGCTTGCCGTCCGAATCGATGCTAATCGTTGCGGAAAAGCATAAACTTCCCGGTCAGGCGTTCCCGCTTCCGATCCGGCAACGCAAGCTTCCAGCTTGCACGAATGCGTTCAGGCAAGCTGGAAGCTTGGGCTACCCCGTTTGACTCGTCTTTCCATCCGAAGCTTTTGCCCACTGTCGACACCGACCGTCACGCCAAAGCCTCGCGCACCACGTCGTCCGGCGAAACGCCCTCGGCCTCGCCTTCGAAGTTCATCACCACCCGGTGCCGCAGAGCCGCCAAGGCCACCGCTCGGATATCTTCCTTCGCGACGTGATAACGCCCCGCCAGCAGCGCCTCGATCTTCGCGCACAGCACCAGCGCCTGCGCCCCCCGCGGACTCGCCCCGTAGCGCACGAAGCGCCGCGCGGAGTCGGTCTTCCCGGCCTCCGGGTGCGTCGCCATCACGAGCCGCACCGCCTCGGCCTGCACCTCCCGCACGATCGGGACCTCGCGGATCAGCCGCTGGTGCGCCCGCAGATCCTCGGCCGAAGCCACGATCCGCCGGGCCGTGTCGTCCGCCGCCGCCGTCGTGCGATCCAGGATCGCGTGCAGTTCGTCCTCCGATGGATACCCGACGAGCAACTTCAACAAAAACCGATCCAGCTGCGCCTCGGGCAGCGGATACGTGCCCTCCATTTCCAAAGGATTCTGCGTCGCCAGCACGAGGAATGGGTCCGGCATGCCACGGGTCTCGCCGCCCACCGTCGCGTGCCGTTCCTGCATCGCCTCGAGCAGGGCGCTCTGCGTTTTCGGCGTCGCGCGGTTGATTTCGTCGGCAAGCAGGATGTTCGTGAAGATCGGCCCAGGCTGGAATTGAAACTGCTTCGTCCCGCCGTCGTCGAAGATGAGACTCGTCCCGACGACGTCAGCCGGCATCAGGTCGGGCGTGAATTGGATCCGCGAAAATTCCAGCCCCGTCACCGCCCCGAGCGTCCGCACCAGCAACGTCTTCCCCAATCCCGGCGCGCCCTCGAGCAAAACGTGCCCCCCCGCGAAGAGCGCCGTCAGCAAGCCGCGCACCGTCTCGCGCTGACCCACCACGACCCGCCCCAGCTCCTCCTCCAGCGCCGCGAACGACCGCCGAAACTCCGTCACCCGCTCCTTCGTCTGCTCCGAATCGTCCACGATCAAAATTCAAGCGCAATCACGACCCCCCACCAATCACTATTCACCAGTCACCGATCACGCGCCGCCGCCCTACTCCTCGGGCTTGATCCGCTCGAAATACCGCCGCACGAGCTCGCGCGATCCATACGGCAAATCCTCGCGCGTCACCGCGTCCTCCGCCGCCCGCGCCGCCGCGTCGTAGGCCTCGCGGTAAGCCGCGTTCGCCCGCCCCGGTCCGTCCACCGACACCGTCCCAACGGTCACCGCCGCCCCCTCGCCGCCGTCCAGTCCCGCCTGATCGTCAAGCCCGCTCACCGCCACATCCGTCCGTTCCCCGAAGAGTTCACCGCCCCCGCCCGCGTTCTCACCCGGTCCGCCACCTGGCTCGTCACTGGCCATTTTCCCCGCCTCGGCCGACTCCTCACCCGACCCCATCTCCCCCGCCAACTTCGCCAATTCTCCGCCGCCTTCGCCGCGCTCCCCCTCGCCCGCTCCCGGTCGCTGCTCGCCCGACCGCACCGCCCGCTTCATCTCTTCCAACCGCGAAGCCATCGCCGCCAACTCCGCTTCCGAAAGCTGCCGGGTGTCCCCCGTCGCCGACGCCTCGCTGCTCGCCAAGTCCGTCGCTGCCGGCGGCGCCGAATCCCGCGTCGCTCCCGCGTCCGCCGACCGCCCCGCGTCGCCACCATCCCGACCGGCGGCCCGTTCACCGCGCAGTCGTTCGACGTCCGCCGCCGCCGCCACCAGCGCCCGCAACGCATCCTCCCGCGGGGCGTCCGCCAACCGCTCGCGCAGAGCTTCGGCCCGCTCCTCGAGCTCCCGCCCGGTTTGGGTCAACGACTCCTCGCCCCCCTCCGAAACGACCGCCGCGGCTTCGTCCAACACCTCCGCCGCGGCCATCCGCTCGGCGGCACTCGTCCCGGCCCGCTCCCGATACCCGAGCGCCATCCCGAGCGCGACCACCACCGGAATCATCGCCCAACCCACCCACCGCCCCCAACGCCACCGCACCACCGTGGCCGCCGGCCACCGCGACCCGAGCGCCAACGCATCCTCCAACACCAGCTCCCCCCACCCGTCCCGCCCCAGCCGAGCCGCCGTCACCAGCCGTTCCGCCCCGCCAGCCACCGTGTCACCCCGCCCCGCCGCCGCCACCAAACCCACACCACTTCCCACGACAGCCCCCAGCCCGACCAAAACCCAGATCCCCCCAGCCAGCGCCAGAATTTCCCCCGAAAATGGCGGCGCGCCCCCCGCCATCCGCACCGCCCCCAGCACCAACAAGCCACCAGCCACCAGCCACCCTCCAGCCATCACCCGCCGACCCACGGCAGCCGCCCGCATCCGCCAGGCGATCGCTCGCAAATACCCCGCCAACCGCGCGTCCATCACGCCACCTCCACCACGAGCGCCGTCGTGTTATCCCGCCCCGACCGTTCGACCGCCGCCGCGACGAGACGACCCGCCGCCCCCGCCACCTCCCCGTCCCGGGCGATCTCCCCCAGCCGCCCATCGAACAACCCATCCACCACGCCGTCCGAGCAGATCACGAACCGGTCCCCCACTTCGCACCCCACCGCGCCCACCTGCGGATCCACGTAGCGATGACCCGCCCCCAGCGCCTTCTGCAGCACGTTCTTGCGAGGATGACTCCGAGCCTCCCGTTCGTTCATCTGCCCATTCCGCAGCAGCCACCCCACGTGCGTATCGTCCGCCGTCACCTGCCGCAGCCCGCCCGCCGCTGGTAGGTAGTAGATGCGACTATCCCCCACGTGCCCGTAATACATCCACCCCGGCGCGAACCAGCACAGACTCAACGTCGCCCCCATCCCCGCGCATTCCTCGTAACTCGCCCCCAGGTAACTCAGCGCCCGATGCACCTCCTGAAAAAGCTCCGTCAACACGTCGCCGAAACCCGCGTCGATCCCCACCACACCCTGCCGAAACGAACGCGGCAGCAACCGCGTGATCTTCTCGACCGCGATCCGGCTCGCGAATTCCCCCGCCATCGCGCCCCCCATCCCATCGCTCACCGCAAACACCGCGTCCATCCGCGCCAAATCCATTGCCCCCACCTTCCCCAGACGCCACACCTCCCGCCCATCGAACTGCAACCCAAGAAACGCGTCCTCGTTGTTCGCCCGCACCCGCCCCCGATCCGACAACCCCGACCAAATCAACGAATCCCCACTCATAACCCAATCCGCAATCCGCAATCCGCAATCCACAATTCCCTCACTCCGACCCCCGCTCCGTGATGTCGCCCGGCCGCAACCCCACGGGCTCCCCGCCACCGATCGGCTCCAAAATCGTCGCAAACTCGAAGTCGATCAGACAAAACCGCCCCAGCTGCTGCGAATACGTCACGTTCCGCAGTTCCGCATCCTCGTGCCGCACCCCGTAAGTCTCCAACTCCGCGTAAAGCGCCAGCATCCGGTCCTCGTTCAAATGATCCACCCGCGTGCCGCAGCTCGTCGTCACCATCGTCAGCGTCTCCCGGTCCGCGCTCACCAACCGCGGCACAAACCCGCACTCCCGCCCCTCCAAAAAACGCAGAACGCGCACCTCGTTCTCAAACCGCCGCACCCGACCCGACCCGCCAAACGTCTTCGTCACCCGCCCGTCGAATCCGATTCGCACCCGCGCCCGCAACGTATCCTTCACCTCCGTCATCACCGCCATCCTACACCGAGAGGAAAACAGGCTTCCAGCCTGTCGTTTCGCGCTTCCAGCCCGAAACCCTAACCAAACCCGGCGAAGCCGCATTTCGCATCCAAGCAGCCACCACCCCGAACGCAACTCCTTCCCCAGCTGGCACTTTTCCTGCTACCAGTGCGCGGTTCATCGCCAAACGGCGGTGAGAAACCAACCCTGAATCAAAAACGGTATCGGAAAACGGTAACCAAAACCTGAAATCACATGGCGAAGTATAAACTCGAATACATCTGGCTCGACGGCTACGAACCCGTCGCAAATCTCCGCGGCAAGACCCTCATCAAGGACTTCAAAACCGAGCCCACCCTCGACGATCTCCCCCTCTGGGGCTTCGACGGCAGCTCGACGAAACAGGCCGAAGGCGGCAGCAGCGATTGCGTGCTCAAGCCCGTCGCGTGCTATCCCGACGCCGCCCGCAAGGACGGCATGCTCGTCATGTGCGAAGTCATGCTCCCGGACGGCAGCCCGCACCCATCGAACTCCCGAGCCACCATCATCGACGATCCCGACACCTGGTTCGGATTCGAGCAGGAATACTTCCTCATGAAAGACGGCAAGCCCCTCGGCTTCCCGAAGGACGGCTACCCCGAGCCCCAGGGCATCTACTACACCGGAGTCGGCTACAGCGCCGTCGGCGACGTCGCCCGTGAGATCGTCGAGGAGCACCTCGACCTCTGCCTCGAAGCCGGCATCAACCACGAAGGCATCAACGCCGAGGTCGCCAAGGGTCAGTGGGAATTCCAGATCTTCGGCAAAGGCTCCAAGCAGGCCGCCGACGAGATGTGGATCGCCCGCTACATCCTCCAGCGCCTCTGCGAGAGCTACGGCATCGACGTCGAGTATCATTGCAAGCCGCTCAAGGGCGACTGGAATGGCTCCGGCATGCACGCCAACTTCTCGACCGAATACCTGCGCGAGACCGGCGGCAAGCCCTACTTCGAGTCCCTCATGGCCGCGTTCGAGAAAAATCTCAACGAGCACATCGCCGTCTACGGACCCGACAACCACCTGCGTCTCACCGGCCTCCACGAGACCCAGTCCATCGACAAATTCAACTACGGCGTCGCCAACCGCGGTGCGTCCATCCGCATCCCGCACAGCTTCGTCAAAGACAACGCCTACAAGGGCTACCTCGAAGACCGTCGGCCGAACAGCGCCGGAGATCCCTACAAGATCGCCAGCCGCATTCTCCAGACGATCGCCGAAGTCCCCAAGCCGTAAACAACGGTAGCGACTCAAAAACCAAAACGACGCCGCCCAGCGAAAGCCGGGCGGCGTTTTTTTGTCAAAGTAGCGCAAGCTTCCAGCTTGCAAGCCCCTACGAACTCACCCGCCGACCAAACCCGTAAGACCCAAAATTCACGAACACCTCACACCGCCCCTCCGCCTCCCGCATCACCCCATCGAAGAGTTCCCCACCCGGCGCGCCGTCGACTTCCAAAAAGAACATCACCTGATCCGTCCGCCCCGGAAACGGACGTGAAATGATCCGGTTCACGTTCACCCCCGCAGTCGCGAACGGCTCGAGAAAGCGGTAAAGACTCCCCGACTCGTTCCCAAAAGAAACCGCCAGCGCCGTCCGAGCATCCCCCTCACCCGCACCCATCGCCGCGTTCCCGAGCACGAAAAAGTGCGTCACGTTCCCCGCCCCCTCCAGCACCGGGCAACGTAGGACATCGAGCCCATAGATCTCCGCCGCCCCCGGAGCCGAAAGCGCCGCCGACCCCGCCTTGGCAGCCGCCATCTCCGCCGCCAAAGCCGTGCTGGCCACCGGCACCACCTCCGCGTCCGGCAGATTCTCGCGAAACCAATCCCGGTGATTGTGCAACTGCACGAAGTGCGAATAAACCCGCTCGATCACCTCGTCACGCCGCCCGATGAGCGCCATCCGCACGTCCAGCGAGATCGATTCCGTCACAAAAACCCGCCCCGCCAGTTCGATCAGCAGATCCACGGTCCCATAAATTGTCCCACCCGAAGTATTCTCCACCGGCACCAAAGCCCGATTCCCCGCAGCCTCGCCCAGAAATTCCACCACGCTCGCAAGGTCCGCCCGCGGCACTAGCTCCAAGCCATCCCCAAACCGCTCCCTCGCGACGATGTGCGAAAAAGTCCCCACGGGCCCCAAATAAGCCAAGCGCGAAGCGCGCTGGGGACCGCGACCTTCCAGGTCGCCGTGCCCGGGTTGCCTTCGGCGGTCTCCGCTTCGCTCCGGCTCCAGCCGGGCACCCGTTCCCAACCGCGAAGCGGCACTCCCCTCACCATCACCCACCCCCCCCGCCATCACAAAAACGGCACCTCCGACAACTCCACTCCCTCATTCTTCCCGAGGAAGTAATCCACCGTCCAGGCACTCGGAAACAGCACGCAATCCTTCCCCGCCGGATCCAAAGCCGCCTTCGCCCCACTCGGCAAAGTCAGCGCCGGCAGCTCCCCACCATCCGCGGCCCGCACCCACCGCACCATCGACCAAGGCGCACTCTCCATCCGGCACCCCGCGCCGTATTCCCCCTCCAGCCGATACTGCAGCACCTCGAACTGAAGCGGCCCCACCGCCCCAAGCAACGACATCCGCTGCAAATTATCCGGCAGCTCGAACGCCTGCGCCACCCCCTCGCGAATCATCTGATCCAACCCCTCCCGAAACCGCTTCCCCGTCGCCGTGCTCGTCGAATGCGCGTAGGCAAAACACTCCGGCGCAAACCGCGGCATCTCGCTGAACCGCACCGACTCGTCCTCCGAAAGCGTGTCCCCGATCTGAAAATCCTGATTCCCCACGATCCCCACCACGTCCCCCGCCCACGCGCTGTCCACCGTCTCGCGCTCCGCCGCAAAGAGGCGCTGCGAATTCGACAGCCGCACCGGCTTCCCCGTCCGCGGATGCGCCACCGTCATGTCCCGCTTGAACTCCCCCGACACGATCCGAATGAACGCCACCCGGTCCCGGTGCTTCGGGTTCATGTTCGCCTGAATTTTAAAGATGAAACCCGAGAACGCCTCGCCGCCCGGCAACACCTCCCCCCCCGCTTCCGTCATCCGCGAAGCCGGCGGCGGAGCCAAAGCCAAAAACCGGTCCAGCAGCAACTGCACGCCAAAATTATTCGCCGCGCTCCCGAAAAAAACCGGCGTCAACCGCCCCGCCCGCACCTCCGCCAGATCGAACTCCGCGCCCGCCCCCTCCAGCAATTCCAGCTCCTCCCGAAACGCCGCGTAAACGTCCGGCGCCATCACCTCCTTCACCAGCGGATCGTCCACCCCGCCCACTTGCTCCGGCGCGCGAAACGCCCCCATCCGAGTCCGCTGAAAGAGATGCACCTCGCTCTCCTGCCGGTCGTAAACCCCGCGGAATTCCGGCCCACTCCCCAGCGGCCAGTTCAGCGGCAAGGCATAAATCCCCAATACTGTCTCCAACTCATCCAGCAGCTCCAGCGGAGGCCGCGAAGGCCGGTCCAATTTATTGAAAAACGTAAAAATCGGCACCCCACGCTGACGGCACACTTCAAAAAGTTTCCGAGTCTGCGATTCGATTCCCTTCGCCGCATCCACGACCATCACCGCCGCATCCACCGCCGTCAGCACGCGATAGGTGTCTTCGGAAAAATCCTGGTGCCCCGGAGTATCGAGCAGGTTGATGACGCAGCCGCCGTATTCGAATTGGAGCACCGTCGAGCTCACCGAGATCCCCCGCTGACGTTCCAGCTCCATCCAGTCACTCGTCGTCGCCCGTTGATCCTTCCGTGCCGTCACGCTCCCGGCGAGTTGGACGGCGCCACCGTAGAGCAGGAACTTCTCGGTCAGCGTCGTCTTCCCAGCATCCGGGTGCGAAATGATGGCGAACGTCCGCCGCCGGGCAATCTCTCGGGTATCCACAGAACCGCGAAACCTACCGAAAAGAGACTCTCCCGAAAGCACTAATCAACAACCCCGTGGCATCGGCTTCCAGCCGGTCACCAACCCCCCATCCGGCCCCCGCCGGAAAAATCCCCCCACCCCCCGAACAACACCCCCAAGAACGCCGAGTCCGAAAACCCCCGCCCCGTCCCGACCCGCGCGATCACCAGCTTCCGCGAGGGCACCACGCGCCTTAGAAAGCGCGCGACCCGACACGCCGGGTCCAAAGCCGTTCGCGTCTCCCGGTCGCCGGATTCCGTTGAAAGAGCGTCATTCGCGACCCCGAGCCCATCGTCGCGAACTTCGACGACCAGCGCTCACGAATTCGGATCCGGTGGGATTCCCGCCCATCTGATCCCCGGATCTTAACCCAGAGCGCGTTCGTGAACACTCGATTCGCCGTCCCACGCAATGTGATCAAGCGTTTCCCCACGTTCAAACCCGTCACGCGTGGCGCGTTGCGGAGGCAAAGCATCTTGGCAACCCACCGGCAATCGTTCAGATCCTGGAGCGTCAATCGATCCAGATCCGTCATCCGCGATCTCATAATGGTGGGTTCCGCGTCATCAACCGGGTGGCTCAGCCCAAGCAAATGACCGATCTCGTGGAGAACGACCCGATGCAGATCGGGCAACCGCGCCCCGTCCGTTCGATACTTTAGCGGCCCATCGTAGACCGCCCATTCGTGCTCTGGATTGAAGATGAGATCGGCTTCCCGGAAATTTCCGTTTGGTGCCCGATCCACCGAGGCAAAGCCGTATTGCGCCCCGAAAGTCTGGGTCGGCGTGATGGTCTTCGAGAAGTAGATCGCACTAACCCCGTCTCCGAGTGACCGACGGGTTTCTGTCGGCTGCGGTGCCGCGGGAACGAGGCGAAGCAGATTCAGATTCAGCGCAGCATTCCACTCGTCGACCGCACGGAGCATCGCGGTGAACACCTCGGTCCCGTTCAGAAACCCGCTCACATCCGCTTCCAGAGTCACGACCCCGTCCGTCCACGCCGTGCCATCGTAATTCTTCACTTCAGCCCCAGCGAACGCGATGCTCGGAAGCGCGATGGCGGCACTTTTGACAACCAACCGAATTCGGCGGGATAGGCGAAATCGATGGATCATGGCCGCAGCCTTAGTGCATGGCGCACCGATTGCAAAGCCTCCGTCGCCATTAGCAATGATCCCCTCACCCCCCGAACAACGCTCCCAAAAACGCCGCGTCCGAAAACCCCCGCCCCGTCCCGAACCGCACGATCACCAGTTTCCGCGACGGCACCACGTAGCACCGCAATCCGCCCGACCCGATCATCGCGATCAGATCCGACGGCGCGACCGCGGACAGAGAAGACCGCCCCCACCGCTCCGGCGACCATTCCTCCCCCAACACCACCAGAGGGGTCAGTCCGTTCATTGGTTCACTTTTCGAAACACCGCCCCCAAAAATCCCGCATCTGAAAACCCCCGCCCCGTCCCAAATCGCACGATCACCAGTTTGCTCGAAGGCACCACGTAGCAGCGCAGCCCCCCCGATCCGATCATTGCGATCAAATCCGACGGCGCGACGGCGGACAGCGACGACCGCCGCCACCGCTCCGCCGACCATTCCTCCCCCAGCGTGCCCTCGACCGAGATCGGCTCCGCCCCCGCCCGCCGCGCGTTCCGGTTCAGCCAGAACGAAAGCCCATACATCGAGTTCGCCGCCGTCCCCTCACGCGACCGATTGAAATCCGCCTCCGGGATCACCGGCCAGATCCAAGCCCGCCCCCGCGTCCGCACCAACTCCCCGAACTTCGCCAAATCCCTCGCCGTCATTTTCGCCCCCGTTGAATAGAAAGGCGTCCCCGTCCGGTCCGTATCCCAATCCGCGTAAGTCGCCCCGATCGGTCGCAAGACCTTGGAGAAAATGAACTCCAACGGCGTCACTCCCCTCCCCGCCAATTTCCGCCGCAGCACTTCCCCAAAAAGCTCGAAGTTCCCCGGCCCGTAGTCAAAAACCTCGCCCGGCCCGGCGACCAACCGCAGCGCCAGCGCGGCCCGCGTCTTATCCCGCACCCCCCGCCCATAAATCACCGAATTCCCCGGAGCCAACCCCGAAGTTTGATCCAGCAACATCCGCAAAGTCACCCCGCCCATCGCGTCGACACCCACCGGCTCGTCCAAATCCAGCACCCCCTCCGCCTCCGCCGCAAATCCCGCCACCGCGACGAGGTTCTTGGTCACACTCATCACCCAAACCGCCCGATCAACACCCCCACCCCCAGCATACCGCTCGAAAACCACCCGCCCCTTGTCCAGCACAACCAAAGCTGTCCCACCTTCCCGAGCCGAATAGTCCCAACCGGCCTCAAAGTCCGCCGACCAAGCAAGGGCCGCCCAAAAAAGCAACCCAGCGACCCACCCAGCGACCACCCACCCGGGGGACCGCACGCGTCCCCGCGTGCGAGCCGCGGCGTCCCGCCGCGGCTTAGGCAACCTTCGCGCAGCGAAGGAGCCGACCGCCCTCCACCAGTCACCAGTCACGAGTCACCAATCACGCGAGCCAAGCGAGCCCCCTACCCCACCTCCGCCTTCGGCGGTCGACCCAACAACTCCCCCATCGCCTCCCGCGCGCACTTCCCCTCGAGCACGGCGTGCACCTGTTCCGTCACCGGAGCCTCCACGCCCAATCGCCGCGCCACCTCCCACACGCTCCGCGTCGTCGGCACCCCCTCGGCCACCATCGTCATCGAATCCAAAATCTCACCCGGTCGCTCCCCCCGCCCCAACCGCTCGCCGAATCCACGATTCCGACTGTGCCGACTGAAGCAAGTCACCATGAGATCCCCCACCCCGCTCAATCCCGCAAACGTCTCGCGCCGACCGCCCAAGGTCACCCCGAGCCGCATCATCTCCGCCAGCGCCCGCGTCACCAGCGCCGCCTTCGCGTTGTCCCCCATCCCAAATCCATCCGACACCCCCGCCGCGATCGCGAACACGTTCTTCAACGCGCCGCCGAGCTGGATCCCCGCCACGTCATCGCTCGTGTAAGTCCGAAACGTCGCCGTCGAAAACGCGTCCTGCAGCGCCGGCAGGATCTCCGCCGCCTCCGATCCCACCACCCCCGCCGCTGGCACCCTGCGCGCGATCTCGTTCGCCAGATTCGGTCCGGAAAGCACCGCCATCCGCCGACCCGGCAACTCGTCCGCGATCACCGCGCTCATCAGCAAGCCCGACCCATGCTCCAACCCTTTCGTGCACGAGACCACCACCGCGTCCGCCGCCACGCCCGCCCGCTCCAGCTCGCCCGCCACCCCCCGCGTCGCCTTCGAGGGCGTCACCACCACGACCAACCCCGCCCCCGCGACCGCCTCGTCCATCGCCGTCGTCGCCCGCACGTTCGCCGGCACACTCACGCCCGGCAGGTAGGATGCGTTCACCCGATCCGCCGCGATCTGCGCCGCCACGTCCGCGTTGTGAGACCACAGCCGCACGTCCGCCCCCCGCTCCGCCAACAGCACCGCCAGCGCCGTCCCCCAGCCACCAGCCCCCACCACGCAAATTTTCTCAAACATCATTTTCGTTCCGCTCGCGTCGCTCCGACTTCTTCTCGAACCGCGGCTCCGTCCCCGCCAGCAGTCGTCTCACGTTCCCGCGGTGACGCCACACCGCCATCGTCCCCATCGCCAGTCCGACCCAAACGTAGGCCGCCACCGCGTTCGGCCATCCCAACAGCCACAGGCCAAACAGCGACACCGGCACCATGATCGAGCACGCGATCGAAGCCAGCGACACGTAGCGCGTCGCGAAGAAAAACAGCAGCCACGTCGCCAGCGGAATCACAAAAGCCGGCCACGGAAAAAGCCCCAGAATCACCCCGCCCGAAGTCGCGATTCCCTTCCCCCCCTTGAACCCGAGCCAGACCGGAAAATTGTGCCCCACGATCACCATCACCGCCGCCACGATCCCCGCGTAAGCCGGCACGAGTCCCAGCACCTCCGCCACCACCGTCCGAGCCAGAAAAACCGCCGCAAACCCCTTCCCGATATCGCACGCGAAACAAACGTAACCCCAACCCTTCCCCAGCACCCGCAGCGCATTCGTTGCCCCGATGTTCCCGCTCCCCTCCTTGCGGATGTCGACGCCCCGCGCCTTCCCGATGAGGAACCCACTCGGAATCGATCCGACCAGATAAGCGCCGAGGGCAACCACGAGGTAAAGCACCCGCCCCTTGTCCCCACCGCCCCGCCGCGACACAAGGAAAATTCGGGAATGAAATCCCGCCGACCGCGTCTAACGTGGACGCATGAAACCCACAATCCTCGCTCTGGCCACCTTGTGCGCCGTCGCGCTCGCCCTTACCCTCTTCCCCATGAACAAAACCGCCCACGCCGCCGACCAAGAACTTCCCGCCGCCGTGTCCATCAGCGCCCCCGACGCCAACGGCCAGCCCGGCCCGGCCCAGGAAGTCCCGACGATCAAAAAATCCGCCGACGAATGGAAAGCCGAGCTCGGCGATCAAGCCTACCGCGTCCTCCGCCAGGAAGGCACCGAGCGCCCGTTCTCCAGTGACATGCTGAAGATCAAAGAACCCGGCCTCTTCGTGTGCGCCGCCTGCGGCACCGCCCTCTTCGACGAAAAGACGAAGTTCGACTCCGGCACCGGCTGGCCCAGCTTTTACGCCCCGTTCGCCCCGGAAAACATCGTCGAAAAAACCGACCGCAGCCTCGGAATGAGCCGCACCGAAGTCGAGTGCCCAAGGTGCGGCGGCCATCTCGGCCACGTCTTCCCCGACGGCCCCGCCCCCACCGGCCTCCGCTACTGCATCAACGCCGCCAGCCTCAAATTCGAGCCAGCAGAGTAGCGGTTGGTTATTGGTTATTGGTTATTGGTTATTGGACAAGCGCCCACGCGCAGCGCGCCCAATTCCGCGAAAAACCTCCGCCAAGCCAACTTGAGGAGCGGCGATTTCCAATCGCCGAACCAACCCAAATCCGCAAAGCGGATCACTTTGTATTCGCCGTCACTCCCGGTGATAAGGTCCCCCGGCCAGGATCGAGTGCGCCCGGTAGATCTGCTCCGCCACCACCACGAGCGCCAGCTCGTGCTGCAGCGTCAGCCGCCCAAGTGCCAGCACCAGATCCGCGGCCGCTCGCGTCTCCGCCGTGTGGCCATCCGCACCGCCAATCAACACGGCAAATTGGCGCGTGCCCCCATCCCGCCGCTTTCCGACAAACCGCGCGAACTCCCCACTCGAAAACTCCCGCCCCCGCTCGTCCAGCAGGATCCGAAACATCCCCGCCGATCGCGCCAACAAGGCCGCACCCTCCGCCGCCGCGTCGTCCCCCTTCACCGCGACAAACTCCACCTCCGCCACCCGGCGAATCCGCGCGAGGTAATCCTCGAACCCCGCCCGCGCGAACGCCAATTTCGGTTTCCCCACCACCACGAACGTCCACTTCATCGATCCACAGACTAAACAGCACCCCTCTGATCGAATGCATTCTCTTTCAGGATAAAAATCTGCGTCCCTCTGTTTAATCTGCGGACAGCCCCGCATTCGACCCAATGATCACCATCACTCTCCTCAGCCTCTTCCTCCTCCAGGCCAGCCCGCTCCCGGAAGCAAAACCACCCGCCGCCATCCCCGAGGCCGCCTCCATCGACCCCGAAGCCACCCCCGCCGATGCCCGCATCGCCGAGCGGCTCACCGACATCTTTTCGCAGATCGGCGACCTCGACGCCGTCACGGTCACCGTCCGGTCCGGCGTCGTCACCCTCGCGGGCACCGTCCCCGGCAAGCAATCCGCCGAGGAAGCCCTCGCGCTCACCCGAAAGATCACCGGCGTCGTTTACGTCCGCGACCGCATCGAAGAAGCCACCGAGGTCTCCGCCCGGGTCTCTCCCGCGATCGCCAAGCTTCGCGATCTCTGGAAGCGCACCCGCGCACTCCTCCCCGTCATCGCCGTCGCCGTTGCGATCGTCGTCGCTTTCTGGCTGCTCGGCAGCTTCCTCGCCCGTCGCCGCGGCCTCTTCCGCTGGCTGGGGTTCAGCGACCTCGCGAGCGAGCTCGCCCGCCGGGTCATCCGCACTGTCATCGTCGGCCTTGGCGTCGTCATCGCCCTGGAGATCCTCGACGCCACCGCGGTCGTCGGCGCGATTCTCGGCATCGCGGGTGTCGCCGGCGTCGCCCTCGGCTTCGCTTTCCGCAACATCGTCGAGAACTACCTGGCCGGCGTCCTACTCAGCACCCGCAACCCGTTTTCCATCGGCGACCACGTCGAAATTGGCGGCTTCTCCGGCAAGGTCGCCCGCCTCACCTCGCGCGACACCGTCCTCATGACCCTCGACGGCAACCACCTCCGGATCCCCAACGGCTCCGTCATCAACAAGGAGCTCATCAACTACACCCGCAATCCCCTCCGCCGCTTCGAGTTCGCCGTCGGCGTCTCCGTCGACCTCGACCTCAATGACGCCCGCAACGTTGGCCTCGAAACTCTCCGCGCCCTCCGCGGCATCCTCGCCGACCCGGCCCCCGCCGCGCTCGTCGAAGAACTCGGCGACAGCGCCGTTGTCCTCCGTTTCTTCGCGTGGATCGACCAGACCGACAGCGATTTCCTGAAAGCCCGCAGCGAAGCCATCCGCATGGTCAAATCCGCCTTCGACGAGCACGACATCGAGATGCCCGAACCCATCTACCGCGTTCACCTCCGCGACAAGGTCCCAGCGCCCGACTCCGCCCCGGCACCGTCCAAGAAGTCACTCCCAAAGTGCGACCCCGCCCAAGCCGACGTCGCCACCGACCACACCATCGACAAACAACTCGCCGCCGACATCGCCAATTCGACCGAACCCAACCTCCTCAAATAGGGCGTCACCACCCGTTTCGGAGGGCAGCCGGAGCGAAGCGGAGACAGTCGGGTTACTTCCGACAACGCTCCCGCCGAGCCGCGTCGGCACAATCAATGCGCCGAATCACCCGCCGCGCCACATCGACACCCCGCGACCGTCACACACTTGCCACCGGCTTCAAACTCCCCGGCACGTCCGGATCCTCGTTCCGCACGACGTTCAACGTCCCATCCGTCTCCAGGATCACCGAGTGGCAATCCTGCAATCCATCCAAACGCTGAGACCGCGCCGCGCACAGGATCTCCTCCCGCGTCACCCGCTCCCGCCGCATTCGGTCATCCAGATATTTCCCATCGTGAAAGAGCAGCGTCGGCTCCGCCTTCACGACCCGCTTGAACCATTCCGACCGCACCGACAACCACGTCACCACGAATTGCCCGCCGATCAGCACGACCATCCCCGCCACCCCCTCGGCCACCGATACTTTTTCGTTGAGCATCGTCCCCGCCAGCAACGAACCGAACGCCACCGTCACGACAAAATCGAACATGTTCATCTTCGAAAGCGTCCGCTTCCCCGACAGCCGCAGCAGCGCGACGATCGCGACGTAAGCCGACAGGCCCACCACGAAAACCCGGAAAATATCGTGCCAGCCATCAAAGAACATCGGCACCTGATCGCCGCTCCCACCCTCTTCGGCCCTACATCAAAGCGATCTCGGATTAATTCCGAGATCCAAGAGGAAAATCAGCTCGGGACACCCGCAACTCCATTGCACTGTCCGATTGGTTGGCGATGCCCGAGTTCGCGCCCCCGTCGATCACCCAACGCCTGTCCCGGCTAACGCTTCCGATACCCAGCGAAGCTTCCGTCGGCGCCGCGATGCGCGACCTGATTGCCGCGGATCTCGCGGACCCGCCCCATCCCGGTGGCGGCCAGACTGCGGTCCGTTGGAATTGCCTCGCCCGGGTCGGAGCGATCGACCTCAGCCTCGCCAAGCTCTACGAGAGCCACGCCGACGCCCTCGCCATTCTCGCGGAGTTGGAAGCGACGGCCGATCCGGCCCTTCTTCACGCCGTTTGGGCGGCGGAGGATCCGCGCGCACCGCTACACTTTCGAGATGGCCAGCTCACCGGTGCCAAGTCTTGGTGCTCCGGAGCCGCCACCGTCGACGTCGGTCTCGTGACCGCATCGGATTCCAAAGGCCGCTCTGTTCTCGTCCGGGTCGAACTCGATCACTTGACCGTCACCGTTCAAACCTCCGGGTGGAGGTCAAACGCCATGGCGGCTGCCGGAACGACCGAATTGCGCTTCGACGGCGCGCCGGCCGAAGTGATCGGCGGACCTGAATCCTACCTCGATCGACCCGGCTTCTGGCACGGGGGAGCCGGAATTGCCGCCGTTTGGTTCGGAGCCGCCACCGCCCTCGGAGATCGGCTCGCGACGGGACTGGAAGGCCGGGATGAGCCTCATGCCCTCGCTCACTTCGGTGCCATCGACGCGGACTTGGCGGCCACCCGCGCCCTGCTTCACGAATCCGCCGCCTGGATCGACGTCCAACCCCGCGCCGACGCCTTCGCCGTCGCGATGCGGGCCCGGCTTGCGGTCGAGGCCTCCGCCCGCAACGTCCTCGACCGCGTCGGCCGGGCACTGGGCCCCGGACCGCTGGCGGCGGAATCCGGGTTTGCCCAACGCCACGCGGACCTCGACATGTTCATCCGTCAGAGTCACGCCGAGCGCGACGCCGCGAGCCTTGGAGCGATCAGCCGAAACCACCGCATCGCCCCATGGTGACCGACCGCCAGATCGCCGGGCGCGGCACGAGCGAGGATCGTTGGATGGGCTGCCGGCACCTCGGCGCGTTGCGCTCCGTCGAGCCCGAGACCCTCGTCCCCCCGGGCCACCGGCTCGTCGTCTGCGCTCCCCACCCCGACGATGAGGTCCTCCCTTGCGGCGGCCTGCTCGCGATGCTTCGCGACCGCGACACCCTCGTCATTGCCATTACCGACGGAGAGGCGAGTCACCCGGAGCACGTTGATTCGCTCCGAACCCTGCGTCCGATCGAGTCCGCCAAAGCGCTGAAAAAGCTGCAATCCTCAGGGTTTGTTCAACGGCTGCGTTTCGCCGACGGCGGCCTTTCCAAAGCTGAGTATCAACTGACTCGAGAGTTGGAGGCCATCTTCGAACCGACCGACATCGTGCTGACCCCGTGGCAGTCGGACGGGCACCCGGATCATGAAGCGACGGCACGAGCGGTGATCGGGGCAGCGAGGGTGGTCGGTGCCGCCCGACCGATCGAAATGCCGATTTGGGGCTGGCACTGGGCGGAGCCTGACGGTCGATCCATGCCTTGGGACCGCGCGGTCAAGGTCTGGCTCGACGACGATGCGTGGGGCGCGAAGTGGCGCGCAATCAATGAGTTCACGACCCAATTGACGACTCGCTACGGAGACGCGCCCATTCTTCCACCCCACGTCCTCCGCCGATTCGACCGACCGTGGGAGGTCTATTTTCGATGACGTCGACCGCCGCCGACCTCGACGAGCTTTATGCAGGCTCCGACGACCCATGGGGCTTTCGCACGCGCTGGTATGAACGGCGGAAGCGCGACCTCCTCCTGGCAATCCTGCCGCAAGAGTCTTTCTCGTCGGCCTGGGAGATCGGCTGCTCCAACGGCGAACTCGCGGCCAGCCTCGCGGCCCGCTGCGACCGCCTGCTGGCCTCGGACGGTAACGAACGCGCGTGCGAGCTCGCCAAACGTCGGCTGGCCGGGTGCGACCACGTTCGCGTCGCGAACCTCTGGCTGCCGGGGCAATGGCCGGACCTTTCCTTCGACTTGATCGTCATGAGCGAATTTGCCTACTTCTTGAGTCGCCGCGAATTCGAGGACCTGTTGCCTCGGTTGGCGACTTCGCTGAACGCCGACGGCGTCTTCGTCGCGTGCCACTGGCGGCACCCGGTCGATTGCGGCGACTTGACCGGCGACGAAATCCACGCCGCTTTTGCCAGCGATCTGCCGTGGAAACTCGCAGCCTCCCACCAGGAGCCTGATTTCAGAATCGACGCCTGGACCGTCGATCCACGCTCGTCCGCGGAACGGGAGGGTATCCGATGATCGCGGTCATCATTCCCGCCCACAACGAGGAGGATCTCCTGGCGGCGTGTCTCAAATCCGTCGTCCGCGCGAGCTACGATCCGGCGCTCAAAGGAGAACGCGTCCGGACGTTCGTTGTGCTCGACGCCTGCACCGACAATTCCGCGGCCATCGCGGAACGCTTCGGAGTCGACCGAATCACGTGCCAGGTTCACAATGTCGGTCACGCCCGTGCGCTGGGCGCGGCCGCGGCGCTGGAAGCCGGGGCCCGGTGGCTCGCCTTCACCGATGCGGATTCCACCGTGCCTACGGATTGGGTCAGTCGCCAATTGGCGCACGATTCCGACGTGGTCTGTGGTCTCATCGAAGTCGCCGATTGGCTGGATCATCCGAAAACCATCCGAACGCTGTTCGACGCTGGATACGTCGTCTCCGATGGTCACCGCCACGTGCACGGCGCGAACCTCGGCGTGCGCGCTTCGGTCTACCGGGCATCCGGCGGATTTCAGCACCTCCGGGTGCACGAAGATGTCACTCTGATCGCCCACTTGGAAAACGGCGGAGCCAAGATCGCCTGGGCCGCCACACCGCGGGTGACCACGAGCGCCCGCCGTAAAAACCGAGCCCCGGGCGGGTTCGCCGGTCACCTCGCCACGCTCGCGGCAGCGGCGCCCGACAAGTGATGCCGACCAGCGCGGACCTGTCTTCCGCCATGATTTCCGAACGCGAAAGACCCCGGCATTTCGAATCCACCAAGGGCTCGAAAAACCGGGGCCAATCGTGCGGCTAACTTAGCCGGTCGGAATTTAGATGGCTTTCTGCAATCGTTCCAAAGTCGCGATGTGCTCGTTGATTTCGACGAGCTTGGCGCGGTAGAGCGTCTTGCACTCGGGCATGACGCCTTCGTCCTCCAAACCGTTTTCGTAATCCTTCTTCCCGTTCCGTTCACCGGTTGCGAGAGCCGCCACGGCGGAATCGTCACCCAGCAGATTCGCCGCGCCCTGCACCATCGTCGCAAAGGTTCCCCACGCGCCCGAGCTTTCCTCTGGCACACCGCCCATCGAACGAACGTTAGTCTCCAGATCGTTGACGGCGGACACGTGGTCGGCGCGAATGCTTCTCAATTCGACCAGCGCCGGATCGTCGGCATATTTTTCGATAGCCTGATCGTAGGTCTCCACGGCGGACCGTTCGCCGCGCAGCAGCTTGTTACAATAGTCAATGCAATGTTCGTTGGTATTAGTCATAGCGACAAAGATCGCGGATCGAGCCCTTAGTGGATGCAACCTCGACCAAGAATGCCCCAACATTCCACTTCCCAAACGTTTGGAAGATTGTAGCGCTAATTTCCAGTTGGCACGAAGCTCGATCGACCGAGTGGTCGGTCCGTCCAAGTCGCAGTCCGTCGCTCCTGTCTCCGAAGCCAAAACGGCCTTCCTCGTCCCCGCGAATGCGCGGAGGACGGGAAGGCCGTTCGGTTGGAATTTGGTGTGATCCCGGGCGATCTACGCCGGGCGATCTTCCGAGCCCGCTTCCTTGGCTTGCGCTTCGGCACCACCCGCGGCCGTGTTGGCTGCCGAGGTGGTTACGGCTTTCGCGTCTTCCGCCAGTTGCTCGCCGGAGATCCCTTCTTCACGCGCGGCGTCTTTTCCGGCGGCGACGGCCTCGGAGATCACGCGTCCCGCCTTCTCGGCCAGATTACCGGGCGTGAGCCCGCGGCCTTCGGCTTCATCGAGAGCGGAGCCCATCGTTTGTGTCGCGACGTCGCGGGTGCGGGTCGCCGCTTCCGACTTCACATCGTCGGCTGCCTCACCCATCCACGCGTCTTCCGTCGCCGATCGCGGCAGCAAGAGCCCGGCACAGACTCCGGCGGCCAACAGGATTCCTCCCATGGCGAGCGGATACTCGGCACTCGCGTCCGACACCCGGTCTCGAAGATCGGAAGCGCGATCCGACATCTGACCGCTCAGCTCGTTGGCCTTGCGGCCCACGGCGCGACGGCGCTGGTGCATCCCGTCCCGGGCACCCTCCCAGCGGTCGGAAAGACCGGATTGGGCGGACCGTCCGCGTTCGGCGATCGAATCCCGCGTCTCGGCCAGCTTGTCCTTGGCGCGATCGATCATTCCCGGGCCGGAATCCGGCTCATCGAATTCCGATCCGCCACCCACGGTAGCGTAGGTCTCGTCACGGTATTCACTGCCTACCGACGTCCCGCCGATCGGCTGCCGCGGCGTTACCGGGTAGCGCGGCACATCCTGATAGCGACTTCCGCCCGACCCAAATTCGTCGTCGGAATCGGTCGAAGCATCGACCAACCACCAAACCAAACCCGCTCCAACGAGAAGCGCCGGGACCGGGTTTTCCTTCACGTGGTGCAAGACAGCCCGCCCGGCTTCCCGCGAGGTCTGCGCCGCACCGACACCAGGCTTCGAGCCGGGCCGCTGGAACAGCGAGACCACGTCGTCGAAAAGATGCCGGGGATGAAGGCGGTCGCCGAGTTCGTCGATGGTGTCGTCCATCCGCCCCCGGGTGCCCCGGATCTCGCCGCGGATTTCGTCGCTGGAAGCTTCGTCCAGACGTTCGTTTTCTATTTTGCTTTTTGCTGAATCCATTTTTTGTCCTGGTTGAGTGAGTCGATGGTTTGCTGAGGTTTTAGCGATTCCTGCTTGATCGTCTTGAGACCGGATTGGGCCATGACGATTCCGACGATTGCGACGATCAAGCCGACAATCAGAGGTCCGAGCCAAAGTGCGACCGCGGGATCCAGTCCGGCGGCGACGAGACCAACGGTCACGAGCGACGATATGGCTTGGAGAACAAAGATGAGCCCAAGCAACGCGATGAAGCCGCCGACCGCGACGGCTGCCCCGTTTCGCGCAACACGAGCGGCTTTTTCACCCATCTCTGTCTTGAAGAGTGCGACCTCCTGCTTGACCAGCGACGTGGAATCGTCGCGAAGCTGCTTCAAAAGCGTTGGGATCGAATTCTCGTCCGCCCGAGGGGCCGTCGGCAGGGTCTCTGCCGTGTAAGGATCTTCAGTCATATCAGTAGCCTCCTTTCGAAAGATCAGCGTTCGATACCGGCACGTCGGACGGTGCCACGACAACCTCGGGATCGAGATCGACCGGTTCTCCGGTGCCGGTCGCGACCGAACCCGACGATGTCACCGGCATCGGTCGCTCTGGTGCCGCGAACGAGGACTCGAACGAGCCCCGCTCGTCGTTCACGCGGCGATCCGCCGACGATTTGAGGAAACGGGCGGCGGCCAGACCCGCAACGAACATCCCCCCGTAGAAAATTTCCGGGCGGCGGCGAGCGAGCGAGCGGACGTCGTCGATCAGTTCGCCGACTCCGCGCTCGTCGATCCGGCGCCCGAAACGATCGAGATAATCCGCGGCGGACGACACGTAGCCCGCGAGGTTGGAATCGCTGTCATCGGACAACTTATCCGCGGCACGGCGGGCGGCGTCGGCGTAGACCGCGACCTCCCCCGCGACGCGGGTCTTCTGCTCCTCGAGCATACGCTCACCCTTGGCCCGGGCGTCCCGAGCGGCATTGGCGGCCTGAGTTTTTACCTGTTCCACGGCTTCGCCAGCCTGCCGCTTGGTTTCGTTCAGTTTTTCCCCGGCTTTCGCCTGGGCATCTCGGGCGGCGTTCTTTGCGTCGTCTGCGTGCGTTTCCGCCCGCTGACTCGGCGAGTCCGTCGGCCCCGTAGGATTGTCAATTGATTCGTTCATCAACGCAAAAACGCGGGACTGGCTCCCGGTGGATGTATTTGGCCACCCTGATCAACGGGTCAGGTGACCTTAAAAAAGATCCGGTCTAGAGCCCGCCCCAAGTCAGGCGACCAACCAGCTTCCGCCCGCTTCTACGAATTATCAGCGGCTGAAAGTCACGTGATCTTAGACGGGCCCTTCAACTCCGAAGCAGTGCCTCCGTCAGCTTCCGGCAGCGTATCCGCCATTTCGGCCTCCCGCTGGCCGAGCGGCTGCGGCGGTCCCACCGTGGTATCTTTCACGGTCTGGTGCTCGAGTTCGGAGTTCAGTTCTCCACCGAGCAAAATGATGAACGCGCTGATGTAGAGCCACATGAGCAGGACGACCACGCCGCCGAGCGAGCCGTAGGTCTCGTTGTATTTGGCGGAGCTCGAAACATACCAGGAGAAGCCAGCGGACGCACCCAACCAGATGATCGTGCAGATAATGGAACCCGGAGATACCCAGGCCCACCGCGGCGAACTCCGGCAGGGTGCCACCCTGTAAAGCACCGCCATCGCCACCAACGCCACGCCCGCAAGCAGGGGCCAGCGCACGATTTGCGCCGTCAATTCGATCCACTTCGGCATCTGCAAACTCACGACCAGCGCCGGAATGCCCGCGACGCAAAACAACGCGACGATGACCGTCGCCACCGCCCCGAGCGTCAGCGCGAGAGTCAGCGCTTTCAGTTTGAAAAAGCCACGCGTCTCCTCTTCCTCGTAGGCGACGTTCATTGCGACGATCGCCGAGGTCGTCCCTTTGGAAGCACTCCAGAGAGCAAAACCGATGCTGAAAATAACCGTCCACCCGAGCGCCTCGTCCGAGTTCGCGGCGATCGCGGTCAGCTGATCGACCAGAATCTCCTGCACCTGCCCGGGCAGCACCCCGGCCAACTGTCCGATCTGCGCCTGAATCCCAGCCGGATCGGAAACCAAACCCCAAAGCGCCACCGTGGCCGTCAGAATCGCCGGAATGCTCAGAAACGCGTAAAACGCGACGCCCGCCGCGATCACGGAAAGGTTGTCGTTTTTGATCTCGTCCTTCACTCGCATCAACACCTGCCACCAACCCTTGGCGGGGATCTCGGTGGGCTTCGCCGCTTCGCGGCCAATGACGGGAGTGGTCTCTGGTGTGCTCATAATTCGACGTCTGTTCGCGACTCCTACCCCGGGCGGCTGCTTCGAGTCGAGTCTGGCGACTCTCAGGCTTTCCCCTGATTCGCGCATCAGGTCGAGCGGATCCCGGCAACCTATCGGGATTCTGCCCGCGTAATCTGCCGATGACGCAGCTTCCGAGCGCCCGACCCGAATGAAGATCGCCCTGATTTGCCACGCCCAATACCCGATCGTTCCGCCCTTCGCTGGCGGATTGGAAAGCATCACCCACGCAATCACCCACCACCTTGCCCGGGCGGGCCATCAGGTTCATCTGTTCGCCCACTCCGAATCCGACACTTCGTTTTGCCGAACGCCCGTCGACGTCGCTTCCCTTCCTCGTTCGCAACGGAAGCCAGCCGCCGAGATCGCGCTCGAGACTTCGCGAACGGAGTTCGAGATCCACGAAAACCTTCGCTACGCCCAAGCGCTTCTCCAACTGCGGGACGACGGATTCGACTTCATCCAAAATCATTCCCTGCACCCGATTCCCGTGCTCATGGGCGCGGCGTCGGGGCTCCCCATGATGACGACGCTCCACACGCCACCAATCCCGTATCTCAAGATGAGCGCGCTCGCCGCCCGGGACGCGCGCACCCACCGCTTCGTGGCCGTGAGCGAAAACCTCGCGCGCCAATGGGCCGATTACACGGGGGAGATTGCCGTCATCCGCAACGGCATCGACGTCGACCAATGGCGGTGGTCCGCGGAAAAACCGGCGGCCTCGGCTTTGTGGTCGGGCCGAATCTGCGCCGAGAAGGCTCCTCATCTCGCCATCGAAGCCGCCCGGCTCGGCGGCTTTCCACTTCGAATCGCGGGGCCGATTTACAACGAAGACTACTTCCGGGCCGAAGTCGACCCACGCCTGGGCGACGGCGTCGAATACCTGGGTCACCTCACCCAGCCCGATTTGAACGATCAGCTCCTTTCGGCCTCGGCGCTGCTCTTCACCAGCGTCTGGGAGGAACCCTACGGACTCACCATCGCGGAGGCACTCGCCAGCGGCACCCCCGTGGCGGCATTCGAAGTCGGTGCCGCTCCGGAGCTGATCGATGCCACTTCCGGCATCCTCGTCCCCCGCGAGGACGTCCGCGCGCTCGCCGCCGGATTCGCCGCGGCGGGCACGCTCGATCGAGCGGATTGCCGCCGTCGGGCCGAAACCTTCTGCGGGATCGAGCCCATGATCACCGGATACCTGGATCTCTACGCGCGCATGACCGCCGCCGCCTGACGTGCTTGGTTACTACGCGCACAACCACGGCTCCGGCCATTCGAGATACGCCCGGCTCCTCGCGCGCTCCCTCGACCTCGCGATCCTCACCTCCGCCACCGGACTCCCCGCTGATCTGCGAATCGTGAATCTACCGGACGACCTGCCTGACGCGACGATGTGGGATCGCGAAAAATTCCCGCCCCCGCGCTCGCTGCACTACGCCCCTCTGGGCATGCGGAAAAGCGCCGACCGCTATCGGCGCATCCTCGACGCGGTCGACCGCCACGCCATCAATTTTCTCATCGTCGATGTGAGTGTCGAGATCGCCACTTTCGCCCGTCTTTGCGGCATTCCGACGGCCTACGTCCGCCTCATGGGTGACCGCTCCGATCCCCCGCACCTGGCCGCTTTCGAGTCCGCCGTTTTTCTGCTCGCATACTTCCCGGAAGCGTTGGAGTCGGTCGACACTCCGGCCTGGATTCGCGAGAAAACGCTGCACCTCGGCTTCTTTTCCCGCTTCCCGGACGCCGCCCTCGCCCCGCCGCCCTCCTCTGCGACGCTCGTCGTCATCCGCGGTCGCGGCAGCGGCGACCACCCGGCACCTGTCGATTTCGCCAACTTGCGGCGCTGCTTTCCCGCGCACACGATCCTCGTGCTTGGCCAGGTCGCGCCACCGCCCGGCATCGTCGACTGCCACCACCTCGGCCACCTCAGCGATCCACGCGCGATCCTCCAATCCGCCGACCTCGTCGTCGGCGCGTGCGGGCTCGGCACGACCGCCGAACTCGCGACGCTTGGCAAAAAATTTGTCGCCGTCCCCGACCCGCGCCCCTTCGACGAGCAGGAACACCTCGCCGCCACCCTCGCCGCCCACGGCCTCTGCGTCCGAGCCACCACGTCCGAGCCCGACCTCGCGGATCGCGTCGCCGCCCTGCAACCCAATTGGATCCCGCACGTCCGGCCCGACGCCCCCGCTGCCTTCGCGCGATGGTTCAGCTCGCACGACGGCGACGTCGCGTCGATGGTCGCCGACGTCCGCTCCCGCCGCCCGCTGCCATGAGCGCTCCCGCCCCCTTCAGCCTGGTCGTGATCGCCGCCGGTCGGCCCCGGCACCTGACCCACCTCCTGCGCGGTTGCGAATCCAGCGTGCACCGCCCCGCCGAAGTGATCGTCGTGCGGATGGATGACGCGCCGCTGCCGGCCACCACCCTGCCGCTCCGCCCGGTCGATCACGCCAGCCGGAGCCGCCTCCCCCTCGCCGCCGCCCGCAACGCCGGTGCCCGCGCGGCGCGGCACTCACAACTCGCCTTCCTCGACGTCGATTGCATCCCGGGTCCGGACTACTTCGAATCGCATCACCCGCCAGCTTGCCGAAGTCCGCGGCCTCGTCATGGGCACTCCCCGCTACCTGGAGGGCCCCGCCGGAGACGACCTGACCGCAACCACGCTCGACGCCCGCAGCCGTCCGCACCCCGACCGACCCCCGCTCGCGACCACCCTCGAAATGACCCCGCACTACCACCTCTTCTGGAGTCTCTGCTTCGCGATCCATCGCGCCGATTTCGAAATCATCGGTGGCTTCGACGAATCGTTCGTTGGTTACGGCGGCGAGGACACCGACTTCGCCTTCACCGCCCGCGAGCGGGGCGTCCCCTTCCACCTCTCGGGCGCCGCTGTCTACCACCAACCGCACGAGGTGACCGACCCACCCGTCGGCCATCTCGCCGACATCGTCGCCAACGCCAACGCGTTCCACGCGAAATGGCACACCTGGCCCATGAAATCCTGGCTCACCGCTTTCCGCGACCTCGGACTCGTCCAATGGGATGCCGACTCGAGCGATCCCGCCCGCGTCCTTCGTCCGCCCACCGCCGAACTTTCCGCCCGCCTCACCAGACAGACTCCATTCTAAAAAATTCTCGATCCGATCAGCCTCCCCGCCGCGCTGGCTGCCGTGCCTGTCCCAGCCTCGAGGGACCACCCGCGTCATCAGACCCTGCGCCGAGGCTCGACGAGCTCGCGGTGAGTCACTGCGAGCTGTTCCGTCGCCCCCCGAAACTCAGTAACCCGATCTTTACCCAGACTCTGAGCGCCCCCCGCAGCGTCGGATGCGGAGGGAACGTCTCCCTTCGGGCCGAGGGCGGATCCTCGGCCAGTCCCGGTCGCTGGCGAGTCCATTGTCGTCGTCTTCCCCGCCCCGAGGAATCCCGGCAGCAGCGTAACCTTCATCGAACCTCCCTCACCGCAGGAACAGGCTGAAAATCCACGCCGACCCCAGCGACGTCCCCGCTTGGCGGCCCGCCACCGCCAGCGCGGACCGCCACCCCAGCTCGCGCCGGATCGTCCACAGCGTCACCAGACAGGCGGTGAGCGTGGACGCCAGATAGACGAGCAGAAAGACCGACCCGGCCCCCATCCCCCGCAGCAACGCCCCGTCGCCCTCGTTCAGGATCAGCAGCCCGTCCTTGCGCAGGATCGAGAAGAGCACGCCCGGCGCGACCTCACCCGGCAGGTTGAAAATTCCCATCACCGGCGCCGCCACCCCGGCCAGCCAATCCAGCACCCCGACGAATTGCAGCAACGCCGCAGCCAGGCAGATCAGCAGAAAAATCGGCATCGCCTGAAAGAGAAATTGCTTGATCGTCCCCGCCACCCGCCACGCGACCGCCCGCGCGCCGGGCCATTGCAAAAACGCCCGCTCGCCCACCGGCAGCGCCGTTGATCGGTTCAACCCGCCGTGCCAAACCCGCGTGTGAATCGCTCCCACCACGAACAACGCCCCCAGATACAGCAGGAACAACCCCGGATGCCCGGCCGATCCGAAGATCGAAAGCGAGGCCCCGATCTGGTAGCTGCACGCCGATCCAAACGCGATCATCGAGACGCACGCCCCCCGCGTGCACCGACTGCACCCCCGCGACTGCATCACCGCCACGACGTTGCAGCCGAATCCCGCCATCACCGGGATCAAATCACGCCCCGTCAACCCCACGCACCGCAGCAGCGGATCCAGCGCCGCCGTCACGCGATCCTTCACTCCGGTCTCTTCCGCCAGCGCCACGCTGACTCCCAGCAAAACCACCACCGGCAGCGCCCACAGGAACGAATACCATCCCAGCGTCAGCACGCCGTATCCCCCGGCCAGCAATTCAAACACCAGCGGCGGCGCCTGCCCGAGCGCCTCCTTCAAAGGCGTGATCACGGCATCGTCCACCGGCCCCTGCGCCCACGACGCCAACCGATAAGCCGCGTAGACCGGCACCGCAAACAGCCCAACCAACGCCACCAACGCCGCAACCGGCCCCACCACCGCCCGCTCGAAAATGGTCAGCCGCGGATTGCGGACGGCCCCTCCCGGCAGCTCACCCGCCCGTCCGGTGGCCGCCAACTCCCGCGCCGCCGCGATGGCCTCGACCACCTCCCCCCGGGCATCCACCCGCAGCCTCCGGGCGTCCACCACCGCCACCGGGATGCCGAGCCGCTCGCGGTAGCTGCCGGCCAGTGCCTCCAGCTCCGGTGCCGCCTTGTCCTTGAAAGTGATCACCAGCGCGCTCTTCTTCCCCCGCAGATCGAGCTCACGTAGCAGCACCGCGACCTCCTCACGCAGGTGCGTCCCACGCGCCACCAGCACCACCGTGTCCGCCGTGCGCAGCGCACCCAGCGCCAGCCGGCTCGTCGCCGAATCGTCGCGCGCCCGGATCCCCGGCGCATCGATCACGTCGCACTCGCACACCCGCGACCGACACCGTCGACACACGACCGTGGACCCGCGGAAGTTGATTTCGTCGCCGATCCGCGATTCCGTCAGCCCACGGAACAACGCCGATTTCCCCGAAGACTCCAGCCCGAGCAGCAGGACACCCGGGCGGGCTTCCGTCGCTTTTTCTTTTGCTTTTTCTTTTAACATACGCACTCCGCTCCGCAGCACGACAGGTCCACCAGTCGCATTTGATTTCGTTCGTAAAGTTCACGCACCCCGTCCGCCACGGGGACCTCGGTTCGCCCGGCGATCGTCTCGGCGATCACCGAGAACCGCTGCCGATACTTGTAGATGTAACAAAAAATGTGGTGCTCGTGCCGCACCAGCGGCCCCGCGAGGAACAGCCCCGGCGCCACCGTCGATTCGTCTTCATCGGTCAACTGCACGTGCCCGTCGTCGCGCCGCTCGAAGAGATGCGCCACCGGCCCCAGACCCCCGAGAAAACCCGTCGCCAGAATGGGCGGATGCTCCGTCTCGAAGACCTCCCCGCCCGCCGTCCGAACCTCGTATCTGCCCCGGACCGCGCTCACGCCGATCACCCCCGCATCGTTGAACAGCCGGATGCGCCCCGTCTCGCGACGCACGCGCTCGAGCCGCGTGCGGGTGAAGGGCGACAGCGACCGGCTCGGATCTTCCTCGCTCGTCGCCAGCGTGAGGCCGGAATTCAGCAACGTCACCGTCCCCCCCGCCTCCGCCAGATGCACCGCCGCATCGACCCCGCTCTCGAACGCGCCGATCACCACCCGGTCTTTCCCCTCCAGCTCCGCGTAGCTCCCGATCTCCGCTCCCGGCACGCACAAGTCCGCCCCGGGAAACCCATCCCGGCGGGGAAATTGAAACTCCCCCGCCGCCCAGACCACGTGCGGCGTGTAGAGCGCCCCGCGCGACGTTCGCAACTCGAACTCGCCGCTCTCCAGCCGCCTCACCGCCTCCACCTCGAGATCCGTCTGCACCGGCAGCTCGCACGCCTTCGCCAGCGCCCGCAGATACCCCGCGTATTGGCGACCCGTCGGGTGCTCGGCCCCCGTGAAGGCGGCGACCGACGTCTGGAGCGCCACGGCGTTGAGGTCCAGAATCCCGAAGGGCGTGCTGTTGAACGACGGCGTGATCAGCCGCATCTCGCTCGGCCATTGATCAAACGACGCCCCGATCCCGTGCCGGTCCGCGATCAGAAACGTCTTCATCCCGTAATCCCGCAGCGCCACGCCCATCCCGATCCCCGCCGGGCCGGCTCCCACGATCACAATCGGCACTTCGTAATTGCTCATCACGCCACGGCCAGTTCGGGCTCACCCAGCGCAGCGACCGCTTCCGCCTGCAGGGCGGCGGCGTCCAGGCGCACCCCGATCAACACCGCGCACGGCGGCACCGTCGGCTCGGCCAGCAGCGGAAACATCGTCGGCTGCGGCGGCGTGTCGTCCGTGCGTTGGAAAACGAAATGCAGGTCCGGCAACTCCAGCAACTGACACACCCCCTTGACGCGCAGGACCGCCGCGGGCAATCGCCGCAGCCACCCGGTGAGCGCCGACCCCGCGACCATCGCCGGCAGGTCGACCTGCACCGCGACGAAACCGTGCGCAAGGTGGTGGTGGTGCTCGGGTTCGTGATCCTGATCGTGATCGTGATCGTGATCGTGATCGTGATCGTGATCGTGCTCGTGCTCGTGACCTTCGCCGTCACTTCGCGGCTTGGAGGCGGTCGCATTCAAGACGAGATCCCTCAGCTCGTCCGCCAGCTTCTCAGCCGAGGTCTCGACCGCGCGCGGGTTGAGCCATTCCAGATCACTGCGCACCCGCGCGATCCGCTCGGCACTCTCGGATCCCGCCCGCGTGAAGACGAGGTGACTCGCACTGCGCGCCTGCAATTGCTCGAGGTCATCGTGCCAGGCGCGCTTCTGCCAGCGTTTGAAATCGACCACTCCCAGCTGAAGGATCGGCCCGAACCGATCCCGCAGCGCGAGGTGCGCGGTCAGGTGCTCGATCAACGAAAACGGATCGGTCGTCCCGTTGGCCTCGATCAACACGACGCGGTTGGGCGTTTCCGGGATGGCGAGCAGGTCGTTGATCAGCTCGTGGATCGAGTCGCAGCACACGCAGTTGCCATTGATGGCGCGCACCTCGTCCGTGAGGTGTCGCAGCGACGAGGCATCGACGCGGGCGTTCTGGTAGTCGTTGATGAGGACATACGGGACGAGTCCGCGCGCCTCGAGGTGCGGCAGGATCTCACGCAGAAACGTCGTCTTCCCCGCCCCGAGGAAACCAACGAGCAGGACGGTGGGAACGGGCGTTTTCATAGGCGGGTCGGGTTCGGCGCATCACCGTAGACGGCGACGGGGTCGAAGAGTTTAGCGGATTCGGTAAAAACGAGCGGCCCGCCGGTGCCGAGTGGCACCGAGCGGTAGAAACAACTCCGGTAGCCGACGTGGCAGCTCGCACCGGAGTCCGCGACCTCGACCCGCAGCCAGACGCAATCCTGATCGTCGTCGATCCGCATCTCGCGCACCCGCTGCACCAGTCCGCTCGTCGCCCCCTTGTGCCAGAGCACCCCCCGGCTGCGACTCCAATAGTGCACCTCACCCGTCGCGATCGTCCGGCGCAAGGCCTCGTCGTTCATGGTGGCGTGCATCAGTAATTCCCCCGACGCGAAGTCGGTGGTGACAACGGGGATGTGGCCGGCCGCGTCGAACTTCGGCGCCAGCTCGGTGCCTTCTTCGACTTGCTCGACGGACGTGCGGGGATGGAAAATGTCGGTTGTCATGGTGGGTGGATGGGATGCGAAGTGGGCTGGCGCGGCGCGACCAGCCCTACCAACTGGTAGGGACCGTCGCGCCGCGCGGTCCGTGTTCGATCCGCGTAAGGACCGTCGCGCCGCGCGTTCCGATTCCAAAACTCACTACGCGGGCGCGACCTCGGCCTCCGCGCTCTGCGTCGTCCACGCGGGAAACGGATCGCGCAGCCGCGCCTTCCATTCCGCCGGACCGAACGCCATCTCCCGATCGTCGAGCAGGCACCGCCGCAGCTCGGCGAGCATCTCCTCCTTGGGCAGATCCTGGCCGATGAAGACGAGCTGCTGGCGCCGGTCGCCGTAGGGTTCCTGCCAGTCGGCCATGATCGCTTTCCACGTCTCGTCGTCGTCCGGCCACGTCGACTTCTCCGCCGCGCCCCACCAGAAACCGACCGGCCGATACTCCGCGCTGCCGCCCGCCTGACTCCACAGCCCGATCATGTCGTGGCGCGTAGCCAGCCAGAAGTAGCCCTTGCTGCGGAGCAATCCCGCCCATTCCGTGTGGATGAAATCCCAGTAGCGCTTGGGATGAAACGGCCGCCGCGCCCGGAAGACGAAGCTCCCGATCCCGTATTCCTCGGTCTCGGGCGTGTGCACGTTGTTCAACTCACGCATCCAACCCGCCGAACTTTGCGCCTTCTCCATGTCGAATCGCCCCGTGTCGAGCACCCGATCGAGCGGCACGCGACCGCGCTCGGACTCGACGATCTCCGCCGCAGGATTCAATCGATGCAGGATGGCGCGCAACTCGTCCCGCTGCTCGTCACTCACGAGATCCGTCTTGTTGATCACGATCACGTCGGCGAACTCGACCTGATCCGCGAACAGATCCGCGATCGTGCGCTGATCCTCCTCACCGAGCGCCACTTCCCGATCCAACAACGAATCCGATCCCTCGAAATGCTCCAGGAAGTTCGCCGCGTCGATCACGGTCACCATCGTGTCGAGCCGCGTGATCGTCTCCAATCCGCGCCCCTCCTCGTCGGCGAACGTGAACGTCTGCGCGACCGGCAGCGGCTCGGAGACGCCCGTGGATTCGATGAGTAGGTAGTCGAACCGCCCCTCGTCCGCGAGCCGCGTGACCTCCTTCAACAAATCCTCGCGCAGCGTGCAGCAAATGCAGCCGTTCGACATTTCGACGAGCTTCTCCTCGGTGCGGGAAAGCTCCGCGCCGCCGTCGCGCACGAGCGCGGCGTCGATGTTCACCTCGCTCATGTCGTTCACGATCACCGCGACGCGCATTCCTTCCCGGTTGTTGAGTACGTGGTTGAGGAGCGTGGTTTTCCCGGCTCCGAGGAAGCCGGAGAGGACGGTGACGGGTAGTTTTTTCATGTTGATTCAGAGGTTTCGGAAATTCGGTCGGTGGGAGAAGACGGCTGGCGCGGCGCGACCAGCTCTACCCAATTGGTAGGGAACGTCGCGCCGCGCGTTCCGTCGCTGTCAGCAGGCGCAATCGCCGGGGAGGTCGATGCAGAGGCGGAGCCGGTGATCGTCGCGGTGGCGGACCGGCGCGCTGCGGTGGACGAGCGCGTTCGCCTCGCCGCCGGGCCAGGCTTTCCCCTTGAAGACGGCGACGTGCCAATTCGGGATCGAGCGGATGGCGGTCGGATCGACGACGATGGCCGCGTTCGCCTCGTCGAGCGTGCGGTCCCGGCTTCCCAACTGCTCGCGCCGCACGTTGTCGTTCTCCAACCACTGCGTGCCCGGCCCCGCGTAGAGGCAGAGCAGGCGCACCTCGAGCGTGTCCGCGTGGAAGAGCGCGCAGCCGTCGTCCTCGACGCGAGCCAGTCGCACGCGCGGATGGCGCTTCGACGTGAGCGCGGCAAAGAGCAGACTCAACCGCACGATGTCGGCCGCGAGGGCGGCGAAGCTTTCGACGAATCCGACGCTCGCGTTGGCAAATCCAAGTTGCCCGGCGATCTGCCGGGCGGACGGCGCGTGCCAATCGCCCGCGACCGGACCGACGGCCGCGAGCAAAGCCGCAATCGCGGGACCGGCGTCCGGCAACGCCTCGCGCTGCCAGACGGCAAGGTTGATCGCGGGATCGCCGATCCGACGGAGAACGGAGGAGTCCTCCGTCTCGGCCACGTGCGGGGGATGATCGAGGAGAGTGGTCATGGCTCGGGTCGGAGAAGACGGGATGAAAAACGCTCGGCGGCGGGGCGCGGCGGTCGCAGATCCGCCGGTCGGCGACGACGCAACCAATCCCGGGGGCGTGGCGTGGAATCCGGATCGGCGACGAACCGCTCCATCCAGTCCAGCGCGTCGTCGGGCGGGAGCCACGGACGCACCCCCGTGCGGTCGACCAATTGCTCCCAGCAGCGCGACCGATAGTCGGCGCGGGTCGTCGCCCGCACCCAGCGTTCGTAGCCCGCGACCCAGGCCAGCAGCGGTCGGGCCGCCGGTAGCAGGTCGTCGGGCGCGGCCCCCACGACCGAATCGTAGGTCCCCGGAGGATCACCCGGCCCGGCGGACAGGTGTGCAGGCGTTCGCGATTGCGAATGAAGAGCACGCCGTCCGACCCGGCGGGATACCAGCCGATGCAGAAGCTGTGCAGCTCGATCACACCGCCACCCCATTCCGTCCGGTAGCGACTGCTGCCTTCGCCGCCCACCTCGGTCCGCGGAATCCGCTCCATGCCAAAGGCGACGAGGAGGTTCCCACCGCGACTCCGCACGTCCGCCCCCCAGAAGACCATCTGCTGCGAGAGACAGCGGCTCGCATCGCGAACGAGGCTGCGACGGCGGGAGCTGGAGCTGGGTTGGGAAACAGAAAACATGAGAAATGTCGGCGACGAAACTCGGATCGGCGGAACGCTACTCGGTCAGACAATGATAACGCGTTCGCAGATCGGACGTTTTTGATAGTGCATTCTCAACTATTCGCAAGAGTTTATTGGAGCCATTATTGGAGCCTTCGGTTCCTGGGATTGCCGAACCGCCCACAACGGGCTGGCGACTCCGGGACTTCCATTGGATCGCGACGAGTTCCCCGGATCGGCTTCCTCGTAAGTGAGAGTTGCTTCTCAATTCTTATTCGGCTACTCGTCTCCCATGGCCTACGCCACCCAACAGAAGCAGGTGATCATGGACATTCTCGAGTCCTCCGACCGACCGCTCACCCCCCCGGAACTGTGCGAAATCGCCCAGCGCGAGCTGCCTCGCCTCGGAATCGCGACCGTCTACCGGGCCATCAAAGCTTTCTCCGAGGAAGGCATCGTTCGGCTGGTCGATGTGCCCGGCGCCCCCCCGCACTACGAGCACGCGTCGCGCAAACATCATCACTTTTTCCTGTGTCACGAGTGCAAGCGGCTCTTCGACCTCGTCGGTTGCGTCCGCGGGGTTGCGTCCCTGGCACCGCCCGGATTCCGCGTCGCGGGACACGAGATCGTCCTCTACGGCGACTGCCCCGAATGCGTCCCGGCCTAATGAATCGTTTGAAAACCCTCCTTCGCGCGAGCTTGGCCGTCCTGGCCCTCGCGAACTCGGCGCTCCAGGCCGACACCGTCCACATTGTCGCGGCCGAGAATTTCTACGGCGGCGTCGCCCAACAAATCGCCGGGGATGCGGCCCAGGTCACCAGCATTCTCAGCAATCCGAATCAGGATCCGCACGAGTTCACGACCGACGCCGCGACCGCCATGGCCGTCGCCAACGCCGACATCGTGATCTACAGCGGCATCGGCTACGACGACTGGATGGAAAAGCTCCTCGGCACGCCGGGCAAACCCGTCCGCGTCGTCATCCAGGTCGCCGAACTCATCGGCGCGAAAGCCGGCGACAACCCGCACATCTGGTACAACCCAAAAACCATGCCCGCCCTCGCCGCGAAACTCGCCGACGTTTTGAATCAGCCCGAGAACCTTGCGGCCTTCGAGGCGTCATTCGCGCCGCTCACCGACCGGATCGCCAAGATCCGCGCCGCGAAGGCGGGCACCCCGGTGACGGCCACCGAACCCGTCTTTGGCGACCTGGCCGAGGCGCTCGGGTTCCGGATGGAAAACGAGGCCTTTCAACTCGCCGTCATGAACGACACCGATCCCAGCTTCCAGCAGACGGCGGATTTCGAAACGAGCCTCACCTCGAAGGCGGTCGAGATCCTCTTCTACAACAGCCAGGTGTCCGACCCCGCCACGGCCCGACTCCAGGCGGTCGCCAAGGCGCACGACGTCCCCATCGTCGGCGTCACCGAGACGCAGCCGCCCGCCGCGACGAGCTACGTGGACTGGATGCTCACTGAACTCAGCGAGGTCGAAGCCGCCCTCGGGCTTGGCAATTGACCGCTGCCCTCGCCATCGAACAAGCCGGGGTGCGCCTGGGCGGACGCGACATCCTGCTCGGCGTCGACGCCCGCATCGACCCCGGTGAATTCGTCGGCGTATTCGGGCCGAATGGCTCCGGCAAATCCACCCTCATGCGCTGCCTGCTCGGACTCACGCCGCTCAGCGCGGGGCGGATCGCGATTTTCGGAGAGGCCCCCGGCGGCCGGGCCAACGCCACCGTCGGCTACATGCCCCAAAGCCGCTCCAGCCTCGAAAGCACCGCGCTCAGCGCCCGCTCGCTCGTCGCGGCCGTCGCGGGCGGCGACCGCTGGGGCATCCCGTGGCAGAACCGGGCCTCCCGCGATGAAGTCGCCCACGCCATCGAACTGGCCGGTGCCACCGGGTATGCCGACCGACCGTTTGCGATCCTCTCCGGCGGCGAAAAGCAGCGCATCACCCTCGCCCAAGCCCTGCTCGGCCGACCTCGCCTCCTCATCCTCGACGAACCCCTCGCCAGCCTCGACCCCCGCAACCAGATGCGTCTCGTCGAATGCATCCGGGGCGTCCAGGCCACCACCGGAGCGGCGATCCTCTTCATCGCGCACGACATCAATCCCCTCCTCGGCGCCATGGATCGCGTCCTCTACGTCGCGGGCGGCAGCGCGGCCATCGGCCCGGTGGACGACATCGTCTCCAGCGAATCGCTCAGCGCCCTCTACGGCACGGCGATCCACGTCGTCCGCGCCGAGGGCAGAATTTTTATCGTTGCAGCCGAAGGCAGCGTCACCGAATCCGCCCGTCATGATTGAGCAGATCGCGGGCTACCTCGCCTACGACTTCGTGCGCAACGCCCTCGTGGCCGGGTCGCTGGCCGGAATCCTCGGCGCGATCGTCGGGTATTTTGTCGTGCTCCGACAGGTCAGCTTTGCCGCCCACGCCCTCGCCCACATCGGCTTCACCGGGGCCACTGGCGCGGCCCTTTTCGCCCTCAGCCCGCTGGAAGGCATGCTCATCATCTCCGTGCTCGCCGGCGCGGTGATGGGTGGCTCGGGCGACCGCCTCCACCGCAGCGAAATGGCCATCGGCATGGTGCTCTCCCTCTGCCTCGGCGTCGGCACCCTGTTTCTCGCGCTTTACAAAGGATTCGCCGGACAGGCCACCGCCATCCTGTTCGGCAACATCTTCAGCGTATCGCACGAGCAGATCCTGCAAACCCTCGTGCTCGCGGCCCTCAGTCTCGGAGCCCTGCTCCTCATCTCTCGGAAACTCTTCTTCGCCAGCGTGCAGCCCGATCTGGCCGAAGCCCGCGGCGTGCCGCTCGTGATTTTGTCCATCGCCTTCATGGGGATCCTCGCCGTTTCCGTGACGCTCGCCAGCCAGGTCGTCGGCATTCTCCTCGTCTTCACGCTCATCATCGGCCCCGCCGGCATCGCGTCCCGGGTCTGCCGGACGCTCTGGACCGGCCTCACCGCCTCGGTCGCGATTTCGCTCTTCTCGGTCTGGACCGGCATTCTCCTCGCCTGCGCCACGAATTGGCCACCCAGCTTTTGGATCACGGCCATCCTGTTTTTGCTGTATCTCTTCACCGAAGGCATCTGCCGCTTCGTCCTTCGGAACGAGCGATAACCCCCTTAACCAAACCAAAAAAAAGACACCCACACCATGAGCACGACCATCGACACCTTCCTCGCCAGCCATCCCAGAGCCGCCGCGAAGATCGAACACGCCATTCTCGACTACAAACACGCCCGGAACGACCTCGCTCACGCCGTCGAGGACCTCCAACACGCCAAACAGGACACCGCCCACGCGATCCAGGACTTCGATCACCTCATCAACGATTTCGAGCACGCCCTCGCGGATTGGGAAGCCGGCGGCAAACAGGCTGCCCACGCCGAGAAGGACTACGAACACGCCACCGCCGACAAAGCTCACGCCGTCGGCGACCTCGAGCACGCGCTCAAAGACATCCACCACGCCCTCGCCGATTTCAAACACGCGACCCGCGACCTCAAACACCTCGACGAAGACCTCGAAGCTGTCATCGCGATGGCCAAGCAGGCCGACGTCGGAATCGCGATCAGCGAATTAAAAGCGCACGTCATCGCCGAGGCTAAAAGCTGAACCGAGCGACGTGTATCCCCCTGCCGACCAGCCCTACCGGGTAGGGAACGTCGCGCCGCGCGTTCCCTCACTTTCTCACCGAACGACCCGACAAGCAGGGAACCCCCGGGCCCACCCTCGGGGTCAGTCCATACCTTTGTCACATTGGAGTAGCACGGACCCTCCGATTGACCCCTCCGACCTCCGAGACGACCCGACGGTAGACCGAGCGTCCCCCGTCATCGAAGTCGGCTGGCGCGGCGCGACCAGCCCTACCAATCTGATAGGGAACGTCG
>CAVRCI010000002.1:0-828515 GCA_963719495.1 uncultured Verrucomicrobiae bacterium
GGCTCGCGCCGAAGGGAAGCGGGTGGCCGTAGCGGAGCTTGTGTTCGCCGTGGGTGTGGGTGTGGGTGAGGACGGGTCGATGCGGCATGGATGGCGGAGGTTTCCCGAATTTACGTGTCGTGGCGAGCGTTGGTGTTGGGTGGCCGTCTGGTGGCGGGGGAGTCGCTCAGGCTTGCGCGGTGGGGTGGGGTCGGGGCATACCGAGCGGCGCGATGGCGGCAACGTGCTTTTTTTGATGGCGGACGAGCTGCGGTTTGATTTGCCGGGGTTCATGGGGAACCCGGTGTCGGACCCCGAATCTCGATGCCCTCGCGGAGGAGGCGGTCATTTTCGACAATGCTTACGCAGCGTCGCCGGTTTGCATCCCCGGGTGGCAGCGTCTGGCGACGGGTAAATATCCGCTGCACATCGGGTGCGAGTATTTTGGCGATGACCTCGAGCCGGGTTCGGATACGTTCGCGCGGCGCTTTTCCGAGGCGGGTTATTACACCGTGGCGTGCGGGAAGCTGCACCACCGGGGGCCGGATCAGATGCAGGGCTGGATGCACCGGATCGGATCGGAGGCGGCGGTGAATTGGCCGGATACCCCACCGAATCGGCGGCGGGCACAGGTCGGTCGGATGAAATGGCGGGGGGGCGGAAGAACTGGCGTTGGCCGGGGTGGGGCGATTCGCCGCTCGAGATTCACGACGAGTACACGGTCGACGGTGCGCTGGATTTCCTGCGGATGCATTTCGGTGGAATGTATCGGCGGGGTGAGACGAATCGCTCCGGTGCTGCTCAAGGTGAGTCTGCAGCAGCCGCATTTCCCGCTGCTGGCGGATCGGGAGACGTTCGATTATTACCGCGAGCGGGTGAGGGCCCGGACGGACGAGGGGGTGCCGGGGTCATCCGGCGCTGGCGATCGGCGCGTTGCCGTGCGGAGACGTCGTGACGGCGGAGCAGGTGCTCGACGCGACGGCGGCCTACTACGCGTTGGTGGAGCGGGTCGACGCGGAGTTTGGTCGAGTGCTCCAGGGGCTGCGGGACGAGGGGGAGGATCCGGACGAGTGGACCATCGTTTTCACGGCGGACCACGGCGAGATGTTGGGCGAGCATTCGCTCTGGGAGAAACGGAAATTTTACGAGGGAAGTGTGCGGGTGCCGCTGTTTGTGCGGGACGTCGAGCGGTTTGCGCCGGGACGGCGACGGCAGAACGTGAACCTCGTGGATGTGTATCCGACGCTGTGTGGGCTGGCCGGGATCGGCGTGCCGGATGATCTCGACGGACGGAGCTTGTTGCCGCTCCTCGAGGGGCGTGACGGGCGGTGGGAGAACGAGACGTTTTCGCAATTCGAGGCGGATCATTTCATGATCAAGCGCGGCAATTTGAAATATCTCACCTTCGGGGAATGGGGTCCCGACGTGCTGTTCGATCTGGCAAGTGACCCGGGCGAATCGGAGAATCGGATCGGCGAGTATGATTACGGCAGCGACGTTGTGGTGATGCGGGAGCGGTTGCAGGAGTTCATGGCGACGCGAGTGCCGTAGCGGATACGCGGTGGGGATTTGTTGCGACGGACAGCCGTTCGTCCGGGGTCTGCCTGCTGTTCGGCACAAAGGGGTGGTTTGGCTGCGATGGAGGAGGTCCAATCGGCTCGTCGAGAGATCGAATGGACAAAAATCAAATCATGAATCCAAACATTGAAAAATTCAGCGCGGCGATCGCCAACGATCCCGAGCTCCAGGCGAAAGTTCAGGCAATCCACGCGGACGCGGCGAAGGCGGCGGCTGCAGACTTGGCGGACTTGTCGCGGGAAGTGGGAACTCCGTTCACCGGAGAAGAATTCCTCGCCAGCGCGGCGGCGACGACGCGGGAGTTGTCGGAAGAAGAGCTGGGAGCCGTCGCGGGTGGCGCGGGCTGGAAGGCGGACTCGCCGACCAACGTGATGGCGAGCCTTTTCTCTCTGGGGCTGATGTGTGCGATATCCGGGATCCTGACCGCGGCGGCTCCTGAGGTCACGAACTGCCAGCCCAAGGACTGGCGTTGAGATCCGGAGAGGTCACCTCGGTTGCAAACTGGCAACCGAGGGGAGGGAGGGATCGAGGAGCCGGAGGAAGGTGTAGCCAACCCCGGTGGTGCCGTGGGAGAAGGACGGGGCAAAGAGTCGCCCGCGGTCGGCACCCGTGAGCGGGAAATGACCGGCGTCGTTTCGCTGGGTGAGGATGGGGCGGGCGCGGGCGACCGCCGCTTCTCGCAGGTCGGAGTGCGGCGTGATTTTTGAGGCTTCGAGGAGGAGTTCGATGCGCGCGGATTCGCCGCAGCAGAGGTGGGTGGGGGTTAGCGCTGGACCGTGACGGGCGTCGGCGATGGCGACGTTGATTTCGGTGCGGGTTTCCGTGTCCGAAAATCCCTGCGCGATTCGGGCCAGGCCGACGCCGGGAGCGCCGGAGCACCAACCCCACATGAAGGCGTCGCGATCGGTCGTGCACGCGCCGCGGCGGAAGTCGTGCTAGTTCCCCGGGTCGGGGCGGAACGTGGAGCGTTCGTAGGCGATGGCTTCGGTGGAGGCTTCGAGGAAGCGTGACTCTCCGGTGGCCTCGCCGAGTCCGGGCCGAGCGCCCAGGCGAATCCGGCGGCTCCGTGAGCGAGTCCGGTGAGCGGGCGGAGAGCGAACTCCGGCCGCCAGGCGCGGAGGCCGTCGCCGGAGGCGACGCGGCGGGCGACGAGGGTGTCGCCGAGCCGGATCGCGGACTCGAGGAGCGAGGGATCGCCGGTCTGCGCGTGGAGCTGGACGAGCGCGAGGATGGCCCCGGCCCCACCACCGAGGAGGTCGTCGATGTCGCCGGGAGTGTCGGGACGCTCACCGATGAGTTTTGCAAAAAAGGCCGCGTCTTCGAGGTAGTCGTCCTGGCCGGTGAGATTGGCCAGGAGTTGGGAGCCGTAGAGGAGCGAGCCGAGGCCGGAGCCGACGCCAAGTGGCAGGTGCGTGAGGAAGGGGCGGTTGCGGTCGCGGCGCATTTCGTCGAGGCGCGGGCGCGTCGAGTCGAGGGCGAGGTCGAGCCAACGGGATTCGCCGGTCACGCGAGCGAGGGCGGCAAGAAAGACGGCGACTCCCAGGGAACCGCTGTAGAGATCGAGGCCCATGAGGGAGGCCGTCTGCATCTTGCGCAGCGGATCGAAGCCGAACGAGAGCCACGAGATGCCGCCGTCGCGCAGCGGGATGGCGCGGGGGCGGCGAGGTCCCCGGCGATGGAGGTCGCGACGCCGAGCCAGTCGTCCGGCGGTGCGGGGTCTGATTTTGAGTAGCGAAGGGTGAGGCTGGCGCGCACGAGGGCGGCTTGTTCGGCGATGACGCTCGCGTCGAGCTGGCGGAGCTTGTCCTGAGCGTTCTGCCAGCCGGTGCGCCAGAAGTAATCGCGCACGGCGACGCCGCCGTCCCCGCGGAGGGTCGTCTCGTCGTTGTGCGCGTGGAAGATGGGGATGTCGCCATTCTCGAGGCCGCGACGTTCCGCTTCGTAGCATTTGAAGACCTCCGGGCAATCGGCGGCGGGGTCGGGTGGGAGAAAGGGCCGGGCCAGTTTCTCGATCTCATCGAGCGATCAATGGCGCTGGCGAGAAATTCCGGTCGTCCGAGGCGCTGGCGCATGACGCCGTAGATCTGGGTGTTTCGAACGAGGAAGCGAATCTCGGCACCCCGAAACGGCGCGAGCGGGAGGTCGTAGCGGGCGGCGAGCAGGGTGCGGGCCGCGGCGGTGAAGCCGGTGACGACCTCGTCGGCAAAAGGCGTGGCCGGGATGAGGTGGCCGGCGGCGTCGCGGGAATGTATTGCCCGGCTGCTGGTCGGGAGCGGGGCGCATTTCCTGGCGCATTCGGTCGGTGCCGAGGTCGAGCCAGGTCGGTTCGTGCCAACCCGCCGAAGCGCGTTGCGTCCCGCTGAAGCCGCTGAGGTCGCGGGCGTTGCCGCGTTCGTCGATCTGCCAGACGGGGAGCAGGAGGGTGGTGAGAACCCCCGTGTCGAAGTGGGCGCGTCGCCGGCGGCGGCGAGTTCTGCATCGGTCGCGCCGAACGGCCTCGGGGTGGGCGTGAAGAGGGTTTCCAGATCGATGAGGACGGGGCCGTTTGCGGTGGCGATGACGTTTTCCTCGTGAAAATCCGAGCCGCCACAGATCCAGGCGAGCGCGAGGAGTTCGCCGGCGCTGTGGTAGTAGGCCGCGGGATCGGCGGGGGTGCCGGGGGCGACGAATTCCACCCAGCCGTAGTCGCCGCGGTCGAGCGCGTGAGGCGCGCGGAGTTGGCTGGCCGGATTGCGGATGCGCAGCCATTCGATGAGGTCGTGCCAGGCAACGTCCATCCGGAGGCCGCGGGGTTTGTAGATCAAGCGACGACCGTCCGCGAAGGTGAGGCCCATGACACGCCGACCGCCGCGGTGGGCGTCGCCGAGTTGGCCGTCGATGGCGATGATGTCGCCCTCAGCCCCGGGGAACGTCTCCGCCAGTGCCTCACGATCCCGGGCGAGTCGGTCGAGAAACTCCGCTCGGTCGCCGGCGCCAGTGCTGCAGGGCGAGTGCGAGTTCGCGCGCGAGGACTGGCCAGCGGTCGAGGCGGGAGCGGAGACCGCCCGCTCGGAGGTCCACGGCGAGGCGGGCGTAGGGTTCCCGTCGAGGCGGGAGGAGGCCGAGGCTGTCCGCTGCTCAATTCGCTGATGAGCGCCGGGGCGGCGAGTTCGGCGAGCGTGCGGGTGAGTTCCCGGACGAGACTGAGGGGTAATCCGGCGAGGCCGTCGGCGGTCGCGTGGGCGAGCGGGCTGAGAATTTCGCCGAAGGGGACTTCGTCGTCGAGCGGCCCGAGCGGGGACGATTCGAGCCGCGCCAGTCCGCGTTGGAGGAGCGAGTGCGCTTTGTCTGGCGGCTGGGTCTCGAACAAGGCTGCTCCTGCGAGTCGGGTGCGCGCCTCGTCGGTCGACCAGCCCAGGTAGCGCCAACGCTGGGCGAGGCGCGCGGGGTTCGGCGAAGCCGAGATGGCGCTCTCCCACGCTCGGAGGCGGTCGTCGACGAGCTTGGGATCCAGCGCCTTCACCGGACTCAAGGACGGGAGTTCGCTTTGTTCATGGACGACCGTCTTTCCGGAGCAGGTCAGCCAACTCACCGCCCTTCTCGGAACCGAACTTGGCGGGAATGCTGCCGCAACCCAGGTGGGTGTTGATGTAGATCGCGCTATAGTTTGAGCCTCCGCCGGCGACCGCGCCGAGTTGCTCGTCCGATAGTCCGCGATGGTTGAGGTGGGTGGCTGCGAGGAAGTCGTCGGCGGTGAACGGAGTGCCGGTCTCGGAGGACAACGCGGCGATCCGGGCGGCGGCTTCGCGGGCGGCGGCGGCGTGGATGGATTGGACTTTCGCTTGAAGCTCGGGGCTGGCGGCGACGGCTTCGGTGAACTTCGTGACGTTTTCGGTGCTCATGGTGTTTGGTTTGCTGGGTGGGGTGATGGGTCTCGGCGGACTATTTCCCCCACTGCGAGGGTTGGCATTTGTCGGCTTCGTTGCCTTTGATCAAGGCGGAGGCCGAAGCGATGAAGGCGCAGCCGATGCCGAGGGTAATGATGCTGGCCATGACGTTGGCCTCCCCGGAGTTCCACCAGCCGCCGGAGACGGATTCGAGTTGTTCGTCGGAGAGTTCGCCTTGAGCGGATTGGGCGGAGGCGAGGAACTCGTCGGCGGTGAACGGCGCGTCCGTCTCGGCGGAGAGGGCAGCGATTCGCACGGCGGTCTCTGCGGCGGCGGCGGCTTGGATGGCTGTGGATTTTGGCTTGGAGGTCGGGGCTGGCGGCGACGACTTCGGTGAATTTGGTGATGTTTTCGATGCTCATGATTATGACTGATTGAGTGGGAATCGTGGTGGGCGTTCCCGATGGAGGGGAAATTTTCATCGGCGCGGGTTTTCGTCCAAGCGATTGGGATGAACGGCGGATGGGGGCTGGATGAGTGGTGGCGAGAAGCTTGGAAATTCTTTGTCGAGCCAGTTGGGTCGTCTGACGGCGAGGCGATCGTAGCGCAAGGTATCCTTTTCGAATGAGACCAGGATGAATAGCTTGGCGAGCCGTTCCAACCCGACCAACCTACCGAAAAAGCATGACACCATTCACCCCCTACACCTTCGGCAGCATGTCGTTGGGGAGGAATCCCGCCGACATCAAAGACGACCTGGCCGTGGCCCGGCGGGCGATGGAGGCGGGCGTCTGGTTTCACTCCAGCCCGACTTACAATAGTGGCTTCACCTACATGGTTTTGCGGACGGCATTTGATGAAGATCGAAGTGCAGTTCCGCCGATGATTCTGAAAGTGCGCGATGCGTCGGTGTCATTAATGCGGTTTGAAGTGGAGGACAGCTGCCGCCGTCTCGGACTGGAATCAATTGACGTGGCGCAGCTCGTTTCTGATGGATGCCAATCCGGGCAATCTGGTGGATCAACTGTGCGCCGGTGATGGCCCACTTGTTGAAGAACTCGATTCTCTTCGCTCACGGGGACTCATCCGACAGGCGGTGATCTTTTTGACTCCACAAAATTCCGATGCCGCCGTGCGGGCCGCCCGCAGCGAGCTGATCGACGGCGTCACCTTGTATTGGAATGCCTGTCAGCGCGATTGCAGCGCCACGGCCTGGGCGACGATTCGTGAGAATCGGATCCCGACATTGGCCTTGCGCACTCTGGGTGGAGGGCCCGGTGACAAATCCAGCGCCGCCAAGGCGGACCTTCTCGATCAGCTCGTCGAATCGGTTGGTTGTCGCAATTTAACCGCGTTCAACCTCCGGTTGGCCGCCAGCGAGTCCGTCATCCAGACGACGATCGGCGGCACAGCCTCACTGGCCGGACCCTGCACTTCCGTGGCAGCCCGGGAAGCGCATCCGCTGCCGGACCAAGTCCTTCGCAGCGTCGAGCAACTGCAAACTGCTGCGACGGCGGAGTAATTTCCGCCGACGCTCCTGCGGACTGGGCGCGGGAATGTTCGCGGGGACTACATGCAATTCTGGGGGCGGTCACCGTTCTGCGAATTCTGATACATGATCAGGCAGGCCAGACCGGCGGTGAAGATGCTGGCGGCGACTCGGCCGAGAACCTCCCGGTTGCCACCGGCGACCGCTTCGAGTTGCTCGTCGGTGAGTTCGGCCTGGGCGGAGTTCGCGGAGGCGAGGAATTCTTCGACGGTGAAGGGTGCGTCGGTTTCGGCTCTACAACGCGGCGATCCGGGCGGCGGCATCGCGGGCGGTGGAGGCGTGGATGAACTGGACTTTTGCCTGCAGGTCGGGGCTGGCGGCAACGGCTTCGGAGAATTTGGTGATGTTTTCGGTGCTCATGGTTGTGGTTGCGTTGGGTCGTTTGAACTCAGTGGTGGCTCGCGTTTCGATGGATGGAACGGTTTCAGCGGTTGGGAATTTCGTCCAAGTGTTTGGGACGAGTGGCGCCCGAGGGCCGGATGAATGGTCGCAGCAGGGAGATGGGCCGCATCGCCGGGCGGTTGTCTTCCCTTGGGAGGTATTTTTCTGAACGAAGGGTGTCAGAAGCGGTTGCTTCTTGACCTGGCAGGCAGCTTTCGCATGGATTTCGCAACGACCTACATGCCAAGCGTGTCCGATCTTCGCCGCCGTCCGGGCGGAGTGCGCAGCTCCCGCTGGTGGCGGAGATTTTTTCGGCGGACCGGACGTTTCGGATCATTTGCAGCGGCTTTTGCTCCGGCGTCCGGCGATCTCGGTGACGCGGACGCCGGAGTCGCTGGGCGAGGTGTCGTGGTCGGGGCCCGGCTGTTGTTTTGTGATTCGGACGGGGAAAGTGAGCGCGTGCTTCGGATGCTGGGGGAGCGGCCTTCGTCGTTCGACGTGATCCTGCTGGCGGGTGAGGAGCGGTGCGGCGGCGGCGGCGTTTGAGGTGGACGCGTTGGATTTCCTGGTGAAGCCGGTGGAGAGCGATCGGGTCGGGCGGACGGTGCGGCGGTTGCTGCCGCTGGACTTCGGCGGCGGGGAGTGCGGAGGTGGCGGAGACCGTGCAGCGGTATCTTCGGTGCCGTTCGAGCGGGGCGGCGCTTGATCGCGATCGACGACATTTGCGCGATCCACGCCATTGGAAATTACACGCAGGTGTTGCTGGCGGGCGGGGCGACGGAGGTGGTGATGCGGTCGCTGGTGCGGTGGGAGGCGACACTGGGCGGCGGGCGGTTTATTCGGGTTCGTCGGTCGAACGATCGCGGACGTGGCGCGGATCCGGCGGCTGGAGGTGTCGGCGAGCGGGGAGGGGGACTCGCGGAGATGGAGGGGTCTGAGCGAGGAGCAGGCCGTGAGTCGGCGCTGTCTGGCAGCGCTGCGGGCGGCGCTGGCAACCGCTCGTCAGCCGGGGACGACTCGTTCGTCCAAAACTCGTGGCACGGAGAGCGGTCCGACGTAAGGTCGTGTGGAATTGCACCCATGGACGGTCCGGATTTTCAGAACATGACCCGGCGCGAGATCGAGGATTACCTGATCGAGCGGAGTTTGGTGGACGCGTCGTTTCGCGACGGTTGATCCGGGAGCCGCGCGCGGCGTTGACCGAGTTCGGGCTGCCGCTGGGCGAGGATGTCGTGGTGAACGTGCACGTCGAGGAGCCGGGGAGTTTCTCCATCGTGCTGCCGCGGGTGCTGTGGAAGGGCGGCGAGCTGAGTCCCGAGGAATCGAGTGGGGTGGCCGGCGGAGTGACGGCTCCGGTGGAGCAGTTTTTTCGCGGCTACGTGTGAGTGGGGCTGGGCGGGTCGCCTGGGTTCGCTGCCTCCTGATGCTGGCTGCGGGTCGGTGTCGGGTGCGGCGGCGAGTGGGGAGTTCACCCGGTCGGAATCTCGGATTCGACCTGCCACGGATCGATCCGACGGCGGCGGTCTTTGCCACGCTCGAAGACAGTCCGCAGATCGCGCTGCAGGAGGAACAGGTCGGACCTCGGATCGGTGGCGTCGTGATCGGCGGGGCCATTTGACACGACGGTGGTCGGGCGCGGGAGGATCCGCGGAGCGCGGAGGATCGCTCGGTGACGCCGCGGGAGGGGGCGTGCCGCGCGGGGCAGGCGGCGGGAGCGGATTTGCAGTTCGTTTGTGCGGCGGGATTCGCTGTATGATTACGAGGTGCGGATTGCGGAAGAAATTCCGCAACGGCGTGGTCGTCGAGCCGACGACGATTATCGCTTCGCGGGTGGGAGTGATTCCGGGAGAGTTGAATAATCGGAGCGAGTTTCGGTTTAATTTCGGCGTGACGATTCCGGCTGGTCGAGGGCTGGGGACGACGGTGAACGAGGCACCGGAGATGGGCGCAGGTCGATTGGCGGGCGAGTTGGTTTTCGTTGCGGAACGTGACGTCGCAGGCTGGTGACGACGGTCTCGACGTATTGGAGCTGCCGGGCAGCGGAGCGGCGGTATGAGCTGCTGGTCGAGAACGAGGAAATTTCCGCCGGGCTGGTCGGGACCGTGAGGCGATGGTCGAGGCGCAGGAGTTGGCGAGTTCGCCAGTTGTCGCAGTTCCGGGCGGATCAGCAGAGCACGGCGGCGCAGCGGATTCGGAACGGAACAGGTGTCCGTTCAGGCGAGGCAGCGGCTCGCGCTGGCGATCGGATACGGTGCCGACCGGGTGGCGCTGGCTCGCTGACTTCGGCGGAGCTGCCGGTGCGGCCAAGCGATCCCGATTACCCGGAGCTGATCGACCTGACGACGGCGGCGCTGGCGTTGCGCGACGATTTGCACGCGGCGCGGTCGCTGGAGATTTCGCGGAAGGTGCTGGTGACGGCGTCGTTTCTGAATTTGCGCCCGATCATCGATCTGCGGCTGGACGCGGGATACGTGCCGTTCGACACGCGGTCGTCGGCGTCGACGGATCGCGGGGGGCAGTTCACCGGGGAGCGTCGGGCTGAACCTCGAGTGGCCCATCGAGAACAGTTTCCAGCGCGGAGGGTTGATCCAGGATCTGGCGACGTACGCGGACAGTCAGATTCGGGTGGAGGATCTGGAGCGCAACATCGTGTCGTCGGTGATCTCGGACTTTGCGGAATTGCGGAGCGCGGCGGCGCAGGTGCTGCGGTTGCGGGAGGCGGCGCGGTTCAATCGTGAGGCGTTGTCGGCGCAGCAGGAACTCCTCTCCCTCGGGCAGGCTCCGATCACCGACGTCATCACCGCGCGGCAGCGATTGATCTCGGCCGAGCTTTCGTTCGTTGACGTGAGCAAGCGTTACGCGATCGGGATCGCGCAGTTGCGGTACAGACACGGGAACCCTCCTGCCGTGGGACGAGTCCGGGAGCTGGATCACGCCGTTGCTCTGGACCACCATTCCGTTCGCGGCTCACACCCAATAACCGATGCAATCGAACCTTTTTCGCCAGAAGGCGCTGGACAAACTTTCGTCACCCGAGCGGCTTGATCAGTTGCTGGCGGTGACTCCGCGGCGGGCCTGGTTGGCGTTGGCCGCCATCGTTGGAATCCTCGTTGCGGCGCTGGCGTGGAGTCTGCTGGGATCGCTGCCGACGCGGGTGGCGGGGCCAGGGGTTTTTGTGCGGATGGGTGGGGCGTTTCAGATTGTTTCGCGCGGGGATGGCTCGGTGATCGACCTGACGGTGGGCGTCGGAGACATCGTGAGCAAGGGGGAGGTGATCGGGCACCTGGAGCTGCCCGAGCTGGAGGTGCGGGTGGAGAACGCGGCGGCGCGGCTGAAGGAATTGGAGAAGGCCGACGGGATCTCCGACGAGGCCGACGCGACGAATCTGCGTTTGACGGTCGCGGCGCTCGACGAGCGGAAGGAAACGTTGGAGCAATCGGCGGCCGATTTCGACGAGCAGACGAAGGCGCTTTCCGAGCAGGTGGAGATCCAGCGGGATTTGCAAAAGCGGGGCCTGATTCCGCGGTCGACTTTGCTGGCGAACCAGACGGCGCTGGCTTCCAGTCAGCAGAGCGCGTCGAACGCACGGGTGGAACTCGCGAACACGGAGACCAGCCGATCCGAGATGATGAATACGCTGCGCGAAAAGGACGAGGCGCGTCGGCTGGGCATCGCGGACGCGGAGCGCGAACTTCGCACGCTGCAGAAGCAATACGACGAGGCGATCAACATCCGGAGTCCGTTCGACGGGCGGATCATTGAGATTCAGACGGACATTGGCGACGTGGTGCGGCGGGGCGAAAGCGTGCTGGCGCTCGAGAATACGCACGAGGCGCTGCAGTGCCTGTTGTTCATCCCGGCGGGCGAGGGTAAGAAGGTGAAGCCGGGTATGGCGGCGCAATTGGCACCTTCAGTGGCGAAGCGGGAGGAATACGGGTTTCTGAAGGGGACGGTGGTGAGCGTGAGCGGACTGCCAGCGACGGACGCGGCGGCGGAATCCATCCTCCACAATTCGCGGCTGGTCGAGCAGCTCTTTGCTCGCGGCAATCCGATCATCGCGACTGTCGAATTGATTCCCGATGAAACGACGACGAGTGGGTTTGCGTGGTCGACCTCGCAGGGGCCGCCGACGGACATCACGTCGGGCACGCTCGCCGAGGGTCAGATCGTCGTGCTACGGCAGCGGCCGATCACGCTCGTGCTGCCATTTTTGCGTCAGCTCTTCGGGGTTCACTAAACGAACGGTCTCGTGATTCGCACACCCACCGTCATCCAGATGGAAGCCGTCGAGTGCGGCGCGGCAGCGTTGGCCATTATCCTGGCGTATCACGGTCGGATCGTGCCGCTGGAGGAGTTGCGCATCGCGTGCGGGGTGTCGCGGGACGGGAGCAAGGCGAGCAATATCGTGAAGGCGGCACGGACCTACGGCCTCGCCCCGCGGGCGTTCCGGAAGGAGCCGGCGGAATTGCGGACCCTGCCGCTGCCGGCGATCATCTTCTGGGAGTTCAATCACTTCGTGGTGCTGGAGGGATTCCGGCGGGGGAAGGTCCACCTCAACGATCCGGCGATGGGGCCGCGGAAGGTGACGGACGAGGATTTCGACACGTCGTTCACGGGCGTGGTGATCACGTTCGAGAAAACGGCGGACTTCCAGCGCGGCGGCGAGCGACCGAGTTTACTTCGGGCGCTCGGTGAGCGGTTGCACGGGTCGCGGCGGGATTTGCTCTACGTCGTCTGCGTGGGGCTGGCGCTGGTGGTGCCGGGGATGGTGTTGCCGGCGTTCATGCGGATCTTTCTCGATCAGATTTTGGTGCAGGGCGAACACTCTTGGCTGCGACCGATGCTGCTGGCGATGGGTGGCGTGATCCTCGTGCAGGCGGCGTTGACGTGGCTGCAGTCGAACTACCTGATGCGGCTGGAGACGAAGTTGGCGCTGCGGGCGTCGAGCCGTTTTTTCTGGCACGTTCTGTCGCTGCCGATCGAGTTCTTTGCCCAGCGTCACGGCGGAGAAATCGCGACGCGGGTCGCGATCAACGACCGGGTCGCATCGCTGCTCTCCGGCCAGCTCGCGGCGGCGATGCTGGGGTGTTTCACGGCGGTCTTTTACCTCATTCTGCTGCTCCAGTACGACTGGGTGCTCACGGTCGTCGGCGTCACGGTGGCTGCGGCCAATGCCGGGCTGCTGGTGGCGGTGTCACGGGCTCGGAAGGACGGGAACCTGCGGGTGCTGCAGGAGAGCGGAAAGCTGTCGGGCGTGACGATCGGCGGGTTGCGCGGGATCGAGACGCTCAAGGCCTCGGGGGCGGAGGATTCGTTCTTCACGCGGTGGGCGGGTCACCACGCGAAGGCGCTCGTGGTGAAGCAGGAGTTGGCGACGTTTGACCAGATCCTGTTGAGCGTGCCGGCGTTGCTGCTGGCGTTGAATACGACGGCAATCCTCGTGATCGGCGGGCTGCGGGTGATGGATGGTCATCTGACGATTGGCACGCTGGTGGCGTTTCAGACGCTGATGGGGAGCTTCCTTGCGCCGGTCGCGACGCTGGTGAGTCTGGGCGGGGCGCTGCAGCAGACGGAGGGCGACGTGGGACGACTCGACGACGTGTTGCGGACCGGGAGCGCGCCGCATCTCACGGACGAGAACGCGGACCCGGCGCTGGTGGAGAGGCCGCGGCTGTCGGGGCGGATTGAGTTTCGTAACGTCACGTTCGGCTACAGTCGACTGGAGCCGCCGCTGATCGAAAATTTCAACCTGACGATCGGCGCGGGCGAACGCGTCGCGCTGATCGGGAGATCGGGGAGCGGGAAATCGACGTTGTCGAAGCTGGCGTCGGGACTTTACGAGCCGTGGTCCGGGGAGGTGTTGTTCGACGGGGTGCCGCGGCCGCGCGTGCCGCGGGATTTGCTCGTGGTGAGCGTCGGCGTGGTGGATCAGGACATCTTTCTCTTCGGTGGGACGATCCGGGAGAATCTCACGATGTGGGACGCGGGCATCCCGACGCAGCGAATGATCAAGGCCGCGTGGGACGCCGAGATTCATGATCTGATCAGTTCGCGGCCGGGAGGTTACGAGGCCGAGTTGACGGAGGGCGGGAGCAATCTGAGTGGCGGGCAGCGTCAACGTCTCGAGATCGCGCGAGCTCTCGTCGAGGATCCGAGCATTCTCATTCTCGACGAGGCGACGAGCGCACTCGATCCGTCGACGGAGGAAGCCATCACCGGAAATCTGCGGGCGCGGGGTTGCACGTGTCTGATCGTGGCGCACCGGCTGAGCACGATCCGGGACGCCGATCAGATCGTCGTTTTGGACAATGGCCGGATCGTGGAAAGCGGTCGGCACCGGGAGCTGATCGAGGTCGGTGGAGCCTACGCGAGGTTAATGGAATGAAGACGCTGGGGCTGCGGGATCACGTTTGGACGCTGGAGGCGGGGAGCGCGGAGCTTTTCCTGCTGCGCGGAGAATCGCAGCGTCCTCTCGGGTTGGTGGATGCGCCGGGCTGTCTGCCGGGGACGGGGACGGATGATCTCAAAATTGTGGCGAAATTCTCCGACGACGCCGTGGTCGAGGCGGTTTCCTTCGAGGCGTTGGCGGCTGACCAGGCCACCCTGTCGGTTTACCGGATGGACACTCAGGTGCTCGCGGGGATGTTTTCGCGTCGGGCGCTTGAGTTGCCGCAGGTTGATTCCGTGGAATCGCTGCGTGAGCATCAGCGGGAATTCACCCGCGCGCTGTCCGAGGCCTTTGACGAGCTGGATCGCGGGGAGGTCGCGCGTCAGCAGACTCGCACGACCGATACCCAGGTGGCTCGACAGCGGGCCGCCGACGAATTGGCCGGCGTGTTGATGGGCCGGGCCGCGGACGGAGCGACGAATACGGGCGATCCGCTGATGGTCGCGATGAGCGCGGTGGGACGGGCGGTGGGCATCGAGATCGAGGCGCACCCGCTGGTGAATTCGTTCCCGTCCCTGCCGCTGCGCGTGCAGGCGATCGCGCGGGCGTCGCGGTGCCGGGCGCGGGTCGTGACCCTGGCGGGCGAGTGGTGGCGGGCGGAGAACGGACCGCTGCTGGCTTTCGCCGAAGACGGTCGACCGGTGGCGTTGATTGGGACGGTAGGCGGCTATCGTGTCGAGGATCCCAGCGGCGAGCTGTCGGGCCGGGTGACGAGGGAAGTCGCGGGGAAACTGGCACCGAGGGCGTTTGCGCTGTATCGACCCTTCCCGGACGAGGTGATCACGTGGAAGCGGATCGCGGCATTTGCGCTTCGCGACAACGTGCCGGATATCGGGCTGATTCTTTGTCTCGGGGCATTGGTGGGATTGCTGAGTCTGGTGACGCCGTTCGTGACTCAGTTGATCTTCGACTACGCGATTCCGGGCGGTCTGGACGAGCAGATGTGGGCGCTGGGGGCGGCGATGCTCGTTGCGGCGCTGGGGACGGCGTCGTTCAGTCTGGCGCAAGGGTTTTTAACCCTGAGGATCGAGACGAAGGCGGATCGCGACGTGCAGTCGGCGGTGATCGACCGGATTCTCCGGCTGCCCGCGCCATTTTTCCGACTCTACAGCGTGGGCGATCTGGCGAGCCGGACGATGAGCGTGGACGCGATCCGGCAGATTATTTCCGGCATCGGAATCACGACGTTGCTGGGAGCGATCTCGTCGCTGTTCAATTTCTTCATCCTCTTCCGCTACGGGTGGCAGCTCGGCGCGCTGGCGATCGGGCTGGGGGTGACGGCGTTGGTCGTGACGGTCTCGGTGAATCTTTACGCGCTGCGGTACGCGCGGCAGACCGAGGACCTGGAGGGTGCGATCAATGGATTGGTCAATCAGCTGATCGCGGGAATGGCGAAGCTGCGGGTGACCGGGGCGTCGGCGCAGGCGTTCGCCGTGTGGGCGGGGAAGTTCGCGGAAAAGACGCGGCTGCGACTGCGGATGCGCAGGATTCAGAATCTGCTCGCGGTGTTCAACGGCGCTTTCCCGGCGGTGTCGACGCTGCTGATTTTCTGGTTCGCGTTTCAGCGAATCACGACGGGGGAGGGGGGATTTTCGACCGGGGATTTTCTCGCCTACAACGCGGCGTTTGGCGCTTTCCTGGGAGCGGCGCTGGCGTTCTCGGGCGCGACGATTCAGGCGATCATGGTGATCCCGCTTTACGAGCGGGCGCGCCCGATCCTGCACGAGCTGCCGGAGTCCAGCGCGGCGCAGGCGTGGCCGGGGGAGCTGACCGGCGACATCGATCTGCGGCACGTGAGTTTCCGCTACAACGAAGACGGACCCTTGGTGCTCGACGACTTGAATCTGACGATCCGACCGGGGGAATTCGTGGCGGTCGTCGGGCCGTCGGGCAGCGGGAAGTCGACTCTGCTCCGGCTGTTGCTGGGGTTTGAGCAACCGGCGGCGGGTTCGATTTTTTTCAATGGTCAAGCGCTCGACACGCTCGATCGAACGGAGGTGCGGCGGCAGATCGGCGTGGTGCTGCAGACGAGTCAGCCGATTTCCGGCGACATCTACAGCAACATTGCAGCGACTTCGGGCGCGTCGATGGAGCAGGCCTGGGCGGCGGTGGAATTGGCCGGTCTCACGGCGGACATCCGCGCGCTGCCGATGGGGATGCACACGGTCGTCAGCGAGGAGGGCGGCGGGCTATCGGGCGGGCAGCGTCAGCGATTGATGATCGCGCGGGCGGTGGTGGGCGATCCGCGGATTCTGTTTTTCGACGAGGCGACGAGCGCGCTGGATAACGAGACGCAGGCGCACGTGGCGGCCGGCTTGGAAAACCTCAAGGCAACGCGACTCGTGATCGCGCATCGGCTGAGCACGGTCGAGCAGGCGGACCGGATCATCGTCCTGCGCGGGGGCCGAATCGAAGAGCAGGGGACGCACGCGCAGCTTATCGAGCGGCGTGGGCTGTATCACGCGATGGCGAGTCGCCAGGAAGCGTGAGAGGCTGGATGCACGGGGCCCGGAGAGTTGTCGGATGAGTAACAAGCTTCGCGCGGGGTGCGTCTGCCGAGGTGATTGCTTGATGCGCCCACGTTGCTGCACGGGGCGTCGAAAAAAAGCGATTTAGCGAATTGATCTGACTGCGCTTTGATTCATTCAGGCTCGACGGCGATTCTCGCCCTCAGGATTGCTTCGGGGATCCGAAAGTCCTTCCAATTTCGGACTGCCTCGGGCTTATCGGTAGCATGGATTCGCCGAACGATCCCGCGTTGATTGAGCCTCACCCGCACGAGGAAATCGAGTCGCTCGTCCGGGCTCGCGATCTCACCGGACTGCGTCGACTTTGCGAATGCTGGGAGCCCTTTGACCTCGCGCATTTGCTCTCGGAACTCCCGCCGGAGCTCGAAGCCGTGGCGTTTCGCACCCTTCCCAAGCACCTTGCGGCCGACGCCTTCGAGTATCTCGAATTCGATCAGCAAGAGCGCCTCCTCCACGCCCTCGGACTCCCGGCTGCTGCCGGGATCCTCGACGAAATGGCCCCCGACGACCGCACCGCCCTGCTCGAGGAGGTCCCGTCGCGCGTCCAGAAGCAGCTCATCAGTTTGCTGGACGTGAAGGAGCGTGAAATCGCGACCCAACTCCTTGGCTACGACGAGAAGAGTATCGGCCGGCTGATGACGCCGGATTACATGGCGCTCAACGAGGAGATGACCGTCGCCGAGGCCCTCGCTGACATTCGCGTCAACGGGGAGGATAGCGAAACGCTCAACGTTGTTTACGTCGTCAATGACCGCGGGACGCTGATTGACGGCGTCCGCATCCGCAAGCTTCTCCTTGCCGATCCGGACTGCAGGATCGGTGACATTGTCACCCACACGCTCGTGTGTCTCCCCGCCGGGGATTCCGCCGAAAGCGCCGTCGAGGTTTCCCGCCAAACCGATCTCTACGCGCTTCCCGTGACGAGTTCGACTGGGAAGATTCTCGGGATTGTCACCCTCGACGACGTTCTTGACGTCGCCGAGCGCCGCGCCACCGACGACATGCAGCTTGTCGGCGGATCCGCTCGGCTCGAGTTGCCCTACCTGGAGCTTTCCGTCTGGCGCATGCTGCTCAAGCGGGGTCCGTGGCTCGTCATTCTCTTTATCGGCGGCCTACTTACGGCCAACGCGATGGCGTTCTACGACGGCGAGATTGAGAAGGCCGCCGTCCTGGTGATCTTCCTGCCCCTCATCATCGCAAGCGGCGGGAATTCCGGCTCCCAGGCCGCAACGCTGATCATCCGCGCGCTCGCTGTCGGCGAGGTTCGGCTCGTCGACTGGCTCACCGTGCTGCGGCGCGAGGTTCTGAATGGACTCACGATTGGTGCGGTGCTCGGAGTGATCGGACTGACGATCGTCACTGTGGGCGCACAATTCAGCCCGATCTTCACGGAATATTGGCCGCGCGTTGCGGCCTCCGTTGGTCTGGCACTCACCGGAGTCGTTCTCTGGGGCAGTCTCGTTGGCAGCATGCTTCCATTCATTCTGAAAAAGATCGGCCTCGACCCGGCAACGTCGAGCGCACCCTTCGTCGCCACGTTCGTGGACGTCACGGGCATCGTCATCTATTTCACCGTTGCATCAGCCCTCCTCAGCGGGACGCTCCTTTAATGAGATTGAGTGGGTGGATGGTGAAGATTTGATCGGGTTCTGCCGGTCGCCCCCATTTTTTCTCCCGTAGAAACGCTCTCAGAGCCCGGCCGGCCGCCGCCGGCGATTCTGGCCTCAGCTAGGGGTGACTGGCGCTGAATCCGCATTCGTCCCGTGCGCGAGCCATCCCGCCCGGTCTACTACGATCCGCACTACAATCAGAAGAAAATCTACCGCGAACCTCGTTACTACGAGGACACGAAAAAGAAAAAGAAGAAGAGAAAAGACTGAGCCATGAGCAAATACTTTCTCTTTTTCTGCATCGGCCTTCTCAGCCTCGGTTGCGCATGCGCCTCTGATCTGGATTTCACGATTGTCAGCCAAACCAGCCGAAGCTTCGAAGCGATTTACATCTCCGCCTCAGACGATCCCGATTGGGACGGGAATCTCCTCTCGAATCAACAGACGCTCGCCGAGGGTGGAAAGCTCGCGGTGAAATTTGACGAAACTGAGGAGTCAGAGACGTGGGACCTTAAGGTAGTGGATTCAGACGGTGTGACGGTGACGTTTAAAGACGTGAATCTCACCGAGGTGGACATCGTTACCCTGAACGGGCGCGGACGGTAGTTTTGCCGCCGAAGTTGACTAAAGGATCGATTCGTCGGACGCCTGGAGAGATCCCTAAGTTTACCGGCGAGCACATCGCCAGCAAGTTGTTCAGCCTTCAACCCGAGGCGGACGCAAACGAGCGACAACGTTATCGGAGCCAAGCGCGTCGAAATCGACGACTTCAAACATGGCGGCTGCGGTTCTAGGCCAGACAGCCAATGGAGGACAGAGCGTTTTCACCGGGATCGAGGCAGAATATCGTGGTCTCAGGCGACTGAGCTTCAAAAGGGAGTTGGTAGGTAGCTGGGCCGGAAGCTGGGATGCAAAATCGACAGACTATGAGCGTCTAATCTGACAGCAGAAATGCCGCCGGCGTAGGCCCTTTTCTGCTGACTTCAGGGCGGGAGGTGGGTAGACCCTTCGCATGGCAGAAAAGACCCCTTTGACCGGCCACGATCGGCCCGGTGATCCGTGCACGATTGTCATTTTTGGCGCTTCGGGCGACCTGACGAAGCGCAAGCTGATGCCGGCGCTCTACAATCTGAAGGCGCTGCGCCTGATGCCGGAGAAATTCTCGGTCATCGGCTGCGCGTCTACGCCGGGTGACGATCAGTCGATCCAGGCGAAAGCGACGGAGGACATCAAGGAATTCGCGACGCGGCCGTTTGACGAGACGATCTGGGGAGATTTTGCCAAGCGACTGTATTACGTCCCGGGCGATTTCAACGACGTGAAGACCTTCGAAACGTTAAAGGCGCGGATCGAGGATGCTCAGAAGGCGTGGGACATCCCGGGAAACGTGCTGTTTTACCTGGCGATCTCGCCATCGTTTTTCGCGAAGGTGGTGGATCAGTTGGCTGCGGTCGGATTGACCGACGAGGTCGATGGCGCGTGGAGGCGCGTGATCGTCGAGAAGCCTTTCGGGCACGATCTGGACAGTGCGCGGGCATTGAACAAGGAGCTGACGAAGACGCTGGACGAATCGCAGATCTACCGGATCGACCATTACCTCGGGAAGGAAACTGTGCAAAACATCATGGTCTTCCGGTTTGGGAATTCCATTTTCGAGCCGGTGTGGAACCGGCGTTACATCGAGTACGTGCAGATCACCGTCGCGGAGGAACTGGGGGTCGAAATGCGCGGTGGGTATTACGATCACTCCGGTGTGTTGCGCGACATGGTGCAGAATCACATTCTCTCCGTTCTGTCGTTGATCGCCATGGAGCCGCCGAGTTCGGTGAGCGGCGATGCGGTTCGGAACGAGAAGGTCAAGGTGCTTGAGGCGATCCGCCCGATGGACCCGCAGGAGGTGATTGAGAACACGGTGCGCGGGCAGTATGATGCCGGGCAGATCGACGGCAAGGACGTGGCGGCCTACCGCACCGAGCCGGACGTGAATCCGCAATCGAACACCGAGACGTTCGTCGCGATGAAGCTGATGGTGGAGAACTGGCGCTGGGCCGAGGTGCCGTTTTACATTCGTTCCGGAAAGCGGCTGGCCGCGCACGCGACGGAGGTCGTGATCGGATTTCGGCGGGCACCGTTGCTGTTGTTTGGGGCGGAGGTGGAACAACAGATTCCGCCGAACCGGCTGGTGATGCACATTCAGCCCGAGGAAGGAATCACGCTCGACATCCACGCCAAGCGACCTGGACCGAAGATCAAGATCGCGAACGTGCCGCTGAATTTTAATTACAATGAATTCGGCGAAGAGATGGCGGCGACGGGTTACGAGACGCTGCTCTACGACTGCATGATCGGAGAGACGACGTTGTTCCATCGCTACGACTCGGTTGACGCCTCGTGGCAAATCGTGAACCCCATTCTCGACGTTTGGAAGGCGCTGCCGCCGCGGAAGTTTCCCGAATTACGCCGCCGGTTCCTGGGGCCCGCCGGAGTCGGACGAGCTCGTCGAGCGCGACGGTCACAAGTGGCATCACTATCCCCAGGGGGAGCAGTAAATCATGTCGACCAAGACGACCTATTTGCTGGCGGGTGACGTCGGTGGGACCAAGGCGAATCTCGCGCTCTTCGAGCACGGCAAAGGCGGCAAACTGACCCTCGTCCGCAACAAGCGGTATCCGAGCGCGGACTACGGCGGGCTCGAGGAAATCGTCGCGAAGTTTCTCGCGAAGTCGGGCGACCGGGTGCAAGGCGTCTGCTTCGGCGTCCCCGGAGTCGTCCGTAACAACCGGGCGCAGCCGACCAACCTCAAATGGGAAATCGACGGCGCGTCTCTCGCGTCGGAGCTCGGGACGAACCACGTCGTGCTCATCAACGACCTCGCGGCCAACGCGGCGGGCATCGCCGAGCTGGCCGACGACGATTTCGAGACCTTGCAGGACGGACTCGTCTCGCCGGTCGGGAACCGGTGCATCATTTCGCCCGGCACCGGCCTCGGGGAGGCCGGGCTGTTCTGGGACGGCACCCGGCATCTGCCGTGGGCCTCGGAGGGCGGGCACGCGAATTTCGCGCCGCGCTCCGAACTGGAGATCGAGCTGCTCTGCTACCTGCAAGCCCGCTTCGGCCACGTCAGCATCGAGCGGGTCGCCTCCGGCTTGGGCATCCAGAATATCTACGCCTTCCTGCGCGATTCCGGCCACGGTCAGGAGACTCCGGCCGTCGTCGAGGCCTTCAAAAAAGACGACCCGGGCAAGGTGATCGAAGGAGCCGCCGAGGAAGGGACGTGCAAAATGTGTTCGCAAGCGATCGAAATCTTCGCCCACGCGCTGGCCAACGAGGCGGCCAATCTCGCGCTCAAGACGATGGCGACCGGCGGCGTCTATTTCGGCGGCGGGATCCCGGCGAAAATGCTGTGGAAGCTGCGCGGCTCGGCGTTCATCTCGGACTTCAACGCCAAGGGGCGCCTGGAATCCCTCATGGAATCGATGCCGGTGAAGGTCGTGCTCAACGATCAAGCGGCCCTGCTCGGCGCGGCGCGGATCGCGGCGAATTCGCTCGTCGACTGACCCGCAATCTCCAACCGATAGTCGAAGGATGGACATGGATTTTTCTTCGATGCTGGCCAACGCGATGACGCTCGACGCGCTCGCGACGTTGGCCCTCCTCATCGGTCTCGAGCTCGTGCTCGGGATCGACAACATCCTTGTCATCTCGCTGGTCGTTGATCGGCTGCCCGACGCCCAGCGGCAACGGGCTCGGATGATCGGCCTGCTGCTCGCGATGGTGCTGCGGCTGGTCTTCGTCGCCGGGGCGTTTCTGCTGGTGCAAATGACCGACCCCGTGCTGATGGGACTCTCGGTGAAAGACCTGATCCTGCTCGCGGGCGGGCTGTTTCTCATGTGGAAAGCGGTGCGGGAGATCCACCACATCGTCGAATTCAAGGAGCACCACGGCGGTCGGACCATGGCGGTCAAGGGTGCGTTTGCGGCGGCGATCTTTCAGATTGTCCTGCTGGACATGGTCTTTTCGGTGGATTCGGTCATCACCGCGGTCGGGCTGACCCAGAATCTCCTCATCATCGGCTTCGCGGTGATCGTGTCCTTCGGCGGCCTGCTGATCTACGCCGGACCGATCGGAGAGTTCATCCTGCGGCACCCCGCTTTGAAGATTCTCGCCCTCTCGTTCCTCGTGACGATCGGCGTGACGTTGGTGCTCGAAGGAATCGGACAGCACGTCGAGAAGGGTTACATCTACCTGCCGATGGGCTTCGCGCTGCTGGTCGAGCTGCTGCAGATGCGGTTCCTTTCGAACTCGAAGAAGGGCGATGGGGCGGGGCACATCGACGCGGGGGAGTGAGGCTTCGCCCACGGATTGGTGCGGCGGCTGGAAGCGCGCCGTTCCTTGATGCCCCCCTCGACTTTCAACTGGGGCCAGGGGGAATCCAGAGGCTTCGCCTTTTGGCTGGTTCGGCGATTGCAAATCGCCGCTCCTTGAAATACTGCTCGGATCTATGAAAAATGCGTTCTATCTCGTGGCTGGTGTTTTGGCTTTGGCGTTCGTGACCGGTTGCTGCTGCAACTATTGACCGCTCGAGTGGCGTTGCGGGCTGACGACGCGTCGCGGTAGGGTCGCCGCGTGAATCGAGAAACGCGATGGGTGGCCTGGGCCCTGTTGGCTCCAGCCTTGCTGCTGGTCGCGGTCGTCGCCGTGTATCCGGTGGTCCGCACGGTCACGCTGAGTTTTTTTTCGCAGAATCTCGGGACGGAGCTGCAGCCGGTCTTCACGGGGCTGCTGAATTACCAGCGGCTCTGGGCGGACGCGCATTTCTGGGAAACGGTCGGGCGCACGCTCGTTTTCACGGGCTTGGCGGTCGGGGCGGAGGTCGTTCTGGGCTTGGCCGTCGCGCTGGCGGTGCACCATTCGCCCTTCGGACGCGGGCTCGCTCGCACGGCGGCGCTGGTGCCGTGGGTGCTGCCGACGTCCGCGCTGGCGCTGGGGTGGATCTGGATCTTCAACGATCAATTCGGCGTCGTGAACGACCTGCTGCGCGGAGCGGGACTCATCGAGCGTCCGGTGGTGTGGCTCGGACGACCGGGCACGGCGTTTTCAGCCCTCGTGCTGGCGGACGTGTGGAAGACGACGCCGTTCATCGCGATTCTGGTGCTCGCTGGATTACAGACGATCCCGGGTCAGCTCTACGAAGCGGCGGCCATCGACGGGGCGGGGCGGGTGCAGCAATTTGCGCGCATCACGCTGCCGATGCTGCGACCGACGATCTTCGTTGCGGTGCTCTTCCGGGCTCTGCAGTCGTTCGGGATTTTTGACCTCGTCTACGTGATGACCGGCGGCGGTCCGGGCGGGGCGACGGAGACGGTGGCGGTCTACACGTATCGGAATTTCATGCGCTACCTCGACTTCGGCTACGGCTCGGCTCTACTGGTCGTGGGGGCCGGCGTGATGGCGGTAATGACCGTCGCAATCTGGGCCGTGCTGGGGAGGGAGCGGGCGTGAGGGGCCGGATCTGGGGGGCGCTCATTCTGCTCGGGCTGCTGCTCTGGTGCCTGGGGCCGCTTTGGTGGCAGTTCGTGACGGCGGTGAAAACCAACGCCGAGATCACGGCGCTGCCGGTCACCTATTTCCCGCGCGACTGGAGCTTCGAACACTTCGCCGATCTTTTCGCCCGGCGGCCCTTCGCGCGGTTTCTGTGGAACAGCTTTTTCATCAGCTCGTGCGCGACGGTGCTGTGTCTGGCGGTGAGCGTGCCGGCGGCGTATTCGTTCGCCCGGCTGCGGCCGCGGGGTGGGCCGGTGATCGTGGGGCTTCTGATCGCGATCTCGTTCTTTCCGATGATCGCTTTCTTCTTTCCGCTCTACGAAGTCGTGCGCTGGGCGGGTCTCACGAACAACCCGCTGTCGCTCATCGTTCCCTACGCGGCCTTCAATCTGCCGATCGGGATCCTCTTTCTCACGGCGTTCTTCCGGACCATCCCGAGGGAAATCGACGAGGCCGGAATCATGGACGGCCTCGGGCGGGTCCAGACGCTCTGGCATCTCATCCTGCCGCTATCGGGCCCTGGGCTGGTCACGTCGGGGTTGCTCGTCTTCATCGCGTCGTGGAACGAGTTTCTGCTGGCTCTGACGTTTCTGCCTCGAGCGGAGGCTCAGACGGTCACGGTCGCAATCGCGGGCTTGAGCGGCGGTAGCCTCTTCGAGCTGCCGTGGGGCCTGATCGGTGCCGCGATCGTCGTCAGCGTCGCGCCGCTGCTCGTGCTCGTGGCTTTTTTCCAGCGGAGGATCGTGGAAGGCCTGACGACCGGGACAACGGCGAATTGACGGCCATTTCCGATCAGTCGCCAGCCGCGGATGTCCTGAAAAGTCAGAGATTTCCTTTCGGAAGAGGGCAAAGAAGTGAAAGGCGGTCGATCGCTCTTCGTCTTACCTTGGAATGACAGCCGAGAGAGGACTGCGCCATCATCGTTGCGGAGCAACGCTTTCGTTTCGACCTGTCATCCTGACTGCAATGAAGAGCCGAGCGAATGCGAGACAGCGTTCTTATTTTTCGTTAATAGGCAACCTCCGTTCTATCGCAAACGAAGCGCCGCCGCCCAGAAATCTCCTACCGATCCTTCCCGGAAATTCGGTCTCGAACCCTCGATGCTCAGCGGTTCAAATGAGAAAGCGATGAAATGCCCGACTGAGAAATCTGGCGGCAAGCCGGACACTCGCTCCCGACTGAGCCCTTGTCTGAACATTGCCGTAATGGCAGTTGTGACTTTGGCGTCCCTGTCGGTGATTTGGAGTCTCGCGGTTCCGGCGGTTTCCAGTGGGCCGGTTCGTGGCGAGATCGTTCGAAAATTGAACAACGCACGGCAATTTCAGATCGTGGCGCAAACGATGGCTTTGGATGGTTCGACGACAGGCGATCTCCGATTGCAGTGGCCCGCAGATTCCGGGGTGACTTCACTGGCGGAGTATTGCGATCGGATGGTCGAGGGAAGGTATCTCACCGAAAGCGATCTGGAGAAGCTGGAGATCGAGAAGCATTTCGTCGTGACGAACCTTTCCGCGGAAGACGGTGCGGAGACGGCTTTCGTGGTCAGCAAGACATACTCCGAGGCGGATCCGCCGAGGTGGAAGCCGGATGTCGTGGTTCTTCAAAAGGGGGGTAACGGGAATTTTGCGAGGGGCTCCGAGAAACCTTTCGAAGTCGTGCTGCCGGATCGGGAGCCAGCGATTTTGCCGCCGGAGTGATCCGCAATCTCACGGGTTGCCCGACAGAGGCTTCGGCGCGGTGGCGGTTTTGTGATCCTGCAATTGCACCGAAACCGCAGGGCGAGGCTCCAGCCAAGCCGTGGCCTTGCCCGCGGACCGCCCAAATCTATCATTTGACGACGATTCGGGGACAACATGGATCGGTAGGAGCCTCGCGCTCTATTGAGAGGGTGTGAAGGGGACGGTCATGAATGGCGTTAAGATAAGGCGGATCTGGGATCAAAATACTCTGTAATCAGCTGAACGCCGTATCCCAAACATCGCTTGACTCAACGCCATTCGGGACGGTCATTCATCTGGGCAAAATGCGCTTTTGATAAAAAGCGATTCGCTGGCTGCGAGATTCTTCGATCTGCGGATGAATTTGGAAGATGTGTCAATATGAATGACCCCCTTTTGCAGGGCCGCCGCATCAAAAAAGATCGCGATAGAAGAAGTTTGGTCTGGTACGATATTTTAATCTGCCTAGATGGAGTGTATGCCCGAAACGCATCCCATCCAAAAAAGCCTGATCGAAGAGTTCAAAACCATCGAAGACCCGCGAATTTCGCGCACTCGCTATCATGAGTTGAGCGACATTCTGGTGATTGCGATCTCGACACTTTTGTGCGCAGGCACGTCTTTCTACGACATGGGAGAGTTCGGTCGGGCCAAGGGAAAATGGTTCCGAACGTTTCTGAAGTTACCCAACGGCATCCTCAGCCACGACACTTTCAATCGCGTGTTTTCGTTGATCGATCCAGCGAGTTTCCACGAGTGTTTCATGAGGTGGACGCAGACCGTGCGCGAACACATCGACCGGGAAATCATCGCCGTTGACGGCAAAGCCCTCCGCGCAGCCTGCCAGGACGGAGGGAACGTGCGCTCCATCGTCAATGCTTAGGCCAGCAGCAATCGACGCGTCCCGAGTCAGCTCGAAGTGCCCGACAAAACCAACGAACCGACCAAAGGGAGATGGCCTGCGGCAGGCAGCCCGCAGGGCGGAGCGAAGCGACGGCAAATCACGGCGGTTCCCACGCTACTGCAAGCGTTGGAACTCGGTGGCTGCATCGTGAGCACCGATTAGGGTGGGGTGCCAGAAAGAGATCGCCCGAGAATTCATCGAGGCCGACGCCGACTACGTTCTCGCTCTCAAAAGCAATCGTCAGACCATCCACGCGGAGGTCAAAAGCTTCCTCGATGCCGAATTCGACCGTGAGCTCCAGAGCCTTGCGGCACCCAAACCATCCACGAAGAAGCTGCAAACCGCCCCCAATTTTCCATTTTGGAAACCGCCGACAAAGGCCACGGGCGATTGGAAATCCGACGCTATTTCCAAAGCGTCGCCATCGACTGGTTCGAAGACGTCAGCCAATGGGAAGGTCTGCAAAGCGTCGGAATGGTCGAATCCAGCCGCGAAATCAAAGGTCAAATCAGCATCGAAAGACGCTACTTCCTGAGCAGCCTGCCCCTCGACGTCGAACTCTTCGCTCAAGCCGTCCGCGGACATTGGGGCGTGGAAAACTTCTGCCACTGGGTGTGGGACGTCATCCTGCGCGAAGATGGTTCCCGCGCTTCGAACCGCTCATGCCGCCGAAAATCTCGCCACCCTGCGCCGCCTAGCTTTGAATCTGCTCTCTCGCGAAAAGTCCAAAAAACGTAGCATCAAGACCAAGCAACTCGTCGCCGCCTGGGATCACGACTTCCTCCTGCACCTTCTCAATTTTTAGATGCGTCGGCCCATCCTCCTTTTGGGAATTCGGAGTTAGAAAGGGTATGCGAACTACGGGTTGTGATCAACGGGAGGAAAGTCGTTGAGCAAAGTTGGCGGCGGAGCGGCTAGGGGTTGGCTGCAGCGCCTTGTTCGGCTATAACCGCACAAGCTACGAAGGGTGTTGCAATCACGATGCCAACCCCTCCTTGAATTTGACCGTATGCATTTTACTATTGGCCGTTCGGATAAGGGGAATGCCGTAAACTAGATGAAACTGAGCAGCGTGTGGAATGAGATATGACTGGAACCGCAGTCTAAAAGTGGGACCTGAGAATGACCAAAAAATTTCGATTTCGCTTCGCGAAAGAATGCGGATGAAGGACTGATGTTGGAATTTCGGTGATCTTCGCCGACGGTTCATCTTCGGAGCACTGCCGGGCAACACCATATTTTATAGTTCCGTCAAGCGGTGTTGGGAGCGATCAACAAGTTGCTCAGACGATATCATCCGCCGGAGGAAAGCCGAACGTCAAGCTCAGCCACCCTGAGAGGGCAATCAAGCCAACCCTGAGGTGAGCTGCCAATAGCGGGAACGAGCAACCCCAGCCAGCGAAGCGGCTAGGGGTTGGCTGCAGCGCCTTGTTCGGATCCGCCCGTCCGTGGTCCCGTCAGATCTGCTATCTACAGCCTTGCTGATTGTCTAGCAGCCTGTCGGACTTAGACGCGCGACAAAACCCAAGAAACCTGGCAGACAGGGAAGATGGCAGTGAGAAACGTCAACGTCGATCATGAGACCCCGCTACTGTTACCGCCGGACCTTCGGGACTGGGTTCCGGCAGGGCACATGGTTCATTTCGTGATGGACGCGGTAGGGGCGTTGAATCTTGGGGCGGCGAAGAAGAACGAACGGGGGACGGGCTCGGCGCAGTATCCGCCGTCGATGATGCTTGGGTTGCTGATTTACAGCTACGCGACGGGGATCTTTGGGAGTCGGCGCATCGAAACGCTCACGCACGAGAATGTGGCCGTGCGCTACCTGTGTGCTGGACACCATCCTGACCACGACTCGATCTGCAAATTCCGCCGAGAGAACGCGGAACTGCTGAGCAGTTGCTTTCATCAGGTTCTTGAACTGGCGGCAGGATCAGGAGTGTTGAAGGTGGGAGATTTGACCATCTCGCTGGACGGCACCAAGCTTCTGGCCAACGCAAGTCGCCACAGCGCGATGAGTCACGGTCGAATCGAAGAGCAGATGACGCTGGCCAGCGAGCAAATCCAAGAGTTGCTGGCTAAAGCCGAGAATGTCGACAGCACCCCACTACTGGCCGACGGGCTGGAGATCCCGCAGGAAATCAAACGTCGCGAGGATCGACTGGCCAAGCTTGCGCAAGCCAAGGCCGCTCTGGAAGCTCGCGCCAAAGTCCGCTTCGAGCAGGAAAGCGCGGCCCACACCGAAAAGCTCGCCGCCCGCGCACGAAGCGAGCAGAGCACCGGTCGCAAAGCACGTGGCAAAGCACCGGATCCGCCCACCGAAGGCCCTCGTCCCAAGGACCAATATAATTTCACCGATCCCGAGAGCCGGATTATGAAAGACAAAAGCGGCTTCGCGCAGTGCTACAACGCGCAGGCCGCCGTGGAGGTCGACACCATGCTCATCGTCGGAGCCCATCTCACCGACGCACCCAACGACAAGCAACAACTCCAACCCGGAGTGGAGTCCGTGAGCCCGACCGTCGGCAACGTCAGCCAAGTCCTCGTCGACAGTGGCTACTACAGCCAGGAAGCAGTTGCGAGCGTGGAAGCCCGAGACGGGAACCCGAAAGTTTACGCCGCGCAAAAGCGCCAGCCACACGGGCGCACAATTGCTGATCTGGAACTCCGAGCCGACCCGCCCGCACCGCCACCCGATGCTCCGCCTACCGAAATCATGGCCCACCGACTCACCACCGCGGCTGGGCGCAAACTTTACGCCCTGCGCAAACAAACCGTCGAACCCGCCTTCGGCATTATCAAAGAAGCCATGGGATTCCGACGCCTGCTCCTACGCGGCAAAGAGAAGGCTGCCTTGGAATGGTCATTGGTCACTACCTCCTACAACCTCAAACGCCTCTTCGGACTCGGAATGAGGATCGCAAGGGCGTAAGCAGCCCGCTATCACGCCCTCATGGATGATGGCAGCCGGTCTCAACTCCTCACGCTGACTCCTCGGCAGTCATCGGACTCTCCGAACCGCTCGCCAACCGCCAATCCTAACTTAACCAACAAAATCCGCCGCCAAACTGGCAGCTCCAAGTCCGACGGGCTGCTAGGGGTTGGCTGCAGCGCCTTGTTCGGTCGTATTATGCCGCATATTCGAACACTGGAGTTTCGATTGTTCTTGCGGGTTTACCGTCGCCCAGAATCAACTTGTGAAGCTCTTCAACAGTAGAGGGGGAGAAGAATTGTTCGCCTGTATTCACAGATACCTTTGCAGGAACGTTCTCAATGATGAAAAAACGCCCAAGTCGCTCAAGTGTGTAGTTGACCAGCTCGTCTTTGGTTGAATCGTTCATATATTTATTTTACTCGTCTGACGCGGAAATCAACCCAAATATTCGGGTCCGGTTCATACGCGGTGATCACCTTCAACGTTGGTCGGCTGGGATAACTGATTTGTAAATGAATCGGTCGCTCAGTTTGTGTCATGCCGAACAAAAGACAACTCGGGCCATACTTGTCATTCGGATAATCTTCGATGATCTGTCCTTGAGAGACGGCCTCCCGCAATTCAGAGACCGAGATGTTGCGCAGTATCGTTTGATCGACAGCGTGTTTTGAGAACTCGAACTGATCGCATAAAAATTTCTCTCTGATGGCTTGGATCACTTCTCAGGTATCGCATCTTGCCGCGCGGATATGCGAGACGGAATTTCACTGGACCGAACGTCAAGCTCAACCACCCCGAACGGGGAACCGAATTTGTCTGGTGATCTTCTGGAAGTTTTGGGTCCGCGCAACCCCAAGAGCGAAGCGGCTAGGGGTTGGCTGCAGCGCCTTGTTAGGTCTCACCAGCTACCTCTGTCGAGCCTGGCCTAAAATGCGACATGAGGTAAAGACACCGCTTGCCATATGCAACCGAACGATCAAGGAATATTTCTTTTGCGTAGCCGGACCATACCTCGTTGTGCTCTCCCATCAAAAGATAAGCTGATGGATGGGCATATTTCGAAAATAGCTTATAGAAACTCTCGTATTCTTCGATCTCCCTAGTGAGTATTGCTAGCTCTTTGTAGACTGGTGTCCGCTTACCGACAATCGAACTCCTACCAGAGTGCGAATCGTGAAGATGCTGATTTGAAGGATTTGGCGGTCCTAGAAAATTTAGGGCTCACTCCACATAACATCGAACATCACCTGTGGCTCTAATCTACGATAATACAGGAGCATAAGATTTGATTTAAATATGCATCTTGATGAGTATGCAATTAGGTCGATGTCGTCTACGCCTCCCGAAGTAGCCCACCCTTGGATCTGAATCACGTGGTTCGCGCAATACCCTCCTATGTTCGATAGTAGTCCTATTAATGTCGGGACGTGCTCCTGAACTGCTATTTGTATCAGTAGCGACTGCAAATCGGCTCTGATGGTAGCAAGTTCAGCGATTGACTCGTTTGTCGAGAGCATTTTTTGTATCTGGACTTAACGTCAAGCCCAGCCACCCTGAGCGGGCAATCAAGCCAACCCCGAGGTGAGCTGCCAGTAGCGGGACCGAGCAACCCCAGCCAGCGAAGCGGCTAGGGGTTGGCTGCAGCGCCTTGTTGGGCCGCATTCATTCGCAAACTCGGAGTCCGCAAACCTGCTGAATGTAATCGTAATCTCGGTCTTGGTGGTGAACCTCGCAGTCAACCTCAAGAGCGCAGGCCGCGACCAAGCAATCGATTGCGCTGCGGACGGTATACCCATGTGAACGACAGTCGCGATAGATCTTGCCAGCTAAACGATATGTAGACCTCTGTGGGAAGATCTCAATGTAGGGTGCAAAATGGACTTCAATGGAATGCGCCTGTGTCTCGGTCTTGCATCCTTGCATCAGTTCCTGGAGGACAACCCCAGTAAAACAGATTGTCTGATCCGCCTCTAATAGTTGGACCAATGTGGAGACCTTCTGCGATTGGACGTCTTTGAACAAGTCGATCCAGACTCCGGTATCAACCAGAGTCATTTGAATCGGTTCTGGCGCATTAGGTTGAGGTCTCCTTCCCACTGGATCTTACCTCGGAGTTCAAGAATCTTCTTTTGATCGCTTCTTCGGACGAATTCACGAAGGGCTGTGTTCACAAGATCCTTCTTCGTCCGCAATCCAGAGATCTGTAGACCCTGCGATACCAATTCGTCATCAAGTTCAATATTTGTCCGCATACACAAAGATTGGGCAAGCTGGTGTGGATTGCAAGGACGAAATGGCCCAACGTCAAGCTCAGCCACCCTGAGCGGGCAATCAAGCCAACCCTGAGGTGAGCTGCCAGTAGCGGGACCGAGCAACCCCAGCCAGCGAAGCGGCTAGTATCCTGTAACGACTAAAGCTGCGGATATAACCGTCTCAATTTGACCCGCGCGTCGGCGGTGGCGAAGCGCCACGAAGTGGTGCGGGCGGCTTCGTTCCGGGCGGCCTCCCAAGCCGCGACTTCCGAGCGCAGCGTTTCAATGTTAGGAATGCGACGATTCAGGCATTGGGACTGAAGGACACTGAACTCGATCTCGGCGACATTGAGCCAACTGCCATGTTTTGGGGTGTAGTGGATCTCAAGGCGTTGGGCCAGTCGGCGAGCTTCCTGGGGAGGGAAGGCTTCGTAGAGCGAAGCGATGTTGTGCGTATTGAGGTTGTCCATGACCAAGCGCACCTTGGTCGCGTGGGGATAGCGTTCGTCGAGCATGCTGCGAATGAACTGAGCCCATTGGATGCGGGTGCGGCGTTCGGTGATTTCCAGATGTCTGCGTCCGCCCAGCGGCTCGACTTCGAGGAAAATTTCGGCCACGCCGTTGCGGACGTATTCGTGGTCTTCGATCCGCGCCCTGCCGGGAGCGCTGGCGATGGGCGCGTGGACTTCGCCAACGAGTTGCTTGCTCGACTCATCCATACAGACGAGGGGGAAGCGCGCATCGTAGGGTGCGTGATAGAGTTCGAGAACGTCCTCCATGCAAGCAACGAAAGCGGCGCTGCCGTCTGGAGGGATCTTCCAATATTTGCTCAGATGAGGGCGTAATTCGTTTTTTTTAGAGACCGCTGAATGGTCATCGTCGAAACGCTGGGGGCAATCTTGAGTTCCACGACTTTGTCGGCGAGAAGACGGACGGTCCACCGGGCGCGTCCATCGGGAGGATCGGAGCACGCCAAGGCGGTCACCCTCGCGTCAAAGGCTCCATCGAAGGTAATCCTCGGAGGACCGGTTCTCGGCTTGCGTCCAAGCGCTGCCTCCAACCCATCCTCCACGAAGCGCTCCTTGATGTGTTCGACGGTGCGAACACCGATTCCCAGAGCGCTGGCGACATCCGCCACCTTCCATGCTACGCCACTCGGCGCGTGCTCGCCAACGTCGCAAAGTAAAAGCGTTCGAGCATGCACATATCGCCTGGCGTCGGTTTTGGAAGTCCGGCCCAGCGCGCTCAAATACTCACGTTCGGACTCGGTTAAAGTGATGCGGTATCGATTTGCCATCCACCCACATACCGCTCCGATGAGCGCGACTCAATACGCAATATAGCGCGTTACAGTATACTAGGGGTTGGCTGCAGCGCCTTGTTAGGCCGAATTTTCAGCTTCTTCGTTTCGGATTGGGTAGTCTCTCAGAATTCGATTTAATTGAAGCAGTGCGTCATTGAGATATGACTGATCAATATCAAAAAAGAATTTGTGACTTTGAATCAATGCATCAGGAGTGATTGAGCAAGTCACTTGGATTTGTCCGAGCCGGTTGCAATTGAGTAATACAGTCAAATTTGGTTATATTGTTTGTAAAGCTGCCTTTCCCTCACACGCGCCATTCATAATCTGAGCCCCATTTCGCAGAATTTCAATTTCGTCGATCCGGATAAACGCTCCTTGAATGGAGACAGCCGCTCCCTGATCTGAGCAATTCGCGATTATATTCAGCCAGTTGCCGTCCCAAAAGTCTGATGAATCGGAAAATTGCCTTCCCGTAATCCATATTTTCAGACGTCCGATTTGAAAATCAGGGCTTGAGGCTGGAAGCTGACTCATTTTCACTTTTATGGCCTAACGTCAAGCTCAGCCACCCTGAGCGGGCAATCGAGCCAACCCCATGGTGAGCTGCCGATAGGGGGACCGAACAACCCCAGCCAGCGAAGCGGCTAGGGGTTGGCTGCAGCGCCTTGTTCGGCTCATATCTTAACCTCAATGTATGTTCCTATGCCGGAGTTTGCGATGGCTTCGTTGATCTCAGTAATTCGTTTTTGTATTCGTGGCCAGCTTGTAGAGAGAAGGACAATGATGGCAATCCGTCTGCTTTTCAGATTTTGCTGATACTTTAGATTTTGGTCTGTCGTCATGAGGAGATTGTAACCGTCTCTCTCAGCGGCTGAGATGGCTCTTCTGGGTTTACAGTGGGAAAGTGAAGAGGGTTTGAACGGAGGTGGTGGATGCGGGTAGGAAGGAGGGCGATGAAGGATACAGAGTTTTACACGCAGATCCTGGGATTGAAGAGTCCATGGGCGGTTGAAGAGGTGGACTTGGCCGTGAGCGAGAAGCGGGTGGTGGTCCGGCTCGGATATGAGCCGGGGACGTTGTGGGCCAGTGAGGATGGGGAGCATCGACTTCCGTGCCACGACCATGTCGAACGCTTCTGGAAGCACATGGATACGTGCGGGTTCGAGACGTTGCTGGCGGCGCGAGTGCCGCGGCTGCGGCTACCGGATGGGCGGGTGGAAAGCGTGCCGGTGCCGTGGGCGGGGAAGGGCAGCCGCTTTACGCTGCTCTACGAGCGTTTTGCCATCGAAGTGATCCGAGCGTGCTCGACGGTGAGTGCGGCGGCACGACTGCTGGGACTGAGCTGGGATCAAGTTCACGGGATCATGCGACGGGCCGTCGAGCGGGGGCTTGAGCGTCGCGATCTGAGTGGATTGCGCTACGCCGGACTCGATGAAAAGAGCTTCGGCGGTGGGCAGAGCTACATTTCGCTCATGACTGATCTGGAAGGCAGCCGGGTGCTGGAAGTCACTGACGGCAACGACAAGCAGAGCGCGGCAGTCCTTTGGCAATGCCTGCCCGAGGATGTCACCGCGGACTTGAAAGCCGTGGCCGCCGACATGAGCGGGCATTTTGGTGCCAGCGTCGCAGACTACGCCCCGCAGGCTGATCTGGTCCACGACCGCTACCACATCAGCGCCCATCTCAACAAAGCGGTGAGCCAGGTCGTGCGCGCCGAAAACAAACGCCTGCAAGCCATGGGAGACGAACGCCTCAAAGGCACCCAGCGCCTCTTCGGCTACAACCCCGATCATCTCAGAGAGGAGGATGTTGCTCGCTTTTCTCAACTGCGTGACTCCGATCTCAAGAGCGCTCGCGCCTGGGCCATCAAGGAAAACCTCCGCCGCTTCTGGAACTTCCGCTACGAGGCCAATGCCCGCAAGTTCTTCGCGGCTTGGTATGGCTGGGCTCGCCGCTCCCAGCTTGAACCCATCAAGAAGGTGGCCAAAACCCTCAAAAACCACTTTGAGAACATCATCACCTTCCTGCGCCATCGCATCACCAACGCGGCTACCGAAGCTCTCAATTCACGAATCCAATCCCTCAAGTCCGCCGCCCGTGGGTTCCGTTCCTTCCTCAACTACCGAACCAGAATCCTCTTCTTCCTCGGTAAGCTCGATCTTTTCCCACTGTAATCCCAAAAGAGCCGCTGAGATCAGGGTGCCATTCTCAAGCTGATTCCAACTGATCTGATAGACTGTCGTGACAGTGTGTCCGGGAAGATGCTTTCGAAGTGGGACTGGCGCTCCCTGATCGAAAAGAATTCGCATTCAATTACGCTGGCTCAGACTCCAATAGGCTGTTCTCTGTAAACTCAAGAACTCCATCTACCTGATGCCGGGACACACCGGGAAACCAATCCAGAAAATCAGTGATTGTTGCTCCGTCTTCGATGTTCTGAAACAGAGCCACCACCGGAACCCGCGTGTTGGAAAAAACCCAAGTTCCGCTTACTTTCGTGGGTGAACGCTCTACTACGGGACATGTTGACCAATCGATCATGGAAGAAACGGTAGATCAGTAGTTTGACTGGCGCAATTCCGGATTCACAAGCCGAACGTCAAGCTCAGCCACCCTGAGCGGGAATCAAGCCAACCCTGAGGTGAGCTGCCGATAGCGGGTCCGCGCAACCCCCGCCGCGAAGCGGCTAGGGGTTGGCTGCAGCGCCTTGTTCGGATCCGCCCGCCCGTGGTCCGGTCAGATGGTCAATCTACAGCCTTGCTCATTGCAATGCCGACTGATGATCAAACCATACCAGCGAGTCAAGCTAATCCGGTTTGGTTCTGAAATAGGCGCTGAATATGCTGTGCGAAAATAGCTTGGTTTGGGCGTCCAAATACGGAAATCAGCCTCGTTATGGACAACTTCCAAATACCCCAATTTTATACAAAGCAAATTACGAACGATGTTATTTGAAATTTGGGCTTCGAGAAAATGGGGCATAGGTCCGAACGTCAAGCTCATCCACCCTGAACGGGTGTCAGAACTGCGCAACGCAGTTGCGCCACGAAGCGGATACAAGTTTGATGTGACAGCAAGAGGTTAGGGGTTGGCTGCAGCGCCTTGTTCGGATCCGCTCGTTCGTGGTCCCGAAGGTCGTGTCTTCCACTGCCTGACACTTGTTCCGTTGGAACGGAGAAACTCTTGAAATCGCTTGTTGGTGATCATGGCTGATTACGAACTACAGAAGTGCTTCCGTGGTCCGGTCCTTTGATGAAGTGAACGTGGCCTTCCGCAAAGTGAATCTTGAGACGAAGGCGAGCGCATACGCCAAATTCAGATTCAAGCGTAGGAGAGTTAAGTTGTTGGTCCGGTCCGACGTGAAGAAACGCTGAGAATAGGTCCGAACGTCAAGCTCAGCCACCCTGAGCGGGGCAACGAACGTCTAGGAAAGGTGTTTGCGGGAAGGGGATCGGTCGGCCAAGGCTTGCCTCAGGCCGGCTAGGGGTTGGCTGCAGCGCCTTGTTCGTCGGAAGAGGTGACTGCACAATGGAGGACCCGATCGTCCGACAGGTCGACGATGGTCAAACCCAGCAAGCGGCTTCGTTAGAGCATTCAGTAGAAGAAACTTCCGAGGTCCAGATTGACTCCGCATTATTAATATATTGCTCACGACAGGAGCCGGGCGTAACGGATTTTGGATTGATCTACTCTTGCCGCGTGAGCGCCCCATGAGTACATGGCAGGGGAATAACCGTTGGCGTCGAATCGGGAAAGATCAATGGAAAACCAGAATCGTGCTCAATCGTATGCCGAAGGGAATCGAGCAACCCTGAACTTGCCCTTGATCTCAACTTCAATAAATCAGGCGAACGTCAAGCTCAGCCACCCTGAGCGGGCAATCAAACCAACCCTGAGGTGAGTTGCCAATAGCGGGACCGAGCAACCCCAGCCAGCGAAGCGGCTAGGGGTTGGCTGCAGCGCCTTGTTAGCCCTGTATTCTTCCTGAGCGCTTGATCCAATACTCAGGTTTTCGAGATGCATGAGCGACCGCGAGAATCCAAAGAGTATCCTTTCTGACGATGTATGGGATGTAGTATGGAAATCGTTTAAAGTTTATTCTTCGATGACCGGACGCTCGAACGCTCAAGAGATCTGGTCGGTCGGATATCCACCTGATGCAGTCATCTGCCTCGTTCCTGAAGCGCCGACCGAGATCAACGGTGATACCAGAATAGTAGGTGATTGCAGAGAGGAACTCTTTCTCGGCCTCTTCGATGAAGACGACCGTCACCGTTCTAAGATCGAGTCTGCCTTGGCTAGCACATGTTCATATGCGACAGGGATGGCTGATCCAGAATCGACGGCCTGTATACGCGCGCTGATCTCGCGATCCCAGGCCGACTCTGCAGAAGGACCGTCACATGAATCCTCTAAATCGAGTAAAAACGAGGCGAGTGTCAGCCTCTGACGGTGCGAAAGCTGAAGAGCTTCTTGCGTCAAGTGTTCAAGTGCCATTGCCATACAGGAGTTTCGACCGGAGCGGGGCTTGTGGTCAACTTGTATTTCATGGGGCTAACGTCAAGCTCAGCCACCCTGAGCGGAGCAACGAACGTCCAGGCAAGGTGTTTGCTGGAGGGGGATCGGTCGGCCAAGGCTTGCCTCAGGCCGGCTAGGGGTTGGCTGCAGCGCCTTGTTCGTCGGAAACGGTGACTGCACAATGGAGGACCAGAGCGTCCGACAGGCTGAGGATGATCAAATCCAGCAAACGGCTTCGTTAGAGCATTCAGTAGAAGATGCTTCTGAGGTCCAGATTGACTCCGCATTATAAATATATTGCTCGTGATAGGAGCAGGCCGGAACGGAATTTGGATGGATCTACTCATGCCGCGTGAGCGCCCCAAGCGTGCATGGCAGGCGAATAATTCTTTGCGTCGAATCGGGAGTGATCAATGGAAAACCAGAATCGTGCTCAATCGTATGCCGAAGTGAATCGAGCAAATCTGAAATTTTCCTTGATCTAAACCCCAATATATCAGGCGAACGTCAAGTTCAGCCACCCTGAGCGGGGCAACGAACGTCTAGGCAAGATGTTTGCTGGAAGGGGGATCGGTCGGCCAAGGCTTGCCGGTGATCGGCTAGGGGTTGGCTGCAGCGCCCTGGTCGTCGTGACGGGTCGCAGCGGAAGTGGCAATCAATAGCGTCCGGCAGGAACACGATACGGAAGTCGGGAAGAGCGCGATTTGCTGTAGGAGGTCCGAGTCACTGAGGGCATGCACATATCTCCTCGTGATGGCGAAAGCGTGGCCGAAAATGACAGACAAACGAGATTACCAGGAAAGCAGAGGGATGCGGAACGATTAGGAGATGATGAGAACGATACTCGGACGAATAAAATAGTAAGGTCCTAAACCGGGCGTTCAAATCAATATATTAGGCGACCGTCAAGCTCAGCTACCCTGAGCGGACGACCAAGCCAACCCTAAGGTGAGCTGCCGATAGCGGGTTCGAGCAACCCCAGCCAGCGAAGCGGCTAGGGGTTGGCTGCAGCGCCTTGTTCGGTCTCACTTCACCCGCTTTCTCCAGTAACCAGGTTCACGACTGAGGTGCATGACAGCCCAGATTACAACTTGAGACGGTTCAACCGTATAGTAGATTCCATAGGGAAATCGGCGTATGAGGTATCGCCTAACATCGTCTTCCGCAATTGGCCAAGTCATCGGTCGAAGGCGAATGTCAGCAATACCCTTTTCGATCTGCTCGACGAAGGCCAAACCGAGACTGTCGGTGACTCCAGAATAATACCGGATGGCGTTCGTATACTCTCGCTTCGCCGCAGGGTGGAAACTGAACCCTGTCACCGGGCGATGGTCACCTTGCGGGCGTCTTGTAGCACTTCTTCGCCAGGTAGAAGTTGGACGGTGCCACTGTCGACCTCCGCTCGACGGGACTTGATCTCGTCAAGGTGTCGGCGCTCCAGTGATGGATCAATATCCGTTGCGATGCTCTGAACGATTCTGTCAACCAAGTCGGACCTCATCGAAGGAGAAAGCTCAAGCGACTTCGTCAGGATTTCATCAGCGGTGATTGTCATGCTGCTAGAGTAATTCTTGCGCTTGGTGTTGGCAATCGAATCATTGGACCGAACGTCAAGCTCAGCCACCCTGAGCGGGCAACCGAGCCAACCCCAAGGTGAGCTGCCAATGGCGGGACCGAGCAACCCCAGCCAGCGAAGCGGCTAGGGGTTGGCTGCAGCGCCTTGTTAGGGCTGTATTTTTATGTAGCCTCCGGGTTCAGAGTCATGAACAGCAGAGACAATCCGATCAATATATCTTGGAATGTCCTTTTTCTGAATGAGGGGGATCTCAACAATCGAGATCTTGCGTCCCAATAGGTTCTGCTGATAGCGCAATTTGGAGTCAGCCGTGACGAAAACGTCATATTGAGAATCGATCAGTTGGATCAATTGCCCATTTTGAACTCCCGCCCAGCCCTTGAAGTAGACGGTGACAACTGTGAACTCTTTGAGAAAATGGCGAAGAACTACAGGAAGGTTCTCGTCAAGAATTACTGTCTTCACGAGTCATTTCTAAAAATTGAATAGCTTGCTCCCTTTCCACAGATGGGAAGTCTTCTAGAAACTCGTCAATTGAGTTTCCCGAGTTGATATAGTCCAGCAGACTCTGAGCAAACACTCTTGTGTTTCGAAACACTAATGCTCCGCTTACAATGCGAGGGTCAGAATGAACTGGACTGTGTTCGATTGCTGTCATTCGAGAAGGTTATCGGCGATGCGTTGTTTTGCAACTGTATTGAGCCCTAACGTCAAGCTCAGCCACCCTGAGCGGGCAATCAAGCCAACCCTGAGGTGAACTGCCGATAGTGGGTCCGAGCAACCCCAGCCAGCGAAGCGGCTAGGGGTTGGCTGCAGCGCCTTGTTCGGATCCGCCCGCCCGTGGTCCGGTCCGATGGTCAATCTAAAGCCTTGCTCATTGCCATGCCGACTGATGATCAAACCATATCAGCAAGTCAAACTGATCCGGTTAGGTTCGAAAATAGGCACTGAATATGCTGTGCGAAAATAGCTTGATTTGGGCTTCCAGATAGGGAAATCAACCTCATTGTGGACAACATCCAAATACGCCAATTTTATACAAAGCAAATTACGAACGATGTTGTTTGCAATTTGGGCGTTGAGAAACTGGGGCATAGGTCCGAACCGTCAAGCTCAGCCACCCTGAGCGGGCAATCAAGCCAACCCCGAGGTGAGCTGCCGGTAGCGGGTCCGAGCAACCCCAGCCAGCGAAGCGGCTAGGGGTTGGCTGCAGCGCCTTGTTAGGCTTTCACGGATCGATCAACAATGGGATGTCCCAAAAGAGCCTGACGCTGACGAGCATCACGGACCATTGCATCTATGTCGAATGAGAACTGTTTCAAGAGCTTGAGTTTTGCCTGGCGGACCTCAGCCATTACGGGATCAAGTGGCTTCTTGTGAATCGTCTTATGCGTCAGTGTCTTCTTCATCGATGTAGAACTGTTGAGGTGTGCATGTAACTGGAAGATGCACCTGAAAATCAGAAAAGCAACGCTGTAATCTTTCGGATATGAATGGATTCGCAATATGCTTGCAGTTCCAAGTCAGCAAGAAATTTATCTGATGGATGCCCGCGACGGCTAAGTGAACCGCGTCTCGCCCCGCAATGTCGGGAAGAATACCTTTCACGATCAAAGCTTTCGCTAGCTCTGTTACGTCATCGGTAAGATCGAGAAGAGATATGCCATTAAGCAAATTTATGCGCTCTGCAGCTTTGATGGGATCACCCTGCGAAGCTTCGGCGATCACCAGCTGAGATGTGTAGAGGTCAAACTGATCTCTCTGATTATCCCACCATTGGCGGGTCAACTCCTGACGTGCAAGTAGAAGCACATTTTGAGAAGGCTTCGATGTGTAATAGCTTGGAATCGTAGTCTCGATGAAAAGTGTAATGCCCATGTCGACAAACTTGATCCACATGTCGCCCGAGTTCAAGCTCTCTAGCCGAACGTCAAGCTCAGCCACCCTGAGCGGGGCAACGAACGTCTAGGAAAGGTGTTTGCGGGAAGGGGATCGGTCGGCCAAGGCTTGCCTCAGGCCGGCTGGGGGTTGGCTGCAGCGCCTTGTTCGTCGGAAGAGGTGACTGCACAATGGAGGACCCGATCGTCCGACAGGCCGACGATGGTCAAACCCAGCAAGCGGCTTCGTTAGAGCATTCAGTAGAAGAGGCTTCTGTGGTCCAGATTGACTACGCAGTATAAATATATATTGCTCGCGACAAGAGCAGGCCGGAACGGATTCTGGATGGATCTACTCATGCCGCGTGAGCGCCCCAAGCGTGCATGGCAGGCGAATAATCGTTGGCGTCGAATCGGGAGTGATCAATGGAAAACCAGAATCGTGCTCAATCGTATGCTGAAGGGAATCGAGCAACTCTGAACTTTCCCTTGATCTCAACTCCAATAGATCAGGCGAACGTCAAGCTCAGCCACCCTGAGCGGGGCAACGAACGTCTAGGCAAGGTGTTTGCGGGAAGGGGATCGTTCGGCCAAGGCTTGCCGCTGGTCGGCTAGGGGTTGGCTGCAGCGCCTTGTTCGTCGGAAACGGTGACTGCACAATGGAGGAGCCGAGCGTCCGACAGGCTGACGATGGTCAATTCCAGCAAGCGGCTTCGTCAGAGCATTCAGTAGAAAATGCCTCTGTGGTCCAGATCGACTCCGCATTATAAATATACTGCTCGTGACAAGAGCAGGGCGGAACGGATCGTGGATGGATCTACTCTTGCCGCGTGAGCGCCCCAAGCGTGCATGGCAGGCGAATAACCGTTGGCGTCGAATCGGGAGTGATCAATGGAAAACCAGAATCGTGCTCAATCGTATGCGGAAGGGAATCGAGCAACTCTGAACTTTCCCTTGATCTCAACCCCAATAGATCAGGCGAACGTCAAGCTCAGCCACCCTGAGCGGGCAACCGAGCCAACCCCCAGGTGAGCTGCCAATGGCGGGACCGAGCAACCCCAGCCAGCGAAGCGGCTAGGGGTTGGCTGCAGCGCCTTGTTCGGGCCTTCAGTGCACAAGTTTCTGTAGGAGATCTTATCATGTTCCCAGCATTGGCTAAGAATGAATCTAAAAAGAAAGAGCTAATAGTATCCGAACACTATAATTTCTGATTGATGGATGTGCCGCACTTCTTACGGTTTTAATGCGCGGACGAGGAATACGATAAACAGAATCCAGAACGGAAATGACAGCAACAGAAGAAATGGCCAGATGTATGGCCACGACATCGCAAACAAAGTAGTGGATAGCGCTAGTATTCCGAAAGTGACCGCGCCGATCGATTTCATCGGATACTTCGGCATAGGAACCGATTTGAATTCTTGGTGCCAGCAGCAAAAGACGGACCACCAAATACGGACTCAACAAGTTTCAGCAAGGCAGTAGTCATGGCTTAGAAACTGGCGGGTCACAATGAAAGCGCTCATGAAGTCAGGATTCAGTGCCCGACCGTCAAGCTCAGCCACCCTGAGCGGGGCAACGAACGTCTAGGAAAGGTGTTTGCGGGAAGGGGATCGGTCGGCCAAGGCTTGCCTCAGGCCGGCTAGGGGTTGGCTGCAGCGCCTTGTTCGTCGGAAGAGGTGACTGCACGATGGAGGACCCGATCGTCCGACAGGCCGACGATGGTCAAACCCAGCAAGCGGCTTCGTTAGAGCATTCAGTAGAAGATGCTTCTGTGGTCCAGATTGACTCCGCAGTATAAATATATTGTTCGTGACACGAGAAGTGCGGAACGGATTCTAGATGGATCTACTCATGCCGCGTGAGCGCCCCAAGCGTGCATGGCAGGCGAATAATTCTTGGGGTCGAATCGGGAGTGATCAATGGAAAACCAGAATCGTGCTCAATCGTATGCCGAAGGGAATCGAGCAAATCTGAACTTTTCCTTGATCTAAACTCCAATAAATCAGTCTAACGTCAAGCTCAGCCACCCTGAACGGGAGTTCGGATTTGACTGGTGATCATCTGCCCGTGGCGGGTGGCGCAACCCGGCCGCGAAGCGGCTAAGGGTTGGCTGCAGCGCCTTGTTCGGCCAGAAACGCCCAAGCAACGAAGGACTCCGCTATCTCGATGCCAACCCGTCTGTATTGATTGCATAGTTTCTCTATATCCAATTGCAATTGACGCGGAATGGGGAAGTGGCTGATGGAGGAAAATGGTCTAGGAATGGAATCGACAGTCGGTAGTAGGAGAGGGGAATGCCGGTCTTGAAGAAGCGGCTCACATCAAAAGTGATTGGCAGTAACATCCATTGTTGGACATTCGATCAGGTCTTTCATCAACGAATCGACTTGCGAGATTTGAAACCGTAATTATGCGGAAGAATGTTCACCCCGGGCTGATCGCTCCATGTTGGTATGAAATCACCGTGCTATTGCAATAGTGTTGATCAGGCAAAAATATTTTTTTTCGCTCCGCGAAAAGAGATGAGGAGAATGCTGGATGCTGGTTGAAAGTAATAACTGAATTCCCGCACGAACTTCCGAATACTCGAACACCCTGATCTACAGCATATTTTTTTAGATCGCCGTGCCGAGATGGTGTTGAAAGACAAGTGGCTCAGAATAGTTCATCCGCCGGAGGCTGCATGCCGGACGTCAAGCTCAGCCACCCTGAACGGGAGTCCGAATTTGTCTGGTGATCTTCTGGAAGTTGAGGGTCCGCGCAACCCCAAGAGCGAAGCGGCTAGGGGTTGGCTGCAGCGCTTTGTTAGCCTGTATTTTTACCTTAGACAATTTAAGAGATTCTGAAAAAAGCGAGGGAATACTGTGTTGTGAGGGTGCAGGACAAAAATCTCTGAAAAAGCATTTGAGCGAGGTATTTTTACTGCCAAAGTATATGCGTTTACATATACGTTTGATTGATGAACCCAAATACCGCACCTCGTGCCATCCTTGATCAAATCGCGGCCATCGACCGCATGGAGCGAGGAAAGCTCTCGGTGATCCGTCAAGGCCAGAGCGGATCTTACTTCAATCTCCAGCGTAGGGAGGGTGGGCGAAACGTGACCGAATACGTCCCGGCCGATCAGGTGGCCCAAGCCCAGGAGAACATTGATGCCCATCATCGCTTCCAGTCTCTTGTCGGCGAGTATGCGGACTTGATCACCGCGCAGAGCAGGCAGGATCGCAAGGCCGGGGCTAAAAAAAAACGCCCGACCCAAACATCTGCCTCGCCCAGGAAGCGGAAATCCAAGACCTGATCGCCGCGTTCCGCAGCAAAGAGCCAGCCGGAACTGCCGTCGCCGAGTTGGAAGTCCTCGTGCGCACAGCCATCTTCAAACCAGCCAACGAACTGGTGGCCATGCTCCTGCAGCAAGCCGCCGAGCGCATTGACGCGGCCTACCTCCCCAAGCCCGGCGAACAAGCCAAGGGGCGCGAGGTTCTCATGGTCCAGGGCATGTTCGGCTCCTTCGCGCTGCTGCGCCAATACTACTACCATCCCGGGAAAAAATGCGGCCACTTCCCGGCCGATTCGGCCCTCGGTCTGGAAGGGGCCTACACCCCCGCCCTGGCCCGGCTCATCTGCTTGGAGGGAGCGGATGAAAGCAGCTTCCAGCAGGCTTGCTTCCACCTCGCGGAAACTGGCGGCATCTCCGTCTCCGAGCGCCAGATCCAGCGTGTGGTTGGCCGCACGGGCGAGTGCGCCGTGGCGTGGCAAAAACGAGAATCGGCCCCCGGCCCCTGCGAGGCCAGGATCCTCTACGTCAGCGCGGACGCCACCGGAGTGCCCATGCGCCGGGAAGAGCTCGCTGGCCGCAAAGGCAAAGCCCCCGACGCAAAAGCCAAAACCCGCATGGCCACGCTCGGTTGCGTCTTCACCCAGACCAAAGAAGATGACCAAGGTCGCCCCCTGCGCGACCACGACTCCACCACCTACCTCTCCGCCTTCCAGAGCCCCTCGGACTTTGGAATCAGCCTGCGTCGCGAGGCCATTCGGCGCGGCTTGTTCTCGGCCCCGGAAACCGTCCTGCTCATCGACGGAGCCCCCGGCTTGGAAAAGCTCGGGCACGATTACTTTCCGGATGCCGTCCAAATCGTGGACTTCTACCACGCCATGGAACACCTCCAGACCCTGATCGAAACCCTCTGGGGCAAAGCGGAGCAGGCCCGCAACAAGCGCCGCAGACATCACTGGAAAAAACTCCTCGCTCACGACGGGGTCGAGCGCATCATCAAGCAGGCGCGCCAGGAAGCCCTCCTTCGCGGCAATGTGGCACAGGTGGAAACCACTTTGGGCTACTTCGTGAACAACATCCCGCGCATGCAATACGGAACCTTCCGGGCCAGAAAATACTTCATCGGCTCCGGAGTCGTCGAAGCCGGCTGCCGCTCACTCATCGGAAAGCGATGCAAGCAATCGGGCATGTTCTGGGGCGAGCCTGGCGCGGACAAAGTCCTCGCCTTCCGCTGCATCCATGCCAGCCGCAGAACGGACTCGTTCTGGAAATACCACCTCAACTCACGCGCCGCTGAGAACGACACGCTCCCCCTCGCCGCATGATTTGAAGAATTTTGTCCTGCACCCGTGTTGTGATAGCGGTCATGGCAGGGCTTGCAAACAGCAATCAACTCAAATAAGATTTCTTCACCTACGTTTTCGTATGTTTTGTGATGTGCCTGAGTAGCGCGACGGCTTCTGCATCCCTCGCATATTCCTTGGGAGCGTTGAATCACAAGTTCGCGTTTCGCAAGCCACTCGTCACTTTGGAGATACTCCTCATACTGAGCGTTCCAGGCTTCACGTAGCTTTCCGCGTTCATCCTCCTGAATCTGCTCAAATCGTTCTCGGAACAGAGCCCAAACTCTATCAGCGATTTCTAAATCAAAATCGGGAATTACTAAGGGATCGGCAATCTTGCTCTTCGGAATTCGATTCCCAGTCTTTGATCCGCATTTTAGACATTGATTCCAATACCATTTTTGACCGCTTTCCGTAACCTTGACGCGAATTTCCGTTAATTGATGTTCGCACAGACTCGGGCAGTCGGCCCGTCGCCTGAGTGACTCATAGTCAAGATCGAGTCTCGTGAACTTCATTTTAGGCTAACGTCAAGCTCAGCCACCCTGAGCGGGTAATCGAGCTAACCCTGAGGTGAACTGCCGGTAGCGGGTTCGAACAACCCCAGCCAGCGAAGCGGCTAGGGGTTGGCTGCAGCGCCTTGTTAGCCCTCAGGAGTATTTTGAATGGCTGTCTTCATCAGAGGAGTGTCTTCAATTGCGGTTCCCCATACCATGTCGAGATCCACTCCAAAGTATTGATGTATCAATTTGTCTCGCATGCCCGCTATGTTCTTCCATGGAATGTTCGGGCGGTGGTCCCGAAAGTCCATCGAGAGCATTTTGGTGGCTTCACCGATAATTTCAAGCTGCCGAATAATTGCATGTTGCATCATAGGTGTAGAATAAAATACCGAACGCTCAATGCCTGCCGTATAGAGTTCGATCCGTGAAATAGCGTCTAGGATATGCTGCGCATAGATTTCGTCATCACGCTCCATAAAGCAGAGTCATATTAGATAAAACACTATTACGAAGGTGCTTATTCAATGAATTCCTTGTGACTAGGTCGACTGGGCGTTCGGCCAAATCGGATAGGTCTCTCTCAAGTTCGATGAACGCAAGAAGGCTCTTGGGTGTGGCGAAATCGACTAGGAGATCAATGTCGCTCTCCTCTGTGTCATCTCCTCGCGCTGTCGAACCAAAAAGAGCGACCATTGTCGCGCCTTCCGAGCGACATCGGTCGACTAGTGGAGCCAGACGTTCTTTTGCGATCATCCCGCAAGATTACCGAATGTGGTCTTGCGGGCGAGCATTGTTTTCATGGGGCTAACGTCAAGCTCAGCCACCCCGAACGGGGATCCGAACTCTGAAGAAGGATGTGAACTGCCAGCCGGAAGTCAGTGCAACAGCGGCCGGTGATCGGCTAGGGGTTGGCTGCAGCGCCCTGGTCGTCGTGACGGGTCGCGGCGGAAGTGGCAATTAATAGCGTCCGGCATGTCGGCGACTGTTCAAAAGCGGAATTCTCGCCTGTTCAAAAGCGAACAGCGATTTTAGAGGCTGAAGTGGCCTAGAATGGGGGGCCAGACGGTTTTGGGAGGGTGTTCGACGACCCAGAAACGGCTTCCGGGATGGTGGACGATGGTGACGCTCTTGCGCTGGGTGTTGGAGATCTCGTAGTTGGAGCCATCGAAGTCGATGGTGTGGTCATTGTTCACCCGGCGGGAGCAGCGGATTGAGAGGTGTAAGTCTAGGAGCGCGGAAGGCGGGATGGGGCGCATGCGCCCGCTGTCGCCAAGCGACTGCGCTTCCCACAGATGGAGCGGGACCTTGCCGGTGGAGCGATTGACGGTACGGTTCTGCCTGGCAATCTCCATCTGAAGAATTTCGTCGGCCTGGGGCCAAGTTTTGGCGCTGGCATGGGCGAGTAGTGTGACGAGCCGTCTCTGGAAAGTCCCGAAACGGCGCTCGATCTTACCCTTAGCTTGTGGGGTCGGTGCCACTAAGTGAGCGACGCCGAGTCCGCGGAGGGCGCGTTGGAATTCACTCTTAGGATCGCAGTGATCGCCGCTGGAACTTGGCCCGAAGAGGCTGAGGCCATCAGTGTAAACGATCTGCGGCAGGCCCCAGGTCTCGAAGGATTCGCGGAAATGTCCGAAATGGTTCCAAGTGGTATCGGATTCCACGAAGCGACCTGCTAGATTCAGGCCCGAATGGTCGTCGACGGTGAGCAGTAAAGTCTGTTTAGCGGCGGCGGGCCACCATTGGCTCTTCTGGGATTACAGTGGGAAAAGATCGAGCCTACCGAGGAAGAAGAGGATTCTGGTTCGGTAGTTGAGGAAGGAACGGAACCCACGGGCGGCGGACTTGAGGGATTGGATTCGTGAATTGAGAGCTTCGGTAGCCGCGTTGGTGATGCGATGGCGCAGGAAGGTGATGATGTTCTCAAAGTGGTTTTTGAGGGTTTTGGCCACCTTCTTGATGGGTTCAAGCTGGGAGCGGCGAGCCCAGCCATACCAAGCCGCGAAGAACTTGCGGGCATTGGCCTCGTAGCGGAAGTTCCAGAAGCGGCGGAGGTTTTCCTTGATGGCCCAGGCGCGAGCGCTCTTGAGATCGGAGTCACGCAGTTGAGAAAAGCGAGCAACATCCTCCTCTCTGAGATGATCGGGGTTGTAGCCGAAGAGGCGCTGGGTGCCTTTGAGGCGTTCGTCTCCCATGGCTTGCAGGCGTTTGTTTTCGGCGCGCACGACCTGGCTCACCGCTTTGTTGAGATGGGCGCTGATGTGGTAGCGGTCGTGGACCAGATCAGCCTGCGGGGCGTAGTCTGCGACGCTGGCACCAAAATGCCCGCTCATGTCGGCGGCCACGGCTTTCAAGTCCGCGGTGACATCCTCGGGCAGGCATTGCCAAAGGACTGCCGCGCTCTGCTTGTCGTTGCCGTCAGTGACTTCCAGCACCCGGCTGCCTTCCAGATCAGTCATGAGCGAAATGTAGCTCTGCCCACCGCCGAAGCTCTTTTCATCGAGTCCGGCGTAGCGCAATCCACTCAGATCGCGACGCTCAAGCCCCCGCTCGACGGCCCGTCGCATGATCCCGTGAACTTGATCCCAGCTCAGTCCCAGCAGTCGTGCCGCCGCACTCACCGTCGAGCACGCTCGGATCACTTCGATGGCAAAACGCTCGTAGAGCAGCGTAAAGCGGCTGCCCTTCCCCGCCCACGGCACCGGCACGCTTTCCACCCGCCCATCCGGTAGCCGCAGCCGCGGCACTCGCGCCGCCAGCAACGTCTCGAACCCGCACGTATCCATGTGCTTCCAGAAGCGTTCGACATGGTCGTGGCACGGAAGTCGATGCTCCCCATCCTCACTGGCCCACAACGTCCCCGGCTCATATCCGAGCCGGACCACCACCCGCTTCTCGCTCACGGCCAAGTCCACCTCTTCAACCGCCCATGGACTCTTCAATCCCAGGATCTGCGTGTAAAACTCTGTATCCTTCATCGCCCTCCTTCCTACCCGCATCCACCACCTCCGTTCAAACCCTCTTCACTTTCCCACTGTAAACCCAGAAGAGCCCCACCATTGGTGGATCGAACTGTCGTGCTGCCAAAGTTCGCCGATGCGAGCGCGACGGAAGCGCCGATAAACGCGAGGCTTGCGGGTCGGCGAGGGCACCAGATGGGCGTAGCGCGCTTTGACGTGGGTCTCGACGACCGAGCGCGCCCGAACGAATCCGCAGAGTCGCTCAAGTTCGTCGGCGACTAACTGGTAATTGGGTGGGTTCTGAAGCGGCAGAAACTCTTGGAGAAAGCGTTCAACTTCGGGCGGCCAGTCGGCGCGACGAGCGCCCCCGCTGGCAGCCGGGGCGTAGGAATTACGATTTGCGAGGTAGGCCGTGCGGAGTTCATAGAGCCTGGTTTTGCCGATGCCTAACTGGCTTGCGGCATTGCTGGCATCGAGAAGTCCTGCATTGAAATCTGCAAGTGTGCGACGGACAAAATCTGGCGGGAGACGGTGGGTAATCTGCTTCTTTTCAATCCGGGATAATCGACCAGGCGAGCGCGCAAGCCAGCGCGTTCCACAAACGCTTCACCCCAACGGCTGGTATCCTTGGGGCACTGGGGCCGGGGAGCAGGCGCGCACGCGGGAAGCGCCTCTCCGTCAGCCTCCGCTACGCTCCGGCCTCCTCCGAGGCGCTTCCCGCGTCTCCCAATACAACGCCCCAAAACCCCCAATCCACTTTTGAACAGTCTCTCATTCCGCTTTTGAACAGTCTCCGTTCACTTTTGAACAGGCCCCGACACTTTATGGTGTAGATGATGCTGGAAAAAGCCATTTCATTCCATTCGATCAGCCGCAGTTCGAGTCGCACCAACCACTAAGAGTTACACAAGCACAGATCGTCGCCATTCATACGTCGTTTCCCAAATCATATTTTCGGAGCTTCAGTAGCTTCTACGTCGCAGTTCCTGTTATCTTGGATGGGAACTTATGGTATATTCCATCGCAAGTAGAGTCGATATCGATGAAAGCCGAACAAGGCGCTGCAGCCAACCCCTAGCCGCTTCGCTGGCTGGGGTTGCTCGAACCCTCTACTGGCAGTTCACCTCAGGGTTGGCTTGATTGCCCGCTCAGGGTGGCTGAGCTTGACGTTAGCCATATTCTACACAATGATAACACACGTATATTACCAACACCATGATCACTAAACTCCTTCTGATCTCAACGATTGCTCTCGCACTGCTCCAGCCGACACAGGCGCAGGATACCGAGAAAGCATCTTTTAATTTCGTGTATAGAACCGATCGAACTGGCGGAAACTTCCTTACGTTGAGCGCCCGGCAATCTATTACTGTATCAGGAAAGTTACGCTTTCGCAAATCCCGCGCGGATTCAGGAATCTACAAGTTCGAAGGACGCGTGCTATCGTCCCGTCTAGATGCAATGGGCAATACTCGATTCCGAGTCATACTTTCGGACGGCAATGGCCTAAAACTTAAGGGAACGGCATGGCAGGAGCTCCGCTTGGTTGGGTCTGAAGATTTCGTAATTGGAGGAGAGTATTTCAACCTATTTAAAGGCCGAACAAACGAACCGAGACTTTTTAATCAGAGGGCGAAGCGGCTTGATCTTGAACACAAGGCAGGAACTGTGTTTTTCGATTAGAATCAATGCGGCTAACAAGGCGCTGCAGCCAACCCCTAGCCGCTTCGCTGGCTGGGGTTGCTCGGTCCCGCTACCGGCAGCTCACCTCAGGGTTGGCTCGGCCACCCGCTCAGGGTGGCTGAGCTTGACGGTCGCCTTATACAAAAAATAACGATTTAGTTCGGTTTAGGAACGCTCGCTTTCGATTCGATCGGGCGACTGAGCCGAGGGAATTCGACTGGATGCCCCTTTCCCCTTCCATCCGCCGACTCCCCTCGTCACAGACGCCCTCTTCCACCTCTCCGATCTCACTTCGCCGTTCCGGGTCTCGCCGCTCCACCCGCAGAGCCGGGTCGAGCTTGCGCCTCCGCGACTTCGCTGATTGATCTGTTTCGATTACATTTTCACCATCACGAGGAAATATTGCCACGACCAGTCTGGCTCGAGCCTCGGTCCATGTGGTTGAATTGTTCCTGACTTCCACGGTTTCGCCCCTGTCGGATGCTACGGTCGGCCATCTTGTCCACGAGCCGTCCCGACGACCAGAGCGCTGCAGCCAACCCCTAGCCGTCACCCGGCGCTCTTGTTCTGACTTCCGTCCAGTCCATCACATCAAGCTCAGAATTTGGTCCCCCGTTCGGGGTGGCTGAGCTTGGCGTTAGGCGATACAGAATTGCGCGAAGCTGAATATCCGATACACTCCTTTCATGATCGCAATAGATGAAATACAGCAAATGCCTCTGCACGAAAAACTTGTGGTTATGGAAGCAATATGGTCAAACATATCCCAAGTTGAGGCTTCAATCGACGTTCCCCAATGGCACAAGGACTTGCTTGACGAACGGGAAGCGTTGATTTCGGGAGGCAAGGCACAGTTCATTGATTGGGACGACGCCAAAAAACAGATTGAGGCCGCTACTCGATGAAGCTGCAGATTCTCGACCTCGCGCGCAACGATCTCATTGATGGCTATCACTATTACGAAGACAAAGAAGATGGACTTGGGTCTTACTTCCTGACAAACCTCTATTCAGACATCGAGACACTCAAGGTATTCGGTGGGATTCATTCAAAGCCTCATAAGGATTTTCATCGAGCACTCTCTAAGCGCTTCCCTTTTGCAATCTATTATACGGTGGCCGACAGCACAGTTCAGATCAGGGCCGTGATTGATTGTAGACGAAAGCCAACTTGGATTCGAAAGCACTTGAGGAACGCCTAACAAGGCGCTGCAGCCAACCCCTAGCCGCTTCGCTGGCTGGGGTTGCTCGAACCCGCAAGTGGCAGCTCACCTCAGGGTTGGCTCGATTGCTAGCTCAGGGTGGCTGAGCTTGACGTTCGCCTGATTTATTGGAGTTAAGATCAAGGGAAAGTTCAGAGTTGCTCGATTCCCTTTGGCATACGATTGAGCACGATTCTGGTTTTTCATTGATCACTCCCGATTCGGCCCCAAGAATTATTCGCCTGCCATGCACGCTTGGGGCGCTCACGCGGCCTGAGTAGATCCATCCAGAATCCGTTCCGCCCTTCTCGTGTCACGAGCAATATATTTATAATGCGAAGTCAATCTGGACCACAGAAGCCTCTTCTACTGAATGCTCTAACGAAGCCGCTTGCTGGATTTGACCATCGTCGGCCTGTCGGACGCTCTGGTCCTCCATTGTGCAGTCACCGTTTCCGACGAACAAGGCGCTGCAGCCAACCCCTAGCCGACCAGAGGCAAGCCTTGGCCGACCGATCCCCTTCCGGCAAACACCTTGCCTAGACGTTCGTTGCCCCGCTCAGGGTGGCTGAGCTTGACGTTAGCTGATTACAATGCCTCAGGTCGTAAGCCAAAATGGAGTTCGGTTAAATTCCGACTACAAGCTCGGAGAGATTCAGGGCATCTGCGGCCTGATCCTCGAATCGTGGGTTCCCTCGGACCGCAACGCGGATTACAATCGTGCACTTGACACCCTGATCGAAAGACTTGCAATTTATGGACTCGAGGAGATTTCAGTGAATGTGATATCCCGGGATTTAATGAGCAAGTTTCCTGTTTTTTCGGATCGATCGCTCAAGGTTCGGGATTCGACTGCCATTTCGATCTCGACGGTCGACATTAAGGATCAAAGACTTCGGATCGGACGATTGCAGGCTGAAATGAAGGTCGATCCGGATGTTCGAGGCGGAAACAGGACTAAACGCATATTACTTTACAACCACGCGATTGACGCCACATCTTGGGAACGCATTGCAGAAGGCTTTTCCCCTGATTCCAAACAAGATCGGATTGATCGTCGCGTAGAATATGGTGATGCACTTCCCACTGGTAATGTATCTCCCACTCGCACCCGTCACAGCACAGTGACTGTCGACCGAGATCCTTTTGTTCGCTCTTGGATTCTCCATAATGCGAGCGGTGTTTGCGAACTCTGTGGTTTTACAGCGCCGTTCTTTAATGATGCTGGCCTCCCATTCCTCGAGGTTCACCACGTTTTTCCGCTCGCCGCCGGCGGACCTGACACCGTCGACAACGCTGTCGCGTTGTGCCCGAACTGCCATAGAGAATTACATCACGGAGTTGATCGGACTGCCAAGACCGCAGACCTTATTCGATTGATTGGTCGGTTGGATTCAATACACAGCTAACAAGGCGCTGCAGCCAACCCCTAGCCGCTTCGCTGGCTGGGGTTGCTCGGACCCGCCTCCGGCAGCTCACCTAGGGGTTGGCTCAGTCGCCCGCTCAGGGTGGCTGAGCTTGACGGTCGCCTAATATATCTGTTTTGAACGCCCGGTTTACGACCTTCAGATCTTATTCGTCCGAGTATCGTTCTCATCATCTCCTCATCGTTCCGCGTCCCTCTGCTTTGCTGGTAATCTCGTTTGTCTGTCTTTTTTGCCACGCTTTCGCCATCACGAGGAGATATGTGCATGCCATCAGTGACTCGGACCTCTTGCAGCAAATCACCCCCTTCCCAACTTCCTTATCTTGTTCCTGCCGGACGCTATCGATTGCCACTTCCGCTGCGACCCGTCCCGACGACCAGGGCGCTGCAGCCAACCCCTAGCCGATCACCGGCCGCTGTTGCACTGACTTCCGGGTGGCAGTTTACATCCTTCTTCAGAGTTCGGATCCCCGTTCGGGGTGGCTGAGCTTGGCGTTCGGCAAATGATATGAAACGACCATTCGTTACAAATGCCACTTATCTGGAAAGACCTTTTTTCGTGCGCCAAGTCGAGAGTCATCTCTTTTTTGGTCCGGTATCTCGTTTTTTCGATTTGGCGTATCTCGTTTTCGCCGTTGCAGCCGGAAGTCTAGTCTATTTCCTTTTTCTCACTGAGAAATCAATCTTTCAGTATATTTCAAGTTTAGCGGACAAACTCGTGTTTCTAGCTGTCCCATTTGTCATGCTCGGTTTGACGCGTCGCCAACAAGCAGTTCTAGGTTGGATATCAGTAAAAGTTTCGTTTGCGATCGCCGCGTTAATCATGGCTACGGTCGGCAGTATAACGAGCTTTTCCAAAAATCAAACTGACGCACTACCCAATCTGTTTCTTGGATTGATTTGGATCCCATGGATAGAGTTTATCCCTTCCGTCACATCGTCACAGTGGCTTGTTACTAGTAGTCGGTTTATCCTTTCACTCCCATGCGTCTATTTCGGGATTCAAAGCGGCTATTGGCATTGGTAAATACATGCCGAACAGGGCGCTGCAGCCAACCCCTAGCCGCTTCGCTGGCTGGGGTTGCTCGAACCCGCTATCGGCAGTTCACCTCAGGGTTGGCCCGGTTGCCCGTTCAGGGTGGCTGAGCTTGACGTTCGGTCATAAAGAGTTCGATTCGCACGGTTTGTCTTGCTGTAATCCAGTAAATGACCGCGAAACGCTTCTATGACTGGCAGACCGCCGGTGGCACTGACGATGTGATGCGTCTCACATCCTGCCTTGAGCGGGCAGATATTGCTTGGTGCGCAATCGGAGGTGTCGCCGTGAATCACTGGGCCGACGAGCCAATGGTGACTCAGGATGTTGATTTTGTTGTAGCGACTGAATCAATCCAGTCGACGGTCTACGCGCTTGAGAGGGAAGGATTCAGGAGCAAGACTTTTGAGTGGTCGATCAATTTTACCGGATCATCTCGGGTGAGCATTCAGCTCAGCACGGAGGACTTCTATCGAGAGTTCCCCGCACGCGCGGTCCCAGCAGATGTTCACGGAATCCTTCTCAGAGTAGCATCGTTGGCTGATACTCTCTCCGGCAAGATCAAGGCTTGGTCGGCGCCGGAACGCAGACAAAGCAAGCGAATCAAAGATCTCGGGGATATCTCAAGACTCGTTGAGGCACACCCTCACTTGTGGAAGATGCTTCCAACAAAGCTGCAGGCACAAATTGATAATCCTGAGACCGAACAAGGCGCTGCAGCCAACCCCTAGCCGCTTCGCTGGCTGGGATTGCTCGGTCCCGCTACCGGCAGCTCACCTCAAGGTTGGCTTGGTCGCCCGCTCAGGGTGGCTGAGCTTGACGTTCGGTCATATACTATGAATACCAGCAAACGAGCATTCTTGTGCGCAGCACTTGCATCAATGGCGCTTTCAATTTCTGCAGAGGACAACGCCCACGATTATGTCAAGCCAAACTACGAAGTGGAATTGGCTAGGAGAGAGTATCAAACTAAACTGTATGCCGCATTTCGCAGCGATTCGATCATATCAAAAGAACTTCCTGAAGATTTCCGGTTAAGTGGTTTAGCATACGGAGGCCTTGAAATCCAATTTTACAGGACCACATCTACGGAAGCACAACAGAAAATTATTGAGATCATACAAGCTACGATAAGCGACAGTCTTTTCCTCAATGCACGGATTGAATTCTATGAAGACCGCATCACAACCTCTAGTCCTGGACGCAATGGCAGACAATTCGAATCGCTATTGAGGACGATTTCAATCGGGGAACCATACGAACACAATTCGACCGAACAAGGCGCTGCAGCCAACCCCTAGCCGCTTCGCTGGCTGGGGTTGATCGGTCCCGCTACTGGCAGCTCACCTCAAGGTTGGCTTGGTTGCCCGCTCAGGGTGGCTGAGCTTGACGGTCGCCTAATATATAGATTTGAACGCCCGGTTTAGGAACATCACGGTTGGATTCTCCAAGTATTGTTCTCCTTATCTCTGCTCCGTTCGGCGCTACGCTGCTCTACTGGTGACCTCGTTTGTCTGTCTTCTTCAGCCACGTTTTCACCATCACGAGGAGATATTTGAACGCCTCTAGTGATTCGGACCTCACTCAGCAAATCACCCTCTTCCCAACTTCCGTATCTTGTTCCTGCCGGACGCTATTAATGTCGGGGCCTGTTCAAAAGTGAACGGAGACTGTTCAAAAGCGGAATGAGAGACTGTTCAAAAGTGGATTGGGGGTTTTGGGGCGTTGTATTGGGAGACGCGGGAAACGCCTCGGAGGAGGCCGGAGCGTAGCGGAGGCTGACGGAGAGGCGCTTCCCGCGTGCGCGCCTGCTCCCCGGCCCCAGTGCCCCAAGGATACCAGCCGTTGGGGTGAAGCGTTTGTGGAACGCGCTGGCTTGCGCGCTCGCCTGGTCGATTATCCCGGATTGAAAAGAAGCAGATTACCCACCGTCTCCCGCCAGATTTTGTCCGTCGCACACTTGCAGATTTCAATGCAGGACTTCTCGATGCCAGCAATGCCGCAAGCCAGTTAGGCATCGGCAAAACCAGGCTCTATGAACTCCGCACGGCCTACCTCGCAAATCGTAATTCCTACGCCCCGGCTGCCAGCGGGGGCGCTCGTCGCGCCGACTGGCCGCCCGAAGTTGAACGCTTTCTCCAAGAGTTTCTGCCGCTTCAGAACCCACCCAATTACCAGTTAGTCGCCGACGAACTTGAGCGACTCTGCGGATTCGTTCGGGCGCGCTCGGTCGTCGAGACCCACGTCAAAGCGCGCTACGCCCATCTGGTGCCCTCGCCGACCCGCAAGCCTCGCGTTTATCGGCGCTTCCGTCGCGCTCGCATCGGCGAACTTTGGCAGCACGACAGTTCGATCCACCAATGGTGGCCCGCCGCCGCTAAACAGACTTTACTGCTCACCGTCGACGACCATTCGGGCCTGAATCTAGCAGGTCGCTTCGTGGAATCCGATACCACTTGGAACCATTTCGGACATTTCCGCGAATCCTTCGAGACCTGGGGCCTGCCGCAGATCGTTTACACTGATGGCCTCAGCCTCTTCGGGCCAAGTTCCAGCGGCGATCACTGCGATCCTAAGAGTGAATTCCAACGCGCCCTCCGCGGACTCGGCGTCGCTCACTTAGTGGCACCGACCCCACAAGCTAAGGGTAAGATCGAGCGCCGTTTCGGGACTTTCCAGAGACGGCTCGTCACACTACTCGCCCATGCCAGCGCCAAAACTTGGCCCCAGGCCGACGAAATTCTTCAGATGGAGATTGCCAGGCAGAACCGTACCGTCAATCGCTCCACCGGCAAGGTCCCGCTCCATCTGTGGGAAGCGCAGTCGCTTGGCGACAGCGGGCGCATGCGCCCCATCCCGCCTTCCGCGCTCCTAGACTTACACCTCTCAATCCGCTGCTCCCGCCGGGTGAACAATGACCACACCATCGACTTCGATGGCTCCAACTACGAGATCTCCAACACCCAGCGCAAGAGCGTCACCATCGTCCACCATCCCGGAAGCCGTTTCTGGGTCGTCGAACACCCTCCCAAAACCGTCTGGCCCCCCATTCTAGGCCACTTCAGCCTCTAAAATCGCTGTTCGCTTTTGAACAGGCGAGAATTCCGCTTTTGAACAGTCGCCGACACATCTACACCATAAAGTTGTAAACCCTGGAATTTTCTGGTTCGCTTGTCGATGATAGCGCCATCTGGATTCGTGGCCTTAATGTAGACGGAAACCGAAACTGAATTGAACGTATTTTGATCAATATTCAACAATACTAAAAATGATCCAATTGGTCTTTCCCAATTCAATTCTGCGGGCGGAGAATCTAAAATGTAAAAGGACGATTCATTGGCGAAAGATATCTGAGTGAAAGTGACAAAGGTGAGTATCGGTAAAAAGAATCGCATGAGGAAAGATTTAAACAGCTAGTTTCGAGATTTAGTATTATCCGCCGGAGGCTACTGAATTGTGTATAGCCGAACGTCAAGCTCAGCCACCCTGAGCGGGCAATCAAGCCAACCCTGAGGTGAGCTGCCAGTAGCGGGACCGAGCAACCCCAGCCAGCGAAGCGGCTAGGGGTTGGCTGCAGCGCCTTGTTCGGCTCATTTTATTCGAAGAGATGGTCACGCAACCGGGGAACAGGCTCATTTGGAAACAACTTTGTAAAACGCTTGATGTATTTGGTTGAGAGTTTTGACTGTCCCGACAATTGAAGCACGGATATGAGTTCAAGATGTGCGTCGTGCTCTTTCGGGTAGTGCTCTAGAAGCTTCTGATACTCTTGTATAGCCTCTGGATATCTCCTCTCTTTAGCATAGAGGCAAGGAAGGATATATGAGAGCTTTGGTTTTTTAAAGCGGGCGTCGGGGAAGACCAATGTTGTGAATAATCGGCTGCAAAATTCGCACAACCTCGTAACGGTCTCAGGAGCAACCAATAAGACTGCTGCGATTAACGCAGCAAACCCAATGATTAGATAACCCGCGGCTCCCAAACCTGGTATCTTCAAAGCTCGGCCCATTGAACTCACGAAAAAGTAAGAGCACCCTGCGGCGGCACCCCAGCGGAATATCACGGATGCATTTCTCATTGTATTCAGAGCCGAACGTCAAGCTCAGCCACCCCGAACGGGTATTTGAGCCAATCCTGAGGTGAGCTGCCGGTGGCGGGTTCGAGCAACCCCAGCCAGCGAAGCGGCTAGGGGTTGGCTGCAGCGCCTTGTTCGGCTTCAGAATCCCGTCATCTTTTCGGAAATAGACTTCAAGAAATCCCTGCGTTCCGCGAGACGTTGATCGGATTCAGGAGTGATGAGTCCGTCGGCATTTATAAAGTAGAGCTCAAATAACATATCTCCGGAGTCGAGTAGCGAGATGCTGTCGAAACGCCCATCCGCATCAATGTCGGAGCGAGTCAGTCTCATGGTCGCATCGGGATAATACAACTCGGAACGCTTTCCATCTGCCTCCGTTGCGTAGAAAATCTTCGAATCTCCTCTGTAAATAATCTGTTCGATGTGAATGTAACGCGGCGGACCTGAGTGTGTTGTAATAACGCGCGATAGAATAACGACTCCATTACGTTTCCAAGTCCAGCGCTCAACATCTTGTTCTTTCGGGAGGAAAGCAACTTTGCCTTTCATGTCTTTGGAATCAGAGTGTTCAAGCTCCAGTTGCGCAGGCATGGTCAGAGGAAATAGTCCGAAGATTGCCAAAATGAGGATTTTCATATCATTGAGCCGAACGTCAAGCTCAGCCACCCTGAGCGGGTGATCGAGCCAACCCTGAGGTGAACTGCCGGTAGCGGGTTCGAGCAACCCCAGCCAGCGAAGCGGCTAGGGGTTGGCTGCAGCGCCTTGTTGGACACGCATTTCATTCTGTCCAAAGTCGCCAAATGCAATCCCTCGAAATGACAGGTCTTCGTCAAGCTCGGACCAATGGATACCAAATGGTGAAAGCTCGTATTGTCTGAGCTGTGTGTCTGTTGCTGACGCTAATCGTGGATTCTCCGAAACTGGAAACTTCAACTTGCTGCCATCCGTCATTGAAATGATAACATGACGATTGGAGATCAGTGCTGACAATGGTCTATTGATTAAGGTGTTCATTCCAAACTTTGACGATGAGTTCCTTGTTTTCCTCTGCGAGTTCTTGCGCTTTCGATAATTCTTTAACCTTCAGTCCAGATGATTCACGCAACTCCACAATAATATCAAGGTTAAAAACCGCTTCCCCTCCACCCTTTCGGACGTGAACGTGAATCGGTTCATGATCATTGCTGTAGAAAAAGAATTTGAATCCGTCTTTTTTGAAAACAACAGGCATATTTGAGAAATACAGTCTTACCTGTGCCCGCGCACGTAAATTCTCGTGGCGGGCTTCCCCCAGTGCTGCCTGATTAATTTGCGCGATGTAATTGCGTCTTGTCGGCTCGGCGGCTGCACTTCATCCGCCAGGGGCTGTCCAACGTCAAGCTCAGCCACCCTGAGCGGGCAATCAAGGTCAAGCTCAGCCACCCTGAGCGGGCAATCAAGCCAACCCTGAGGTGAGCTGCCAATAGCGGGACCGAGCAACCCCAGCCAGCGAAGCGGCTGGGGGTTGGCTGCAGCGCCTTGTTCGGATCCGCCTGTCCGTGGTCCCGTCGGATCTGCTATCTACAGCCTTGCTCATTGTCTAGCCGACTGATGATCGAGCCATACCAACGAGTGACACTGATGCGGGTTGATGGGGAAATACGCTACGCATGGGCTGGGTAAAAATACCTTGGTTTGGGCTTTCGGATACTCAAAGCAACCTCATTGTGAACACCTTCCGAATACGCCAATTTTATACAAAGCAAATCACGAACGATCTATTTTGCAATTTGGGCGTCCAGAAACTGGGGCATAGGTCCGAACGTCAAGCTCAGCCACCCTGAGCGGGGCAACGAACGTCTAGGCAAGGTGTTTGCTGGAAGGGGGATCGGTCGGCCAAGGCTTGCCGCAGGCCGGCTAGGGGTTGGCTGCAGCGCCTTGTTCGTCGGAAACGGTGACTGCACAATGGAGGACCTGAGCGTCCGACAGGCTGACGATGATCAAATCCAGCAAGCGGCTTCGTTAGAGCATTCAGTCGAAGAGGCCTCTGTGGTCCAGATTGACGACGCATTATAACTATATTGCTCGTGACACGAGAAGGGCGGAACGGATTCTGGATTGGTCTACTCTTGCCGCGTGAGCGCCCCAAGCGTGCATGGCAGGCGAAAAACCCTTGGGGTCGAATCGGGAGTGATCAATGGAAAGCCAGAATCGTGCTCAATCGTATGCCGAAGGGAATCGAGCAACTCTAAACTTTCCCTTGATTTCAACCCCAATAAATCAGGCGAACGTCAAGCTCAGCCACCCTAAGCGGAGCAACGAACGTCTAGGCAAGGTGTTTGCCGGAAGGGGATCGGTCGGCCAAGGCTTGGCGCAGGCCGGCTAGGGGTTGGCTGCAGCGCCTTGTTCGTCGGAAACGGTGACTGCACAATGGATGACCCGATCGTCCGACAGGCCGACGATGGTCAAACCCAGCAAGCGGCTTCGTTAGAGCATTCAGTAGAAGAGGCTTCTGTGGTCCAGATTGACTTCGCATTATGAATATATTGCTCGTGACACGAGAAGGGCGGAACGGATTCTGGATGGATCTACTCATGCCGCGTGAGCGCCCCAAGCGTGCATGGCAGGCGAATAATTCTTGGGGTCGAATCGGGAGCGATCAATAGAAAACCAGAATCGTGCTCAACCGTATGCCGAAGGGAATCGAACAACTCTGAACCTTCCCTTGATCTCAACCCCAATAAATCAGGCGAACGTCAAGCTCAGCCACCCTGAGCGGGCAATCAAGCCAACCCTGAGGTGAGCTGCCGGTAGCGGGTCCGAGCAACCCCAGCCAGCGAAGCGGCTAGGGGTTGGCTGCAGCGCCTTGTTCGGCTGTATTTTTATGCTGCAAGTAGTGGTCCTGAGGCGACAAGCTTCTTTTTCCGAGGATCTACTACAAGCGTGAGTCCTTCAAGCGTTCGAGCACCGAGCAACGTCATATCTCCTGGTTCGGCAAATACTACTTCGTCGATAGTGAAAAACTTATTTACTCTGACGACGGCGAATCCAACACTTCGTGTTATTCTTTGTCCATTTGCCATGACAAATGATAAGTCCTTCTTTTCTCGAGTAACTCCTATTTTCTCAAGAGTCTTTGAACGAATCCATGTATATTCGCTTCCTGTGTCCACCAACGCACGAGGAATCGTGGTTGTTTGGTCGCGATTAATATGATTCTCCAGCTTGCAGCCGACGTGAAATGTGCCCATACGAAAAGTCATACGGGAAGTTCACATGGAGCGCAAGGGCGATTGAGATTTCTGTCGGCGACTGTTCAAAAGCGGAATTCTCGCCTGTTCAAAAGCGAACAGCGATTTTAGAGGCTGAAGTGGCCTAGAATGGGGGGCCAGACGGTTTTGGGAGGGTGTTCGACGACCCAGAAACGGCTTCCGGGATGGTGGACGATGGTGACGCTCTTGCGCTGGGTGTTGGAGATCTCGTAGTTGGAGCCATCGAAGTCGATGGTGTGGTCATTGTTCACCCGGCGGGAGCAGCGGATTGAGAGGTGTAAGTCTAGGAGCGCGGAAGGCGGGATGGGGCGCATGCGCCCGCTGTCGCCAAGCGACTGCGCTTCCCACAGATGGAGCGGGACCTTGCCGGTGGAGCGATTGACGGTACGGTTCTGCCTGGCAATCTCCATCTGAAGAATTTCGTCGGCCTGGGGCCAAGTTTTGGCGCTGGCATGGGCGAGTAGTGTGACGAGCCGTCTCTGGAAAGTCCCGAAACGGCGCTCGATCTTACCCTTAGCTTGTGGGGTCGGTGCCACTAAGTGAGCGACGCCGAGTCCGCGGAGGGCGCGTTGGAATTCACTCTTAGGATCGCAGTGATCGCCGCTGGAACTTGGCCCGAAGAGGCTGAGGCCATCAGTGTAAACGATCTGCGGCAGGCCCCAGGTCTCGAAGGATTCGCGGAAATGTCCGAAATGGTTCCAAGTGGTATCGGATTCCACGAAGCGACCTGCTAGATTCAGGCCCGAATGGTCGTCGACGGTGAGCAGTAAAGTCTGTTTAGCGGCGGCGGGCCACCATTGGCTCTTCTGGGATTACAGTGGGAAAAGATCGAGCCTACCGAGGAAGAAGAGGATTCTGGTTCGGTAGTTGAGGAAGGAACGGAACCCACGGGCGGCGGACTTGAGGGATTGGATTCGTGAATTGAGAGCTTCGGTAGCCGCGTTGGTGATGCGATGGCGCAGGAAGGTGATGATGTTCTCAAAGTGGTTTTTGAGGGTTTTGGCCACCTTCTTGATGGGTTCAAGCTGGGAGCGGCGAGCCCAGCCATACCAAGCCGCGAAGAACTTGCGGGCATTGGCCTCGTAGCGGAAGTTCCAGAAGCGGCGGAGGTTTTCCTTGATGGCCCAGGCGCGAGCGCTCTTGAGATCGGAGTCACGCAGTTGAGAAAAGCGAGCAACATCCTCCTCTCTGAGATGATCGGGGTTGTAGCCGAAGAGGCGCTGGGTGCCTTTGAGGCGTTCGTCTCCCATGGCTTGCAGGCGTTTGTTTTCGGCGCGCACGACCTGGCTCACCGCTTTGTTGAGATGGGCGCTGATGTGGTAGCGGTCGTGGACCAGATCAGCCTGCGGGGCGTAGTCTGCGACGCTGGCACCAAAATGCCCGCTCATGTCGGCGGCCACGGCTTTCAAGTCCGCGGTGACATCCTCGGGCAGGCATTGCCAAAGGACTGCCGCGCTCTGCTTGTCGTTGCCGTCAGTGACTTCCAGCACCCGGCTGCCTTCCAGATCAGTCATGAGCGAAATGTAGCTCTGCCCACCGCCGAAGCTCTTTTCATCGAGTCCGGCGTAGCGCAATCCACTCAGATCGCGACGCTCAAGCCCCCGCTCGACGGCCCGTCGCATGATCCCGTGAACTTGATCCCAGCTCAGTCCCAGCAGTCGTGCCGCCGCACTCACCGTCGAGCACGCTCGGATCACTTCGATGGCAAAACGCTCGTAGAGCAGCGTAAAGCGGCTGCCCTTCCCCGCCCACGGCACCGGCACGCTTTCCACCCGCCCATCCGGTAGCCGCAGCCGCGGCACTCGCGCCGCCAGCAACGTCTCGAACCCGCACGTATCCATGTGCTTCCAGAAGCGTTCGACATGGTCGTGGCACGGAAGTCGATGCTCCCCATCCTCACTGGCCCACAACGTCCCCGGCTCATATCCGAGCCGGACCACCACCCGCTTCTCGCTCACGGCCAAGTCCACCTCTTCAACCGCCCATGGACTCTTCAATCCCAGGATCTGCGTGTAAAACTCTGTATCCTTCATCGCCCTCCTTCCTACCCGCATCCACCACCTCCGTTCAAACCCTCTTCACTTTCCCACTGTAAACCCAGAAGAGCCCCACCATTGGTGGATCGAACTGTCGTGCTGCCAAAGTTCGCCGATGCGAGCGCGACGGAAGCGCCGATAAACGCGAGGCTTGCGGGTCGGCGAGGGCACCAGATGGGCGTAGCGCGCTTTGACGTGGGTCTCGACGACCGAGCGCGCCCGAACGAATCCGCAGAGTCGCTCAAGTTCGTCGGCGACTAACTGGTAATTGGGTGGGTTCTGAAGCGGCAGAAACTCTTGGAGAAAGCGTTCAACTTCGGGCGGCCAGTCGGCGCGACGAGCGCCCCCGCTGGCAGCCGGGGCGTAGGAATTACGATTTGCGAGGTAGGCCGTGCGGAGTTCATAGAGCCTGGTTTTGCCGATGCCTAACTGGCTTGCGGCATTGCTGGCATCGAGAAGTCCTGCATTGAAATCTGCAAGTGTGCGACGGACAAAATCTGGCGGGAGACGGTGGGTAATCTGCTTCTTTTCAATCCGGGATAATCGACCAGGCGAGCGCGCAAGCCAGCGCGTTCCACAAACGCTTCACCCCAACGGCTGGTATCCTTGGGGCACTGGGGCCGGGGAGCAGGCGCGCACGCGGGAAGCGCCTCTCCGTCAGCCTCCGCTACGCTCCGGCCTCCTCCGAGGCGCTTCCCGCGTCTCCCAATACAACGCCCCAAAACCCCCAATCCACTTTTGAACAGTCTCTCATTCCGCTTTTGAACAGTCTCCGTTCACTTTTGAACAGGCCCCGACAGGGCGATTGAGATTTCTTCAGCGCTTGCTTTTGATGCCGGATGAGTGCGATCCGCATTCGCATAAAGCCGAACGTCAAGCTCAGCCACCCCGAACGGGCAACCGAATCTGTCTGGTGATCTTCTGGAAGTTAAGGGTCCGCGCAACCCCAAGAGCGAAGCGGCTAGGGGTTGGCTGTAGCGCCTTGTTAGCCCGCATTAATTACCTTTGCTTCTATCAATATTTGGCAATTTGGGCATACAGCCCGCATGACTTCACCATTTCCCCAGATCGTTCGGATCGGCTCTGAGTCAGAGCATTCTGGACACGTAAGGTAGGAAAACTTTCCTTCGTAAGAGGTTGAAGCAGCGGGTTCTGGACTTGCGGAGTAGTGCTTTAAGACGTCCCCTGACGAGTCAATAGTAAGCATGGAGCAACAGTTCATACAATACCGGTCAGTAGAGTGATCGCCTTGAGTGATATTTGCAGGGACAACGTGATCACACTTCGGACATGTTGCCTCAACTCGCAGTCGTCCGATTCCGACAGGCGCTCTGGACTGACCTGACTTTCTCGTGATTACCTGACCATCTCCAATGCGGTTGACGTGAAATCGAGTGCTGCACCCTTCGCAACTGTGGAATGCACTTGAACCAGGATGAGTTCCGAGGGTCTCGGTCCCAATCAGTCCGCAGTCGGGACACTTTACATGTTCTGTCCCAGTCAAGGTCGCGCGAATGTCACGAACTTGCTGAACCGTCGAATCGCCGAGAGTTACGTTGAGGAGGGAGGAGAAGCGTTGGGCAAATTGATCGCTATTCAAAATAAAGAATTTCGAAACTTTCGTCATGCGTTTCAGTTCGTCAGTGAGTTCTGGTCGAGGTCCAAATCTTCGTTTCCCGCCAGACTTAATGAAGTGCCACCAGTCCTCTTTATCATCATCAGTGATGAAAATAAGTTGAGCGATATTTGCAGTGTTGCAGTGTTCGATCACCTGATTCCAAAGTATCAGGTCACCAAACTCGCGCTTGAAAATCAACCCCCCGTGCGTGAATGCATCTCCTTGCTTCGATTCGTCCTCGTATCCCGGAGGGATTTTGAGCGCGTATCGCTTGGTTCCGTCTTTGAAGATAGCATCCAACCAATCTTGGTTTATTGGGCCCGGCCCAATCTTCTCAGAAAAAATTGTTTCAAGCTTTTGGAGGATCGGGTCGATATCCGTAACACCTAAGTGATTCGCGGACTGATCTTTCAGAAGATCGTTGAAGATCTCCTTCTCTTCGAGAAGCTTACCAACGAAGTCAGTCGTATCAATGATCGAGTGACGTTTCTTCAATTGGAGTGATGATATATCGGACTGTAGCTTATCCAGTGACTTCTCCACAAGATCCTGAACGGCCTTAAACTTTTGTTTTTGTTCAGCGATAACTAAAAGGCGATTACGGTGATATTCCAAAGCAGTCTGATGTGGTAACCAGACCTTGTGCGCGAGTGCTTCCATGACGCTTGTAAGATCTCTCGATGCATGAGACGGGTATCGATAAAGATTGAGAAGCACGTTTGTGTCGAAAACTACAAGAGTATCTTCAATTGCAATATCAATGGCATCTTGTATGTCGGCGTAAAAGCCAGGAAATGTGTCTTTCATATTTATAATGGGCTAACGTCAAGCTCAGCCACCCTGAGCGGGCAACCAAGCCAACCGCCAGGTGAGCTGCCAATAGCGGGAACGAGCAACCCCAGCCAGCGAAGCGGCTAGGGGTTGGCTGCAGCGCCTTGTTAGCCCTGTATTCTTTTCAGACGGGTTCTCGTGTCGTCGAGGGTTGTTCTGAGTTCCTCAATATCTGAGTCAGGCATGTGATCAGCAAGAAGCTCGATGAAAAAAGAATCTGACTGAGTCGACTGATGTAAAAGCTGCATGATGTCGGCTTCGTAAATTGCAATACGATCGAAATCAAACTGACGATACAGGCTCGGAAGCGCGAATAGCTTGAGGAGGATCAATCCATCCACATTTCCCGTGGACAGGGAGCCGATCTCATACTGCATGGATTCGGTGAAATCATCGGCAATCATCTTGAAAACCCTGTGTTCTGCGAATAGGACATCCACACGGAGGCCGTCGAAGTCACCGTAGGCAAACATGTCGCTTCGTCGGGCAATCTTGAGCTCGGGAATATCAGCGAGACGTGGTGCCGAGATGATCAAATCAATATCATCAGTATTGCGACCTCTGACATGTTGGAGCAATGCAATGCCTCCCACTACGACAAATGGAATGTTGCGAGCACGAAGGAGCGAAAGAAATGATGAGACGAGTTCTGGATAGTCTGCAGACATGGGTCGGCCGAGTGTAACCGGATTGGCGAAGTGGGCCAATGCGATTATCTTACCGGGATGAAGCGGGGCGGGCATAGGTTTAATGGGCTAACGTCAAGCTCAGCCACCCTGAGCGGGCAATCAAGCCAACCCCGAGGTGAGCTGCCAATGGCCTGTCCGAGCAACCCCAGCCAGCGAAGCGGCTAGGGGTTGGCTGCAGCGCCTTGTTCGGTCTCACCGCTTCTTCAGTATCCTGTCGTATTCAGCATGTGTGCCGATCCAAAACCAGTAGTATGTGCCGGAATCGAGCAACGAGAGTGTCCGGTAATCATCTGTGATTCTGACTGACCAAAATGGACCGACCTTCTTGAACTGCAGCGAAGGATGACGGGGGTTGTCTGCCCAAAGTTGGTATTGCTTCCGGGCTGTGCTTTTGATGCCGGGAGGAAGGTCAGAGTATGCCTTCCAAAATTTATGAGTGGTTGAGGACTTCATCGAGCGTCTTGACGCGATCGTTCTTGATGTCGTCCCTTACCGATGCGAGTAAGGAATCGAGCCGACCTGCTTTGTGATCGTCGTCAATCTGCTGGTCCCAATCTTCCCAAAGGTTTTCTTGGAGGCGATGCAACAAATCCCACCGTTCAGACGACGGAAGACGGACAATTGCTGATTCGATCTCTTGTAGAGTGCTCACGATGCGAATGTATCTGCTGGCGACGGCGTCTCAAGCGTAAATTCAGGACCGGACGTCAAGCTCAGCCACCCTGAGCGGGGCAACGAACGTCTAGGCAAGGTGTTTGCCGGAAGGGGATCGGTCGGCCAAGGCTTGCCGTTGGCCGGCTAGGGGTTGGCTGCAGCGCCTTGTTCGTCGGAAGAGGTGACTGCACGATGGAGGACCCGATCGTCCGACAGGCCGACGATGGTCAAACCCAGCAAGCGGCTTCGTTAGAGCATTCAGTAGAAGATGCTTCTGTGGTCCAGATTGACTCCGCATTATAAATATATTGCTCGTGACAAGAGCAGGCCGGAGAGGATTCTGGATGGATCTACTCATTCCGCGTGAGCGCCCCAAGCGTGCATGGCCGGCGAATAATCGTTGGCGTCGAATCGGGAGTGATCAATAGAAAACCAGAATCGTGCTCAATCGTATGCCGAAGGGAATCGAGCAACTCTGAATTTTCCCTTGATCTTAACTCCAATAAATCAGGCGAACGTCAAGCTCAGCCACCCTGAGCGGGCAATCAAGCCAACCCTGAGGTGAGCTGCCAATAGCGGGACCGAGCAACCCCAGCCAGCGAAGCGGCTAGGGGTTGGCTGCAGCGCCTTGTTCGGCTGTATTCCGTTGAAACTTCGACGAGAGGTCTGAACAATACAATAAAGCCAGAATTGCTCCTGTTATACCGGATGATAGCATGTCGAGCAGCATCTCCGGCGCAGACATGATGTCATACGAAATCATGCCAATCCAAGGGATTGATATGGCAACAATGAATACATAGAGAGTCCGTGCATATCTGCGCAGCATCCAAAGGCGAATCCATGAAAGTATCGCTCCTATAAAAATGACGAAGGCATACGCAATGAACAGTGGTTCCGGGATTCCGTAATTATATATGGGAGCATCGTATGCTTGCATTCTGAGATCTTCAGACAGCCAAGGATCGCCGAGCGCTCCCAGAGATATGTGGATAGTAATTAAAGCGAGTTCTGACAAAATCAAAATCCGCAAGACGGTCTTCGTGGTCATATTGAGGCCGGATGAATTAAGTAGATACGAAAGGAGCCGCGTAGAATTCTTTCGTTGGCTGGTGGGTGACTTACTGAGCCGAACGTCAAGCTCAGCCACCCTGAGCGGGGAACCAAGCCAACCCTGAGGTGAGCTGCGAGTAGCGGGTCCGCGCAACCCCCGCCGCGAAGCGGCTAGGGGTTGGCTGCAGCGCCTTGTTCGACGCGCATCTGTTCAAACTACGCATATCGTGACTTCCTCAAGCCAACCCCTCCGTATCTCTACCGAAGGCACTCCAATAATGACGATCAAACCTTCGAAGAGGCTTCGCGATTGGAATCACTGAAATGCGATTGGAAGATTGTAGAGAGTAAAGGCTGAACTGGAGCGGGGGGCTTGGGATCAAGCTCACAAATATACGCCAGGAAGATTGTAGGGGGTAGAGGCTGAATTGGAATAGAGAGGGGGCATCAAGCTCACAAATAGAAGCTTGGAACGATTGTTGGGACATCTGGTGACTTCCGAACGATTGGTCGAAAATCAAAATATTCTATCCGTTGAGAAACTGGGTTTGTTGCCTAGGCCCCGATCCTCCGTCCTGCGCTGGTCGAAAAAAAAGAACCCGACCGCTTGAAACAAGATGTGGTGTCCCCTGACGGCGTCCGAATATGTAAGAGCGAAATATAGTCATCCGCCGGAGGCTCACAATGAGTCGAACGTCAAGCTCAGCCACCCCGAGCGGGGCAACGAACGTCTAGGCAAGGTGTTTGCCGGAAGGGGATCGGTCGGCCAAGGCTTGCCTCAAGCCGGCTAGGGGTTGGCTGCAGCGCCTTGTTCGTCGGAAGAGGTGACTGCACGATGGAGGACCCGATCGTCCGACAGGCCGACGATGGTCAAACCCAGCAAGCGGCTTCGTTAGAGCATTCAGTAGAAGAGGCTTCTGTGGTCCAGATTGACTACACATTATAAATATATTGCTCGTGACAAGAGCAGGCCGGAACGGATTCTGGATGGATCTACTCATGCCGCGTGAGCGCCCCAAGCGTGCATGGCAGGCGAATAATCGTTGGCGTCGAATCGGGAGTGATCAATAGAAAACCAGAATCGTGCTCAATCGTATGCCGAAGGGAATCGAACAACTCTGAACCTTCCCTTGATCTCAACCCCAATAAATCAGGCGTACGTCAAGCTCAGCCACTCTGAGCGGGCAACCAAGCCAACCCCACCGTGAGCTGCAAGAAGCGGGACTGAGCAACCCCAGCCAGCGAAGCGGCTAGGGGTTGGCTGCAGCGCCTTGTTCGGCTGTATCTGCTACATGAATAACTTCGCAATCGAATCTGGATCTTGTCGCAAATCCTGAATCGCCACAATTGCGATTCGGCGTCCTTCGATAGAATAGAAAATCCCATAAGGAAATTCCTTGATAAGGAGCCTTCGGTAAGGGCGACGGAATGGTGAGCCAAGGTTTGGAAACCGCCGCAAAAGAAGTGATGCCTCGTCTAGTATCCTGTAACGCGCTATATTGCGTATTGAGTCGCGCTCATCGGAGCGGTATGTGGGTGGATGGCAAATCGATACCGCATCACTTTAACCGAGTCCGAACGTGAGTATTTGAGCGCGCTGGGCCGGACTTCCAAAACCGACGCCAGGCGATATGTGCATGCTCGAACGCTTTTACTTTGCGACGTTGGCGAGCACGCGCCGAGTGGCGTAGCATGGAAGGTGGCGGATGTCGCCAGCGCTCTGGGAATCGGTGTTCGCACCGTCGAACACATCAAGGAGCGCTTCGTGGAGGATGGGTTGGAGGCAGCGCTTGGACGCAAGCCGAGAACCGGTCCTCCGAGGATTACCTTCGATGGAGCCTTTGACGCGAGGGTGACCGCCTTGGCGTGCTCCGATCCTCCCGATGGACGCGCCCGGTGGACCGTCCGTCTTCTCGCCGACAAAGTCGTGGAACTCAAGATTGCCCCCAGCGTTTCGACGATGACCATTCAGCGGTCTCTAAAAAAAACGAATTACGCCCTCATCTGAGCAAATATTGGAAGATCCCTCCAGACGGCAGCGCCGCTTTCGTTGCTTGCATGGAGGACGTTCTCGAACTCTATCACGCACCCTACGATGCGCTCTTCCCCCTCGTCTGTATGGATGAGTCGAGCAAGCAACTCGTTGGCGAAGTCCAAGCGCCCATCGCTGGCGCTCCCGGTAGGGCGCGAATCGAAGACCATGAATACGTTCGCAACGGCGTGGCCGAAATCTTCCTCGAAGTCGAGCCGCTGGGCGGACGCAGACATCTGGAAATCACCGAGCGCCGCACCCGCATCCAATGGGCTCAGTTCATTCGCAGCATGCTCGACGAACGCTATCCCCACGCGACCAAGGTGCGCTTGGTCATGGACAACCTCAATACGCACAACATCGCTTCGCTCTACGAAGCCTTCCCTCCCCAGGAAGCTCGCCGACTGGCCCAACGCCTTGAGATCCACTACACCCCAAAACATGGCAGTTGGCTCAATGTCGCCGAGATCGAGTTCAGTGTCCTTCAGTCCCAATGCCTGAATCGTCGCATTCCTAACATTGAAACGCTGCGCTCGGAAGTCGCGGCTTGGGAGGCCGCCCGGAACGAAGCCGCCCGCACCACTTCGTGGCGCTTCACCACCGCCGACGCGCGGGTCAAATTGAGACGGTTATATCCGCAGCTTTAGTCGTTACAGGATACTAGACTCCGCAAGAATTCTGAGCCTCGTCCCTCCTGGATATCTTCATAGCGTTCAAATGCGGATTGAATGTCAATGTCGGCTTGGAGGAGGTAAATGACCTCGGATGTCATCGAGCTGACAGGAGGCGCGACTTGATCTCGTCCAGTGTGGTGAACTCATCTGGGTGCTTGTGATAATGGGCGAGCCGCCTATCCAGCTCTTCGATGATCGCTGGGGAGACCGGGATCTCCTCGGGATGGGATGCGACGTTCTCCCATAGCTCTGACATCAGCGTGAGCTGGTCGAGGACTGAAAGGCTTTTCAGGTCGGGAATGCGTTCCAGAATCATGGAATGAATATGCGAATGGCGATCAATCCAGTCAAGGCATTGAGTTCAGGAGCCGAACGTCAAGCTCAGTCACCCTGAACGGGCAATCAAGCAAACCTTGAGGTGAGCTGCTAATAGCGGGACCGAGCAACCCCAGCCAGCGGAGCGGCTAGGGGTTGGCTGCAGCGCCTTGTTCGGCGTATCTTGGTGTATTCCGCTTCGGGGACATAAAGCAATATAGTATAGCACCTGGAAAATTCAGGAATACAATCAATCCGACCCAAAGCAGTCTGTCGGTGCTCGTCAAACTCGGATTGCGCAGTGCATGGGCTAATGTAATCACCCAAAGACATATTGCGCTCAACACAATAAATGCCCCAGCGACTTGAAAATATCCGATCTGATAGGCTAAATCATTAACATTCGTTGATTCGTGCGAGTTGAAGTAAAAAAAATATCAGCAAAACAAATCCGACATGAAGAAGGAGTAAGCCTGCAATTGTAGTTCCTATGACTTTCACGAGATTGCGTTTCGAAGTTAATGCGTATTTCAGAAAATTCCTAGCCGAACGTCAAGCTCAGCCACCCTGAGCGGGTGATAGAGCCAACCCTGAGGTGATCTGCCGGTAGCGGGAACGAGCAACCCCAGCCAGCGAAGCGGCTAGGGGTTGGCTGCAGCGCCTTGTTAGACTCGTATTTGTATTCTGATGCTACCGCCCATGGTGAAAGATCGATTTCGATTCACCAGATGCTTTCGAGTGGATTCCGAAATAATACGTGAACAGAAATTGATGTCAGCGTCAAAATTGGAATGAAGCAGTCTCGCGCGCCAGTGATTGGAAGCGATTGGGTGCATTCCGATTGAATGAATTCGGATTCCATTTTTAACGGGCCGAGGCAGTGAAAATTTGGTCGATTCGTTTGGCTGTCTTTTAATCGAGTTGTCCATCCAGACATTCGACAAGTGGCTTTCTCGTGATGGGAACCTAAAGTCTCAATACCCACTCCGTAAAAGTGCAGTTCTACGCAAATGCACCGTTTTCGGGTCGGAATCGAGGTGGTCAAAAATCACCAAAAAAAATTCGGGTGCTGCGCACCAAATATGACTCGTCTTCGCCTCGTTTGGGATTCGGGTTTCTCGTTGCAGGTGACAAAAAGGTAGGGGTCGCTCGTATTCAGCCCGCCGGAGGCTCACGGAGTCTAACGTCAAGCTCAGCCACCCTGAGCGGGCAATCGAGCTAACCCCATGGTGAGCTGCCAATAGGGGGACCGAACAACCCCAGCCAGCGAAGCGGCTAGGGGTTGGCTGCAGCGCCTTGTTCGGATCCGCCCGTTCGTGGTCCCGTCGGATCTACAATCTGCAGCCTTGCTCGTCGCCATGCCGCTTGATAATCGACCCATACTAGCTAGTCAGACCGATGCGCTGCACTATGAAAATTGACGTCGAATGGACTGCGAAAAAATACCTTGGTTTGGGCTTCCGCACACTCAAATTAACCTCATTGTGAACACCTTCCGAATACGCCAATTTTATACAAAGCAAATTGCGAACGATCTTTTTTGCAAATTGGACTTTCAGAAACTGGGGCATAGGTCCGACGCCAAGCTCAGCCACCCTGAGCGGAGGACCGAACTCTTGAAAGAGATGTAAACTGCCACCCGGAAGTCAGAACAACGGCGACCAATGATCGGCTAGGGGTTGGCTGCAGCGCCTTGGTCGTCGTGACGGGTCGTAGACACAACGGCCCGCCGTAGCATCCGACAGGGGCTGAACCGTGGAAGTCAGGAACAACGCGACCACGTGAACAGAGGCTCGAGCCAGACTGGTCGTGGCCATATCTTCTCGTGATGGTGAAATCGTAGCCGAAGCGAATGAATCAACGAAGTCACTGAAACGGAAGCTCGACCCGGCTCTGCGGGTGGAGCGGCGAGACGCTGAACGGCGGAGGGAGATCGGAGAGCTGGAAGAGGGCGTCTGTGACGAGGGGAGTCGGCGGATGGAAGGGGACGGGGTCATCCAGTCGAATCCGCTCGTCACAGTCGCCCGGGTGAATCACCAGCTAATGTCCCTGAACCGAACTCAGTCATTATTTATTGTATAAGGCGACCGTCAAGCTCAGCCACCCCGAGCGGATGATCAAGCCAACCCTGGGGTGAGCTGCCAGTAGCGGGTCCGAGCAACCCCGGCCAGCGAAGCGGCTAGGGGTTGGCTGCAGCGCCTTGTTAGCCTGTATTTGTATTGTTATTGAAATGCATCTGCCGGCATAGGCGCTGGTTCAACGATATTCGCTGGCGGGGGAGTGTTGGGATCGGGGACTTTAAAGATACGATTTGTATAGGGGTCTCTGACTTCGGTTCCTACTGGAAAGCCTCTAACATCAATATAACCTTTTTCGGGAGCGTATGGGCTTTGAACGAATCCAGGTTTATTACCGACATTGGTTGCTGATTGAATCTGAGCCGCCTGCTTCATGTCGCTGGAATCCGGATTGGAGGCGTTACCGTCAACCTGATCGCCAACATTTTTCTCTGAGCAAGCGACCAATGATACAATTATAGCGGTTATGATGAGCTTTTTCATTATTTTACGGTTAAATAGGCTAACGTCAAGCTCAGCCACCCTGAGCGGGCGACCAAGCCAACCCCACGGTGAGCTGCAGGTAGCGGGACCGAGCAACCCCAGCCAGCGAAGCGGCTAGGGGTTGGCTGCAGCGCCTTGTTAGGACTGTATTTCCACGTTTCCCGTTCATTGGAAAGTGCATTGGAACAGTCACTTATTTGAAGTTGTCTGGATTTTGAACATGGTCGATGGCTACCCCCTTCTTTTTGGAGCTTCTCTTTGAATAAGTGCAGATGCAAATTAGAAAAGATGCTACGCATGCCGCTTTCAGAATAAGCAGCAAGATCGGCTGAAACCAAGCTCTCGTAAATACCTCGATAAAATCTGATAGTCCGAATAAAGCAAATGAGATCGTGCATGCCATCAATATGTCCTGATCTCCCCGACTCTTTTTGCGGTTATTGAGAAATGCAAAGGCGATCGCCAGCCAGAATACTCCTTCGATGAGATTGAATATCTGGTCTAATTCAAGTCGGGGTATTCGAATAGCGATAAATCCAAGAATCATTGAAGCGATTGCGACTCCCCATATTCCGAATTCCAAAAATGCGGTAGGGAATGCAGTGTATTGCTTCTTCATGAGTCCTAACGTCAAGCTCAGCCACCCTGAGCGGGCAACCGAGCCAACCCCACGGTGAGCTGCCAAAAGCGGGGCCGAGCAACCCCAGCCAGCGAAGCGGCTAGGGGTTGGCTGCAGCGCCTTGTTAGGCACGTATTTTTAGAGCGGTGCGATGGGGAGCAGCGGCTTTTCCTGTCTCGCGCGGTTCCAGTCCTCACGCAATTCATCAAGATGTTGGATTCTCCATTCGTCGACGAGTTGAAGTGCCTTTTTTGGGAGGCTACCTTCGTAGATCAGTCCGGTCTCAATCTCGATGAGTGCTTCGTGCTCACCGTAGATGGCATGAAAATGGGTTGGTGGGTGATCTCGGTAGTAGAAGCGAATCCGGATCCCGTAGAATCTGCTTACTTCAGGCATGTTGCACTCCTGATGGAATTGCTCCTGTGATCTCCCGGTATGCAGCATCTGAGCATATCTCAAGATCCTCTGACCATGCGATCTGTCCGAACTCTGCGATGTGAACTGTGTTGAAGAATGCCTGGTCTGATAATGAAGAAAATACTCCAGATCGAACAGATTCAGACATATCAATCTGCCCCGTCGTGCCATCGGGATACGAGACCTCAACCTTGTAGTCGGGAAGGGGAGTTACCTTGTAAGGCCTGTTCATGCGTCTATAAGGTTATACTGACCTTCCGCATTTGAGAAGCCAGAGTTTTTTCACGGATGATGGACGAACATGAATTGCATTTCTCATCCGTCGGAGACTGCCCAACGTCAAGCTCAGCCACCCTGAGCGGGTGATCGAGCCAACCCTGAGGTGAGCTGCCGGTAGCGGGACCGAGCAACCCCAGCCAGCGAAGCGGCTAGGGGTTGGCTGCAGCGCCTTGTTAGGCCCGAGGGCGATCTGCTGCCCAGAACAATCTTGATCTCCAATGAGCCAACCCCGGAACTGATCTGTGAAGCACATATTCTCATCGGCTGACGAAGATAGGAAACCTCAATTCTTACCAAAAAAAATTCGACCTGCGGTGCTTTCTCGTTTTGGAACCAATGAAGTTTTCGCCTGTCGGTGAATTGAGCTGCGAGCGGGTCGAAAGGGCAAGTCATCCGCCGGAGGCTATCTCGTGGGAGATGGGGTGGAATCGGAGGGATCAAACTACGCTAAATGGAGCCGATCTGGTCATGAATGGCTCTGCAGGCAAGAGCTGATGGGCGGTCTATCGAGCAAAGTGCAGCGTTGTCCGATTGCGAGGTCGTCATGGTCGCTGCTCTGAGCGGGCCATGATGACCGGTCGATCTACAAGGCATGAATCTCCAACTTCCCAGAGTCAGGTGATCGAGCATCACCCGGACTTGCTCGAACAACAGGTGTATAGATTTGTGGGCGTCTTGGGCAGGTGATGCGAGCCGATCTGGAGTGATCCGGGGGATGAGAGGGTGAAAGGGCTGTCCCTCCGGGTCAGCTCCCGATCGGCGGTCGAGACTCCTGAGAACTTCCGCCTCCCGATGTATATATATCTCATCCGCCGGAGGCTCACAGGTATGGCCGAACGTCAAGCTCAGCCACCCTGAGCGGGCAATCAAGCCAACCCTGAGGTGAGCTGCCAGTAGCGGGACCGAGCAACCCCAGTCAGCGAAGCGGCTAGGGGTTGGCTGCAGCGCCTTGTTAGCCCTGTATTTCAGGTATGCAGCAATTCTCGCGCATGGGGGATCTCTTCGGACCGAGCCGACCGAATGTCTTCCGACGACACTGTCACGACTGAAGCTGTTCGTCCCGTCAGCGTCACGAACTCGACCTCGTATGCTTCACCAGATCCGTAAACGTGAACAACAGCCCCGATGTCCCCAATTTCAAGAGAATCAGTGGGAATGGGGCGGGTTAAAATTACCTGTTCGTGTTCTTGGATCATGATGTTCTATAGCGGATATGCTGTGACGAGTCTTGGGAAATCTGCGGCCACGTCGACAATCCAAACTGCTCTGATTGTTGGTGATCGACCGTCCGGGCAATTGAGTGGACCGTCAACTTGGTATTTTGAGCCGTAGGGAGATTCCGAAACTCCTGTTACCGAGTTGCTCATCGCGTGCGCAATCAACGACCCCGCAAGAATGTGCCAGTCGTCGACTGTGAATCCGAACGAAGCGAAAAAGATCGCCTTCCCGCGGCCTTCGGGATGGGACGTGGCGAGGAGATACTCTGTGACCTTATCCTTCTGGATTTGAGCGTTGGGGATGTTTGGTAAAGTCACTACTGGGTTTTACTATCTGACGGCGCCGAGGGCGATCTCTTTAATGGGCTAACGTCAAGCTCAGCCACACTGAGCGGACAATCGAGCCAACCCCATGGTGAGCTGCCAATAGGGGGACCGAACAACCCCAGCCAGCGAAGCGGCTAGGGGTTGGCTGCAGCGCCTTGGTAGCTCTTTATTTATTCAGGCGACGCATGATCCGCTCGGGATCGGATCGAAGATCGATGATCGCCTGCACGAATATGCGATTCCCTTCAATGGTATAAAAGATTCCGAATGGAGATTTTGGAATGAGTAATCGACGAAATGGCTCAGAGTAAATTGGGCCCGACTTCGGAAAGCGGCCGATCTGGGCGATGCGATCTTCGAATGCGATGTAAAAGGTGTCTCCGCGATCCGAGTAGATCTCCAAGAATTCGATTTCGGCACCGAGAAGAAGTTCAACTGCGAACCCCATCTACTTCCCGATTCGGCGCTTGATCGTTTCCCATGGTGTTGAGGAATGTAGACCAGACTTGAAGGCCGAGTATCGTTCTTTGAGGATCTCGACAATGAGAGGATCTGGTTCAAGTGTCTCGGATATCGAGACTTGCGCCCACAGCTCGGTTGCCAGCTCAAACTTCTGGTCGTCCGTAAGCTGTTCGATTTCTGGTAGCTGCTCGATCATTTTCGTAAACTAGCCGGTAACTCGAAAGATGGCAATTCCCAGATTCATGGAGCTAACGTCAAGCTCAGCCACCCTGAGTGGGGCAACGAACGTCTAGGCAAGATGTTTGCTGGAAGGGGGATCGGTCGGCCAAGGCTTGCCGGTGATCGGCTAGGGGTTGGCTGCAGCGCCCTGGTCGTCGTGACGGGTCGCAGCGGAAGTGGCAATCAATAGCGTCCGGCAGGAACACGATACGGAAGTCGGGAAGAGCGTGATTTGCTGTAGGAGGTCCGAGTCACTGAGGGCATGCACATATCTCCTCGTGATGGCGAAAGCGTGGCTGAAAAAGACAGACAAACGAGATTACCAGGAAAGCAGAGGGATGCGGAACGATGAGGAGATGATGAGAACGATACTCGGACGAATAAGATCTTAAGGTCCTAAACCGGGTGTTCAAATCAATATATTAGGCGACCGTCAAGCTCAGCCACCCTGAACGGATGACCGAGCCAACCCCCAGGTGAGCTGCCAGTGGCGGGAACGAGCAACCCCAGCCAGCGAAGCGGCTAGGGGTTGGCTGCAGCGCCTTGTTCGGCTGTATTACCTATCAGCCTTACTGACATCGATCACCATCACGGCCTTCACAGCTTCATCAACCCAGTAGGTCACTGCGAAATCACCGATGATCTTCACCTGCCGATCTCGCATGGTAGCGTCTCTATCTATAAAATCTCCCGGAGAGTCAGAGTGATCGGAGAGTCCTGCAATGAATCGCATAACGTTTCGGCGCTGGGTTCCAGACTTGGGAACCTGATCCAGAAGATCGACATGCACGAATACGTCATACTGTGACACGAGCTTACTACTGCTGATCAAGCTGCTGCTCGAACTCGCTTGGAGTCAACCAATGGGAAGAATCGGAATCCTTGATGCGACTAGACAGAACTGACTGATAATCAGTGTCATGCGAGTGCCTGAGGTGGAATAGGAAGGCCGTGACTTCTCTTTGTTCGCCGTCAGAGAGGGCAGTCAATCCTCGCTTGATGTCTTCAACACTCATAACGAAAGAGTAATCCGAATATTTTGGGCGGCAAGCTACACTTCAGAGCCGAACGTCAAGCTCAGCCACCCTGAGCGGACAAACAAGCCAACCCTTAGGTGAGCTGCCAATAGCGGGAACGAGCAACCCCAGCCAGCGAAGCGGCTAGGGGTTGGCTGCAGCGCCTTGTTCGGCTGCATTGGAAGCTCTATTAATCTTCGCAACAATCCAGACGATAAATGTCAGGGCCGACGCATCAAAAAAGATCGCGATGGAGGAAGTTTGGGCTGGTCCTATATTTTCCCGTGCGTAGATGGAGGAGATGCCCGAAACGCATCCCATCCAAAAAAGCCTGATCGAAGAGTTCAAACGCATAGAAGATCCGCGAGTATCGCGCACTCGCTACCATGAGTTGAGCGACATTCTAGTGATCGCGATCTCGACGCTTTTGTGCGCGGGCACGTCTTTCTACGACATGGAAGAGTTCGGTCGGGCCAAGGAAAAATGGTTCCGAACGTTTCTGAAGTTGCCCAACGGCATCCCCAGCCACGACACGTTCAATCGCGTGTTTTCGCTGATCAATCCGGCGAGTTTTCACGAGTGCTTCATGAGGTGGACGCAGAGCGTGCGCGAACACATCGACCGGGAAATCGTCGCCGTCGACGGCAAAGCCCTCCGCGCAGCCTGCCAGGACGGCGGGAATGTGCGCTTCATCGTCAATGCTTGGGCAACCAGCAATCGACTTGTCCTGGGGCAGCTCGAAGTGCCCGACAAAACCAACGAAATCACGGCGGTTCCCACGCTGCTGCGAGCGTTGGAACTGCGTGGCTGCATCGTGAGCACCGACGCGATGGGGTGCCAGAAAGAGATCGCCCGAGAAATCATCGAGGCCGACGCCGATTACGTTCTTGCTCTCAAAGGCAATCACCAAACCGTCCATGAGGAAGTCAAAAGCTTCCTCGATGCCGAATTTGATCGCGAGCTCCAGAGCCCTCCAGTGCCCAAACCATCCACGAAGAAACCACCAAGCGCTCCCACTTTCGCATTCCTGGAAACCGTCGACAAAGGCCACGGGCGCTTGGAAATCCGGCGCTATTTCCAAAGCGTCGCCATCGACTGGTTCGCAGACATCAGCCAATGGGAAGGGCTGCAGAGCGTCGGAATGGTCGAATCCAGCCGCGAAATCAAAGGTCAAATCAGCGTGGAAAGACGCTACTTCCTGAGCAGCCTGCCCCTCGACGTCGGACTTTTCGCTCAAGCCGTCCGTGGACATTGGGGCGTGGAAAACTCCTGCCACTGGGTCTTGGACGTCATCCTGCGCGAAGATGGTTCCCGCGCCCGAACCGCTCACGCCGCCGAGAATCTCGCCACCCTGCGCCGCCTCGCCCTAAACCTGCTCTCTCGCGAAAAGTCCAAAAAACGCAGCATCAAGACCAAACAACTCGTCGCAGCCTGGGATCACGACTTCCTCCTGCACCTCCTCAATTTTTAGATGCGTCGGCCCTGCGATAAATGTAGTGACGAGCGCTAGAAGCCCGAACCCGGAAATTGCTAGACCAAAAGAGGACGTGATGAGAACTCCAGAAATATTCGTTGCCAGTTCCTTTGGATCCGCGACCCCTGAAGATCGCATGTGATCTCTGAACGAATACATGTTGTGAGCGAGACCTGCTGCGAAAATAGCGAATCCGCCGAGAAATGCCGTTGCAGATGAAGTGAAGGCCATAAAATACGGGTTTCTCATGATTAGAATGTTGTCGCCTGCTTAAGATTATACCGACTCGACGCGACCTCCATCGTATTGCGTGCCGGAGTCTGGATATGGAGTAAAAGAACTGGTTGGTTGCGTTACGAGTTGCTTAGGAATAGATCATCCACCGGAGGTCGAGCCGAACGTCAAGCTCAGCCACCCTGAGCGGGCGACCAAGCCAACCCCCAGGTGAGCTGCCAGTAGCGGGACCGAGCAACCCCAGCCAGCGAAGCGGCTAGGGGTTGGCTGCAGCGCCTTGTTCGACGCGCATCTGTTCAAACTACGGATATCGTGACTTCCTCAAGCCGACCCCTCCGTATCTCTACCGAAGGCACTTCCACAATGAACATAGAATCTCAGGAAAGGCTCCGCAATCGAGGTTAGTAAATTGCGCCTGGAAGATTGTATGGGGGTTGAAGCGCAATTGGAAACGAGGGGCGGGAATCAAGCTCACAAATATTCGCCTGGAAGATTGTTGGTAATGGGAAGCTGAATTGGAACGGAGGGAAGGGAATCAGGCTCACCAATATGCGCTTGGAAGGATTCTGGGGGCTTCTGGTGACTTCCAAGTGATTGTTCGAAATCACCAAAATATTATCCACGGTGGGCAACTCTGAGCGCCGCCTAGCCATCGCGTATACCTCCAGCGCTGGTCGAAAATAGAGGGACCGACGGTCTCAAGCTGGATCTGGTCTAGTCTGATTTCGTCCGGACAACTGTAATCAAAAAATAGTCATCCGCCGGAGGCTCACAATGAGTCGAACGTCAAGCTCAGCCACCCTGAGCGGGTGACCGAGCCAACCCTTAGGTGAGCTGCCAGTAGCGGGACCGAGCAACCCCAGCCAGCGAAGCGGCTAGGGGTTGGCTGCAGCGCCTTGTTAGCCTGTATTTGATTGTTTTTCTAACTGGAGAATAATTCTTGCCATCGCTCTGTCTTCAAAAATAGAAAAAGTGTGGAAGACGGCGACCAGAAACAATACAGTCGAGAGTCGTGAAGAGTCACCCGTCGACAAGAGAATGATAGCAAGTGTGATCAAAAGAGTCGGACCAGTGAGTTGCCACCAAGAGTATTTCGGATCAATGCGTTTTAGCAGGCGTCTCTCGATCCAACTGCGCCCCTCAAATTTTATCTGAGTGCAACTGGGGCTCGGTGGTCTCAGCTCGAATCTGGTCCGTGGCGGTTCCGGGACTGTCCATTTGAAAGTGTTCATTAGAGGCTTAAGTTAAAAATTTGGGCGCGTCGAAGAGTTGATCGACTGCTTTGTCCGAATGGGTCGATGTAATGTCGGAGGCGATTGAACGATGATATATATTCACTTCGAATTTATTTAGGCTAACGTCAAGCACTGTCACCCCGAACGGGTGTGCGAACTACGGGTTGTGATCAACTGGAGGAAAGTCGTGGACAAAAGTTGGCAGCGGCGCGGCTAGGGGTTGGCTGCTGCGCCTTGTTAGACTCGTATTCGTATTGAGATGCTGCCGCCTATGGTGAAAATGATGGAGTTGGTTTCACCAGTTGCATTTGAATGGAGTCCGAAATGATACGGCAACAGGAAGTGATGTCAGCTTCAAGATTGAAACGAAGCAGTATGGCGCATGAGTGATTGGAAGCGACAGGGGTGTTTTCCGAATGTATGAATTCCGATCCGTTCGGTAGCTGGATGCATAGGACTTGAGTCGTTTCGTTTGGTTATCGTTGGGTCCGGCAGTCTATCCAAATATTCAATAAGTGGCTTCCTCGTGAAAGGCACCTTAATTCTCAACGCAAACTCCGTGAAAAGTGACAGGTTAGCGAAAATGCAGAGTTTCAGAGGCAGAAACACGATGTTCAAAAATTGTCAAAAAAAATCGGGTGCTGCGCACCAAATATGACTCGTCTTCGCCTCGTTTGGGGTCCGGGCTCATCATTGCGGGTGGCAAACAAGTTGGAGTTACTCGGAGTCATTCCGCCGGAGGCTCATGGAGTCTAACGTCAAGCTCAGCCACCCTGAGCGGGCAATCAAGCCAACCCTGAGGTGAGCTGCCAATAGCGGGACCGAGCAACCCCAGCCAGCGAAGCGGCTAGGGGTTGGCTGCAGCGCCTTGTTAGGGCTGTATTTGTATGTAGCTGCCTCTAGTAGAATCCGAGATCGCTGTCTTTAGGTCTTCAAGGCGCTCTTCAATTAGTTCGAGGAGTGTGAACGGGAGTTCGATAATCGATACGATGCGACCGGAAAGATTCTGTTGGTATCGTAAACTCTTGTCTCCGGTCACCAGAATATCGATCTGACCATCAATCAGTCTTATGAGTGCGCCGTTCTTGACTCCGTCCCATCCCTTGTATCGAACCGTGACCACATCGAATTCGGGCAGCAGCAACCGGAGATCAATCGGAAGATTCTCGTCAAGAATGACTGTTTTCACGGACCAATTTCAGAAACTCAAGGGCGTCGTCCCTATCCACAGATGGGAACTGCCGAAGAAATGAATCGAGCGAATGCCCTGCATCAATGTAGTCCAGAAGTGATTGAGCCATCACGCGGGTGTCTCGGAAGACGACGGTTCCTCCAAGGATCTCTGGATCTGAGTGAACTGGACTGTGGTCGAGCGTTACCATTCCATAATCGTATTCAGAATCGACGTTTGTGCAAATTGTATTGAGTCCTAACGTGAAGCTCAGCCACCCTGAGCGGGCAACCAAAGCCAACCCCCAGGTGAGCTGCCAGTAGCGGGACCGAGCAACCCCAGCCAGCGAAGCGGCTAGGGGTTGGCTGCAGCGCCTTGTTCGGTCTCATTTACGCGCTCTCAGTTGCTGACGGATAAAACCCGGTCTGCGAACTGCACCGATCACCAAGGCAACGATCAGAATGTCGTGATGGTATCGGTAGAATAGAAAATAAGGAAATGGCTTCACAAGGATCTTTCTAAATCCAGAATAGAACTCGCGGTATGCTTCTCCTTCATTGCAGATGTGCGGGATATATGAATAGAAAGTATCAACGAATCGATCTCCAAGCCCTGGATATCCATGCACGTCATACCAGTCAGCAATTTCGGCAATGTCTTCTGGAACCTCAGGTAAGATTCGAAAATCCTTCATCCACGAAGTTCTCTGACGCGGGCCTTGCACTCTTCAAGAGTGATCGCTGAATCGGGATCAGAAATGAAACTCTTCCATCTACCGTCCAAAATAGATCGTTCCTGTTCAGACGCTTCGACGGAATCAGCATTGTGGATGACATCGATCCACAACTCGTTAACAAGCTGGAGCTTGTCCCGTGGCGATAAAGCCATAATTTGAGGGAATTCTGCAAGTGTCATGAAAGAAATCTACCAAATCTGCCGTGGGATGGAATGCAATTCTCAGGACCGAACGTCAAGCTCAGCCACCCTGAGCGGGCAATCAAGCCAACCCTGAGGTGAGCTGCCAATAGCGGGTCCGAGCAACCCCAGCCAGCGAAGCGGCTAGGGGTTGGCTGCAGCGCCTTGTTGGGTCCTCACCGGCTTTTCAGAATTGCGTCGTATTCTGAATGGTGACCGATCCAAATCCAAACAAGACCTTCAGATCTTTCCTTGGCAATCGCTCTGTAGGTTATTCCGACCCGGGCGCTCCAGAATAATTGGATCTTCTTCAGGTGAATTGACGGATGCCGTGGGTTGTCACGGAGGAGAGCGAAGTTCTTATCGGCGAGTGTCCGTATATGAATCGGTAACTGTCGGTAGTGATACCAGAAGTCTGAGGTAGCGAAGTGCCTCACAGCTCAGAGCACCGGCCCGCTTCAAAATCGTCATCGGCTTTTTGGGCAAGGTGCTCAAGTCGTCCTTGAGAAACGTCGCTTTCAAACTGTTTATCCCATTGATCTGCAATGAAATGCTCAAACCACTCCGAAAATTTCGCGAGTTCGGTTTTCGGTAGTTGCTCCACTGCGTTCTCTAGATCGACTGTAGTCATGAATTCTTCTAGCCTGAACGATCAAAACTGGCAACACGTTGATCCGCCGAGAACTAGACCCAACGTCAAGCTCAGCCACCCTGAGCGGGCGACCAGGCCAACCCCACGGTGAGCTGCAGGTAGCGGATCCGAGCAACCCCAGCCAGCGAAGCGGCTAGGGGTTGGCTGCAGCGCCTTGTTCGGCGTATCTTGGTGTATTCCGCTTCGGGGACATAAAGCAATATAATATAGCACCTGGAAAATTCAGGAATACAATCAATCCGACCCAAAACAGTCTGTCGGTGCTCGTCAAACTCGGATTGCGCAGTGCATGGGCTAATGTAATCACCCAAAGACATATTGCGCTCAACACAATAAATGCCCCAGCGACTTGAAAATATCCGATCTGATAGGCTAAATCATTAACATTCGTTGATTCGTGCGAGTTGAAGTAAAAAAGTATCAGCAAAACAAATCCGACATGAAGAAGGAGTAAGCCTGCAATTGTAGTTCCTATGACTTTCACGAGATTGCGTTTCGAAGTTAATGCGTATTTCAGAAAATTCCTAGCCGAACGTCAAGCTCAGCCACCCTGAGCGGAGCAACGAACGTTTAGGCGAGGTGTTTGCCGGAAGGGGATCGTTCGGCCAAGGCTTGCCGCTGGTCGGCTAGGGGTTGGCTGCAGCGCCTTGTTCGTCGGAAACGGTGACTGCACAATGGAGGACCAGAGCGTCCGACAGGCTGACGATGATCAAATCCAGCAAGCGGCTTCGTTAGAGCATTCAGTCGAAGAGGCTTCTGTGGTCCAGATTGACTACGCGTTATAAATATATTGCTCGTGACACGAAAAGGGCGGAACGGATTCTGGATTGATCTACTCTTGCCGCGTGAGCGCCCCAAGCCTGCATGGCAGGCGAATAACCCTTGGGGTCGAATCGGGAGTGATCAATGGAAAGCCAGAATCGTGCTCAATCGTATGCCGAAGGGAATCGAGCAACTCTGAACTTTCCCTTGATCTCAACCCCAATAAATCAGGCGAACGTCAAGCTCAGCCACCCTGAGCGGGTAACCGAGCCAACCCCCAGGTGAGCTGCCGGTAGCGGGACCGAGCAACCCCAGCCAGCGGAGCGGCTAGGGGTTGGCTGCAGCGCCTTGTTAGACTCGTATTTGTATTCTGCTGCTTCCACACTTGGAGAATCACGGATTCTGGATCACCAACGGCAGTCAAACGGAATCCGAAATGTTACGGCAACTTGAGTTGTGAGGTTATCGAGAAATGCTGCTTACGATATCCGCGAACAATCCGGGCAATCGACGACTCCAAGTTGGATCTGATTGACCGAATTCGGATCGAAAGTGACTGGTATCGGACGTCAACGATTGAAAGACAAAGGCTGCATTTCTGATGTATGAGTTTGGATTCGTTTTTAATCGGTAGTTGCAATGGGAAAATGATAACGATCCGTTACGCTTTCGCTTGATCGAGTTGTCCATCCAAACATTCAATAAGTGGCTTTGCGGTGAAAGGAACGAATATCCTCAATACGTGCGCCGTAAAAATTGCAGTGCTGCGCAAATGCACGGTTTTTGGGTCAGACCATAGATGGTTGAAAATCGCCAAAAAAATCGGGTGCTGCGCACCAAATATGACTCGTCTTCGCCTCGTTGTGGCTTCGGAGTTGACGTTTCGGGCAACAATCGGACAGGAGCTAATCAGATATTCCGCGGAGGCTAATGGAGTGAGTCTAACGTCAAGCTCAGCCACCCTGAACGGGCGATCTGAGGCTACTGATGATCAACTGCCGGTAGAAGGTCCGCGCAACCCCAGGAGCGAAGCGGATAGGGGTTGGCTGCAGCGCCTTGTTAGGCACTTTCCTGATCTGATGAAGTGTAGGGAGCTTTGTCAACGCCATAACTGGTGTATCGAAGAATCTTGAAATGTGCCACGAGAGAGATGAGCAATAGAAGCGAGGCACCGGGCGGTTGCTCTTCACCAGCAATTGCAACCTTGACTACGAACCACCCCACGTAGGCGACAAATGAGATAAGAATGGCCAAAATCCAGTGGAGAGGCCGACGGATGAAACAAAAGCGGATCGTAATGACAGACCGAGAAAATATACAACAGCCAAAATGCTGCCGATTGAATAGCTGTATCCCGGCGCGATTGGTATAAATATGCCAAGGATGTCAATAGCGACGGCAAGAGCCAGTAGTGAAAATATGATGGGGTATCGATGGATCAGCGGGAAACGAACATCTCGGTGTTGCTGACTCACGCTTGAACTGGTATCTGCGATACTTGCTTCGTGAGAGAAGGTTTCCCGAGGGTCCTCGTAGCACTTCTCACAATATACGTGGTTCGCGTCTCCCCAGTTTACTCGGGTGTTCTTGTTGCATGACTCGCATTTCATAATATTAAGCCTAACGTCAAGCTCAGCCACCCTGAACGGGAGTTCGGATTTGACTGGTGATCATCTGCCCGTGGTGGGTGGCGCAACCCAGCCGCGAAGCGGCTAAGGGTTGGCTGCAGCGCCTTGTTCGGCTCACCGGATGCGACTAGCTGTCACAATTTCGTCGTCGTCTGTATTGATCAGCTTTGTATCGAAAACGTCTTCAACAATAGTAATATCCGAAAGAGGGAGCCATAGGCTTGCGTCAATTTGGTCCAAGATGTCGACTTTCCACACGCTTCCATCGTCGAGAACGATGACAGATCCGTCTGACGCTACTTCAGATATCCAATACGAGCTTGAGGCGAGTCTTTGGATAGGTCGGCTCCGAGGCGGAGCGGGACTGGTATGCGGTGGACTATAGGTGCGTTGTGTGAAGTGTGCATTTGGATCGGGTCCGGGATCCGACGACCATCCGGTTTCTCGCTTTATTCTTAAGGCATTCGCGTTGTGTTCTGCGATTTGTTCGCGCGTCATGCTGCTGCAACCTACGCTTGCTGAAAGAACTAAATAAATAATATGTCGGTGCATAGACAACTGAGTGAATTTGGAATTTGTGATTAGGATCGTCAGATCTGTGGTAATTTCACTTTTTTTGTATGCCGAACGTCAAGCTCAACCACCCTGAGCGGGTAACCGAGCCAACCCCCAGGTGAGCTGCCAATAGCGGGACCGAGCAACCCCAGCCAGCGAAGCGGCTAGGGGTTGGCTGCAGCGCCTTGTTCGGATCCGCATGTTCGTGGTCCCGTCGGATCTAAAATCTGCAACCTTGCTCGCCGCCATGCCGATTGATGATCGGGCCATACCAGCGAGTCAGACCGACGCGCTTTGCTACGGAAATTGACGTCGAATGGACTGCGCAAAAATACCTTGGTTTGGGCTTCCTGCCACGCAAATCAGCCCCATTGTGGACACCTTCCGAATACACCAATTCTATACAAAGCAAATTACGAACGATCTTTTTTGCAATTCGGGCGTCCAGAAACAGGGGCATAGGTCCGAACGTAAAGCTCAGCCACCCTGAGCGGGAAGCCGAGCCAACCCTTAGGTGAGCTGCCGATAGCGGGACCGAGCAACCCCAGCCAGCGAAGCGGCTAGGGGTTGGCTGCAGCGCCTTGTTCGGCTGTATCTATTACCGCAATATCGTATGCGGAGCGTCATCGCCGTCGACGCTTTGGGCGGGAAGGTCCTCATCGAAATGAGTCTCTTCATGATTTGTATTCATTCGAACGCGAACGCAATTTGTTAGCGTCGCTTTTGATAGGGTAATTCCGACATCTGAGATGCTTTGACGGAGGTGAAGCAACAGAAAGAGAATAGGCCCATATTCTCCTTCATCGTAGTTTTGGGGATCGATATCGTCGGGTAGTTCAAATTGCAACAGAAGAGGTCCGGTGTAGAGCGGACCTATGGTGCGAGGGCAATCTTTCAAGAGAACGATGCTCGGCGGCATTGATCGCAAATATGAGAACCACCCTTGGCCGACCGAATCGAAATCCAGGAGATTCACTTTGACTTGGATTGAAGGACGGAGTGAAGGAATGAATCTATCCAAATAAGGACGAAGCTTCCGATGAAGCAATGCGGGAAACATAAATTTAAAGCCGAACGTCAAGCTCTGCCACCCCGAACGGGCGACCGAACAGCGGAACGCAGTTCCGCCAAACAGCGGGTTCGAGTTTGGTGTGACATCAAGAGGCTAGGGGTTGGCTGCAGCGCCTTGTTCGGGCTTCATTTTTTTGTTTTCTTTAATGATGATTGTCGAAGAAGGCGGAGTGTACGGAACGGCGCTTGTCTCAATTCTGAACGTCACTTGGAAAAAGTTTTTCGGAGGGTTCGGACCAAACGTCCAAATTCGGTAAAACCAAGAATCTGAGTTTGAGGTAGTTCTCTGAGCTAGCCGACTTCCTTCAGGAAAATCAATGAAAGCATTTCCGGCAACATTCCCTTCTGAAGACAGATTGAAAATTAAGCGGTTGGGAACATGAGTCTGTGCATCCTGAAAAAGGAAAATTCGGATTCGATAGTTTTTGGCAGGCGGATTCAGATACGGCGTCACGTCTTGTTTAATAACTCGTCCTTCTTTGGCTTTTATCTCTGCGACCAATCGGGGATAGGTCGTGCCATCCAGAGCAAGGTCAGCGCAGAAAGGAACAACGCCGAGTGCCGATGCGAGTTTCTCAGTTTTTACGACTTGCTGTCTAATCTCCTGCGCAAAACATGACCCGAATAAAAAGCCTGTAGATACAAGAATTGAAATACGCATTTGTATTATGCCCGAACGTCAAGCTCAGCCACCCTGAGCGGGGTAACGAACGTCTAGGTAAGGTGTTTGCCGGATGGGAATCGGTCGGCCAAGGCTTGCCTCAGGCCGGCTAGGGGTTGGCTGCAGCGCTTTGTTCGTCGGAAGAGGTGACTGCATAGTGGAGGACCCGATCGTCCGACAGGCCGACGATGGTCAAATCTAGCAAGCGGCTTCGTCAGAGCATTCAGTAGAAGAGGCTTCTGAGGTCCAGATTGACTCCGCATTATAAATATATTGCTCGTGACAAGAGAAGGGCGAAACGGATCCTGAATGGTTCTACTCATTCCGCGTGAGCGCCCCAAGCGTGCATGGCAGGCGAATAATCGTTGGCGTCGAATCGGGAGTGATCAATGGACAACCAGCATCGTGCTTAACCGTATGCCGAAGGGAATCGATCAATACTGAACTTTCCCTTGATCTCAACTCCAATAAATCAGGCGAACGTCAAGTTCAGCTACCCTGAACGGGTAACCGAATTTGTCTGGTGATCTTCTGGAAATTGTGGGTCCGCGCAACCCCAAGAGCGAAGCGGCTAGGGGTTGGCTGCAGCGCCTTGTTCGGTGGTATTTATGATGTTTTCAGGTATGCGCTTTCCCATGCTGACACGCTCCTCAGACGTATAACCTAACGAAGTGTAAAAGCCTTGGACGCTCTCATTGGATTGCATGATCTGAAGATTGATTTTCATGCAGCCGAGACCCGTAAGAACGCGCTCTGCTTCGTGGACCAACGCGGATCCAACCTTATTATGGCGATGCGACGGTAAAACGGCGAGGGAATAGAGCCAACCGCGATGTCCATCGTAGCCAGCCATAATACTTCCGATGACCGTTGCCTCGGAAAGCGCGATAAAGAACAGGCCATCTTTTATTGCGAGTTTCTTATGAATAACGAGATCGGGATCGTTGTGAGAAGTCTCGTAGCGAAACACCACTCTCCAAAGAGCGGTTACTCCGGCGCGATGGACCGATTCGTTAAACGGGGCGATGATGTGGAAATGCATTTGTTATTATCACCGAACGTCAAGCTCAGCCACCCTGAGCGGGCAAACAAGCCAACCCCCAGGTGAGCTGCCGATTGCGTGACCGAGCAACCCCAGCCAGCGAAGCGGCTAGGGGTTGGCTGCAGCGCCTTGTTAGCCCTGTATTGAATTTATTCTCATATCGGAAGAATTCGAACACGAGTGCGATTTGGAAGAATTGTAACGATGGCACCTTTTTCGAGTTGTTCGGAAAATGAATCTATTACTGTCAGAACTGTTGATCCGAGCGCTTCGGGCGTGATATCGTCAACGCGAGCTTGAATGACGCTGGGCTTGTGGGCGTGGGAATGAGCAAGCAGGGTTCCAAAGTCGAGATCGTGTGTTAAAATTACGAGGTTCTCAGCTCGAGCATGTTCGAAAATCACATGGTCCTTCGCATTCCGGGGTCCAACAGACGACCAGTGGAATGAATGAATCTTGTTTTGGCTGAAGAATGGGATCCATTCTTCGGGTAGGCACACGTCGACGAGAATTGTCATGCAGCCTGTAGTTCTGCATCATAGGCCTCCGCGAGCCAGGTAGCGTATGAGAGCGCTGCGGAAATATCCTCAGCTTCCAGAAAAGGATACATGCCAAGTACCTTGGCTCGGTCGTGACCGGCGGCAATTAACCCTGTAATCGTGCCGACAGTTATCCGCATGTTCCGAATACAGGGCTTTCCACCCATCAACGCTGGATCTCTTGTGATACGCTCGTGCATGCCGGAACGTAGAACATTGCCCATGCTGCGACAACAGCAATTTATGGGCTAACGTCAAGCTCAGCCACCCTGAGCGGGCAATCAAGCCAACCCTGAGGTGAGCTGCCGGTAAGGGGTTCGAGCAACCCCAGCCAGCGAAGCGGCTAGGGGTTGGCTGCAGCGCCTTGTTAGCTCTGTATCGCTATTGTAAATCGAGAGAAAAACGGAGTGCATTCTTTACCGCTTCCATTTGATCCTGCGAAAGAGACCCAAGCCGTCGGCCGAATTCGTGGTGCTGGATCGCCTGCAATCCTTGAGTGTTCACGAAACTGTAGCGATCAAGGAATCGTTGCTTCCCGATATCGACTTCGTATTTGCTCTCTCTTGAGTTTGTGGTGATAGGAGCGCAGATGGATAATGCTCGTGGGGCGTCGGGATCACGACGTGAAACGATGAGCATCGGTCGGGGCTTCGCAGCTATCCCAAGGTCAACTAGGTAGATTTCACCCGGACTAGTCGTCATACAATGAGTCCAACGTCGCCGCACGGATGGCGACCGGTAGAAGAATGTCGGAATTGTCCTCTTTCACTCGGAGATCGAAGGGCAATCCTCGATGAATCCGAACTTGGTGAAGAAAAATACGAATGGCTTCTGTAGTTGTGAGACCGAGTTCTCCCAAGATTTGCTCTGAATCCTGCTTCAGACGGTCGTCCACTCTTGCGCGAACATACGATTCTTTGAGTGCCATGTCCGAATGTAGTTCTGGCGTGCTACGGAGGTCAAGCTGAATGTCATGAGCTAACGTCAAGCTCAGCCACCCCGAACGGGCAATCAAGCCAACCCTGAGGTGAGCTGCCAAAAGCGGGAACGAGCAACCCCAGCCAGCGAAGCGGCTAGGGGTTGGCTGCAGCGCCTTGTTAGGCGAATTCTTTACTCATTCGAATGCTCGTGGGTTCAAACTGAGCTTTCCTGTATAGATTCATTGCTGCTGAATTTCTTGGGAAGACGCTTAATGAAATACGATTGACGCCGTGCTCGCGCGAATATGCTTCGGCAGACTGCAATGATTTATAGCCGAACCCTCTCTTGCGAAAGGATTCTTTTATCAAAAGATCTAGTATAAACGCCTCCTTTCCCGTTGGACGATCAATAAAGGTGAGCCAAATATAACCGATTGCATCAGGTGAATTCTTTATTCGTATTGAGAGAAGATGTTGATTGTCAGATTCCTGTCCGTCCGGAAGGAGCTTTTCAATCTGAGCCTTTGCAATTTCTGCCGATGGCCATGTCCCATCTCGTCCGTCTGTTGTGAAGTCGTTCAGTGCATACTCCATATAGTCGCGAAATTCGGTTGGAGTCATTTGGAGCAAGGCGATCATCTGTGTATTTGTATGCCTAACGTCAAGCTCAGCCACCCTGAGCGGGCAATCAAGCCAACCCTGAGGTGAGCTGCCAATAGCTGGTCCGAGCAATCCCAGCCAGCGAAGCGGCCAGGGGTTGGCTGCAGCGCCTTGTTAGGCCTCAGGCTATCTCTACAATTGGTTCGCCTGATTCAAGTAAACGAAGTGCCTCGTTAAGCTGAAAAGCCAGTTTTGATTTCAGCGTGGCTTCGGAGGTATTGCCACAGGTAAGCCAAATGACCTTGGGTGGCGGTCCAAATCGTTCGACAAGATCGATGAAATCTCGATCTTTACTCATGATTATTGTTCCCGGCACCCGCGCTGCATCAAATATGTTGATGTCCGGCGAATCTCGCATCTGGAGATCTCTTATCGGATAGGCTTCGATCAGGAATGTTTCTCGAATCCATCTGGCAACGCGAGGCGAGATGTGTGCATCCACCCAAATCGTCACGCCGCGAGTATCGGATGGTCAACGCGCTGACGAGCGAACAAAAGACTAGCCGTAATGTCGTCGGGTTCCAAATCGGGGAGTTCGTCGAGAATCTGCGCGGATGACAACCCGTTGGCGAGTAAGTCAAGGACATCGGTTACCCGTATTCTCATGCCCCGAATGCACGGACGACCTCCGCATTTCCCGGCTTCTGATGTGATGCGATCACTTGTCATGCTTCGACGAGATTACTTCGGCGGGATACGCTAGTCAATTGTTTCATGGCCTAACGTCAAGCTCAGCCACCCTGAGCGGGCGACCGAGCTTGTCTGGTGTGAACTGCCATCTGCGCGTTTCTCAACCCCAGCCGCAATGCGGCTAGGGGTTGGCTGCAGCGCCTTGTTAGGGCCGTATTTCTTGTCTGAGCCTAGTGATTGCCGCACGAATTTGAGCCTTGCGTTCAGATGGCAATGGATATGGGAACAAAGCATGACGACCTGTTGCCATCGATAGCGCCATTTCAACGTCGTCTAAAAACTTTGTCTGTTCCTCTCTTGATAAACTCGGCAAAATTCGGTTTACGATATCTGGACAGCGATCAAATAACGCTAAAGCCAGCCGTTTCCACGGTGGCCAAATACCAGCCGTCATTTTTATTTGAAACGTTAAAAGTGTCATGGCTACTTGATCGTCAGGATAATCTTTCAAATATTCAGATGCTTTTGCGATTTCTTGTCCAGATACAGCTTCTTGAAACTCAATTATTAGATGGTCCTCGACATTACCGGGTGAAGTTTGTCTTTCTGTCAAATATGTTTGGACTTCGATAATGGAAATAGCGCGTCGATACGTGTTTAGAACGTCAGTTCGAGGGTCGCTAACGTCAATCAGTTTGCCAGCTGCTGGCTTCCATGCATCAGCCGTATAGATAAACGCAGCGCAAGCTACTATAGTGGAGAATTTTTGGGTGATGTGCATGATGTATTTTTGTGCCCTAACGTCAAGCTCAGCCACCCCGAACGGGCGTTGAGCGGAGCAACGCAGTTGCGCCACACAGCGGATACAAGTTTGGTGTGACAGTAGGCGGCTAGGGGTTGGCTGCAGCGCCTTGTTAGCTCCGTATTGTATCGCGTTCTTCAGGCTCGATATCGGGAACCGACTCCAAAATCGACAGGAGGCTGCCTGCCGAGCCTTGATCAGCTCGGGTCTTGAGGTAATCGACGGTCTTCAGGCAAGAGATTTTCTCTGCGAGAGCCAATGAAATGAACTGATTGATTGAGACACCGTCTTCCTTCGCCAGATTTTTGATCTCACGGTGGATTGAAGTGGGTAGGCGAACGCTTAAAGTAGACATTTTATAGTTGGGTTAGTAGCTCTGCTGCATCAATGACTTGTAATCCGAATGATCGAGCTGGGATAAAATGGTTCAGATTGTAGGTGATCAAGTGAGTTGCGGATGCCGCGACCGCAAGCTCAAGAAATGACTCGTCACTTGGATCAATGAGCGTAGGTCGCCATGTGAAATAGATCTTTTGGTGGATTGAAATCGCGCAAATGTCTGCGAGGAACTGAGAGATTTGTGACTGGGTTAATGAGGGCACCATACCGGGCCGACCGAGAACATCCTCGTATTCTAAAAATGTCGCGACCGATAGGGCCATGGTCAGCTGGCCTTCAGCGATTAGACGTAGGACCTTGTTCGACGCTCCCCTGCGAGAACGAAGGGCAGAAACGATGACGTTGGTGTCGATGACAAGATGCACATGCGATACCGTATGTGATACCGCTTCATGCGCAACTCTTTTTATGAGCTAACGTCAAGCTCAGCCACCCTGAACGGGCGAGCGAGTTTGTCTGGTGATCTTCTGGAAGTTGACGGTCCGCGCAACCCCAAGAGCGAAGCGGCTAGGGGTTGGCTGCAGCGCCTTGTTAGCCTGTATTGCATTTCTGATAAAGAACCCTAGAAAAGCCAAGAAAAAGTAGCCGACGATCTGTGGCTCCGGAATAATTACGATGGATTCAAGGCTGTATGCCGTCCCATTCGGAATACTAAAGAACCATCGAGTTTCGTAAATTGTTCGCAACTCGCTCATTGTGCTTTCAGTGCTCACGTAGTCGGAGAGGGCAAGCCGGAAGGTGGTGGTCTCAGCGGGAATTGTAGGTCGATAAATCAAGGTGCCATCGATCGCCCGCAAAGCAATGGTTGCGTTGATGTCGCTCATCGGCGCGTTTCTGAAGGTGATAACGATCTCGCCAAGATTCGAGTAATACGTCGACAGATCTAAATATGGGCCGGAAAACTCAGAATCGTGATAGAGTCCTAAAACTCCAGAGGTATCGGAGCCCGAAGTGGAAAGAGCGAGAGCGCCGTTTGATAGATTGGCCGAGATGCTTCGAGCATCGACAGGTCTATTCTCAATCGAGACGAACATGGTCCGCTGATCAAATAGAGTTGATGGGGCTGAATCGGTTCCTGAGAAGGTGGTAGTAGAGCCAAAATTGGCAACGAGTGGCTGCGTCCGCGTTGTGGCAGTGAAGTCATCAATTATGATGGAAGCCTGCCCCGCCGATATAATTGAAAGAAACGCGAGAAGTTGAATGAGTTTTTTCATGAATTATAGGCTAACGTTAAGCTCAGCCACCCTGAGCGGGCGACCGAGCGAACCCCCGGGTGAGCTGCCAATAGCGGGACCGAGCAACCCCAGCCAGCGAAGCGGCTAGGGGTTGGCTGCAGCGCCTTGTTCGGCTGTATTATTCGTCTTGCACAACCTGATCTCTCGACGACACCTCAAGTAATTTCTGGACCATTGCGATGATCTCAGTGACTTTATTCAAAATGTCAAAGTGTGACGCTAGGCTGCCAAGAATTATGTTCATGATATCGAGAGCATCGCGGAGAAGTTCCTTTCCACCCAACCGATGAAATAAGCTTGCTGCCTTATCGAAGGCTTTTAGCTTGAAGGTGAGATCAGCTGATTCAGCTTTTAGCCCAACACTTTCTAGGACCTCAGGCGGAATATTTTGCGTAACCTCAGCGGATGCTAGGTCTAAGATGGTGGAACTTCGTTTCAGTGCATTTTGTGTAGTTGATCGAATATCCGATGAAAATAGGATGTAATTCGCCATGTTGGCTCGGTAGAGGATATGGGAGGATTTCGAAAGGAATTCAGAGAGATCTTTCGTTGGCTCGGTTAGTTTTAGGTCCATTGGATTTGTTGATGTATTTTGGTTCTTCTGATGAAGGTAATGAGGCGCAATGCTTGATTTTTAGGACGGTCCTGCTCTTCATGTGCAGTTTATCCTGCGGAGGTTCTTATACTGAGCCGAACGTAAAGCTCAGCCACCCCGAGCGGGCAAACAAGCCAACTCTGAGGTGAACTGCCGGAAGCGGGACCGAGCAGCCCCAGCCAGCGAAGCGGCTAGGGGTTGGCTGCAGCACCTTTTTAGCCCCGTATTGCTTCTATTCGATCAAGATAAACGTTTATCAGCTTGTGACCCGGAAGCAGATCTTCGATTCTGGGCCAAACGCGTTCTAGAAATGCATGAAAGTCACGCTTCCTGAGATTGCCAATCCGAAGATGCACGACCCAAGGTGGAGGAGAGGACAGCATTGCGCGGTTAGAGAAATCAGAATCTTTGGTCACAATGCAGAGTGAATGCTGCAGCGAGTAGGTCCAAATGGGGGTGTCTTGGACACTTGTTCCCAAGTTATAGGAATGAATTATGGGCTTCGATGGTTTGAACAGGAGCCTATCCGGCAGGTTCTCATCGAATAGGAATCCGGTCATGCCACCTGTTGAAGCGAGTAGTGATGGCTCAGAAGATTCGACGAAAAATTGAAACAGGCCAAAATGTCATCTTTGGTAAGTCGGGGGTATTCTTCGAGAATCTCCTCTATCGAGTCCCCGGCAGCGAGAAACTCAAGAATCGTTCGCGCTGTAACGCGCGAGCCTTCGATGACTGGTTGTCCGTTGCAGATGTCCGGGTCAATGACGATTTTGCTCATAGATGATAGCGTAGTCGATTCGGTAGTCTTGGCAACGCTTCATGGGCTAACGTCAAGCTCAGCCACCCTGAGCGGAGCAACGAACGTCTAGGCGAGGTGTTTGCCGGAAGGGGATCGTTCGGCCAAGGCTTGCCGCTGGTCGGCTAGGGGTTGGCTGCAGCGCCTTGTTCGTCGGAAACGGTGACTGCACAATGGAGGACCAGAGCGTCCGACAGGCTGACGATGATCAAATCCAGCAAGCGGCTTCGTTAGAGCATTCAGTCGAAGAGGCTTCTGTGGTCCAGATTGACTACGCATTATAAATATATTGCTCGTGACACGAAAAGGGCGGAACGGATTCTGGATGGATCTACTCATGCCGCGTGAGCGCCCCAAGCTTGCATGGCAGGCGAATAATCGTTGGCGTCGAATCGGGAGTGATCAATAGAAAACCAGAATCGTGCTCAATCGTATGCCGAATGGAATCGAACAACTCTGAACCGTTCCTTGATCTCAACCCCAATAAATCAGGCGAACGTCAAGCTCAGCCACCCTGAGCGGGTAATCAAGCCAACCCTGAGGTGAGCTGCCAATAGCGGGACCGAGCAACCCCAGCCAGCGAAGCGGCTAGGGGTTGGCTGCAGCGCCTTGTTAGGTCTCATTCGTATTCTTCTGTAGGGCGATTGAATAGCGAGTCACCCGCTCACATAGGAATGGAATATTACGAACGTCCTCGGCGTCCATGAGAAAGTTGCCTTCAGTATTGATTGCCGCTTGAGACATATCGAACTCGAAGGGTCGGCTGGTGATAAAAAATGTGAATAAAATCCCCGAAATGACAGTCCGGTATGTGTGATGGCCGTCCATCTTGAGCTTATCTGGCGGCAAGATCCAATCCGGTTGATACTCTCCCTCCAATAGCAGCCCCGTCAAAACAGTAGGATATAGATCTGGTGGCCCGGGGTCTCCAGCGAGAAGCATTAAACGTAGTCGTTCCTGATGTGGGCCAAGCTTTACAGCGGAGAAGATCTCAAGTGTCGAGATACCCATCCGCCAGATTAGCGACATGAGATATAGCTTGAAGGGAAGATAGTCGATGCCTCCAAGTCGCATATAGTGATCGGTCCTCTCTACGAGATAAACCGTGTCGTCAAAAATTACCTTTTTTGCATATCCCTCCCATCTTGAAAATACGCCTTCACAAGTATCACAGAGCAGTTCTTCTCGAAAGCCTTTCTGTTCAAACTTCTGTTTCTGATTGGGATCTGTCGAGATGACGTAGAATCTGTGCTTATTATCGTATAGTGGCTTATACTGAAACTCAGGAATGATGTGAGAATTTCGCAGTGCTGATTCTTGATGGCAAAGTTGGCATCTCATAAGACCTAACGTCAAGCTCAGCCACCCTGAGCGGGTGACCGAGCCAACCCCCAGGTGAGCTGCCGGTAGCGGGTTCGAGCAACCCCAGCCAGCGAAGCGGCTAGGGGTTGGCTGCAGCGCCTTGTTCGGCTGTATTCGAGATCGACGTTACTTTAACGACTATTTGCTTCTGTGATGCTGTCGGCGATGTCGGCCAACATGAGTGCAGCTTCCTTCACGATCTTTCCGATCACCACGTAGATCACGCCGATAAGAATCGAGATAAATAATGTCATGACCCCAGGTAAGAACTGTTGAGTCATCATTCCGATTCCACCGATCAATCCAAATAGGACCACAATTCCACCCAGAACATATATGAGTATTGCGATGATACCGATGACAGAGCGAAAGGTTGGATAGGCTGAATCAGATCGGATTGAGGAAATGTAGTTTTGTTTTTGTGTGTTCATGTTTTGGTTTTGGGTTTTGGTAAATTTTGTTTTTTGGGCTAGCTTGCCTCAATCTCGGATCTACTCGAAAAATCGAATGACCGGGCTTTCTCTAATTGGACGGAAATAGATCGAATGGATCAATATGAGCCGAACGTCAAGCTCAGCCACCCTGAACGGGCGGACTGAGGCTACTGGTGATCAACTGCCGGTAAGAGGTCCGCGCAACCTCTAGGAGCGCAGCGGATAGGGGTTGGCTGCAGCGCCTTGTTAGGCCTCATCGATCTGCGTGGACAAGACTCAAAATCTTCACGTGTCGATCAGGGAAGTCGATCCAGTAATGTATTGCGAATCCCAGCCGAATTGAAATCTCTACCCGGCGGCTTGTGGAATCTGCTTCTGAAAAATCTGAATAGCTGTCAGGAGATTGTCGGATCGCTTCAAAATGCCGGAACAATTGGTGCCGCTTCTTCTTCGGAAGTGAATCTAGAGTGTGAACGGTCTCTAAATCGATTAAGAGTCTGTAGTCCAAAGGAATCAATCCGCGTAGCGAGCTCTCAAATCGTCGAGTTCAACCCAATTCGAGGTGTCCTTGTCATTGATCTTCGCAGACAAAACTGCCTTGAACTCCGTGTCGTCCGCGGTCTGTCGTGCGACCATAAATGCGACCAACTCACGTTGCTCTGATTCAGGAAGATGCAGAACAGCATCTTTTATTTGATGAAGCGACATAGTTTGATTCTACGATTACTGCTTGGAAGCGCAATCTCATTTTTTGGCCTAACGTCAAGCTCAGCCACCCTGAGCGGGCAATCAAGCCAACCCTGAGGTGAGCTGCCAGTAGCGGGTCCGAGCAACCCCAGCCAGCGAAGCGGCTAGGGGTTGGCTGCAGCGCCTTGTTAGGCCGTGTTGCTGTATTTTGAAGCGAGCCGGTTGATGTGATATTCGTCTGTCTCGATTGATCTTTGCAACCTCTTCATTTCTATACGACCGACGATGTATGAAATCTTTCGCTCGTCGAAGATTGTTGGTCGAAAAGCGCTGATATACGAAATGAGGTCTTTCAATTGAATGACGCTTTCTCCCATCTCAGTTTTTAAAGAGGCAGCGCCGGAGAATACGACCAGATTCACAAAAGATTCACTGGGGAGCTTGAATAACTGACGAAGAGCCTGGATGTGGCCGTCGTTCTGCGATAAGGGATTCTGAAATCTTGATTTTTTCCGGTAGATTGTCTGTGTCCACTGCTTCTGATTTGGTCCGCCAAATATCCATCCTTGGTAGTGCTTGGTCTCGATTACAAAGATTGCTGTATCCGTAATTAGGACATGATCGATTTGTGTCGATCCTTCGCTGGTCGGAAGTGTTATGTTATTAATCAGGTGATACAGGGGCAGATTTGCATCGTGAATGCAGTTTATCACACGCGATTCACCGACATCCTTGCGAATTTCACGCGTGCGGCGGATTGATATGCCTGCTGCAAATCCAAGGAAAAGTGCTACGCAGATCCAGAGTAGTTCTGTCATATGGGCCTAACGTCAAGCTCAGCCACCCTGAGCGGGCAATCAAGCCAACCCTGATGTGAGCTGCCGATAGAGGGATCGAGCAACCCCAGCCAGCGAAGCGGCTAGGGGTTGGCTGCAGCGCCTTGTTCGGCTGTATTCGAAGTTAGTAAAGACTTGCTCAATAAGTAGCGCTTCGCGGGTGCATCGCAAATAAAATGTTCCTGCTCTTCTGTAATGTGGAATCCCATCCCAACGAAAAACGGCATAGCTGTCGTGCTCGATTCGGTGTAGAGAAGTGAAATACGCTTGTCATTGTCGGGGCCTGTTCAAAAGTGAACGGAGACTGTTCAAAAGCGGAATGAGAGACTGTTCAAAAGTGGATTGGGGGTTTTGGGGCGTTGTATTGGGAGACGCGGGAAGCGCCTCGGAGGAGGCCGGAGCGTAGCGGAGGCTGACGGAGAGGCGCTTCCCGCGTGCGCGCCTGCTCCCCGGCCCCAGTGCCCCAAGGATACCAGCCGTTGGGGTGAAGCGTTTGTGGAACGCGCTGGCTTGCGCGCTCGCCTGGTCGATTATCCCGGATTGAAAAGAAGCAGATTACCCACCGTCTCCCGCCAGATTTTGTCCGTCGCACACTTGCAGGTTTCAATGCGGGACTTCTCGATGCCAGCAATGCCGCAAGCCAGTTAGGCATCGGCAAAACCAGGCTCTATGAACTCCGCACGGCCTACCTCGCAAATCGTAATTCCTACGCCCCGGCTGCCAGCGGGGGCGCTCGTCGCGCCGACTGGCCGCCCGAAGTTGAACGCTTTCTCCAAGAGTTTCTGCCGCTTCAGAACCCACCCAATTACCAGTTAGTCGCCGACGAACTTGAGCGACTCTGCGGATTCGTTCGGGCGCGCTCGGTCGTCGAGACCCACGTCAAAGCGCGCTACGCCCATCTGGTGCCCTCGCCGACCCGCAAGCCTCGCGTTTATCGGCGCTTCCGTCGCGCTCGCATCGGCGAACTTTGGCAGCACGACAGTTCGATCCACCAATGGTGGCCCGCCGCCGCTAAACAGACTTTACTGCTCACCGTCGACGACCATTCGGGCCTGAATCTAGCAGGTCGCTTCGTGGAATCCGATACCACTTGGAACCATTTCGGACATTTCCGCGAATCCTTCGAGACCTGGGGCCTGCCGCAGATCGTTTACACTGATGGCCTCAGCCTCTTCGGGCCAAGTTCCAGCGGCGATCACTGCGATCCTAAGAGTGAATTCCAACGCGCCCTCCGCGGACTCGGCGTCGCTCACTTAGTGGCACCGACCCCACAAGCTAAGGGTAAGATCGAGCGCCGTTTCGGGACTTTCCAGAGACGGCTCGTCACACTACTCGCCCATGCCAGCGCCAAAACTTGGCCCCAGGCCGACGAAATTCTTCAGATGGAGATTGCCAGGCAGAACCGTACCGTCAATCGCTCCACCGGCAAGGTCCCGCTCCATCTGTGGGAAGCGCAGTCGCTTGGCGACAGCGGGCGCATGCGCCCCATCCCGCCTTCCGCGCTCCTAGACTTACACCTCTCAATCCGCTGCTCCCGCCGGGTGAACAATGACCACACCATCGACTTCGATGGCTCCAACTACGAGATCTCCAACACCCAGCGCAAGAGCGTCACCATCGTCCACCATCCCGGAAGCCGTTTCTGGGTCGTCGAACACCCTCCCAAAACCGTCTGGCCCCCCATTCTAGGCCACTTCAGCCTCTAAAATCGCTGTTCGCTTTTGAACAGGCGAGAATTCCGCTTTTGAACAGTCGCCGATAGAAATACGCTTGTCATTTGCTTCATGTTCGATTGCGATGTAAAGCAGCCGCCCAATTCCTTTCCTTGTCCAGCGGTGGTGAACGTAGAAGTAATCAATGTGGCCATCACGGTCGAGCTCCGCAAAACCGAGTATTGATTGCTGGTGGCGGACAACAAAAGGATTCTTCAGACGAATCCGATCGGCCCACTCATTTATATCTTTGTTTGATGGCGCCCAACGCTCGCATTGCGCTGGCGTGTAATCACGTCCGTTGACGATGTGAGTCGTGTCATAATATATTTTCCAAAGGATTGCCTCTTCTCCGGAAACATATCGATTAACGAGGTAAGTTGAATTGCTCATAGTGAAGCCGAACGTCAAGCTCAGCCACCCTGAGCGGGCAATCAAGCCAACCCCGAGGTGAGCTGCCAGTAGCGGGACCGAGCAACCCCAGCCAGCGAAGCGGCTAGGGGTTGGCTGCAGCGCCTTGTTCGGCATCAGTCTGACCAGCAGTCATTGAATTTTCGGAGCAAACAATTCTCGTATGAATTGAAGTTATGTATATATTAGCTATCTCAAAAGTTTCCTCAATCCCTTCCCAAAAAGCCAAGTCTAGATTCTCAATTCTTGGACTCGACTGGAAATAACTCACGCAGATCTCGTTGTGCTTTTGCAATATCGTTCCATGTGCAAAAGCGTTTCTATAGCGAATTACCCTTGAGAATGTCTTCTCGAATTTATTCCGATCCTGCGGATCCAAAATTCGAAGTTGCTCACAAATCCAAAAGATTGTCTTTCGCTTACTCTCAAACGAAAAGAAACTTGAGTGCACAATCTGATCCATGAATACATTGAGCAAATTTGGGTCATTTCTTATAAAGAAGGCGCCAATTATCTCAGCACAATTTTGTTCGATTCCGAGAGCACTCCGAATTACGAGACTGCCGTTTCGAAAGGCAATTTCGATTTCATCGAGTTGCATCTGCTGTGGAACATTTGCTTCCATCTGCATGATTGCCTTTGCTTGGAAGGGGAGCGTGATGATCTTCATGGGAACTATAGCCGAACGTCAAGCTCAGCCACCCTGAGCGGGCAATCGAGCCAAACCCCAGGTGAGCTGCCAATAGCGGGACCGAGCAACCCCAGCCAGCGAAGCGGCTAGGGGTTGGCTGCAGCGCCTTGTTCGGCTGCATTCATGGAAGTTCTACAGTTCGATTGACCAAATCCCAATTTGCGACAAGCTTCAGGCGAGCGGTGGTTTGATTCCATTGCATTTCATCTACCATAGATGCCAACTCAATTGGTGCCGTTCCGCAAGAAAGGCCTTCGCGAGTGAATACAGTCACATATCCAGACTTATCACCCGATGAACCAGGCATCATTGGAACGCTGAATTGCCATGCGGAACAGGTTACGATTGCGAGAAACTCTCGATTGGGGCTTTGGTTGCGACGGCATTCGATCTGACGGAAGATGGTAAAGTAGCCTAAGAAACCTAATACAAGAACTATGGCGGTTCCGAGAATGATCAACTTCTGTCTGCGCTTCATGATCCAGCCCGGTCGAAAGGTGGTTTTCTCGTTCAGCAGGTTACTCGGGGTATTCATCCACCGGAGGTCGAGCCGAACGTCAAGCTCAGCCACCCTGAGCGGGCAATCGAGCCAACCCTGAGGTGAACTGCCAGTAGAGGGTCCGCGCAATCCCAGCCGCGAAGCGGCTAGGGGTTGGCTGCAGCGCCTTGTTCGGCTATAACCGCACAAGCTACGAGTGATGTTGCAATCACGCTGCCAACCCCTCCCTGAATTTGACCGTATGCATTTTATTATTGACCGTTCGAATAAGAGAAATGCCGTAAACTAGATGAAACTGAGCAGCGCGTGGAACGAGAGATGGCTTGAACAGGGCTTGTAGGGTGAGACCTGAAAATCACCAAAATATTTTCGCTTCGCTTCGCGAAGAAATGCGGATGAAGGGGAGGTGATGAAATGGCGTGGATTTTCTCCAACGTGCCGCAATTACAGAATCGCTGGGCATCACCATATATTCCGCTCCGTCAAGCAATGTCGGGAGCGATTAGCGAGTTGCTCAGGAAATATCATCCGCCGGAGGCTGAGCCGAACGTCAAGCTCAGCCACCCTGAGCGGAGCAACGAACGTCTAGGCAAGGTGTTTGCCGGAAGGGGGATCGGTTGGCCAAGGCTTGCCTCAGACCGGCTAGGGGTTGGCTGCAGCGCCTTGTTCGTCGGAAACGGTGACTGAACAATGGAGGACCCGAGCGTCCGACAGGCTGACGATGACCAAATCCAGCAAGCGGCATCGTTAGAGCATTCAGTCGGAGGGGCTCCTGTGGTCCAGATTGACTACGCATTATAAATATATTGCTCGTGACACGAGAAGGGCGGAACGGATTCTGGATGGATCTACTCATGCCGCGTGAGCGCCCCAAGCGTGCATGGCAGGCGAATAACCGTTGGCGTCGAATCGGGAGTGATCAATGGAAAACCAGAATCGTGCTCAATCGTATGCGGAAGGGAATCGCGCAGCTCTGAACTTTTTCTTGATCTCAACTCCAATAAATCAGGCGAACGTCAAGCTCAGCCACCCTGAACGGGCGAGCGGAGGCAACTGGTGATCAGCTGCAGGTAGAGGGTCCGCGCAACCCCAAGAGCGAAGCGGATAGGGGTTGGCTGCAGCGCCTTGTTAGGGCTGTATTATGATATAGCTTCCAGGGTCCGCCGTATCCACCGCTGTGACAATCTTCGGAATGAAGGGCTTGAGAAATGGCCAGCGAATCGTGAAGAGTTCGACAATAGCGATCTTGCGGTTGGACAAGTTTTGCTGATACCGGAGGTTCTTGTCTCCGAGGACAAAAACATCGAAGCGGGCGTCAATCAGCTTCATCAACTCACCATTTTTAACGCCGGCCCAACCCTGATGTTGCACCGAAGTAGTGGAATGGTGATCGAGATACTTCAGTAGCGGATGAGGAACATTCTCATCAATGATGACCGTCATGAATCTGATTGTGCCAGTCGTAGAAGCTCTTCCGCATCCACTTTTTGAACCGAGGGGAAAAAGCTGATGAAGTCATCCAGAGAGTATCCATCAGTCACGTAGTCCAAAAGCGTCTGAGCTGGAACGCGACTACCTCTGAAAACGATCGTGCCACCCAGAATTTCTGGGTCGGAGTGAACTGGACTGTGATCTAGCGTGATCATGGCTGGAAGTTACTCTAGCTGGGCCTATCTGCAATCTCATATTGCCTCATGCCCTAACGTCAAGCTCAGCCACCCTGAGCGGGTGACCGAGCCAACCCCCAGGTGAACTGCCAATGGCGGGAACGAGCAACCCCAGCCAGCGAAGCGGCTAGGGGTTGGCTGCAGCGCCTTGTTAGCCCTCAGGATTTAATGTATGGGACATTCACGTCGTCCAACATTGGAAAATGCTTGCGGTTCAGAGTGTCTAGAATGAGATCATGCGAATCGGAAGTTGCGGCAATAATGCAGTCTGCAAGCCCGGTCCCGTGAGAGGGGCGAAACTGCCGCGAGTAGAGGCCTGCTTCTTCAGCTATCTCGACCGTCACCGGAAGAACCAGGGCATTTGGCTTGAAGCGCGAGGAAGCTGATAGGTAGGGGAAAAGAGAAATGGCTAGACAAAAGCGCGTCGAAAAGCTGAACTACGGTGGTGAAAAAGCAGGAGACCAGGAAAGGCGAGGGCATTGAAAGCAAGGCAACGCGATTGGAAGTGAAGGTAGCGCATTCGGCGGGGGACTGGCGCCGAGCGAAAGAGGCCCTTGGGCGAGAGCATGGGTTGGGAGCTGGGAGCGAGGCGGGAGACCGGCTCTGCCAGTTGGTGATGGAGGAAGGGAAGCTTGCCGGGGTAATGGTGTGGTGTGCGGCGGCGTGGCATTTGAAGGATCGGGACGAAGCGGTGGGATGGGATGCGGTGACGCGCTCGGAGCGGCTCAAGCTGGTGGTGCAGCTGCGACGCTTTCTGGTTTTGGAAGAGGCACGACGGCCGAACCTGGCCAGCCAATGTCTTGGGGCCGGGATGCGGGAACTGGTGGAGCAATGGGAAAAGGTACACGGTTACCGACCACTTCTGGCCGAAAGCTTCAGCGATCCAGAAAGCCATGCGGGAACGGTTTACAAAGCGACGAACTGGACGCAGGCGGGAACGACGAAGGGGTTTTCGCAAGACCACACCGACTACTACATCCCCAACGGGAGGCCCAAGAAGCTGTGGCTGAAAGAGCTCGCGCCCAAGGCCTGCGAGTTGATGAGCGCGCGCGAGTTGCCCGAAGCCAGCAAGGGGGCCTTGGTCGGACGCGGGGGAGCCCGCAGTCCGCTCAAGAACGCCGGACTCAAAAGCCTGCGCGACGCCTTGAGGGAGGTGCCCGATCCGCGTCACCCCAAAAGCCGCCGTCACCCCCTATCGGCGATGTTGACCCTGATCTCGCTGGGGTTGCTCATGGGGGCGCGCGACGTGCTCGATATCTGGAGGAAAGTGGCCTGCCTTTCCCAGAGCCAAAGAGAGGTGATCGGCCTGCGGGTGCGCGACAAGCAAAGTAAGCGGCTCAAGATGCCCGGCTACGATGCGCTCAACGACCTGCTGGCCGCCGTGGAACCCCACGCCTACGCCCATGCGCTGACGGCCTGGTTGCAAGCCAACGCGGGAGTGCTGCCCCGCAGCCTGGCCCTGGATGGCAAAAGCGTGGGCGATGGACGCTGCGGCATGATCGTGACCCTTTGCCGTCATGAAGACGGGCGTCCGGTGGCCATGATCCCGGCCAGCGGAAAAAAAGAAGACTGCGAAGTCTCTGAAGCCCGCGCCCTGCTCTCCAATCCCGGGGTGGAACTGGTCAACGCGCTGGTCACGGCCGACCCGCTTCACAACAAAGAGGCCACCGCGCGAGTCATCCTGGAAAAGGGAGGCGACTATCTCATCGGCACAAAAGCAAATACCTCCAAACGATTGGAGGCAGCCACCCGCGCCCTGGAGGGCTCCCCTTTTTTGACCTGAGCTGCGAAGGCGATCACGGGCGCATCGACTCCCGCAAAGCCGCCGTCCAACCCATCTCCCCAGTCTCCGCCGGGCTGCCCGGTGCCCGCTCCGCCATCACCGTGCAGCGCGACTGGCAGGAAAAGAAAGACCCCCACCAAACGCCCAAGAGCCATACCCGTATCTTCCTTTCCAGCCTGGAACCGGAAGAAAAATCCCGTTCCACCCGCGCCGTTCGCGAGCACTGGAGCATCGAGAACCGCAATCACCACAAACGCGACGCCTCCGCCTGGCAAGAAGATCGGCACCGACATCGCAGACCAAAAGCTGCCCTCAACCTCGCCCTCACCCGCAACGTCCTGCTCGCCCTCATTCCCTTTGAGCACGGGCAACCCCTCGCTCACTTCTTCGAACTCTACCACCGACACCCAGCAAAAGCTCTCAACCTTATCCTTCACGCTCGCCCCGCCCTATGACCCTTCCAGCCAAACGCCCTGCGCCGGAGGCCATGCCGTGGGGTGAACGATTGCCTTGGATGGTTCGAACGTCGAACAAAATAGCTGATCTGGCCATGAATGGCTCTGCAGGCATGGGCGGATGAGCGGTCGATTCGGAGCAATTCCGTAAACGATCAATTTCATCGGGACGAGGTCTTCGTGGTCGCTGCTCTGAGCGGGCCACGATGACCGGTCGAGCTACAAAGGATGAATTGCATTCAAATCGTGGCCACCGGAGAAGACGAGCAGATCTGTGGTGATGTGCGGGATGAGAGGGTGAATGGGCTGTCCTGGCACATCAGCCACAGATCGGCGGCCGAGCTACCAGTGACTCTTCGCTGGCCAATGTATCAAATACATCATCCGCCGGAGGCTTCAGGAAAACCCAACGTCAAGCTCAGCCACCCTGAGCGGGTCACCGAGCCAACCCTGAGGTGAGCTGCCAGTAGCGGGACCGAGCAACCCCAGCCAGCGAAGCGGCTAGGGGTTGGCTGCAGCGCCTTGTTAGGGCCGTATTGCGACGGGATCAAGAATGCTGCCGTCCATCAATACAAATACTGTCCAGAATGTGGGCTTTAGATCCTTTGACCCGTAGTTAACCTTGTAAAAGTAGCTGTCGTTATAGGGTGAGGGAAGTCGATCAAGAACGATCTGAAATGGGCGCTCAGGAATATAGCCTGCCAAATTCTGTTTCAGGGTCCATTTCCGAGCAATAGTTTCAGCGTCTTTAACCGAAAGTGGTGGATCCTTATCAAATTTCCAGTGTGGTTGAGCATCCAATTGTTCGGAAGATGCGGACCAAACAAAATTCGGAGTCGAGTCGTGCGTCTGATCTATAACGTAGGATTCCGCCTGCACTTGGAGTGAGAATGCTAGAATTATGCTGAGTGGGATGTATTGCATGGTATGTATGTGTTGGTGCCCTAACGTCAAGCTCAGCCACCCCGAGCAGGCAGTCGAGCCAACCCTGAGGTGAGCTGCCAATAGCGGGTCCGAGCAACCCCAGCCAGCGAAGCGGCTAGGGGTTGGCTGCAGCGCCTTGTTAGACTCGTATTGCTTTTCTCCGTTTCTGTATACTTTGTTTGCTAAGTATAAGTGTGTGAGGTAAGCTGTCTTAGATGTGGTGATGGTGGAGGAGTTAAGTTCAGTGAGCCAGTAGCATCAGTCCTGATTGAATGAATTACACAAAATCACCTAAAAAATTCGTTTGCTGCGCACAAAATATGAGTTCGTCTTCGGATCACTTTCAATAACTGTTCTCGCTTCGCTCGACTTAGAATTCAAGCCACTCAGTGAATTCATCCACCGGAGGTCTGCATATCGATACAAAATCCGCAGGCTCCGTTGCAAATGTTCGGCTTGGCGGGAGCGCTTCATGCATCTCATTACCTCATCCACCGGAGGTCTTCATGACTTTTGTATAAGAGTCTAACGTCAAGCTCAGCCACCCTGAGCGGGTCACCGAGCCAACCCTGAGGTGAGCTGCCAGTAGCGGGACCGAGCAACCCCAGCCAGCGAAGCGGCTAGGGGTTGGCTGCAGCGCCTTGTTGGGGCCGTATTGCGACGGGATCAAGAATGCTGCCGTCCATCAATACAAATACTGTCCAGAATGTGGGCTTTAGATCCTTTGACCCGTAGTTAACCTTGTAAAAGTAGCTGTCGTTATAGGGTGAGGGAAGTCGATCAAGAACGATCTGAAATGGGCGCTCAGGAATATAGCCTGCCAAATTCTGTTTCAGGGTCCATTTCCGAGCAATAGTTTCAGCGTCTTTAACCGAAAGTGGTGGATCCTTATCAAATTTCCAGTGTGGTTGAGCATCCAATTGTTCGGAAGATGCGGACCAAACAAAATTCGGAGTCGAGTCGTGCGTCTGATCTATAACGTAGGATTCCGCCTGCACTTGGAGTGAGAATGCTAGAATTATGCTGAGTGGGATGTATTGCATGGTATGTATGTGTTGGTGCCCTAACGTCAAGCTCAGCCACCCCGAGCAGGCAGTCGAGCCAACCCTGAGGTGAGCTGCCAATAGCGGGAACGAGCAACCCCAGCCAGCGAAGCGGCTAGGGGTTGGCTGCAGCGCCTTGTTAGCCCTGTATTCTTTTCAGACGGGTTCTCGTGTCGTCGAGGGTTGTTCTGAGTTCCTCAATATCTGAGTCAGGCATGTGATCAGCAAGAAGCTCGATGAAAAAAGAATCTGACTGAGTCGACTGATGTAAAAGCTGCATGATGTCGGCTTCGTAAATTGCAATACGATCGAAATCAAACTGACGATACAGGCTCGGAAGCGCGAATAGCTTGAGGAGGATCAATCCATCCACATTTCCCGTGGACAGGGAGCCGATCTCATACTGCATGGATTCGGTGAAATCATCGGCAATCATCTTGAAAACCCTGTGTTCTGCGAATAGGACATCCACACGGAGGCCGTCGAAGTCACCGTAGGCAAACATGTCGCTTCGTCGGGCAATCTTGAGCTCGGGAATATCAGCGAGACGTGGTGCCGAGATGATCAAATCAATATCATCAGTATTGCGACCTCTGACATGTTGGAGCAATGCAATGCCTCCCACTACGACAAATGGAATGTTGCGAGCACGAAGGAGCGAAAGAAATGATGAGACGAGTTCTGGATAGTCTGCAGACATGGGTCGGCCGAGTGTAACCGGATTGGCGAAGTGGGCCAATGCGATTATCTTACCGGGATGAAGCGGGGCGGGCATAGGTTTAATGGGCTAACGTCAAGCTCAGCCACCCTGAGCGGGCAATCAAGCCAACCCTGAGGTGAGCTGCCAATAGCGGGACCGAGCAACCCCAGCCAGCGAAGCGGCTAGGGGTTGGCTGCAGCGCCTTGTTAGCCTGTATTGTGTTTCTCGATAGGCGCTATCGATCGCGTTCAAAGGTTTCTGGTGAAGTTGATGTGTCGATGCGGGTTGTGAAGCTACAGTAGTTGTGGCGATCTTGAATCATGTCTTCCCGGTCGCTCTATCGGTAAAGTAGTATGTCCTGATCCCAAGAAAAACGTCTGCATAAAAATGCGAAAATCGGCCAAAAAAATTCGGCGCTACGCGTAAAAGTGAAATCGTCGTTCCTCCTCATTTAGGTTTTGGACAGGGTTACTGAATGTCGGCGTCTTGGCATGTGAGAACGGTGCTCGAGAGAGTCGAACCGGAGCGGTTGTGGTCGATCCTCATGGTCATCGTTCCTAATACACTCATTTTATTCATTGTATCAGAGGCTAACGTTATCCGTGACTCAAGAACGAGCGCAGCGAGAGAATTGAGTCTACGGATTTGTTAGCCGAGTTTATCATTTATCTATCAGACGTGGCACAGATAAGTTTTTGTCACTCAAAACAGTATCGCTAGTGGAACCTGCGGCTTCGTCAAAATAGCCATCAAAATCACCATCAATAAGAATATAATGTTCATAGGAATCGGGAGGAGAAACGACTCTCAAATAATCAATCTTTCCATCGCCATTATGATCGGCACACTCAGCATTCGATTTCGTCCACGACGTCCCAATAAAGTTATTTCTAGCTCCAATCTCGGATCTATTCCATCCATTTTTAACCGATATAACCCCTACATCGGGAAACGCAAAGGTTTCGGAAGATGGTTGTGCATCCTCTCCGCACGAAATCAGCAGTAAGCTAAGTGTAAGCATGGCAAGAGATTTCATATTTTAGGCTAACGTCAAGCTCAGCCACCCTGAGCGGGCAATCAAGCCAACCCTGAGGTGAGCTGCCAATAGCGGGAGCGAGCAACCCCAGCCAGCGAAGCGGCTAGGGGTTGGCTGCAGCGCCTTGTTCGGATCCGCATCTTCGTGGTCCCGTCGGATCTAAAATCTGCAGCCTTGCTCGCCGCCATGCCGAGTGATGATCGAGCCATACCAGCGAGTCAGACCGATGCGCTTCGATACGGAAATTGACGTCGAACGGACTGCGCAAAAATACCTTGGTTTGGGCTTCCGGCCAGGAAAATCAACCTTATTGTGGACACCTTCCGAATACACCCAATTTATACAAAGCAAATTACAAACAAGCTTGTCTGCAGTTTGGGCGCCGTAGAACAGGGGCATAGGTCCGAACGTCAAGCTCAGCCACCCTGAGCGGGTAGCCGAGCCGACCCTGAGGTGAGCTGCCGGTAGCGGGACCGAGCAACCCCAGCCAGCGAAGCGGCTAGGGGTTGGCTGCAGCGCCTTGTTCGGCTTCATCCATGCAGCGCTTCTAATACGATCTTTGGATGCCGTTCGGTGACCATGAGAAGCGCCCTGGCTGCTCCTTCCGGTTCTCGTCTCTTTTGCTCCCAATTCTGGATGGTTCGAGCACTTACCCCGATCATCAAGGCAAATTCGGTCTGACTCAATCCTAGGTTTCCGCGGATGTGCTGAACATCGGGATTTGAGACCTCGGTTACCCGAAAGTCTTGCTTGTCACCGCGCTGAAACGAACGAGCTTGCTTGATGCTACCAACCAGTAGTGAAAAATCTTCAGTATTCATGAGAGTTCTTGCTGAACAAGTGTTCGGAGCACCTTGAGTTGTTCGTTCGTGAAGTTGTCTTGTTTGTTCTTCGGGTATGCGAGAAGTAGAAATATCGATCCCTCGTGAAGGATGTAGTAGATGACCCGGATGCCTCCACGCTTGCCGCGGCCTTGTGCGGACCAGCGTATTTTGCGAAGGCCACCGCTTCCGCGGATAAGATCGCCCGATTCAGGATTGAGCGAGAGAGTGACTTGAAAGTGGTGAAAATCGGCGTCATTGAGGAGCGTGGTGACCTGCTTGGTGAAAATAGGAGTTTCGATGAACTGCACATCATGAAAGATACGCCAATGGCGTATGCATGCAACTGATTTCAGAGCCGAACGTCAAGCTCAGCCACCCTGAGCGGGTGACCGAGCCAACCCTGAGGTGAGCTGCCGGTAGCGGGAACGAGCAACTCCAGCCAGCGAAGCGGCTAGGGGTTGGCTGCAGCGCCTTGTTCGGTCTGTGTTAGTTCCATCCCACATGAGACATCAAAGTATCTGGTGTTATGTCCATGCTTCCGAATAAAGCATCGAGAACTTCATGTTCTTTTCCTATGGGAATCCTCAAAAACAGCTGGGTTGATCGGCTGATTCCGTTCGCTTGAAGAATTACGCTCACTTCTTCATTTTCCACTTGGTAGGACTTGGTGAGCTTGAGCAACTTGCTCCACTCACTGTTTGAAATGTAGACTAATTTTCTAGCCGTCCTATCTAGAGTAGGCTGCCGACCTATCGAAATATCAAATTGGGCGAATGCGTTGTTAATCTCACCGGCGAGCTCGTCGATCGGAAGGTCTCCGGGAAGGTCAGCATCTTTTGTAAGAATTACGTATACGCCACCTTTTGTGTCCGGAGCAAAAAGTATAGAATGTGGGAGCTGAGGACTGTAAAGTGCAAAGTATGCTTGGAAAATGGACTTGTTTCGGAGCTCGTCGATTGCCTCAATAATCTCGGATTTTCCCGGCTTGAGCTTTAGTGGTGGCGGCTCAGAGAATCCAGAACGCACGCCTGTGCATAATAGTATGGTCGCAAGAGCAACTTTAGATAATCTGGAAATCATAGTGCGGAATCGCTTTCTGCAATATTGGTGCACGGAGCCAAGGACTCATTCCGCCGGAGGCTGTATTGGACCGAACGTCAAGCTCAGCCACCCTGAGCGGGAAGCCGAGCCAACCCTGAGGTGAGCTGCCGATAGCGGGTCCGAGCAACCCCAGCCAGCGAAGCGGCTAGGGGTTGGCTGCAGCGCCTTGTTAGCCCTCAGGATTTAATGTATGGGACATTCACGTCGTCCAACATTGGAAAATGCTTGCGGTTCAGAGTGTCTAGAATGAGATCATGCGAATCGGAAGTTGCGGCAATAATGCAGTCTGCAAGCCCGGTCCCGTGAGAGGGGCGAAACTGGCGCGAGTAGAGGCCTGCTTCTTCAGCTATCTCGACCGTCACCGGAAGAACCGTAAATGCCGATACTGTCTTTTCCAAGCGAGACCGTTCTGATCCCTCGCGAATACCTTGATAGAGTTCGGCAACGGTCATCACTGACAGGTAGGATTCGGTAATGTGGGACTCAACAAAGGAAACGGCATCAGGATAATTCTTCAAATAATCGATCATGATGTCGGTGTCGATCAACCGGGCCATCTAAAATCGATCAAATTGCGAGCGCATTGCTCTGAGATCTAGTCCGTCTTCCCGGTCGGCCCACATTCCGCGTGACGATCTGAGTGCTTTGAGACGATTGCCGGAATCTCGGCGCGAGATAAACTCGTCAATTGCTTGCCTGATGAGTTCACTTTTGCCGCGGCCAAATGACTGCGACAACCTCGCAATGGCGGAGCTCTCTTCGTCAGTGAGGTATACTTGTGTTCGAATCATACAGCATAATGTATGGAGCGATCCTGCGTGTCAACAAATGAATTGGGGCTAACGTCAAGCTCAGCCACCCTGAGCGGGTAGCCGAGCCGACCCTGAGGTGAGCTGCCGGTAGCGGGACCGAGCAACCCCAGCCAGCGAAGCGGCTAGGGGTTGGCTGCAGCGCCTTGTTCGGCTTCATCCATGCAGCGCTTCTAATACGATCTTTGGATGCCGTTCGGTGACCATGAGAAGCGCCCTGGCTGCTCCTTCCGGTTCTCGTCTCTTTTGCTCCCAATTCTGGATGGTTCGAGCACTTACCCCGATCATCAAGGCAAATTCGGTCTGACTCAATCCTAGGTTTCCGCGGATGTGCTGAACATCGGGATTTGAGACCTCGGTTACCCGAAAGTCTTGCTTGTCACCGCGCTGAAACGAACGAGCTTGCTTGATGCTACCAACCAGTAGTGAAAAATCTTCAGTATTCATGAGAGTTCTTGCTGAACAAGTGTTCGGAGCACCTTGAGTTGCTCGTTCGTGAAGTTGTCTTGTTTGTTCTTCGGGTATGCGAGAAGTAGAAATATCGATCCCTCGTGAAGGATGTAGTAGATGACCCGGATGCCTCCACGCTTGCCGCGGCCTTGTGCGGACCAGCGTATTTTGCGAAGGCCACCGCTTCCGCGGATAAGATCGCCCGATTCAGGATTGAGCGAGAGAGTGACTTGAAAGTGGTGAAAATCGGCGTCATTGAGGAGCGTGGTGACCTGCTTGGTGAAAATAGGAGTTTCGATGAACTGCACATCATGAAAGATACGCCAATGGCGTATGCATGCAACTGATTTCAGAGCCGAACGTCAAGCTCAGTCACCCCGAACGGATGTAGAGGAAAGTGGAGTGATCAACTGCAATCTGGTCGTTCGCCAACCCCTAAGAGCGAAGCGGCTAGGGGTTGACTGCAGCGCCTTGTTCGGCTGTATCTATTTGGCGATTCTGTTTGTTAGCGTAACTAACGCCTCAATGGCATGTAAATTCAGAAAGAACTTAGGTTCATCTGGGCCCACACCTCGCTTTCGTATCAAAGTATCATCAAATGTCACCTGTTCTTTTGAATGGTGAAGATCTTGATATGCAGCCCAAGCATATGGATACGCGCTATCGAAGAAGCCCTCGATATGTTCGTCTTGGCGAATTCTCTCTTTGGCTTGAGTGACCAGTTGGTGGAGTTGATCTAATATTAACGTGCGTAGGTGTGTATTCATATTTGATGATGTATGTTATGCTATTTCTGTTTGCTGTTGTGACGCGATCTCTGTCCAAGGATAATTCCAATGGTCGCACCTATCGCGATGAGGAAGACTTCAATCCCGAGCCCTTGAGTGAAAAGATAGCCAAGAAATACAAATGTTAGGCCGCCGACTGCCCAGGCTGATTTGCCGATGTTTTTCGAGACAATGTAGCCGAGTGAACCCAAGAAAAATGCGAGAACGAGAGAATTTAGGAATAACATATTGTTGCAGCGGGCGCGTAGTGAAAGGGATCTGTGAGCGAATTTATGAATAAAGCCGAACGTCAAGCTCAGCCACCCTGAGCGGGCAATCAAGCCAACCCTGAGGTGAGCTGCCAATAGCGGGTCCGCGCAACCCCCGCCGCGAAGCGGCTAGGGGTTGGCTGCAGCGCCTTGTTCGACGCGCATCTGTTCAAACTACGCATATCGTTACTTCCTCAAGCCAACCCCTCCGTATCTCTACCGAAGGCACTCCAATAATGAAGATCAAACCTTCGGAGAGGCTTCGCGATTGGAATCACTGAAATGCGATTGGAAGATTGTAGAGAGTAGAGCCTGAACTGGAGCGGGGGGCTTGGGACCAAGCTCACAAATATACGCCTGGAAGATTGTAGGGGGGTAGAGGCTGAATTGGAATAGAGAGGGGGCATTAAGCTCACAAATAGAAGCTCGGAACGATTGTTGGAACATCTGGTGACTTCCGAACGATTGGTCGAAAACCAAAATATTCTATCCGTTGAGAAACTGTGTTTGTTGCCTAGGCCCCGATTCTCCGTCCTACGCTGGTCGAAAAAATAGAACCCGACCGCTTGTAACAAGATGTGGTGTCCCCTGACGGCGTCCGAATATGTGAGAGCGAAATATAGTCATCCGCCGGAGGCTCACAATGAGTCGAACGTCAAGCTCAGCCACCCTGAGCGGATAACCGAGCCAACCCCTAGGTGAGCTGCCAATAGCGGGACCGAGCAACCCCAGCCAGCGAAGCGGCTAGGGGTTGGCTGCAGCGCCTTGTTCGGCTGTATTCGAAGTTAGTAAAGACTTGCTCAATAAGTAGCGCTTCGCGGGTGCATCGCAAATAAAATGTTCCTGCTCTTCTGTAATGTGGAATCCCATCCCAACGAAAAACGGCATAGCTGTCGTGCTCGATTCGGTGTAGAGAAGTGAAATACGCTTGTCATTTGCTTCATGTTCGATTGCGATGTAAAGCAGCCGCCCAATTCCTTTCCTTGTCCAGCGGTGGTGAACGTAGAAGTAATCAATGTGGCCATCACGGTCGAGCTCCGCAAAACCGAGTATTGATTGCTGGTGGCGGACAACAAAAGGATTCTTCAGACGAATCCGATCGGCCCACTCATTTATATCTTTGTTTGATGGCGCCCAACGCTCGCATTGCGCTGGCGTGTAATCACGTCCGTTGACGATGTGAGTCGTGTCATAATATATTTTCCAAAGGATTGCCTCTTCTCCGGAAACATATCGATTAACGAGGTAAGTTGAATTGCTCATAGTGAAGCCGAACGTCAAGCTCAGCCACCCTGAGCGGGCAATCGAGCCAAACCCCAGGTGAGCTGCCAATAGCGGGACCGAGCAACCCCAGCCAGCGAAGCGGCTAGGGGTTGGCTGCAGCGCCTTGTTCGGCTGCATTCATGGAAGTTCTACAGTTCGATTGACCAAATCCCAATTTGCGACAAGCTTCAGGCGAGCGGTGGTTTGATTCCATTGCATTTCATCTACCATAGATGCCAACTCAATTGGTGCCGTTCCGCAAGAAAGGCCTTCGCGAGTGAATACAGTCACATATCCAGACTTATCACCCGATGAACCAGGCATCATTGGAACGCTGAATTGCCATGCGGAACAGGTTACGATTGCGAGAAACTCTCGATTGGGGCTTTGGTTGCGACGGCATTCGATCTGACGGAAGATGGTAAAGTAGCCTAAGAAACCTAATACAAGAACTATGGCGGTTCCGAGAATGATCAACTTCTGTCTGCGCTTCATGATCCAGCCCGGTCGAAAGGTGGTTTTCTCGTTCAGCAGGTTACTCGGGGTATTCATCCACCGGAGGTCGAGCCGAACGCCAAGCTCAGCCACCCCGAACGGGGATCCGAACTCTGAAGAAGGATGTAAACTGCCACCCGGAAGTCAGTGCAACAGCGGCCGGTGATCGGCTAGGGGTTGGCTGCAGCGCCCTGGTCGTCGGGACGGGTCGCAGCGGAAGTGGCAATCGATAGCGTCCGGCAGGAACAAGATAAGGAAGTTGGGAAGGGGGTGATTTGCTGCAAGAGGTCCGAGTCACTGATGGCATGCACATATCTCCTCGTGATGGCGAAAGCGTGGCAAAAAAGACAGACAAACGAGATTACCAGCAAAGCAGAGGGACGCGGAACGATGAGGAGATGATGAGAACGATACTCGGACGAATAAGATCTGAAGGTCGTAAACCGGGCGTTCAAAACAGATATATTAGGCGACCGTCAAGTTCAGCCACCCTGAACGGGTGATGAACAATGACAGATAATCAACTGCCCGTGGTGGGTGGCGCAACCCAGCCGCGCAGCGGCTAAGGGTTGGCTGCAGCGCCTTGTTCGGCTGTATTATCGCTCTTCTTCGAAAGCCGTTCCTTCAGATCAGTTCTTTCACGAATAAAATAGTCGATCTTGTTCCCGAGAGTCATAAGTGTGTCCTCATTTGAATCTTCACTAGAACGTGCTCGAGCAGATAGATAATCAATGGTCACATCGATCATGTCAGTCTCTACGGATGAGATTGACTGGTTGATTTTGGCGGCGGCGTCTTGCTTGCCCTCAGATAATAGAACCGCTCTTTTCACGAGCAAATCTTTGTAGGCCTCCGAGAGAGCTACAATCTTGGAATTTTTAATTTGAAGAAGTAGCTGATTGTCAGTGGGAATCGATCGACTGGGGAGTTCATCAGCGTGCACCATCGATGAGGTCGCGATCACGGTCGAGAGAAGGAGGTAGGAAAGGCTGAGTTTCATTGTTGCTAATTGGAATTTAAGGTTTGAGTGAGCTTTGGCTTTGTTGAGGAGCGCGATCTCGATCCACTTTTTCAGAGCCGAACGTCAAGCTCAGCCACCCTGAGCGGGGCAACGAACGTCTAGGCAAGGTGTTTGCTGGAAGGGGGATCGGTCGGCCAAGGCTTGCCTCAGGCCGGCTAGGGGTTGGCTGCAGCGCCTTGTTCGTCGGAAACGGTGACTGCACAATGGAGGACCTGAGCGTCCGACAGGCTGACGATGATCAAATCCAGCAAGCGGCTTCGTTAGAGCATTCAGTCGAAGAGGCCTCTGTGGTCCAGATTGACGACGCATTATAACTATATTGCTCGTGACACGAGAAGGGCGGAACGGATTCTGGATTGGTCTACTCTTGCCGCGTGAGCGCCCCAAGCGTGCATGGCAGGCGAAAAACCCTTGGCGTCGAATCGGGAGTGATCAATGGAAAGCCAGAATCGTGCTCAATCGTATGCCGAAGGGAATCGAGCAACTCTAAACTTTCCCTTGATTTTAACCCCAATAAATCAGGCGAACGTCAAGCTCAGCCACCCTGAGCGGGCAATCAAGCCAACCCCACGGCGAGCTGCCAATAGCGGGACCGAGCAACCCCAGCCAGCGAAGCGGCTAGGGGTTGGCTGCAGCGGCTTGTTCGGCTGTATTGATGCTCAATATCCGGTCGGCTTCAGTCCTCGAAATACCTCTCAGGAGCCCTATCTTCAAACCGTCCGCCTCAAGCGAAATATACCAAGCCTCTTCTCTCGTGGCGGTTATCCGATAGATCATTTGAGGCATGTGCTCCTGTGTTGTCCCATGCCAAAACAGAAGTGCGTCGTCGCATCGTCGATCTAGATACAGATTCAGGTTCTGTTCGCTTGTTCGGAGGCCATGAAGCAGGCTTTCAGGATTGACTGGCTTATACCCATTGCCAGATTTAATAAAATGATCTTCGGAAAGAATGCGGTTTGGATGGAATGGGGGGACGGTAAGTTGCAGTTTTCTGACGGCTACGGCGCCCATGAGCTTACCTGAAAAGTTTAGCCACTTCGCATCGAACCATCCGTCGATACATATCCGAACGCAAAATACCTGGCTGATACGCATCGGAGAGGCGCCGAAAGATGTGATTGGGTGAATGCATTTTATTCGAGCCGAACGTCAAGCTCAGCCACCCTGAACGGGTGATGAGGAACGACTGGTGATCAACTGCCGATGGCGGGTGGCACAACCCCAGCCAGCGGATTGGCTAGGGGTTGGCTGCAGCGCCTTGTTAGGGCTTATTGCCTTCTTCGGGAAGTTCGAGTTGAGAGTATCGAATCTTTTCTTTGACGTCGTAAACTTTAAGGACTTGATAGCGATAACCGACGATTTCTCCTTCGGCAGTCTTGAGCAGTGTAATCTCGAGCAGTGCATCAATGGCGTCCCCAGATTTCAGCTCAATCGTGCGCTCATGGAAATCTCGTAGCCATTCAGAATCTAGGATCTTTGCTCTGATCACTCTTCCCTGCATATAAAGATCCCATTGGGAATCACCGATCAAATCGGGTTTCTTGACAGGTAGGATAACGCGCGTCGGTTTGCTGACTGGGATGAGTTCGAGAAGCTCTTCTTCTAGCGAAGGAGAGATGCTGATCTCTTTCGAAATTGTTCGTCGAATACTTTCTGACGTGTAGATCGCCGAATCTTCTCGTATGAGCAAACGCGTAGATCGCTCGAAGGATTGTAGCGTCGCTAGAATACGATGAAGCGGAACTGGGGCGGGGTGGGGGAGAAGCTGCGTAGGTGCCTTAGATGCAATCTCCAGCATTGCTCGTTGATAGTCTTCAAGTTGCTGCCGAGTCGTGATAGTCGGCTCCTCTTCGAGGTGCTTCAACAAGAAGTCTCTGCCGTCGTCGAGCATGCGTCCCAAGACCTTCTTCCAGTCTCCGTCGCGAAGTGCCTCCTTGTTTGGGGTATTCAAAATCCATCGGAATATGGCTTTAAGTGAACCTTTCTCAATATCGTGAAGAAGGGTTGTGGATGCTAATGGAAGATCAATTGAATCAAGGAGTTCGTTGTCAAAACGATCGAACGAGTCGATCAATCCAGCCATTGAGTGAAACACTCTTGCTGGATTTGGCGTGTCTGGAACGAAATCAATAGTTATGTCGTATTGTTGCATAATTGTATGGCCCTAACGTCAAGCTCAGCCACCCTGAGCGAATGACCGAGCCAACCCCGAGGTGAGCTGCCAATGGCGGCACCGAGCAACCCCAGCCAGCGAAGCGGCTAGGGGTTGGCTGCAGCGCCTTGTTAGCTAGCATTTATTTTTCTGAGATAAAAGCTTTGTAAACTTCAGAAGTTTCCTCAGGACTAAGAATTGTTATAACTCCGGCATCGGAAATCTGATATACGTATTTTATCGAAGCCGAATTTCTGAGTAAACCAAAATACAGAATAATGTAGGAGTCTTTCGATATCTTCGGTAGGAAGGCCTCCAGAATGTAGATGTTGACCTCTTCTGAAGCAGTAATGTAGTCGTGTGAAATTTGTCGAACATTTGAAGTAACTATTGATGATAGTATTATCTGACCATCGTAAAAAATACTCCATTGGCTGTAGTCGATCGGACTCTTCGATTCTTTCTCCGGAGTCCATGACCTTAAAAGAATATGTCCGTCTTTAATGATTGTTTCAACAGTAGCAGATTTACCATTTATTATAATGGTAGAGTTCGTGTTCTCAAAGGCAGAAAGCGAATGAGGAAGTAACAAGAATGCTAAAATTGCTTGGATGATTGCGTGTTTCATATTCATAATAGCTAACGTCAAGCTCAGCCACCCTGAGCGGGCAATCGAGCCAACCCTGAGGTGAACTGCCAGTAGAGGGTCCGCGCAATCCCAGCCGCGAAGCGGCTAGGGGTTGGCTGCAGCGCCTTGTTCGGCTCTAACCGCACAAGCTACGAAGGGTGTTGCAATCACGATGCCAACCCCTCCTTGAATTTGACCGTATGCATTTTACTATTGGCCGTTCGGATAAGGGGGAATGCCGTAAACTAGATGAAACTGAGCAGCGTGTGGAATGAGATAAGACTGGAACCGCAGTCAAAAAGTGGGACCTGAGAATGACCAAAAGATTTCGCTTTCGCTTCGCGAAAGAATGCGGATGAAGGACTGATGGTGGAATTTCGGTGATCCGTCGCCGATGGTTCATCTTCGGAGCACTGCTGGGCAACATCATATTTTATAGCTCCGTCAAGCGGTGTTGGGAGCGATCAACAAGTTGCTCAGACGATATCATCCGCCGGAGGCAAGCCGAACGTCAAGCTCAGCCACCCTGAGCGGGGCGACGAAAGTCTAGGAAAGGTGTTTGCGGGAAGGGGATCGGTCGGCCAAGGCTTGCCTCGGGCCGGCTAGGGGTTGGCTGCAGCGCCTTGTTCGTCGGAAGAGGTGACTGCACAATGGAGGACTTGATCGTCCGACAGGCCGACGATGGGTCAAACCCAGCAAGCGGCTTCGTTAGAGCATTCAGTAGAAGAGGCTTCTGTGGTCCAGATTGACTACGCATTATAAATATATTGCTCGTGACAAGAGCAGGCCGGAACGGATTCTGGATGGATCTACTCATGCCGCGTGAGCGCCCCAAGCGTGCATGGCAGGCGAATAATCGTTGGCGTCGAATCGGGAGTGATCAATAAAAAACCAGAATCGTGCTCAATCGTATGACGAAGGGAACCGAACAACTCTGAACCTTCCCTTGATCTCAACCCCAATAAATCAGGCGAACGTCAAGCTCAGCCACCCTGAGCGGGTGATCGAGAAAACTTTGAGATGAACTGCCGGAAGCGGGACCGAGCAACCCCAGCCAGCGAAGCGGCTAGGGGTTGGCTGCAGCGCCTTGTTCGGCTGTATTTCATTCGAGGTGTGCGATGGTCCTCGAAAATTCGGGAAGTCCCAATTTGACAGAGACGACAGAAAACTCGTGATCGGTGAGTGGTCCAACTACTGAATCTTCTGGGTTTGCATAGACGCAATCTTTGGATGTGTCTAAGTAGAAGAAATTTGTAACCGCGCGATTGTTGTTAGGATGCTGCTTTGCAACGATGTATTTTTGATTGTATCCGATGGAAAAGACCGTTTCAGGTATCCTTCCGATTGCTGAACCATCACCCGAGTCGTAGGAAACGTTCATCTGTGAATCTGTATCAACGGCGATCAATCGATATGGTCCGACGATCTCTTCATCATGCACGAACCCGCAGCCGACAAAGCAGAATGCCGTAATAAAATAGAGCGAAAGTCGAATCATTGGTATTTAGAGGACTCCGGTGACCGATAGCAGAAGAAGTGGCAATATTCTCATATTGCTCAGGAATATTTCATCCACCGGAGGTCGAGCCGAACGTCAAGCTCAGCCACCCTGAGCGGGGCAACGAACGTCTAGGCAAGGTGTTTGCGGGAAGGGGATCGTTCGGCCAAGGCTTGCCTCAAGCCGGCTAGGGGTTGGCTGCAGCGCCTTGTTCGTCGGAAGAGGTGACTGCACGATGGAGGACCCGATCGTCCGACAGGCCGACGATGGTCAAACCCAGCAAGCGGCTTCGTTAGAGCATTCAGTAGAAGAGGCTTCTGTGGTCCAGATTGACTACGCATTATAAATATATTGCTCGTGACAAGAGCAGGCCGGAACGGATTCTGGATGGATCTACTCATGCCGCGTGAGCGCCCCAAGCGTGCATGGCAGGCGAATAATTCTTGGGGTCGAATCGGGAGTGATCAATGAAAAACCAGAATCGTGCTCAATCGTATGCCGAAGGGAATCGAGCAACTCTGAACTTTCCCTTGATCTTAACTCCAATAAATCAGGCGAACGTCAAGCTCAGCCACCCTGAGCGGGCATTCAAGCCAACCCTGAGGTGAGCTGCCGATAGCGGGACCGAGCAACCCCAGCCAGCGAAGCGGCTAGGGGTTGGCTGCAGCGCCTTGTTCGGATCCGCCCGTTCGTGGTCCCGTCGGATCTACAATTTGCAGCCTTGCTCGTCGCCATGCCGATTGATAATCGAGCCATACCAGCGAGTCAGACCGATGCGCTTCGCTACGAAAATTGACGTCGAATGGAATGCGCAAAAATACCTTGGTTTTGGCTTTCAGATACACAAATTCACCTCATTGTGGACCCCTTCCGAATACGCCAATTTTATACAAAGCAAATTACGAACGAGCTTGCTTGCAGTTTGGGCTTCGAAGACCAGGGGCATAGGTCCGAACGCCAAGCTCAGCCACCCTGAGCGGGTGACCGAGCCAACCCTGAGGTGAGCTGCCAGTAGCGGGACCGAGCAACCCCAGCCAGCGAAGCGGCTAGGGGTTGGCTGCAGCGCCTTGTTCGGCTGTATCTTTTATCGGCGCGGGCTCGATCTGAGAAAAAACATAAACAATCTTTCCGTCATTAATGACAGGTGCGGCGATGATATATCGATTGTATTTGCCAAAGTGATTGATCGAAAATGCGGCATTAATTGCAGCTACTTGCTTTGGAGCTATTGCAATTGGTTGGTGCGACAATCGCGATGGAATCTGAAGAGTGATTTCATGTAATGCGTCTGTCTCATCGACTCCGTAAAGTCGAAATCCTCGATTTGGAATCGTTCGAAAATCTATTGTTCCTCTGGGATGCGAGATTGTCTTAAAATATACTGTTGCCGTCACAAAATCAGAATTCACTGATTGAAAATTGAGTGACACGTTGAATGAATGATCTGGAGGTCCCCACGTTAAATGGGTCGGTTCCACATCGAGAATATAGTAGGGCTTATTTAGCGCGCTGGCGGCCGTTAAGAGGCACAAAGAGCAAAAGACTGAAATAGGTAGACGCATTTTTAAATGAGCCGAACGTCAAGCTCAGCCACCCTGAGCGGGCGACCGAGCCGACCCTGAGGTAAGCTGCCAGTAGCGGGACCGAGCAACCCCAGCCAGCGAAGCGGCTAGGGGTTGGCTGCAGCGCCTTGTTCGGTCGTATGATCTCACTTGATGGGCTCGCCGACGAATACCAAGCAATCGTTCGGATCACCAATGTGAAACTCTGTCATGCCGTAATCGCGGTCATGTAGATCTCTTACCTTGTATTGGTCTCGGAAAGTTGAAACGTGCTCCCACAAATGATGAATGTCTACAACCTGAATATAAATCTCAGTGTGCCCTCGAACCGCATCCAATACTGACGAATCGGCTGCCTTCATCAGGTGGATTGAATGGGTATCTCGTTCAATAATCGAGTAGTCGGCTGATTTCATTGTGACCGTGAAACCGAGGATGTCGGTATAGAATGAAATAGATTGATCCATGTCGGCAACTGCGAGCATGGGGCTAATTCCTGTGACCTTGAATTCAATATTCATTTTGAGAACAGTTTAGTAACTGAGTATTGGAAGATTTTACGCGAATGAATTATGAATTTCATCCGCCGGAGGCTTCATGGACCGAACGTCAAGCTCAGCCACCCTGAGCGGGCAAACAAGCCAACCCTGAGGTGAGCTGCCAATAGCGGGTCCGAGCAACCCCAGCCAGCGAAGCGGCTAGGGGTTGGCTGCAGCGCCTTGTTCGGCTGTATTGCGTTTCGAAGTAGTTTCTGGTTGAGCAAGTAGTGGCTCCAAGACAACTCTGAGATCATCAGGGTTGTAATGCTTGCTCTGGCGAATGTGTCTAATCGGAATCTGAGCGCCAGTCATGATCTCGTCGACTAATATATCTCGTTGCTGTCGGGATCTGAGTCTGTGGCTAGAATCGTCAAGTTCAATAACGGCGATGATGTCATAGGTGAGGCGATTACATATGACAAAATCCACGTGTTTCGAGGATATCTTGTTGAATGCTCGTATATATTCTTTGTTTTTGTGTATTTTCGCTGGTTCCACAATGTCAGCGAGTCTGACCTTCCCTGTCACGGTGAAAGTCCGGGGAATCACTTGTCGAAGAACCTCAAGAAATTGCAGCTCAGGGGCTGTGTATAGGGACTGTCGAGAGACGTATCTGAAAGACGTTGATTGCGACCGAGCTGTATTGAGAGCCTTGGAAACAAACTGAAGAATCAGTAGGATTGCAACGAGAGCGACAGTCCATGGAAGTATTTCACTCATTGTATGAAAGCCGAACGTCAAGCTCAGCCACCCTGAGCGGGCAATCAAGCCAACCCTGAGGTGAGCTGCCAATAGCGGGAACGAGCAAGCCCAGCCAGCGAAGCGGCTAGGGGTTGGCTGCAGCGCCTTGTTCGACGCGCATCTGTTCAATCTACGCATATCGTGACTTCCTCAAGCCAACCCCTCCGTATCTCTACCGAAGGCACTCCAATAATGAAGATCAAACCTTCGAAGAGGCTTCGTGATTGGAATCACTGAAATGCGATTGGAAGATTGTAGAGAGTAAAGGCTGAACTGGAGCGGGAGGCTTGGGATCAAGCTCACAAATATACGTCTGGAAGTTTGTAGGGGGTAGAGGCTTAATTGGAATAGAGAGGGGGCATCAAGCTCACAAATAGAAGCTTAAAACGATTGTTGGGACATCTGGTGACTTCCGAACGATTGGTCGAAAATCAAAATATTCTATCCGTTGAGAAACTGTGTTTGTTGCCTAGGCCCCGATCCTCCGTCCTACGCTAGTCAAAAAAATAGAACCCGACCGCTTGAAACAAGATGTGGTGTTCCCTGACGGCGTCCGAATATGTAAGAGCGAAATATAGTCATCCGCCGGAGGCTCACAATGAGTCGAACGTCAAGCTCAGCCACCCTGAGCGGGCAACCAAGCCAACCCCACGGTGAGCTGCCGGAAGCGGGACCGAGCAACCCCAGCCAGCGAAGCGGCTAGGGGTTGGCTGCAGCGCCTTGTTCGGCCCTCATTATAGAATTCGAAACCTTTGCTTCGTATTCTCTGGCCAACCATGAAAAATCGAAATCATTTGAACGGCGTAGAAGCTTCTGATGATACAGATCTGGAATGGGGACTCACCGGATCTGTAGACGACTAAAACCCCATCTTTTCTAAGTGATAGAATTGCAGACTCATCCTCTTGAAAATTTACGGAAAATGATGTGCCGTCCTTCCGGTAGACTTGAATAGTTGGAGGATTAGCCGTAAAGGAAACATGTCCGGAGCGAAATCCTTCGAAAAGCCCGTAGTAGATGGATAGTGAGTTATCGTCAGTTAACTCGAACTTCAGTGGGATGAGATACTGTCCGCGATCCTGAATGGACTCTTTGTAATAGAGTCCGCAGACGAGCGGGAACAAGAAATGGCGTCTAGACATGAATATTTGGCCGAACGTCAAGCTCAGCCACCCTGAGCGGGTGAACGAGCCAACCCTGAGGTGAGCTGCCAATAGAAGGTCCGAGCAACCCCAGCCAGCGAAGCGGCTAGGGGTTGGCTGCAGCGCCTTGTTCGGCTGTATCGCATTTTAGTTTCGATGGCTCAGTCCGGGGACTCTAAATTCTTGAAGGCACTTCTCGCAGCGGTGGACTCTCCAGCTTGCCGACTCAATCTCGATATATCGGGGAAGCTCGGAAAGCCGGTGCATGCAAACAGGGCAGTTGGGAACAGCGAGAACTGCTCGATATATGAGATACCCGACAAGCCAAACAGATAATCCGATAGCCGCGACCACCAGACAAGCGTTCGCCCAGTGATTGTCCTGAAGATGGTTACTAAAAGTCGGTCCTGCCATGATTATCACTATGACAATCGCAAAAATAGCAAGTGATTTAGCAAATGTCTCTCGATGGAATCCGGAGACTTCACGTGGTAACTCTTTATCTTCAAGCATTGTGGAAGTTGATGGGCTTGGGTTCATGTCAGTCTCGAAAAGACAGAGTTGGTAATCGAACAACGAACTCGACTGGAGACAAATTGGACGATCCGAAGAGGTCCTGGGTCATGCAGCAAGTTGCTCAGAAATATCATCCACCGGAGGTCGAGCCGAACGTCAAGCTCAGCCACCCTGAGCGGGCAACCAAGCCAACCCAACGGTGAACTGCCGGAAGCGGGAACGAGCAACCCCAGCCAGCGAAGCGGCTAGGGGTTGGCTGCAGCGCCTTGTTAGCCCTGTATTGAATTTGTTCTCATATCGGAAGGATTCGAACACGAGTCCGATTCGGAAGAATTGTAACAATGGCACCTTTTTCGAGTTGTTCGGAAAATGAATCTATTACTGTTAGAACGGTTGATCCGAGCGCTTCGGGCGTGATATCGTCAACGCGAGCTTGAATGACGCTGGGCTTGTGGGCGTGGGAATGAGCAAGCAGCGTTCCAAAGTCGAGATCGTGCGTGAAAATCACGAGGTTCTCAGCTCGAGCGTGTTCGAAAATTACATGGTCCTTCGCATTCCGTGGTCCTAGAGACGACCAATGGAATGAATGAATCTTGGTTTGGTCGAAGAATGGAATCCAGTCTTCGGGTAGGCACACATCGACGAGAATCGTCATGCAGCCTGTAGTTCTGCATCATAGGCCTCCGCGAGCCAGGTAGCGTATGAGAGAGCAGCGGAAATATCCTCAGCTTCGAGAAAAGGATACATACCAAGAACCTTGGCTCGGTCGTGACCAGCGGCAATTAACCCTGTAATCGTGCCGACAGTTATCCGCATGTTCCGAATACAGGGCTTCCCGCCCATTAACGCTGGATCTCTTGTGATACGCTCGTGCATGCCGAAACGTAGAACATTGCCGACGGCGCGACAACAGCAATTTATGGGCTAACGTCAAGCTCAGCCACCCCGAACGGGCGACCGGATACTACTGGTGATCAACTGCCGATTGCGCTTCCGCAACCCCAGGAGCGAAGCGGATAGGGGTTGGCTGCAGCGCCTTGTTAGGTCTCAGGAATTATTGTTGTTTCGAGCAGACCGGCGCCAAGTAATAACTGCTAGCCAGAAACAAAATATCTGAGTGAGCTCAGGAATCTCAGGAATGAAGTCAATTGTGCATCTTCTAGTGAAAGGGTGAGTTGTAGTGATTACTCCAACCGGTTGTGATCCTGTAGATATGTCATAGCAACGAGTAAAAGGCGATTGCGCTTTCGAAAGAAGAGAGCCTTCCGGAGTGTCAATTTGAAAGGATCGAAACATGGCGTTCGGCTTGTGTGCTTCTGAAATCGTGCTGGTATCAGAGAGTAACGACCAGCGCCCGCTCATCCATCCGTGTTTTTGTATCGTGTAACAAGTTCTATTGTATTGAATGGAGCCCTGTTCAGTAAAAAAGTCGAATTCAGCAATCGCTTGACCGGTAGGTGATCCCTCAATATGAAAGTTCCAAGAACAAAGAGATTCTGGCAGGCAAGTGAGCATTATAATAATGACCTAACGCCAAGCTCAGCCACCCCGAACGGGGGACCAAATTCTGAGCTTGATGTGATGGAATGGACGGAAGTCAGAACAAGAGCGCCGGGTGACGGCTAGGGGTTGGCTGTAGCGCTCTGGTCGTCGGGACGGCTCGTGGACATGATGGCCGGCCGTAGCATCCGACAGGGGCTAAACCGTGGAAGTCAGGAACAATTCAACCACATGGACCGAGGCTCGTGCCAGACTGGTCGTGGCAATCTTTCCTCGTGATGGTGAAAATGTAGTCGAAACAGATCAATCAGCGAAGTCGCGGAGGCGCAAGCTCGACCCGGCTCTGCGGGTGGAGCGGCGAGACCCGGAACGGCGGAGTGAGATCGGAGAGGTGGAAGAGGGCGTCTGTGACGAGGGGAGTCGGCGGATGGAAGGGGAAAGGGGCATCCAGTCGAATTCTCTCGGCTCAGTCGCCCGATCGAATCAAAAGCAAGCGTTTCTAAACCGAACTCAATCATTATTTTTTGTATAAGGCGACCGTCAAGCTCAGCCACCCTGAGCGGGTAATCGAGCCAACCCTGAGGTGAGCTGCCGATAGCGGGTCCGAGCAACCCCAGCCAGCGAAGCGGCTAGGGGTTGGCTGCAGCGCCTTGTTAGGCCGCATTTTCAGCTTCTTCATTTCGGATTGGGTAATCCTTCAGAATTCGATTCAATTGAAGCAGTGCGTCATTGAGATATGACTGATCAATATCAAAAATAAATTTGTGACTCTGAATCAAGGCATCAGGCGTGATTAAACAGGTTGCTTGGATTTGTCCGAGCCGGTTGCAATCGAGCGATAAAGCCAAATTTGGTTCTATCGTTGGTAATGCTGCCTCTCCTTTACACGCGCCATTTAGAATCTGAACCTCATTTCGTAGAATTTCAATTTCATCGATCCGGATAAATGGTCCGTGAATGGAGACATCGGCTCCCTGATCTGAGCAATTTGCGGTGATATTGAGCCAGTTGCCGTCCCAAAAGTCTGATGAATCGGGAAATTGCCTTCCCGAAATCCATATTTTCAGACGGCCGATTTGAATATCTGGACTTTCGGTCGGAAGCTGATTTATTTTCACTCTTATGGCCTAACGTCAAGCTCAGCCACCCTGAGCGGGCAATCAAGCCAACGCCGAGGCGGGCTGCCAGTAGCGGGACCGAGCAACCCCAGCCAGCGAAGCGGCTAGGGGTTGGCTGCAGCGCCTTGTTCGGCTGTATCGCATTTTAGTTTCGATGGCTCAGTCCGGGGATTCTAAATTCTTGAAGGCACTTCTCGCAGCGGTGGACTCTCCAGCTTGCCGACTCAATCTCGATATATCGGGGAAGCTCGGAAAGCCGGTGCATGCAAACAGGGCAGTTGGGAACAGCGAGAACTGCTCGATATATGAGATACCCGACAAGCCAAACGGATAATCCGATAGCCGCGACCACCAGACAAGCGTTCGCCCAGTGATTGTCCTGAAGATGGTTACTAAAAGTCGGTCCTGCCATGATTATCACTATGACAATCGCAAAAATAGCAAGTGATTTAGCAAATGTCTCTCGATGGAATCCGGAGACTTCACGTGGTAACTCTTTATCTTCAAGCATTGTGGAAGTTGATGGACTTGGGTTCATGTCAGTCTCGAAAAGACAGAGTTGGTAATCGAACAACGAACTCGACTGGAGACAAATTGGACGATCCGAAGAGGTCCTGGGTCATGCAGCAAGTTGCTCAGAAATATCATCCACCCGAGGTCGAGCCGAACGTCAAGCTCAGCCACCCTGAGCGGGCAATCAAGCCAACCCTGAGGTGAGCTGCCAATAGCGGGAACGAGCAACCCCAGCCAGCGAAGCGGCTAGGGGTTGGCTGCAGCGCCTTGTTCGACGCGCATCTGTTCAAACTACGCATATCGTGACTTCCTCAAGCCAACCCCTCCGTATCTCTACCGAAGGCACTCCAATAATGAAGATCAAACCTTCGAAGAGGCTTCGTGATTGGAATCACTGAAATGCGATTGGAAGATTGTAGAGAGTAAAGGCTGAAGTGGAGCGGGAGGCTTGGGATCAAGCTCACAAATATACGTCTGGAAGTTTGTAGGGGGTAGAGGCTTAATTGGAATAGAGAGCGGGCATCAAGCTCACAAATAGAAGCTTAAAACGATTGTTGGGACATCTGGTGACTTCCGAACGATTGGTCGAAAATCAAAATATTCTATCCGTTGAGAAACTGTGTTTGTTGCCTAGGCCCCGATCCTCCGTCCTACGCTAGTCAAAAAAATAGAACCCGACCGCTTGAAACAAGATGTGGTGTTCCCTGACGGCGTCCGAATATGTAAGAGCGAAATATAGTCATCCGCCGGAGGCTCACAATGAGTCGAACGTCAAGCTCAGCCACCCTGAGCGGGTAGCCGAGCCGACCCTGAGGTGAGCTGCCGGTAGCGGGACCGAGCAACCCCAGCCAGCGAAGCGGCTAGGGGTTGGCTGCAGCGCCTTGTTCGGCTTCATCCATGCAGCGCTTCTAATACGATCTTTGGATGCCGTTCGGTGACCATGAGAAGCGCCCTGGCTGCTCCTTCCGGTTCTCGTCTCTTTTGCTCCCAATTCTGGATGGTTCGAGCACTTACCCCGATCATCAAGGCAAATTCGGTCTGACTCAATCCTAGGTTTCCGCGGATGTGCTGAACATCGGGATTTGAGACCTCGGTTACCCGAAAGTCTTGCTTGTCACCGCGCTGAAACGAACGAGCTTGCTTGATGCTACCAACCAGTAGTGAAAAATCTTCAGTATTCATGAGAGTTCTTGCTGAACAAGTGTTCGGAGCACCTTGAGTTGTTCGTTCGTGAAGTTGTCTTGTTTGTTCTTCGGGTATGCGAGAAGTAGAAATATCGATCCCTCGTGAAGGATGTAGTAGATGACCCGGATGCCTCCACGCTTGCCGCGGCCTTGTGCGGACCAGCGTATTTTGCGAAGGCCACCGCTTCCGCGGATAAGATCGCCCGATTCAGGATTGAGCGAGAGAGTGACTTGAAAGTGGTGAAAATCGGCGTCATTGAGGAGCGTGGTGACCTGCTTGGTGAAAATAGGAGTTTCGATGAACTGCACATCATGAAAGATACGCCAATGGCGTATGCATGCAACTGATTTCAGAGCCGAACGTCAAGCTCAGCCACCCTGAGCGGGCAACCGAGCCAACCCCCAGGTGAGCTGCCAATGGCGGGACCGAGCAACCCCAGCGAGCGAAGCGGCTAGGGGTTGGCTGCAGCGCCTTGTTCGGATCCGCCCGTCCGTGGTCCCGTTGGATCTGCTATCTACAGCCTTGCTCATTGTCTAGCCGACTGATGATCGAGCCATACTAACGAGTGATACTGATGCTGGTCGATAGCGAAATACGCAACGAATGAGCTGGGTAAAATACCTTGGTTTGGGCCTTCGGATACTCAAAGCAACCTCATTGTGATCACCTTCCGAATACGCCAATTTTATACAAAGCAAACTACGAACGAGTTTGTTTGCAATTCGGGCGTCCGGCGACTGGGGCATAGGTCCGAACGTCAAGCTCAGCCACCCTGAGCGGGCAATCAAGCCAACCCTGAGGTGAGCTGCCAGTAGCGGGACCGAGCAACGCCAGCCAGCGATGCGGCTAGGGGTTGGCTGCAGCGCCTTGTTCGGTCTCAGGGCTCAATAATGCCACGACTGCAGAAATGACTTCTTGGAATGAATCCTCATTCAGATTCCCAATTTCAGCTTTGAAGAGACTTGAATTGGCGGTGAATAGCTTTCCCGGTCGGACATAGCTGACAACTTGCAGTGCTCCAGATAAAAAATCAGAGTCGGATATCTGAACCGCGCGTTGATCCGAATATGATTTGCTCGTGACTTGGCAAAGAATCCAGTCATCGCGTTCCGCAGATGCAAGAACTACCGCCGGTCGAACCTTCGATTTTGAGAGGTCCGAAAAGGGAAATGAGACCGTTACAACCGATCCTACTGAAGGTGTGCCCATGCAATGTCTTCCTCTGGTCGATTCCAGTCCTCCGCTAGCGCTGATTCGCTCAACAGAAGGGTATCCGATGCATTCGGCGAAGGTCCCTCGTCGAGAATGGTGACCAACGCTCGCCGAGCAGCCTGGAAATGAACAGGCTGCAAAAGATGAACGCCGCCTTCTGGTCCGACTATCGCTTCAACGGTCAACATTAACTCATGATATCGCTGGTTTGACGATCCACAAGGATTTATGACCGAACGTCAAGCTCAGCCACCCTGAGCGGGTGACCAAGCCAACCCTGAGGTGAGCTGCCGGTAGCGGGTTCGAGCAACCCCAACCAGCGAAGCGGCTAGGGGTTGGCTGCAGCGCCTTGTTCGGTCCTCAGGATTTCACTCTGGAGTTGATCAATCGTTAGAAATGGCCTCGCTCGATGAATCATCCTATGACAATTAGAGCATACGATAGCGAGATCGTTGAGACCTGTAGTTGCGGTTTCGCTGAGAGTATGAAGAGGCTGGAGATGATGCACCTCGCAGAATTCTGAGCCTATCGGTCCATAGAAGCGCTCGAAGTCGAAATTACAGCATTCGCAAATCAGTTTCGCGCCCGTCGCTAGGATTGAGAGCCTCTTGGCTCTGATTGTTGATCGGTCCCTTTCCCTAACAAAATGCAATCTTGCTACCAACCTTCCTTCTTCTCGGCTTACAACATCGTCTAATTCCAAATCTGGCGCATGCTCGATCTTGTCATCAATATCTAGAAATTCGGGTGTAATGCAAATGGCGTAAGGCCGAAGAAAGTCGTCCCGGAGTGGCTCATTTGTGTTGGCGAGCGTGAGACTCGATAATGGTGGGACCAGAGAAATTGGTGTTAGGTCGTAATAGTCGACCTTTGTATGTCCACTTTCGTTGATCTCGAGTGATTGTATGCGCGCCCAATATCGAAGTCCGTCAATTCGCTCTCCGAAAGCCAAAATCAGTGGTAATTCTTGATCTAATTCTGTTGCTTTTCGGAGCATTGATACGGCAGTCATCCAGCTCTTACGTTCGATAAAAGATCCCACTCCTCCGCTCATATAAACTGAGTCTAGCTCATTCGAATGACGGATTGTGTAAACCGATTTGGGGTATAGGGGCTCGTTCATGATTTGTATGACCGAACGTCAAGCTCAGCCACCCTGAGCGGGGCAACGAATGTCTAGGAAAGGTGTTTGCGGGAGGGGGATCGGTCGGCCAAGGCTTGCCGTAGGCCGGCTAGGGGTTGGCTGCAGCGCCTTGTTCGTCGGAAGAGGTGACTGCACAATGGAGGACCCGATCGTCCGACAGGCCGACGATGGTCAAACCCAGCAAGCGGCTTCGTTAGAGCATTCAGTAGAAGAGGCTTCTGTGGTCCAGATTGACTACGCATTATAAATATATTGCTCGTGACAAGAGCAGGGCGGAACGGATTCTGGATGGATTTACTCATGCCGCGTGAGCGCCCCAGGCGTCCATGGCAGGCGAATAACCGTTGGGGTCGAATCGGGAGTGATCAATGGAAAACTAGAATCGTGCTCAATCGTATGCCGAAGGGAATCGAGCAACTCTGAACCTTCCCTTGATCTCCCCTCTAATAAATCAGGCGAACGTCAAGCTCAGCCACCCTGAACGGACGACCGGAGACAACTGGTGATCAACTGCCGGTGGCGGGACCGCGCAACCCCAGCAGCGAAGCGGCTAGGGGTTGGCTGCAGCGCCTTGTTCGCTTTCATTCCTTCTTTTTTATCTCTTTGAGATAACGTTCATACTCTATGCCGAGTATCTTGAACTTTTGAGCAAATGGAATTACGACTAGAGCTACAACGATACCAAGAAGCGTCAGTCTGGTTGAGTCAACTAATTCAATTGCTGCCTGATCGCAGAAGAAGTCGACGATAGCTAGAATAAAAAAGATACCGGCGATCACCCAGCATACTGTTTGAAAGCGGTCTTTCGTCTGCTCGATGTCGGTAGCAATCTGTTCTTTCGTCGTCGCGACGGAATTAGCGGACAAAGAATGATACGAAGGAAATAATTCTGGACTTAAAGGTTGGACAGAATTCCCGCTATCGACGTAATAGAAATCGAAAGGCTTGTCAAATGCAGGTCCCTTGGCTCGAACGACCAAGTAGCAGGGTGCGCCAACAGCACGGGCCGCTTTGGAATATGCAATGAGCTGTGCAAAGACTTTTCGTTGGACAGAGTCATCAACCGCTCCTTTAACCTCGAAGAATGCAATCCGACGGTCTCTCGAAAGGTCGGTGATGGCAAAATCCGGTCGATATCGGTCACCAAGTCGGGCTTCGAATGCAATGGCATCCGCGGGATAGCCTTTCTTGAGAAGAAATTGATGAAATTCCTGTTCAAGTTCCGAGTGAAAAGATGGATTCATTTATAAATAGCGAACGTCAAGCTCAGCCACCCTGAGCGGGCAATCAAGCCAACCCTGAGGTGAGCTGCCGTTAGCGGGACCGAGCAACCCCAGCCAGCGAAGCGGCTAGGGGTTGGCTGCAGCGCCTTGTTAGACCGCATTTATTTATTTGGGCTGTAATCCGATCCAACGAATTCGTGCATGATTCTGCACCTCAATTCGTTGACGATGGTCCGAGAACGAGAATTACGAATTATTGCGGTAGGCAGGAGGCTGTGACCAAGCCGTTGGCGAAGAACTATTGTATCCGGAGCAAGCGTTTCGCATGACAGTCGCTTCTAAAAATCGTTTTTCAATTCGCCGAGTTTCGTGATCACCCATACCAGGTAGTAGATGGATAGTCCTCCATAGATGATCGAATAGTCGGTTCCGGTAGGAAGGGGAGCGAGTGTGAAAAACGCCACTGCTGATGCGAAGCCGACGAGCGAGAGTCCCCAGGAATAGACTGATCGAAAAGGAACGAAGGTCCCAATGAGAAAAGAACCTAGGAAAATGAGAAGAACCAAAAGGGCTGCTGTCATCCATCCCGGCGGATAGACTAAGATGCTTCCGATCATGAATATGAAGACTCCAAGCGCGGAAAGCGCAGTAGCGATCGACAGGAGGATTCGAGCAGCGGAAAGAATCATTTTTTATGGTCTAACGTCAAGCTCAGCCACCCTGAGCTTGTATAGGGATTTGGCAAACGGAACAACTGCCTGTAGAGGGTTCCTCAACCCAAGTCGCGATAGCGGCTAGGGGTTGGCTGCAGCGCCTTGTTCGGCCTCATCCATTGGAGTCCGGGTATTGCTACGGTATAAGGGAATGACGAGGAAGTAGATGATGGCACCAATGAAGTTTGTAAAAATAATCACCATCGTCCAAACGATTTTGTCTGTTGCCGAAAGGCCGCTATTCAGAAGCATGCAAATAAGTGCCGCTATCCAAATTGCGAACAGAGCTACAGCCGACGCAAGCATCGCAACCGGAATCATTGAAACAAGGGTCTGTTCGATTCTTGTCTGGCCGTCGGGATCGGCAATCCCATAGGAGATACCCGTGTATAAAATACCTGCCGCGAATGCAAAAAATATAATAGAGATGAGAAGGAGGGAAGCGCGCTTCATATGTAGTTATGTTTAATTGGCCGAACGTCAAGCTCAGCCACCCTGAGCGGGGCAACGAACGTCTAGGAAAGGTGTTTGCGGGAAGGGGATCGGTCGGCCAAGGCTTGCCTCAGGCCGGCTAGGGGTTGGCTGCAGCGCCTTGTTCGTCGGAAGAGGTGACTGCCCCATGGAGGACCCGATCGTCCGACAGGCCGACGATGGTCAAACCCAGCAAGCGGCTTCGTTAGAGCATTCAGTAGAAGAGGCTTCTGTGGTCCAGATCGACTCCGCATTATAAATATATTGCTCGTGACAAGAGAAGGGCGAAACGGATTCTGGATTGATCTACTCTTGCCGCGTGAGCGCCCGAAGCGTGCATGGCAGGGGAATAACCGTTGGCGTCGAATCGGGAGTGATGAATGGAAAACCAGAATCGTGCTCAATCGTATGCCGACGGGAATCGAATAACTCTGAACCTTCCCTTGATCTCAACTCCAATAAATCAGGCGAACGTCAAGCTCAGCCACCCCGAACGGGTAATCGAGCCAACCCTGAGGTGAACTGCCAATAGCGGGAACGAGCAACCCCAGCCAGCGAAGCGGCTAGGGGTTGGCTGCAGCGCCTTGTTAGGCTGTATTTCACGTGAATTGATAGAGAATATCCTCGTCTAAAGTGAGAAGAGTTTCGCCCGTCAGTCCTGATCTATCGACACATTTTCTGCAGCACATATTGACCTGTTCTGAGCAAATAGCTCCGCGGTAGAAATGGAGAAGCAATCCGAAAAAGCGCGCATTTTCAATTTTCAGGATTTGATTAATCAGTAGAATCCAGTCGTGAGTTGCACGTATGTCAGCCGACTTCCGTAACTCGCTCGTTCGCTCGTCACGAAGTTGAATGTTGGATTGCTGTTCGATCCAGCGAGAAATCTTGGATTGCGACCATCCCTTGCGGCGGAGTGAGTCCGTCTTGCGATGAAAATCATTGTGCGGTGTCTTGAATCGATTGATTGATCCGAGAACGGATCCACAATCGCACATTCCCTTCGTTGTCGAAAAATACAAGTCGTCCTCTGATAATTGATCCTGAATGTATTGGTTTTCACAAATCGAAAATTTTCGGCCAAAGTTCGAGCCTATTCGTGCGATCTGTGAAAAATCGGCTCTTTTGGAGACGGTAGCAGTGATGTAGAGGCACATTTAATATAAGCCTAACGTTAGAAGTGTGGCACGGCGGGTGAATGGCGTCCAGAGCGAAGCGAACTAGAGGCGTTGTCCGCCGTTGCCACCATTGACTTGTTAGCCATCTTTGATTCCACGATTTAGGTGGATAATCTTGGGTTGTTAAATTCGCCGCGGTCGTAGATCCGCTTGAATCTCTCAAGGTTCTCATCGTAATCGTAAATTTGTATCTGCGCTAAGCCGCTTGAATAAAACCGAATAGAACCTTTCGCGCCGTCCTGAGATTGAATGACCTGAATCATATCTCGAATGTGTCGGTATAATTGCTCGTTTTCTAGCCATGCTAAATTGATCGATCGTTGATGAAACCATTTGTATAATGTCCAGCCCTGAAACGTGGCAATTCTCTTTAGAAACAACGCATCCCCGTTAAAGCAAACCCACTTCGAAACATTACTAATAAAAAGTCTCCCTGTAAAAGGAAGTTCAAGATCGTGAGTGCCGTTAATCCACACGGAATCACGCCAGCCGTCTATTTTATTGAATTGCACCACGCGATTCTGTGTGTTCTTTCACGTTCTAGTTTGGATTTTCCGGCTAACGTCAAGCTCAGCCACCCTGAGCGGGTAACCGAGCCAGCCCTGAGGTGAACTGCCAGTAGCGGGTCCGCGCAACCCCAGCCAGCGAAGCGGCTAGGGGTTGGCTGCAGCGCCTTGTTAGACTCGTATTACTTTTCTCCGTTTCTGGATGTTCCGGCTTCTACGTATAATTGTGTGAGGGGAAGCTGCCTCGAATGTGGCGATCGTAGAGGAGTTAAGTTCAGTGAGCCAGTGGCATCAGTCCTCATCGGATGAATTATGCAGAATTGCTCAAAAAAATTCGAGTGCTGCGCACATAATATGAGTTCGCCTTCGGATCACTTTTAATAACCGTTCTCGCTTCGCTCGACTTTGAATCCAAGCCACTCGTTGAATTCATCCACCGGAGGTCTAGATATCGACACAAAATCCGCAGGCTCCACTGCAATGTTCGGCTTGGCTGAAGCGCTTCCTGCATCTCATAATTTCATCCACCGGAGGTCTTCATGATTTTTGTATAAGAGTCTAACGTCAAGCTCTCTGACCCCGAACGGGCGGGAGAAAAAGGAGTGAGTGATCAACTGCAAAACGCCACGTTGAATAACCCAGACAGCCAACCGGCTAGGGGTTCAGTGCAGCGCCTTGTTCGGCTGTATTTTATTCTTTTACCGAGTTGGTTTGTATCATTCGCAAAACTTCTTCCCACGCATCTTTTGAAGGGGGGAAGACACCTTCTGATCGGAACGGTGAACTTAATTCAAGCAACATTATTGGCTCGCCGCCACAAACCTCGTCCAATAAAGACGACAAAGAATCAAAATCCAAATCAGACGATAATAAGTGAACTGGCCAACTCATTAGCCAAGCCATATACTCAGGTCTGTCTGGCATATCTTTGGTGTAGACTAATATATACGCTGAAGAATGTTGCGGGATCATGGAATAACTATTATTGGAGTGTGGAAGTAAACCGTATGCGCGAAGCGCCTAGAATAAATAGGTGGCGTGTCTCCGGGAAGAATTAACTTCACAAATTACACAACCCTAGCTGGTCTGGTGATGGTCGGCTCTGCGACCTTCGCCTGACGAGCGGTATCTGCGGAAAATAACGATGAATTGGAATGTTTGCGAAGCCTTCTGGAGAACACCAAGGAGGGCTGACGTAGCGAAGCGAAGTCAAGTCCTATCTGGTGGTCGGAAGATGGCTGGTCGAACTACCTAAAACAAGTGATGTTGATAGCAATTTAATCGAGCCGCAAGCTGGTAGCGGAAGGGGAATCGAGGGGTCGCGGGCGATCCCCTGAGCATACTAGCTGGAGGCGGTGGAACAAGATTTGGTGCTCGTGCGCCAATAAGAAAGAAAAACTGTAAAAAAAGATATATGGCTTATTATAGAAACGACGGAAAACTATGCATTGGCTGGCCCAACGCATATGAAGAATTCAAATGGAACTGCAAAAACCTCTTTTGCGAAGTGCTGTCTATTGCAACCCTTGGTAAGATAAACATTACTCCCGCTATTCCATCTCTAAAATAATCGTTAGATCATTTGGTTTGAGGTGAATGTCAAAAACAACCTTTCGGACGGAAAATGCGCCCCTGTTGGGGTGAATAATCTCACTTCCGATTTCAGGGATGATTGGGAAGTCACAGTGTTCTTCGCCTTCGGGGTATTTTAGTGTGATGTTCATAGTATGCAAGTGAACTTTGATAGAAGAAATGTGAAAATGGAAGGTATAAATATGAAACCGAACGTCAAGCTCAGCCACCCTGAGCGGGTAACCAAGCCAACCCTGAGGTGAACTGCCGGAAGCGGGACCGAGCAACCCCAGCCAGCGAAGCGGCTAGGGGTTGGCTGCAGCGCCTTGTTCGGATCCGCCCGTCCGTGGTCCCGCTCAGCATCTTATTCGAGGGCATTGCTTGTTTCATGCATTGAATTGCTTCAGGTCGAACTTGATGGCTTGCGTGATCTCGATTGAACGAACCCCCGAGGGTCAAACCTCATTCTCCGCTTCTTCTGCGCATTCACGACCCAATCTACTTGTGCGGATCGAGCGCATACACATCTCGACAAAAAGCAAATCCGGAGGCCGTCTGCAATCAAGTGGGAATATCGTAGTCGAAGGGGATAGGTCCGAACGTCAAGTTCAGCCACCCCGAACGCGGGCACGAGTTTGTCTGGTGATCATCTGCCTGTGGCGGGACCGAGCAACCCCAGCCAGCGAAGCGGCTAGGGGTTGGCTGCAGCGCCTTGTTCGGCATCTCATTTCATGTGGTGAGAGTATCCCTTCAAGACCTTTTTCGATGCTTTATCAAAGCGTTCCAGAAGCATCCATCCGTATTCTGGATGATCTTCATTGTAATGAACTAGATATAAGGTCGAAATGCCTATAGGAAGCTTTGGAGCTATTGAAAGATATGCAACTTGCATTATTTCAGGCAGTGTCGTGCCTGAAGGAACTTTAAACAATGTAATTGGAGTTACGGAGGAATAGAGATATTTTGAGCCAATGCCTTTTGTTAGGACGTTCGCCCTAATTACCAAGTCTGCTTTGTCATAAAGTTCTTGTTCATATGATTCAGCTTTTAGAGATGTGATCGCGAATGATGCTAGGAATGTAAAATAACAGACAAGTTTTCGTGCCACGATTGAGTGGAGTATTTTGTTCATCCGCCGGAGGCTGAGCCGAACGTCAAGCTCAGCCACCCTGAGCGGAGCAACGAACGTCTAGGCGAGGTGTTTCCCGGAAGGGGATCGTTCGGCCAAGGCTTGCCGCTGGTCGGCTAGGGGTTGGCTGCAGCGCCTTGTTCGTCGGAAACGGTGACTGCACAATGGAGGACCAGAGCGTCCGACAGGCTGACGATGATCAAATCCAGCAAGCGGCTTCGTTAGAGCATTCAGTCGAAGAGGCTTCTGTGGTCCAGATTGACTACGCATTATAAATATATTGCTCGTGACACGAAAAGGGCGGAACGGATTCTGGATGGATCTACTCATGCCGCGTGAGCGCCCCAAGCTTGCATGGCAGGCGAATAATCGTTGGCGTCGAATCGGGAGTGATCAATAGAAAACCAGAATCGTGCTCAATCGTATGCCGAATGGAATCGAACAACTCTGAACCGTTCCTTGTTCTCAACCCCAATAAATCAGGCGAACGTCAAGCTCAGCCACCCTGAGCGGGGCAACGAACGTCTAGGCAAGGTGTTTGCCGGAAGGGGATCGGTCGGCCAAGGCTTGCCTCAGGCCGGCTAGGGGTTGGCTGCAGCGCCTTGTTCGTCGGAAGAGGTGACTGCACAATGGAGGACCCGATCGTCCGACAGGCCGACGATGGTCAAACCCAGCAAGCGGCTTCGTTAGAGCATTCAGTAGAAGAGGTTTCTGTGGTCCAGATTGACTCCGCATTATAAATATATTGCTCGTGACAAGAGCAGGACGGAACGGATTTTGGATGGATCTACTCATGCCGCGTGAGCGCCCCAAGCGTGCATGGCAGGCGAATAATCGTTGGCGTCGAATCGGGAGTGATCAATAGAAAACCAGAATCGTGCTCAATCGTATGCCGAAGGGAATCGAACAACTCTGAACCTTCCCTTGATCTCAACCCCAATAAATCAGGCGAACGTCAAGCTCAGCCACCCTGAACGGGCGACCAAAAACTACCGGTAATCAGCTGCCGGTAGCGGGCCCGCGCAACCCCAGCCAGCGAAGCGGCTAGGGGTTGGCTGCAGCGCCTTGTTCGGTCTGTATTCGTTGCCTCTCGTAGGCTCGGAGCATATCGGATACAGCGATGCCGGAAATAGTCATATTCTCAATGTTTGCGTTTTTGATAGCCATCCCACTCAAATTGACGTTTTCAAAGACAGTATTTGTAAAGTCAACATCTTCAAACTTTGCATCTGACAACGCAATGTTCCGGAAGTCAGAGTGGCGCATTGAGACATTGAAATATTTTGAATAATCAATATTAGCGTCCTGCAAAATGCTTGGTTCGGAAGTCATTTGATGTTTGGTGGGAGAGGTTTTACTCAAAAATTCCGAGAAAATACAAGAGCGTGCCTGTGATGATTGCAATGATCACAAGGACAAAGAGGATGTATTCCGATGTCTTGCGTGCTCGGCGGTCAAAATCAGATTCTCCCAGGCGTGGCTGATGGGAACTCGATGACGAGCCGATTGAAGAAATACTGTCGATAATGATTTCTAATATTATCCACATTCGATGTTGAATTGTTTTGTAGCTGTCGAGCGGCTTGTCAGCGTTGCTGGTGATGCATTATATTTCATAAGACCGAACGTCAAGCTCAGCCACTCCGAACGGGTGATCGAGCCAACCCTGAGGTGAGCTGCCGGTAGCGGGACCGATCAACCCCAGCCAGCGAAGCGGCTAGGGGTTGGCTGCAGCGCCTTGTTCGGTGCATTTGTTACGTTGAAATAGGAAATATATGGCAGTGCTAACGATTGCTGCGCACACGAGTGAAATCACTGATAAGAATCCATGTAGCATTGGAAACACTATGACGTGCATGTGAGCAGCTGAGTGTAGACTATCAGCCTTTCCGTTTGAGGCATATAGCGCGTAGGTAGCGAGTCCGAATAGCGACGACAAGTATGCAACGACGCAGAAACAATAATCAATGCGGTTTCGGATCTTGGAGATGACTACAAAAGATAAAGATGCGAAGACGCCGGAAGCTATCGCCCCAACAACTGTGCTGATGAAAAACATGGTCGTAGGAAGCTCTTGTTCTGTGCTGTTCCAGCAAGCTAATACAAAGGCCGCAATATTGATTGCTGACAATATTGCTATGTGAATTCTCATGTTTTACCGAACGTCAAGCTCAGCCACCCCGAACGGGCGACCGAGTCTCGCTGATGTGAACTGCCATCTGGGCGTTCCTCAACCCCAGCCCCGAAGCGGCTAGGGGTTGGCTACAGCGCCTTGTTGGGCCTGCACCGCTCAAGCAACTAGTAGCGATCATACCTCGATGACAACCCCTCCGTATCAATACCGAAGGCTCTCAAAACTCCTCGTTCGAACCAATTTCAATGCAGCGAATCCAAAATCACATTTTTGCGGGTGCAAGGGTTGTCGGCACATAACGCCGATTTCACGAATGTAGATTGCATCTAGAATATTTTACTGACCGTTGCCCAGTGAGGAAGCTCGCAATTCCAGATTGGCCTCTAGCTGATGCATTTGAATTATTGTCGCGAAAACAGATGGCGAGTCCTGAGTGCAACGAGCTTCGGAACTCAGCTTTATATTGTCTACGTCGCAGGGAATTGATTGTTGGCTTGCAAGGGTGACGCCGCATTCGCATTTCTTTTTCAGGACTATTAATGGAGCCCAACGTCAAGCTCAGCCACCCTGAGCGGATGATTGAGCCAACCCTGAGGTGAGCTGCCAGTAGCGGGACCGAGCAACCCCAGCCAGCGAAGCGGCTAGGGGTTGGCTGCAGCGTTTTGTTCGACGCGCATCTGTTCAAACTACGCATATCGTGACTTCCTCTAGCCAACCCCTCCGTATTTCTACCGAAGGCACTTCCACAATGAAGATAGAATCTCTGAAAAGGCTCCGCAATCGTGGTTAGTAATTTGCGCCTAGAAGATTGTATGGGGGTTGAAGCGCAATTGGAAACAGGGGCGGGAATCAAGCTCACAAATATTCGCCTGGAAGATTGTTGGTAATGGGAAGTTGAATTAGAACGGAGGGATGGGAATCAGGCTCATCAATATGCGCTTGGAAGGATTGTGGGGGCTTCTGGTGACTTCCAATTGATTGTTCGAAGTCACCAAAATATTATACACGGCGGGCAACTCTGAGCGCCGCCTAGCCTTTGCGTATACCTCCAACGCTGGTCGAAAATAGAGGAACCGACGGTTTCAAACTGGATCTGGCCTAGTCTGATTTCGTCCAGACAACTGTAATCAAAAATTAGTCATCCGCCGGAGGCTCACAATGAGTCGAACGTCAAGCTCAGCCACCCTGAGCGGGTAATCGAGCCAACCCTGAGATGAGCTGCCAATGGCGGGAACGAGCAACCCCAGCCAGCGAAGCGGCTAGGGGTTGGCTGCAGCGCCTTGTTCGGCTGAATTGCTGGTAGGCTTAACCGGAAAATAATCGAATCGGTGGGTTCAAGGAGTTGGTGCGATAGGACGCAAACACGTATGAATGAGATACACTGCCGCTTCAACACGAGTCCAAAGTCCTCGGACATTAATATGGTCCGTCGGAGCAACAGAGTTTTGAGATGTAACTTGTCGATGAGGATATGGTAGTGTTTGGCGGGCATCAAAAACGAAGCTACTCTCTCAAGTGTGCTGTGGAACTAAATTTTGGCTTTCGAAAAACAAGCGAATAACCATCAGCTGGGGAAGTCATGGTCTTCACTTCAAGAAACTCGAACCCATCTTCGTTGAATATCTTCTCCCATTTCTGCTCTCGGGGGCCATGACCATTTACTCCAGTATTCATAGCATACACAGTGAGATATCCAGCATCATCCGATGTTCGAATGCTCTTGCCGTCCGGGTCAGGATTTCCATGTGCTTCGCCGACCATCTCGACAAATTCCCACCCATTTTCTTGTTGAGCGGTGATTTCCGATCTTACGTCTGCACGCTTGGTAAAATCCCTCCGTTCACATCCAGAAAGAAGGAAGACGAAGATTGCCACGATGGAAGATGTGGGAAGGAATTTCATAGAAATAGCCGAACGTCAAGCTCAGCCACCCCGAACGGATTAACCGAGCCAACCCTCAGATGAGCTGCCAGTGGCGGGTCCGAGGAACCCCAGCCAGCGAAGCGGCTAGGGGTTGGCTGCAGCGCCTTGTTCGGCATATTATTTGGGTTCGGCTGTCAGAAATAGGCCGATCTCGTCTGAATACGTTTTCGTGTATGAAATGTCATCACGGACAAACGCTACCCTGTCATGAATATCCACGTCATCGTCCGTATACCCAAGATCTTTGAAAATTGACGATCGATCTTTAAGTGGCATGTTTGGATTTTCGATCGCCATGACGAACGCGGCAGATCCTATAATTACGTCCGCTCCAGAACCGAATGTCCCGTCACCACTAGCGAGAAATGTGACGCTTTGCAAAATCTGGGTTTGTTGGGTAGCTCTGACGATTACTGCAACATTTCTGTTTGATTCTAATTGAGCCGTAATGAACTCACCGTTATCGTCTCTCGATTTCAGGCTCAGGCGGATATCAGAATCTACTGTCTCAGCCGAGGAGTTGTATCGTTCGATGAATTGGTCGATGGTAAAGCTGAACTCCAGTGGTTGATCTTCTGGTATGGCTTTGACTTCAACGGCGGGCTGACGCGGTAGGTCAAGCTGACTGGATGGACTACTTGTAGATGATGAGGAGCTGGATACGGAGGGCGGCGTGGAAGGGGACAAGCTAGAAATAATAAAAATTAATAACCATGCGAATGAAAATATCCTCGCGAGGTTCGAATGCCCTTTGCGTAGGGTGAACCAAGAGAAGGCGAATGGTAGAAGAACAATTCCGATGCCAAGTAAAATCGAAACCTTGCGTTTTGGGGGTCCTGCTCCGTTTTGCGGACGTCCGCATTCAGGACACGAGCCAGCTGAATCTGAAATTTGTTTGCTACAGTCGAGGCAAGTTATTAACGGCATAAAATCGAGAATAGATGATATAATTAATGTGGAAGCGTCAATGCCTTTTGGCCTAAGGCTGCCGAACGTCAAGCTCAGCCACCCTGAGCGGGCATTCAAGCCAACCCTGAGGTGAGCTGCCGATAGCGGGACCGAGCAACCCCAGCCAGCGAAGCGGCTAGGGGTTGGCTGCAGCGCCTTGTTCGGATCCGCCCGTTCGTGGTCCCGTCGGATCTACAATTTGCAGCCTTGCTCGTCGCCATGCCGATTGATAATCGAGCCATACCAGCGAGTCAGACCGATGCGCTTCGCTACGAAAATTGACGTCGAATGGACTGCGCAAAAATACCTTGGTTTGGGCTTTCAGATACGCAAATTCACCTCATTGTGGACCCCTTCCGAATACGCCAAGTTTATACAAAGCAAATTACGAACGAGCTTGCTTGCAGTTTGGGCTTCGAAGACCAGGGGCATAGGTCCGAACGTCAAGCTCAGCCACCCCGAGCGGGCGGTCGAGCCAATCCTGAGGTGAACTGCCAATAGCGGGTCCGAGCAACCCCAGCCAGCGAAGCGGCTAGGGGTTGGCTGCAGCGCCTTGTTAGACTCGTATTGCTTTTCTCCGTTTCTGGATGCTCTGTTTTCTAAGTATAATTGTGTGAGATGAAGCTGTCTCAAATGTGGCGATGGTGAAGGGGTTGAGTTCAGTGAGCCAGTGGCATCAGTCCTGATTGGATGAATTACGCAAAATGGCTCAAAAAAATTCGAGTGCTGCGCACGAAATATGAGTTCACCTTCGGATCACTTCTAATAACCGTTCTCGCTCCGCTCGACTCTGAATTCAAGCCGGCCAGTGAATTCATCCACCGGAGGTCTAGATATCGATACATAATCCCCAGGCTCAGTTGCAAATGTTCGGCTTGGCAGGAGTGCTTCATACATCTCATTATTTTATCCACCGGAGGTCTTCATGAATTTTGTATAAGAGTCTAACGTCAAGCTCAGCCACCCTGAACGGGCAATAAAGCCAACCCTGAGGTGAGCTGCCGGAAGCGGGGCCGAGCAACCCCAGCCAGCGAAGCGGCTAGGGGTTGGCTGCAGCGCCTTGTTAGGGCTGTATTCTTGCTGTTGATATTGCTTGATCCACTTGTTCCGAGATGCTGGCTAGTCTTGAAAATTCGGTCGTCATAATCTCAATAAAGGATCCAGGCGTCACTTGAGCTCTCTTGGAGAATGGCTGCATTGTATAGTTTTCTTTTATTTGGAATCCATCCCACGCCACAATTTGTTCTGCAGAGGATTCAAGAAGACTCTTTGCAAGTGTCTTTCCATTGATCCCTGTTCGTTGCTTGCTGGATTCAATATGCAACACAATCGAGGCCGTCCCTCGTTTAACATCTGCGTTCGTCATCCAGCTCTCGAAATGAATTCCCTTACCATCCTCGTTAAACCATGAGTCTTTGAAGACCTGAATTGCGACACTCTTAGGGGAGACGCTGCTCGGATGGAGTCCTGCCTTCGTCCTCCAGACGCTCGTGAACCAAGATTCACTTTTCAGGGCAGACTCAAGTTCAAAAAATAATGGTTCGTATTCTTGGATGGATGTCATAATTGTATACATAATGCCCTAACGCCAAGCTCAGCCACCCCGAACGGGGGACCAAACTCTGAGCTTGATGTGATGGAATCGCCGGAAGTCAGGACAAGAGCGCCGGGTGACGGCTAGGGGTTGGCTGCAGCGTTCTGGTCGTCGGGACGGTTCGTGGACAAGATGGCCGGCCGTAGCATCCGACAGGGGCTAAACCGTGGAAGTCAGGAACAATTCAACCACATGGACCGAGGCTCGAGCCAGACTGGTCGTGGAAATATTTTATCGTGATGGTTAAAATGTAGTCGAAACAGATCAATCAGCGAAGTCGCCGGGGCGCAAGCTCGACCCGGCTCTGCGGGTGGAGCGGCGAGACTCGGAACGGCGGAAGGAGATCGGAGAGGTGGACGAGGGCGTCTGTGACGAGGGGAGTCGGCGGATGGAAGGGGAAAGGGGCATCCAGTCGAACTCCCTCGGCTCAGTCGCTCGATCGAATCAAAAGCGAGCGTTCTTAAACCGAACTCAATCATTATTTTTTGTATAAGGCGACCGTCAAGCTCAGCCACCCTGAGCGGGTGATCGAGCCAACCCTGAGGTGAACTGCCGGTAGCGGGTTCGAGCAACCCCAGCCAGCGAAGCGGCTAGGGGTTGGCTGCAGCGCCTTGTTGGACACGCATTTCATTCTGTCCAAAGTCGCCAAATGCAATCCCTCGAAATGACAGGTCTTCGTCAAGCTCGGACCAATGGATACCAAATGGTGAAAGCTCGTATTGTCTGAGCTGTGTGTCTGTTGCTGACGCTAATCGTGGATTCTCCGAAACTGGAAACTTCAACTTGCTGCCATCCGTCATTGAAATGATAACATGACGATTGGAGATCAGTGCTGACAATGGTCTATTGATTAAGGTGTTCATTCCAAACTTTGACGATGAGTTCCTTGTTTTCCTCCGCGAGTTCTTGCGCTTTCGATAATTCTTTAACCTTCAGTCCAGATGATTCACGCAACTCCACAATAATATCAAGGTTAAAAACCGCTTCCCCTCCACCCTTTCGGACGTGAACGTGAATCGGTTCATGATCATTGCTGTAGAAAAAGAATTTGAATCCGTCTTTTTTGAAAACAACAGGCATATTTGAGAAATACAGTCTTACCTGTGCCCGCGCACGTAAATTCTCGTGGCGGGCTTCCCCCGGTGCTGCCTGACTAATTTGCGCGATGTAATTGCGTCTTGTCGGCTCGGCGGCTGCACTTCATCCGCCAGGGGCTGTCCAACGTCAAGCTCAGCCACCCTGAGCGGGCATGCAAGCCAACCCTGAGGTGAGCTGCCGGTAGCGGGACCGAGCAACCCCAGCCAGCGAAGCGGCTAGGGGTTGGCTGCAGCGCCTTGTTAGCCCTGTATTGCCTTCGTTGATGGGTGTATCTGGATCTCCGATTTGCCCTCGGGTTGAACTATAATTCCTTCCTCGTTCTGCTCCATGTTGTTGCGCCAGATTCTCCAGAAATCCCCGATAGGTCCGACCTCACGATATCTGTATTTTCGGGGCTTCGAGGCTTCGGCGTAGGAAATGCGCACTGTCTCTCCGTCATCGTTGAAGATGACTATAGCGTCTTTCTGAAAATCGTCTTCCTGCACAAACCTCCAAGCTACCCAGAAAGCTGCCTTCCCATCATTTGTGAGAAATAGGGAATCAAATTGGAAATCGTGGGAGAAAGACCAAAGCTTCAGCCATGGAATGGTCGTTGATCTAATCGAATGATTGCCTGATTCGGGATCCACTAATATAAAATGCTCTTTGTCCGGCGAATATACGCGATGCTTCTTCGGTTCCTCGTATGATGTTGCGCGGGCACAAACGAGCGAAAACAATAAGAGTGTTGGGGCAATGAATCCTTTTTTCATGGGCTAACGTCAAGCTCAGTCACCCCGATCGGGTGTCCGAACTACTGGTTTGTGATCAGCTGCAATCTGATCGTCCGCCAACCCCGAGAGCGAAGCGGCTAGGGGTTGACTGCAGCGCCTTGTTAGACCGTATTATTCTTTTCTTAATACATAAACGCCCCACGACTTCACCTTGTCGTTCTGTAGAAACTCAATCTGATTCAATACAAGCGTATCAGACTCAAATTTCATTTCATATAGATTGGCGGCTGCAACTGTTGGCGTTCCCTGTAATAGTAGCGTCTTTCCCTCTGCGTCTTCCACAATGCGAAAAACCCCATAGTCCATCTTGTCGCCCCCAAGAGGAAATCTCATCAATCCATCCTTCGCGAATGAAAAGAAGAATTTTGAAGCTTCTGCAATCTCGGCTGAGTCGAGTTCTTGAATAGCACTGTCTTTAGGGCTTTGCTTTTGAGACGCAGAAAAATCGATGCGCCATGTTCCGATCAATTCAGTCTTAAGTTGATCGAGCGTAGCGCCAGTGGCGGGAGTGGGTCCGATGGCGAGAATGGCAGCGACTATAAGCAATAATGTGTATTTCATGTGATTAGTGGGTTATTGTAGAGATTTCTTGGAAGCTGTCTTTTCCGATTTACTTGAGAGTTGGTTCTTTTGGTCTGATTATCGGATGCCGGATTTTCATGGTCTAACGTCAAGCTCAGCCACCCTGAGCGGATAATCGGGCCAACCCTGAGGTGAGCTGCCGGTAGAGGGTCCGAGCAACCCCAGCCAGCGGAGCGGCTAGGGGTTGGCTGCAGCGCCTTGTTCGGCTGTATTGAGACAGTTGATTATATCTTTAGTGATACCTAGCGAGGTTATGGTGGATTGTCCGTAGGTAGAGATCTCAGAGTCAATATTCGGGAACAATATAAGTTCTTGGAAAAATTCTCCAAAATTGTGTTTCAAGAGCGCGAAGGGGAAGAAAGACGAAACTCGCAGCATGAAGCACTGGTAATAAATCGGCAGATTTGGAGCTAAAATTGAGAAATTGCGCTGGCCCTACGTCATGAAAATAGACCTTCTCTGTGTATAAGGTTCCGAACGTGACCGTGTGGATGAATGCTCCGCTCATCCGGAGAACGGAATAACCCAAAAAATATAAAGTGATTAGGACGAGGACCACGGGAATGATCTTTAGGCGTATCCTATACTTTCTGCTCCGCGACCGTCTTCTTGGACGAAGACGCGGCAGTCTCCCATGCCGTTTTATAAATGCGATATGGCTTTCATTCGTGATTGGCTGATTCATGGCGGATTCGGATTCGTGGACATCTACAAGCGTCCGAAAGCGAACAAAATCATCCGCCGGAGGCTACTTATTGAGCCGAACGTCAAGCTCAGTCACCCCGAACGGGCGATGAGAAACGAGGAGTGATCATCTGCAATCTGGTCGTCCGCCAACCCCGAGAGCGAAGCGGCTAGGGGTTGACTGCAGCGCCTTGTTCGGTCTTTCTGTGAACGAGTTGGATGAGATCCGCCATAGTTTTTGAATGAAGCGCTTCATGATCTGTGATCTTGATATTGAATCTATTCTCGAGTTCGACAACTATCTCGACGTCTGCCATCGAATCAATATCCCAGATAGCTCGAAAATCTGATGAGAAGTCATCTGTTGGTTCAAGTCCAGTAAGATCTATATCCAGTTGTTCGAAAATGACTTCTCTTACTCCAAGGACGACGTGCTTTGGATAGTTTGTGTCTCGGAAGAATTTGTTGTAAAATTCGTCGCCCGATCGGTCTGGTCGCGTTTTTAGTAGATTTTGAATTGTTTTTTTTGGCTCGACTTCAAATTTGAAGTAGAGAAACAAAAGAACACCACAGGTCACAATTGCAGCTATTGTTGTGAGCATCAATATTTGCTAGTTGGCCTGCGTTAATCGTGAGCTTCGTATTTTATCCGCCGGAGGCTGTATGACCGAACGTCAAGCTCAGCCACCCCGAACGGGCGAGCGAATTTGTCTGGTGATCTTCTGGAAGTTGTGGGTCCGCGCAACCCCAAGAGCGAAGCGGCTAGGGGTTGGCTGCAGCGCCTTGTTCGGCTGTATTGCTATCCTGATATCGAATACCAGTAGATGCCGGGTTCAATCTTTTCATATCTTACGCCTTCAGTTTGTTCGTGATCCAATGGGTCGTAGCCAGCAGGTGGAATGTAAAAACCTTGCTCTTTGCTGACCCACTTGAAAAATAGAATCGTTGTTCCGTAATCTGTAGATCGAACAAACTTCGGATCTACTTCACGAATTTCGTTGGGCCAGTCGCTTTCCGGAATGTCATATTGATAACTCTGTTCTTGTTCGAGAGCTTTCAAATTTAACGAGCGGGTGCTTGTGACGAGTGCTCGGGTATCGATCGAACTGAGCTTGCGCAAAGCTGATGGCTTCGGGCTACACCCAGAGACGATTAGCGCGAATGCCAGATATGCTGCTATTCGAATTATCATAAATTGTTGAGCGCGTTAAGCAGTGCATTACAGACGACTCACCAATATATCATCCGCCGGAGGCTGAGCCGAACGTCAAGCTCAGCCACCCTGAGCGGGCAATCAATCCAACCCCACGGTGAGCTGCCGGAAGCGGGACCGAGCAACCCCAGCCAGCGAAGCGGCTAGGGGTTGGCTGCAGCGCCTTGTTCGGTCCGCTCGGTCGATCCGAGTCTAGCGCACAGTTGTCGATATACCCATATCGCCGCAATGATTGGAATAATCAATCCGAGTATTCCCCACGGCTCTTTCGGAACATAGGTAAAACCCTCCTTGGTAGGAATGATGGCTGAAGCTACGTCGGTCATCCACAGCCAAAACACAACGCATGTTGCAGCGAACGATACGCGACTAAACAACTGATTGGATGGTGGGGTAGTAATCGAAAGAAATTTCAGAATGAGAGAAATGAGAAGAAGGTAGGCGGGATAAGCGAGCAGACATCCGAAAAGAGACGAGGTTGAGAATGCTATTTCTTCAGGGAGGAACCGTGGAGTAATAGTTGAAAGGCATGATAACGTTAAGAGCGCGCAGAACACCGATAAAATTCCCGCAATCCATCTTAGGGATGAGATACTGCATCTTTTGATTAGCTTTATGCCATGAACAACCGGAATGATCCCCAAAATGACCATCAATGGCGAAGTCGTGAGAATGAATGCGACATTGATCGCTTGGATGTCCGCAACACGGAATTGTTCTATAAGTGGCTGCAGGGCAAGTGCTACCCATAAAGCCCCGAATATTGTAGATGATCCTCCTATGAGCTTACGACGTTGACTTGTATTCATATTTTGAGACCGAACGTCAAGCTCAGTCACCCCGAACGGGTGCTGAGGAAAATGGTGTGATCAACTGCAATTTGACCGTCCGCCAACCCCGAGAGCGAAGCGGCTAGGGGTTGACTGCAGCGCCTTGTTAGACCCGCATTGTATTATCTATGAAAGTTTCTCCGCCTGCTTGGTTCTGCGGCATCAATACTTCATATTTTGGTCGCTCTCCCTTTTTTTCCAATTGGATGTGAATGTCAGATACCATTTTTTCAATCTTATCTTTTTCCTCTGGAAGCTTTGCGTCCTGCAATAAACGCTGAAAGAACAATAGGGCGTTCTGCTCATCTCCTTTGGTGTATGCGTATGTCATAGTTTTGAGTTCGTTTCTTGGTCTAGTAGCTTGTAGAGTTCCTTCTGTGCAATCCATTGGAAGCCGCGATAGTTTGTTACGAGTGCGATATCAATATCGCCTCCAACAGTCGGCATTCGACCGGAAAATCGCTGGTAATCTGCCGTAGTCCTTATCAAGAAGCGCGCGTAATCGATGGCGTCTTGAAGCGAAAAGACCGTGTAGTTAGCACCGGTTCCCTGCTGTCCCCATAAAAGACTTACCACTGATCCATCCCCGGACCAAGTGCAGCCGATGGAATCGTATGTTTCGTGTGTGACCTGTTTTCCAATATGAATCAGTCTCGTTTGTGCGATTGGGTCGCCGTGTGCATCTTTGGAAAAACCGACAAAATGAAAACCAAGTGGTGCCCAAGTATCTGGAATAAGGTCTAGCGATAAGTTTGATTTGCTGAGTTCCGTGACTAACTGATTGTGAAAATACGTTGAGACTGCCTCCGAAAGTAGCTCAAACTCGTCTTCTCCATCGGGAGCAGTCGGCAGAGTTGGATTTAATGCCGTAACGTGGTTGTAGATGCTTCTACCATTGACGTAAGCATTCCCATTGGTGGCGATTCCAAATTTGGAACTTATTGGAAAAAGTTTTTGGGCATACGGCCAAGTTGAGACGGGAACAGAAAGAGGTGGGGCAGCAACATCCTCAATCAACATATCCTCACCGCAAGCCTTACACTGAGCGTTGAGATTCATCTTCTGGTTGATCGGGCTACTTACAGTAGAGAGGCTGTCGGATGCGATAACGATTCCGTCCGGAACTCTAAGAGATACATTTAATGTCATAAGTGGGTATTGTATAATTGGTCTAACGTCAAGCTCAGCCACCCTGAGCGGACAATCAAGCCAACCCGGAGGTGAGCTGCCGATAGCGAGACCGAGCAACCCCAGCCAGCGGAGCGGCTAGGGGTTGGCTGCAGCGCCTTGTTGGGTCTTTCCTTCTTCTATAAACTCGGCAAGTCGTGTCAATAGACGATCATATCGCTCTTCAGTGATGTGACCGAGTGTTCCAGCGAAGCTGTCTGTTGGAAGGACTGCGAGATACCCAAGTCTGATTACAGAAGTCTTCTTCAAACCAGTTTCGGGGAAGTCATCGTCGTCAGCCGAAATGATCTCGTCGAAATCAGGGACAGCCTGACGGAGTTGAGTGCTGACTCCGCAGACAAGAAGGTCGTTGAATGGCGGAACCACGCGTAGAACAACTACGGGCCGATTCTTGATCCGTCCGTCGGATTGTGGCAGGGGTGTAAGCAGAATATCTCTTTCTGTCATGACCGGAGATCAGACAGAAGGTATTCGGGTTCTTCATCACTGTAAGCTTTAGCGAGTGAGGAGATTGCGATTGCCGAGAAGTCAGATCTCTCGGATGACTGTTCTCTCAGAACCGTAATAAACAGACTACAGTTGTTTGGAAGCGCATATGGCTCATCCAACAGAATTTGCTGACCGTCGAAGTGGGCTTTGAGAGTGACATTCGGCATGCGATATTTCTACCGGATTTTCGAATATCGTGCAAGAAATCGTTCATGGACCCAACGTCAAGCTCAGCCACCCTGAGCGGGGCAACGAACGTCTAGGCAAGGTGTTTGCTGGAAGGGGGATCGGTCGGCCAAGGCTTGCCTCAGGCCGGCTAGGGGTTGGCTGCAGCGCCTTGTTCGTCGGAAACGGTGACTGCACAATGGAGGACCTGAGCGTCCGACAGGCTGACGATGATCAAATCCAGCAAGCGGCTTCGTTAGAGCATTCAGTCGAAGAGGCCTCTGTGGTCCAGATTGACGACGCATTATAACTATATTGCTCGTGACACGAGAAGGGCGGAACGGATTCTGGATTGGTCTACTCTTGCCGCGTGAGCGCCCCAAGCGTGCATGGCAGGCGAAAAACCCTTGGCGTCGAATCGGGAGTGATCAATGGAAAGCCAGAATCGTGCTCAATCGTATGCCGAAGGGAATCGAGCAACTCTAAACTTTCCCTTGATTTTAACCCCAATAAATCAGGCGAACGTCAAGCTCAGCCACCCTGAGCGGGGCAACGAACGTCTAGGCAAGGTGTTTGCCGGAAGGGGATCGGTCGGCCAAGGCTTGCCTTTGGTCGGCTAGGGGTTGGCTGCAGCGCCTTGTTCGTCGGAAACGGTGACTGCACAATGGAGGACCAGAGCGTCCGACAGGCTGAGGATGATCAAATCCAGCAAACGGCTTCGTTAGAGCATTCAGTAGAAAATGCTTCTGTGGTCCAGATTGACTCCGCATTATAAATATATTGTTCGTGACAAGAGCAGTGCGGAACGGATTCTGGATGGATCTACTCATGCCGCGTGAGCGCCCCAAGCGTGCATGGCAGGCGAATAGCCGTTGGCGTCGAATCGAGAGTGATCAATGGAAAATTAGAATCGTGCTCAATCGTATGCCGAAGGGAATCGAGCAACTCTGAACCTTCCCTTGATCTCCACTACAATAAATCAGGCGAACGTCAAGCTCAGCCACCCCGAACGGGGGACCGAACTCTCAGGTTGGTGTGATGGAATGGACGGAAGTCAGAGCAACAGTGCCGGGTAGCGGCTAGGGGTTGGCTGCAGCGCCTTGTTGGATCGCATTTCTCTGTTTTTCGACAATCTTAAAAGTGCACAGATACTCCCGACGAAGATGAGAGTCAGAACAGTAGGTTCAGGTATGGCGGCAATGGCCTGGGGATTCTCCGTAAAGAAGGGATCCGTGTCAAAATAGATGACCGGAATCTCATCATCTCGCATGTCAAAAGAGTTGTTGGGAACGAGATTCGCATCCAAGCGGCGTTCCCATTTGATTGCTAGATCGCGGCCTGGACGATTTAGAAGAAATACCAATACACTCCCTTCTGAGATTGAAATCGAATCAGTTGTAGCGAAGAGGCTTGTTGAATGAGTTCGAACTTCGTGATTCGTAAAGGATGAATCAAAATTTAGTGTATCACTCCCGTCAGTCGAGGTGATGGACCATCCGGTTATGTTGGTATCTGTGATCGCACCCAATGTTCCATCAGTCGAAATGAAGCCTGAAGTGAAAAATCCATTCTGGGTTCCGAAATCGGATAATTGATAAGTTAGAGCAGAAGCACTATGGGCAAGAGCGAGTGCGGAGATAAGAAATGTGAGTGAGGTTTTCATAAATAGATCCAACGCCAAGCTCAGCCACCCCGAACCGGGGACCAAACTCTGAGCTTGATGTGATGGAATTGACGGAAATCAGAACAAGAGCGCCAGGTGACGGCTAGGGGTTGGCTGCAGCGCCCTGGTCGTCGGGACGGCTCGTAGAGACAACGGTGCGCCGTAGCATCCGACAGGGGCTGAACCGTGGAAGTCAGGACCAACGCGACCATAGCGACCGAGGCTCGAGCCAGACTGGTCGCGGCAATATCTTCTCGTGATGGTGAAAAGGTAGCCGAAGCGAATCAATCAACGAAGTCACTGAAACGGAAGCTCGACCCGGCTCTGCGGCTGGAGCGGCGAGACACGGAACGGCGGAGGGAGATCGGAGAGGTGGAAGAGGGCGGCTGTGACGAGGAGAGTCGGCGGATGGAAGGGGAAAAGGGCATCCAGTCGAAGCTGCTCGGCTCAGTCGCCCGCCCGAATCTAAAGCCGACGTCCCTGATCCGAACTCAATCATTATTTTTGTAATAGGCGACCGTCAAGCTCTGCCACCCTGAACGGATGTGCGAACCACTGATAATGATCTGCTGAAGGTGACGCTTCCGAGCGTCTGAAACGGAGTGCGGCTAGGGGTTGGCTGCAGCGCCTTGTTAGGGCCTTCAGAGCGTTGATGAGTATGGTTGTTTTTCCTACTCCAAAAACTCGATTCCGAAAGTTTCTTCGATCGAACCTCGGTAATTCGATGCAGCTACGCCGTCAATTTTCAGGACTGAGCCGTCAGAAAATCCCAATTCCAATCTGGAGTAGTCGACGATCTCGTTGTTTATCTCATTTCCATCAGGCTCGCCCTCGCTGAAAATATCTTCCTTGTATTTTGCCCAGACCAACGCCTGGAGTAAATATGTGCGGCCTTCGTGTAGTATGGTTTTCATATAATTTGATTTGCGTCGTTCCTAGATTTTAGATGAATAGATGAGAAACCAATTTTCATGCCCTAACGTCAAGCTCAGCCACCCTGAACGGGCGACCGCAGACAACTGGTGATCAACTGCCGGTAGTGGGTGGCGCAACCCCAGGAGCGAAGCGGATAGGGGTTGGCTGCAGCGCCTTGTTCGGCTGTATTTAATATTTCTTCTGAATATATACAAGCCTTTCGGCCATGCATTTGAAGCAGTGAAAGAGCACCTGTTCAGGTATAAGTTCGAAATCAACTTTTGGATCTGCTGTGTTTGTTCTGGTGTCCACCGAGTTGGCCAATGAATCACGATACATTCGCGTTATCGACTTAAAACTTGGGTTTTCGGACGATACAGCATTGCTTGAAAAATCTTCCGCAATAAATCCGACCGCCTCTGCTAGAATTGTAGGGCAGATATCTTTGATGTCGGAAAGAGCAACTTTCGGATCGGAGGTTGGTTCCACGAGAGCGTGACCAGCAATCTGGTAACATGAGATACGAAGAGTCTTCTCTTGATCTTCTGATTTCGCTGTTGGCGAATATGCACAGTATCCAAAGCTCATAGCGATAGTCCGGACTTTTAATAGACCGATTCCAGAAACTGGAAATGGCGATACATGGTTTCGATAGACCCTCTCTATTTCGGATGCGAATCCTGGTGCCCACCGAAATAGGTCTTCAATGGGATCTTGTTTGCTAAAAATGAGTTTGAGTAATGACATGATGATTTATGAATTTATTTCTAAGCCGAACGTCAAGCTCAGCCACCCTGAGCGGGTAACCGAGCCAACCCTGAGGTGAGCTGCCAATAGCGGGACCGAGCAACCCCAGCCAGCGAAGCGGCTAGGGGTTGGCTGCAGCGCCTTGTTGGACTCGCATTCGCTTTACACGAAGCGTTCGAGTCCGTCCCAATCTGATTTCAATGGCATTCTCTTACGAGGATCATGCAGACCTACTTCTTCCAGCAAATGGCTGCATCTTCCGTAGTTGCAGGGCGCACATGTTATGACCATGTTTTGAAGGTCGTTGCATCCACCGCGGGCGTGGGGTAGCAGGTGGTCATACTGAACCCACATTGCCTGAAATGCTGCATGTTGGCTTTGATTCGTGGATCCCCAACCTACTGATTCTGGATACTTAGATGCGATTTTGTGGCGGATGTCTTTCCGAATGATTGGAATGGAACAAAACCGACAATGGTAACCGTCGCGATCGAGAAGTGCCTGTTTCTCGGCAGTGGTGGGCATCCGGACAGGAATTCGATCTTCCTTGGCTAGTGAAATTGGAGCGTTCTCGATAGACCGAAGTCGAATATATGGGCTGTTGGTGCCCCATAGTGATTCGGTCCAATCTCGGATTGTAGGCATGTCAGCGAGCTTGAAATAGTAGTTCGCTTTTTCTCTATCGTTGTTCAAATGTGATGCAACTGCTGACTGCAAATAGTCTGCTGCTTCATATATTTCTGGTATTGGGTCGCGTAGGCACCAGCGGTTTTCGGAAAAGGGAGTGGTCATAGTGATTTGTATTTATTGTATAGGAGTCCAACGTCAAGCTCAGCCACCCCGAACGGGCGACCGAATACTACTGATGATCAACTGCCTGTTGCGGGTCCGCGCAACCCCAGCCGCGCAGCGGCTAGGGGTTGGCTGCAGCGCCTTGTTCGGCTGTATTTGCTATCGAATAGAGAAAGCGTTCGCGAAATGCGAAATGATTGTCGACGATAGATGACAGCAACAATTGACTTGATCCCCCCGATGGTTCTGCGAAGTCACCATCCCAGCAACTATAAAGCTCGATTGAATCTGCTGTCTGAAGTAGTCCGATAAGAATGCATTCAAGTTGAATGTGGTTTGGCTGCTTGTCCCCGTCGGAATACTCTTCGGAATCTGACATGCTTTCTTCGGGCCATTCACCGTTCTGGAAGGTGACATGACGGAAGCCGCAACCACAACCCTGATCTGAACCAATGTATCCTATATGCTGTTTGGAGAAATGGCCCTGAATAGGTAACTCGTATTCTGACAGATTTTGCGAATAGACGCGCTTGTCGTCCTCGTTCCATGGGATGAGCGGGATGGGATTGTCAGCACCAATAAAGAGAGAAAAACACATGACTATGAATCGCAGTAAACACTCCTAACAACTTTATGAAGCCGAACGTCAAGCTCAGCCACCCTGAACGGGTAAGCGAATTTGTCTGGTGATCTTCTGGAAGTTGACGGTCCGCGCAACCCCAAGAGCGAAGCGGCTAGGGGTTGGCTGCAGCGCCTTGTTCGGCATATTTAATTCTGTGACGGATGCCTACATAAAACAGAACTCCAAGACCTAGGAGAAGAGCTGATGAAGAAGGTTCTGGAACTGCTACCGCATCTAGCCGGACATCATCAAAGTTCACTTCAATCCCACTTCCATTCAGGTTCACCAAGCGAATGCGGAGATTCTCGCCTGAATTAAGATGAGATAGTCCCGTTGTAAAAGAGACCGTAGATGTGGCGTATGCCCCCTCTGAAATCGATAAGCCGTTATTGTCTGATGCCAGAACTGAGCCTCCTGCCATCAGATCAATACGATAACCGGGGAAGCCTGTAAAATTAAATGAACTGTGCGGCGGATTAGGATCATTGGCGATATTACCTACCTCGACGGTCAAAGTGTATTCGTTGTTTAATTGGAGGGTGTCACTCAAAGTTTGCTGTAACCCACCTTCTCCGGCTGTTCCCAACAAGAATACCACACCAATATTAGCGCCATCAGGAACCATCCCGCCCACATAAAGCGTCGTCATGGCAGGATTGAGCACGCCAAACTGTCTATTGGAAGCGGTCGGCCCGTAGATGTTCCAACCCGATGGACCTGACGAATCGCTTGTGATAAATGTGCCTACAGATGTCACGGGGTCTTCAAAGCTATGATTGGAGATCAGGAGCGGGGCTGAGTATCCAGTGGATATGAAGACCAGGGTCAGTGATACTAAAGAAACAAATAATATATTTGAATGTTGTTTCGTGATATGTTTGATGTTGTTTTTTTGCCGAACGTCAAGCTCAGCCACCCCGAACGGGCGACCGAGCTGCGCAACGCAGTTGCGCCAAGTGGCGTATACGAGTTTGGTGTGACAGCCAGAGGCTAGGGGTTGGCTGCAGCGCCTTGTTAGACCTCATTTGTATTTGATTACATAAAAGCGAGAATTTCGGCGATTGATGTTCTGCGTCATTCCTGAGCTTGTGGTCGTCGACGTTCCGTACGCACGAGCATATCCCGGCGATCCATATGCGGTTGCTTGGCCTGATGTGAACGCACTTCCTGAGGAGTAGGTGCCTACAAATTGGCTTTCATCAAACTTGAATAGAATCGCATCTCCTCCATTTTTCTCGGCGAGTGACGTGATCTGGCCTTTTCGCGTTGCCATCGGGATCGGGCCGCCTGGACGGTTATCGGTGATGACTCCGATTATGGTGAATGGTCTCGGTGGAGTTCCTTCGATCCAAATATCAATATCGTTGACCGTCTCCGAGGCGCCACCTGTTCCCTGAAAGGTTTCGCTGCCGGAGTAATTATAATACTTGGTTGCGCAACCGCCCAAAAGAAAAGCTGCGACAAGGACTAAAGATATTCGAATCGAGAGCATAAATTATTGGTCTAACGTCAAGCTCAGCCACCCCGAACGGGCAACCGAATTTGTCTGGTGATCTTCTGGAAGTTGACGGTCCGCGCAACCCCAGCAGCGAAGCGGCTAGGGGTTGGCTGCAGCGCCTTGTTCGGTGTATTTGAGTTCGAACTTACTAGTGAGTGATGAAAAAACAATTTCTTCATCATTCCAAAAGAAGCGAATATGAGGCGTCGGGCGAAAGATGTAGTCAGAGTAGGAAATGAAACTGTCGCGCTCGTTTTCGGAAATGACACCCATTTTAGAGTATTCAGATATCGAATGACGATATTTGTATGCTGTGGACGCGTAATGAAAAAGTATCTTATCAATCGCTCTTCGCTGCATTTTACATTCCGCGCTTTCGGGATCTACAGGACTTTGATATGAACTCCTGCTTAGAGAGGGGCGGATACGGATAATTAACCGCCCGTTGCTTCTTAAAAGTCCATTCTCCACGTAACCGCCCATGCGCCCATCGGATGAACTAGCTCCTAGAGCTTGGGCATAGCCAGTGCGCGTCGTCAGGGAGAAGTGACCTTGACCATCGGTGAGGCCCTCTCCTACTGACTGTGACATCATAGGGAAGAATGCAATAGGTGCCCCATATCTTGATGCGCTGACGTTGGCGAAAGGTTCTGGTCGCTGAAGTGGTTCATTGTAAACGTGACCTTCATAGGTTGTGGGGGGCATGTCCGGGCTCCATGCACAACCAGCGAGTGACGTTGCAAAAAGAACAGACGCAAACAATTTCATAATTTACCGAACGTCAAGCTCAGCCACCCTGAGCGGGCAATCAAGCCAACCCTGAGGTGAGCTGCCAATAGCGGGAGCGAGCAACCCCAGCCAGCGAAGCGGCTAGGGGTTGGCTGCAGCGCCTTGTTCGGATCCGCATCTTCGTGGTCCCGTCGGATCTAAAATCTGCAGCCTTGCTCGCCGCCATGCCGAGTGATGATCGAGCCATACCAGCGAGTCAGACCGATGCGCTTCGATACGGAAATTGACGTCGAACGGACTGCGCAAAAATACCTTGGTTTGGGCTTCCGGCCAGGAAAATCAACCTTATTGTGGACACCTTCCGAATACACCCAATTTATACAAAGCAAATTACAAACGAGCTTGTCTGCAGTTTGGGCGCCGTAGAACAGGGGCATAGGTCCGAACGTCAAGCTCAGCCACCCTGAGCGGGGCAACGAACGTCTAGGCAAGGTGTTTGCCGGAAGGGGATCGGTCGGCCAAGGCTTGCCTCAGGCCGGCTAGGGGTTGGCTGCAGCGCCTTGTTCGTCGGAAGAGGTGACTGCACAATGGAGGACCCGATCGTCCGACAGGCCGACGATGGTCAAACCCAGCAAGCGGCTTCGTTAGAGCATTCAGTAGAAGAGGCTTCTGTGGTCCAGATTGACTACGCATTATAAATATATTGCTCGTGACAAGAGCAGGCCGGAACGGATTCTGGATGGATCTACTCATGCCGCGTGAGCGCCCCAAGCGTGCATGGCAGGCGAATAATCGTTGGCGTCGAATCGGGAGTGATCAATAGAAAACCAGAATCGTGCTCAATCGTATGCCGAAGGGAATCGAACAACTCTGAACCTTCCCTTGATCTCAACCCCAATAAATCAGGCGAACGTCAAGCTCAGCCACCCTGAGCGGAGCAACGAACGTCCAGGCAAGGTGTTTGCTGGAGGGGGATCGGTCGGCCAAGGCTTGCCTCAGGCCGGCTAGGGGTTGGCTGCAGCGCCTTGTTCGTCGGAAACGGTGACTGCACAATGGAGGACCAGAGCGTCCGACAGGCTGAGGATGATCAAATCCAGCAAACGGCTTCGTTAGAGCATTCAGTAGAAGATGCTTCTGAGGTCCAGATTGACTCCGCATTATAAATATATTGCTCGTGATAGGAGCAGGCCGGAACGGAATTTGGATGGATCTACTCATGCCGCGTGAGCGCCCCAAGCGTGCATGGCAGGCGAATAATTCTTTGCGTCGAATCGGGAGTGATCAATGGAAAACCAGAATCGTGCTCAATCGTATGCCGAAGTGAATCGAGCAAATCTGAAATTTTCCTTGATCTAAACCCCAATATATCAGGCGAACGTCAAGCTCAGCCACCCTGAGCGGGTAGCCGAGCCGACCCTGAGGTGAGCTGCCGGTAGCGGGACCGAGCAACCCCAGCCAGCGAAGCGGCTAGGGGTTGGCTGCAGCGCCTTGTTCGGCTGTATTGTATTGTATTGTATTGTATTTTATTTATTTAGAGATCCGAATGACCAGTGAGTTGTAATTGATCCATCTTCCTGCGTTCGGGTCGACGACGTGCCATACCCGAAAGGATAATTGTATCCGCCAAACAGTATGAATGAAATGAGCAGGATTTTAACTGTGGTCCAGTAGGATATTCGCTTCCAGCCGAACAGATCCGGAAAGGTGCTATTCCACAGGAGTTTTAGTAACAGGCATGCGAGTAGAAAGAATAAAGCAATGACTGGCAGGACGAATAAAAGGGGATTCATTATCTTGATTTTCTATCGTGGTCAGTCGTACGTTGCGAGGATATGCGAGTTATAGTGACCGAGTCCAAGAACAGTGTGCGAACAGCAAAGGGTATGCCGCTAACAAAACATTTTATTCCTAAGTTTTTCGGATCTCGAACGTCTCAAGGCTTCTTAAACCTCCGAAGCCATTTACATGAGCCGAACGTCAAGCTCAGCCACCCTGAGCGGGGCAACGAACGTCTAGGAAAGGTGTTTGCGGGAAGGGGATCGGTCGGCCAAGGCTTGCCTCAGGCCGGCTAGGGGTTGGCTGCAGCGCCTTGTTCGTCGGAAACGGTGACTGCACAATGGAGGACCCGATCGTCCGACAGGTCGACGATGGTCAAACCCAGCAAGCGGCTTCGTTAGAGCATTCAGTAGAAGAAACTTCCGAGGTCCAGATTGACTCCGCATTATTAATATATTGCTCACGACAGGAGCCGGGCGTAACGGATTTTGGATTGATCTACTCTTGCCGCGTGAGCGCCCCATGAGTACATGGCAGGGGAATAACCGTTGGCGTCGAATCGGGAAAGATCAATGGAAAACCAGAATCGTGCTCAATCGTATGCCGAAGGGAATCGAGCAACCCTGAACTTGCCCTTGATCTCAACTTCAATAAATCAGGCGAACGTCAAGCTCAGCCACCCTGAGCGGGCGATCAAGCCAACCCTGAGGTGAGCTGCCAATAGCGGGACCGAGCAACCCCAGCCAGCGAAGCGGCTAGGGGTTGGCTGCAGCGCCTTGTTAGCCCTCATTTGATATTTTCATGTATTGAAACATTGGATACCCCGCCCATCCGTTGGGGAGAACAATCACTCTTGCATGAACGGGTTGCTCTGGTGAATCGGATTGCGAAGGAGCGTAGGTGTGAATGATATGGACATAATAAGAATATTTTCCTCTTGGTTTGTCTTTGTTCGTGGTTGAGGTGGAAGATATACGTTCAATTGAGACAAGCTCTGTCGATAGGAGCTTATTCTTACTTTTGCTCGAACTTGGTAGGTTATCTCCGTGGAAAGATTCTGCGCGGTTATAGGCATCTTTGAACGTAAAACCATATGCAGAGGGATCGTCCAAATCTACTGGCTCGATCGAGTCCCATAGCTTCTTCGGGGCTATGAATGTCATGAAGACCTTCTCCGAACGTATAACTTCTTCTTTGGTGGATAAGACCGTATCCCCGCCTTGTGGGATAAACGGGATGCAATAGCGCTCCTCTGCAGAACGTGTAATGTGCGCGGTGGAAAGAAGTAGTGCAGCGAGTAGGATTGGATGTGTATTCATGTGATTATGGGCTAACGTCAAGCTCAGCCACCCTGAGCGGGTAATCAAGCCAACCCCCGGGTGAGCTGCCAATAGCGGGACCGAGCAACCCCGGCCAGCGAAGCGGCTAGGGGTTGGCTGCAGCGCCTTGTTAGCCCTGTATTTTTTCAGGTTCTACAAGTTCAATCGTAGCGTTATTCCGTAGGGTTTCGATAAACTGATCAAGAGTAGGTTGAGTGGCATCCTTCCTATTCTCTGTTTTGATGGCTTGACGGAGTGCTTGGACCGCCAATTTGTCGGTTTCGACCTGCGTGAAGGAATTCATTGTATAACCTTGGTCAGCGAGGGATTTATCGAACGCTTCCTGATCTCCCTTGAATTCTTCGTTGAGGATCGTAGTTGTCCGGTCGTTTATCAGTGTGTCAGGAATCGTGTATTTACGCCTTTGAAATTCCAGTAATATCAATTTACGATGGATGGCATCGTTACGAAATGTTTCAAAGTCAGGTTTTGATAAGTCATCGATGGATACCATGACTGGGCTTTTGTCGACGTATGCGCAAACGACCTGCTCTGCAGCCGATGTGATAGCAACTTGAGTCAATAGGAGTAGTGTTGTGACGATGTTTGTTTTCATAGAATTTTATGGGCTAACGTCAAGCTCAGCCACCCTGAGCGGGGAAACGAGCGTCTAGGAAAGGTGTTTGCTGGAGGGGGATCGGTCGGCCAAGGCTTGCCGTAGGCCGGCTAGGGGTTGGCTGCAGCGCCTTGTTCGTCGGAAACGGTGACTGCACAATGGAGGACCTGAGCGTCCGACAGGCTGACGATGATCAAATCCAGCAAGCGGCTTCGTTAGAGCATTCAGTCGAAGAGGCTTCTGTGGTCCAGATTGACTACGCATTATAAATATATTGCTCGTGACACGAGAAGGGCGGAACGGATTCTGGATTGATCTACTCTAGCCGCGTGAGCGCCCCAAGCGTGCAGGGCGGGCGAATAACCGTTGGCGTCGAATCGGGAGTGATCAATAGAAAACCAGAATCGTGCTCAATCGTATGCCGAAGGGAATCGAACAACTCTGAACCTTCCCTTGATCTCAACCCCAATAAATCAGGCGAACGTCAAGCTCAGCCACCCTGAGCGGGCAACCGAGCCAACCCCCAGGTGAGCTGCCAATGGCGGGAACGAGCAACCCCAGCCAGCGAAGCGGCTAGGGGTTGGCTGCAGCGCCTTGTTCGGATCCGCCCGTCCGTGGTCCCGTTGGATCTGCTATCTACAGCCTTGCTCATTGTCTAGCCGACTGATGATCGAACCATGCCAACGAGTGATACTGATGCTGGTCGATAGCGAAATACGCAACGAATGAGCTGGGTAAAATACCTTGGTTTGGGCATTCGGATACTCAAAGCAACCTCATTGTGAACACCTTCCGAATACGCCAATTTTATACAAAGCAAACTACGAACGAGTTTGTTTGCAATTCGGGCGTCCGGCGACTGGGGCATAGGTCCGAACGTCAAGCTCAGCCACCCTGAGCGGGCAATCGAGCCAACCCCCAGGTGAGCTGCCGATAGAGGGACCGAGCAACCCCAGCCAGCGAAGCGGCTAGGGGTTGGCTGCAGCGCCTTGTTAGGCGTCACAGCTTCTTTAGTCTAGCAGCATACGATGAAGGAAGCAGTGGCTTATGCCTTGAGGCGAGACTGCTGATCATGAAGGCGTAGTCCGAGCTAAACTCCATGTAACGCATGACCAAGGCAATGTTCTCTCTTCGTTTGACTTCGCTATTGTTGACTGAAGCAAACCACGGAGAATTCGGAATGGGTCCAGAATGATTTGATTGTCCTGTAGATTCTATTTCTTCACCGGATTTCGCAAAATAGGTGCGAATCGTGCCTCTGATCTTTGAGACTGCGTTCTCGAATCCGTCGCTGTCAGCGTGAAATAAAACACTCAGTATCCCTAAATATCTCACTCCATATCTGAATGAAGTTGGAAGATTTGAGGTATCCAAAAGAATAGGTTCCACTGATCTACGTCCTCCACTAAGTCGAATTACATCTTCCGGTGTTAGAACATATTTTACGGCATGTTCGCAGACGGCAACGAACGTCTCGGCAGCGAGGGCGGGAGGCTGGTATTTCATATTATTTCGCCTAACGTCAAGCTCAGCCACCCTGAACGGGCGAACTGAGGCAACTGGTGATCAACTGCCGGTAGAAGGTCCGCGCAACCCCAGGAGCGAAGCGGATAGGGGTTGGCTGCAGCGCCTTGTTCGGCCAACAGCGCCCAAATAACCGAAAGCTCTGCCATCCTACCATAGGTTTCGTGGTATCAAAAGTTATCATGATGGAATTGAAATGAGCTGTTGGCTCTTCGAAGATATCTCAAGTTGGCAAAAATAAATTTTTCGCTCCGCGAGTGTTTGATGCAGCGATCGTGACAGACTGAAGCCCCGATAAGCCGGAGGAAGCATTGCTGATCGCGGGCCGTCCGCCTTGAGATCGCGGGCCGTCCGCCTTGAGATCTCGTGTAGATGGGGAGAAGGCGAGCGAGCTACCAATATATTCCTCCGCCGGAGGCTGAAGCCGAACGTCAAGCTCAGCCACCCTGAGCGGGCAATCAAGCCAACCCTGAGGTGAGCTGCCGATAGCGGGACCGAGCAACCCCAGCCAGCGAAGCGGCTAGGGGTTGGCTGCAGCGCCTTGTTCGGCTGTATTTGTATCAGAGTAACCGCGCACTATGCCAGAATCGAGAAATGAGCACTGCCCGGCGTTGGTGATCTACGCGATAAATGATCCGGTAGGCTCCGTAAACGAGTTGCCGAGTTCTGCCATCATCGAACTCGGGAACAAGATTGCCCCTATCCGGCAGAATGCAGAGTGAAAGGGCCTCATCAATGAGTTGGTTTCCGAATCTTTCAGCGGCTCTCGGATCGTCAAAGGAAATATACCGGGCAATCTGACCAAGATCGCGGATTGCCCGTGGCGAGATTAAGACCTTGAAATCCACGAGGGAATCATCTGGCGAACGTCCTCAGCGGGAATACCTTCTCCTCTCTCTAACTCATCGAATCCCTCTCGGACTCCAGCAATGAAGTCAATTTCGCGGGCAATGTCGGCCAGCGAAACCTCGGTTGGAAGACGCTGAATCAGATCGATTGCGATGTCTTGGCTGCTCATGCGATCAAGATGGACGGTGAAACAGATTTTGCAAGACAATCAGAGCCGAACGTCAAGCTCAGCCACCCTGAACGGGCGATCTGAGGCTGCTGGTGATCAACTGCCGGTAGAAGGTCCGCGCAACCCCAGGAGCGAAGCGGATAGGGGTTGGCTGCAGCGCCTTGTTCGGCCAAAACCGCCCAAACAACCGAAACGTCAGCCAGCCTGCCATAACTTTCATAGTATCAAGAGCATTCATGATAGAATCGAAATGAGCTGATTGCTCTTCGGTGATATCTCAAGTTGGCAAAAAATAAATTTTTCGCTCCGCGAGAGGTTGATGCAGCGATCGTGACAGACTGAAGCCCCGATAAGCCGGAAGAAGCATTGCTGATCGCGGGCCGTCTGCCTTGAGATCTCGTGTAGATGGGGAGAAGGCGACCGAGCTACCAACATATTCCTCCGCCGGAGGCTGAAGCCGAACGTCAAGCTCAGCCACCCTGAACGGGCGAACTGAGGCTACTGGTGATCAACTGCCGGTAGAAGGTCCGCGCAACCCCAGGAGCGAAGCGGATAGGGGTTGGCTGCAGCGCCTTGTTCGGTCTGTATTATCGTGATTGCTCTTTGATGGTTTCAAGCAGCTTCGTATAGGGTGTCCAGATGACCTCTAAACTGGTTGGATCGGAGGGAACCACGAAGAATGCATAGCCGACGTGAAGCTCTTCGTGAATAACCGCAACTTTGAGCTCTGGATTTTTAATTGAGCTATACCAAGTGACAATACGAACACCTGATTCCTTTTGAGTTGGAAGAATGAAATTGTTGCCTTTTGGAGCTTCTGTAACTGCAAAGCCATTGCTGAGCAAAGCTGACTTGAACTTGCTTTCAGACTGTGTCGCGTCAGAAGTGGAATTGCTGGTCTGCCCCCAACTGAATGACGCGGAATCTACAATGGGAAGCTTCTTATCTGCGGCGTGGCAGACTGAAACTGTGAGCATAACTAAAGATGCGATTTGGATTTTCATAAATTTAATGACCGAACGTCAAGCTCAGCCACCCTGAGCGGGCGACCAAGCCAACCCCACGGTGAGCTGCAGGTAGCGGGACCGAGCAACCCCAGCCAGCGAAGCGGCTAGGGGTTGGCTGCAGCGCCTTGTTAGGACTGTATTTCCACGTTTCCCGTTCATTGGAAAGTGCATTGGAACAGTCACTTATTTGAAGTTGTCTGGATTTTGAACATGGTCGATGGCTACCCCCTTCTTTTTGGAGCTTCTCTTTGAATAAGTGCAGATGCAAATTAGAAAAGATGCTACGCATGCCGCTTTCAGAATAAGCAGCAAGATCGGCTGAAACCAAGCTCTCGTAAATACCTCGATAAAATCTGATAGTCCGAATAAAGCAAATGAGATCGTGCATGCCATCAATATGTCCTGATCTCCCCGACTCTTTTTGCGGTTATTGAGAAATGCAAAGGCGATCGCCAGCCAGAATACTCCTTCGATGAGATTGAATATCTGGTCTAATTCAAGTCGGGGTATTCGAATAGCGATAAATCCAAGAATCATTGAAGCGATTGCGACTCCCCATATTCCGAATTCCAAAAATGCGGTAGGGAATGCAGTGTATTGCTTCTTCATGAGTCCTAACGTCAAGCTCAGCCACCCTGAACGGGTGATCGAGCCAACCCTGAGGTGAACTGCCAATAGCGTGACCGAGCAACCCCAGCCAGCGAAGCGGCTAGGGGTTGGCTGCAGCGCCTTGTTAGGTCTGCATCGTGTTTTATACCAACGTGAATAGTTCTACCGTTCCTCCGGATTTATGAATAGGACTTTGAACCATGATACTCTTGGCAGTATCAATATCTGGAACTTCAATGGCGATGTATCCAGTAACTGTCTCTGAAATGCATGAATCAAATCTATTGTTTTTTAGCGAGATGCCATTGTCCAGAGCAGAGCCGCCAATGATGTATCCCTTTTCATGGAGCATCGAAAAATAGTCATCCCAGTCATTCGACTGTCCGACGCCATGGTTGATCATGATGTATTTATTCATTTTTGGATTCGAGTCCGGTAAAACTCTATGTGTTATTTGCAAACTTGCTGTGTGTTTAAATGCATTATTTTGAATGACCTAACGTCAAGCTCAGCCACCCTGAACGGGCGAGCGGAGGCAACTGGTGATCAGCTGCAGGTAGAGGGTCCGCGCAACCCCAAGAGCGAAGCGGATAGGGGTTGGCTGCAGCGCCTTGTTAGGGCTGTATTATGATATAGCTTCCAGGGTCCGCCGTATCCACCGCTGTGACAATCTTCGGAATGAAGGGCTTGAGAAATGGCCAGCGAATCGTGAAGAGTTCGACAATAGCGATCTTGCGGTTGGACAAGTTTTGCTGATACCGGAGGTTCTTGTCTCCGAGGACAAAAACATCGAAGCGGGCGTCAATCAGCTTCATCAACTCACCATTTTTAACGCCGGCCCAACCCTGATGTTGCACCGAAGTGGTGGAATGGTGATCGAGATACTTCAGTAGCGGATGAGGAACATTCTCATCAATGATGACCGTCATGAATCTGATTGTGCCAGTCGTAGAAGCTCTTCCGCATCCACTTTTTGAACCGAGGGGAAAAAGCTGATGAAGTCATCCAGAGAGTATCCATCAGTCACGTAGTCCAAAAGCGTCTGAGCTGGAACGCGACTACCTCTGAAAACGATCGTGCCACCCAGAATTTCTGGGTCGGAGTGAACTGGACTGTGATCTAGCGAGATCATGGCTGGAAGTTACTCTAGCTGGGCCTATCTGCAATCTCATATTGCCTCATGCCCTAACGTCAAGCTCAGTCACCCCGAACGGGCGATCTGAGACTCCTTGTGATCAACTGCCGGCAGAATGTTCGCGCAACCACAGGAGCGAAGCGGCTAGGGGTTGGCTGCAGCGCCTTGTTAGGCCGCATTGTATGTGTGTCCTACAGTTTGAACGAGCTGTGAGAAGAGATCGCTATCATCCTGAATCATTTGTTCAGCGCTTATGAGTCTTGCGGATTTCCCGGCTCCAGTCTTCGTGAATCTGACGCAAATCTGAAAGATATGAGTAATCTGCATGGGGGTTCTAGATCGCGGCCAGCTACGCTCGTAGAAAACAAAATATGTTGCTTCTTCGTTGCGGAGCTGTCCGGTCCTCAGATGCTCTGATTCAGTGGCGCTGATCTTGTCCGATATGTCTGTTGAATCAATTCCATCGGGGATGGATAGGAAAAAGAGCTTTCCATAAATTTCTGGGAGGATCTCTAGCTCTGATGAATTCATCATTCCAATCGGATCTCCAACTCCGGCGATCGAATATCTCTGGGTTGCGAGAATGTATGTCATAAATTTTTGGCCTAACGTCAAGCTCAGCCACCCTGAGCGGGTGACCGAGCCAATCTTGAGGTGAGCTGCCGGTAGCGGGTTCGAGTAACCCCAGCCAGCGAAGCGGCTAGGGGTTGGCTGCAGCGCCTTGTTAGGCCCTCATTTGTCAGCGGACGCGAACGCAAGGATCTTCACATGGCGATCAGCGAAGTCGATCCAGTAGTGTATCGCGAAGCCGTCAATCACTGAAACATCCAGCAGTCGACCTGTAGAATCGTTCTCGGAGAAGTCCGAATGGCTATCCGGTGATTCCCGAATTCTGTCAAAATGAGTTAGTAGTCTTAGACGCTTTCGCTTCGTCAGGGAGTCGATATCTCGAACTACTTCAAGATCCACCAGTAGCTTATATGATCTCAACTCTAGTTCTGATAGCGCTTCTTCAAGTCATCGAGCTCAATCCAATTGTTCGAGTCCCCGTCGTCAATCTTGTCCGACATACGTTGCTTGAATGTGCCGTCTCTGTTCGCTTGGATTGATACGATGTATGCGACTAATTGGCGCTGCTCGCCCACCTCAAGATGTGCGATTTCGTCTTTGAGTTGGTTGAAGGACATCCCTTACAGTGATTTTGGAAATCTCGCGTGTCAAGCTCGTATATGGCCTAACGTCAAGCTCAGCCACCCTGAGCGGGCGTTTGTGTTCGACCGATGTCCGGCTGGAAGTTGTGGGTCCGCGCAACCCAAGCCGCGAAGCGGCTAGGGGTTGGCTGCAGCGCCTTGTTGGGCTAGCAACCGCCCAAAACTACTGAAGGCGATCTTATCTCGTTGCCAACCCCTTCGTATCAATACCGAAGGCTTTTGAATTGTAAGCGATCCTATTTGAACGTTGGCATCGAATTCGGAATCACCCATGTGCGTGTGCAATTGTTGTGGGCAGATGACGCTGATCTCAACATCACATTTTTCATCCATCGGAGATTATTGCTTGTTGCCGAGTGAGAATATGACCGGATCAAAAGTTGTCGCCGATGAAGTATCAAATATTACTCGTCCGAGCATCAGACGGTTGCGGAATGCTGCGGCATCCGGAAGTCTGACTTGTATTTTCAGGATTCATCGAGCCCAACGTCAAGCTCAGCCACCCTGAGCGGGCAATCAAGCCAACCCTGAGGTGAGCTGCCAGTAGAGGGAACGAGCAACCCCAGCCAGCGAAGCGGCTAGGGGTTGGCTGCAGCGCCTTGTTAGCCTGAATTCAATTTCTTCGCATATGTTTAGAGGCAGACCCAAGAACTTCTGAGATATCTCCCAAAGCTTTGGTGGTGATGTCATAGACCACTGTTTTGGATGTTCGACTTTCGAATACGGCCGCCTCATGGCAACCGAAGCATATTAGAAGTGAGTATCCAGCACTTTCAGCATTCCATATGATCATATAGTCCGCGTGAAATCAGCCGCAGCTTTTCGGGCCACTGTATGGCCTCAGAGCTATAGCATTCGTCAAAATCCTATTTAATTGTTCCGTCCCTTTTTTGTCGACCTGAACTGGCTTGCTGTAGAAGTAGAAATCAAGAGACGTAAACAAGAGCTCCTCAGATAAATCTCTTTTGTATTGAGCCCTGTGTTTCCGTGGGTTTGGTAAACCTTCGAACACCTTGATTGAGTCTGCAGAAGAAATGAATTCCTGAAACCAAATCCGATTGGTTTCAGAGAAAATTGCGTCTTCGCTATAGGAAACGCAAATGGTTCCGGCGAGTGCGATGATGGTGAGCAACTTTCTCATAGGCTAACGTCAAGCTCAGCCACCCTGAGCGGGGCTACGAACGTCTAGGCAAGGTGTTTGCCGGAAGGGGATCGGTCGGCCAAGGCTTGCCTCTGGTCGGCTAGGGGTTGGCTGCAGCGCCTTGTTCGTCGGAAACGGTGACTGCACAATGGAGGACCAGAGCGTCCGACAGGCCGACGATGGTCAAATCCAGCAAGCGGCTTCGTTAGAGCATTCAGTAGAAGAGGCTTCTGTGGTCCAGATTGACTTCGCATTATAAATATATTGCTCGTGACACGAGAAGGGCGGAACGGATTCTGGATGGATCTACTCAGGCCGCGTGAGCGCCCCAAGCGTGCATGGCAGGCGAATAATTCTTGGGGCCGAATCGGGAGTGATCAATGAAAAACCAGAATCGTGCTCAATCGTATGCCGAAGGGAATCGAGCAACTCTGAACTTTCCCTTGATCTTAACTCCAATAAATCAGGCGAACGTCAAGCTCAGCCACCCTGAGCGGGCAATCAAGCCAACCCTGAGGTGAGCTGCCAATAGCGGGTCCGCGCAACCCCCGCCGCGAAGCGGCTAGGGGTTGGCTGCAGCGCCTTGTTCGACGCGCATTTGTTCAAACTACGCATATCGTGACTTCCTCAAGCCAACCCCTCCGTATTTCTACCGAAGGCACTCCAATAATGAAGATCAAACCTTCGAAGAGGCTTCGCGATTGGAATCACTGAAATGCGATTGGAAGATTGTAGAGAGTAGAGCCTGAATTGGAGCGGGGGACTTGGGATCGAGCTCACAAATATCCGCCTGGAAGATTGTATAGGGGTAGAGGCTGTAGTTGAATAGAAAGGGGGTATCAAGCTCACAAATAGAAGCTTGGAACGATTGTTGGGACATCTGGTGACTTCCGAACGATTGGTCGAAAATCAAAATATTCTACCCGTTGAGAAACTGTGTTGGTCGCCTAGGCCCCGATCCTCCGTCCTACGCTGGTCGAAAAAATAGAACCCGACCGCTTGAAACAAGACGTGGTGTCCCCTGACGGCGTCCGAATATGTGAGAGCGAAATATAGTCATCCGCCGGAGGCTCACAATGAGTCGAACGTCAAGCTCAGCCACCCTGAGCGGGCGACCAAGCCAACCCTGAGGTGAGCTGCCGGTAGCGGGACCGAGCAACCCCAGCCAGCGAAGCGGCTAGGGGTTGGCTGCAGCGCCTCGTTCGGTCTGTATTTCCCACACCCGTTTAGTGATCCGAAGCATGTCTTCATGTATCTCTACATCATTCTTTATGAATGCGTTGGGAATGTGGTGCGAAAACGACATACCGATCTTTTGGAGGATTTTCCTGCTGGAATGATTCCATACTGCGTGTGTTGCAGAAATTTCGGTGGCGTGGAGAACACGGAATCCGAATGATAGAATGCACCTGCATGCTTCAGTCATATATCCTCGGTTTTGAAATAATGGATGGGTCCAGAATCCTATGTCCCAGATATCTGAGTTCGGAGAGCAACTCGTCCGATGCGCTTTCCGTTGTCGAGATCACATATGGTAAATACGAAAGCAGTTCCTAAGTCCCATGCAATCTTGTTATTTTGGAAGGGTTTTAATAGCTCGTCCATCGAATCAGGCGGATCCCTGCGCATCCCATCGCAAAAATTTGGATGACGACTAGCAGAAAATACAAATTGAATATCTTCTCTTGTGAACTTCCGCAGAACTAAGCGATCGGTTAGCAAGATTGTGTCCGATGGAATTATTTTCATGAGACCGAACGTCAAGCTCAGCCACCCTGAGCGGGCAATCGAGCCAACCCCCGGGTGAGCTGCCGGTAACGGGTTCGAGCAACCCCAGCCAGCGAAGCGGCTAGGGGTTGGCTGCAGCGCCTTGTTCGGATCCGCCCGTCCGTGGTCCCGTCGAATCTGCTATCTACAGCCTTGCTCATTGTCTAGCCGACTGATGATCGAACCATACCAACGAGTGACACTGATGCGGGTCGATGGGGAAATACGCAACGCATGGGCTCGGTAAAAATACCCTGGTTTGGGCCTTCGGATACTCAACGCAACGTCATTGTGAACACTTTCCGAATACGCCAATTTTATACAAAGCAAATCACGAACGATCTTTTTTGCAATTTGGGCGTCCAGAAACTGGGGCATAGGTCCGAACGTCAAGCTCAGCCACCCTAAGCGGAGCAACGAACGTCTAGGCAAGGTGTTTGCCGGAAGGGGATCGGTCGGCCAAGGCTTGGCGCAGGCCGGCTAGGGGTTGGCTGCAGCGCCTTGTTCGTCGGAAACGGTGACTGCACAATGGAGGACCCGATCGTCCGACAGGCCCACGATGGTCAAACCCAGCAAGCGGCTTCGTTAGAGCATTCAGTAGAAGAGGCTTCTGTGGTCCAGATTGACTTCGCATTATGAATATATTGCTCGTGACACGAGAAGGGCGGAACGGATTCTGGATGGATCTACTCATGCCGCGTGAGCGCCCCAAGCGTGCATGGCAGGCGAATAATTCTTGGGGTCGAATCGGGAGTGATCAATAGAAAACCAGAATCGTGCTCAACCGTATGCCGAAGGGAATCGAACAACTCTGAACCTTCCCTTGATCTCAACCCCAATAAATCAGGCGAACGTCAAGCTCAGCCACCCTGAGCGGGCAGTCGAGCCAACCCTGAGGTGAACTGCCAGTAGAGGGTCCGAGCAACCCCAGCCAGCGAAGCGGCTAGGGGTTGGCTGCAGCGCCTTGTTCGGCTTCACCGTGGTCCTTCATACTGTAGACTCTTCCTTATACTGGAGCGAACGCCAAATTCTATATTTGTCAAAATATCATCAATCTTCCACTCGTCCTCGATTCGGTGTAGCACAAGAATATCAGTCCAAAATCGATCAGCGAGCGGTGGCTTGCCGCTAAAGCGAACTGTTGCGTAGGCTCGATCAGTAGCGGTAATGACGACTACTACTTCGACAAAGTTTCCGCCCTCCAAGAGGTTTGTAAAGAGGGGGCCTTCGTCCGGTGGAGGTTTGAGTTCCCTATATTTTTCTGGATTCCGTAGCGCGGCTTCTGTCCAAGCGTCCACGGTATCCTGTGCCGAAGCTATCGCGGCGCAGAAGCTCGGAGTAAGTGCTTCGAGACAATGTGCAATATCCTTCTGTTCAACCGTCCCTCGGATTTCGAGTGCTTGCTTCTCTCTATAAAAGTTGTTGATCAGTGTTTCGATATCGCTTGCTCGAGCATCAGTTGTCCAAAGCAGTAAAATAAAAAAATATGCCTTCATGTGGAAATCCAAAGCCGAACCTCAAGCTCAGCCACCCTGAGCGGGGCAACGAACGTCTAGGAAAGGTGTTTGCGGGAGGGGGATCGGTCGGCCAAGGCTTGCCGTAGGCCGGCTAGGGGTTGGCTGCAGCGCCTTGTTCGTCGAAAGAGGTGACTGCACGATGGAGGACCCGATCGTCCGACAGGCCGACGATGGTCAAACCCAGCAAGCGGCTTCGTTAGAGCATTCACTCGAAGAGGCTTCTGTGGTCCAGATTGACTACGCATTATAAATATATTGCTCGTGACAAGAGCAGGCCGCAACGCATTCTGGATGGATCTACTCATGCCGCGTGAGCGCCCCAAGCGTGCATGGCAGGCGAATAATCGTTGGCGTCGAATCGGGAATGATCAATAGAAAACCAGAATCGTGCTCAATCGTATACCGAAGGGAATCGAGCAAATCTGAACTTTTCCTTGATCTAAACTCCAATAGATCAGGCGAACAGTATATTGGATGGAATTTTGGTTTCCGAGATAGGTGGGGGTTTGTTGTTTGGGGTGAGTTGGCGGCGCGATTGCGAAAGTAGTCAAGGAGAATGAGGTAACGCGCGGCGCGACGTTCCCTACCCAATTGGTAACCAGTCGACTTTTTCGTAACCACGGCCGTGAGTTGGGGGGAGTTGGAGAATCTTCTCGTCTTGTTGGATTTGCATGAGATAGATGGAATTATGCATATTGCAATTGTGGTGGTTTTGAAATGATGGGTCTGAAGCGCGAAGAGGCTGGCGAGGGTCTTCGCCCGTTGGTTCGGTTGACGGTATTGGGTGAACTGCTTTCCGGGGAGTGGGACGACTGGATGGGTTTTGCGGTTGCTGGGTATGTCGAGGGCGTTGATTCGGTTGAGCGGGGCGGTGATGAGTTTGGCGGGGAGCGGGTTGCTGTTGCGGAGGGGGAGCGGGATCCGGGCTGGCGGGTGGCTTTTACCCGAGCGGAGGCTGATTTATGGGTCGAGGCTTTGCAGCGGCGGATCTTTCGGGATTCGGAGCGGCTTTGGGCGGGGATTTGGTTGGGGCGGTTCGTTCGGTCGATTGGGGGTCGGCGATTGGATGAGGTTCTTGCGGCTGACGTGGAGCGGTTTTTGGATCGAGCGGTGGTGGTCGGCGGGGAGGACTGGCAGATTTTGCAGGGTGACCGGGCGGTCAAAATTGCTTTGCAGGATGTGCTGTCGTTGGATTGGGCTCGGAGGTGGCCGAAGTTTGAAGTGGTCGTGCAGGCTCGGGCGACGGTCGAAGCGAGGATGGCGGGTCGATTGCCGGAGGGGGCGGGGGTGGAGGCTGCCGTTAGTAAGCTCAGGGTGTCGGGGCCGAAAGGGATGGCTCGGTTTGAGGGGCGGACGGACGATGGGGTGTTGCCGAAGCGGTATGAGGGGTTTCTGGAGGAGGTTCGGGGGGCTTTGCGGAAGCTGCATTACGCGGACCGGACGGAGGAGACTTACGTGGATTGGGTTCGGCGGTTTCTGGTGTTCACTCGACCGATTGGGCGGGATGCTTTGGCTGCGTCGGACGTGGCTTTGTTTTTGGAGTATCTGGCGGTGGTGCGGAAGGTGGGTCCGGCTACTCAGAATCAGGCTCTCAACGGGCTGGTCTTTGTTTTCCGTGAGGTGCTGGAGCGGGATTTGGGGGAGATCGGGGGGGTGGAGCGGGCGAAGCAGAAGCGGCGATTGCCGGTGGTGTTGAGCCGGGATGAGGTGCGGGTTCTCATCGAGGCGGCTCCGGAACCTTATGCGCTGATGATTCGATTGCTGTATGGGACGGGGATGCGGTTGATGGAGTGTCTGCGGCTGCGGGTGAAGGACGTGGATTTCGACCATCAGCAGATCATGGTTCGGAGTGGCAAGGGGGATAAGGATCGGGTGACGACTTTGCCGGGTTCGATGAGTGCTGATTTAGTCGAGCAGGTGGCGAGGGTGCGGGTGCTGCACGAAAAGGATCTCGCGGACGGACATGGATCGGTCTTTATGCCTCAGGCTTTGAACAGAAAGTGGCCGAAGGCGGCTCGGGAGCTGGGTTGGCAATACGTGTTTCCGGCGGGGCGGTTGAGTGTGGATGGCGCGGAGGTTCGGCGGCACCACGTGAACGAGAATTCTTTGCAGAAGGTGGTGAAGGATTCGGCGGTGCGGGCGGGTTTGAACAAGCGGGTTAGCTGTCATGCTTTGCGGCATAGCTTTGCGACGCATTTGTTGGAGTCTGGGTATGACATTCGGACGGTGCAGGAGTTGCTTGGGCACTCGGATGTGAGCACGACGATGATTTACACTCACGTGCTCAATCGACCGGGGTTGGCGGTGCGGAGTCCTTTGGATTGAGGCTTTTTTCTTCGGGGGGGACGCGAGCTGGGGTTGTTGTGCCTGCGGTAGGGAATGTTTTGGTTTCGCTGGGTTTCGGTCGCCTCGCTTGGACTCGGGGGCGGTGTGGCTGTCGAGCGATTTGGGACGGAGTGTAGGCCAGAGATGCTTCGCTTTGCTCAGCATGACAGGGTTTGGAAAGGGGGGGAGAGTGCGGCTTTGCCGTTTGGGTTGGTTCGGCGATTGCAAATCGCCGCTCCTTGAAGCTTGGCGTGCGAGTTGGGTGGAGTGGCTTTGGGTTGGATGGCTCTGGGCGCGAGGCTCTTGTGGCTGGGATATGAATTGTCGGCTTTGCCGCGCCGGGGATGGGCGGTTGGAGGTTGCGGTGCCTGGACTCGGGGGCGGTGGGTTTGTCGAGCGTTTTGGGTGAGAGTGTAGGCCAGAGATGCTTCGCTTTGCTCAGCATGACAGGGTTTGGAGGGGGGGAGAGTGCGGCTTTGCCGTTTGGGTTGGTTCGGCGATTACAAATCGCCGCTCCTTGAAGCTTGGCGTGCGAGTTGGGTGGAGTGGCTTTGGGTTGGATGGCTCTGGGCGCGAGGCTCTTGTGGCTGGGGTTTGATCTGTCGGCTTTGCTGCTTGGTGGGACGGGCGGCTGGAGGTTGCGGTGCCTGGACTCGGGGGCGGTGGGTTTGTCGAGCGTTTTGGGTGAGAGTGTATGCTAGAGATGTTTCGCTTCGCTCAGCATGACAGGGTTTGGAGGGGGGAGAGTGCGGCTTTGCCGTTTGGGTTGGTTCGGCGATTACAAATCGCCGCTCCTTGAAGCTTGGCGTGCGAGTTGGGTGGAGTGGCTTTGGGTTGGATGGCTCTGGGCGCGAGGCTCTTGTGGCTGGGATATGAATTGTCGGCTTTGCCGCGCCGGGGATGGGCGGTTGGAGGTTGCGGTGCCTGGACTCGGGGGCGGTGGGTTTGTCGAGCGTTTTGGGTGAGAGTGTAGGCCAGAGATGCTTCGCTTCGCTCAGCATGACAGGGTTTGGAAGGGAGGAAGAGTGCGGCTTTGCCGTTTGGGTTGGTTCGGCGATTGGAAATTGCCGCTCCTTGAAGCTTGGCGTGCGAGTTGGGTGGAGTGGCTTTGGGTTGGACGGCTGTGGGCGCGAGGCTCTTGTGGCTGGGATATGAATTGTCGGCTTTGTCGCTTGGTGGGACGGGCGGCTGGAGGTTGCGGTGCCTGGACTCGGGGGCGGTGGGTTTGTCGAGCGTTTTGGGTGAGAGTGTAGGCTAGAGATGCTTCGCTTTGCTCAGCATGACAGGGTTTGGAAAGGGGGGGAGAGTGCGGCTTTGCCGTTTGGGTTGGTTCGGCGATTGCAAATCGCCGCTCCTTGAAGCTTGGCGTGCGAGTTGGGTGGAGTGGCTTTGGGTTGGATGGCTCTGGGCGCGAGGCTCTTGTGGCTGGGGTTTGATCTGTCGGCTTTGCCGCTTGGTGGGACGGGCGGCTGGAGGTTGCGGTGCCTGGACTCGGGGGCGGTGGGTTCGTCGAGCGTTTTGGGTGAGAGTGTAAGCCAGAGATGCTTCGCTTTGCTCAGCATGACAGGGTTTGGAGGGGGGGAAGAGTGCGGCTTTGCCGTTTGGGTTGGTTCGGCGATTGCAAATCGCCGGTCCTTGAAACTTGGTTTGTGGGGTGGAGGACGTGGGTGGGAGTGTAAGCCAGAGATGCTTCGCTTTGCTCAACATGACAGGGTTTGGAGGGGGGGAGAGTGCGGCTTTGCCGTTGGGTGGGGTCGGCGATTGCAAATCGCCGTTCCTTGAGCGGATTTGTAGAGACGCTGCCGCACTTGGTCGCCGCGGGGGTTGCGGGATTGTTTCAGCGGATTTGCTGGGACTGATTTTATGGCGACTCGTTGCGGGGATGACGAGATCCAATGATGTAGGGGATTCCCCGATATCTGGATTTGCTCGCTGGCTTGGCAAGGCGCGGATGGCGGGCTAGCTCTTTTGAATGGAGGTGTCGAACTGGCGGGTTATCAAGCGGTTGCTGGTGATGACTTGGGTTTATCGGCGGGATTGTGTGCTGGTGCTGGTGTGCCAGGTGCTGCTGTTGTCTTTTGGCTTGGCGGGTTTGGGGTTGGCGGGAGTGGCGATTGATTTTGTTCGCTGGAAGGTGGAGCCGGGGGCGGCGGTGCCGGCCTGGCCTTTTGGGGTGGCTCCCCCGGGGGATTGGTCGGCGATGGGGGTGCTTTTTGCGATTTCGGGGGCGATGGTGGTGCTGGCTGCTTTGCGGGCGGTGTTGAATTATTTGAATCAGACGCTGTTGAATGTGCTGACCCAGGGGCGGATCGTGGTGGAGGTGCGGGCTCGGGTTTACGAGAAGTTGCAGCGGTTGAGTTTCCGGTTTTTTGACGCGAACGCGACGAGTTCGTTGATCAACCGGGTGACGGGGGACGTGCAGGCGCTGCGGATGTTTGTGGATCAGGTGCTGATTCAGGCGGTGATCATGGTGATCTCGCTGACGGTTTACGTGGTGTATCTGGTGAACATCGACTGGCGGCTGGCGGTGGCTTGTCTGGCGGTGACTCCGTTGCTTTGGATGGTGTCGGCGCAGTTCTCGCGGGTGGTGCGGGTGGCTTACGGGCGGAGTCGGGAGTTGGCGGATGGGATGGTGGCGCAGTTGGTGGAGACGATTCGGGGGGTGCAGGTGGTGAAGGCTTTTGGGCGGGAGGGGGATCGGGTGGCGCGATTTGATGAGGCGAATGACGTGGTGCGGGATCAGCAGCGGTGGATCTTCTGGCGGGTGAGCACGTTCGGGCCGACGGTGGGGCTCCTCAGTCAGTTTCCGCTGGTGGTGCTGCTGGGGTATGGTGGGTATCTGGCGGTGCGGGGGGAGATTGCGATTGGGACGGGGTTGGTGGTGTTTGCGGCGATTTTGCAGCAGTTTTCGGGTCAGGTGAGCAGCATTGCGCAGGTGGCGAATACGATGCACCAGAGTCTGCGGGGGGCGCGGCGGGTCTTCGAGGTGCTGGATACGCCGGTGGAGGTGGAGTCGCCGGTGGAGGCGGTGCGGACGGGGCGGCTGGTGGGGCGGGTGCGGTTCGACGGGGTGTGGTTCGATCACCGGAGTGGGCCGGTGCTGCAGGGGGTGGATTTCGAGGTGGAGGCGGGACGGTGCGTGGCGGTGATCGGGCCGACGGGTTCGGGGAAGAGTGCGCTGATGAGCTTGTTGCCGCGGTTTTACGATCCGACGGCTGGGGTGATTTCGATCGACGGGATCGATTTGCGGCGGATGGATTTGGATGATCTGCGGCGGTCAATCGGGGTGGTGTTTCAGGAGAGCTTTCTTTTCAGCACGACGGTGGCGGCGAACATTGCGTTTGGGCATCCGGACGCGACGGATGAGCAGATCGAGCGGGCGGCGCGGATTGCGTCGGCGCATGAGTTCATCGTGGGGTTGCCGGATGGGTACGAGACGGTGCTGGGGGAGGCGGGGGTGGGGTTGTCGGGGGGGCAGCGGCAGCGGTTGGCGATTGCTCGGGCGGTGTTGTTGGATCCGCCGATTTTGGTGCTGGATGATCCGACGGCGGCGGTGGATCCGGGGACGGAGCGGGAGATTGCGGGGGCAATCGAGGGGGCGATGGCGGGGCGGACGACGTTTATCGTGGCGCATCGGCCGACGATGCTGAGGAGGGCGGATTTCGCGGTGGTGCTGGATCATGGCCGGGTGGTGCAGATCGGGACGCACGCGGAGCTGGTGGGGTCGGGGCGGGGGTATTATTTTGACGCGATGGAGGCTGTTGGTGGGGGTGGGGGTGAGGTTTTTGAACAGAAGGGCGCGAAGGTCGCTAAGGTGATGAAAGGGGGGGGCGTGTGAGTGGGGGCTTGGGGTTCGGGGGTTTGCGGGTTGGGTTGCTGGCTATGGGCGGGGAGGAGTGTATGCCAGAGTTGCTTCGCTTTGCTCAGCATGACAGGATTTGGGATTGGGGGTGTCGTTTGCGGAGGCGTGCTGGTGATTCGTTGGGGTGGTGGGGGTGGGGGATTACCCGTGATTGGTGAATGGTGAATGGTGAATGGTGGGTGATGGGTCCGGCTGGTGTTGGATTGGGTTGGTTCGGCGATTGGGGGTCGCCGCTCGTTGTGTTGGCGTCGAAGATGGGGGTCTTTGGCATGACGGCGTTCCAAGTGAATTGGCAGCAAACTTGGAGGCGACGGCTCGGCGGAGCCTCGCCCTCCAGATGCCAGATGGGGGCGGCTGGTGCCGCTTGTTTGTCGAGACTTCTTGGGACGGTGAAGCCGGTTTCCAGTTACCGGGTGGTAGGGAGAGTGAGTCGGAGGTGTTTCGCTTTGCTCGGCATGACAGGGTTTGGGATGGGGAGATCTTGCTTTGAAGGTTGATCGGGAGCGGCGGCGGGCTTTGACGGCTTCGAGCCTTCGGGTGGAGGCGGGGGAGCGGGTGGTTCGGGCTTCGTTGGATACGGTGGGGTTGCTGAAGCGGCTCTTTTCCCACATGCGGCCTTACGCACGGGTGCGGAATTGGCTGGTGTCGGTGGTGGTGTTGCGGGCTTTGCTGCTGCCGATGGGGGCTTGGGCGATTGGGGCGACGATCAATGGGCCAATTTCGCGGGGGGATGTGGGGGGGATCGTTTGGGCGACTTTGGGGTTTGCGGGGCTGGTGCTGGTGACTCAGCTCGGGATGCATTTTCGGATGCGGTTGGCTTTGGATTTGGGGGAGTGGGTGATTCACGATCTGAGGCGGGATGCGTTTCGGCATTTGCTGACGCTGAAGATGGGGTTTTTCGATCGGAACAAGCTGGGGAGTCTCATTGGGAAGTTGACGACGGATTTGGACGCGGCGCGGATGGGGGTGCAGGACATCGTCTTCGTGAGCATGGTGCAGGGGGGGCAGATGCTGGTGACGGCGGTTCTGATGGCGTGGTATGATTGGGTGCTCTTTCTGATCGTGCTGGCGATCGCTCCGGTGATCTGGCGGTTGAACGTGTATTTTACGCGGAAGATCACGGAGCAGCAGCGGCTGGGGCAGGAGAGTTTCAGCCGGGTGACGGCGGTGCTGGCGGAGTCGGTGAACGGGATCCGGGTGACGCAGGGGTTCGTACGGCAGGAGGTGAACGCGGGATTTTTTCGCAATCTGGTGGCGGATCATTCGAAATACAGCGTGGGGGCGGGGCACACGTCGGCGGTGTTTTTGCCGCTACTGGAGTTGAACAGTCAGTTTTTCGTCGCGCTGCTGGTGGTGGTCGGGGGGTATCGGGCGATCGATCCGGAGATTGCGCGGCCGGTGGGGGATCTGGTGGTGTTTTTCTTCCTGGCGAATTTGTTTTTCGATCCGATTCGGGTGCTGGGGATGCAGTACAACAACGCGCTGACGGCGATGGTGGGGGCGGAGCGGGTGTTTGCGCTGCTTGATACGAAGCCGGAGTGGGAGGATGCGTTGGGGGCGGTGGAGCTGACGGATGTGCGGGGGCGGGTGGAGTTTGCGGACGTTTCGTTTCGGTATGGTGAGGTCTCACGCAGAGGCGCAGAGGCGCGGAGTGAGGGGAAGGGGGCGGGAGGGCGCGAGGGCGAGAGGGGGGGAGATACGGGTGAAGGCTCACGCGAAGGCGCGAAGCCGCAAAGGGACGCGGGGGCGGATCGGCTGGTGCTGCGGGGGATTGATTTTGTGGCGGAGGTGGGGCAGACGGTGGCGCTGGTGGGGCAGACGGGGAGTGGGAAAAGCTCGATCATCAATCTGGTGGCGAGGCTGTATTTGGCGACGAGTGGGGTGGTGCGGGTCGACGGTTTGGACGTGAAGGGGGTGCGGTCGGAGTCGTTGCACCGGCATCTGGGGATGGTGCATCAGCAGAGTTTTCTCTTCGATGGGTCGGTGATGGAGAATATCCGTTTCGCTCGGCCGGAGGCTTCGGCGAAGGAGGTGATCGAGTGCGTGCGGCGGCTGGATTGCCTGGATCTCATTGAGTCGCTGCCGGAGGGGTTTCGGACGGAGGTGGGGGAGGCGGGGAAGAATCTGTCGGCGGGCCAGCGGCAGATTGTGTCGTTCGCTCGGGCGATGATGGCGGATCCGCGGATCTTGATCTTGGACGAGGCGACGAGCGCGATCGACGCGCTGACGGAGGCGCGGCTGCAGGTGGCGTTGGGGCGGTTGCTGGAGGGGCGGACGAGTTTCGTGGTGGCTCATCGGTTGAGCACGATCCGGGGGGCGGATCTGATTTTGGTTTTGAGCGAGGGGGAGATTGTGGAGCGGGGGACGCACGGGGAGCTGGTGGCGGCAGGTGGGGTTTATGCGGGGTTGGATCGGCACTTTTCGGGGGAGGGTTCTTGAGCTGGTGATTGGTGATTGGTGAGTAGTGATTGGTGGGGTGATTGCTGGTTGGCGGTGGCTTTTTGGGTGGGGCGGAGCTTGTTGGTGGGTGGGCGGTATTTGAGTGTAAGCCAGAGATGCTTCGCTGTGCTCAGCATGACAGGCGGGTGTGGGGGCTGGGTGTGGTGGGGGCGGGAGCGAGCGAGTCAACGGAACGAAGAGAACGATGGGGAAGACGGATACCAATGCGGCTTTGAATAGAAGGCCGCAAAGGTCGCAGAGATTTGGAAGAATGGGCTTCGCTGCCGTTGATCGAGTCATCCCCGGCTTCTTGACGCGCTTGCGTTTTCGTCGTCCTGAGTATGACAGCGGGGCTGGGGGCGGGGTGGGTCGGCGATTGCAAATCGCGGGTTCTCGAGGGGGGGCGGCTTGCTTGGATTGGCGGGTTCTCGTTTTTTGGGACCGGATTCTTTCGGTAGCCGAATCTATGGGTCATAGATGATGTTGTGAAAAATGACGGATGGATGGAACCGGCGACGGAGGAAACGGTGAGGGGGGTCCTGGAGGGATTGTTGGCCGAGTCGTGGTGGGAAGGGAACTCGGTGGAGACGCTGGTTAATGGGGATGAAATTTTCCCCGCTTTGTTGAAGGCGATCCGGGGTGCCGAGCGGACGATCAATCTGGAAACCTACATCTATTGGTCGGGGAAAATCGCCCACGAGGTGGCGGACGCTCTGAGTGAACGGGCGCGGGCGGGGGTGGCTGTGAACGTGGTGCTGGATTGGTTTGGCTGCGCGAAGATGGACGATTCGCTGGTCGCGACGATGCGGGAGGCTGGGGTGAGGGTGACGATCTACAATCGGCCGCGGTGGTGGCGGTTCTGGGAGGGGAATCACCGAACGCATCGGAAGATTCTGGTGGCGGATGGGCGGATTGGGTTCACGGGCGGGGTGGGGATTGCGGACTGTTGGCTGGGAGATGCGCGGGACGAGACGGAGTGGCGGGACGATCATTTTCGGATCGAGGGTCCGGCGGTCGGGGCGCTGCAACGGGTTTTCGAGCAAAATTGGCGGCGGGAGAACGATGATGCGCTTGCGGGAGAGGGATATTATCCTGGATTGACCGAAGCGGGGGAGGTCGCGGTGCAGGTTTATTCGAGTTCGCCGGGGGAGGGCGTGACGGAGGCTTACGCGGCGAACCGGTTGGCGCTACGGTCGGCGACGCGTCATTTGCGGTTGAATCCGGCGTATTTCGTGCCGGATCCGACGATGGAGGCGGACCTGATCGGCGCGGTGGAGCGCGGGGTGGAGGTCGAGGTGATCGTGCCGGGGAAGCACATCGACGAGACGGCGGTGAGGCTGGCTTCGCGGGCGCGCTGGGGGCGGCTGCTCGAGGGCGGGGTGGCGATTTATGAGTTCAAGCCGACGATGATCCACCGGAAGGGGGTGATCGTGGACGATTATTGGCTGATGACGGGGTCGGCGAACTTCGACAATCGGTCGTTTCGAATCAACGACGAGGCGAATTTCAACACGGTGGATCGCGAGGTGGTGGCGAAGGCCGTGCGGTTGTTCGAGGCGGACCGGAATCGGTGCGAGCGGATCACGCTCGAGGGTTGGCGGGGGCGGCCTTGGTCCGAGAAGGTGAGCGACTGGTCGGCGAATTTGTTTCGCGGGCAGTTGTGACTGGTGGCTGGTGGTTGTGCGGGTGGCGGGTGGCGGGTGGCGGGTGGTTTTAATTGGGCCGGCGGCCGGAGCGAAGCGGAGACAGGCGAAGCCAATCGCAAATCGTCGCTCCTCGAGCGGATTCGGCTCTCTCGCTTCGCTCGACTTGCCTCTTGATGCGGCGGGACGCCGCATCTCGCACGCGGGGACGCGTGCGCTCCCCGGCTGATTTGCTTATTCGATGTAGGTGTCTTCGTGGTCGTAGGGAGGGGCGCAGGCGCAGAGGAAGGTCAGATCCTGGGTGGCGGTGATCTGGTGGTAGGTGCCGGGGGGGATGAGGATGGCGTCGCCGGGGTGGACCTGGCGCTCTTCGCCGTCGATTTCCATGGTGCCGGTGCCGGCGAGGAGGAAGTAAATTTCTTCGGAGAGCTTGTGGTAGTGACGGTCGGTGGCCTGGCCGGTGGGGAGGGTGGCTTCGGCGAGGCTTTGGTTTTGGACCGGGGCGTTGGTGCGGTCGAGGATGCTGCGGATGGTGGAGCCGTCCTTGGTGGTGAAGGGTTTTTGGCTGGATAGGGTGGAAACGTTCATGGAGTGTCCGAGCGTATGAAATTCTTCGAGGGGTGCACAGCTTTGGTTACGGGGGCTTCGGCGGGGCTGGGGGCGGAATTTGCGCGGCAATTGGCTCCGGTGGCGGGTTCGCTGGTGCTGGTGGCGCGGCGGAACGAGCGGCTGGAGGAGTTGCGGGCGGAGTTGACGGAGAAATTTCCGAGGTTGTCGGTCTTCATTTACGCGGCGGATCTGGCGGACGAGGGGAAGCGGGTGGCGCTGGCTGAGTGGTTGAAGGAGCACGGGATCGCGGTCGATTTCCTGATCAACAACGCGGGGTTGGGCGATCACGGGGAGTTCGAGTCGAGCGAGTGGGAGCGGGTGCGGGCGATGCTGGACGTGAACGTCGCGGCGTTGACGCATTTGACGCATTTGCTGCTGCCGACTTTGCGGGCGGCGGATCGGGCGGCGATTCTCAACGTGAGCTCGGTGGCGAGTTTTTTTCCGCTGCCGAATCTGGGGGTTTACGCGGCGACGAAGGCTTACGTGACGAGCTTCTCGGAGGCGCTGCGGATGGAGCTGCTCGACTCGGGGGTGTCGGTGACGGCGCTGTGTCCGGGGCCGGTCGGGACGGAGTTCTCGGCGGTGGCGACGCGGTCGGGGAAGAACGATCTGGCTCACGCAGAGCAGATGGGCTTGATCGCGCAGACTCCGGCCATGGTGGTAAGGACGGGACTGGAGGCCGTGGTGGCGGGGCGGGCGCGGATCGTGCCGGGATTCCTGTTGGCGGCGGCGGTGGTCGTGGCCGGGGTGATCCCTTTCGTGATCGTTCGGGGAATCCTCTCGGCGAGCCGCGGGCGTATTTGATCGTGTGACTGAGGATTTGAATTTGTTGGCGGGATCGCGGAAGGTGGGCTTGTGAAAAATTTCACAAAGTATGTCGGAGGGGTGTCCGAGATGGACGTGGGGTCGGCCTTCAAGCAGACGTTCGAGCTGATCAATCCGCACCTTTACACGGTGGAGGAGCGGATTCGGCAGCAGGCGAGGGTGTTCGATCCGGCGGTGGAGGGTTACGTGGCGTATGCGATCAATTCCGGTGGGAAGCGGATTCGTCCGGCGTTGGCGTTGCTGGCGGGCGGGGCGACGGGGAAGATCACTTCGAGCCACGTGGATCTGGCGGTGATCCTGGAGCTGATTCACGTGGCGACGTTGGTGCACGACGACATCATGGATGACGCGGAGACGCGGCGGGACCAGCCGACTCCGAACGCGAAGTGGGGGAATTCGTTGAGCGTGTTGCTGGGGGATTGTCTGTTTGCGCACGCTCTGCGGCTCTCGACGAATTTTTCGAACACGGACATCAGCCGCCGGATTGCGGACGCTTCGGCGGACGTGTGCCAGGGTGAGATCATTCAGACTCAGCGGCGGTTCGATCTGAAATTGTCGACGACGGATTACTACAAGATCATCGAGATGAAGACGGCGGCGCTGTTTTCGACGGCGTGCGAGTTGGGGGCGTTCATCAGCGAGGCGAGCCCGGAGACGATCGGGGCGATGCGGACATTCGGGACCCGGCTGGGGACGGCTTACCAGATTTACGATGACATTCTGGACATCGTGGGGGACGAGGTGCGAGCTGGGAAGACGCTGGGGACGGATTTGGTGAAGGGGAAATTGACGTTGCCGGTGATCCTGATGCTGCAGTCGGCGCGAAACAAGGAGCGGGAGCGGCTGCGGGAGTTGTTGCTGCACGACAATGGGGATGGTCACGCGGAGATCACGGAATTGCTCGAGCGGAGCGGGGCTCTGAAGACTTCGGTCGAGACGGCTCGGCGGATGGTTGGGGAGGCCCGGGGGGAGCTCGAGATTGTTCCGGCGAACCGGTATCTCAATGGGCTGGTGGCGGTGACTCGGCATTTGGATGGGTTGTTGGATCAGTTTGTTTGAGGCGGGGCGTTTTCGGTGAGGGGAGTGTCCGGCTTCGCCGGATTGGGTTGGTTCGGCGATTGCAAATCGCCGCTCCTCGAGTTGCGGCTCTCTCGCTGCGCTCGACTTGCCGGGTGATGCGGCGGGACGCCGCATCTCGCACGCGGGGACGCGTGCGCTCCCCGGCGGCTGGAGCCGCCGCTTGTTGAACTGATTGTTGCTCGATCTTTGCGGTTGGTGGTGGTTTCGTGTTGGTCCGTTGTCGATGCAGAGTTTCGAAGCTGAGTCCCCCGTTGCGACCGAGAGGTCGTTGGTCGATGCCCGTGAGGCGGGCGACTCGGCGTGGAATTGGACGGTGCGGCGGACTTGGGATTACGGGATGCAGTTGGCGAGTCTCCTGTATCTTTTCGTGGGCGGGGTGCTGGTGACGCTGATTTCTCCGATCGTGAGGATTGCGCTGGGGGGGCGGAAGGGGGCGGGCGCCGAATGGGTGGCGGGGCTGTTTCGCGGATACGTGCGGTGGTTGACCTGGCTGGGGCAGTTCGAGGTGAAATACGAGGGGCTCGAGAAGGTGGGCGATGTGCGCGGGGCGATCATTGCGGCGAATCATCCCGGGATTCTCGACGCGGTGTTTTTGATCAGTCGAGTGCCGCGGGCGGCCTGCATCATGCGGGCGAGTCTGATGCGGAACTGGGCGTTTGCGGGCTGCGCGAAGTTGGCGGAATACGTGCCGAACGATCGGGGGGCGGACTCGATCCGGCAGTGCCGGGAGAAGCTGGCGGCGGGCGAAAATTTGCTGATTTTTCCGGAGGGCACGCGGACCTGGCCGGGGGCGCGGGGGGTGAATCGGTTCAAAACCGGGTTTGCGCTGACGTCGGTGCTGTCGGGGACGCCGATCCACACGGTGCTGATCGAGCGGCAGGGGGATTACCTCGGGAAGGGGAGGAATTTATGGCTGCCCGCGGTGCCGCCGATTCGGATGACGATCCGGACTGGTGCCGTTTTTGCGCCGAGGGAGGGCGAAAGCGCGAAGGAGCTTTCGGCCAGGCTGGAACGGTATTTTCGGGATGAGCTGGATCATCCCGTCGGGGCGTGATCGGAGTGGGATGACGGGAGGAGTCAGTGAGACGCAGTGTGTGATCATCCCGAGCTACAACAGCGGACCGCTGCTGGCCGAGGTCGTGGGAGCGGTGGCGGCGAGGTGGTTGCCGGTGTGGGTGGTGGTCGATGGGAGCACGGATGGGAGCGAGGCGGCGGTTGTCGCGATGGCGGAATCTTCCGGCGTGAGGTGCCTGGTGCTGGGGGAGAACGTGGGCAAGGGCGGTGCGGTTCTGGAGGGGCTGCGGGCCGCTCGGAAGGCGGGAATGACTCAGGCGCTGGTGATGGATGGGGATGGGCAGCACGACGTGGGGGCGATCGAGGAGTTCATGGCGGTGGGCGCGGCGGAGGGGAATGGGGCCATGATTCTCGGGAAGCCGGTGTTCGGTCCGGAGGCTCCCGGTGAGCGGGTGAAGGGGCGGCGGATAGGGAATTTCTTCGCGGATCTGGAGACGGACTTTGGGGGGATCGGGGATTCGTTGTTCGGGTTTCGGATTTATCCGGTTGGGACGACGCTGGAGGTGCTGGAGTCCGTGAAAACGGCGCGGCGGTTCGACTTCGATACCGAGGTGGTGGTGCGGCTTTTCTGGCGAGGGGTGCGTCCGGTCAATCGCGACGTGGCGGTGTATTATCCACCGAAGGCGGCGGGAGGGGTGACGCATTTTCGGTATTTGCGGGATAATCTGGTGCTGATTTGGGCGCACGCCCGGTTGTTGATTGGCTCGGTGGGTTGGCGGGTGGGGCGGTGGGGCGCCGGGGGCTAGTGAATGGTGGAGGGTGATGTGATGGGTCGGAGAGTCGGAAAGCCGGGAGGTTGGAAGGGCGGAGGTCTGGACTGGCGCTGCGCGCTTTTGTCGGGACTTGGTGTCTTCGGGGTGGCTCACGGGGCGGTGCTTTATGGGAGTCTGCGGCGAAACTCGGGTTGGTTTGGGCCGCTGGTTCGGGGGTTCGAGACGGCGGGGAAGGAGGTGTGGCTGACGATCGACGACGGGCCGGAGCCTCGGGACACGCCCGGGATGCTGGACGTGTTGGCGGAGCACGGGGCGCGGGCGACGTTTTTTTTCGTCGGGCGAAAGGCGGAGCGGGAACGGGATTTGGTCTGGCGGGCTCGGCGGGAGGGGCACGGGATCGGGAATCACACGTATTCGCACCCGGCGGGGGCGTTTTGGACGTTGCCGCCTGGGATGATGGCGCGGGAGATTCGGCGGGGGGCGGACGCGCTGGAGGCGGCTTCGGGAGTTCGACCGACGCTGTTTCGGTCGCCGGTGGGGATGACGAATCCGTTCGTTCACCCGGTGCTTCGGCGGGAGGGGGCGGCGCTCGTGGGTTGGTCGGTGAGTGGGGTGGATGGGTTGGGCGATCGCGGCGAAGTTGTGGTGCGGCGGATCGTGGCGGGGCTGCGGCCCGGGGGGATCGCGGTGCTGCACGAGGGGGGGGCTCCGGGGCGGGTGGAGACTTTGCGGATGTTGCTGGAGGAGCTGGGTCGGTTGGGTTGGCGGTGCGTGGTGCCGGAGATTGGGCGGGTGATTTTTCACGCAGAGCACCGGAGCCTGGGAAGGCTCGGGGCAGCTCCCGGCTCTGCGGGACCCGAAGGGCGAGACGAGCGGGAGCGAGCGAGGCAAGCGCAGAGGCGCAGAGGGGATGAAATTCGATGAGTGGGGGGACGAAGCCTCATTACGAGAAGTGGTTTTTCAAGACGCTTTACACGCCGGCGGTCTTTGAGCTGATGGCGCGGTTGTCGGGGGTGTTTGGGCGGAGGTTTTGCCGGTGGGTGGGGCGGACGATTTCGTTGGGTTATGGACTGACGCAGACGGGGGTTCGCGAGACGGTGCAACGGAATTTGAGCCTCCTGGGGGAAGAGGTGGCGACTCGGGAGAATGCGTTGGGGGTGTTCGCGGAGTTTGGCGAGACGATTGCGGATCTGGTGCGGTTGGGGGCGATCGATCCGGCCGACGCGGAGGCGATCTGTCCGGAGCGCGGGGGCGTGGAGCACATCGATGAGGCTCTGGCCCACGGGAAGGGGGCAATCCTGGCGACGGGGCACTTTGGTTTTTTCGAGTTCGGGGCATTGTTGCTGGGTCAGATGGGGTTGCCGATTTCGGTGGTGACTTTGTCGGAACACGTTCCGGCGCTGACGGAATGGAGGGCGGACTTTCGGCGGAAATGGGGTGCGGACACGATCGAGATCGGGCCGGATGCGTTTTCCTCGCTGCGGGTCGTGAAGGTGCTCAACGGCGGTGGGCTGGCGGCGATGCTGGTGGACCGGCCGCACGATCATGCGGCGGTGGTGGCGGCTCCGAATGGGCGGACCCGGTTTTCGGAATCACCGGCGCTGCTGGCTTATCTGGGGGATTGTCCGGTGATCCCGGTGACGATTTCGCGGCGCGCGGACGGAAATTACCGGATGGTGGCGCGGCCTTGCGTCTGGCCGCGGCGGCTCGGGGAAAACCGGGCGGAGTGCGTGCGGCTGGGGACGGAGGCGGTGGCGGCGGGGTTGTTTGCGGAGTTCCAGCGGGAGCCTCGGCAGTGGTTTCACTTTGTGCCGGTGGGGGTTGGGGGGGCGTGATTGGTGATTGGTGATTGGTGACTGGTGACTGGTGATTGGTGGGTGAGGGGGGAGTGTCCGGCTTTGCCGGATTGGGTTGGGTCGGTAGCCGGAGCGAAGCGGAGATAGGCGGAGCCAATTGCAAATTGCCTCTTCTTGGAATGCGGGCGGCTCCCCGGCTTTGCCGGGGTTGCCTTGTTGATGCGGCGGGACGCCGCATCTCGCACGCGGGGACGCGTGCGCTCCCCAGCGGCTGGAGCCGCCGCTCTTGAATCAGCCTTTTTTTGTCGTTTGGATGTGGAGGTCTCTTAGTTGGCGGGGTTCGACCCCTGCCGGGCTGTGGGACATGAGGTCCTGGCCTCGGTTGTTTTTGGGGAACGCGATGACGTCGCGGATGGATTCCGCGCCCGCCAGGAGCATGACCAATCTGTCCAAGCCGAAGGCGATTCCGCCGTGGGGTGGGGCTCCGAAGCGGAAGGCGTCGAGGATGTGGCCGAAGAGTTCGGTCTGCTCTTCGTCGCTGACGCCGAGGGCGGTGAACATTTTCTTTTGAAGGTCGCCTTCGTGAATTCGGAGGCTGCCGCCGCCGAGTTCGACTCCGTTGAGGACGACGTCGTAGGCGACGGCGCGGAGGGTTGCGAGGTCGGTGCCGGGGGTGGCGAGCTTCTCTTCGTCTTCGGGGTGCGGGCGGGTGAAGGGGTGGTGGACGGCGTTCCACTTGTTGTCTTCGGCGGAGAAGGCGAGGAGCGGGAATTCGGTGACCCAGAGGAAGTTGAGCGCCGTTTCGTCGGCGACCAGTTTCTGGATTTCCGCAACGCGGAGGCGGACCCGGCCGAGGACTTCGCAGGCGGTCTCCCACTTGTCGGCTCCGAAGAGGATGAGGTCGCCTTCTTCGATGGCCATGGTCTCAGCGAGGGCGGCTCGTTCGGCGTCGGTGAAAAATTTGACGATGGGGGATTTCCATTCGCCGTCTTCGACTTTGACGAAGGCGAGGCCCTTCGCACCAAATTGCTTGGCGCGGTCGGTGAGGTCGTTGATCTGGCCGCTGGTGATACCGGCGAAACCTTTGACGTTGATTGCCTTCACGACTCCGCCGTTGTCGAGGGTGCCGCGGAAGACTTTGAATTCACTCGTGGCGAAGACGGGGCCGAGATCCTTGATTTCGACGCCGAAGCGGGTGTCGGGTTTGTCGCTGCCGTAGCGGTTCATCGCATCCTGGTAGGTGAGGCGGGGGAAGGGGAGCGCGATGTCGATGTCGTGGGATTGCTTCACGACGGCGGCGAGGATTTTTTCGGCGAGGGCGAGGATGTCTTCTTCGGTGATGAACGAGGCTTCGACGTCGAGCTGGGTGAACTCGGGTTGGCGGTCGGCGCGGAGATCTTCGTCGCGGAAACAGCGGGCAATCTGGAAGTAGCGCTCGATGCCGCCGACCATGAGGAGCTGCTTGTATTGCTGCGGAGCCTGCGGGAGGGCGTAGAAACCGCCGGGGGTGAGGCGCGAGGGGACGAGGAAATCGCGGGCACCTTCGGGTGTGCTCTTGGACAGGATGGGGGTTTCGATTTCGAGGAAACCTTCGGCGTCCATCGTGTCGCGGATCGTTTTGATGACGCGGTGGCGCAGGCGGAGGTTGCGGCGCATGTCGGCGCGGCGGATGTCGAGGTAGCGGTATTGGAGGCGGAGGTCTTCGTTGGCGACGCGGCCTTCGATCGGGAAGGGGAGGACGTCGGCTTTGTTGAGAACCGTGATGGCGGTGGCGACGATCTCGATCTCTCCGGTGGGGAGGCGGGGGTTTTCCGTGCCGAAGAGGCGGGGTGCAACGGTGCCGGTGATGGTGACGACGTCTTCGCCGCGGAGGCCGTGGGATTGCTCGGCGACCTGGGGTTGCTCGTCGGGGCGGAAGACGATCTGCGTGATGCCTTCGCGGTCGCGGAGGTCGATGAAAATGACGCCGCCGTGGTCGCGGCGGGAGTCGACCCAGCCAGAGAGGGTGACGGTGGACTCGGCGTCGGTGGCGCGGAGGGCGGAGCAGTGGTGGGTGCGATACATGTTGCGTGATTGGTGACTAGTGAGTGGTGATTGGTGGGAATGCGGTGAGGGCGTCGCGGTCGATGGTGATTTCTTCGCGGGTGGCGAGGGTTTTTATTTTTACCGTCGGGTATTCTTCGCCAATTAGGATCGTTTTTTTGGCTCCGAGGGATTCGGCGGTTTTGAACTGTTTGTTGAGTTTGGTTTCGGTGAGGGGGTAGTCGGTGCGGTGGCCGGCGGTGCGGAGCTGCTGGACGAGGGCGAGGGCTTCGGGGCGTTTGGTTTCGTCGGCGATGAGGACGTAGAAGTCGGTGGCCGTTGGCGTGGGGCGCTTGGCGGCGGCGGTGGGGGTTTCGTCGATGAAGTTTCCCAGGACGACGTCGCCCATGCCGAAGCCGATGGCGGGGAGGTCGGTGGCGCCCTCGCTGAGGTCGGCCAGGAGAGTGTCGTAGCGGCCGCCGCCGGCGACGGCGCGGTTCTTTGCTCCCCAGTCGAAGATTTCGAAGACGAGGCCGGTGTAGTAGGCGAGGCCGCGGACGATGGAGAGGTCGACGTCGACGTAGTCGCGCAGGCCGCGGGCGGCGAGGTCGGCGAGGATTGCGGAGAAATCGTCGGGGCTGCCGGTGGCGATGAATTCGCGGAGGTCGGCGAGGGTGAGGCCGTGCGGGGCAAGGCTGGCTTCGACTTTTTCGGCGGGGTCGCGGTCGAGTTTGTCGACGATGGCGAGGACGGCGGAGGGGTCGGCGACGTGGCGGTCGGTGAGGTAGCGGGTCCAGGCTCGGCGGTCGCTGAGGCGGACGACGAAGTCGCTTTCCGTGAAGCCGAGGTCGCGGAGGATGTCGATGGAGAGGGCGATGAGTTCGGCGTCAGCGGCCGCTGATTTGTCGCCGATGAGGTCGGCGTTGAATTGGATGAACTCGCGGAGACGGCCTTTCTGCGGTCGCTCGTAGCGGAAGAAGGTGGCGATGGAAAACCACTTGAGCGGCTTTTTGTAGTTTCTCTCCCGGGCGGCGACCATGCGGGCGAGGGTGGGGGTGAGCTCGGGGCGCAGGGCGACGTCGCGGCCGCCTTTGTCGGTGAAGCGGTAGAGCTGGGTGAGGATCTCGGCGTTGGCTTCGTTTTTCTTGGCGTAGAGGTCGGTGGATTCGAGGACGGGGCTGTCGTATTCGACGAAGCCGTAGCGGCGCGCGATGGTGCGCCAGCGCCCGAGGAGGTAATCGCGCCGGGCGCAGTCTTCGGGGAAGAAATCCCGGAATCCGGTGAGTGACTGCATCCGGGGTAGGTAAGCGGAAGCGGCGGGGCGGGGGAAACCTGAAATTGCCGGTGATGGTGCCGAGCTGGCAAAGCGCTCACCGATTAAACGTAACGGCCGTTACATTTAATCGGTGAGCGCCGGGGGTGGTGAGAGCATTGTTACCCCCGCTTCTCTGGGGTTGCCGTCGGGGTCGACGGAAGGGTGAACTTTGGGTGATTAGGACTTGAGATCTAGAAGGATCTTCCCGGCTCGGGAGTCGGTGGTGGCGGCTTCAATCGCGGCTTGGATTTCTTCGAGTGGGAAGGTTTTGGCGACGGGGACGTGGATGGTGCCGTCGGCGACGAGGTTGGCGAGTTCGGCGAAGGTGGTGGTGCGGTCTTCGGCGGTGGTTTCTTCGAACCAGCGGCGGAGCCAAAATCCCTGGAAGGAGATGTCTTTGAAGATGAGGAGTCCGGCGGGGGCTTTGAACGGCTGGCGGGACATCGCTCCGTAGGTGACGTGGACTCCGCCGGGGGCGAGGGCGCTGGCGATGTCGAGGGCCGACTGGCCGCCGACGGCGTTGAGCGCGAGGCGAGGGGGAGTGTCGGCGATGGGGCTTTTTTTTCGAAGGTCGACGTCGTCGGTGAGGACGAGGTCGGCTCCGAGTGCGGTGAGTTCGGGGATGAGCTCGGGGCGTCGGACGAGGTTGAGGGTTTTGATTCCGAGACTTTTGGCGATTGCGATGACGCAGCGGCCGACGCCGGAATTGGCGGCGTTTTGGATGATCCAATCACCGGGTTCGAGGCTGACGAAGATGTGCAGCATGGCGTGGGCGGTGGGCGGATTGACGCAGAGCATGGCGGCCTGGAGCGGGTCGATGCCGGGTGGAAGCTTGATGGCGTCGGCGACGGGGAGGTTGCGGTGGTGGCACCAGTTGCCGAGGGCGGTGTTGGCGATGAGGTCGCCGATGGCGAAGTCGGTGACTTCGGATCCCAGTGCGGTGACGCGGGCACAGCCTTCGTTGCCGATCGTGGCGGGTGGCTCGGGGAGGTTCCCGTAGGTGCCGTCGATCACGTTGAGGTCGGCGGGGTTGATGGGGGCGGCGAGCATTTCGATCTGGAGCTCGTTGGCGGCGAGTGGCGGGAGTTCGAATTCGTCGAGTTGGAGGACGTCGGTGGGTTTGCCGAAGGCGTGGATACGGGCGTTCATTGATCTTGGATTTTGAATTCAGGAATTTGGATTGGGGGTGACGGAAGGAGGAAGGCGGCGAGTTCCTGGTGAATTTTCCGGCTGTAGACTGGCCAGACGTGGGCGGGGACGTCGCAGCGGTGGGTTTGGGTGGCACGGGGCCAGTTGGCGCTGTGGCCGGGGAGGACCATGAGGTCGGCGGGTGTCCAGGCGACGTAGGTGGGGTGGGACCACGGGGCGGCGTCGAGTTGTTTCAAAAATTCGCTGTTGGGTCGCATTTGGGCGATGCCGGTGCCGGGGAGGGTGTGGGCGACGAGGGAGCCGGCGTGGGGGGTGTTCAGGAAGGCGACGCGGTGGATGGGGAGGGCGGCATTGGCAAGGAGGGCGGCCCGGACGACGAGGCCTCCCATGCTGTAGCCAACGAGATTGATGGGGCCGCTGGCCGGGGTGAGTTTGGCGGCGAGCCGCTGGCCTTCGGCGATGAGGCACGTTCGGCCGCTCGAGTCGTAGCGGTGGATTTCGACCTCGGGGAGTCCGGCGGCGAGGAGACGGCGGCGGAGGAGGTTGAGACGAATTGGGCGGCCCCAAAGGCCATCGAGGAGGTAGGTCGTCGACGGCGTTTCGTTCACAGGAGGAAGGTAATGAGGGCGGTGGCGAGGCCAGCGTAAAGGCCGGCCGCGACGTCGTCCCAGGCGACTTTGCCGGGCCAGGGTTGGAGTTCGATCCATTGGATGCCGGGTTTGAGGACGTCGAAGAGGCGGAAGGTGGCGAAGGCGAGAACGAGGCCGGACGCGATGTGGTCGGCGGGGACGAAGAGGACGGCGATGGCGGCTCCGGCGACTTCATCGAGGACGAACTCGCGGGCGTCGGGGTCGCGGAAATAGCGGGTGGCGGCGGACTCCGCGAGCAGGCAGAGGATGGTCGCGGTGACGGCCAGGATGGCGGTGAGGGCGAGAACGGCGTTCCACGGGAGCAGTGTGACCGCGAGTGCGGCGAGGATCGGGGGGATGGCCGATGCGATCGTGGCTCCGACGACCGGAAGGTGGCCGATGGGGCCGACGGTGGCGGCTCGGATGAAGAGGGGGTGAGGGGGCGAGGTCGTGAGGGGGAAATTGGAGGCGATCCAGATTTCTTCGACGAGACCGGGGATCCGGTGGGCGCAGGGGCGACCGCCGACGTGGTGGAGCGGGCCGGAGGAGCGGAAGGGCCAGCCCAGGCCGGGGAGCGAGGCGTCGAGGAACGCGTGGAGCGGGACGTGGTGGGCGGCTGGTCGGCGGTCGGCGAGATGGTAGCCGGGTGGAGGCTCGCTGCTCTTGGGTCGGACGGTGGCGAGGACTGGGGTGGTGGTTGCGGGTGAGGGCGACGAGAGTGCGTCGAAGGTAACCTCGACCTTTGTGTTGGGTGCGAGGTCTTGCGCTCGGTCGCGCAGGTTGGTGGCGATTTGGGCCTGGAGATGTTTGGCGATCACGGGGCGGGGCTACGGCTCGCCGGGAGGCTCGCCCTCCGGGTTGGTGGGGGCAAGGTGGAATGTGGGGCTGGAGTGGGCGTGACCGTCGCTTTTGGTAGCGACGGCGGAGGGATCGGCTCTCTCGCTTTACTCGAATTGCCGACCTTCGGCGGCTGGAGCCGGAGCGAAGTGGAGACCGCCGAAGGCAGCCCGCGGTGCCTTGAATCAGGATCTCCGGGCGGAATCGTCACCGGTTCCGGGCGCGTCTCCTCGGAAATGATCCGCTGTACGGATTTTGGTTGGTTCGGCGATTGAAAATCGCCGCTCCTTGAGAGGCTCGGCTTGCTTCGCTGCGCCGAACTTCGGCGGCTGGAAGCCTCCGCTCCTTGAATTATCCCTGCGCGGGGGCTTCTTCGGTGGCGGTGGCGACTTCGTCGACCAAATCAGCGAAGTCGGAGACTCCGGTGCTGGGGATGATGATCGAGTTGCGGCGACCTTGGGCTTCTTCGGTGATTCGAAGAAAACGTCCGCGATCGTTCTCGCGGTATTCGATGAAGAATTGCTTGCGTTCTACCTGCAATTCACGGGATTCGATAACTTTGTCCATTGCTTTCCTTTCCTATCGGTCGCCATATCGACCGGAGTGAGCGGGGTAATATCGCCCGACTTTTTCTGGTGGCAAGATCAAACTGGGGCGAAATCGACCTGTTGCTTGAACATGTCGACTTTGGCGACGGTGACTTCGATCAGATCGCCGGCGGTGTAGGTCTTTTTCGTCTTCCGTCCGATGAAGCGGCCCTTGGCTGGTTCGTGGGTGAAAAAGTCGTCGGCGAGCATCGAGACGTGGATGAGGCCGGTGAGCAGGAAGTCGGGGAGCTCGACGAGGAGGCCAAAATTCCGCACGTCGATGATGCGGGCTGGGAAGGACTGGCCTTTTTTCCCGGTGATCTGCTGTTGGAAGAACTCGAGCTTCTTGAGCTTGGTGCTTTCGCGCTCGGCGTCGGTCGCGGTGCGCTCGGTCGTCGAGATGTGCTCGGCGAGGGTGCCGAGTTCGTTCGAGTTCGGACCGACCTTGGTGAGACCGAGGTGGCGTTCGAGGGATCGGTGGACGATGAGATCGGCGTAGCGTCGGATTGGGCTGGTGAAGTGCGTGTAGTCTTCCTTGGCGAGGCCGTAGTGGCCGAGCGGGGTGGTGACGTAGGACGCGCGCTTGAGGCTCTTGAGGAGGCCGATCTTGATGGCCTGTTCGTAGGGTTTGCCCTTCACCGAGGCGAGAAGCTTGCGGAGATTTTCGCGTTTGCTGAGGTCGCCGGGGTTCAGGTTGTAGGATGCGGCGATCTCCTGGTATTCGGCCAGGCGGTCGGGCTCGGGGTCCTCGTGGACGCGGTAGACGGTGGGCTGATTGGCGCGTTTGAGCTGGCGGGCGACGACCTCGTTGGCGAGGAGCATGAGCTCCTCGACGAGCTGGTGGGATTCGTCGTTTTCGATCCGCTCGAGCCGCTCGGGTTTGCCGTTTTTATCAAGCCAGACTTTGATTTCGGGGAAATCCAGATCCAAAGCGCCTTGGGCGAAGCGGTTTTTGCGCAGGAGCGAGGCGACTTCCCAAGCTGCGTGCACGCGTTCGCCGGTCTCGTCCTTCGGCTTTTCCTGAAGGATGGCGTAGGCCTGCTTGTAAGTGAGGCGGGCGGCGCTGCGGATGACCGTCTTGGCAAATCGCGTGCTCGTGATTTTGCCCTTCTTGTCGACTTCGGCGAAGGCGGAAAACGCCATCCGGTCGACATTGGGTTTGAGGCTGCAGATGCCGTTACTGAGGGCCTCGGGGAGCATCGGGATGACGCGGTCGGCGAGGTAGACGCTGTTGCCGCGCTCGACGGCTTCGCGGTCGAGCTTGGTCTTTGGGCGGACGTAGTGCGAGACGTCGGCGATGTGGACGGAGACGGACCAACCGGTTTTCGTGCGCTGGACTTCCACGGCATCATCGAAATCCTTGGAGTCGTCGGGGTCGATCGTGATGATGTGGCGTCCGCGCAGGTCTTCGCGTTGGGCGGCTTCGCGGGCCGGGACTTCGGCGGGGATTTGCTCCGCCTCGCGGATGACGTCGGGTGGGAATGCCTCGGGCAGGCGGTGCTTGCGGATGATCGAGAGGATGTCGACGCCGGGATCGCCGGTGCGACCGAGGACCTCGACGAGGTGGCCCTCCGGATTGACGTGGCGCGAGGCCCATTCGTCGAGCTTGGCCACGACTTTGTCGCCGATTTTTGCGTCGATGTTGCCGGTTGGCGCGGGGACGTAGAGATTTTGGACGAAGCGGGGGTCGTCGGCGACGACGTAGAAGAAGGCCTTCGTTTTCTGGAGGGTGCCGACGATCGTCTCGCTGGCGCGGGTGAGGATGCGGATGACGCGGCCTTCGGTGCGGCCGGGAGGGCCGGGGCGGCGTCCGCCGGAGCGGGAATCCGTCTTGATGCGCGCGACGACGCGGTCGCCGTGCATGGCGGTCCAGGTGTTTTCCGGGCTGATGAAGAGGTCGGGCTCGCCGCGGGTTTCGTTGAGGATGTGGGCGGCTCCGGAGGGGTGGATCTGAATCTCGCCGGTGAAAAGGTCGGCTTCCTTGGGGATGATGAAGCGGTCTTTGCGGATGCGGGCGAGGTCGCCGGAGGTCTCCATCTTCGTGAGGAGATCCGCGAGTTTGCGGCGTTGGGCGGGGGGGAGGTCGAGGCGTTTGCTGAGTTCTTCAAGATTGAGCGGCTGGTCGGCCACGAGGGCGAGGACGCCGTCGCGGAGGGCTCCGGAATCGGATGAAGATTTCTCGCGGCGCTGATCTCCGCGCTGGTCGCGGGGTGGGCGCGAGGGCTTGTCACCGGAGGGTGCGCGGTTCGGACGGCGGCTGCGTTTGGCGGGGCGATCGGAGGACTTGGGCGCATCGACGCTCTTGTGGGAGGCGCGCGGCTGATCGTCGGCTGGCGCGTTCGATTGACCCGATTTGCTGGACGAGCGGCGGCGGCGGCGGTTTTTTTTCGCCGGATCCGAGGGGGATTCCGGGGCATTGGCGGAACCCTGCTTCCGCCTCCTTGAATTTTCTGGCACGCGCGGACTGTCTGCGAGCGGATCGAGGTTGACAAGCAAATCAGCGGGAGGCGGCGGCGGCGCGGCGAGAAAGTGCTTGATTGGCGGTGCGGAAGGGCGGACTTTCTGGAAACGCAACCTCCCATGAAAACTTCACGCCTTTATACCCGCCGCGCCTTCACCCTCATCGAGCTTTTGGTCGTGATCGCGATCATCGCGATTCTGATGGGACTGCTGATTCCGTCGGTTACCGGCGTGCTGGAGAATGCCAAGCGAGTGCAGGCGAAGAATGATGTTACGCAAATCGCGACTTCGGTGATTGCCTACGAGACGGAATATGGGAAATTGCCGCCCAAAGCGAACATCTACGACATCCTTGGCAATCTCAGCGACACAGATGAAAATCCGCGGGGAATAGTGTTCTTGGAAATTCCTGACGCAAAGGGTGGGAAGAATGGCTTGGTGGGCAATCAATACAAAGATTCGTGGGGCCAGTCATACAACGTTGAAATCGACGATGATTACGACAACTCCATAGTCGCGACGACAGCGGACGGACCCAAGACCGTGCGCAAGCGGGTAGCAGTCTGGTCGGAAGGGAATCCGGACAAGTCTCCGAAGCCGGTCTATTCTTGGCAGTAAGTTTTCGGTTAGAGCGATAGATTCGCGGGTGTAGTTCAATGGCAGAACGGCAGCTTCCCAAGCTGCATACGAGGGTTCGATTCCCTTCACCCGCTCCCCCCCTGTAACCAATCTGGCCAGCGTGGTGATGGGAGCGGCCTTGAGAGCCCTGCCAAGGCACTGGTATGAGCGCTTTTGGTTGCCGGGCGGCTTTTGGCGGAAAGTTTCACCGATCCGGAGAGCTACGTCGGTACCTGGTATCGTGGCCATGGCGCTTTTGGCCGGACGGCGCGAGATCGCCGAGATCGCACGTTTTGCCAACAGCCTGACTCCAGCCCAGCGCCGCCCTGGCCCTGCTCGAAAGCCTGCCCGCCTTGGACGGCAAAATCGTCACCGCTCGGGGTCCCCCGCACTGCCAGAAGAAAACCGCCAGCGCCAGCGTGGAAAATGGCGGCGACTACCCCTCCAGCGCCCCGCCCGAACATTACGAAGCTCCGGGGATCCGCTGAATTGACCGGAACGACATCTCGGTCGAGTTGTCGAAAGGCGTCGAGGGGCGATCTCGCCGACGTCGTCCGGCACCCGTCGCTTCTTTCGCGTGCAATGGTCGGCCTCCGAGTTCGTCGAACCGCGGGATGTCGGAGCCCGTCGCGCTCGGAGACGGGTGATTCGAAGATCGTTTCAAAGGGTTTTCATGCTTCGAGACCCAGGTGAGCCCGCGAGCCGATCCCAAAAACGGGGTCGTTCGCCCCGTCGTGGGCCTTGACCGGGGACGGTGTTGAGGGCGTGATGGTAGGTATGGATTGGATTGGTGCTCGGCGTTTGCGACGGAATCGGCGGTCGGCTGGATTACGGGATCTGTTGCGGGAGACGGTGGTGCGGGCGGAGGATCTGGTGCAGCCGCTTTTTGTGAGGGCGGGCAACGGCGAGCCGGAAGCGGTGGCGTCGATGCCGGGCGTCATGCGGTGGTCGGTCGATGGGCTCGTCGAGGAGTGCCGGGCTTGCGCGGCGGTCGGGATCCGGGCGGTGGCGATCTTTCCGGTGATTGCCGCGGATCTGAAGGATGGGACCGGGTCGCACGCGACGGCGGAAGGAAACGTGCTGTTCCCGGCGGTGCGGGCGGTGAAGGCGGCTCTGCCGGACCTCGTGGTGATCACGGATGTGGCGCTCGATCCCTACACGGATCATGGGCACGACGGGCTGGTGTCGGATGACGGGATGGTGGTGATGAACGACGCGACGGTGGCGGCGCTTTGTGAGCTGGCGGTGGCGGAGGCCCGGGCGGGGGCGGACGTGGTGGCGCCTTCGGACATGATGGATGGTCGGGTGGCGGCGATTCGGGAGGCGCTGGATGGGGTGGGATTCGAGGACGTGGGGATCCTTTCTTACGCCGCGAAGTTCGCGTCGGCATTTTACGGCCCATTTCGGGATGCGGTGGGAAGTAAAGTGGGGGGGCGGGGCGTGGATAAGCGCAGCTACCAGATGGATCCCGGGAACGCGCGGGAGGCGCTGCTGGAGGTGGCGTTGGACGAGGCGGAGGGGGCGGACATGGTGATGGTGAAACCGGCGGGGGCTTATCTGGACATCATTCGAGGGGTGCGGGAGCGAACGGATCTGCCGGTGGCGGCGTATCAGGTGAGCGGGGAGTTCGCCCAGATCCACGCGGCGGCCCGGCTGGGGTGGTTGGATTACGCGGCGGCTCGGGATGAGAGTGTGTTGGCGATCAAGCGGGCGGGGGCGGATTTCGTGCTGACTTATTTTTCGCGGGAGATCGCGGAGGGGTTGCGGGAGCGGGGATGAGGGGGGAAGTGGCGCTTCGCGCTTGGGTTGGTGCGGCAAGCTGGAAGCTTGCCGGTGCGGGCTGGAAGCCCGCGCTCCCCGGGCGGGCAGGCCCGCCGTTTTGATGAGTTTTGCCCGGGTGCTTTTGGATCAGTCGGCGGGGAAGCCGTTGGACTACGGGGTGCCGGTGGGGGTGACGGTTGCGGTGGGGTCTCGGGTGCGGGTGCCTCTGCGGACGCGTTCGGTGCTGGGAACCGTGGTGTCGGTTCACGCGGAAACGGACGCGAAGGGGGTGAGGCCGATCGATTCGGTGGTGGGAAATTCGCCTTTGATCGGGGCGGTGCTGCTGCGGATGGCGGAGTGGATGGCGGATTACTACTGTTGCCCGGTGGAGGTGGCGACTCGGGCGGTGCTTCCGGTGGTGATCCGCAAGGCGGAGTTGGGGCACAAGATGGCGGACTTCGCGCGGATCGTGCGGGAGCCGGGGGTGGACGAATTGGCGGAGATCCGGCGACGGGCGGCGAAACAGGCGGAGGCTTTCGACCGACTGAAGGCCGAGGGGGGGCGGCTCAAGGTGGCGGCGGTGCCAGAGTTGCGGGATGCGTTCAAGGGGTTGGCGCGGCGGGGGTGGGTGGTGGTGGAATCGCTGGAGGTGGCGCGGGATCCAGAGGGGGTGTTTTTGCCTTCGCCGGAATTGGAAATGAACCCGGAGCAGGCGGTTGCGCTGGCTGCCGTGAAGGCGGCGATCGACGCGCCCGAGATCGCGAGGCCGATCCTGCTGCACGGGGTGACGGGGAGCGGGAAGACGGAGGTGTTTTTGCAGGGAATTCAGCACGCCCTGGCGTTGGGGAAAACGGCGTTGGTGATGGTGCCGGAGATTTCGCTGACGCCGCAGACGGTGGAGCGGTTCAAGTCGCGATTTGCGGAGATGCAGGGCGAGGTGGCGGTGATGCACTCGCATTTGTCGGAGGGGGAGCGTCACGACGAATGGCACAAGGTGCATTCGGGCCGGGCGAAGATTGTGATCGGGGCGCGGAGCGCGGTGTTTGCCCCGCTGGAGAATCTCGGTCTCATCGTCGTCGACGAGGAACACGAGTCGTCCTACAAGCAGGACGAGGCGCCGCGGTATCACGGGCGGGACCTCGCGGTGCTGCGGGCGAGTCTGGAACCCTGCGCGGTGCTGCTCGGGAGCGCGACGCCGTCGATGGAGAGCTACCACAACGCGAAGACGGGGAAGTACGAGTTGGTGACGATGCCGTCGCGGATCGATGACCGGCGGATGCCGCTGATTCGCGTGGTCGACATGCGGCAGCAGAATCGGGTGAAGGGGCAGCCGGCGATTCTATCGCCGATCCTCTCGGCGGGGATCGAGGGGCGGCTGGCGCTGGGGCAGCAGACGATTTTGTTTTTGAATCGGCGGGGTTACGCTTCGGCGCTGCTCTGCGGGGTGTGCGGGCACGTCTGCCATTGCCCGGATTGCTCGGTGGCGCTGACGTATCACCGGGAGGACGAGCGGCTGCGGTGCCATGTGTGCGGTCATGCGGCGGTGGTGCCGCGGAAATGCCCGGGCTGTGGGGATCCGGGGATTCGGCACGCGGGATTCGGGACTCAGCGGATCGAGGAGGTGGTGCGGAGGTTTTTTCCGAAGGCCCGGGTGGCGCGCATGGACGCGGACGCGATGCAGCGGAAGGGTGGGTTTCGCGAGACGCTCGATGCGTTCAAATCGGGGAAGATCGACGTGCTCATCGGGACGCAGATGATCGCGAAGGGGCTGCATTTTCCCAACGTGACGCTGGTGGGAATCATCAACGCGGACATGAGCTTGCACGTGTCGGATTTCCGCAGCGGCGAGCGGACGTTTCAGTTGCTGACGCAGGTGGCGGGACGGGCCGGGAGGGGGGATTACGAGGGCGAGGTGGTGGTGCAGACGTTCACTCCGGCGAGTCCTTCGATCCAGTTTGCGCGTCACCACGATTTCGCGGGGTATTGGGAGCAGGAGGCGGCGATGCGGGAGCAGTTTCGGCATCCGCCCTTCGTGCGGATGGTGTTGCTGACCGTGCGCGGCGAGAACGAGGAGATGGTGCGGTTCTGTGCCGAGACGGTGGAGCGGAAATTGAAGGCGGTGGCGTCGGCGGACTGGCTGGTGGGGGTGGCGACGCCGGCTCCGCTGGCGCGAGCAAAGACGTTGTTTCGGTATCAGGTGAGCCTGCGCGGGACGAGCGCGGTGCGGATGAGCCGGGCGATCAAGGACGTGTTGGCGAAGCTAACGATGCCGGAGGGCGTGCGGGTGACGGTGGACGTGGACGCTCAGTCGCTGACGTGATGAGGGATTCGGAGCGTTGACGCGGAGGGAGATCGCCGGAATCGAACGAAACGGGCGTGTCGTCCTCGAAAGGCGCGATCCACGATGTGGAGAAATTGGGCGTGCATGTCGCGGGTGGTAACGGCGTCGATTCGGACGGGCGGATGAAGGGTGGGCGTCCCGCCATCGGAAGCATCTCGGGACTTTTCGCGGTCCCCAAAATACGTCACGCTTACATTCGAAATTTCGTTCGGCGAGTTGATCGCCCCGAACCATCGCAACCCAACCCCATCCCCATAATTCCTTGAAAACTGTCTTCCTCATCGCCAACGGCGACCTCCGCATTGCCGCAAACCAAACCTGCGAGGCCGCGCAGGTCGCCATGGAAAAGCAGGTCACCGCCGCCGTCGAGGCGACCGGCGCGAAAGTGCGGCGCGCCCACGCCTACGACGAAGCGAAGCGGCACGGCTTCATCGACAGTCAGAAATACGGGATGGCCGTTTTCCGGGACATCCCGCCGGACGCGCCCCTCATCGTCGCGGAAGCGGTCTGGCAATACAGCCACCACATCCTCGCTGGATTGACGACGCACCGGGGGCCGATCCTCACGGTCGCGAACTGGAGCGGCACCTGGCCGGGGCTCGTCGGGATGCTGAATCTCAACGGATCGCTGACGAAGGCGGGTGTGGCCTACAGCACGCTCTGGAGCGAGGAATTCGAGGACGATTTTTTCAAGAATGGCCTGAGCGAATGGCTGGAAAAGGGTGCGATCACGCAGGACACCTCGCACGTCGCCGCGCTGGCCGATGTCACGGTCCCACGGGCCGCGGCGGAGGTGGGCGAGCGGTTCGCCGCCGAGCTCCAGAAGAACAAGGCCATCATGGGCGTCTTCGACGAGGGCTGCATGGGGATGTTCAACGCAATCATTCCCGACGCCCTGCTCCATCCGACCGGCGTCTTCAAGGAGCGGCTGAGTCAGTCGGCGCTCTACGCGCGCATGCTCACGGTCTCGGAAGCGGAAGCTCAGGCGGTCTACGACTGGTACGTCGGGCGGGGCTTAGAATTCCACCTCGGCACGGACGACGCCACCGAGCTCACCGAAGCGCAGGTGCTCGAACAGTGTAAAATGTATGTCGCCGCCGTGCGGATTGCCGACGATTTCGGCTGCGGGACGATCGGCATTCAGTATCAGCAGGGTCTGAAGGACCTCTGCCCGGCCTCGGATCTGGTCGAAGGAACGCTCAACAACGTCGACCGCCCACCGGTCACCCGCGAGGGAACGAGCGAAGTCATCCTGCCGGGTCGCGCGCTGCCCCACTTCAACGAAGTCGACGAGTGCGCCGGCCTCGATGGACTCGTGACGGACGGACTCTGGCGCGAACTTGGATTCGAGCCGGAGAATACCCTGCACGATCTGCGGTGGGGTCGCCACTTCACCGGCACGTGCGCCGGGCGCGAACTCGACGATTACGTCTGGGTCTTCCTCATTTCCGGAGCGGCGCCGCCCGCTCACTACATCGGTGGTTGGCGGGGATCCCACAGCTACCGCCAGCCGCCGATGTATTTCGGCAAGGGTGGGGGAACGCTCGCCGGCGTCAGCAAGCCGGGTTGGATCGTTTGGAGCCGGGTTTTTGTCGCGGACGGTGCGCTGAAGTTCGACACCGGCCTAGGTGAAGTCGTCGAGCTTCCGGAGGAGGAAACCAAGGAACGTCTCGAACTCACCACACCGCAGTGGCCGATCATGCACGCGATCCTGCGGGGGATCAGCCGCGACCAGATGATGGCCCGGCACCAAGCGAACCACATTCAGGTCGTCTACGCCCCCAGCCGCGAAGACGCGATCAAGGGTCTCTTCGTGAAGGCGGCCGCGATGCGGGCGCTTGGTTTGGAAGTCGCAGTCTGCGGCGATCTCGACTGAGGCGTCGTCGTGGTGCGGGAGGCCGGAGCGTCAGGCTCCGGTTTCCAGCGCCTTGACCCGTTTGTAGAGTTTCCCCAGGCGGGAAATCTGCGCGCAGTTTTCCCGGTATTCCTTGATCGGACGGGCGGGACCACCGCCGACGATCTCGCCGGACGGGACGCTTTTGTTCACGCCGCTCTGCGCGGCGACGATCGCCTGATCGCCAATCTCGAGGTGACCGACGATGCCGGCCTGCCCCGCCAGCGTGACGTATCGTCCGACGCGGGTGCTGCCGGAGACTCCGACCTGCGAGCAGAGGATGGAATGTTCGCCGATCCGGACGTTGTGGGCGATCTGGACGAGATTGTCGATCTTCGTGCCGGATTGGATCCAGGTTCGCCCGAAGCGCGCGCGGTCGATGGCGGTGTTTGCTCCGATCTCGACGTCGTCGCCGATTTCCACGATTCCGGTTTGCGGGATTTTTGCGTGGTGGCCGTTCTCGAGTTCATAGCCGAATCCGTCGGACCCGATGACCGCACCCGCCTGGATTTCGACCCGGTCGCCGAGCACGCAGCGATCTTCGATGACGACGCGGGGGTGGAGGCGGCAGTCGGCGCCGACGACGGCTCCGGGGCCGACGACGCAGTGGGACTGAATGATCGAGCCGGCTCCGATCCGGGCTCCGGCGTCGATGGCTGCCATCGGGCCAACGTGCGCCGATGGGTCGATCTCGGCTTCCGGATGGACGACGGCGGACGGGTGGACGCCCGCTGAAAACTCGCGCGGCGGCGGCGCGAACTCCGCGAGAATGGTCGCGAAAGCGGTTGCGGGATTGGCGCAGCGAACGGGTGCGGCGGCGATCGGCTCGGTGAAATCCATGGGCACGAGCACGGCGGTCGCCTGGGTCGCGCGGAGCGCCACGAGGTAGCGGGGATCGCCGTAGAACGCGATGTCGCCCGCGGCGGCTTCGGGCAGCGAAGCGGGATGCGTGACCTCGAGAGATTCGTTCCCGGGAGCGATCTGACCATCGATGAGGTCGGCGATGTGGCGGAGTGTCATTGGGTGGATTCTTCCATCAGAAGGTCGAATCGGTCGAGGGTGAAGCGTTTCGCCTCCGGCTTGATGCGGAGGCGCAGGCTGAGGCTGTCGGCTGCTTCGGGGATCGTGAGGAAGAAGAAATCCTCGCTGGGATCGGGGAAGAGGTAGGGCTTGAGCGTGAGTTCCTGAATGCGCTGTCCGTCCCGGTAGAAGTAGACGTTCGCACGGACGGGTTCCGTCTCGTCCGAAGAGTAGCGGAGACCGAGAAAGAGCGTCTTCCCACGCAGCGAAGGCGGGATCGGCACGACCAGGTACTCCGTGGGGTCGGTGTTGCGGTTGGGGAGTTCCCACCGACCCGGCACGGCCAGTTGGGGGACGAAGAGTTCCCGCAGATTGCGCCCATCGGGTGTCAGTGGCGTGAGTTCCCGCTGGTCGCCGCGACGAACGAGGAACACAAAATCCGGCACGTCACCCTTGGCGATTGCGCGGGCGGCGGTCCAGTCCGTGAGCGGCGCCCGGAGGTAGGGTGCGATGCTGCCGATGCCGTCGAGGAGGTCGTATTCGGATTTTTTTCGTGTGCCGGTCCAAACCCATTTGCGGATGAACCAGATCTGGTCGGAGCGTTCCGCGACCCGCAACGTTTCGGTGCCGGGGTCGAGGAGGTCTTTTTTGAGGGTCCAATCGAATTTCGCGGCCTGCCCGGCATTCGCCATCGTGACGACCTGCCGCATGGCGGGATTGGCGAGGATGCGGCTGCCGACTGGAACGGTGCGGACGTAATCCGAAATTTCGGACAGATAATTCGGGCCGCGAAACGGGCGGGAGGCGAAGGGAATCAGCCCGAGCGCGATGGCGGCGACGAGAACGGTCGGATTCACCGACGCCGATCGTTCGAAGCCCGCGAAGACCACCAAACGCCGGGCATGAACGGCCAGGAAGGACAGTCCGAGCGCGGCGGCGATGGCGAGAGGGAAGGCGAGACTGGCCAGGAAGCGGTCGCCGTCGCGCACCAACGGGCGGGGCGGGGAGAGGCTCTGGAGTGCGCAACTGTAGGTGAGCAGGTAGAGAAAACCGTAGGCGACGAGGGCGCGCCCGGGTTTGCCGAGCTGTCGGACGGCGGGGTAGAGTCCGACGAGGGCCGCGACCATGAAGATGACGTCCGAATAGCGGCGGTAAAATGCGGGGAGGAAGCGGAAGGGAAGTTGCCAGAGTGGCTGGGTCTCGGTGCCCTTTCTCCCGGTCGCGCCGAGGTTGGCGTGGATGTTGTGGAGCCAGTCTCCTGTGAGCGAGTAGTAGACGGCGGCCTCGATCGCCACGAAGCCGGCGGCAATACCGCCGCAGAGCGCCAGCCACAGGATCCGGCGCGGGTAGAATGCCAGCGTGCAGAGGACGAGGACGGGGATCGCGAAGACACCGGTGATCCGGTTGGCCTGGCCGATTGCGAGGCAGAGACCGACGACGGCGGATAAAAGGATGTCCGGGCCAGTCCGAGGCGACCTCATCAGCTTCAACCACGCGAGGAAGGCCGAGGCGACCCAGAAGCCCTCCGAGAGATCGGGCATCGGTCGGTCGATCACCGAGTCGAGTTGCGGGTGAAAGAGAAAGAGCACGCCCGCCAGGAGTGCGACGTCTCGGCTGGAGCCGATCTCCCGGGTGATGGCGCGCACCACGACCGCGCCGGCGCCGAGGTAGAGGATCGGCTGAAGGTAGTAGGAGAGGGCGTCGAATCCGAAGGGGATCTGGAGCAACCAGCAAAGTCCCCAGATGGGCCAGCGCAGATCGTGAAACGATTCCGCACTCCAGGCACCCGGAGTGCCGAGGTGGAGATCCATCGCGAGGCCCCAGTAGTTCAAGTCGTCGCCAAGGGATGGCGAAGTCTGGTAGATCCAGCTCACGGCAAACGCACCGAAGAACAGCAGGATCGGATCGAGAACGTTTCGAGTTCTCATGGGGACGGATGCCGCCCGCGGTCGATTCCCAACCGGAGCGCGGACCAGGCGCAGTCGAGAAATGCGGCGGCGTAGAGGAACCAGAATGGTTCGAACGTGATGCGAAAGCGGGCCCGGACGTTGGCCGTGATCATGACGATCAGGAAAAGCGCGACGAGGAAACAGCCGAAGAGGAAGTGGAAGCCAAGCGGTTGGGGCGAGCGGACCGCGAGGGTGACGATCCCGAGCACGGCCAGCGTGTAAAGTGCGGGGAGTCCGTGGATCGATCCGCCTTTCACCTCGGAGCCCGGCAGACTCACGGAAAGGATCGGCAGCAGGGCAGCCTTCTGGAACGCCATGAGGTAGTTCTGCAGCCAGTCGCCGGGGACCGGGGTGTTCGTCGCCTCGAAGAACTCGGCGGCTTCCCGTTCAGTTGTGAGTTTTTCGCCCCACGCGAGTTCCGTGTAGCGAAGGGCCTTCCGGCGTTCTCCGTCTTCGAACAGGGCGGTGATCTGCCCCTCGAGCGCGTAGTCGTTGAAGCCGAGCGTGAGCGGCTCGTGGTGGCCGATGACGAATTTCTGAACGGCGAAGCGGGGCATGGTCAGCGGATTGCGGAGGATCGTCTCGATGGCGGCGCGCTTGGCGATCCCGTTGACCCGCCCATTCGCCGCGCGCTCGGAAGTGCCCCGCCCGACCATGTCCTCGCGGATCGCGGCTTGCAGGGATTTCCGGATCCGAACGAGGCCCGGCAAATCGTTCGAAGCCCACTCCGACCGACTCTCGTCCCGAACGTCGCGAACGGCTTCGGCCAGACCGGGCGAGGCGAAGAGACGATCGGGGGTGAATTGCACGACTGAAGCGTAGAGGAGGGTGCCTCCCTGAGAGGTCTGGGTGATCGCGAAAAGAAAGAACGCCCAGGCGCACGTCGCGCCGGTGGCGACGAAGCACATTTTCCGTTGCCCCCAGAAGGCGCGGACGACGAGCGCGACGCCGAGGAACGCGAAGAGGTGTCCCTCGGGGCGAGCGGTCGCTACCAGCAACAGGGCGAAATACAGGGCCACGAGGCTCCAGCGCGACGGCGATTGGCTGAAGCCCCATCCGACCAGTGCCACCAGGAGCGCGGCGAAGACGGCGTAGATCTCCGCCAGCGCAACGTGTTCGTACCAGAGGATGGCAGGGTGGAGCGCGACGATGCAGGTCACTGGCACGATGAAAACACGCCAGCGAACGAACCAGGCACGAACCAACATTCCCACGATGAGGACGAGCGCCATCCCGAGGACGTGCTGGAGAGCGGCGGCGAAGCCGAGAACGGGCACCCCAAGCAGAGCGGGGATGCAATAGACGGCCGGAACCAGCGGCGTTTTTTTGCCCTCGGTGGCGAAAGCGGCCTTCGACAGAAGCTGATTCGCGGTCTCGAGCGTCGCGGCGCTGTCGTCGTGAATGAAGGCGACCGGATAATGCCAGAGAACGTACGCCCGAAGAGCAACCGCAAGGAGGACTGCGGGTAGGCAAAGGAGCAACGCCTCACGCAGACCGTGCCGCCGGACGAACTGCCGCCGGGCCGACCGAGCCGCCCGGAGCGAATCTCCGATGTGGTCCGCGATCACGTGCCGCGCAGTCCGCTGAGCAGCAGCTCGGCGTTGGTCGCCGTGTTCAGGAGATTGGATTGGAAGACTTCCATGGCTTCGACGGCTGGCATTTCGGCCAGTTGCTTACGAATCTCGAACACACGATCCAGCTCGTCCGGATGGTAGAGTAATTCCTCGCGGCGGGTGGCGGATTTCGTGACGTGGAGAGCGGGAAAGACACGCTGCTCCGCGACGGAGCGGTCGAGGTGGATCTCCATGTTGCCGGTGCCCTTGTATTCCTCGAAGATGAGGTCATCCATGCGGCTGTGGGTGTCGACCAGCGCCGTGGCCAGAATCGTCAGGCTACCTCCTTCTTCGACGTTGCGCGCCGCGCCGAAAAATCGCTTGGGGCGGGCGAGGGCTTTCGCGTCGATCCCGCCGCTCATCGTCCGCCCCTTCTTTCCTCCGGGCATGAGGTTGTTGTAGCCCCGGGAGAGGCGGGTGATGCTGTCGAGGAGGATGACGACATCCTTGCGCATCTCGACCAGGCGCTTGGCTCGCTCGGACACCAGCTCCGCGACCTGCACGTGGCGGGCGGGGGATTCGTCGAAGGTGCTGGCAAAGATGTCGCAGTCGAGCTCGCGTTGGAAATCGGTCACCTCCTCGGGGCGTTCGTCGACGAGCAGGAGAATCAGATGAATCCCGGGCTCGGCTTTGCGAATCGCCCGGGCCAGCTCCTTCAACAGCACCGTTTTCCCGGCGCGGGGGGGCGCCACGATGAGGCCGCGTTGACCCATGCCGAGGGGAGAGATGATGTCGACCGCCCGGGGGGAGATTTCCTTGCTGCCCGGGACTTCCAGTAGGATGCGCCGGTTCGGAAAGAGTGCCGTCAGTTTTTCGAAATCCACGGTCGGTTCCCACTCGGCAACGTGGACGTCTTCGATCTCGAGAATGGCTTCTGCCACGAGTCCGCTTTCACGACGCTCGGGGCTGCGCGTTGCGACGCGCAGCTTTTGCCCGGGCCGGACGCCGTGTGGTTCCAACAGTTTGTTCGGCAGCAGGACGTCCTCCGGACAGGCGCGGAAATGAAATTGCGGCCATCGGAGAATCGAGCGGTCGTTTTCGCTCTCGACGATTCCTTCGGCTTCGACGCGGTCTCCCTGGGAGAGGTGAAAGCGGACTTGATCCATCACGAGGTGATGGAGGCTGCCGTCGGTGCGAACTCGGATCTCCAATTCCTCGGCGCGGGCGACGAGTTCCTTGCGGGAGAACCGGTGAAGGTCGTTGATCGATATGGTGGCGGGAGCGCGAGTCGGCGCGACCGGAGGCTCGGGAGAGTCAGTCATGTTGGCGAGTTCAGGAGAGCGGCGAAGAGTTCGGCTTGGGCCTCCAGAAACCGAGGTGGCCCGTCGTTCCAAACGATGTGGTCGGAACGCCGCATCTTAACTTCAAGTCCGAGCTGGGATGCGAGTATTTTCCGAGCGATTTCCGTGGGCATGTGCCGGTCACGCTCGAGTCTCCGCAGTTGGAGCGTCGCCGGGCAGGCGACCAAAACCGTGAGATCGAGCTCGGTTTCCGCGCCCGTTTCGAAGAGGAGGGGAATCTCGACGAAGAAATTGCGACCCACCCCGGTGGCCCGAGCAGCCGCAGCAGTCCAGCGGTTTCGAATGATTGGATGGAGGATCGATTCGAGGCTCCGGCGCATGGCGTCGTCTTCAAAGACTATCCGTCGCAGAAACGCACGATTTACATCGCCGTCGGCGGAGAAAGCTTCCGGCGAGATTTCGGCAGCGACTCGCTCCCTCACATCGGTGTTGCGATTCAATAACTCGTGCCCACAGCGATCCGTGTCGAAAAATTCGCCCTCGACCCGCTCCAGAAGCAGATTGCGAAAGCTGGATTTGCCGGACGCAATGCCGCCAGTGATGCCGATGCGGGGCATGGAGATCGATGGGGTTCAGTCGAGGTTGGCGGATGGAGGTGGCGGAACCACGAGGATTCAACAAAAAATCGGCGGGAGAGGATCAACCCCGCCCGCCGACTTTCAAGCCCATTGGCTGAGCTCCTATTTGTAGCCGCCCTTGATCTCGTAGGCCGGAGGAGGGACCGAGTCGGGCACCCCAAGGAGTTCCACGATCTCTTCCTCTTCCTCACCGGAGCGGACCCGCTTGCCTTCGGCGTCCATTAGGTTCGCGGTGACGAAGATGATGAGGTTCTTTTTGATTTTCTGGTCCACGTCGGAGCGGAACAATCGGCCGACGAGTGGGATGTCACCAAGAACGGGCACTTTGTCTTCGACTTTCTGCACGTCCTCACGGATGAGCCCGCCAATTGCAACGGTCATTCCGTCCCAGATCGTGACATTAGTGGTCACCTTCCGAGTGCTGAAGACCGGCTGGTTGATCACATTCGATGTGACGACCTGAACGCGCGGGGTGAACAGATTGGCAAGCTCGCCGGGATCGATGCCACGAATCGGGGTTCCGTAGTCGATGAAACCTTCGAAGTCGACCACCTCGGGCGAAAGCTCCAAGTCGATCGTGTAGTTGTCGGGGCCAACGACCGGCGTGACGTCGAGGGTCACGCCAGTGTTCCGGGTTTCAAAAGCCGTTGGAGTCGTGGGAGTGATGACGCCCGATGTGACGAAGCCCTGAGCCGAAATGGACCCACTGCTGAGCGTGCCGGTCGACTGTGGGATCTGTGGCGGATCGAACTCGCTGGGGTAGCGGAACTCGCGAACGATGTTGATCACCGCCTTGGAGCCGCTCTTTGTCGTGACCTTGGGTGCGGACATCAAGTCGATCCCTTTCTTCTGGTTGAGTGCTCGAATTGCCAGCTGGAATTGCGGATTCGTGAAGACGCCGGAGAGTCCGAAGATCGCGGGGGACACACCGGCTGGAACCTGCCCGAGGAGTCCATCGATCCCGTTGACCGAGATGGCTTCGCCGCCTGCTCCCTGCCCGGAGCGAAGGCCGCCAGTGACGTTATTCTGACCGATCGGGCCGCCCCCGGGAGAGTTGAATGGGAACTCGGCGGAATTGAGACCGGGAGATCCGCCGGCTCCGTAAATCGGGCTGTTGGTCCCGCCAATTTGGAGGGGGCCGAGCGTCCAGTCGAATCCGAGTTCCTTCAGATTGTTCTGATTGATCTCGACGAACTTGGCCTCGATTTCGACCTGGGTCGGAGCTTGTCCGACGGTGATGTCGACCAGCACGTCGATCAGATCGATGTTCTCCTGAGTGTTCCGGACGACGAGTCGGCTACCGGAGGCGATGTAGTTTGCGCTGGCTCCGGGTGGGAAAGCGATGCTCTGAGACTCGAGGTAGGTCTGCGCGTTCTGCCGTCCCTTGATTCGTTCCTCCGGGGTGGTATCCGAGTTGAACGTGAAGGACGAGATGCTGGCCGTCTCTCCGGTGCTGGCCTGACTCGGAATAAAGGTCGGCGGAACGCGGTATTCCTTCGTGACCAAGGCGTCGGTGACTTCCGTGAGCGGCACGATCGAAACGGCGACCGAATCGATCTTGATTTTGAGACCGGCCAGATCGGACAGGTAACGAAGCGCCTCGTAGAGAGGCACGTTGTTCAGCGCCAGGGTAACGGTCGTGTCCTCGGTGGCCGTCGGTGCCGGTGCGGCATCGACATCGTCACCCGGGACGCCAAGAAGGCCGTCGCTGGCTGCGGCGGCGGAACCGCTCGGGACCTTGAGAAAAATATTCACGCCCTTTTTCGCGGGGTCAGGCTCGAGCGTGTCGAGCTGCTGACTGATCTGGCGGAGGTATTCGACGGCCTCTCGGATCGTCGTGTCACGCAGATCGAGCTGAGGAATGATGATTCGATTCAGCTTGGCCGTGATCTGTTCGTTCTGGGCGGCTGGTCCGAGAGTCGTGTCGCGGATCGTGTCCTTGCCACCCTGAAATTTCTTACGGGGGAGTTCCCAGTGCTCGGTCACTTCCCAGAGAAGACGGCTCCGCGTCTCGTTGTAGGCATTCTCGTAGTAATCGCCCTTGGCGTTGGCAATTTTCTCGAGGCCCTTCTGAGCGGCGATGTTGTAGCGGTCGACGTTGAGGACTGCCGTGAAGCGTCGGGTGGCGAGATCGTAGCGCCCGGTGGTGAAAAAGCCTTCGGCCTCGATCAAGAGCTGAGAGACCTCATCACGGTCGGCGGCGAATTGCGGCGTGACCGTCTTGTTGTAGTAATCCGGTTGCTCGAGTTGGGAGAGCAGTTTGACGGCGGGGGTGTAGGTCGGGTTGTATTCGGGAAGCAGAATGGTCTTGGCGACCCTCTCGGCATCGGCGTAGCGACCGGTATCGATGAGCTCGTTGGCGTAAGCGAGGCCGGACTTGCTGAACTTGCTCAGGGTCTCCGAGCGTTCTCCGCCGGTGGCAGCCCCGGGGCCGAGGAGGTCGAGCGCATTCAAGTAGCTCTGGTAGGCGGTCTCGTAATCTTCCTTTGCCCAGGCGCGGTCACCTTCGGTGATGAACTGTCGTGCGATGACGACGTCCTCCTGACGGCGCACGATCTCCCGTTCGGACTGTGAGCTAAGGGACCCGGTGCCCACGTACGTCTCGCCCTTGACTTGGGCGTGGGCGCTTTGGGCGAGGGAAACGAGCGCTGCGAGCAGAATACCCAGGCGCGTGGCGGTGAAGGAGAGGGGTTTGGTCATCGGTTAAAACGGCAGCGGTTTAGAGGCTAGGAAGGGACAGAGGGTCGCCCGAGATGATCTCGGATCCGAGGGCATCGGGATCGGGCGCGGCGATAATTTCGTCCTCTTCGTCGGTGCGCAGGAGCGGTTGCCCGGCCGGATCGAGGAGCTGCGCCGTCACGAACATCACGAGATTGCGCTTGATGTGCTGGTCGGCTGACGAGCGGAACAGCCGCCCGATGAGCGGGATGTCACCGATGATCGGGGTCTTGTCTTCGACCTTCTGGATGTCTTCCCGCATCAGACCGCCGAGGACGACCGTCTGACCATCGTAGACCGTGACCTGCGTCGTGACTTGCCGGACACTGAAGATCGGCTGATTGATCACGTTTTCCGAGAGAACGAGGGGGACCGAGGGGCCGAGGAATGTCGTGAACGCGGTTTCAGTCAGGGTGCTTCCGATGACACTTTGCGCGACGGTGCCGATTGGGCTGCCGTAGTTGATGAAGCCGTCGAATTCGGTGACACGCGGCGAGAGGTTCAAGTCGATCGTGAAGCCATCGGGGCCGACGGTTGGCTCGACCTCGAGCTCGATCCCGATATTCCGGGTTTCGAACTGCGACGGCGTGGTCGGCGTGAAGACAGCGTTGTTTGCCGAAGCGGTCTGTGGGATCTGCGGTGGATCGAATTGAACGGGGTAGCGGAACTCGCGAACGAGCTGGATCGTGGCCCGCTGACCGCTTTTGGTCGTAACTTTCGGGGCTGAGAGGAGGTCGATGCCCTTCTGCTGATCGAGGGCGCGCAGGACGACCTGGAACTGAGGGTTGGAAAAAACGCCCGCAAGAGCGAGGACGCCGGGTGCGGGTCCGGCGGGTCCGGCGAACAACAGTCCATCGATGGCGTTCGCGCTGATCGCGGTCGAGCCGCTCCGGTTGCCGGACGTCAGCGGTCCCGAGGTTGCCGAAGTTGCGCCGATCGGAAGCCCCGTTCCGGGTGCGGTGATGGGGAAGTCCCCGGACGAGATCTCACTGGTCCCGCCGGACGTTCCTCCTCCGCCGTACACGCCCGTTCCGAATGGGAGACCGAACTGACCGAGCAACCAGTCGAAACCGAGTTCCTTGAGGTTGTTCTGGGTGATTTCGATGAAGCGGGATTCGATTTCGACCTGACTCGGGACGACCGTGGCGTCGAAGTCGACGAGTTGGTCGACGAGATCGAGATTCGGTTGGGTGTTGCGAACGATCAGGCGGCTGCTGCTGGCGAGGTAGTTGGCGCTGGCACCCTCCGGGAACTCGACGCCCTGGGCTTCGAGAAATTCGCGAGCGCCGGAGCGAGCAACCGTGGGCGAGTCGGCGGCGGCGCCGAAGCCTCCGCCGAATCCGCCGCCGGCGTCGCCACCCGCGGCTGGGGCGTTCGAGATGAAGCCGGGTGGGACCTTGTATTCCTTGGTGATGAGGACGTCGGTGCGCTCGCTGAGCGGAACCACGGCGACCGCGTAGGGCTCGACCTTCGTCTTTAGGCTGGCGGCGGTGGCAATGTAATTGAGCGCTTCGCGAAGGGGAACGTCGGTGAGCGAGAGGGTGATCCGCTGGCCGGAATCCGCACTGGCGGCGTCGAGCTTGAGCACGATGTTGATGCCGCGCTTGTTGGGGTCCGATTCTTCGGTGTCGAGGTCACGCGAGCGTTGCTTGATGAAGTCGAGAGCTTCGCGGACGGTGGCTTCGCGGAAGTTGATGCTGGGAATGCGGATGGTATCCAGCTTCCGGTTGATGGCGCTCGTGCCGCGAGCGTCGATGATGGGTTGTTCGATGATTTGATTCGGGCCGTCGTCGTATTTGGTGACGGGTAGCTCCCAACCGCCCGATACGTCGCTGAGGAGCTCGCCGCGGGTGGTGTTGTAGGCGTTCTCGCCGTAGTTCTGCCGGGCGTTGTTAATCTTCTCCTGAAGTCGGCGGGCAGCGATGTTGTATTTGTCGACGTTGAGAACTTGATCGCAGCGTTTGAAAGCGAGGTCGAAGCGTCCGCTCTGGAAGAAGCCATCGGCTTCGCGCAGCAGTTGCTTGACGAGTTCGACGTCGGCCACGAACCCCGGGGTGATTGTCTTGTTGTAGCGGTCGGGCGCTTCCAGCTTGGCCAGCAAATCGAGCGCCGGTCCGTAGTTTGCGTCATAACGCTCGTCGAGGACGACGCGAACCGTCGTTTCCGCGTCTTCGTAGCGCCCTTCGGAGATGCGCTGTTCGGTGAGTTGAATCACGGATCGCTTGAAGCCGTCCATCGCGGTTTCGCGAATCTCGAGGGTTGCTTCTCCGCCAGCGGGCAGGGCATCGACGGCTGTCTTGAAAAACGCGAACGCCGACTCGTAATCGTTGTTCATCAACGCCTCGGTGCCCTTGTTGAGAGCGTTTTGAGCGAAGTCCTGAGTCATCTCGCGACGACGAATCTCGCGTTCAGCGGCTCCCTGGACTCCCGACGTCTGAGCGGGTGCGGGAGCGATGAGAGCGAGGAGGAAAGCGGTTGCTCCGGTTACGATGAGGGATTTTCTAAGCATGGTCAGGGCAGTCGGCGGGGTGGAAAATGAAAGGGTCTCGGCGAACTCGAATTCGGTCTTAATCAGAGGCGGAAGGTGCCGGGCGGATCAGAGTTTCAAGGCGGGCACCTTGATTTCTTCCCCGGAGGCGCGTTGTATTAGTGCTTCGGAGTCGCTTATGTCAATGAGTTTGTATTTGACATCCGGCTCGGGCGCTACCGAGAAGGTTTCGTTCTTCATCACCTTGGTTTCCGAGCCGTCCCAGAGGTATTGGAAAAGCGCGAATCCGGTCGGGTAGTTGACTTCCTGGTCGTAAACCAGAACGATTTTCTCGCCGGTTTCCTGATTTTGGACGGTGAGCTCCGAGACGTCGACGGTGAGTCCGCTGTCCCTGGTCTCGGATTTTTGCTCGTAGTTCATCACCTTGTAAGCGGTGCCGGCGACTGCGTCGCCGAGCTTGAGGAACTGAGTGGGGGATTGCAGGTCCCGGGTGTTGATCGTGAAGGTTTCGCCGTTGTCCGGGCTGCCGCTGAACTTGAGGCGAAACGGGATCTGGATGAATTCCTTGAGACGCAGTTTGGTGATGTAGGGGGGCTCGGAGGCGGCACTGGTCGGGTCGGTGTTTGCCTCGAACTCTTCGATGTTCGAGAATTTGTCGTTATCCGGATCGCGTTGGAGGATGTCGCCCAGAGAATAATCGAGGTCGTATTTCACGAGCCACTCGTTGGGGACCGGCGGGTGCAGTGGCTTGCTGTCCTTGCTGAGCGGATTCTCCGGTTTTCCATCGACGATGACGTAAGGTTTGGAGACGAAGAGAGATCCCTCGCTGGGAGTCCATTCAGCTGGCGATTTCAAGGATTCGATCTGGGTCTGAACCAAGTTGCTGTCCGGTCGGTCGAAGTCCGCGGAAGGCGGTTTGCGGCTATCGCGTTCGTCGAAGATATCGTTGAACGAGAGCGAGCTGAGAACGATGATCGCCGCGCAGGCGATGATGAGAAGACCGAGGACCGCCAGAATGACGCGGTCGTAGTGCTTTTTGAGCCAATCCATGTGGAATTAAGGGCAGGTCCGGAAAACTAGGGTTGAGCAGTCGCCGAGGCGACTGGTTCCGGCGGGGTGAAGGTGACCATCTCGATGAGAGCGGCGACGGTCAGTTTCTCCCGACCGACGATGACCTTGAGGCTCCCGGGCGCATCGGGAGTCCCGGTGACGCTCGGGTCGGCGGAGAAGGCGGAATCGGCGAATTCTTCGGTCCGACTAGGGCCTTCGAGTTGACTGTTGACCACGGTGAGATTGCGGATGATGAAAAATTGCTCGCTGCTCGCGACGGCATTCAGGATCTGGCGGACCCGGCCTTGTTCGGCGACAAAGATCAACTCGAACGGGGCTTTGGTCATGATCGCGGGAGCCTCCGCATCCTTGGCGTTGCCTGCGCGATTGTTGTTCGGCCGCGGTGTCGGCGGACGACCGGACTCTTCGCTGAGCTCCGTCCGGTTGACGGCGGAGATCGAAGTCGCACGGAATTCGATCAGACGGTCGACCAGAATTTTGATCGCGGCCAACTGACGGGCGAGAGGGCCGGCGGCACGGTCGTTCGGGAGAGTTCCCTGATACTTGCCGAAGCCCATGTAGAAGTTCTCCGGCAGCTCGACGTTCCGGGCTTGGGCGGCTGCTTCGATTTCGGAGACGACGGCTCTCAGACGATCCTGAAACGCTTGCGGAGTAATGTTTTCGTAGGGGAGCTGGGTTTCGGCCAGGTGCTCGAGGAAGGCGTCGGATTCCTTCGAGTAGTCTTCGAGCGAAGCGGTGAAGGCGTCGTTGTTGGCTGCGTTCGGGAATGGAGTCCGATTCTGAAGCTGCTGGAGCTTGCCGACCTGGGTGTCGTAAAGCTCGGAGACGGCGGCATATTTGCCGTAGGCGACGTTCAGAAAGTAGCCGAGCGCGCCCGCGACCAGAATGACGACGACGAGAAAGGCGGTGAGGAAGGGATTGTTTTTGACCCAGTTCATGGGAGGAGGATCGGATTTTTTAGCGGGAGGACGACTTGGTAGGAATAAGCCCACGTCTTGTCGTCCTGGGTGCTGCGCTTCGTGACGATTTTTGCGTTGTCGCCCGCGTTCACGTTGAAGATGTCGGACGACACGAGGTTCCCGACGAAGTCATCGATCACTTTGGCCTGGGCGGGGTTGTCGAGGTAGAGTCCATCGATTCGCAGGGCGTCGATGGCGGGCGCCGTCGCTTGATCAGCACCACCAGGTGCTTGGGGGGCCGAGGGCTGGATGCGGCTTCTGTCGGCTTCCGAGGCGCCGATCGTGATCGGGTTGTTGTTCGACAGTGGGGTGATTTGAGTCACCCAGATGAAATCGGCAGGAAGTTTTTGCCCGAGGTCGTTGATGATCGCCAGCCAAGCCTGGCGCTCGGCGACGGCGGTGAGGAGGGGTGCGGTGAGCGCCTCGAGCTTCTTCTTCTCGGCAGCGGCCCGGTCGAACGCGGCTGCGAACGTCTGAAGTTTGTTCGTTTCGGCCGTGACTTCGTCGAGAACCTGACTTTTGACCGTTGCAGCCTGAGTGAAGTAGACGATCCACATCGCGATCGCGAGAAAGACACAGAGAGCAGCGGCGACGAGGTAGGGTTTGCGACGGTCGAGATCGTGGGCTCGGATGACGGTCGGGGGACGAAGGTTGATCTCGACCGGACAATTGCCGAGCTGGCGGGCCGCCAGGCCAACGATTTCGCCGAGAGCCGGGGCACTCTTGGACAACTCGGCCTGATCGACGGATGCGGCGACGGCGACGTTGCGGAATGGGTTGAAGAATTCGACGGGCATCTGCATCTTCTCGGCGAAGAATTCGAGCATGTAGGGCATCGCGACGGTGCCGCCGGCGAGGTAGGCCCGGACGGGCTGGTTGCCGCGTTGATTGGCCCGGTAGAAGCTGATGGAGCGGGCAAGCTCGGCGTGCAAACGGGTCATCGTCGTGCGGGCGAGCTTCGCGATGCGGCTGGCAACGGGATCTTCGGGGTCGGCGTAGGAACCGCCGAGTCCGACGAGGCCCTTCTGGCGTTTAAGCGATTCGGCGCGTTCGACGAGCTCTTCGAGTTCTTTGGCGATCGCGACGCTGATGGTGTTTCCGCCAATCGGAATGCTGCGGCTGTAGGCCTTGTTTCCGTCGATGAAGATGAGGTTGGTCGTGCGGGCTCCGATGTCGATGAGGATCGAGCAGCCGGCCTGATCGCCGTAGTTGTAGCGAAAGGCGTTGTAGAGCGCCATGGGGGCGACGTCGATGACGCGGGGCGAGAAGCCGGCGCCTTCCACGGAAGCGTTCACTTCCTCGAGCGTGTCGGTCTTGATGGCGAGCAGGGCAACGTTGAGTTTGCCCTCTTCGGCCTCGCCCAGGGCTTGGTAATCCCAGACCACTTCGTCGATGGGGAAGGGGATGTTCTGCTGGGCTTCGAAGGCGATGATCTGATCGAGCTCGTGGGGCGTGGAGCCGGGGAGCGAGAGGTAGCGGGCGAAAACGGCTTGCGAGGGGAGTGAGTAACTGACGGGACCGGGCTTGCCCTTGGCGCTCTGGCGGAGCTGCTCGATGGCGACTTTGAGCTGACCGGATCGGGTGGCGTCGGCGCCCGGGTCGGCCATCAATTCGGTGGATTCGAAATTGAGGAGGGTGAGGGATCCGTCGGGTGAGACCTGGAATTCACCCAGGGTCACCGTCTGCATGCCCAGATTCAGGACACGGGTGCGGTTCGTTGCGGCCATCGAATTTGGAATAGAAGCGAAGTGGGTCGGTGGCTGGGAATGGGTCAGCGCGCCGGGGCCGCCTTCAGCGCTTCGTAGTAGTCCCAGAACAGGGGGGCGAAGGGAGTCTCGTCCTTACTCAGAACGTAGCCCGGGGTTTGCTGGAATTGATTCCACCACTGAGGTTTGCCCTTGCCGGCACCGATGCTCTGTTCGGCGACGATCTGACCCTGGCGGGAAATCGTGATGCCGACGGCTTGAGTGGCCTGCGCCTTGGAGGGTGTCTTGCCCTCGAAGAAGCGTTGGAGCGTCCGCGGGCTGACGAATGCGACCGAGTGCAGCTCTTTCCCGGGAGGAATGGCGACGTGGGTGACGGTGCCGACGAGGAGCGTCCCGGCGGGATTCTCCCGGCTCTTGTTGTCGAGCAGGATGTAGTAATTGAGGGTGAGTTCGTCGAGGAAGGGATCGGCGTTGCGCTCTCGGGGTTCGTAGGCGAACTCGGTTTCGACCATCATCCAATCCTGGCTATTGGCCTTCCGCTGCGGGCCAATCGTGAGATTGTAGACCGGAGTCGGCTCCAACGAGATGTCGATATTCTGGACGGCAAAACCTGTGTTTTGGGCTTGGCCGAGGGGGGCAATCGAGAGGGCGAGTAGAACGAGGAAGGATCGGGAGGAAAGCTTCATTTTCGACGATGAAATCAGTGGTTGAGAGGGTTGGTAGGGGTCGACGGACGGATCGTAGACAGCGGAATCGGGGACGTAAACCTGTTTGTGAAAACTCTTTTGCGTTTCAGGAAAAATCAGACCTTGTCGCGGAAAAACTCGATGGTCTCGGTGATTCCGGTCTCGAACTCGACCTTGGGTTCCCAATCGAGGAGGCGCTTGGCGAGGCCGATGTTCGGCTGGCGCACCTTCGGGTCGTCGACGGGGAGCGGTTTGAAGTCGAGCTTGGAGGCCGAGCCGGTGATCCGGATGATCTCCTCGGCGAATTGCTTGATGGTCATCTCGCCCGGATTGCCGATGTTCACGGGTTCGTGGTAATCGCTCATCATGAGGCGGTAGATGCCGTCGATGAGGTCGGAGACGAAGCAAAAGCTGCGGGTCTGGGAGCCGTCGCCAAAAATGGAGAGCGGCTCGCCGCGCAGGGCCTGGCCGATGAAGGCGGGGACGACGCGCCCGTCACGGAGACGCATGCGGGGGCCGTAGGTGTTGAAGATGCGGATGATCTTCGTGTCCATGTTGTGGAAGCGGTGGTAGGCCATCGTCATGGCTTCGGCGAAGCGTTTCGCCTCGTCGTAGACGCCGCGAGGACCGATCGGGTTCACGTTGCCCCAGTAGTCTTCGGTCTGCGGATGGACGAGCGGGTCGCCGTAGCACTCGGAGGTCGAAGCGAGGAAAAACGAGGCCCCCTTGTCCTTGGCGAGGCCGAGGGCGTTGTGGGTGCCGAGCGAGCCGACCTTGAGCGTGGGGATGGGAAGCTCAAGGTAATCGATCGGGCTGGCGGGGCTGGCGAAGTGCCAGACGAAGTCCACCTCGCCGGGAACGAAGATGTATTCCGTGACGTTGTGCTCGATGAATTTGAAATCGGGATTGCCGGCGAGGTGCTCGATGTTGGCGACGTTGCCGGTGATGAGGTTGTCGATGGCGATGACCTTGTGGCCTTCGGCGAGAAGGCGGTCGCTGAGGTGGGAACCGAGGAACCCGGCACCGCCGGTCACAACACTGATTTTTTTCGCGGAAGCTTCGGACATGGAGCGGATGGAGATAGGTGGCAGGCGGGGGATTGGCGAGGAGAAAACGGCTGGAGTGAGTCGAGGGTCGAGTCGTCGAGGGTCGAGGGCGAAGCTGGGCCGTGTGGTGGGTCTTTCGGTTTTTGATTCTTGGTCATCGAGGCGCAGCGTGTGCGGCTGGGGCTCGCGGGGCTGTCCCGGACGCGGGGGGGGAGGACGGCTCGTCCTCCCGATTCGAGCGTGCGGACGAGCCGTCTCCACCCCGTTTTTTCGGATCCCGCGGGAAATCGTGCATCTCCGGCCGTCCAGCTTCTCCGGCCCGCGGAATCACGCTAAACCCATACGGCAACCATACCGATACCGCGGCGCGGGTCTTCGGGCCCGGAGGTCCCGATTCCACCAGCGCTTTGGTTTTGGTCGGTAGTTACTGGCGGACGATGGTGAGGCGTTGCCAGTCGGAGACGATGGCGGGGAGTTCGCTTGCCATCTGGGTGCGCTTGGCGATTTGGACGGCGTTGGCGAGGGCGGGAAGACCGGAGAAGACGCGGCCCAGACCGACAGTTTGGAGAGTTCAAGTGGCTGGTCGAAGGTGTCGTCGGAGTTGGTGCCGCCGAGGGTGGTGGGACGGAGGTCGTAAAATTCCTCGGGAAGTCGGCGGGATTCGACCAGATCAGCGGGACGCGGACGACTCTGTCGTGGCACATGAAGGCCTTCTGGCGCGGTCCGCCGTAGGTCACTCCCAGCTCGCCGTGATCGGCGGTGCGGACGATCCAAGTGTTGTCGCGCAAAGCCTGTCCGGTTGGTCCCGTGATCACGTCGAGAATCTGGCCGATTTGGTCGTCGACGATCTTCATGATATAGCCGTAAAAATCGATGCAATTACCTATCTGGAAGTAGTTTAATTCCGGAATCGACCCGTTCGAGTGAAGAGCGTCGCCACGTGGGCGGTCGGCACGCCAAGGTCGCCGGAAGCGGCGGTGAACGCAGCGGCGCCGGCGACCGTTTTCGAAAAGCCGCGCCGGTCGAAGGTGGGCGCGCGGCGAGTGGAGTGTGGCCTATTCTCAAAGGGAAAATGAACCAGGATTTACAGGATTTAGAGGATGATCAGGCCTGACTTACGAGGCAGGGGATCTGTCACCCTGTGGGCGAAAGAAGGGGGTCGTGGCCGGGATCGCCCGGGCGTTTTTTTTACCGTTCCAGCGGGCGGAAGATCAAAAATCGATGAACGCGGGTGATTTCCCAACGCCGCCGCCGAGGTCGGGGCTCCCGGCGACCGGATGCCGGGGAGCGCGGGAAACGGAGGACTCGGGAAATCCGCCCGGACATCCGGTGGGTTAGAGGAGCCCGGGCCGATGGGTCGGAATGATGTCCACAACGACGCGTGGCGCGAACTTTTGAAAATCCCGAGCGAGATCGGTGCGAAGTCGGTCCAACTCGGTTGTCCGCGGTGGCTCGGCGTCCGGTCCGATTTCCACGGTGATCAGGACGTAGATCGAGCGACCGATCTGGACGACGCGAATTCGCGAATCCACGGCCTTCCAGGGGCGAATGGCAGTTTCGCAGGTCGGGACGATTTGCGCGGTGATCCTCCGATCCGCCGCGGAGAAAACGAGCTGCCCGACGCCTTCCCAAATGGTCCGGAGTGGAACCGGGAGGAGGAGCAGGACGAGAATGCCGGTGAGGGCGGGGTCGACGGAAGGGACCCAATCGGCGTAGGCGGTTTTTCCGAGAAAAATCCCTCCCGCGAACGCCGTGCCGACGAGGCCGCTGAGGATCCCGTCGAAGACCCAGCTCCGGGCGTCGACGGCCAGCAGGCTCGATCCGGTCTGCCGGGCGGCGCGGCGTTGGTGCCAGGCGAGCGTCAGGCAGCCGACCGTGCAGATCGCGCTGTAGACGATCGCAATGCCGAAGGCGGGTTCGCGACCTCGGTCGAACAACGCGACCAAGCTGGAGCCGAGTGCGAAGAGGCAGAGGGTGAGGATGAGGAGGCCCTTGATGGCATTGAGGAGCGGCTCGTAGCTGGCGTAACCGAAGGGGTGGGTGTCGTCGTCGGGGCGGGTGACCATTCGGCTGACCTTGAGCGCGAGGATGGCGATGATGCCGGAGATGACGGAATAAAAACCGTCGAGCAGGATGGCGTTCGAGTGCGTGATCGCGGCGAATCCGACACCGAGCGCGCCGAAGACGCCGTAGCCGAGGATGGAGCGCCGAAGGGCGGCGGTCTCGACGGCGGCGGCCTCGATGGCGGCGAGTGGGTCCGGCGGGGAGGTGGGGTCGACGGTCATGGCGCCAGGGTCCCGCGGGTCGACCGCGGGTCGGGTTGGAGTCCGATCAAGACAATGCCGATCCGGCGACGGACGACTCCTTCGCTCGGCGACCGATGGGACCAGGGGTGGCCCAGCAAGCGTGGTGTCCCGTAAGTCATTCCCGATGTTCCCGGAAGAGTTGCTCGAGTCTTTGCAGCGACTCGGGTTCTTCCTTGAGCTCGAGCAGGGGGGCGAGCTCGGCGCGGACGAGATCGAGGTCGAGCCGGTCTGGCCGAACCAAGAGGATCCCTTCGATGTCGAGCCAGTCGCGGTCTCGACCGGCAAAGGCTTTGTGAACGATGAGATCCTCCGCGCTGCAGGTCGTCAGCGAGATGCCACCGGGCAGCGACCAGGCGGAGCTCCGGGCCACGCTGTTTTCCTCGAAGGGCATGGCGCCGAGGGCGACGTCGAGCGGGACGCCGTTCGAGGCGGAGAGCAGGACGACCCGGTAGCGAAGCGCGAAGGCCGCGGTGTCCGGGCGACGTCCGGTGAACCGAGCCAGGAGGGCTTCGACAAAAGGCTCTTCGTTTCCGAATCCGGTGACGAGGGTGAGGTCGGCGTCCTGGGTGTTGCGTGGCTCGCCCCAGCGCTGAACGGCCAGACCCCCGATGAAGCAAAATCGCCAGCCGTTTGCCGCGCAAAAGAGCTGAAGTTCGTGCGCCGCTTCCAGGACTGGATTCATTTCGAAAGCTCCTTTAAAAAGATCGATTGTTGAATTGCGAAGCCGCAATCGGCGCCATCGGCCCGGCGGGCGCGGCGCCGACGGGCGGGGGCGTCGGGGTCGACGAAGAACGAAGCGGCGATGGCGGCGTTTTTCGTTTCGTCCAAGGCGCGCAGCTCGTCGGCTCGGACGGCAGCCAGTGCGGGGCCGGCGGCTTTCCACTGGGCGGCCCAAGTTTTTGCGTCCTCGGCGTCCACGTCGCGGATGCTAGCGGTGAGGTCGGCGGGTGGCACGGTCTTTGTCGATGCGGACGGATCGAAGTCCCCGGACGTGAGCAAGTCATAAGCTTTCCCCGGAAATTGCGCGCTCACCTCCTCCTGAAAAGAAAAATGAGACAGGATTTACAGGATTTACGGGATGATCAGGAATGATTGATGAGGCGTGGATCGGTCGCCCAGTGAGTGAGCGGGGACATTGTTCGGAGTCACTGAAATTCAATCCTTCCAATCCTGTGGATCCTGTCCATTCCCCGATTTAGGGTGATCCCGCTACCGCCCGTCGCGTTCGCTGCCGGGTGAACGTGAGGAAAAGACAACCGCCGGATCGGCGACCCTACTTCGCGCCGAAGCCGAAGAGGACGACCGGACCGGTGCGGATGAGGATCCAGAGATCGAGGCCGAGGGACCAGTTGTCGATGTATTCAACGTCCATTTTGACCCAATCGTCGAATTTCGTCACTTGGCTGCGACCGCGGATCTGCCAGATGCAGGTCAGGCCGGGCTTCATGCTGAGACGGCGGCGGTGGGCGGCGGATTCGAATTGCGCGACTTCGTAGAGCGGGAGCGGGCGGGGGCCGACGAGCGACATGTGGCCGAGGAGGATGTTGAGCAGCTGGGGCAGTTCGTCGATGCTGGTCTTGCGGAGCCACCGGCCGAGCGGAGTCACGCGGGGGTCGTCTTCGAGTTTGAAGACGGGACCGCTCATGAGATTGAAGGCCTCGAACTCGGCGCGGCGCATCTCGGCGTCGCTGCGCATGGAGCGGAATTTGAACATCGTGAAGGCGCGCCCGTGGCGACCGGCGCGTTGTTGCCGAAAGACCGCGGGGCCGGGCGACGTGACCTTGATGAGCGCGGCGACGAGCAGGAGGAAGGGAAACAGGAAAACAAGAGCCAGGCCGGCGACCGTGCGGTCGAAGACGCTCTTGACGATGAGGGCGTAGGAAATGTCGGGGGTGGTGCGGAAAACGAGCATCGGGCGGGTGGCGAGCACCTCGTAGGTGGGGCGGGCGATGGACGTGCGGATGAAATCGGCGCAGAGCCAGGCCTCGACGCCCTCGACCTCGCAGGCGGCGATCGCCTTCTGGACGGAGCTGAGTTCCAGGCGATTGAAGGCGAGGACGACGCGTCCGACCGAGTGAGCGTGCAGCGCGTGGACGAGGGCGGACGTGTCGTTGGCTTCGAGGTCGATCCGCTCGATGACGGCGATCTCGAGTCGCTGCGTCTCGGTGAAGGCGGCTTCGAGCTCGGCCATTTTGGCGGGTTCGCCCGCGATGAGGATGCGTTCGGCGACGAAACCTCCGGCGAGCCGACGCTTGTAGATGGCGGTGAAGATTTTTTCCTTCCCGACGAGCAGGAGCGCGGAGGTGACGGCAAAAAGGATCGCGACCGAGCGGCTGGGGAATTCCAGCTTGAAAAGGAAGCCGCTGACGGCGACCAGGACGAAGAGCCAGACCCCGGCACGGACGATCTGGGTGAGGGATTTCCAAAGGGATTTTTCGAGCGGGTAGTAGTAGAATCCCTGGAGTTCGAGCAGGAAGGGGCCGAAGGGAATGATGACCGCCAGCGCCCAGAAGAAAAAGTTGAAGGACGGGATCTCCGGCGAGTCGTCGAGACTGACGATGCCGTGAAAACGGAGCTGATGGCTGATCCAAAAAGCGAGGCCCAGGAGGAGGGCGTCAACGAGTTCGTTGAGTTGAAGATTGATTTCCCGTTTTCGCGCTAACATAACGTGCCCCGCTGGTGGCGGAGACCACGGCACTAGATTTCAGCACAGATGATGCGTCAAAGGAAAAGACCGTTACGCCTGGACCGGGCGAATGTCGTCGGGGTGATCGAGTCGCGACGCGGTTTCGCGGCGGCGAGGCGGTTGGCCGAGCGGGAGCTCGACGCCGTGGAGCTGCGGTTGGATTTGTTCGGGTCGGTCCCGCGGATCGAGACGCTCATGGCGCTGCCGGTGCCGATCATCGCGACGGTGCGGAGCGAGCGCGAAGGTGGGGCGGCTGGGATCGACGATGCGCGGCGGGCGGACCTTTACCGTGGGGTGCTTGGGGTGGTGAAGGCGATCGACCTGGAATTGTCTTCCCTGCCGGCGATGGAAGCCGTGGCGCGAGCGGCCAAATCGGCAAAGCAGCGGGTGATCGCGTCGGCCCACGATTTCGAAGGCGCTCCCGACCGGCGGAGCTTGCGCGAGATGGCGAAGCGGGCGGTAGGGGCCGGGGCGGACGTGCTGAAGGTGGCGTTCACCGCGGGGCGGATCGCGGAATTGTCTCCCGCGCTGGAATTCCTGGAAGAGGCGCCGCTCCCGGTGGCCGTCATGGCGATGGGGCGTTACGGGAAGGTGTCGCGGCTGCTCTTCGCGGCGGGCGGCTCGGTGCTCAACTACGGCTGGATCGAGCGTCCGGTCGTGGTGGGGCAATGGTCGGCCGCGGAGCTGCGGACGCGGCTCGATGAGCTCGCGAGGATGCGCTGAGGAGTGGCGGATCGGGAATGGCTCCTGGCACTGCCCGCCGGGTCGGCCCTGCTCTACGTCGTCGCGGCGCTGTTGCTCAAAAGGTCGATTCTGGGGGGAGCCGGGCAGGCGCAGGTCAATTTGGTCGTCAACGTCGCGGCGGCGGTCTTGTTTTCACCGCTCGCGTTTTTCGCGAGCGGGGTCGACTGGGGACTCGCTTGGATGCCGGTCACCGCGGGCGTGACGTTCTTTTTCGGACAGATTTTTACCTTTCAAGCGCTGCGCCACGGCGACGTTTCCGTGGCGACACCGCTGCTCGGAATGAAGGTGCTCTTCATTGCGGCGGTGAGTGCGGTGATTTTCGGCGAGGCGTTGGAGCTGCGCTGGTGGGTGGGGGCGGCGGCGAGTTCGTTGGGCGTGATTCTGGTGACGGGCGCGACGTGGCGGACGCTGGGGCCGCGGCTGTTCCGGGCCGATGCGGTGATGTCGGTGGCGGCGGCGGTGGCGTTCGCGTTCACGGACGTCTTCGTGCAGCAGTGGGCTCCGAAGTTTGGGGTGGCGGCTTTCATTCCGCTCATGTTCGGGGTGGTGGCGGTTCTTTCGGTGGCGGTCTTCGTCCCGTCGCGCGGGGTGGCGGTTTTTCAAATTCCCAGCGCGGCGAGAATTCCACTGGCTCTGGGCAGCCTGGTGCTGAGCGTGCAGGCGCTCGGAATGGCGCTGGCCTTGAGCCATTACGGTAACGCGACGGCGGTGAACATCGTCTATTCGTCCCGTTCCGTGTGGAGCGTGGTGCTGGCGGCGGTGCTGGGACGCTACCTGATGTGGACCGAAGGCGGCGAAGGCGGAATGGGGCGGCGGCTGGCGGGATCGATCCTGCTTTTCGCGGCGGTTGTGCTGGTCCTACTGTAGGAGTTGATGCGGGAGATCAGCAAAAAATTGCGGGACGGCGGAAATCTAGGCGGTCCGGAGGTGGCGGAGGTTTGTCGGTATCTCATGGATGAAGCGGCGGGCGTCGAAGAGCGGGCGGCGGTGCTCGAGGCGCTCACGGCGAAGGGCGAGACGGCGGAGGAAATCGCGTGGTTTGTACGGACGCTGATCGCTCACGCTCGTCCCATCGAAATCACGAGCGAGCGACCAATCATGGATATCTGCGGGACCGGCGGGGACAAGCTGGGCCTTTTCAACGTGTCGACGGCGGCGATGTTTCTGGTGGCGGCGGCGGGGGTGACGGTCGTGAAGCACGGGAATCGGGGAATCACTTCGAAGTGCGGGGGCGCCGACGTGCTCGAGGCTCTGGGCGTCGACATCGAATTGCCGCCGGAGCGGGCGGCGGCGATGGCGGCGGACGTGGGGTGCGTGTTTTTGTTTGCCCCGGCTTATCATCCGGCTTTTCGGGCGATCGGGCCGGTGCGGGCCGCGCTGGCCAAGCGCGGGGTGGCAACGGTGTTTAATAAATTGGGACCGTTACTCAATCCGGCGGCTCCACCGCGGCAACTGGCCGGTGTCTTCGAGCAGGGAATGACTTCGGTCTACGCCGAGGTTTTTCGGGAGCTCGGCCGGGAGAAGACGTGGGCGGTGCACGGCGAGACGCCGGTGGGCGGACTGGACGAGATGTCGACGCTGGGGGACACGCGGGTGGTCGAACTGTCAGGCGTCGAGATCGAATCTTTCACCGTGAGTGCGGCGTCGCACGGGATCGTGGCGCCGGATCTCGCTGAGCTGCTCGGCGGCGGGGCGGCTGAAAATTCCCGGAAATTGGAAGCCCTCGTTCGCGGGAAGCTCCCGGGGCCGGTCGAGGATCTGGTGTGCTGGAACGCGGCGGGCGCGCTGGTCGTGGCGGGGATCGCGGCGGATCTGGGTGTCGGGCTGGAACTGGCGAGACGGGTGATCGCGGATGGCGGGGCCGCGGCCCGGTTGGACGCGCTGCGGGCGGCTTGAGTTCAGAGCGTTCCGCGCTCGGCGCGGCGGAAGGCCTCGAGTTCGCGCTTGAGCGGTTCCCAATAGGCGCGGTCCTTCGCCTGCTCGGTGCGGACCTCGGCGTCGAGGTCGGTGCGGAGGGCATCGAGGTCGCCGGAGATGGCGTGGGCGAGGAGCGGGCGGCGGGGCAGGACGCTGGAAGTCTCGGCGGGGAAGCGGTCGGTGAGCTCGATCAGTCGCTCCGACGTGCGAATCTCGGACAGCCAGAACTCGATGCGGTCCGCGGTGGGCTCCGCGTCATTGGCGACGAAATGGTTTTCGACGAGCGCGGTGATGACGGGCCAATCCTTTTCCCGCTGGGTTTTCTTGGCTTTGACCAGGTCCGGGATCGAGAGGAGCTGACAATCCTCGCCGGTCGGCAATGTGATCGTGGCTCGGCGTTCCCAAAGTTCGGGAAACGGATCGAGATCCCGCAAACGGGTCATGACGTCGACCCGTAGACCTTCCGCCTCCGGAATTCGGCATCGGTAGTGAACAGCGTGTCCGGTCGCAAGAATCTCGGGCGCGAAGGGCGGAACGGCAATTCGGTCCGCCTTTAAATCGCTGAGGGCCGCGTGCAGCCGGTCGAAGTTGTCCTCGTCGCCCAGCAGGACGAAGTCGACGTCCTTGCTAAATTGGGCCGCGCCGTAGAACACGCAGGCCTGACCGCCCATAAGCAACGCCTCGACTCGATGTCGCTGGATCGTAGAAAGGACTTGTCGGATCGGGGTCGGGATCAAGGCTGCCTCCTATGGCTAAGTATTGGGCGAAAATTTTTTCACTCTCTTCGAAGCGTTGAATCGGGGTGAGGTCGACCCACTCCTTCCATTCGTCGGAGAGGTCTTCGTATCGCATTGCCGGGAGTGTCGGGCGGATCGTGCCGTGGCGCAAGCCCGCGACTCACCCGGCAAGCGTCTTCGCCGCCGCGTCGGCGTCGGGGGATGGCGTGATGCGGATGATGACGCTTTTGCTGGTGGGGGTGTTGCTCTCGTCGGCGGTGCTGCGAAGTGGGACGAGCACGTTGGTTTCCGGGAAATAGGTCGCGGTGCAGCGGGTGGGGAGATTGAACGGAGCGACTTGAAAGTGTCGGGCGTGCCGCTCCTCACCGTCGAACTCGCTGGTGAGGTCGACAATTTGTCCCTGCTGGAGCCCGGCCTCCTTCATATCGGCGGGATTCATGAAGACGACGCGACGGCCGTTGTGGATGCCACGGTAGCGGTCGTCGAGGCCGTAGATGGTCGTGTTGAACTGATCGTGGGATCGGATCGTCATCATGACGTAGCGACCCTCGGGAATGGGGATGGCCTCGAAGGGCGTGGTCGAAAAGCGGGCCTTGCCCGTGGCGGTTCGGAATTCGCGCGCGTCGCGAGCCGGATTCGGGAGGTAAAAAATGTCCTTTTTGATACGCGCGTTGAAGTCTTCGAAGCCCGGGATGACCCGCTCGATGTGGTCGCGGATGCGGTCGTAATCGCCTTCGAGCGCGGGCCAATCGGCGGCGGTCGTGTCGCCGAGGACGGCGCGGGCGAGTCGGCAGACGATCGCGGGTTCGCTCAGCAGATCGGGGCTGGCGGGGCGCAGGTGGCCGCGGGACGGATTGATGACGCCCATGGAATCCTCGACGGTCACGAATTGATCGCCGCTGGCCTGGCGGTCGATCTCGGACCGGCCGAGGCAGGGGAGGATGAGGGCGGTGCGGCCGGTGATGAGGTGGGCGCGGTTGAGCTTGGTCGACACGTGCGCGGTGAGCGAGCAGCGTTGGAGGGCCGCGGCGGTAAACTCCGTGTCGGGCGTAGCGGAGAGAAAATTCCCGCCCAGCGCGAAAAAGACGCGGATCGGCCCGTCGTGCATCTGTTGGATGGCTTCGACTGTGTCGACGCCGTGTTTGGCCGGCGCATCGAACCGAAACTCCCGCCCGAGGTCGTCCATGAAGCGGCGATACATTTTCTCCCAGATGCCCATCGTTCGGTCGCCCTGGACGTTCGAGTGACCGCGGACCGGGCAGGGGCCCGCACCCTCGCGTCCGATGTGGCCGCCGAGTAGCAAAAAATTGACGACCTCTTTGATGGTCGCCACGGAGTTTTTGTGTTGGGTGAGTCCCATGGCCCAGCAGCAGATGATGCGTTTCGAACGGATCGCGATCGCGGCGGCTTTCTGAATCTGCTCGCGGGTGAGTCCGCTCGTGTCGGTGATTTCGTCCCAATCGGTGGCGCGCAGGGTGGCGAGGAAGGCGTCGAATCCATCCGTGTGGGTGGCGATGAAGTCGCGGTCGAACACGGCCGTGCCCGCGTCCTCGGCGGCGAGCATTTCCTTCATGATTCCGCGCAGGGCGGCCTGGTCGCCGTTGATGCGGACCGGGAGCCACAGATCGGTGAGCGTGGTCGCGCGGTTGAGCAGCATCGTGCCCGGCAATTTGAGGATGTTCGGATACTCTTCCGGGTTTGGGTTGACGACCCGCATGAGGCCGGGCTCGGGCATGGGGTTGAGCGAAACGATGGTCGCGCCGCGCTCTTTGGCGTGCTGGAGCGACGTGAGCATGCGGGGGTGATTCGTCCCGGGATTCTGGCCGATGATGAAGAGGCAATCCGCCTTCTCGAAGTCGTCGAGCGTCACGCAACCCTTGCCGACGCCGATGGTCTCGTTGAGGGCCGCGCCGCTCGATTCGTGGCACATGTTCGAGCAATCGGGCAGGTTGTTCGTGCCGAAGAGGCGGGCGAAGAGCTGATAGAGGAACGCGGCCTCGTTGCTGGCCCGGCCGCTCGTGTAGAAGGCGGCGGCGTCGGGCGTCGGCAGGGATTTTAACTCCTCACCGAGCAGCGTGAAGGCGTCGTCCCACGCGATCGGCTCGTAGTGGGTGGCGTCGGGACGGCGGACCATCGGGTGGGCGAGGCGGCCCTGCTTTTCCATCCAATGATCGCTCTGGGCGGCGAGGTCGGCGATGGAATGCTCGGCGAAAAACTTGGGCGTGATGAGCTTGCGGGTCGCTTCGCTGGCGAGGGCCTTGGCTCCGTTTTCGCAGAACTCGAAGGTGTGGCGGTCGGCATCGGGGCTTGGCCAGGCGCAGCTTTGGCAATCGAAGCCGTCCTTTTGGTTCACTTTCGCCCAGGTCGAAAGACCGCGGATGACGCCGCTTTCGCGGGCCATGAATTTGAGGCTCTGCCAGACGGCGGGCATTCCGGCGGCGGTCTGGTGGGGGTGGCGTTGGTCGGCGGCCTTTGGTTCTTCGGGTGGCTGGGCTCCGGGGATGTTCATTGGCCGGAGGTTCTCACGAGGAACGTGTGGGCGAGAAGAGAAAGACTACGATTAGGAGAATGAGGGGATGCGGTGGCCGCCGGTGTAGACGTTGAATCGTCCGTCGCGGACGAATCCGATGAGGGTCGCGTCGTGGGCTTGGGCGAGTTCGACGGCGAGACTGGACGGTGCGCCGACCGCGGCCAGGGTAGGAATGCCGGCGGCGAGCGCCTTTTGGATCAACTCGTAGCCGGCGCGGCTGCTGACGAAGAGAATCGTGTCGGCGAACGGAGGGGCGTCTCCGGCGAGGAGGCGCGAGCCGATGACTTTGTCGACGGCGTTGTGTCGGCCGATGTCCTCACGGTGATCGAGGAGGGTGCCGTTCGCGTTGAAGAGGGCGGCGGCGTGAATGCCGCCGGTCTGGTCGAAGTTGGCCTGCGCGGCGCGGAGTTTTGCGGGAAGGCCGTGGATGGTGTCGGCGCGGACGGGAGTGGTGGAATCGGGCTTGGGAAAGGCGTAGACGAGGTCGCCGAGAGAGGATTTGCCGCAGGTGCCGCAGGCGGCGGTGGCACCGAAGTTGCGATTGGCGCGGGTGAGGTCGACGGGGTTGTCGGGATGGAGTTCGACGCGGACGCGATCGGATGCGGTGTCGATGTAGGCGATGGCGGATGGGTCGGTGACGATCTGCTCGGCGAAGAGGAAACCGACGGCGAGGGCTTCATCGTCGCCGGGGGTTCGGAGGGTGACGGAGATCGTGCGGTGGACGCGGTGACCGTCGCGGGTGAAGCCGAGTTCGATAGCCAGGGGTTCTTCGGTGGCGAGGACGTCGGTGGCGGGCGTGCTGGTGGTGCCGGTGTGGCGGCGGATCTGGCAGCGGCGGGTGGAGGATTCTTCGGGATAGTTGGCGATCATCGTTCGAGGTCGGAGCTTTGCGGGATCGGGCTGGGGTGCGAAGCGGAATCCGGCGGAGGGGATGAGGGTAGGGTGGCCGCGCCGCGGGTGGCCACTTTGGTTATGGGATGCGTGGGGTGAAGCTGGATCGCCGGTGGGCGCGATCGATGTGGCAGGATGGCGCGTTTCGGATCGTCGGTCGCGCTGGGAGAGGATCACGGCACCCGGGGCCCGGCTGCCCTACCAGCTTTTTGGACGAGGGGGCGGCGATGCCGCCTTAGACTCGGAAGATGGCGCCGAGTTTCTTGCCGAGGATGAGGCTGGCTCCGAGGATGGTGATTCCGAGGAAGACCATGGCCCAGACGCCGAGGGCGCTGGCGATGAAGCGGCCTTCGCCTAGGAGCTGATACAACTCGTAGATCGCTTTGGTGATCGGGAAATCTTCCTGCTTCTGCGCGAGGATGAGGCTGTCGCTGACCTCCAGCATGGCGAACGAGAAGGCGAGGAGGCCGCCGGCCATGAGGTTGGCGGCGATGAGGGGAATGGTGATCTTGCGGAGCGTTTTGAGCGGAGGGCAGCCGAGGTTTTGAGCGGCTTCCTCCAGGGTGACGCTCGTTTGCTCGAAGCCGGCGGCGGCCGAGCGGACGACGTAGGGGAGGCGGCGGACGGCGTAGGCGATCACGAGGATGAGAAACGGGTCGATGGCGGGGTTCATGAACCCGAAGAGTTTGCCTTCCTGGGTCATCGCGAGGTAGCCGAATGCGAGGACGAGGCCGGGGACGGCTAGCGGGAGCATGGCCATGGCGTCGAGGATCTGACGCCCCGGGAGTTTGGTGCGGACGACGACGTAGGCGATGGCGATGCCGAGGACGATGTCGATGAGGGTCGCGAAGCCCGCGTATTTGAGGGAATTCTGAATCGAGGGGAGCGTGAGGTTGTGGCCGAGGGCGGCCTCGAAGTGTCCGAGCGTCCAGCCGGTCGGGAGGATCGTCCCATACCAATCGCCGGAGACGGAGACGAGGATGACGCCGATGTGCGGGAGGACGGCGATGAAGGTGACGAAGACGAAGGCCGCGGTGCAGAGCCAGGCTTTGCCGGGCGGGAGTGGTTTCGGGCCGCCGACGGAGGTCGCTTTGGCCATCATCGCGTGGGCGCTGCGGCCGAAGAAAAACTTGCTGACGGCGTAGGCGATGACGGTCGCGAAGAGCATGACGGCGACGAGGGCGAACGGGAACGGGTTCCCGCCGATGTCCTTGATGCCGGAGAAGATCTGGACCGAGGTGACGCGGGTGAATTCGAACATGAGGGGGACGCCGAGTTCGGTGAAGGCCCAGATGAAGACGATGGTGCCGCCGGCGAAGAGGCCCGGCATGATGAGCGGGAGGGTGATGATGCGGAATTTCCGGAAGCCCGTGCAGCCGAGATTCTCGGCGGCCTCTTCCATGGCCGGGTCGACGTTCGCGAGGGCGGCGACGAGGTTGAGGTAGAGGATCGGGTAGAGGTGGAGAGCGTTCATGATGACCACGCCGGTGAGGCGGCTTTCGCCGAGCCAGTCGACGGGGTGGAGCGCGTTCATGAGACCGAGGGATTCGAGGAAGGCGTTGAGGGCGCCTTCCTGACCGAGAATTTGTTTCACCCCGATGGCTCCAACGAAGGGCGGGAGGATCATTGGGATGAGGACCATCGCGCCGAGGAGCGTCTTGCCGGGGAAGAGGAAACGGTCGGTGAGAAAGGCGAGGGGGAGGGCGATGGCGAGGGCGAGCAGCGTCGAGAAGACGGCCATGAGGAAGGAATTCCAGAGGCCTTCGAGGTAGATCGGGTTCTGGAAGACCTCGGCAACGTAGGCAAGGGTGAAGCCGCCGTCGGGGAGAAAGAACGCGCCGCCGAGCGTCTCGACGATCGGGTAGAGGAAGAAGAACGCGAAGAACGTCGCGGTGAGCGCGTAGATCGTGAGGGCGAGGGACTTGCTCATTCGAGAGAATTAGTCATTGGAAATGCGCAATGAGAAAGGGTTGGCGGGCGGGTGGTCGTGAATTGATGTCTGTGGGCTTGGTGGGGGCGGTGGGGGGTCAAGGTGCGGCTTCGCCGTTGGGTTGGGTCGGCAGCCGGAGCGAAGCGGAGACAGGCGAAGCCAATTGCAAATCGCCGCTCGTTGACTGGAGCGGCTCGCCGGCTTCGCCGGGGTTGGCGGTCTTCGGCGGCTGGAAGCCGTCTCTCCTTGAAGCAGCTTCCGCCAATTCTTTGGCTTCCCGGTATTGCTTGCGGAAGTGGTCTCCGAGTTGCTTGGCCAGCTTCACTTCCACGAGGCGGTCGGGGTTTTTCAGGGTGGGTTTGATGACGTCCATTGCCTGTTGGTAGTCGACGGCGCTGATGTCGGTGAACTTTGCCACGGCCTCGGATGGGAAGTCGGCGTCGATGATGGCTTTCCAGGCGGCGGCCTGCTCGTCGTGGGCGTCGAGGCAGGTGACGCGGATGATGAAACGGAGCGGGGAGAAGAGCGGGGCCGTCCAGGCTTCGTGGTAGGTGAAGAATTTGGCCTCCTCGTAGGGGAGGACTTCGGGGTCGGAGCGGAATTTGGTGAACTCGGGGGTGTAGAGTTCCTTGCGGACGGGGAGTCGGCGGAGGGCGTATTTGACGGGGCCACCGGGGGTGCCGACCTCGAAGTTCCAGAGCTTCTGACCTTCCAGCGAGAGGACGAATTCGATGAAGGCCTCCGCGACCGCTTTGTTGGGTGCTCCGCGGAGGAGGCCGATCGGATCGACGCCGACCGATGAGCCGCCGACGGGGGTGAAGTAGCCCATGCGGGACGGCTGGTCGCCAATTTTCACGGCTTCGCTCTGGAAGCGTCCGTAGAAATCGATGCACATCCCGATGGCCGCGTCGCCGAGCGAGACGTCCATCGGGACTTTGCCGGCGGATTCGGTGAAGTAGCGGGCGTTGGCGGAGGCTTTGAGGATGAGTTGGAGCCCGAGTTCCCAGCCTTTGGCGATGGATTCGGGGGTCTCGTCCTCGAGGTCGACCTCCCGCTGCATCTGCTGCTGAATGACCATTTCGAAGGCTTTGGCGGCGGAGCCGGATTTCGTGGGATCGGCGAGGGCGACCTGTTTGAAGAAGAGCGGATCGGTGAGATCTTGCCAGCCGCTGGGGAGCTCCTTCACTCCCAGGCGCTCGAGGGAGTCGACGTTGTAACAGATGCCGAAGGACGAGAGGCAGGTGCCGATCCACGCTCCGTCGGGGTCGTAGTAGGGTTCGCCGGAGACGGAGAGTGGGATGGTGGCTTCGTTGAACCACTCGGGGTGCGTCTTGATGACGTCGCTGGGGACGAGGCGGCCGGCGGCGGCCTGGACCATGAAGTCGAACGCGCCGCCGCCGAAGAAGAGGTCGATGCCGATGCCGGCGGTCGCGCCGCCGACGCGCTCGTCGGCGGTGAGGAATTCCGACTGGAGGTAGCGCGCGATTTCGCTGGTGCCGCCGACGAGGCGCCAATCGACGCGGACGGTGCGGCCGGTCTTCGCCTGGTAGTATTCGGCGAACGCCCGGGCGAACTCGAAACGAATGGCTTCGTTGTGCGGCGTGACGATGACGACCGTGTCGTCGGCGGCGGCCAGGAGATTCTCGGTCGGGCGCAGGGCGAAGGGAACGCCGACAACGGAGACCAGCGCGAGGATGACGAGGATGATGCGGAGTTTCATCGCCGGAACTCTGCGATTAGGCGGTTTGGAGCGGCGATCTGGGAGCGCCGACGCGTCGACTCCTTGGCAAGCGACCGGCGGTCACAGGCCGCCGCTACAGGAAGCTGGATCGTGCGCCTCACTTCCGGATGATGACGACGTCGTCGCGGTGGGCGGTGGCGTGGAGGTCGCGGTCGGCGGAGCGGTGGGTGAGATCGGGGTTGAGCTCGAAGATCTTGAGCGACTCGGGGCCGGACTGGAATTGGTATTGGGCGACCTCGCCGAGGTAGATGGATTCGCCGATGCGGCCGGGGACGGAATTTTCGCCGCCCGGATTGTCGCGGATGGTCCAGGCCTCCGGGCGGATCGAAAGAGTCACCGCCTCGCCGGTGGCGGGGGTCCAGTCGGTCTCGGCGACGACGCCTTCGAACGTGCCGATGGCCGTTTCGACGGCGGTGCCGTGGGTTATTTTTCCGCTGATGAAATTGGTTTCCCCGATGAAGTCGGCGACGACGCGGGACGTCGGGCGACGGTAGACGTCGGTCGGGGTGCCGATCTGGGCGATGTGGCCGCCTTCGAGGATGGCCATGCGGTCGGAGATCGAGAGGGCTTCCTTCTGGTCGTGGGTGACGTAGATGGCCGTGAGGCCGAATTCCTTGCAGATGCGACGGATCTCGGTGCGCATCTTGAGGCGGAGCTTGGCGTCGAGGTTCGAGAGGGGTTCGTCGAGGAGGAGGCAGCGAGGGCGGATGACGAGAGCGCGCGCCAGGGCGACGCGTTGCTGCTGGCCGCCGGAGAGCTGGCCGATCTTGCGCTCGGCGTAGGCGTCCATGTGGACGGAGGCGAGGGCTTCCTTCACGCGGGATTCGATCTCGGGCTTGGCGACCTTTCGCTCGACGAGGCCGAACGCGACATTTTGCGCGACGGTCATGTGCGGCCAGAGGGCGTAGCTCTGAAACATCATCCCGGTGTTGCGCTGGTGGGGTGGCAGGCGGGTGACGTCGTCGTCGTTGAAGAGGATGCGACCGCCGTCCGGAACGTAGAAGCCAGCGATGTTGCGAAGAAGCGTCGTTTTCCCGCAGCCGCTGGGGCCAAGGAGGAAGAAAAGCTCGCCGGGTTCGATGCGGAAGGTGAGGCCGTCGAGTGCGACGTTGCCGCCGAATTTCTTCGTGAGATTCTCGATCGAAATGGAAATCATGCTGGGCGGAGTCTGGCTAACGGATTTGCGGGGTTCACGCAACTCCCGATGCGCTGGGGAAGCAGGCTTCGGGCCGATTGGCAGGGTCTTTCGTTATGGGGACTCGAGAGGCAAGGATGTTGAAGGTGGCCCGAGGGTTGGAATCGAGAAGTTCGCGGATTTGAGGGAGGGAGTGGTCGGGGATAGTGTCGGCGAGTCGGGCGAGCAGGGCGCTGCGCAGAAGGGCAAGGTTGGCCAGGGCGTTGGGGTTGCGGGCGCGGTCCTAGCCCAGAAGGGCGTCGCGGTGCCAGTGGTTGCGGTTCTCGACTCCGGCCCCAGTGACCGCGGATGAGGTCGAGCCATTGGGCGCTGGTGCAATGTCCGGGCGGGGCGCTGGAGAGGTGGTAGCGGGTTTCGGTGGAGGTGGCGGCGGATTTTTTCAGGGTTTGCTCGCAGCGCTGGGTGCCTTTCTTTCTGGTCGTAGACGGCGATGGCTTGGGGGGAGCCGTCTTCGTGCTGGGCGAGGGTCACTCCACCCGGCGCGGCGATGAGCGCACCCCGGCACTCGGGCGGCAACTCGCAGGCCCGCAGCCGCGCGCGGTCCCCGACCTCCAACTCTCGCAGCCAGAGCTTCTTGGGACGCTCGTTGGGGATGTAGAAGTCCGCCCGGTGCCGACTGTATCCCTCGCTCATTCCCACCGCCTCCCAGTTGCTGGCCACAATAACAGGTGCCCGCGTGGCTCTCCGGGTCGGTGAAACTTTCCGCCAAAAGCGGCCGGTAGCCAAAGCGCTCCAGCCATTGTCCTGGCAAGGCTCTCAACGCCGCTCCCATCGCCGCGCTGGCCAGATTGGGCTCCTGGCCCTTGGCCGCGAGCACCAGAAAGCGGCGGTTCTGCACGATCAACTTGAGCCGTTCCACGCGATGCGGCGAGCTCCAGCCAATCCACAGATCCCGATCCTTGAGCGCGTAGCAGCTCGGTCCCCACACCAGTAGGGCCACCGCCCGCCCTTCGATCTCCACAATCTGCGGCCGGCTATCACCCACCGTTCGCCCCGCTCCCAAGTGATGATGCTCCCTTAAACTCTCGTCAAAACTGGCCACTTCTTCCGCCGTGGCCACTCGGGCTTCCAACTTCTGCCGCTTCTTCGATGGTGTTGTGTCTTTCATCCCACTCCATCCCATCGCCAAACGCTCTTTTTGTTTACCAAAAACGACCGCTCATCTCTCTCAATGACTTACGTCCGCAAAAAATTAGACCTTGGGTTGAGGGTTGATTGCTTTCGGCAAATCGTGATTCGCGGCCCTTTACCGGCTACTCCTCCGCATCAGCGGTAGCCGAAGAGTTGGCGGTTCTTGATGATGGAGGCGACATCGGGGGAGACGAGTTCTTCCCATTTGGGGTCGGCTTTGCGGATGTAGGCGAGGACGTCGGCGGAGCGGATGCCGAGGTAGGATGGGTTGTAGTCCTCCATCGGGATGATGAATTTGTTCTCGAGCAGGTGCTGGTAGAGGTGCTCGAGGTTGGGGGCGACATCCCACTTGTCGGCGGGGACGATGGTGCCGTCCTCCTGCTTGAAGGGGTAGACGTAGAGTTTGACGCCCGTTTTGAAGAGGCGGCCGAGGCCTTCGAGGATGCCGCCTTCGAGTTCGACGTAGTATTTTTCCTCGAAGAGGTCCTTGAGAGCGGGGAGGCCCATGGGGAGGCCGATGAGGCGGTCGGTGTAGCGGGTGAGGTAGGCGATGAGGCGGTGGTAGTGGCCGTAATTGCTGATGAGAACGGTGCGGCCGAGGGCGGCGAGCATGTCGACGCGGTCGAGGAAGTCGCGGAGGTCGAGTTCGCCGCCGGAGAGCAGGTTCTGCATGGTAATTTCCATAAGAACCTCGGGTTCTTCGCCGCGGAGGCGTTCCTCGGTCTCGAACATCGTGCGGGCGCAGTCGAGCATGTCGTTGGTGACGTGGGTGACGGGGCGGAAGGAGCCGCGCTCGATGAGGAGATTTTTTTTGTAGAAGGCGTCGGCGGCGTTGATGACCTCGCCGTTGGCTCGGAAGAGGGCGGCTTTGGTGAGGCCCCGCGAGACGAGTTGGAGGGCCATGAGGCGGTTGTCGACCGAGACGAATTCGGGGCCGGAGAATCGGATCATGTCGACCTCGATCCGTTTGTTGGTGAGGTCGTCGAGGAGGGAGCCGATGAGGGCTTCGGGGCGGTGATTGAGGTAGTAGGCACCGTAGATGAGATTGACGCCGATGATGCCCAGGGCTTCCTGCTGGGTGAGGTTGTCGACGTCGAGCATGCGGACGTGGAGGATGATCTCGTTGACTGGGGCGCGGGGGGAGGCCTGGAAGCGGAGCCCGAGCCAGCCGTGGGATTCGTCGTGGGTGCGGAAACTGCGGGCGGCGACGGTGTCGGCGAAGGCGAAGAAATTGCGGTCACCGCCGACGGTGGCGTCGAGGCGTTCGACGAGGAGGTCGAACTCGTGGGTGAGCATGGTGTCGAGGCGGCGGCGGCTGACGTAGCGGCCGGCGGAGCCGTAGATGGCGTCGGAGAACGTCATGTCGTAGGCCGAGATGGTCTTGGCGACGGTGCCGGCGGCGGCACCGACGTGGAAGAATCGGCGGGCGACTTCCTGGCCGGCTCCGATCTCGGCGAAGGTGCCGTAGATCCGCTTGTCCATGTTGATTTGGAAGGCCTTTTTGTTGCACTGGAGATCGAAGTTTCCGTCCATGGCGGCGGATCATACCCGATGCGGTGGGCTGGTTACAGCGTGAATGGTGATTGGTGAATGGTGAATGGTGGGATGCGGTCGGCTCCCGCTGGCGCGGGTTGCCGTTTTCTCGAATTCCTGGGGGCTTCATCGGGAATTCTCGGAAGCCGACAAGGATTGTGGGATGTCGAACTCGAGGATTTTGGAAAGCGGGGATGACGCGGATTTTGATTTATGCGGTGATAGCGTCGTGGTGAGTGACGGGAATCCAACGAGCGATGAACTGGAGCGTGATCGGAGATATGAGGTGACTCGGCGGTGGTTTGTTCGGGGTGGGTTGTCGGCGGTGGCTCTGGGTGGGGCGGGGCTGGCTTGGGCTGGGGGCGTGGAGTTGGAGTGGATCGAGGTGCGGCGGGTTCGGTTGGATCTGGGGCTCGGGCGGCCTTTGCGGATGGTGGCGGTGAGCGATTTGCACTTCGATCCGGTTTACGAGGTGGCTTATGTGGAGCGGGCGATGGATCGAATTGCCGGGTTGGAGCCGGATCTTTTCTTGGTCGCGGGGGATCTCTTTACTCACGATGCGCGGCGGGCGGATGATTTGGCGGCGATTCTGGCGCGGGTTAAGGCTCGGTTGGGGACTTTTGTCGCGCTGGGGAACCACGATTTCTGGTCGGGGGAGAAACGGATCTCGAAGGCGTTGGCGGCGGTGGGGATCCGAGTGCTTCGCAACGAGTGCGTGGCTTTGCCGGGGTTCGATGACTGCTTCGTGAGCGGGTTGGAAAGCTACTGGGCGGGGGAGCCGGATGCGGGGGTGCTGCGGTCGACGCCCGAGGGGTCGCGGCACATTTTGGTGGTGCACGAGCCGGATCCTTTTGACGAGATCACGGATCCGCGAGTGCGCTTGCAGGTGTCGGGTCATACTCACGGCGGGCAGGTGCGGCTGCCGCTGGTCGGGGCGCTGCGGTTGCCGCGGTGGGGGAAACGGTATGACGCGGGGTTGTTCGTGGACGGCGGGCGGCATCTTTACGTGACCCGGGGGTTGGGGTCTTTGCGGCCGCACGTCCGGTTTTTTTGCCGACCGGAGATCGTGGTTTTCGAGCTGGTTTGAGCTTCGCTTTGGGTTGGTTCGGCGATTGCAAATCGCCGCTCCTTGAGGGTGGCTCGGCGGGAGTGTGCCGGTGTTTGGGGGAGTGCTGGGAAAAAGTTACGGCTCGGCGGGAGCCTCGCCCTCCGGGGGGTGGATTGCCGCCTAGCGGCTGCAGATTTTTACGATTAGGCGGTCGAGGACGACCGATTCGGCTAGTTGGGTGGTGACCAATGTTCGGTTGGCTTCGGCGCAGGCCAGGTAGGCGTCTTGGAGCTCGAGGACTTCGAAGCGTCGGGAGTTGGCGGCGGCGATCCCTAACGGGTAGGTGCTGAGGGTGCCGTCTTTCTTGCGGGGAAGGTGGGCGGTGGCGCTGTCGGGGAGTTTTTTTAGGGATCCGGCGAAGTATTGTGGCTGGCCCGGGACGGGGATGCGGTGGCGGTCCATGAGGTCTTTGACGAGGAGGAGATTGCGGACCGTGGGAATGATGGCGGCCAGGAGGATGCCGACGGCTTTTTCACCTTGGGTGAAGAGTTGGGTGAGGGTGGTGAGGCTGAGGGGGAGGTCGCGTTTGGAGATGGAATTGCCGAGGTCGAAGATACTGCCGGAGCGGGTGGTGGGGACGAGGGTGCGGACGTCGTCTTCGGTGATCTCGTGGTCGGGGGGGAAGGCGAGGGAGAGCTTCTCGAGTTCGTTTTCGATCTGACGGGTTTCGGTGCCGACGCGGGCGGCGAGGAGGGCGGCGGCGTCGGGCGTGACGTTGAGGTGGCGGGCGGCGACGCGTTGCTGGACCCAATCGACGACGTCGGCTTCGGTGGTGCCCCAACCGAGGGAGACTTTGTCGTGGATGGTGGTGGTGGCGAGCTTGGTGAGGGACTTGTAGGCGGTGCGGCGTTTGTCGGCTTCGGGGGCGCTGATGAGGAAGGTGACGTCGGGGGGCAGGCCGCTTTCAACCGTGGCGACGAGGCGGTCGAGGGCGGTGGCGACGGTGTCGGAGCGGCCGGTGACGGAGTCGGCGAGGAAGGAGGCGTTCTTGAGCCAGACGAGCTTGGCTCCGCCGAAGAAGGCGACGGTGAGGAGGGCTTCGATGGTGCGGCCGACGCACTCGGCGGAGCGTTCGGCATTCGCGTCGGCTCCGTCGATGGTTTCGGTGGCGAGGGGGTCGTCGGAGGGCGCGAGCTGGGCGGCGAGTTCCGTGGCGGCGGTCTTGACCGCGGACTCGTCGGAGCCGGTGACGAAGTGGACGCGGGTGTCGGCGGAGGGTTTCTTTTTCGCGGCGGGCATGGGGACAGGAGTTTCGCGGTAAGGACGGGAAGAACGCAAAGGGTGAATTTTTCTATTGGGTTTCTTCGGACAGGATTTACGGGATTTTCAGGATTTTTGAGGAGGCTGATGGGGGTTTGAGAAATCGAAATTCAATCCTTCAAATCCAGTGAATCCGGTCCAACTTCGCATTTGGGTTATTTCTGCCAGGCCCAGCGGTTGGCGATGAGGACGACGGTGGTGGAGAGGACGATGAGGATGGCGGAGAGGCCGAGGGCGAGAGGAAGGTCGCCGGATTCGGTGGCGGTGTAGATGGCGGTCGGCATGGTCTGCGTGCGTCCCGGGATGTTGCCGGCGAGCATGAGGGTGGCGCCGAACTCGCCGAGGGCGCGAGCGAAGGCAAGGACCGCGGCGGCGGCGATGCTGGCTTTGGCAATGGGGATGTCGATGCGGAGGAGGCGCTGGAGCGGGGTGACTCCGAGAAGGCGGCCGGCGTCGTGGAGCTCGGGGTCGATCATGAGAAAGGCCGAGCGGGTGAGGAGGTAGACGATGGGGAACGAGACGACGAAGGCGGCGACGACGGTGCCGGGCCAACTGAAGACGAGCGGGAGGCCGATGGTGTCGAGGAGGCCGCCGAGGGGGCTGCGTTTGCCGAAGGTGAGGAGGAGGAGGAGGCCGGTGACGGTGGGCGGGAGGACGAGCGGGAGGAGGCAGACGGCGTCGAGGAGTCCGAGCCACGGGCCGCGGCGGTGGGCGCGCCAGGCGGCGAGGGCGGTGCCGGTGACGACTGCGAGGAGGGTGGCGGTTGTTGCCGTTGCTAGCGAGATGAGTAGGGCGGACATTCTTGGTGTCGGGGGGAGTGTGATTGGTGATTAGTGAGTGGTGACTGGTGGGGTGAAGCCTTGAGTTTTGAAGATCTTTTGGGCTGATTCCGAGAGGAGGAGGTTTAGGAAGGCTTTGGCCTCCGGTGAATTGGATATGAGGGTGGCTTCGTAGGTGATCGGGGGGTGGGAATCCTCGGGGGTGGGGGTGACGAGGCGGACCTGGTCGTTGACGTCGGTGGCGTAGACGAAGCCGGCTTGGGCGTTGCCGGTGGCGACGTAGGTCAGGACTTGGCGGACGTCTTTGGCGTAGATGAGTGCTGGTTCGAGGGTGGTGCGGAGGTCGAGGTGATCGAGGGTGGCTAGGGTGTAAGTTCCGGCGGGGGCGGTGGCGGGGTTGGCGATGGCGATGGTGGTGATGCGGGGGTGGGTGAGGTCGGTGATTTTGGTGAGGAAGTGGGTCTCGCGGCTGGCGATGAGGACGAGGGTGTTGCCGAGGAATGGAACCTTCTCGACGCTGGGGAGGTCGGGAATCGGACCTGCGGTGAGGAGGAGGTCGGCGGGGGCTCCGTTTTCGATCTGGCGGGCGAGGGCGTTGGAGCCGCCGACGTTGAGGGTGATGGTGGTGCCGGGGTGGGCGGTCTCGAAAGCGACGGCAATCGCTTCGAGCGGGGATTGCAGGCTGGCGGCGGCGGAAACGAGGAGGGTGGCGAGGAGTGGGACAGGTGGCATGGTGAGCGTGAAAGAAGAGAGGGGTGGCCGATCCTTGTCCAGTCCAGCGACCTCTTCGCCCCGCCGTGACCGATAAAACGTAACGGCCGTTACGTTTTATCGGTGGTGGCGGGGTGGGTGGGTGGCGTTTGACGTGGGGGGGGAATCCGGTTACCGATCTTGGCTCGCTACTTCATGAAGATTATCGATCGCACCGTCGGGAAGGACGTTTTTGTTACGATGCTGATTGGTATCACCGTCCTGAGCTTGGTGCTCGTGCTGGGGAATTTGTTTCAGCAGTTGCTCGATTTGCTGATCAATCGGGACGTTCCGATCGGGACTTTGCTGGCCTTCATGGCGTTCGTGTTGCCGTTTTCGCTGACGTTCACGATTCCTTGGGGGTTTCTGACGGCGTTGCTGCTCATTTTCGGGCGGATGTCGGCGGACAACGAGTTGATTGCTTTGCGGAGCAATGGGGTGAGCATTCCGCGGATCTGCGTGCCGGTGTTCGCGCTGGCGGTGACGCTGACGGGGATTTGTTTCTGGATCAACGCGGACGTGGCTCCGAAGGCGGAGCAGAAGATGACGGAGGCGGTGTTCGACATCGCGACGAGTAATCCGATTTCGTTGTTCGCGGCGGATCAGGTGGTCGACGACTTTCCGGACAAGCGGGTTTACGTGGGGGCGAAGAACGGGGACGTGCTGGAAAATTTGCTGATGTTCGACATCAACGACAGCAACGAGCCGACGCGGGTGATCTTCGCGAAGAAGGGCACGCTGACGCCGGATCCGGCGAAGGCGCAGTTGCTGCTCAAGTTGTCGGACGCCCGGTTCGAGCAGCGGGATCGCGATGATCCGCGGGACGTTTACAACATTCAGCAGGGGATCGTGATGAAGGAGGGGGTGTTCCCGATTTCGTTGCAGGCGATGTTCGACGAGCATCTGACCGGGCGGCGGCTGAGCTCGTATACTTTGCCGGAGTTGATCGGGCGCTTGGGCGAGGACGAGATCGATAATCGGCAGGCGACTCGGGTGGAGCTGAGCAAGCGGTTTTCGTCTTCGCTGGCTTGTTTTGCGTTTGCGTTGGTGGCGGTGCCACTGGGGATCACGGCTCACCGGAAAGAGACCTCGGTGGGGTTCGCGCTGAGTCTCGGGATCGCTTTTACCTACTTCTTTTTCATCATTCTCGCGGACACCTTCCGGGATAATCCGGCGGCGTTTCCGGAGTATTTGATTTGGATTCCGAACGTCGTTTTCATGACGCTGGGGACGGTGCTTTTTGTGCGGTTGTCGAAGCGGTGATTGTTCTCACGCGGAGGCGCAGGGACGCAGAGGCATTCTGAATGGGGGATGCCTTATGGCATGGTTGGGGGGAACATGGCGAAGCCGGCGGCGGCCATTCCGAGGAAGAGGAAGAAGCCGACGACGTCGGTTACCGTGGTCAGCATGATGGAGGAGGCCAGGGCGGGGTCGATTTTGAAGGCTTTGAGGCCGACGGGGATGAGGACTCCGGCGGCGGCGGCGGCGATCATGTTCAGGATCATGGCGATGCAGGCGACGACTCCGAGGATGAGGTCGCCGCGCCAGAGGTAGCCGATGACGCCGATGGCGAGGCCGGTCGAGAGACCGGTGAGGGTGGCGACGAGGACTTCCTTCGCGAGAATGCGGCGCTTGAGGCGGCCTTCCATTTCGCCGAGGGCCATGGAGCGGACGACGATGGTGAGGGTTTGCATCCCGACGTTGCCGCCTTGGCTGGCGATGATGGGGAGGAAGACGGCGAGGACGGCGTATTTGTCGATGGTGGGTTCGAAGAGGGAGACGACCCAGCCCGCGAGGATGGCGGTGGCGAGGTTCACGTAGAGCCAGGGGAGTCGGCGCTGGAAGGAAATTTTCCACGGGGTGTCGAGCATCTCTTCGCCGGAGAGGCCGATCATGCGCTGCATGTCCTCGGTGGCTTCCTCTTCGATGACGTCCATGACGTCGTCGGAGGTGACGATGCCGCAGAGGCGTTTGAGGTCGTCGACGACCGGGAGGGCAACGAAATGGTGCTCGCGGAAGAGGTTGGCGATCTCCTCCTGATCCGCGTGGACGGAGACGGCGCGCACTTCGCGGATCATGAGGTCGCGGAGGGGGGTATTCGGCCGGGCGAAGAGGAGGTCGCGGGTGCGGAGGACGCCGCGGAGGCGCTCGCCGGCGTCGGTCACGTAGACGTAGAACATGCCTTCGTGGGCGCCGGAGTCCTCGGAACGGAGGGTTTCGATGGCCTCCTGGGAGGTCTGGTTTTCGCGGAGGGACACGAAGACCGGGTCCATGATGCCGCCGGCGGAGTCGCCGGGGTAGCCGAGGATCTCGGTGATCTTGGCGGCGGATTCGGGCGGGAGATTTTTGAGAATCTCGGCGAGGCGGGGCGGCGAGAGGTTGACGAGGATGTCGGCGGCGTCGTCGAGGAACATTTCGTCGACGATGCCGGAGACGCGGTGGAGCCGCATTTTCTCGAAGAGGCGGACCTGAAGTTCCGGACCAAATTCGCCGATGATGTCGGCAGATTTTTCGTCGTCGAGTTTGCGGAGGATGGCGCGGAGTTCCGACAGGTCGATGTCGGCGAGCTGGTTCGCGGCGTCGCGGGCGTCGGCGTCGCGGAGGAACTCGATCCACTCGACGTTGTCGGTGTTGCGCTCGGCGAGGTGCGGGATCTCGTAGGGTTCGTCGGTCGGCATCGGGGGGACCGTAGAGTTTTACGAATTAAGTATTAAGAATTAAGTGCGGCTGGGGGGGCGAATTGATCGTTGGTGGAGAAACGACGCGCTGGGCGGGCGGCAATGCAAGGGTGAAGTCGCCGACACGGCGGCTGCTATAGAATGGCTTCGCTTTCGATGATGGCGGCTCCGTAGGCGGGTAGGAGGATTGTTCCAAGGCACTCGGTTTCCGCGAGGAGGTCGGTTCCGGTGGGGAGGCCGGTGATGGTGCTGGGGGTCGGTTCGTGGTTGAGGACGAAGGTGAGGGTGCGGTCGTTGGCGACCCGGCGGGTGATTTCGATGTTCGGGAAGGCTCGAGCGAGAGGGAGGATCTTGCTGTGAGCGAGGATGAGGTCGAAAAGTTCGGTGACGTTATCTTTCGAGAACCACGTGCCGAGGTAGAGGGCGGCTCCGGTGCCGTGGCGGTTGATCGTGCCAGCCAGCGTGCCGGGGGCCGCGTGCGGGGAGCGATCGGTGGTGGGGGTCCAGGTGGCCAGCGGCTCGGCGGTGGTTGGGGCGACGATTTCGTAGCCGCCCGCCAGGGGGATCGTGGCCGAGGCGGTTTGGAGGTGGAGGAGCGGGGTGTCGAGTTTGCCAAATTCCTCGACGGTGACGCCGAAGACGTCGGCGAGGAGGCCGGGCGGGGTGGTGCGGATGACTTGGTTGCGGCGGTCGCGGGTGGCGGTGCGGGCGGTGGCGACGAGGAGGCCGCCGCGGTCGACGAACGCGCGGAGGCGGGCGGCGAGGTCTTCGTCCATGAGCACGAAGTTGCTGAGGACGATGAGGTCGAGGCCGTCGAAGGAATCGGTCGAGGCGACGAAGCCCGCTGCGAGGTGGCGGTGGAGCATCTCGCCGTAGACGAGGTCGCGCTGATCCTTAGGGCGGGGGAGGCCGTTGGACATCGTGACGTAGGCTTCGTCCTGTTCGACTTCGAGGAGGACGGCGGCTCGGACGTGGGCGGTGGTGCCGAGTATTTTGGGGCCGATCCGGGCGAGCTCCGCGCCTTCCTGGGCGAATTCGTGGTAGCGGCGGCGGGGGACGTCGTCGTGGTCGAGAATGCCGTTCCAATACATCTCCGCACCGAACGGGCAGGTGCGCCAACGGAAGTGCAGGATCCCGGCGGCTCCGTGGGCGATGGATTGATAGGTCCAGAGGCGCATTTGGCCGGGAGCGGTGGTCGGGAGGAGGTAGGGGCGCTGGCCGCCGGCTCCGGCTTGCTGCTCCGGGACAATGAACGTGCCGGAGGCAGCGCGGGTGCGTTCGGCGGTCGTCGCGGACCACACGAATCCGGCGGGCTGCTCGCTGAAGCCCGGGTAGAGATCGACGGAGAGGAAATCGAGGTCAGTCGCGAATTTGTTGTAGTCGATGTGGTCGAAGAGGCCGTTGTGGGTGATCCACCAATTGGGCTGGGCGGCGCGGAGGATGGCGACTTGTTCGCGCTGAAACTCGATGACGGCGTCGCTGTAGAATCGGAGGAGGTCGAGGTGTTGGCTGGGGTTCGGGTGGGTCGGGCGGTCGAGGCGGGCGAATTCGATCTGGTCGAAATCGTCGTAGGTCTGCGCCCAGAACGCTGTGCCCCAGGCTTCGTTGAGGGTGGCGATGTCGGTGTAGCGCTCGCGGAGCCAGTCGCGGAAACCGGCGAGGCAGGCGTCGCAGTGGCACTCGTCGAAGTGGCAGTTGAATTCGTTGTCGATCTGCCAGCCGATCACGCGGGGGCTGACGGCGAAGTGGTCCGCCATGGCGCGGGTGATGCGGCGCGAGGCTTCGCGGAAGCCGGGATTCGTGGTGCAGCAGTGCTGGCGGCTGCCGTGGGTCATGGCGCGTCCGTTGGCGTCGACGCGCAGCCACTCTGGGTGGGCGGCGGTGAGCCAACGGGGCGGGGCGGCGGTGGGGGTGCAGAGGATCGTGTCGATGTCGACGGCGCCGCAGCGGTCGATCGTTTCGTCGAAGAGCGAGAAATCGAATTGGTCGAGGCGGGGTTCCATGAAGTCCCAGGCGAACTCGGCCAGACGGACGACGTTCGTCCCGGCGGCGGCCATGTTGGCGGGATCGGCGAGGCGCTGTTCGAGCGGCCAATGCTCGGGGTAGTAGGTGGCTCCGAAGAGGAAGCGCGGGAAGCGGCTTGGGCGGAGGTGGACGGGGATGGAGGGAGGATTTAAGGACACGAAGCGGCGAGGAATAGAGTTCAAACGATGGGGGGACTCGGAGGAATCCGCGAGCGGCGTTTTGTTGAAGACAGGGGCGTTCGTAAAACGAACGTTTGGAGAAAAACGCGGAGCCGACGGGATTCGAACCCGCAACCTCTGCCGTGACAGGGCAGCGCTCTAACCGTTGAGCTACGGCTCCTTTCCTCGAAAGGAGTGGGGGACTATCCACGCATGGTCGGGGGGGCGCAATCTTTTTTGAAACCGAAATTTGCCACCTCGGCGTATGCTCCCTAGAACGATGGGTGTGCGGATGAACGGTGAATGGGATTACGACGTGCTGGTGATCGGCGCGGCGTTTTCGGGTTCGTCGTTGGCGCTGATGTTGCGGCGGGAGTTCGCGGATTTGCGGGTGCTCGTGGTGGATCGGTCGACGCGGTTCGATCGGAAGGTGGGGGAGGCGACCACGGAGATCGCCGGGCATTTTTTGCACAAACGGCTGGCGCTCACCTCTTATCTGGCGAATCACCAAATTGCGAAGCAGGGGCTGCGGCTTTGGTTTACGGATGGTCGGGACGGGGTGGAGACTGCGTTCGAGGATTGCGCGGAGGTCGGGGCGAATTACCAGGTGCGGATGCCGTCGTTCCAATTGGATCGGGCGGAGATGGATGAGCATTTGGTGTCCCTAGCGGAGGAAGCTGGAGCGGAGGTGCGGCGGGGTGTGAAGGTGTCGGACATCGATCTGGATGGGGGGGCGGTCTCGGTGGACGGCGGGACGGTGAGGGCGCGGTGGATCGTGGATGCGTCGGGGCGGGCGGCGACGGTGGCGCGTCAGACTGGGAATTTCCGCAAGTTGGACGAGCACCCGACGAACGCGATCTGGGGGCGGTTTCGTGGGGCGGACGATTTGGATGGGTATCGGCTGCGGACGGAGTTTCCGGAGTTTGGGAAATCGACGATTGCGAGCCGCGGGGCGGCGACGAATCACCTCACCGGTTACGGCTGGTGGTGTTGGATCATTCCGCTGAAGGGTGGGGACGTGAGTGTGGGATTGGTTTACGACGCAAGTCTCTTTACGCCGCCAACGGAGGGGAATCTCACGGAGCGGCTGCGGGCGCATTTGCTGGCCCATCCGATCGGGCGGGAACTCTTCGGGAAGGCGGAGGCCATTGAGGGGGAGACCCGGGCGTATTCGGGGTTGCCGTATTACACGGAGGCGCTGGCCGGGCCGAATTGGCAGGTTGTCGGGGACGCGGCGGGTTTCATCGATCCGCTTTACAGCGCGGGGCTGGATTACTGTTCGTGGACGGTGCGGTGCGCGTTTGGGCGGATCGCGGGGGAGCTGCGGGGCGAGGTGGTGGATTTGGAACGGCTCAACGCGCGGTTTCGGCGTTCGTATCGGGCGTGGTTCGACGGGCTTTACGCGGCGAAGTATGAATACGTGGGCGACGCGGAGTTGATGTCGGCGGCGTATTGGATGGACATCGCGCTGTTTTACTTGGGGCCGGTGCGGGAGATCACCGTGGCGCCGGAGGCGGATCTGGATTGTTTGCCGTTCAATGGTCCGGTGGATCGGCGGGTGGCGAAGTTCATGGCGTTTTACAATCGGCGGTTGGCGGCGATTGCGCGGAAGCGGCGGGCGGCGGGGTGCTGGGGACGGCGGAACACGGGCTTTCGCGAGCTGGGGGATGGGTTCGTGCCCGATCCGCGGGTGCTCAAAGTGCTTTGGAAGGGGGTGCGCCGGTGGTTGGGGGCGGAGTGGCACGCTTTGTTCTTGCGGCCGGCGAGCGCGGCTGAGGGTGAGGAAGTGGCGCTTCGCGCTGGGGTTGGTTCGGCAGCCGGAACGAAGTGGAGACCGGCGAAGCCAATTGCAAATCGCCGCTCTTTGAGCGAGACCCCTTCTTGATGGCTCATAGGTCTTATCGGGAGTTTTTGGGGAAACTGGAGGCGGCGGGGGAGCTGCGGCGGATTTCCGAGCCAGTGGCTACGGAGTTGCAGATCACGGAGCTGGCGGATCGGGAGATGAAGTCGCCGGGCGGCGGGATGGCGTTGCTCTTCGAGAAGCCGACGATTGACGGGAAGGTTTCCGAATTTCCGGTCTCGGTGAACGCGATGGGGTCGCGGTCGCGGATGGCGATGGCGCTGGGATTGGAGTCGGTGGACGAGCTGGCGGATCAGCTTCAATTCATCATGAAGGCGAAGCCGCCGCGGGGGTTGAAGGATGCGGTGACTTTGCTTCGGAACGGGATTGATCTCATTCACGCGCGGCCTAAGTCGGTGAAAGATGGGCCCTGCAAGGAAGTGATCGAGCGGTTCGAGGGGGAGGGGCTGACTTTGGACGATCTGCCGATTTTGAAGTGCTGGCCACAGGATGGCGGGCGGTTTGTGACTTTGCCGACGGTTTACACCAAAGATCCCGATACGGGGGAGCGGAACGTGGGGATGTATCGGATGCAGGTCTACGATGGGCGGACGACGGGGATGCATTGGCAGGTGCATAAGGTCGGGGCGCGGCACGGGAAACGGTATTACGAACGCGGGGAGCGGATGCCGGTGGCGGTGGCGCTGGGGGGTGATCCGGCTTACACCTTTGCCGCGACGGCTCCGCTGCCGGATGGGTTGGATGAGATTCTCTTTGCGGGATTTGCGCGGAAGAAGTCGGTGCCGCTGATCAAATGCGAGACGATCGACATCGAGGTGCCGGCGGATTCGGACTTTGTGCTGGAGGGTTACGTCGATCCGGCGGAGCGAAGGGCGGAGGGGCCGTTTGGGGACCACACGGGGTTTTATACGCCGGTGGACGATTATCCGGTTTTTCACCTGACCGCGATTACGCGGCGGAGGGATGCGATTTATCCGGCGACGATCGTGGGGATTCCGCCGATGGAGGACTTTTACATGGGGGCGGCGAGCGTGAAGGTGTTCCTACCGATCTTTAAGATGAACTTTCCGGAGATCGTCGACATGGCTTTGCCGGCGGAGGGGGTGTTTCACAACCTGGTCTTTGTCTCGATTCGGAAGCAATACGCGTGGCAGGCGTATAAGATCATGCACGGGCTTTGGGGGATGGGGCAGATGATGTTCGCGAAATACATCGTGGTCGTGGACGACGATTGCGACGTGCACAACACGAGCGAGGTGCTCTTTCGGATGTGCGCGAATACCGATCCGAAGCGGGATTCGACTTTCATTAAAAATCCGAGTGATTCGCTGGATCACGCGCCGTCCGTGGAGGCGCTGGGTTCGCACATGGGGATGGATGCGACGCGGAAGCTGGCGGGGGAGGGGCACACTCGGGGGTGGCCGGATTTGGTGAAGATGGAGGCTGGGGTGGTGGCTTGGGCGGATGGGTTTCTTGGTGGGCGGTGAGGGGGGGGAGTGTCCGGCTGTGGCCGGATTGGGTTGGGGTCGGCGATTGCAAATCGCCGCTCCTTGAGGGACTTCGGCTCGCTTCGCATTGCCGAGGTGATGCGGCGGGACGCCGCATCTCGCACGCGGGACGCGTGCGCTCCCCACTAAGTCTTTCTTAGGACCAGGGCGCTGTTGATTCCTCCGAAGCCGAAGCTGTTGGTTAGGATCGTCTTGACCTTCGTTTCTCGTCCGTGGTTGGGGACGATGTCGAGGTTGCAGTCGGGGTCGGGCGTCTCGTGGTGGAGGGTGGGGGGGACCCATTGGTTCTCCAACGTGAGGCAGCAGATGCAGGCTTCGATGGCTCCGGTCGCGCCGAGCGGGTGGGCGGTGTAGGCTTTGGTTCCGCTGATCGGGATCCTGGCTGCTCGGTCGCCGAAGACGGCTTGGATGGCTCGGGTTTCGGAGGTGTCGTTGACTTTGGTGGAGCTGGCGTGGGCGTTGATGTGGTCGATCTCGTCGGGATTGACGCGGGCGTCGGCGAGGGCGTGGCGGATGGTGCGGATGCCGGGTTCGCCGGTGGGGTGGGGCGACGTCATGTGGTGGGCGTCGTTGTTGAGCGAATAACCGAGGACTTCGGCGTAGATGTGGGCGCCGCGGGCTCGGGCGTGCTCGTATTCTTCGATGACCAGGGAGGCGCCGCCTTCGCCCATGACGAAGCCGTCGCGGTGGAGGTCGAAGGGGCGGCAGGCGGTCGGCGGCGTGCCGCGGCTCATGGTCTTGATGAAGTCGAAGGCACCGTAGCTCAGGGGGCTGAGCGGGGATTCGGCGGCTCCGGCGACGATGACGTCGGCCATGTCGTCGCGGATGTAGCGGAGGGCTTCGCCGATGGCGATGGGGCCGGAGGCGCAGGAGTTCGAGTTGGTCGTGCCGACGCCTTGGAGGCCGAATTCGATGGCGATGTTGCTGTGGGCGGAGCCGCCGAAGACCTGGAGGGCGAGGAGTTGATTGACGGCGCGGGGGCCGCCTTCGAGGAATTTTTGCTTTTCGGCTTCGGCGTTGGAGATGCCGCCAAGGGCGGTGCCGAAGCTGACGCCGACGCGGTCCTGGGGGGTGTCGGGGGAATAGGTGAGTCCGGCGTCGGCGAGGGCTAGGTGGGCGGAGGCAACGGCGAATTGCGCGTAGCGGTCGAGGCGCTTGAGACGGTTGGGCGCGAAGAACTGGCTGGGATCGAAGTTGTCGACCTGGCCGGCGCAGCGGGCGCGGAAGTCGGTGGCGTCGAAGCGGGTGAGGGGGCCAATCCCGGATCGCTCGGCGAGGAGGCCTTGCCAAAGGGCTTCGCGACCGATGCCGATGCAGGTGATGGGGCCGAGGCCGGTGATGACGGCGCGTTTGCGCTGGTGAGCGGTGACTGGTGACTGGTGAATGGTGGGCACTGCGGGGCGGGCGTCTTTTGGTGGCTTGGGCGGGCTGGGTGTCGGTCTCGTTCTGGGAGAAGAAGTGGGAACGCGGCGGCGCGCCTTCCCTACCTTGCGTTAGGTTCTCGCCTCCAGGTGGGTCTTGAACGTTTTGAGGGTTTTGTGGGCGATGTTGTCGATGAAGAAGCCGCCGATGATGGGTTCGGCGATCTTCGCCAGAGCCGGGATTCGGAAGTCGAGGACGTGGATGATGGTGACCAGGGTGCCTTCGGGTCTTTCTTCGAAGGTCCAGACGACGGTCATGCCTTTGGTGAAGGCTTTGAGGTGGTTGAAGTGGATCTCGAGCTTCTCGCGGTCGATGATTTGTTCGGACGTCCATGCGATGGGGATGCCGTCGCGGTGGGCGGCCATTTTGACGATGTGGCGGTCGTCGCCGCGCTCGAGGTAGTCGATGTAGCGGTAGTGCGGGAGGATGGCGGGCCAGCGGGAGAGGTCCGACGTGCAATCGAAGATGTCCTGCTTGGGGGCGCGGATGACGATGGTGGAACTGGTGTTCATTCGGCGTTGATCAGGTAGTGGCAGAAGGCCTCGCCAGCGTGGATTTCGAGTCTTACGAGTTTCGCCCGGGTGATGCGTTGAAGAAATTCCGGATTCGTGCCGGTGAGGGTGGGCGCTTCGCCGCCGCCGAAGATGAGGGGGGCGCGGGTGAGGTAGAGTTCGTCGAGGGCGTCGAGTTCGATGAGGGTGCGCAGGAGGGTGGGGCCACCCTCGCAGACGAGGGTGCGGACGTCGCGTTCCCGGCGGAGGAAGCGGAGGACCGCGGCGGTGTCGACGGCGTCGGCGGCGGTGAGGTGGAGGGTGGCATGGGGAGCGAGTTGGTCGCGGAGGGTGGCGGGCATTTTCTCCGTGCTGAAGAGGATTCGCTCGGAGGTGCCGCCGTGGAAGAGCTTCCACTCGGGATCGAAGTGGCCGGAATTGCTGAGGACGGCTCGGATCGGCTCGGGGGATTGGCCGCGGGCGGTGCGTTGTTTTTGCAGGGCCTTTCCCGGGAGGTTCATGCTCATGCTGTCGGCTTCGAGGGTGCCGCGGCCAACGAGGAGGGCGTCGCCGAGGGAGCGGATGCGGAGGAGTTCGTTGAAGTCGCGCTTGGAGGTGAAGCCGGTGGGGGTGTGGTTGCGGGTCGAGATCTTGCCGTCGGCGGTGACGGCGAAGTTGGCGAGGACGCGGGGGCGGTCTTTCACGCTTCGGGGTGGTGGGCGGCGTCGGCGGTGACGGCGTCCATCTCGGCGACGGCGGCGTGGGTGGCGGGGCGGCGGTAGGTGAGGTAGACGAGGCCGCCGACGAGGCTCCAGATCACCATCATGAGGTAGCCGAGCAGGGAGATAAGGACGGCCTGGGGGCGGGGAATGGCGTAGAGGGAATTGAGGAGCTGCTCGAAAATTTGTTCGCGAACGCCGATGCCCGAGAGGCTGATCGGGATGGAGGTGATGGCGTTGACGATGGGCATCACCGAGAAGGTGTCGAGGAGCCCGAGAGCGCTGCCGAGGGCGCGGGCGGCGAAGTAGAACGTGATGAAGATGAGGAGGTGGCTAACGACCGAGATCGCGAAGGTCGAGAGCAGGGCGAGGGGGGCGCGGGCGTAGCGTTCGGTGGCGACGGCGAGGTCGACGAGGCCGGTGCGGAAGGGCAGTTTGGCCGGGAGGCGGTCCTGGAGGTGGAAGATGGAGATCGCGGCTCCGACGGCGACCATTCCCACGCCGCCGCCGAGGATGAGGACGAGGGTGCCGAGCATGGCCTGGGCGATGGGGGTGCTCATGAGGACGTCGAAGCGGAGGGCGACGACGACGAGGGCGACGAGGCAGAGGGCGAGGAGGCCGACGACGCGGTCGACGACGATGCTGAGGAAGGCGGCGGCGCGGGCGGTGGGGGATTCGCGGACGGCGTAGTAGATTTTGGCGACGTCGCCGCCGGTGGCGCCGAGGAGGAAGAGATTGAAGAACGCGCCGATGAAGTAGAGTTGGACGGTGCGCCACCACGCGAAGTCGATGCCGACCGCGCGCAGGAGGATGTGCCAGCGGGCGGCTTGCAGGAAGAGGGCGATGCCGGTGGCGGCGGCCCCGGGGATGAACCACCAGAGGTTCGCGGCGCGCAGGGCGTCGGCCATGAGGGTGCGCTTGGCGGGATCGTGGAAGATCCAGGCGATGAGCGCGAGCGAGACGAGGATCTGGAGGGTGGCAACGAGGGCGCGCTTCACGCGCCGAATTCGGTTCGCCAGCGGTCGGCGGCTTCGACGATGTCGGACGCTTCTCGCTTGGGATGGAGTTCGATCACCCAGGGAATGTCCTTCGGAAAATGCGGCACGAGGGCGTGGTAGTCGATTTCGCCGGAAAAGGGAACCCGGTGATCTTCGAGCGGCCACTGGGCGTCGTGGAGGTGGCAGCCGATGGCCCGGGAGCCGATGGTGCGCAGCCAGGTTTCGTGGTCGAGGAAGGAGAGGTTTTCCTTCCGCTGGGCGTGGCCGAAGTCGTGCCAGTAGCCGCAGGTGGGGCCGAGTTCGTCGAGGAAGGCGGGGAATTCGCGTTCGGAGGGGATGGCTTCGTAGCTGTCGCGGTTTTCGATGCCGAGGCGGATGCCGCGCTCGCCGGCGTAGTCGACGACGGGCTTGAGGGCTTCGAGGACGCGGCGGGTGGATTCGAGGGAGAGGGACTCGCGCTCGAGGACGCCTTTGAGTTTCGTTTCGGCGTAGGACTTTTTGAGGTAATCGCCGGCGTGAACCATCTTGCCGAGGCCGCGGGTGAAGCCCTTCATTTTGCTGACGGAACCGGAGTGGATGACGATGCGGGTGGCGCCCACGCGTTGGGCGTAGTCGATGGTCTGGAGCGACATCTTGATGGCGCGCTGGCGGACTTCGTCGCGGGAGGAACTGAATTCGTAGCAGTCGGGCGAGTCGGTCATGACCTCGACCGGCTGGGGGCAGAAGTTGTGCAGGCTGGTGAAGGTGACTCCGCCGCGCTCGGCGAATTTGAGAATGCCTTCCATCATGGAGACGTTGAGGCCGTGGCTGAGCTCGATGTGGTCGAATCCGAGGTCGACGATTTCCTGGAGCATCGTATCGCCGTCGGTGTGGCGGCTGGAATTCCAGCAGGTGGAGAGGGCGAGGGTCATGGTGGGTCGGAAGGTCGGAAGGTCGGAAGGTTGGGAGTCTTTTGGTCTGGCTAGAGCGATGGGATCTGTTTGGCGGCGGATTCGCCTGAGGCCATGGCGGATTCGATGCTGCAGGATTGGATTTGGTCGCCGGTCAGGATGACGTTGGCTGGTTTTGGTGGATTGGGGAAATTTGCTGCGTAGCCGGGGGGTTGGATGGGTTGGGCGTAGGGGACGTGGGTGGTGTGGATCGGGGTGAGGGCTCCGATCGCTTCGGGGAAAATGGTTTCGATCTCGGTGCGGGCGGCGGCGGTGAGGGCGGTGTCGTCGAGGCCGCGGCGGTCGAGGAGGGTGGCGCTGATGAGGTGCTGGCCGTCGGGGGCCAGTTCGGGTGCGACGTTGGTGAGTTGGACGAGGTGGCGGACGAGCCGGTTGGGGCCGGCCGGGAGGACGAGGAGGGCTCCGGTGTAGAGGGGGCGGGTCGAACGGAAGTAAACCGCGGTGACGCCGCGGGCGGGACGGGCTTCGGTGGGGTCGAGGCCGAGGAGGTGGCGGGTGGCGGGTTCGTCGGTGGCGAGGAGAATGGCGTCGGCGGGGAGAGATTCGCCTGCGGTGGTGATGGCGGCGGTGGCTTGGTTGCCGGAGACTTCGAGGCGGTCGATTCGGGTCTCGAGGCGGACGCGGGTGGAGGGAAGGGATTCGGCGAGTTGGCGGGGGATTTCGCCGATGCCTCGGGCCGGGATGAGCGCGCGTCCGGTGGCGAATTTTTTAAGGTAATAACAGAAGAGGCTCGCGGACGTCCCGAGGTCGTTGTCGAGGAAGACGCCGCCGAAGAACGGTTGGGCGAAGCGGCGAACGAACGTTTCCGAGAAGCCGAGTCGGGTGAGGAGTTCGGCGGTGGACCCGTCGCTGGTCGAAGCGCCGCGGGCCAGGATGGCGTCGTCGGAGTGGACGATGGTGCTGGCGAGCAGGGCCGTGAGGTGGAGCTTGTCGGCGAAGGGGAGCGCCGGGTCGAGGGCGGCGGAGAGTGCGCCGGTCGGGTGACGCAGGGGATGGAGGATCCGGAAGAAGTCGCCGTCGTCGTGCAGGAGAGCACCGGAGTCGAAGTAGCGGGGACGGAGGCCGGGGATGTCGAGGTGCCGTCGGGCGGTCGGGTAGGAATCGAGGAGGACCTGGAAGCCGCGGTCGAGTCGGTAACCTTCGATCTCGTCGGTGCGCACGCGGCCCCCGGGGGCGTCGGCGGCGTCGACGAGGAGGTATTCTTCGCCGGCGGCTTGGAGGGTTTTGGCCGCGACCAGTCCGGCGAGTCCGGCTCCGACAATGAGAATCATTGCGACGACGGTATTGAGCTGGGCGGGAGGGACAAGCGGGAAGTGGGCGCACGGGACGCCTGTTGGTCATTCCGCAGGGCGCACCTTGCCTTTGACCGGCCGCCCGTGTAGCTGTGTCGCGATGGTTGGCTGGAACAAGCGCAAAATTCAGAGAGAGGCGCGTGAGTGGGTTTGAAAGGCATGTTCCGGATCTTCAAGCGGGAGCCTCGCGCCGAGGTGCCGTTGCCGACGGGGCCGGTGCGAGTGGTCATTTTCGATTTTGACGGAACGCTGGCCGATACGTTCCGAGCGGGGTTCGAGATTCTCAACGAACTGGCGGAAGAATATGGGTATCGCCCTCTGCGTGAGGAGGATATCGAAGGGGCTAGAGATTTTTCGACTCGGGGATTGATGCGGCATTTGGGAGTCAAGGCACGGAAATTGCCGGCGATATCGCGTCAGGGCGTGAAGCGCTTGCGGACGCGAATTCATTCGATTCAGCCGCTACCCGGCGTCCCGGAAATGCTGCGAACGTTGCGCGATCGGGGGATTCGGTTGGGGGTGGTGACTTCGAATTCCGAAGAGAACGTTGGGATCTTTGCGAAGAATCACGGATTGGAGGTGTTCGAGTTCGTGCGGAGCGCGTCGCGGCTGATGGGGAAGGGACGCGAGATTCGGCAGGTGATGCGGACGCAAGGTTTTGGGATCGAGGATGCGCTTTACGTCGGCGACGAGACGCGGGACATCGAGGCGTGTCGGACGGTGGGGATGAGGTGCGCGGCGGTGACGTGGGGATACAACTCTCGACGAGCATTGGAGGAGCAGGTTCCCTATTGCCTGCTGGACAGCCCGGCGGAATTGCTGACGCTCATCGACTCGCTCACCAGCCCCGAAAAATCATGAAAATCTCCCTTGCCCGCCTCGCTTTCGTCGGAATTGCCCTCGCCGTGACCGGCTGTGGAACCGTGTATTACTCCTCCCTCGAGAAATTCGGGATCGAGAAGCGTGACCTGTTGGTCGATCGGGTGGAGTCGGCTCGGGACGCTCAGACTCAGACGCAGGAGACGTTTGCGAGCGCGCTGGAAGCGTTCACCGATTTGACCGGGACGGATGGCGGCGACCTCGAGCGGACCTACGACCGACTGAATGCGGCCTACGAGGCGAGTCGGAGTTCGGCGAAGCGGGTGTCGGATCGGATCGACTCGGTCGAAGACGTGGCGGAAGCGCTGTTTCGCGAGTGGAAGGGGGAGCTGGGGGACTACAGCAACGAAAGCTTGCGGCGGCAGAGCGAGCGGCAGTTGGCTGAGACGAGGTCGAGTTACGCCGAGATGATGCGGAAGATGCGGCGGGCGGAGGCGAGCATGTCGCCGGTGCTGGAAGCGTTCGAGGATCAGGTGCTCTTTCTGAAGCACAACCTCAACGCCCGCGTGATCGCGGGACTCGACTCGGAGGTTCGTTCGATTCGCGGTCAGGTGGACGCGCTGATTCGCGAGATGGAAGTCTCGGTTGCCGAGGCGAACGCGTTCATTGCGCGGATGCGCTGAGGGTGAGGCGCAAGCCCGAAGGTTGGCTCAGTCTTCGGGTGGGCCGACGATTTTTTTGAGCTTCATCATGCCGCGGCGGATGCGGGCTTTGACGGTGCCGAGGGGCTCCTCGAGCTGCTCGGCGATTTCGTTTTGCGTGAGGCCTTTGAAGTAGGCCATTTCGATGACGGTGCGCTGCTCGGGGCTGAGCTTGCCGACGGCCTCGCGGACCATGTCGCCCTGCTCGAAGGCGTCGACGTCATCGGATGGGGCTCGGTTGTTGACCGTGTCTTCGGGGAGTTGCTCCTTGCCGGCTTCTTCGCGGAGGCGAAAGCGGCGTTGGTGCGAGCGAATCCGGTCGATCGCCTTGTTTCGGGTCATCGTGACCGCCCACGTGAGCGGCTTGCCGCGGGCCGGGTCGTACATTGCGGCCTTGTCCCAGATCATGACGAAGACTTCCTGGGCGACATCCTCGGCGTCGGTTGCGGAATTGAGGACGCGGAGCGCGGTCGAGAAGATGATGCCCGCGTAGCGGTCGTAGAACGTGGCGAACGCGTCGCGGTCCCCCCGACCGACTTGTTGAAGCAGGGCGATTTCTTCGGACTTTTCGAAGCGTTCAGCGGCCACGGCAGACTCCCATGGGCCTTAACATGACGCGAAATCCGGAAAGTGCGAGCTTGGTATTAGAAAAATTAATAGCGAAACGATTTCCGGGGATGGTGGGATCAGGCGGCGAGCGCGGCGACGGCGACTTCGGCGGTGCGGGTCATGTCCGCGTCCGTGTGGGCGAGCGAGATGAAGCCCGCTTCGAATTGGGACGGGGCGAAGTAGACGCCGGCTTCGAGGCAGGCGTGGAAGAAGCGGTTGAAGGCTGGTTTGTCGCAGCGCATGGCGTCGTCGAGGTTGCGGATGGGGCCGGGGTGGAAAAAGAGGCAGAACATCGAGCCGATGCGGTGAAACGTGAGCGGTTTGCCCGCGATGGCCGAGCGGACGGCGGCTTCGAACGTCGCGCCGATTTTCTCCAGCTGATTCCAGCCGTCGACGCGTTCCATTTCCCGCAATTGCGCGAGGCCCGCGGCGAGGGCGAGGGGATTTCCCGACAGGGTGCCCGCTTGGTAGACGGGGCCGTCCGGGGACAGGTGATCCATGATGTCGGCGCGGCCACCGAAGGCTCCAACGGGCAGGCCGCCGCCGATGACCTTGCCCATGGCGGTGAGGTCGGGGCGGATGCCGCAGATCTCCTGGTAGCCGCCCGGGGCGACGCGGAAACCGGTCATCACCTCGTCGAAAATGAGGAGCGTGCCCGATTCGTCGCAGAGGGTGCGGAGCGTTTCGAGGAAGCCGGGCTCCGGCAGGTAGAGGCCCGCGTTCGCCGGGATCGGTTCGATGATGACGGCGGCAATGTCGCGGCCTTCGCGCTGAAAGACGGCGCGGAGGGCGTCGGGGTCATTGTAAGGGACGGTGGTGGTGAGTTCGGCGAGGGCGGCGGGGACGCCGGCGCTGTCGGGTTGGCCGTGGGTGAGGGCGCCGGAACCGGCTTTCACGAGCAGCGAGTCGACGTGGCCGTGGTAGCAGCCCTCGAACTTGAGAATCCGGTCGCGACCGGTGAAGCCGCGGGCGAGCCGCAGGCAGCTCATCGTCGCTTCGGTGCCGCTGTTGACCATCCGGACTTTTTCGACCGACGGGACGAGACGGGTGATGGTGCGGGCCATTTCGACCTCGAGCGGGTTGGGGATACCGAAGGACGTGCCACGGGTCGCGGTCTGCTGGACCGCTTCGACGACGACGGCGGGCGCGTGGCCGAGGATCGCGGGTCCCCAGGTGCCGACGTAGTCGATGTATTCGTTGCCATCCACGTCACGCACGCGGCAGCCGGAGGCGGATTCGGCGAAAAACGGCTCGCCGCCGACCGAGCGGAAGGCGCGGACCGGGGAATTGACGCCACCGGGGATGTGGGCGAGGGCGGCGGCGAAGAGTTCGCGGGATTTGGCGTTATTCATCGAACGGAATGACTTCGAGGTTGGGAATGTGGTTGAAATGGCGGTCGGTCGTCAGCACTGGAACGCGTGAGCGGACGGCGCACGAGGCGATGAGAATGTCCTGGGCGGGAAGGGTGATGCCAGAACGGTCGAGGGTCCAGGCAAGATCGGTCGCGAGCGCCCGGACTCGGTGGTCGATCACGAGATTGCACGAGACGTCGAAGAAAGCCGCCAAGCCAGCGAATGACGGGATGGGGAAAAGTTTTGCGGAGCAAACCTCGCTCGTCGCCGGTTCACGATGCAGAGACTCACGATGCCGAGGCTTGCTTTCGTTGGTGGGGCCTAATAGTGGAGATCCATGCCGACGCGAAACGCTGGATTACCGGAATTTCTGAGGGATTCCGAGCGTCGGATTCGGGGGCGGCGGGCGCGGTTGGCCTTGCTGGCGGGCGGGGGCGTGGTGGGTGGCGTCTTTGGAATTTCGCTACTGGTGCTGGCGCTGGGCGGTGGGTTCCCCGGGCGGTTGGTGGTGATCGCGGGGTTGGTCGGATTCGTTTTGGGGCTCGTGGGGGCTTGGTTTTGGCGGGTCGCGCGGTCGGAGGCGGCGCGGGGTGTGGATCGGGAATTGGGTTTGCCGGACTCGGTGATCAGCGCGCACGAGCTGGCGGAGACGGCGGTGCCGGACGTCTGGCGGGAGCGGCAATTGACGGATACCCTGGGGCGACTGGGGAACGACTGGTCGCGGACGGAGGCGCGGGCTTGGACCGGACCGGCGCTCACGGCGGCGGGGGTGTTCGTGCTTGGGGCGGTGCTGTGGTCGCAGAGCGGGCCGCGGGTCGACCCGGTGGAGTTGGCGGCGCGGGAGGCGTTCGCCGAGGATTCGAAGGAGCTCGAGACGTTGTTTGCGGATTGGGAGGAGGCGGCGGAATTGATGAACGATCCGGAATTCGAACGGTTGCTGCGGGATCTCGAGCCGCTGCGGGAGAAGCTGGCGGAGGGCGAGGTGCCGAGGAAGGAGGTGTTCCTGGAGATCGGGCGGCTGGAAGAGCGGCTGGAGGCGATGCGGGCGCAGGTGGCGGCGCAGTCGTTGGAGCCATTTGCGGCCGAGTTGGCGGAAGCGCTGGAGCAGGCCCCGGAGACGCAGGCGCTGGGTCGGGAGTTGCGGAAAGAGGATTTTGCGGCGGCTGGGGCGGAGGCCGAACGGGCGGCGGCGGACGCTCCGAAGTCGCTGTCGGCGGCGGCGGGGAACGCGGCGAGACAGATGACGAAGGTGTCGAACTCGTTGGGCGAGGCCGGTCGGGAGCGGGCGGCGAAGGCGATGGAATCGATGGCCGCGGCGGCGCGGAGCGGGGACGGCGAGAAGATGAAAAAGGCGCTCGAGGAGCTGGGGCAGTGTCTGGCGCAGCAGTCGGCGCGGCAGAGCAAGGGGAAGTGTCTGGCGCTGCAGCTCGGTCAGCTCGGGATGTGCAAGAGTGGTCTGGCGAACGGGAAGTCACTCGCCGCGTGCCTGTCGATGATGCCGAAGCTGGCGGCGACCGTGTCGCAGACCTCGTCGCAATCGGCGGGGAAGGGATCGAATTTATTGCGTCAGGGTGCGGAGACGGCGGCGCTGGCTCCGCTGTTGGCGGAGACGGTGAGCGGGACGATGGATTCTTCCGGCGAGAGCGAGACGACGTTGGAATCGACCTCGGACGCGCCCCGGCAGGGAACGGCAAGCCGGCGGGGAGCGGATCTGGCGGCGTATCAAGCGATGTCGGAGGAGGCGATCGAGGACGAGGCAATCCCGCTGGCGCACCGGACGACGGTGCGGCGGTATTTCGAGGCGATTCGCACGGACCTGGAGGTGACGCCGTGAGCCCGGATGATCCGAATGGCGTCGCGGAATTTCGCGAGAAGTTCGCAGGCCTCCGCGGGGCGGTTCAGCGCTTTATCGTGGGGCAGGAGGAGATCGTCGAGGGCGTCCTCATCGCGATCATCGCGGGGGGGCACGTTCTTTTGGAAGGCGTGCCGGGGTTGGGGAAAACGATGCTGGTGCGGTCGATCGCGAGTGCGCTGCGGCTGAACTTCCAGCGGATTCAATTCACTCCGGATCTGATGCCGGCGGATCTCATCGGGACGAACATTCTGGTGGACGACGGGCACGGGCACTCGCGGTTCGAATTCTCGCAGGGGCCGATCTTCTGCAATCTCCTGCTGGGGGATGAGATCAATCGCGCGACGCCGAAGACGCAGAGCGCGCTGCTCGAGGCGATGCAGGAGCGGACGGTGACGGTGGCGGGTCAGACGCGGCCGCTCACTCGGCCGTTCTTCGTGCTCGCGACGCAGAATCCGCTCGAGATGGAGGGGACGTATCCGCTGCCGGAGGCGCAGTTGGACCGATTTTTCTTCAAGCTGCGGGTGCCGTATCCGTCGATGGACGAATTCGAGGAGATTCTGCGGCGGACGACGGAGGGCGAGCCGCCGGAGTTGGAGCCGGTCTTCGACGGGGGCGATCTGATCAAAATGGGGGACTTCGCGCGGGCGGTGCCGATCGCGCCCACGCTGCGGCGGCGGGCGGCGGAGCTGGTGATGTCGACGCACCCGGAGACGGCGGAGGCCCCGGAGGAGGTGAAGCGTTTCGTGCGCTACGGGGCGAGTCCGCGGGCGGGTCAGGCCCTCATCCTGGCGGCGAAGGTGCGGGCGGTGCTGGCGGGTCGGTTTCACGTCGCGGGCGAGGATTTGCTGGCTTCGGCGCTGCCGGTCTTGCGTCACCGGATGATGTTGAATTTCGAGGCACAGGCGGACGGGGTGGACACCGACGAGGTGCTGGGCCGTATCGCCGAGCGGTTGCGGCGGACGTGGTCGGAGTAGGTTCGTTCGCCGCGACGTTGCCCCCGAATTGCCGATGATCGCGACGGACCCCGAGGCGTTGTTCGACGCGGAGACGCTGCGGAAATTCGAGAAGGTTGCGCTGGCGGCGCGTCAGATCGTGCGGGGTCGGCAGAGGGCCGAGCGGAAGAGCCATCAGCGCGGAGCGAGCGTGGAATTCGCGGAATACCGGCCGTTCGTGAGCGGCGACGATTGGCGTTACATCGATTGGAACGCCTTCGCGCGGTGGCGGACGTTGGTGCTCAAATTGTTCGTCGAGGAGGAGGATCTGCACGTGCATCTTCTGCTGGACGCGACGGGTTCGATGGATTGGGGCGAGCCGGTGAAGTTCGACCAGGCGCGGCGGGTCGTGGCGGGACTGGCTTACCTGGCGCTGGCGAATCTGGACCGGGCGGCGGTGGTGCCGTTGGGGAGTGGGGACGGGCGGGCGAGGGCGTTGCCGCCGATCCGGGGGCGGGAGCGGTTCGCCGGGATCGTGCGGTTTCTGGCGGAGTGTCCGGTGAGCGCCGAGCGGGTGGAGCTGGCGGCGGCGGTGCGGCGGTGGCTGGCGACTCGACCGAAGCGGGGATTGGTGATCTGGGTGACGGATCTGTTTGGCGCGACGCTCGACGATGGATTGGCGGCGCTGGACCGGCTGCGCTACGCGCGGCAGGAGGTCGCGGTGATCCAGCTGGTGGACGCGTCGGAGACGATGGTGGCGGGGCGGGGGGAATTCGAATACGAGGATTGCGAGACCGGGGCGCGGCGGCGGGTCGTGGTGGACGCGGCGGCGGCGCGGCAGTATCGCGAGCGTTACGAGGCCTACGAGGCGCGGGTGGCGGCCTACGGGAAGAAGTATCAGGTGCCGATCCTGCGCGTGCGGACGACGACGGACGTGGCGGAGGTGCTCACGCAAACGCTGGAATGGAGGCGCTGACGTGAGTTTTCTGTTTCCGGCGTTCTGGGCGGCGATGGCCCTGGCGGGGCCGATCGTGATCTTTTATCTGGTGCGGGAACGGCCGCGGCGGAGCCGGATGAGCACGCTGCTCTTCTGGGATTCCGAGAAGCCGAAGATCCACGAGACGCCGCTGTGGCGAAAACTGCGGAGGTGGCTTTCGCTGCTGCTGCAGATTTTGTTTCTGGCGTTGCTGGTCTTCGCGTTGGCGCGGCCGTTGGCGGATTGGGAGTCGGCGGCGGGGCGGCGGGAGGTGCTCATCGTCGATCCGAGCGCGAGCATGGGGGCGGCGACGGGTGGGGCGGACCGGTTGGCGGCGGCGGTCGAGGCGGCGCGGGAGGCGGTCGGGCGGCTGCGGTTCTTCGACGAGGCGGCGATCATCCTGGCGTCGGATCCGCCGCGCGTGCTTTCCGGGTGGACCCGGAGCCGGTCGCAGCTCGGACGGGCGCTCGACGGGGTGGGCGTCGAGGCGGCGGGAACGGACCCGCGGCCGGCGCTGCGGGTGGCGGGGAGTTTGGTCGCGGACCGCGAGGGGGCGGTGGTGCGGGTGCTGTCGGACGGGGTGTGGGACCGGGAGGTGCCGGAGGATTTGACGGCGGGCGTGGTTGGGGCGTGGGGCGGCGCCGCGCCGCGAAACGTGGGGGTGACGGCGTTCGCGGCGCGGGCTTCGCTGGTCGGGCCGGGGGAATTTGCTTTGTTGCTGCGGGTCGAGGCGGCGGGCACGGAAGCCGTTTCGACGGAAGTCGAGGTCACACGGGACGGGAATCTCATCGACGCGCGGGAGATCACCGTCGAGCCGGGGGCGGCCTGGGAGGAGACGTGGACGCTGCCGGATTCGGAGGCGGGAACGTTCGCGGTGGCGCTCACGCCGGAGGGCGGGGACGCGCTGGCGGTGGACAATGGGGCGAGCGTGACGATCGCGCCCCAGCCGACGCTGGACGTGACGTTGGTGTCGGAGCCGGATGGGTTTCTGGAAGCGGCGTTCGCGTCGATTCCGAACGTGCGGGTGAACCGGGTGTGGCCGGTGGAGGCGGCTGGGTCGGGGGACGCGGCGAAATTGTTCGTCTTCGCGGGCGCGGTGCCGCCGCCGGATTTTGCCGCGCGGGCGACCGTGTTGCTCACGCCGACGGAGAGCGGGCGGTGGGGCGGGTATCGGGGGGAGGTCGTGGATCCGCTGGTGAGCGAGGCTGATTTGGAGAACGAGATCCTCCGATTTACGGCGATCGACCGGGTGCGGGCCGGGCGGGCGGTGGAGTTCGACCCGGCGGCGGGGGCGACGACGTTGGCGTCGACGGTGGACGGGCCGCTGGTGTTCGGACGGTGGCGGGGGGCGGACCGGTGGCTGGTGATCGGGTTCGATCTGGCGGAGAGCGATTTCGTGCTGCGGACGTCGTTTCCGATCCTGATGGCGAACGTGGTGCAATCGCTGCGGGTGGGGAGTCCGGACGGCGAGCGGGCGGCGGTGGCTGGTGGGGTGGAGACGCGACTGGTGGCGGTGCCGCCGATCGGGGACGCGGCGGAGGTCGGGGGTGGCTGGGGCGCGTGGGCGGGGCGGCCGCTTTGGTGGTGGGCGGTGCTGCTGGGCCTGGTCTGGGTGGTCGGGGAGTGGTGGACGTATCAGCGGAGGGTGACGGAATGAGGGTGGAGTGGGCGGAGCCGTGGATGTTGCTGCTCGCGGCGCTCGGGTTCTTCGTGTGGCGCTGGCAGGTGGGGTCGCCGAGTCCGCTGGTGGGTTGGCGGCGGCGGGTGAGCGCGGGGTTGCGGTTGGCGATTTTGGTTTGTCTGGTGGTCGCGTTGGCGGAGCCGCGGTGGTTTGCGCGGACGACGCTGGGGCACGTGACGTGGCTCGTCGACGTGAGCCGGAGCGTCGGGGAGGGCGGCCGGGACGCGGCGCGCAAGCTGGCCGAGGCGGCGGGTGCCGGGCCGGCGGGGACTTCGCAGAGTTGGGTGAGCTTCGCCGGGCGGGCGGTGGCTTCGCCCGACGAGGAGGCGGCGCTGGAGGTGGCGACGGCGGAGGTCGACGGGGACGCGACGGATCTGGCCGGGGCGGTGCAGTTGGCGGTGGCGACGTTTCCGCCGGACCGGACGCGGACGGTGGTGCTGGTGAGCGACGGGGTCGAGACGGCGGGAGACCTGGCGGCGCAGGCGGCGGCGCTGCGCGCGGCGGGCGTGCGGGTTTTTTCCGTGCCGGTGCGGGACCGTGACCAGCCGGAGGTCGTGGTGCGCGGGGTGGAGGCTCCGTCGGAGGTGGCCGAGGGCGAGCCGTTTTACGTGCGGGGGACGATCCACAGCAATCGGGAGACGGCGGCGGAGGTGGACGTTTTTCGGGACGGGGTGCGGGTCGGAACGCGGGAGGTGCGGCTGCGGCGGGGCGTGAACACGTTCGAAACGACGCAGACGGTCCGGGGCGAGCGGACGACCGAGGTGGCGATGGTGGTGCGGGCGGAGGGCGACACGCTCGCGGATAACAATCAGGGCGCGGCGCAGGTGCGCTCGAGTGGGAGCGCGAAGGCGCTCATTCTGGCGGACGATCCCGACCGGGCGCGTCATTTGGCGCGGGCGCTGAAGTCGGAGGGAATCCTGCTCGACGTGCGGCCGGTGACGGGGGTGCCGACGGATCTCGGGGAGCTGCAGAATTACGATCTGGTGGCGATCGACAACCTTCCGGCGACGGACCTTTCGATGCGGCAGATGGAGATCCTGGCGGCTTACGTGCGGGATTTCGGCGGTGGCTTGTTGATGCTGGGCGGGGAGAATTCGTTTGGGTTGGGGGGGTATCACCGCACGCCGATCGAGGAGGTGTTGCCTGTGCGGTGTGATTTTCAGAAGGAAAAGGAGACGCCGTCGCTGGGCATGGTGCTGGTGATCGACCGGAGCGGGAGCATGGGCGGCGACAAGATCGAGATGGCGAAGAGCGCGGCGCGGGCGGCGGTGACGTTGCTGTCGCCGCGGGACTACGCGGGGGTCGCGGCGTTCGACAACGAGGCGTTCTGGGTGGCGGATTTCCAGTCGGCGGCGGGGATGGCGGCGATCGAGCAACAGATTTCGACGCTCGAGGCGGGCGGCGGGACGAACATGGCGCCGGGAATGGAGTTGGCGCTCGACGCGCTGCGGTTGAGCTCGGCGAAGTTGAAGCACGTGATCCTGCTGACGGACGGGATCTCGACGCCGGGGCCGTTCGAGGAATTGGCGGCGCAGATGGTGGCCGAGCGGATCACGCTCAGCACGGTGGCGGTCGGATCGGGGGCGGACGCCGAGTTGCTCGAGTCGCTGGCTCGGCGCGGAAACGGTCGGTATTACGCCACGGATGCGCCGGAGAACATCCCGCAAATTTTCACGCGCGAGACGATGACGGCGTCGAAGTCGGCGATTCAGGACCTGCCGTTTTTGCCGGTGGTGGCGCGTCCGGCGGAGTTTTTGTCCGGGATCGATTTCGACTCGGCTCCGTTTTTGCTGGGTTACGTGACGACGCGGGCGAAGCCGACGGCCGAGCAGTGGTTGGTGACGGAGAGCGGCGAGCCTCTGCTCACGACGTGGCGTTACGGGCTGGGGCGGGTCGGGGCGTTCGCGTCGGACGCGCGGAACCGGTGGGGAGTCGAGTGGTTGAGCTGGCCGCAATACGGGACGTTCTGGGCGCAGACGTTCCGGCATTTGATGCGGCCCGGGGATTTGAGCGGTTTGCCGGTGACGATGACCGAGGAGGATGGGGGGTGGCGTTTGTCGGTCGACGCCGTGGACGCGGTGGGTCGTTTTCTGGACGGCGCCGACGCGGAGGCGGCGGTCGTGGGGCCGACCGGGGACGTGCGGAAGGTGGCGCTGGAGCGGACGGCGCCGGGGAAGTTGACGGGCTGGTGGCCGGCGACGGAGCGCGGCGGCTACCACGCGCAGATCACGCTCGAGGACGCGAACGGGCCGCGGGGCAGTCAATACGTGAGCGGCACGATCGGGTACCCGCGCGAGCTGCTGCTGGAGCCTCCGAACGTCGGGTTGCTGGGGGATGTGGCGGCGGCGACGGGCGGGAAGCCCGACCCGGACGCGGCGGATCTATTTTCGAAACACCCGTTCGCGCTGGCGGCGGAGAAGGAGCTTTGGCCCTGGTGCGTGGGGATGGCGTTGCTGCTGTTCGTCTTCGACGTGGCCGTGCGGCGGCTGCATTCGCTGGGCCGCAATCCATCCCCAACCCCTGAAATATTATGAGAATCGAGACGACGAAAGTGATGAAACGAATGGGCATCGCCCTCGCTGTGAGCGGGTTGATGGCGGGCGTCGCGTGGGCTGGGCCGGACGAAATTTCGGAGACCGGCGCGCGCTACGAGACGATGTTGGAGCGGCAGCCGAAGCGGGGGACGGCGTTCGAGAAGGTGTATCTGGAATTTCTCGAGGCCGGGCGGCTCGACGAGTTGCGCGAGCGCTGGTCGGCGCGGGCGGAGGCGTCGCCGAGCTACGTTCTGCTGCTGGGCTACCTGGACGAGCGGCGCGAAAAGCTGGACGAGGCGCGGGCGGCTTTTGCGCGCTACGCGGAGCAGGCACCCGACGCGCCGGAGGGCTGGGAAGCGCTGGCGGGGCTGGATCATCGCGCGGGGCGGCTGGCGGAAGCGGCGGCGGCCCGGCGGAAGGCGCTCGAGCGGACGACGGACCCGGAGCGGCGGATCGCGCTGTACCAGGAATTGGCGCTGGAGCTGGAGCGGCAGTTTTTGACGGAGGAGGCGACGGTGGTGTGGCGGGAATTGGCCGAGGAGTTTGCCGACGAAACGTTGGTTTTGGAAGAGGTGTCGCTGGCGCTGGCGCAGGCGGGGAAGACGACGGAGGCGCGGGAAATGCTCGAAGGACTGGCGGCGAAACCGGAGCTTGACGCGTTTCAGCGAGTCGGGATCGAAGCGCGGATCGCGGGCCTGGAGGAGTTGGAGGGAAAGACGAAGCAGGCGAGGGAGCGGTACGATGGGCTGTTGGCGTCGACGCGGCCGGGGAGTTGGTTGCACCGGGATCTGCGGGCGCGGATCGAGGCTTCCTACCGGCGGGAGGATGATCTACCGGGCTTGGTGACGTATTACGAAGGGCGGCTCGAGGCGTTGCCGCAGGACGTCGAGTCGGCGATCCGACTGGCCGAGGCGTTGCGGGAACTCCGCCGCGAGGGCGAGGCTTTGGATTGGCTGAAGCGGGCGGCGGAGTGGGCGCCCGATCGCGAGGAACTGCAAATTGCCTACGCCGAAGCGCTGATGGGGGCGGGGAATTTTCCGGACGCCATCGTGATCTGGAAGCGACTCATCCGCGAGAACCCGGAGACCGTGGATTTCCGCGAAAGTCTGGGCGAGACGCACTGGCGGGCTCACGAAGTCGCTTCGAACGCCGGGGGGGATGGCACGAAGGACCGCGCGGCGGCGATCGAGGCCTGGCGGGGGATGGCTCCGTCGGACGGGAACGATCTGGCGCGGGTGGTGGCGCTCGCGACGGTGTGGGAGTCGCACGATTTGACGGCGGAGGCGCGGACGGAATACGAGCGGGCGCTGGCGATCGATCCCCGGGCGTCGGACGTGCGGGAGCGGCTCGCGATGTTGGATCTGGCGGACGGCGAGAAGGAGCGGGCCTGGGCGATGATGGACGGGATCGTCCCGGTGGACGGCGCGGAGGTGCGGGATTACCTTTACCTGAGCCGGTTGCAGCAGCGCGTCGAGCGGACGGAGGCGTCCCTCGCGACGGTCGAAAGCGGATTGAAGAATTTCCCCGGGGACGTGGATCTTCTTCAACAGAAGCTGACTCTGGCGTCCGCGTCGGAGCGGTGGGACACGGCGCTGGCGGTGTGCGACGAGTTGCTGGCCGGGGCGGAGTCGGCGGCGACGGCGGCGGAATACGAGAAGCGGAAAGTGCGCATCCTCGTCGCGATGGACCGGGCCGAGGTGGTGGCGGCGGAGCTCGGGGCCCGGATCGGGGCCGAACCCGGTCTGAGCGAAAGCGAGTTGCGGTTGTTGATCCGCCTGCTCGAAGCGACGCCGAGCGAGGAGGATGCGATGGAAGCGGCCCTGGCCGAGGCGGAGGCGAGGTTTCCGGACAGTGTCGGGCTGATCGAGTTGCGGATCGCGGCTCTGGAGGCGGTCGAGCGGACGGCGGAGAAAATTGCGCTCCTGCGCCGCATGGCGGAGCTGGATCCATCGCGGCGGAGTGCGTGGCTGCGCGAAGTGGCGCGGATCGAATTCGAGACGCTCGACGACGAGGGGGAGGCGGCGCTCGCGACGTTGCGTGAATCGGTGGAGGCGTCGCCGGCCGACGTCGAGACGCTGGTCGGAGCTGCCGATCTGGCTGGACGCAACGACCGCATCTCGGACGCGGAGACGTGGTATCGCGAGGCCTCGCGCCTGGCGGAGCGCCCGGCGGACGCGCTGCTGCGGCTCGGATCGTTGTTCATGGGAGCGGACCGGTCGGACGAGGCGATCACGGTTTTCGAGGAGGCTTTCGAGGCGGAGACGGAGTCGCAGGGGAAACTCGGGATCATCAAGCAAATGACGCGAGCCTACCTGCAGGGTGGCCGGGCGACGGAGATCATTGATCGGTTCGAGCGGCGGCAACGCGCGGAGGGCGAGGGGGGCTGGCGATACGCGCTCTATCTGTCGGAGATCTACTTTCAAATCAGCGATTACTCCGCGGCCCGCGAGGAACTCGAGCGGGCGCTGGCTTCGCGGCCGAAGGACGCGAGCCTGCTCCGGCAGTTGGTCGCCGTCGCCGAGCGGGAGCAGAACTACGAGCAGGTCGAGAAATTTCAGCGGCTGCTCGCCGACGTCGAACCCGGGGAGAGCACGGAACTGGAACTGGCGTCGACGCTGTTGCAGAACGGGAATTTCGCCGACGCGCGGCCGTTGTTGGTCGAGAATTGGGACGCGCTCACGACGCGGGCGGGGCTGCTCCAGTCGCTGCTGGCTTCGGCCAAGACGGGTGCGACGGTCGAGCCGTTTCTCGCGATGATCGATGCGCGGATGGCGGGCGACGAGGCTGGGTTGGAGTCCCGGCAGCGACGGTTGGAGATCGCGCTGGTGACCGAGGATCCCGAGGCGTCGCGGAAGCGGGCGCTGGATCTGTGGCGGGATCTGCAATCGGAGAAATTGTCGCCGCCGTCGGTGGATCCGAATGGGCCTCGGAGTTCGCCGTCGCCGATATTCGCCTACCTGGGAATGACGGTGTCGGAGGAATCGCAGGCGCTCGCAATGGCTCTGCAAGTCCGCCAGATGACCGCCTCGGCGGTGGAATCGATGTTTCGAGAGAATCAGTCGCGTGGGTCCGGCTCCTACCTGCAAAGCCAATTTGCCTCGATGGGGAAGATCGCCGAGACGTATCCGGGCGAGGTGGCTCTCGCGTGGTACGCGGCGCTGACCGACCAGGTGGGCGACACCAAGACGGCGGCGGCGGAGCTGGCAGCCAAATTGGCGGCGGGAGGTGCGAGTGCCGGTGAACTGCTGACGGCGATGGTCGTGATGCGGGATCCGGATCAGCTGAACGAGGCGGTGAGAGGGGTGATCGCGGCAAATCCGGCGGGCGGGACGCTGGACCGATTTGCGCTTGGATTGTTGGCGTGGCGGGGAGCGGGGTATTCGCTCGATCCGGAGCTGGTTCGTCAGTTGCTGGCGCGCACCGGCACCGACGAGCCGGAATGGACGAACGCACCCGCGGCGCGGGCGCAGGCCTGGCTGGACGTCGGTGAGCCGGAGCGCGCGAGATCGCTGACCGCGGAATGGGCGAAGAACGACCCGCTCGAGGGCGATGGGGAAATCTCCGCCGTGCTGACGACGGCGCTGCGCGTCGATTCCGTGGAGGCCTACGAGACGGTGCTTCGGCGCTACGCGGAGAAGATCGCGGCGGATCCCAGCCTGGGCGTCAGCTATTCGCGGCTCTCGGCCTTCACGATGCCGGGTGCGGTCTATCACTACAGTGGCGGCGAGCCGGAGCGCATGGGGCCGGAAGACGTGAGTGAATACCGACGGGCGGGTCTGCGATTTCTCCTGCAAACCCACGACGCGAGCGCGGGGGCCGCGAGCGGCAGCTCGAGCTTCTACGGTGAATTCCGCCCCTTGACGGACGCCGGTGCTTTCGTTCCGACGAAGTTGCTCGGATTGCCCGATCTCTCGGTGATCGACAACACCGTGCGGAATGCCCTGCGGCAGGGAGGGAAGATCGATGACTGGATCGCGACCATCGAGGGGCTGCGTGACGACGTGGGCGCCGACGCTCCGGACGACGAGCGGGACCGCCTCGACCTGATTCTCGCCATCCTCCAGGCGTCGGACCGCCGGATGGAGCCGGCCCTCGCGACGATCCGGGAGCTTCGGGAGAAGCGGGACGATCCGGCGCTGGACGTGGTCGAAGCGAAGATGCTGATGGACGACGGGGATGAGCGGGCGGCGCTCGAATTGCTGGACGCCGTGCCGCGATCGGCGGGCGACGTGCGGCGATACGCCGACCTTTACCGGCTGGACGCGCTGACGCGCCTCGGTGAGCGGGACGACGCGGAGAAGTTGTTGAGCGAACTGACGCGCGGGCGCCGGGTGACGGCGTCGGGCGAGCGGAATTTTCTCCAAAATTTCGAGCGCCGGTTGAAGGGGGCGACGACCACCACGCAGCCGAGTCCGTCGCAAACGGTCGCTCAGGAGGCGCAGAGTCTCGCTGCGCTGAAGAAGGATGGAAAATTGGACGACGCCAATCGACTGGCTGAGAAATTACTGCGGCTCGATCCCTTCGGTGGCGGGAATAATTCCTACGCGATCGGACGCGCGATGAGTTTTCTCGAAAAGGAGGATCTCCAGAAGTATCAGGCGGAGTGGCGGGAGGTGCTCGACCGCTCGCCGCGATCCGCGCGGCACCTCTACCTGATGGCCCGGAGTTGGCAATACGTGAGCGTCGTGAAACGGGCGTGGGTCGAGCGGACCGACGTGGAGTTGCCCGTGTGGCTGCGGTTGAGCCGGACCGGGTCGGAATTAACGGCGGAGTCCTCGAAGGACGGGGAGACGTGGAAGGCACTGAGCGGCATGACGTTCGACGCCGACGGGCCGGTGCTCGTGGGGATTGCGATCAGCAGTCATGACCCGAAATTGCCGACGGCGGCGGACTTCGAAGCCGTCGCGCTCACGGGCGACGCCCCGGCTTCGGAAGGCAAAGGCGAGCTGGTCGATGGGTGGCGTTCGGTCGACGTGGGCAAGGTCGCCGCGGGTGGCGGGGCGGAGATCGCCGACGGAAGCGTGAGCATCCGAAGCGCCGGCGACGACATCGCCGAGGGGAAGGATTCGTTCCGCTACGTCTACCGGAATCTTCCGTCCGACGGGACGATCACGGCGAAGGTGACGCGGATCGATCCGGGGCACGACTGGGCGAAAGCGGGGCTGATGGTGCGCGAATCGCTGGAACCGCTCAGCCGATTTGGAATGGCGCTCGTGACGCCGTCGAAGCGGGTCTTGTTTCAGGCGCGCGAGACGGTGGACGGCAAGGAGCCCGTGCCGGAGCTGGAATATTGGGCGAAGCTGGTCGAGGTGCGCGCCAGCGACGACGACGTGCGGCGGTCCTACGCGAGGGCGTTGCGGAAAGCGGGCCGCGAAGACGAGAGCCTGGCCGTGCTCGATGAGATGTTGAAGCGGGATCCGCTCGAGGCGATGCGGAATTCGCACGACCTCATCCGGGCCTACGAGTCGGCGGACCGGCTGGGCGACCTCGTCGCATTCGTCGAAGGCTACGACTTGAGCCGACCGGATCAGCAGCGCGATTACCGGGTGGCGGACTTCGTGTCGAATCTCGCCGAGAAAATGGGGAGCAAGGATCCGAAGAAAGCGGTCGCATTCGTCTCGGGAGTGATCGAGCGAATCTCTCCGACGGAGACGGCGGAGATGCGAGTGGCCCGGGCGAAGATTCAAATCGCACACGGCACCGAGGAGGAAAAACGGGCGGCACTCCGGGATTTGATCCTGCCGACCTTCGGTGAAGGGACGGCGGCTTCGGCGGTCGAGCCGACGGTCTACCGCCGCTCGCTGAACAATTCCATCCGACACGGCGATTACGATTTCGAGCCGAGCGGCGCCGAATACCTCGGGCTGCTCCGCGAGAACGGGATGTTGGAGGAGATCGCCGACGCGCTCGAGGCCGAGGAAGGATCGGGCCACGGCAGCCAGCAGGCCGACCCCATCCGCCTGGCGATTCTGGCCGCGGCCAACCGGGAGGCCGCGTTGCCCGAGATCGCGGAGGCGATCCGGCGGGAACGGGTGGGGATGAATGGATTTCAATCCCGGTCGGATTTTCTTTTGGTCATGCCGGAACTGATGGAGTGGCCGGAAGGGCGTTCGCTCGCGGTCGAGTGGGCCCGGCAGGCGGCTCGATCGCCGGCGTCGGGGAGCTCGGAAACGCAACGAGCGTCGCTGCCGGCGCGATTGATGATTCTCGCGGCCGAACTCGCCGGTGACGAGGAGGCCGTGCGGGAAGGTCTGACCCTGGGGGCGAAGTCGCTGATCGTCGAGATCACGTTGGACAACGAGATCGACTCGCGCAACGGCCACACCTGCCTCGTGGTGCTGAACGGGTTGTTCGCGCGCGGGATGAAGGAGGAGGCGGCGGAGTTGGTGAAGGCGATGGAGCCATTCGCAAAAGATGCCTACGGGCCGCTGACCGCGTCGGCGTTCCAAGCGGAGGTCGCGTTCGACGCGGGCGGGACGGGGCTCGTGGCCAAGGCGTGGGTGCGGCCCGGCGGAGATGGGGCCGAGTATGAATTGGCGCCGACGGCGGGAGAGTGGAAAATTCTCGCGGCCAACGGGCAGGCGCTGATGGGGCGGCGGCCCCAAGTTCCGGCGGTCGAGGGCGTGGTGGAGTTGCTGGCCGGACCGGATGCCGACGAGCTGGAGCTGTTCGCGACGATCAAAGAGCCGTCGGTGCGGGGAACGTGGGAGGGTCGGCTGCCGGAAGGCACGAGATTTCTGCAAGCCCGGTTCGTTCCGGCGGAGGGGGATCCGACCAGCGTGAAACCCGTCGCCGTGAGCCGGGCGGAGAATTTATTTCCGGCAGAGATCGAATGGAAGGGGACCCAAAAAGGTTCGAAAACTTGGACGCTCGCGGGCGGCGTCGAACCAACTGGGAGCTACCAGGCGTGGTTCACCGGCGGCACGAACGATCAGTTGCGCGCGGAGGGGCCGCGCGCCGAGATCGATCCAACCGGGACCTACCTGCTCTCCGGTTGGATTCGCGGCTACACGACGACCGAGGAGCGGGCGATGCTGGGCGTGCGGTTTCTGGATCGCGACGGGAAGGAGATCGGGGCCGAGATCCCGGGAACGCCGCGCATCCTACACTGGAATCAGGTGAATCTCGTCCTGGGTGGATCCGCTGGCGGGATTCCCATTCCGGAGAACGCCCGATTCGTCGAGCCGCTGCTGCGGGGCGTATATCGCGTGGACTCCGCCGAGCTGTTTCTGGGGAAATGGTGATTCATCGTTCGGAATTTCGCTGGGTTGCGCGGGGGACCGACAGTTAGGCTTTTGGCGTGGAAGTCCCGGATCTCTTGTTGTCGCATTCGCGGCTGGCGGCGTGGGCCTGGGACGTCCGGACCGATACGGTCCGGTGGTCGCCGGAGCTGCGGGTGATGCTGGGTTACGAAGCCGGGGATCCAGAGCCGAATTGGGCCAACCACCAGGAGTTGCTGACGCCGAGCAGCTTCCGACGCCTCGAGGCGGCGGTCGGGCGGTGCCTGGGCTCGGGCGAGCCGTATCGTCTGCGGCTCGAATTCATCGGCAAGGCTGGGAAGCGGCTCCACGTCGAAAATCACGGAGCGGTGGCGGAATGGGAGGACGGCAAACCGGTCCGGTTGACCGGCGTCTGCGTCGACCGGACGGCTGAGCAGCGGGCGATGCAAAGCCTGCGCCAGACAACTCGGCTGCTCAGCAAGACGGCGCAGATCGGGCGAATCGGGGGTTGGCAGTGGAACCTCGTTTCCCGCCAGATGACGTGGTCGGCGGAGATGTACCGGGTGCACGGAGTCGGGCGGGATTTCGAACCGACGCTGGCCGGAATGGTCGGTCTCTACCCCGCCGAGAGTCGCGCGCTGCTCGAGACCGTGATCGCGCGTCCCGAGGAAACGGGCGAGCCGGGTGAGTTGGAGTTGGATTTGACCGGTCCCGACGGCAAACGGAGGCGGCTGCGCTGGATCACCGAGTGCGAGTGGGTGCAAGGAGCGACGGTGATCAGCGGAACGACGCAGGACATCACGCTGGATCACGGCCTGCAGACCGAACGAAACCTGCTTTTCAATTTGTCGCGGGATCTGTTGGGAATCGCGGATTTCAACGGGCGTTACACGCAGGTCAATCCGGCCTGGACGAAAACCCTGGGTTGGAGCGAGAGCGAGATGGCGGGGCGGCGTTGGATCGATCTGGTCCATCCGGATGATTTGGAGGCCACCCTGGAAGCGGGTTCGGCTCTGGAGCGCGGCGACGAGGTCGCCTCGTTCACGAACCGGTTGCGGTGCCGGGACGGATCCTATCGGACGGTTTCGTGGAAGGCGGTGCCGGTGCCGACGGAGGACCGGATCGTGTTCGTCGCTCGCGATACGACGGAGGAAATGTCGGCTCAGCGTGAGCTGGACGAGCGGCGACGGACGATCGATGCGATCCTGGAGCACTCGCTGGCCGGGTATTGGGATTGGCACATCGAGCGCGACGAAGAGGTGGTGAGCGAGACCTTCCGACGGATGTTCGGTTACGGGGAGACGGAGCGGGACGGGTGGCCGGTACCGTGGCGGCGGCTGATTCTTTCCGAGGATCTGCCGAAGGCGCGGGCGGCTTTTCGAACCCACGCGGCGAGCCGGGGGACCGTCCCGTTCTCGAGCGAGCTGCGCTGTCTGCACCGGGACGGGTCGATCATGTGGGTCCTGGCGGCGGGTTCCGTGGTGGAATGGTCCGACGCGGGAGCGCCCCTCCGGATGGTGGGTTGCTGCATGGACGTGACGAAGGCGAAGCTGCAGGAGCTGGAGCGCCACGCGGCGGAGCGAGCGCTGAGCGGGGCCGCGCTCGAGGAGCGTCGGAGGCTGGCCTTCCACATGCACGATGGGGTGGGCCAGTTGCTGACGGCCGCGTCCATGGGTGCCAAGCGGCTGGCGGATTCGCGAGACCTCGCCGACGAGGTGCGCGAGGAGGCGGGCAAGATCCAGGGTGTTGTCGGCGAGACGCACCGCCGGATCCGCGCCATCACGCGGGGATTGGTGCCGGAGGAAGTCCACGCTGGTAATTTCAATGGCTCGGTGGGGCGGCTCACCGAAGCGTGCGCGGCGGGATTTCAGATCGAGTGCCGTTTCGAGAGCGACTCGGAGTCGCAGATTCCGTCCCGCTTCGTGGCGCTCCAGCTTTACCTCATCATTCAGGAGGCGATCCTGAACGCGGTGCGCCACGGCGAGGCGCTCGTGGTGACGGTCAAACTCGAGAAGGTCGACGGTCAGCTGGAGATTTCCATCACCGACGACGGGAGCGGGATCGACGTCCGCGACGACAGCGATGCCGGCTTCGCGCCGCGGGGCCTCGGTCTGCGGAGCATGGCGGCGAGGGCCCGGGACGCCGGGGGGAGAATGGACATCGACCGGGTGCCGGGCGGCGGGACCCGGGTGTTGTGCCGGGTGCCGGCGGCCGAGCTGGTCGAGGATCCGACGATCTCCTAGTTCGGACGCGGCGGCCGCGGGTAAACGGCGAGGATGAGCGCGGCGGCCAGAAGGACGACGTCGCGGACGAGGGTGGTGACCATTCGCTCGCGGGAGGGTGCGGTCTCGCCGAAGCAGCCGCAGTCGACGATGAGACCCTGACTGAGAGCCCAACCGAGGGCGGCGGTGAAGGTGACAAGGAGGGTCGCGGTGAGGATCGCGCCCCAGCGGACGGTTCGCGGGACGAGGAGCAGGATCGCGGCGAGGATTTCGAACCACGGGAGGATGATCGCGAAGGCCGTGACGGTAGCCGGGGGGAGGATGGTGAATTGCGCGATGGTGATCGCGAACCCTTCGCTGGCTCCGGCTTTGACCAAGCCCGCGGCGAGGAAGAGCGCGGCGAGGAGGAGGCGGGTGGCTAGGTGGAGGTGACGCACGGTGAGTGGTGACTGGTGAGTGGTGAATAGTGAATGGTGGGAATTACCGATGCGGTCTTCCGGCTTCTTCAGCGTTGTGGGTGGGGTGGGCGAGATGGGTGAGGAGTGTGAGCCAGAGATGCTTCGCTTCGCTCAGCATGACAGGTTTTTTTTGGGGGATGGGCTTGCCTTAGGCTAGCTGCGGAGTGGCTGGACCGCTTCCAGCGTGTCGATGACTTGTCTGGCCGCTGCGACGTTGTGGACCCGGAAGATGGCGGCTCCCCGTTGGTGGCCGGCGACGAGGCAGGCTGCGGTGCCGGGGTCGCGGTCGTTGGGGTTCGGGCGGCCGAGGACCTCGCCGATGACCGTTTTGCGTGAGACCGGGAGGAGGATGGGGCGGCCGAGGGTGGCGAGGCGGTCGAGGTGGCGGTAGACGGTGAGGTTGTCGGCGCGCTGTTTAGCGAAGTCGATGCCGGGATCGAGGATGATGCGGTCGAACGGGAGGCCGGCGGCGGTGGCTTGGGCGATCCGCGCTTCGAAGAACTCGAGGATGTCGGCGATCACGTCGGGATAAGCCGTCGTGAGGTGCGGGACCTTGGGTGCCCCCCGGGTGTGCATGATGAGGAGCGCGGCTCCGTGGGCGGCGCAGAGGCGGGCATTTTCGTCGGTGGGGAGGCCGCCCATGTCGTTGAGGAGATCGGCGCCGGCGGCGAGGGCGGCGGCGGCCACGGTGGGACGCCAGGTGTTGACCGAGAGGATTGCGGATTGCGGATTGCGGATTGCGGATTGGAAGGCTGCGATCACCGGGAGGAGGCGGTCGATTTCCTCCTGTTCGCTGATGGGCGGGCGGTTCGTGCGGGCGCTTTCGGCTCCGACGTCGAGGATTTCGGCGCCGTCGCGGATGAGGTCCGCCATTCGCCCGGTGGCCCAGCCGGGATCGAGCGATCCGTCGTCGCAGAACGAATCGTCGTTCACGTTGAGGATGCCCATGACGAGCGGGCGGCGGGGGAAGGTGAGGTGGTGGTGTCGGGCGCGGAGTTCCATCGTCGGCGGGTGGCCCGGGGTGCTTCGGGCTTGTGAAGAATGGGATTCTCTTCCACCCTCCGCCGGGAATCAATCGCCATGAGTTTTATCGAATCGGTCTACGAAAAGTTGCGACGTCACCCGAAGCGGATCGTCTTCCCGGAGGGCGACGATCCGCGCGTGCTGCGGGCGGCGCAAACGTTCTTCGAAGAGGGCCTCGGGGTCCCGGTGCTGCTGGGGCGGCGAGAGGTGATCGAAAAGGTCGCGCTCGCCGAGAAGCTCTCGCTCGATCACGTGGCGATCATCAATCCCGAGACTTCGTCCGACCTGCCGCGTTTCTGCGAGTGGATCGAAAAATTGGACCGTTACCGGGGGTATGGGATCAACGATTCGAAGGCCATCATGGTGAACCGCAATTACTTCGGCGCGATGATGCTGCAGCTTGGCCTGGTCGACGGGCTGGTCGGGGGTGTGAGTTCCTACGGGGGTTCGTTGCTGCGTCCGTTGCTCCAGATCGTGAAGCGGTTTCCGCACGCGGAGGTCATAGCCGGCTGCATGGTCGTGTCGGTGCCGGACAGTTCGTTCGGCGACGACGGGGTGTTGTTTTTCAGCGATTGCGGCGTGGTGCCCGAGCCGACGATGGAGCAACTGGCTTCCATCGCGTTGCAGACCGGCATGCTGGCCCGGCAGGTCTTCGCGGCGAAGGCCCGCGTGGCGCTGCTGAGCTTTTCGACGAAAGGAAGCGCGATCACGCCGGCGACCGAGCGGGTCTCGCGAGCGGCGACGCTCACCCGCGAGCTCGCGACGAAATACGGGATCGAGATGGAAGTGGACGGAGAGCTCCAGGCCGACACGGCGCTCATTCCCGAGCTGGCCGGCATCAAGGCACCGGGTGGAATGGTCGCGGGCAACGCGAATTGCCTGATCTTCCCGGACCTCAACTCCGGCAACATCTCGGTCAAACTGGTGCAGCACCTGGCGAAGGCGCGGGTCTACGGTCAGCTGGTCCTCGGGCTCATGCGACCGGCGGCCGAGCTGTCGCGCGGCACGCACCCCGACGAGATCGTGAGCGTGGCGGCGCTGGTCGGCCTGCAGGCCATCGAGTATCGAAAACTCTATCCGCAGGAGCAGGCGGCGGTGCTGTAAACGGGATCCGATTTGAACCAGACCACGCCCCGCATCTTCGTCGCCGCGACGGAGCAGGATACCGGCAAGACGACCACGTCGCTCGGTCTCTACGGCGTGCTGCGGAAGCGGTTCCCGAAGATCGGCTTCATCAAGCCGGTGGGTCAGCGCTTCACCGAAGTCGAAGGCATGCGGATCGACGAGGATAGCGTGCTCATCCGCGACACCTACGGGACGGACACGCCGATCGCGGACATGAGCCCGATCGCGGTGGAACCCGACTTCACGCGGCGATACATCGAGAAGGCGAACAACGATTTTCTGGTCAAACGGATCCGGCATTCGTTCGACCGCGCGACGTGGGAGAAGGAATTTGCGATCATCGAAGGGACCGGGCACGCGGGCGTCGGGTCGGTCTTCGACCTTTCCAACGCCCACGTGGCGAAGCTGCTCGAGAGCAAGGTCATCCTCGTGACACCCGGGGGGATCGGACGGCCGATCGACGAGGCGGCGCTCAACAAGGCGCTCTTCGATTCGATGGGCGTCGAGGTGATCGGCGTGGTGATGAACAAGGTCGTTCCGTCGAAGATGGATTACATCACGGATTTTGCGAAACGTGGATTCGAGCGGCTGGGCTTGGAATTACTCGGCGTCATCCCGCAGGAGCGGTTGCTGGCCGAGCCGACGCTCACGGACATTTGCGCGAAGATTCGCGGCGAAGTGCTCAGCGGCGGCGGCGAGCTTCGGCGGCGGGTGGCGAACGTCATGATCGGGGCGATGCGCCCAACGAACGTGTTGAGTCGACTCGAGGAGCGAACGCTGCTGATCACGCCGGGCGACCGGGAGGATATCATTCTCGCGGCTCACTCCGAGGCGGAGCAGCAGGCGGTGAAGGGTGGAAAATCCATCACCGGCCTCGTGCTGTCCGAGTCGCTTCGACCGACGGGGCCGGTGGCGAACATCATCGCGAATTCCTGTCTGCCGGTGATCGCTTCGCCGATGGACAGTTACACGATCGCGAGCCGGATCAATGGGATGACGGTCAAGACGCTGCCCGGCGATTCCGATAAAATCACGCGGATTCAAGAGCTGGTCAGCGAGCACGTCGACGTGGACCGGATGCTCGAGAAGATCGGGGTGTAGGGTGGGCTGGCCGCCGAAAGGCGTCCGGATTCCGATCCAAACCCTGTCATCCTCGAGCGGAGCGAAAGATCTCTGGCTTCCCAGGGTGGGCGCACCGTGTGAGTGGGGAGGCAGTAAGTGTGGGCGAGAGATGCTTCGCTTCGCTCAGCATGACGGGGTTGGGGGAGGGGGCGAAGCGGTCGGCTACAGGAGACGGATTTTGCGCTCGGTCTCCGCGCTCTCGACGGCTCCGAAGACCATTTCGAGGCTTCGGATGTTGTCGGCGGCTTGGGTCATTGGTTGGGTGCCGTTTTCGATGCAGGTGAGGAATTCGCGCATCAGGCCGGCGTGGCCGTCGTCTTCCGGGTTCCATGTTGCCGGCTCCGGGGTGATGGACTTCGTGGCGCGAAAAAATGCCGGGGCGGCCTCATCGGATCCGCTGATCCGTTCGATTTGGATCGAATCCCCACCGTCCCAGAGCAGCGTGCCAGCCTCTCCCACGATGCGCCACGCACACTCCCATGTCGTCGACAGCCCTTCGGCGCACCATGAGCCGCGGTAATTGAAGACGAGATCGTTGGTGAGTTCGAAGATCGCCATCGCGGACGCGCCGTGCCGATACCAGGACGAGGCGGGGTTGAATTCGTGGCAATAAACCGACACGGGATCGGCGTCGGTGATGAAGCGGGCTTGGTCGAAGGAATGGATCGCCATGTCGACGAGAAGGACGTGCTCCATCTCGGCGCGGAAACCGTCGAATCGGGGTCCGAGGTAGAAATCGGCGTTGATCGTGTGCGGTCGTCCGATGGCTCCGGACGCGAGCGCGTCCCGAACCGAGCGGATCGCCCGGGCGTAGCGGCGGTTTTGGATGACTGCGTAAATTCGATCGTGGTCGGCGGCGGCCTGGACCATTTCCCGGGCGTCGGTGAGGTTGTCGGCGATGGGTTTCTCGCCGAGGACGTGGCAGCCGGCGGCGAGCGCGGTGAGGGTGACCTTTTTGTGGACGGCGGGGACGGTGCAGTCGAAGACGATGTCGGGTCGGACCTTGGCGATGGCGTCGTCCAGCGAGTCGGTCACGTGCGCGTCGGTCAGGCCGAAGGCGGCGGCTTGGGCGCGGGCGGATTCGACCCGGAGGTCGACGAGGGCGGAGATCGTGAGGTTGGGGAGGGATTGGGCGGCGGTCAGCCAGACGGACGACATGCCGCCGCAACCAACGAGAATCGCGGAGTGGGTGTTGTTGTTCATGGGGATGGGTTGGTTGGGGTCCCGGTGGAGGTTCTTTCCAAACCCTGTCAAGTTTTGGAGGGGGGCGGTCAGGTGGCTGGTTGGCTAGCGGGTGGTGCAGGCCAGCCAGAGTTTCTGAAGGCGGTTGAGGCGGTAGCGGCGGTGGAAAACCTTGAAGCCGTCGGCTCGCATTTTCTGGAGCGTGCGTTCGTAGATGGCTCGCATGATCTCGGCCGTGCGGAGCGCGGCGCGGTCTTCGGCGGGGAGGGCGGCGGCGGCGGTGGCGTAGGCTTCGGCGGCCCGGTCGGCTTGAAATCTGGCCAATCGGAGAAAGTTGGGGGTCACGCGGCCCTCGAGAAGGTCCTCTTCCTTGACCCGGAAGCGGTAGAGGTCCTCGGTTGGCAGGTAGATCCGGTCGCGGGCGGCGTCTTCCTTCACGTCGCGGAGGATGTTGGTGAGCTGGAGGGCGAGGCCGAGGGATTCGGCGTAGGTCGCGCTCGCGGGGTGGTATGCGCCGAAGATCCGGATGCTCACGAGGCCGACGGCGGAGGCCGCCCGCCAGCAGTAGGCGCGCAATTCCTCGAAGGTGTCGTAGCGGGTCTGATCGAGATCCTGCGTCATTCCGGCGACGACTTCGACGAGGAGGTTCGGGTCGATTTCGCGACGGACGAGGAGTTCGCGAAGGTCGTCCGGCAGGTCGTTTGGCCGATCCGTCAGGGCGCGACGCCACGCCGCGAGCGCGTGACGTTTTTTCGGGAGTTCCAGCGCTTCCGAGTCGGCGATGTCGTCGACGATGCGGCAGAAGCGGTAGAAGATGAGCGCGTCTTCGCGGCGGTCGGCGGGAAGGAACGCCAGCGCGAAGGCAAGGTTCGAGTTGCTCTGACCCTCGGCGAGTCCGGCGGCGATGGGGGCGGGGACGAGGTCCGTCACGACGGAAGTGGATCGTCATCCGCGAAGGCGCGGACGCCCGGGCGGATGGGGGATTTGTAAAGACAGGCCCACGAGACCACGAGCCAGCCGGCGAGGACGCCTTGGGCGACGGCGAGGATGCAGCGACCGGTGAGGGTGGCGATCACATCGTAGCCGAAGGTCGCTGAAAGCAGGGAAGAGCCGATGGCCAGGATTAGGTTCGCAACGGCCGCGAATGCGAAAAAGAGCAGGAGCGGGAGGAAATGCCGTCGGACTTGTCGGAACGAGTGGCCGCAAGCCTGGGGGAGGCTGAGATTATGAAAGACGAGGCTGATGGGAATGAGGGCTGTCGCGATGAGGATCGCGGCGAAAATGGGTTGGGTCCAGTCGTCCAGAAACGTGTGGATCGCCGCGGCGACGGATGGCGGCAGGTTGGCCGTCGAAGCGATCCAGCGCGGGAGGAGGATCAGCAGAATGGCCAGCAGAAGGTAGATGAGCGCCCACTTCGAAACGCGTCCGAGTCGGCGGCTCGTGAGGTGAATCAGATCGTGATGATCGAGGTGGGAGCCGCGGAGCCAGAGGTGGGCGATGAGCAGGAAGTAGGTGAGGAGAAAAAATCCGAGCAGCAGTTCGAACGCAACGGCGGAGAAATTCACGGCCGCTCCTCCGACCACCACCCAATTCTGCGGGAAGACGTCGGTGAGTTCGGGCAAAAGGAGGAAGACAAACGGTTTGGCGGCGGCCGAGATCGCCGACAAGGCGAGTCCGAGGAAAAGCCAGCCGCCGAGTCGCGGGAGCCTCCGGAGCAAAGATCGACGCAGCGCACCGAAGACGCCGTCGACGTTGAAAAGGAACCGCAGCGCGAAGAAGGCGGAGATGGGAAACGTCAGCGTGAAGGTGTGAAAGGTCGAACCGAGCGTATCGAGGGCCATTCGCCACGACCTGGCGACGAGGTCGAGGGCGGGCGGCAGTCGATCGACCGTGAATTCGTTCAGCCATCCGGTGAGACTCTCGCCGGAGCGGAGGAAGAGGAGGATGACGGCGGCGGCGTTGAACAGGCCGTAGGCGAGCCCGAAGAAGGCGGGGATGCGCCAGGCGTCGGGGTGGCGGTGGAGGCAGGCGGCGCCGTTGACGAGCGAGCGGCGGACGGTCGGGTGCGACGCGCCGGTGAGGACGGCGACGAATGCCAACGCGACGAGCAGGATCGTGAGGTCGCGGGGCATCGCGGCGGAGGATAAGGCGTTGTTCGAATTTCGGAAGTTTCAAAAAGCCGGAGACGCCGCGTTTCGCCCAGCCTGCCGGGGTTTTGGAAGATGGCGGGTGCCGCCCGTTTCCGATATGGCTTTGGGAATGACGGCGGCGACTTTGATAACGGTGGTGCGGATTCTGCTCATCCCGGTCTTCGTGCTGTTCGCCGTCTACTACGGGCGGAGCGTGGAGATCGGCGCGCCGGTGGAGGCTTGGCGCTGGGCGGCGATCGCGGCTTTTTTGACGGCAGCGGTCAGTGACGCGTTCGACGGGTGGGTGGCGCGGCGATTCGATCAGAAGAGCCAACTCGGCGCGGTGCTCGATCCCTTGGCCGACAAGGGGCTGCTACTCTCGGCGATCATCACGCTGAGCGTGAGTCCGTGGAACTACGCGCTGCCGCTGTGGTTCCCGGTTCTGGTGATCGCGCGGGACGTAGTGATCCTGACCGGCTGCGTGGTCGTGCGCCTGGTCACGGACCACCTCGAAGTGAAGCCGAGCTGGACCGGGAAGGCGGCCACGGCCCTGCAAATGGTCGCCGTCGCCTGGGTGATGCTGCAGATTCCTCACAATGAAGGTGCGGTCTGGGCGGCGGGCGTGTTTACCTTGGCGAGCGGTGCCGTCTACGTGATCCAGGGGATCCGTCAATTTTCGCACCACGAAGCCACGCCATGAAAACCATCGCCATCGTCGGACGTCCCAACGTCGGGAAATCCGCTCTCTTCAACCGCCTCGCCGGGCGCAACATCTCGATCGTTCACGATCAGCCCGGGGTCACCCGCGACCGCATCCATTCGGTCTGCCGGCTGGCGAGCGAGCCGTTCGAAATCGTCGACACGGGCGGCATCGGGGCCGAGCCCGATCCGGACTTCGCCGAGGAGACGCACTTCGCGGCGGACGTCGCGATCGAGACCGCGGATCTGCTCCTGCTCGTGGTCGATGGTCAACTGGGGATCACGCCGCTGGACGCCGAGATTGCGGAGAAGGTGCGCCGTTCGGCCAAGTCGACCGTTTTGGTGGTCAACAAAATCGACACCGACAAGCACAACATGATGCTGGGCGAATTCTCGAAGATGGGGTTCGAATTCATCGAAGGCGTGAGCGCCGCGCACGGACGCGGGATCGGGGCGCTGGTCGACCGCGTCGAGGAACGGGTCGATCTGTCCAGCACCGACGAAGCCCTCGAAGCGGAGGAATTCCCACCCAAGATCGCGATCATCGGTCGGCCGAACGTCGGGAAATCGTCGTTGGTCAACGCCCTCCTCAACGACAAACGCACGATCGTGAGCGAGATCGCCGGAACCACGCGGGACGCCATCGACATTCCCTACGAATTCGACGGGCGCAAATTCGTGCTCGTCGACACGGCCGGCATCCGGCACCGCTCGAAGCACAACACGTCCGTCGAAGTCTTCAGCGTGATGCGATCCGAGAACGCGATCAACCGCGCCGACCTCAACATCATCGTGATCGACGCGACGATGGGGGTGACCACGCAGGACAAGAAGATCGCGGGGTTGACGCAGGACGCGAAGAAGGCGGCCATCATCGTGCTCAACAAGTGGGATCTCGTGCGGCCGCCGGAGAAGGTCGACGAGCGGGAATACCTCAAGGAGAAGCTCGACCGGATCCGGGCGGAGCTGTTTTTCCTGACCTACGCCCCGATCGTGGTGATCTCGGCGAAGGATCGCGAAAATTTGCCGCGGTTATTCAACATGATCGAGAAGGTGCGGCAGCACGCGCAGCGCAAGATAGGGACGGGCGAGCTGAACCGCATTCTCGCCCTGGCCGTCGAGCGCCAGCCGCCGCCGATCCGGAGCGGTCGACGGTTCAAGATTCTCTACGCGACGCAGGTCAACAAGCCGGATGCGCGGCCCTACGGGCGGGTGGAGTTTTTGCTCTTCGTGAACGATCCGCGGAAATTGTCGGATCAATACGAGAACTACCTGTCGGCGCGGATCCGCGAAGAGCGCGAGTATCCCGGGCTGCCGATGGCGTTCAAACTGAAGGGGCGGAAGCCGCGGGATCGGACGCTGCCGGGGGCCGGTGGCGGGACCCGGAAGAAGAAGGCTGCCGGGGAGTGAGCGGGGTGGGGGCTGGCTTGCGTTGCGTTGCTTGGGCTGCGAGGTGAGTGGAGCCCTGAGAAGCCAGAGATGCTTCGCTTCGCTCAGCATGACAGGTTTGGTTTGATCGATGGGGCCCCGTTGGGGCATTCCGCCGATTGACTTTCGGCGGCACCAGCCCCTATTTTCCCGCCATGTCCGAGACGCCTGATTCCGAAGATTTGTTGATTCGCCGTTTGTTGCTGGGGGGAGCGATTTTCGTGGTTGGCGGGGCGCTGACGACGGCGGTGGTGATCGCGGCGTGCGTCTCCGCGGGGTTCAACGTTCTGAACTGGATGGAGTGACGGGCGCTTCGGGTGCCCGGGCCGTGGTCGCGCAGAGGCAGCCGCCGATGATGATGATCTGCCCCGAAACGTAGATCCAGAGGAGGAGCAGCATCAGGCTGCTGATCGACCCGTAGATCTCCGAGTAGTTCATGAACTTCGGGAGCAGGTTGACGAACGCGACCTGCACGACCTGGAGAAGAATGGCGACCAGTAGCGCCGGCAACCAGACCTGCGAGAAGGTCACCTTCAGGCGGCGACGGGGTGCGAGCCGGTAGAGCATCGCGAAGGCGTAGAAGAGAACGATGGCGCTCACGAGGTAGCGGGACCAATCGAGGACGGCGAAGATGGCCGCGAGATCGACGCCCGGGACGGTCACCGCGAGGACTTGCTCGAGGGTCTCCGCGACTTGGCGGACGACCTGGATGATCGCCGGAATGACGATGCCCAGAACGAGCGAGGAGCCGATGACGGCGATCATGACGATACTCTTGAGCGGGACCTGCCACCAAGGGATCGGTTCCATTCGCCACGCCTCGTTGACGGCGCGGACGAGCGCCTGGAAAAACCGAAGAGCCGTCCAGGTGAGAATGCTGATGGACACGAGGCTGACTTTGCCGCGGACGCGTTCGAGATTATCGACCGAGTTGAAGATCAGATTCCGCTGAGCTTCGGTGACCGGCGCGAAATTCTCGATTGCGGCCTGGATGTCGCCCGAGTCGAAGAAAAACGACCCGAGCGAGAGCACGAGAGCCGCCAACGGGACAATCGAAAAGAGGGCGTAGTAGGCGAACGCCGCCGCGCGCTGTTCGCCGTTGATCTCGCCGTAGAGGATGACCGCCCGGACGAGATTCGCCGGCGGGCGGGGAAGTCGCTCGACGAAATTGGCGAACATTCGGGGGGAATCCTACGGCTCCGTCGGCTAGGGCCGGACGGCGAGCGGATCGGCGGCCCCGAGGTTGGCGACGAGTCCGGGTAGCTCGGCGAGGGTCAAGATTTGCGCCGTCGGCGTGACGTCGGCGGTCTCCTCCGAGCCGGGGACTTTGATCCAAATGCTGCGCAGGCCGGCGTTGGTCGCTCCGGCGATGTCGCGTTCGAGGCTGTTGCCGACCATGACCGCCTCGGCGGGCGGGACGTCGAGTTCGGCGAGGAGGCGGTGGAAAATCTCCGGTTCGGGTTTGCCGACGTTGTGTTCGCCCGAGATCGCGATGGCGTCGAAGAATCCGCCGAGTCCGCTCGCGGCGATCTTTTCGCGTTGCAGATCCGGCGCGCCGTTCGTGAGGAGGCCGACCCGGTATTTCGGCGACAGCCGGACGAGCACTTCCATCGCGTCGGGCATCAGGCGGGCGAGGCGGCGGCGGGTTTTTTCGTAGGAGAGCGCGAGCTGCTCGGCGACGTCCGGACCGTCGAGCTCCTGGTCGCGGAGGGCCGCGTCGAAGACGTTGGTGCGAAATTCCTTCGCCCACGCACGCAGGGCCCGAAAGTCGTCGGTGTCGGCGGTGAATTCCCCCCAGAGGCATTCGAAGGGAGAAATCCCGATGCGTTGGCAGAAAGGCCGCACCGCCGCGGCATTGGCCAGGCGGGGCGCGTGGGCGAGGACGGAGCGGGTGAATTCGGCTTCGTTCGCGCCGAGTTGGGCGAACGCTTTTGCGGCCGTGGCGGCAATGGCTTCCTTCGACACGGCGGCGTCGACAATGAGCGTGTCGTCGAGATCGAAGAGGACGGCGCGGATGGGCATGCGTTTTGTCAACCAGACCATCGGGGATCTGCCTAGGGAAAACGTCGAAATTTCCGGATTGCGCGCCATCGGGAGAGGGCGCATCGTCCCGGCATGGTTGCACTCGGTATTCTCATCGGACTCGTCGTGCTGGCGGCCCTCATCGGGCTGTTCTTCGTCGGCCAATACAACGCGCTGGTCGGCCTGCGCAATCGTTTCAAGAACGCGTTCGCCCAGATCGACGTTCAGCTCAAGCGGCGCAACGACCTGATTCCCAATCTCGTCGAGACCGCGAAGGGCTACCTGTCGCACGAGCGGGAGACCCTCGAGGCGGTGACCGCCGCGCGGACCACGGCGATGAGCGCCGGGTCGAAAGCGGCGGCCGATCCCGGCGATCCCGCCGCGATGCGCGAGTTGGCGGCGGCGGAGAGCGGCCTCAGCGGAGCGCTCGGGCGCCTGATGATGGTCTCCGAGGCCTACCCCGATCTGAAGGCGAACCAAAACATGATGGCGTTGCAGGAGGAACTCACCTCGACCGAGAACAAAGTGTCCTTCGCGCGGCAGTCCTACAACGACTCCGTGATGACCTACAACACGAAGCGCGAGGTGTTTCCCACGAACATCGTGGCGGGGATGTTCAACTTCGCGGCGGCGGAACTTTTCAAAATCGAGGACCCGCGGGAGCGCGAAGTTCCCAAGGTCTCGTTCTGACCGCGCCCGACCCGATGAAGATCTGGCGGTGGGTGGCGGCGGGCGGGCTGGCGTGCGTTTCGGCGGCTTTCGCCGGGGAGCAAATGAGCGGCGTGGCCGCGGTGATCGTCATGCGGGACGAGGCTCTCGTGATCCGGAGCGTGCTGCCGGACGGCCCGGCCGAGGAGGCCGGCCTGCTGGCGGAAGACGTGATCCTGGAGATCGACGGCGAGCCCGTCGACGGCGCTTCGCTCGAGCAATCGGCCGAGCGGCTGCGTGGCCAGCCCTTTTCGACGGTCGAGCTGAGGGTGCGGCGGGATGGCGGCACGGTGCCCGTCGTGTATCGGGTGATGCGAAAATCGTTCGAAGTGCCGGATTCCATTCCGCCCAATTAGCGGCGGATTCGGCCGTGCAGGGCGAAGAGCCCGATGGCGACGGGCGGAAGCGCCAGGAAGGGCCAGAAGGTCCCGAGCGGCGAAGCGGGGTCGAAGGCTCGCAGTTGAATGGGGATCGTGGCGGAGCCCGAGGCGGTCGTGACCGACGTCATCAGCTCGTAATGGCCCGCCGTCGGAAGAATGATCGTCGCGGCCTGCAGAAGCTTGTTCTGCGCGGCGTCGTGGCTCGCGGGGATGATGCCGCGAACGGCGGACGGAAACCGGCAACAGGGCGAAACCCACGCCTTGGCGGGAATCCGGGAATCGCTCGAGGATTTGACGAGCCGGAATCCGATGTCGGCGTTGCCGATCGGTTCGTCGGTGCGCGCATCCTGAACGAGCACGCTGAAGTCGACCGGACCGGCTCGCAGCACGGCTGGATCCGCGAAGACGGTCAGCCGCACGGTACCCACAACCTCGTTCGCGACGACGGCCCCGCCATCGGCCCGGATCGCGATCATCGTCGCCGCGAGGGCGGCCAGGGCACAAACCAGAGTCTTCATCCGGGAGAGATCATCCCGCGCATCTGCATCGGTTGAAAGACAATCCAGACCCCGGCGAGGAAGAGCAGCGTGGCCACGCCTGCCCAAGGCATCCAGGCACGTGGGCGGCGGTCGATTCGATAGATCACCAACAGCGTGAGGAGGAAGCCCGCGTCGAGAAAGAGAAGCTCGAGACCGAGCAATCCCTCCCACGAGAGGACGGCGGGAACGGAGGCCGGGAGGCCGAAGAGGCGTTCGACGATGGGAACGAAGCTGAAGAGCCCGGTGATGAAGTGAAACGAGAAATGGGCCAGCCACATCCCGAAGCCGAGCGGGGCGAGGGCAATCGCGTGGCGGGGGATCGAGGGGATCGCGAAGGACTCGGTGCGGTCCCGCCCGACGGGTGCGACCGCGGCCAGCAACGTTGCGGGAAGGAGAAGCACGGTGGCGCCGAGAAAGACGGTCGTGAAAGCGACGTGCCCGAGTCCGGTCCGGGCCGCCAGCGCTTGCACGGGCGCCGTCATGGCGGCGGCGTTCGCGAAGGCTCCGAACGTGAGCAGGAGAACGAGGGCGGCAAGATCCGGACGGTTTTCGTAGCGGCCAACCGAGGAACGGGGCAGATCGCGGATCAGGTCCTCGCCGGGCACCGCCGGCTGGAGGGCGACGTTGTCGTGGGGACACGCGCTCACGCAATCCAGACAGAAGGTGCAGTCGAGGTTGCCCGCCTTGCGCGGCTGGAAGAGATCGAGTTCGCATCCGCGGTGCCCGGCGTTGCCCTTGATGCAGTCGAAGGTCCGGCAGGATTGGCAGATGGTTGCGTCCCGGATTCGAACCTCGCTCGGTGAGGCGAGGGATTGCACGAAATGGAATTGGCCGATCGGACAGACGTGTTTGCAGAAACTGCCGTTGCGAAAGATGCCGTCGATGGCGGTCGCCGCGCCGAAGTAACCCAGCACGATCACCGCCGTCCACCACGGGTCGTCCCACAGCGCGAAGGCTTCGTAGCTCCAGAGAAAGACCGCAATCAGCCCGACGGGCAACCATTTGCCCGGCAGCGGCCAGCGGATGGACGGCACGGGGATGCGCAGCGTGGTCTGGATGCGTTGAACGATGTCGCGGACGAACGTGAACGGGCAGGCGTAGCAAAAAAAATTTCCGAGCAGGAGAAGCGCGATCACCGTGAGGCCGCGCCAGTGGGTCCACGGGAGGACGCCCGCGGCGTTGAGCGCGGAGACCCGCGGGCCGGTGAGACCGTCGGCGACGATGACGGCCGCGAGGGCGAGGAGGAGGAATTGGAGCGGGCGGCGGGCGTGGAGGAGGAAATGGGTGGCGGGTGACGCGTGGCGGGTGACGATTGGGTGAGGTCTCGGTGATTGTACCGCGGGGGCGCGGCTTTTTCGCGGGTTGAGGTATTGGATGGCGATGATGGCGGCTGGCACGATGAAGGCGATGGAACCCGGGACCCACATGATCGCTCCCGCCGCCGCCTGATCGTCGAGGGCGCTGAGGCCCGAGATGCGGGGGGCGGTGGCGTAGGTCGGGTAGAGAACCTTCCCGTAGAACGAGATGAACGCCGCCAGGGCGGTATTCTGGAGATCGGCGAGGAGGAGGTAGGGGATCATCGCCCAGCGCGGCCAGACCGGGCGGCTGGGCCAGGGCTGCACGACCGGCCACCAGAAGAGGAGAGCGGTGACGAGGAACGTGACGTGTTCGATCTGGTGCCATGCGCCGTTGCGGAGGGCGAGATCGTAGAGCGGCGGGAGGTGCCATCCGACGTTGGAAACGATGAAGACCGTCCACGCGAAGAGCGGGTGAACGAGCATCTCGCCGAGCCGCTCGAGCGGTGGCCAGACGAGAAACGGACCCAGCGCGTCGACGCGGACGACCCGCGGAAGCCCGCGCAGCAACGGAAGGAATGGGTTGCCCAGCAGGAGCAGCGGCGGCGCGACCATGGTGAGCAAAAGGTGCTGCACCATGTGGATGCTGAGAAGAAACCCGGCAAACGCGTCGAGCGGGGAGCAGATCGCGACAAAAATGGTGCCGAGCCCCCCGAGAAACGAGGCGAGCCGCCCGGGCGTGAACCGGGCCGGGGCCAGCCGACGGAGTCGCCGCCATCCGCGCAGGTAAAGGACCGCCGAGAGCAACAGCCCGACGACGATGGTCGGAGGAAACGTCCAGGAGACGAGGGCGGCGTCGGCGTTCATTTCGATTCAATGCGCGGCGGCCGCCGGATCAGGGGGTCCTAAAACAGAAAAACGGCGGAGATTGCTCTCCGCCGTCGTCGAAAATCGAGAAGTCCGTGCCGCTCAGAGCGAAGGTGACTTCTGGTAGTGACGAACGTAATTGTAGCGGGTCTCGAATCCCAGCTCCGGCGGGAACTCCGCGTAGCCGCAGTGGATCCAGGGAATGTCGCTGCGGTAGGGTGGCTTGTAGGTTCCAGCTGCCGTGGGGAAAGGGAAGAGGAGCGTCTCGTAGACACCGAAGCCGAGGCGGGCGAACGAGCGGCCGACACCGCGAACGAGGCCGTAGCCGAAGGCGGCGCTGTTGCCTTCCGCGTAATTCACCGAAGCGAAAGACTCGGTGAGCTCGGTGTAGCCGAAGGCGATGTTGCTGATGCCGCGACCGAGCTTGCGAGTCGGGCCGTAGTCGGAGGCGGGCGGAGCCTGAATGTCGGCGAAGGCGACGGAGGCTCCAACGGTGAGGGCAATGGCGAAGAGGGCGGGAAACTTCATGGACTTGTAGGTTTCTAGGTCGGCGGAGAATTCTCTGGCAAGCTTTTTTGCAAGCGAGTTTTTTGTTGTCGTCGGCACACCCGAGCACTTTCGACCCCAACATGGAGGGGTCGTTGGTCCCGAAAGGCTCGGTCAGGAAAAAAGTGCCCCGACGTGGGCGACCGTTGCGCTCGCGAGTCCGTCGAGCGCGTAGCCGCCCTCGAGAACCGAGACGACGCGTCCGTCGCAGATGGCTTCGGCCGTTTCGCGAACGGCGAGCGTCAGGTCCGAAAAATCTTCGTCGGTGAGCTTGAAGCCGCCCAGCGGATCGCCGACGCGGGAATCGAAACCGGCGGAGACCAGGATGAGGCCTGGTTGAAACGCGCGGACCGCCGGGAGGATGTCCCGTTCGAACGCCGTGAAGATTTCGTCGCGGCCAGCCCCGGCCGGAAACGGGCGGTTGATGGTGCGGTCGATGCCGGGCCCATCGCCGGTCTCGTAACGGGAGCCCGACCCTGGATACCACGGGCTTTGGTGGGTGCTGGCGAAGAGAACGGTGCCGTCGGCGTAGAAAATGTCCTGCGTGCCATTGCCGTGGTGCACGTCCCAGTCGAGGATCGCGACCCGCTCGATCCCGTGGGCCGCCTGGGCGTGGCGGGCGGCGACGGCGACGTGATTGAAAATGCAGAACCCCATTGCGCGGTCCGCGGTCGCGTGGTGGCCCGGCGGACGGGTCGCGCAGAACGCGGTGCGGCTGCCGCCCGAGCAGACGGCGTCGACGGCCGCGATGGCTCCGCCCGTCGCGAGCCGGGCGACGTTTCCGGAAGCGGCGGATACGCTCACGTCGCCGCCCGCGAGTTCCCGGGCGCCGCCGTCGATGGCGGCGAGGACGGCGGCGACGTAGGCCGGGTCATGAGCGCGAGCAAGTTCGTCGAGCGTGGCTTCGCGGGCGGTGACCGGGGTCGCCAAGGCGACGAGGCCCGCGGCTTCGAGTGCGGCACGAACGGCGTCGACGCGGGCGGGCGATTCGGGGTGGCCGGGTGCGGTGGCGTGGTCTTTGAACGCGTCGTCGAGGAGGAGGGCGGGCATGGTGAACTTGTGATTGGTGACTGGTGACTGGTGACTGGTGGGAATTCAATCCGGATAGCGGGCGCCGTCCGTCGACTGGATGAAATCAACCCAGATGGGCAGCGCGAGCGTCGCGCCGTAGCCTCCCTTCATGATCGTGCGCGGGCGGTCGAAGCCGACCCACACCCCGCACGTCACGCTCCGGATGTAGCCGATGAACCACGCGTCGCGCGACTCGTCGGTCGTGCCGGTTTTGCCCGCCGCACGGCGGCGCAGTCCCAAGCGGCTCGCACTCGCGCCGGTCCCGCGAGTCATCACGTCCGCGAGCAACGCGGACGTCTGCGCGGCGGGGCGGGAGTCGAGCACCCGGAGCCGGGCTTCGGTCGCCTTGAAGACCGGGCGTCCGGCGGCGTTCGTGACCTCGCGGATGATGAAGGGCTGGAGCCGCGTGCCGTCGATCGCGAAGGCCGTGTAGGCGGCGGTGAGATCCTTGAGCGTCGTCTCGAACGCGCCCAGGCAGATGCTCGGGAACGCCGGGACGTCGGCGGCCAGCCCGGCGCGAACGAAGGTTTCGGCGACCGCGGGCAGCCCGGCACGGAGGCCCACGCGGACGGTCGCCGGATTGCGCGATCGGACGAGGGCGTCGGCGACGGAGATCTCGCCACCGTATTTGTCGTCGGAATTCGCGGGGTCGTAGGTCCCAAGATCGCGCGGGATTTCGCCGGCGGTGAGCCGGTTGTCGGAGACCCGATCGTTTGGCGCGAGTCCGCGCTCGAACGCCGCGGCGAAGACGAACGGTTTCACGGTCGAACCCGCCTGCCGCTCGGCCTGGAACGCCCGGTTGAACTGCCCCGGACCGTAGTCGCGCCCGCCGACGACGGCGAGGATGCCACCCGTGCGGTTGTCGATGGCGATGAGCGCGGCTTGGAGAACCTCGTTCGGGTCGGATTTCGATTCCGCTTTCGGGTGGGGAAAGCCGGGCAGCCGCTCGATGCCGGCGACGCGGTCGGCGACGATGCGGGTGGCGGCTTTTTGGAGCGCGGGGTCGATCGTGGTGGCAATGGTCAGCCCGCCGGCGTCGAGTTGGTCGGGCGTGAGCACGAGGTCGAGTTCGCGCTGGACGGTTTCCATTGCCCAACCGAAGCGGACGGTCGACGGAGGGCGCGGGGCGAGCTGGACGGCGGCGGCCTTGGCGGTTCCGAATTCCGAAGGCGTGATGAGGCCGAGGCCGCGCATGCTTTGGAGGACGAGATTGCGTTGGCGGGTCGCGGCCGGGAGGTCGTTGAACGGGGACAGGCGGGTCGGGCTGCGGATGAGTCCGGCGAGGAGGGCGGACTCCGCGAGCGTGAGGTCGGCGGCGGGTTTGCCGAAGTAGGCGCGGCTGGCAGTCTCGATGCCGTAGTAGCCCGATCCGAAGTAGATCCGGTTCACGTAGGCGGTGAGGATTTCCCGCTTGTTGAGCTCGGTCTCGATGCGGAAGGCGAGGGCGGCCTCGACGATTTTTCGCTGATACGTGCGCCCGCCGAGCGGGAAGGCATTGCGGGCGAGTTGCTGGGTGATCGTGGAGCCGCCCTGGGTGATGCCGCCGAGGAGAAGATTGCGGACGGCGGCGCGGGCGATGCCGATGGGATCGACGCCGTGGTGGGTGAAAAACCGGTTGTCCTCGCGCGAGACGAGGGCGTCGATGAAGTCGGGCGCGATCCGGGCGTAGGGGGCGACGACGCGATTCTCGCCCGCGAGGCGGCTGTAAAATTTGCCGTCCTTGTCGAGCACGACCGAGCGCTGCGGGAGTTCGTTGATGGTGCTCAGATCGAAGGTCAGGGCGTAGCCGTAGAGCGCGAGTCCGCCGAGGCCCCAGAGGACGGCGAGCGCGATGGCGAGCTTGAGGTAGGTGACGAAGCGGGAGCGCCGGCGGCGGCGGCGGGTGCGTTTCGTCGCGGCTGGTTTGCGGGACGAGGCCGGGCGTTTCGCCGGGGTCTTCTTCGCGGGACGGGGCGCGGGCTTGGACCTTTGCGAGCGTTTGGGCGGGGACTTTCTCGGCACGGGACGCTTGCGAAGCTAGGGTCGCATCAAGCAAAGTCACGCGTTTTGAAGATCCAGATCCTGACCCTTTTTCCCGGAATCTGCCGGGGCGCGCTGGGCGAGAGTATGATGAAGCGGGCGGCTGATCGGGGTCTCGCGGAACTCGAAGCGGTCGATCTCCGGGAGTGGACCACGGGCCGGCACCGCGTCGCGGACGGGATGCCCTACGGCGGCGGTCCGGGGATGGTCATGCGGATCGAGCCGATCCACCGGGCGCTGCGGGACCTGCGGACGCCGGATTCGCGCGTGGTGTTGATGACACCACAGGGGCGGGTTTTCGATCAGCCGAAAGCCCGGGCGGTCGCGGCGGAGGTGGGGCACCTCATTCTCATCTGCGGGCACTACGAAGGAGTCGATCAGCGGGTGGCGGAGCACCTCATCGACGACGAATGGTCGATCGGCGACTACGTGCTGACGAATGGCGCGCTGGCGGCGTTGGTCGTGACCGATGCGGTGGTGCGGTTGCTTCCCGGGGTGCTGGGGGACGAGGATTCGGCGGCGCAGGATTCGTTCAGCGAAGGAAGCGCCGGGATTCTGGATCATCCGCACTACACGCGACCCGAGGAATTCGAGGGCTGGCGCGTGCCGCCGGTCCTCCTGGGCGGCAATCACGCGGCGATCTCGGCGTGGCGGCGGGAGCGGGCGCTGGCGATGACGCGGGACCGGCGGCCCGATCTGCTCGGCGGCTCGGGCGATTAGTCGTCTTGGGGATCCCGGATTGGGGATTCTCCTTGAACCGACGGCCCGGCGCAAAGAGCTTCGCCGCCCCACTCAACCCCGCTTTTTCCCATGTCTCGACACGATTCCCGCACTTTCGACCAACTCCGCCCCATCTCCTTCGAACCCGGGGTCGCGCCCCACGCCCTGGGCTCGGTGCTCGTCTCCGCGGGCGACACCCGCGTGATCTGCGCCGCCATGGTGGAAGAGAAAGTGCCTCGCTGGATGAAGGAACAAAACGTGAAGGGCGGCTGGATCACGGCGGAGTATTCGATGCTGCCGTATTCGACGCTCAACCGGAAACAGCGCGACGTGACCCGCGGCAAACAGGACGGGCGGGGAACTGAGATCCAGCGACTGATCGGTCGCTCGCTGCGCGCCGTTGTCGACCTCCAGGCGCTGGGCCCTCGGACGATCTGGGTCGATTGCGACGTGCTGCAGGCCGACGGCGGCACGCGGACCGCCTCGATCACCGGTGCCGCGGTTGCCATCGCGATGGCGTGCCGGGCGTTGGAGAAGGCCGGGAAGGTCAAGAGATCGCCAATCAAGCAAATGGTCGCCGCCGTGAGCGTCGGGGTCGTCGCCGACGAGATTTTCCTCGATTTGAATTACGTCGAGGACCGGGACGCCAGTGTGGACCTGAATCTCGTGATGACGGACAAATTTGAGTTCGTCGAACTCCAGGGCTCCGGCGAGGAAGCGGCGTTCTCGTCCGATCAATTGTCCGGGATGCTCGCCGTCGGCCGAAAGGGGATCGAACAGCTTCTCGCGGCCCAAATGGCTGCCCTCGGCGAATAGCCGGAAAACCCACTTGACCGCCGGCACGCGGGAAAGGATAGTCCGCGTTCCTCAAATCTCACCAATTTCGAATTTCTATGTCCAGACTTTGCCAAATCACCGGAGCCAAGCCGACCGTCGGAGGTCGCATCCATCGTCGCGGTCTCGCCAAGAAGAAGGGCGGCATCGGCATGCACGTCACGAAAGTCGTCAAGCGCGAGTTCGTTCCCAACCTGCGGAAGAAGCGGGTTTGGATTCCTGAGCTGAAGAAGTTCATCGTCGTCAAAGCCACCGCCCGTGCTTTCAAGACGATCGACAAGAACGGCGCTTACCCGACCCTCAAGAAGGCCGGGATCGTCAAGTAACCGAAGGTCCCGTGCGATCGCGCGGGACGCCGACTCCCCCCCCTCCGGACGAATGGCCTTTACCGTCGAGAGTCAGAAATCCGGTAAGACCTACTACCTGCACCACCGGCGGCAGAAGTTGCGCGGCGGGCAGGAAGTGTCGTTGTATTACTTCGCCGGAGCGCAAGGTGAGGGGGCCATGGACGCCGTGCCCGAGGGTTACGAGGTGTCGGAGAATCAGAAGACGGGGTTGCCGCTGCTGCGGAAGACTCGGTGAGGTTGGAGTAGCTTGGGGCAGCAATGCTCGGTGCTGTTGCTGATAAACCAGCGCTCGATCCGGGGATGACCGTGAGGCTGGATGCTGGGCTCTTTCCAAAATCTGTCATGTTGAGCGAAGCGAAACATCTCTGGCTTCTCACTGCATTTTGGCGGTAGGGCGTGGTTAGGTCGTGTAAACCAGAGATTGCCTTTCCGATTGGCAATACGGAAGTGAAAGGCGGTCAATGGCTCTTCACGCTGTTCAGAATGACAGTTGGGACGATGGGCGACCTTCGGTCGCAGCGGGTCAACCAGACTTATTCAGCGTCCAGCGCGACCGCACGTTGATGTTCACCTCGTCGGCGAGGGAGGCGAGGCAAGGTTGGAGTAGCTCGGTGAGGCGTTGGGCCTATGCTTGGTTTTATGCCATTTTGAGAAAATATCTGGATTCTCACGCGAAGCCGCGAAAAGGTCTCATGCCCAACGTATTCTTCGCGGCTTCGCGTGAGTCTGATTATTTATTGCGTTTGGTATCATTAATCAGCGCTCGATCATGAGCCGATTGCGAGGCTTGAAACTGAGCCTTTTCCAAAACCTGTCATGTTGAGCGAAGCGAAACATCTCTGGCTGCTCACTGCATTTTGGCGGTAGGCGCGGTTAGAAAATGTAAGCCAGAGACTGCCTTTTTGTTTGGCGATAAAGAAGTGAGCGGCGCTCGATGGCTCTTCACTCTGTTCAGAATGACAGTTGGGACGATGGGCGACCTTTGGTCGCAGCGCGCCTCCCAGAAAAACGCAGCGTTCGCTGCGGCTCAGAGCTCAAGCCCGCGGGTGCGACTTTGCGTACGCCTGTTTGAGGCGTTCGGTCGACACGTGGGTGTAAATCTGCGTCGTCGACAGGCTGGCGTGGCCCAGGAGCGTCTGCAGGCTGCGGAGGTCGGCTCCGTTGTCGAGGAGGTGGGTGGCGAAGCTGTGACGGAGTTTATGGGGGCTCAGGGTCGCCGGTAGCCCCGTCTGGAGGAGGTATTTCTTCATCATCGCCCAGATCGAGCGGGCCGAGAGGCGGCGGCGGGATTTGTTGATGAAGAGCGGGCCGGCCTTGACGCCCGCCTTCTGCCGATAGGTCGATATGGCCGTGAGGGCCGGACCACCCACCGGGCAGACGCGTTCCTTCGAGCCCTTGCCGATCACCCGGAGTGTTTCGGAGTAGGGGTCGACGTCGGCGACGTCGAGATCGGCGAGTTCCGAGAGGCGGAGGCCGCACGAATAAAAGAGCTCGAGGATCGCGGCGTCCCGCGAGGCGACCCACGGGGGTGCCTGTTTCTCGCGGGGAGCCGATTGCGGCGCGGCGAGAAGCTGGTCGACCTGCTGAAGCGTCAAAAAAGACGGGAGCGTCTTTTCCGGTTTTGGCAGAACAACCACCTTCAATGGGTTTGCGGCGAGGTTTTTACGTTCGACTAGGAACTTGTAGAAAGTTCGTAACGCCGCGAACGTGAGCCGGACCGTGGAACGAGCCAAGCCGCGCTTCGAGAGATCGAAAAGGAAGGCTCGGAAGTCCTCTGGCCGGGCGGCCACCCAGGTCACGGCGGGCCGGAAGCGGCGAAATTCCGCCAAGGCATGGCGGTAGGCGATGAGCGTGCGGGGCGACGAATTCCGTTCACCTTCCAGGAACACGAAGAAGGCGTCGACCAATTGGTCGCGGTTCTTGCGGGGAGACGGCATGGCGGAAGGAGTCGCGGAGCACGCCCCGCAGCTGGTCTCGGCCGACTAGAGCTTCCCCATCGGATTCGGAAAGGGCGGCTGGGCCGTGTCCGTGACGTGACCGGTCTTCTTCGTGTCGCGGGAGAAGCTGAGGATCGCCGAGCGTGTCTCCTCCCCATCCGGCGAGCGGGCGACGATCGGAATCTCGTAGGAATCGTTCGGAAAAACGAAGTGGTAGCGGAAGGTGCCCTCCGGGGTGAGGAGGATCTCCTCGCCGTTGATCGTGACGGTTGCCCGCGGGTCCGTGCCGCCGTAGAAGATGACCTCCGCGTTCACGTTCATGTGAAAATCGCGGCCGGACGCCGGAGAGCTGAAGGAGGAAAGCTCCTCCGAGCCGCCGAGTCCCCAACTGGTGGTCCCCGAGCCGCCCCAGCTCGATCCAAATTGCTCCGTCCAGCTCGATTCTCCGCCGGGACCCCAACTGGAGGTTGCGGCCTCGGCCCAGCTCGACTGCACGCCCTGCAGCCAGCTGCTGAGCGTATTCGGAAAGCCGCTCGACTCGGCGGCCCCGAGCCAACTCGAGATGCCTTCCAGCGACCAGCTCGACGGTCCACTCGCACCGGACCAGCCGGAGGCGGATGAGAGATTGTCGAAACTGCTTCCGCCGCCCAACGCGTGGGTCCAACTCTGCGTCGCCGCCCGCAGCCAGCTGGAAACTTCCTCCGGCGACCACGATGAGAACGTCGCGAGCAGCTCGCTGGCAAAGGCACCCGACGAGAGCGATCCCGAAGCGAGACCACCGCTGGAGACGTCTCCGGACCAGGCGCCGCCGGACGACCCGCCTCGGAACGAAGCGAGGGCCTCCGATCCCATCCGGTCGGTCAGCAATGACTGGAGGCGGGAGTGCAATTCTTCGGAGCCGAGGGGGGAACTGGAAAGCTCGGCGAGCAATGCCGGACCCGCGAGAGCGGCGAGGAGCGCCAGTGGATCGAGGTCCGCCAAGGCGGTGTCCCCGGGCAGGCCGAACATGGAGAAATCGCCCTCGCGCTGCATGCGCGCAACGGTCTCGACGGGGTTCTCGGCGAGCTGAGCAGCCGCGCCCAGATTGTCGATGAGACGTTGGAAACCCAGGTGAAACGGGACGGTCGCGAACGCGAAATCGTACGACTGGGACATTCCTTCCTGGGGAGTCCTCACGGTGACCGAGCGGGCAATGCTCTTCCAATCGCTCCCTCGGTAGAAGCCGATCTCGACGCTGTATTCCGAGCCGGCGTGACTGACCGGGATGTACCAATTGCGGGTCTCGAACGGCACCTCGACCTCACCTTCGAACTCGTCGGGGCCTCGAAAATAGCGCAGCAGGGCGGGTCCGCCCGGGTGGTGGGCAATGTCGATGTCCCAGTAACAGAAAAGCCAATGCGGCTCCTGGGCGATCAGGAAGATCGTGTCATCGTCGTAGCGGCGGGGAAGTTCGCCGAGGTTTTCGAATTCGGAACCATCCGGGATTGCCGCCGCAGGAGAGTCGAGGGCGACGTCGACGTCAGCTCCCCGGGGATTTTGGGCGGTGTTCTCGGATTGCTTGGCCATGATTACTTGGTGATTTTCCGCTGCGTGTTGTTTCGTTACCAGCTGGGCACGAGCGATTTTCAACTTCCGGCCCGACAAAATGCATCCCGAGCGTCCCACGACAATGCAAAAGTCGTGCCAGCTGGATAAATTTTCACAGGTCCCCTTGAAAAGCGGGGATGACCTCCTACCTTTTCATCCCATGAAGCAGAACTCTCGCATTGTTTCCCTGGGATCGGTCGCGGCCTTCGCGCTGGTCTGCGGTCCGGCTCAGTCCCAGATGCCGACGGCTCCCGCCCCGACGACGGGTGTGCCGCCCGGCGCTGTCGCGACGGCCCCGGCCTCGGTGAACCTCGCCAAGGGCCTCAGCGACGCCTTTGCGGATGTTTACGAGAAGGTGTCGCCGGGCGTGGTCGTGATCGAAGTCGCCGCCGAACGGCAACCTTCGGCGCAAGCGTCGGCCCTGCAGTTTTTCTTTCAAAATCAGGGTGGGTTCGATCAGCTTCCGCAAAATTATCCGCCGCAGATGAATCAGGGGTCCGGATTCATCATCACGAAGGACGGCTACATTCTCACGAACAACCACGTCTTGGGGGAAGGTGAGCCGGGGGAGATCAAGGTTACGTTGCGGGATGGGCGGACGTTCGACGCGCAAATGATCGGAATGGACCCGGCGTCTGATCTGGCAGTGCTCAAGATCGAGGGTTCGAATCTGACGCCGGTCGAACTTGCGGATAGCGACAAGGTGCGGGTGGGCGAGTTTGCGTTTGCGCTCGGGGCACCCTACGACCTGCGGTATTCTTTCACGTTCGGCATCATCGGTGCCTTGGGGCGGACCGGGCTCACGGGTGGCCAGGATTACGAAGAATTCATCCAGACCGACGCGTCGATCAATCCCGGTAACAGCGGCGGGCCACTCGTCGACATCGACGGCCGGGTCGTCGGGGTGAACACCCTGATCAACGGCATCAATCGCGGACTGGGCTTCGCGATTCCGATCAATCTCGCGAAGGAAATCTCGTCCCAGCTCATCACGAACGGGCGGTTCATCCGTCCCTGGCTCGGCATCGGGATCCGGACGTTGGTCCGCGAGGAGGTTCAGCCGGGGGAATTCGGAGACCTCGAGAGTGGCGTGATCGTCATGCAGGTGCTGCCCTTGGGGCCATCGGCCCGGGCCGACCTGCGCCCGGCCGACGTGATCGTCACGGTCAACAAGACGACGGTCGAGACGGCGTCCGACCTCCAACGTGAAATTCTCAAACAGGAGGTCGGGCAGACCGTCGACCTCGAAGTGTGGCGGGATGGCCGGGTGGTCGAAGTGAACGTGCAGACCGCCGAGCGCACGGATGGCCTCATGCGCGCGGCCAACTCATCGGGGCCGTTCAACGCCCCGCGACCGTTGATGCCATCCGTGCCGGATACGACGGCGGGGCTCAAGGTCAAAACCCTCACCCCCGATCTGGCGATCGCGATGAAGGTGCAGTCGGAGCAGGGTGTGCTCGTCACGGAGGTGGCTCCCGGGAGTCCGGCGGACCTCGCGCGAATCGAGTCGGGCGACGTGATCACGTCGGTCGGGGCCGACCTCGTTCGCAACACGGACGAACTCGAGCGCGCGATTGAAATCAACCGCGGCCGGGGTGTGACGCTCAAAATCAACCGAGGCGACAAGAAGACGTTTGCGATCCTCAAGCCGTAGATTCATCGTTCGGTAGCCGACTCGCTGCGCGAGACGTCACGTGGAATTGTGCGTTCCACCGAAATGCGGGCTTCGAACGGGTGCTGAATGCACGGCTTTGGTTGCTGTGCCGTTCGCTCCCGGGTGCCCCGCGTCCAAACCCTCTCATTCTGAACGTAGTGAAGAGCCCTCGACCGCCTTTCACCTCTGGATTGCCAGTCGGAAAGGCAATCTCTGACTTACACCGCATCCCGCCCCGCCTGCCTGAGAAGCCAGAGATATTTCGCTTCGCTCAATATGACAGCGGGGGTTGGAAGGAAGTGCGGGAGCGCGTTTTGTGGAGGAACCGCGGTAACGCTGCTTGATATCGCGCAGTCTCTCCCCGGAATTTTTTCGCAAATCTGATCGCGGACCGGCTTCATCATTCGAACCTGTTTCGCAACGGTCGGGCTGGTCAGCCCCGTGACGTTTTGAATAGGGTCGGTGGGTAGTGAATCGGTTGTTGGTCGAGATTGGACGGAGTCAGCGGGTGGTCATCGTCCACGAGCTGAAGCGCTCGCAGGGATTGCCGGTCAAGGAACTCGCGCGGCGGCTCAAGATGAGCTACATGGGGATCAAGCAGCACTGCCTCGATCTCGAGCGTGACGGGTATCTCGACACGTGGCGGAATCCGCGACCGATCGGCCGCCCCGAAATGCTTTATCGGTTGACCCGAAAGGCGGACGAACTCTTTCCCACCGAATCGAACGCGCTTTCGCTGCAGCTACTCGATTCGGCCAGGCAGCTCTTTGGACCGACCGCGCCATCGAAGCTGCTTTTGTTGTATTTCCGGCGAAAGGCGGACGATTATTTGACCAAGGTCAAGGGAGAGGATGTCGAGGCGCGCGCAAAGTGGCTCGTGCGGCTGCGGGATCGTGAGGGTTGCATGGCGACTTTGGAGACGGCTCCAGGTCTGGCGATCATCGAGAGACACAGCCCGATTGCGGAGCTGTTGGCCACGTATCCCGAAACTGCGAAGCTGGAGCAGGATCTTGTTAGCAAGGTTTTGGGAGCAGGCGTTCGGCGCGAGACTCGGAGTGCGAGCGGGCTCTACGAGTGTCGATTCGTGCTCGGGTGAGTGGGAGGAGGCTCGTCAGCGGGCGTCGAATTCATCGCCGAAGCGGATCCATCCAAACCCGGAGGGCGAGGCTCCCGCCGAGCCTTGATTGACGCACGGCACCCGCACGGAATCGAGCAGTTTCAAAGTAACTGGCGACCTCGGCAAGAGGCGAAGAAAGCGGGGCGAGGACGTCTCGTCCTCGGAGTTTGGATCAGGAGGGCGGGACGCCCTCCCCCCGCTTGCTGGATCGAATCGACCAATCAATTTGGCGCTCCAGCAGACGAATTTAAGGGGAAAACCACGGTTCGGCAGGCGCCTCACCCTCCAATTCTAAAGGCCGTTTCGTCTCGAATGGCCGGCAATGCCGGATTAGTTTGGTTCGGCAATTGCAAATCGCCGCTCCTCGAAGGTCTGTCCGGGGCTACTCCTGGAAATACGTGGGTGGGGTTGTCGCGGTGGCTTCCGGCTCTTCGCCGGCCTGGACCTCTGCGTCGTGCTTCCCTTGGTCGTAGTTTTTGACGGTGGTCTCGGCCTTCTGCATTTCGCAGGCGGGCGTGAGGGTCAGAAGCGCGGCGGCACCGAAGCTGGTGACGAGGATGCGGGCGATTTTCATTCGGTGATTTCGAGTCCGACTTTGAGGTCTTTCTTCTGTCCGGAGGCGCGGAGGAGGGTGCGGAGGGCCTGAATGGTGTGGCCGCCCTTGCCGACGACCGTGGCGATGTCGGATTGCCGCATCGCGAGGTGGTAGGTGACCTCGCCGGGTTGCTCGTCCTTGGTGATCACGACGTCGGCCGGGAACTCGACCAGCTGGGCGAGGACGTATTTGAGGAATTCTTCCATCTCGGGCCGGTCGGATTGCGGGGTGGCGGGGCGTCGTTACCTCCGCTTTTCCGTGTCTAGTCGCTTAGGCGGCGACTTCGGTCTGTTTGCGGGCTTTGTTGATGATGTTGCCGACGGTCGGCGACGGGCGGGCGCCGACGCTGGTCCAGTAGTCGGCGCGATCGAGGGCGATCTTGTAGTTCTCGCCTTCCTTCTTGGGATCGTAGGTGCCGATGATTTCGATGAAACGTCCGTCGCGGGGCTTGCGCTGATCGGCGACGACGATCTTGTAAAACGGGTGATTGCGGGCGCCTTCGCGCTTGAGTCGGATGACTACCATGAGGTGGTTGTTGGTTGTTGGTTGTTGGTTATTGGAAAAATTCCGAGCGCCTTTGGCGCTCTATCTTGGTAGGCCGGGGAGGCCGGATTTCTGGGCTTGGGCCATCATTTTCTTCATGCCGCCGCCGCTCATCTTTTTCATCATCTTCCTCATTTGGCCGAAGCGCTGGAGGAGGGTGTTGACCTCGGTGACGGTGACGCCGCTGCCTCGGGCGACCCTTTGGCGGCGCCGGGCGTTGAGTAATTCCGGCCTGGCGCGTTCCTTGGGAGTCATGGAGAGAATGATCGCCTCCACCCGTTTCATCTGGCCCTCGTCAATCGAGGAATCGGGAAGCTTACCCATGCCGGGGATCATGCCAAGTAGATTCTCCAAGGGGCCCATGCGTTTGAGCATCTTGAATTGCTGGAGAAAGTCCTCGAGGTCGAACGTGGCCGTCTTCAGTTTGCGTTCGAGGCGGGCGGCGTCCTCCTCGGTGATGGCGCTGGCGGCCTTTTCGACGAGCGAGACAACGTCGCCCATGCCGAGGATGCGGCTGGCGAGGCGGTCGGGGTGGAAGGGCTCGAATTGATCGAGCTTCTCGCCGTTGCCGGCAAATTTGATGGGCCGCTGGGTGACGGCGCGGAGCGAGAGGGCGGCACCGCCGCGGGCGTCGCCGTCGAGCTTGGTGAGGATGATGCCGGTGAGGCCGAGGGCGGCGTGGAAGTGCTCGGCGACGGAGACGGCCTGCTGACCGGTGGCGGCGTCGCAGACGAGGAGGACTTCCTGTGGGTTGAGCAATTCCTTGAGGGCCTTGATTTCGGCGATAAGCGGTTCGTCGATTTCCTGGCGTCCGGCGGTGTCGAAGATCTGGACGTTGCCGCCATTTTCGGTGCCCCAGGCGAGGGCGCGTTTGGCGACGGCGAGGACGTCCTTTTCGGCGGGATCGGGGGCGAAGACGGGGACGTCGACCTGGCCGGCGAGGGTGACGAGTTGGTCGATGGCGGCGGGGCGGACGAGATCGCAGGCTATGAGGTTCGGCGTGCGCCCTTGGGATTTCAGCCAGCGGGCGAGCTTGGCCGAGGACGTGGTCTTGCCGGCACCGTTGAGGCCGACGACGAGGATGCGGGCGGGCTTGTCGAGGTTGAGCGGTTCGCTGTCGCCGCCGAGCAGGGCGATGAGTTCGTCCTGGAAGATTTTGATGATCTGCTGGCCGGGCGTGACGCTGCGGGTGACGTCCTCGCCGAGCGCCTTCGTTTTGACACTGGCGATGAAGTCTTTGGCGACCTGGAAGTGGACGTCGGCGTCGAGGAGGGCGAGGCGCACCTCGCGAAGGGCGGTGTTGATGTTCGTCTCCGTGATGGCGCCCTGGCCACGGAGGTCCTTGAAGACATCCTGGAGTTTGTCGGAGAGGCGGTTGAACATGGGATTTATGATTTATGATTTACCATTGATGATTTGGTAGATCAGCCGCCTGCGGCGATTTTGAGGAGTTCGATTCGGTCGCCCTCGGTGATGGCCATCGTCGGCCACTCGGTGCGGTGGAGCGCTTGGCCGTTGTGCTCGATCAGGAGCGTTTCGGGTGGGTGGGGGAGTTCGTTGGCCAGGGCGGTGATGGTGGTGGCGCTCGTCTGGTGCGGTTGGCCGTTGAGGTGGACGGTCACTCGTTTTTTAGAATCCCTGCGTGCGGGCGAGGGATTGGAGTTTTTCCTGGAAGGCCATGACGTCGGCTTCGGTCGGGCGGTAGCCGGGAGTGTCGGCGTTGAGGCCGAGGCGACCCATCTGGTCGAGATACCAACCGGCGCTTTGGCCGTCGGAGAAGGTGACCTTGCCACTGATCATGGCGTCGGGTCGGGTGATTTGGTCGACCGTGACCGTGACGGCTCCGCCGGAGCCGACGGGTGGGAGAATTTCGTCGGGGGGGAGGCCGTCGGCTGGAGCGGTGGGGGTGGGCGGCGTGGCGTCCGGAGCCGGTGGGGCGGGCTCTTCCTCGGCCTTGAGGGTGAGTCGGAGGTCGTCGACGAGGAAGCGGGTCTCCATGTAGGTGGCGGTGATTTCGAATTCCTCGCGGAGGCGGCGTTGCACGTCGGAGAGCGATTCGCCGCTTTCGATCCAGCTGGCAACGGAGGAGTTTTGGTCGTCGGTAAGAGTCATGGAGCCCGCGACCGTCGTCGCATTCGTTTCAAATGTGGAGCGGAAAAATCCAAGCTGAGTTTTCGGCTTTTCGTTTTTCGTTTTCGGTTTTGACTCCGGGGATGATGTCCGACGATTGCGACGTTCTGATCGTGGGGGCGGGACCGGTCGGTTTGGCGCTGGGGATTCAGTGCCGACGCTTCGGGGTGCGGGTGCGGGTGATCGAAATGCGGTCCGAGCCTTCGCCGCATTCGCGGGCGCTGGCGCTGTGGAGCGCGGCGTTGGAAGCGCTGGAGTCGATGGGGTGTGCGGGTGGGATCATTGCGGCTGGAAACGAGGTGCGGGAGATCCGGATCACGGCGGAGGCTTCGCCGTTGGCGACGATGGACGTGGCGCACGGGGTGGAATCTCGTTACCCACTGCCGATGCTGCTGCCGCAGTCGGAGACCGAGCGGATTCTCACGGAGCGGTTGAGCGAATTGGGGGTGGAAATCGAGCGCGGGGTGCAGCTGGTGTCGTTTGCGGAGGCGGATGGCGGTGTGACGAGCGTGTTGCGGGACTCGGAGGGTGAGACGTCGAAGGCGGGGTCGCGCTGGATTGCGGGATGCGACGGGATGCACAGCACGGTGCGGCGCGGAGCCGGGATCGACTTTTTGGGGGCTGTCGCCGAGGAGAGCTTTGCCCTGGGCGACGTCGAAATCGATCAGGATCTCGAGATCGACGTCGTGCGGATCGACTGGTCACGGGACGGGGCGCTGGCTTTGTTTCCGGTCGTTCCGGGGACTTGGCGGATCGTGGCGAACCGCCGGGGAGATCAGTGGGGGAATGGGGTGCCGACGGTCGAGGAGCTGGAGGCGCACTTGAAGGCGCACGGGCGCGGGGATTGGACTTTGTCGAATCCGACTTGGTTGTCGGCGTTTCGGGTGAGCGAGCGACGGGCGAGCGCGTTCCGCAAGGGACCGGTGATGTTGCTCGGCGACGCGGCGCACGTGCACAGCCCGGCCGGGGGGCAGGGGATGAACACCGGGATTCAGGATGCGTTCAATCTGGGGTGGAAACTCGGTTTGCTGGCAGCGGGGCGCGGGGACGAGGAGGAGCTGTTGACGAGTTACGACGTTGAGCGCTCGGCGGTCGCGGCGATGGTGCTCGAAGCGGCGGCCAAGCGGACGAAGATGAGCCTGGTGCGGAATCCCGTGTTGCGGGCGGCGCGCAATACGGCCGTGCGAGTGAAAGCCAAAACCGAGCAGTTTCAGGATCAGTTTGCGTCGGAGCTTTCGGGTCTCAAAATTACTTACGCGGAAAGCCCGGTGATCGACACCGATTCGGCGTGGCACGAGGACTGGCGGTCGCACGGATTTCCGGCGGGATCCCGGGTCCGGGGCGTGGATGTGTATTGTCCGCGGCGGAGGGCGACGATCGCGCTGCTCGACGAGATGGCCGGGGGCGGGCACGCGGTGTTGCTGTTTTCGGGGCGGAAGCCGGACAAGGAGGACGCGGAGGCGCTGCGGTGGTTCGAGGCGCGGGTGCGTGACTTGGGTGGCGACTCGGAGAAGTTCGTGCGGGTGTGGCGAGGTTCGCGCGCGCCGGACGGCGAGGAGTGGTTGCTCGACGGCAAGGCGGAGGCGCACCTGCGGTATGGGGTGGAGCTGCCGGCGGCTTACGTAGTGCGGCCGGATGGGTTCGTGGCGTTCCGGTGTTCGCCTTTGAACGCGGAGTTGATGGCGGGGTATGCGGAGGTCGTGCTGGGGAGGGACGGAAGGTAGCTAAAATGCAATACAATGAATTTGAACAGAAGGGCGCAAAGGTCGCGAAGGGATGAGAAGAATGAAAGGGGGGTGAGGCTTGGGCGAAGCCCAAGCCTCATCCCCTTTGCGAACTTTGCGACCTTCTTTTCAAAAGCACTTATTAACTTAGCTTTACGTAGGGCATGAGGCCGTGGAGGCCGCCTTCCCGGCCGAAGCCGCTTTCCTTGTAGCCGCCGAAGGGACTGGTGGGGTCGAATTTGTTGAACGTGTTCGCCCAGACGATTCCGGCTCTTAGCCTGGCGGCGATTTTGAAGATTTTGCTGCCTTTGTCGGTCCACACTCCGGCGCTGAGGCCGTAAGGGGTGTTGTTGGCCCGCTCGATGGCTTCCTCGGGGGTGCGGAAGGTCATGACGCTGAGCACCGGGCCGAAGATTTCCTCCCGGGCGATGCGGTGGGCGGCGGTGACTCCGGTGAAGAAGCTGGGGGGGAAGAAGTAGCCTTGCTTGGGCAGGCTGCATTTCGGCTGGATGAGTTCGGCTCCTTCGGCGACTCCGCTGTCGACGAGTTCATGGATGCGGGCGAGTTGGGCGGCGCTGTTGATCGCACCGATGTCGGTGTTTTTGTCGAGCGGGTCGCCGACTCGGAGGGTCGAGATGCGGTCGCGGAGGCGGCGGACGACTTCGTCGTGGATGGATTCCTGGACGAGCAGGCGGGAACCGGCGCAGCAGACGTGGCCCTGGTTGAAGTAGATGCCGCCGATGATGCCTTCGACGGCCTGCTCGATCGGGGCGTCGGCGAAGACGATGTTGGCGGCTTTGCCACCGAGTTCGAGGGTCAGTTTCTTACCGGTTCCGGCGAGGTCGGCGGCGATGCGTTTGCCGACGGCGGTGCTGCCGGTGAAGGCGACTTTGTCGACGTCGGAGTGATTGACGAGGGCGGCTCCGGTCTCGCCGGCTCCGGTGACGATGTTGACGACGCCGTCGGGGAGGCCGGCTTCCTGGAAGATGCGGGCAAGGTGGAGGGCGGTGAGGGACGTGGTCTCGGCGGGCTTGAGGACGCAGGTGTTGCCGGTCGCGAGGGCGGGGGCGAGCTTCCACGCGGCCATGAGGAGCGGGAAATTCCACGGGATCACCTGTCCGGCAACGCCGAGCGGGGCGGCGGTGCGGCCGGGGAAGGCGTAGGCAAGCTTGTCAGCCCAGCCGGCGTAGTAGAAGAAGTGGGCGGCGACGAGCGGCAGATCGACGTCGCGGCTTTCCTTGATCGTCTTGCCGCCGTCCATGGATTCGAGGACGGCGAGTTCGCGGGATTTTTCCTGGATGAGTCGGGCGATGCGGAAGAGGTATTTGCCGCGTTCGCGGCCGGACATGGGGCCCCAGACTTTGGTTTGGGCGCGGCGGGCGGCGGCGACGGCGCGGTTGACGTCCTCGGCGTTGGCGAGGGCGACGGAGGCGAGTTTTTTCCCGGTGGCCGGGTTGATGGTGTCGAAGTGCTGACCGGAGGCCGGGGCGGTGAATTGGCCGTCGATGAAGAGGTTGTAGGTGGGGTCGATCTTGACCGGCGTGGTCTCGGGGGCGGGGGCGTAGGCCCAGGTGCCGAGCTTGAGGTGGCGGTCGGCCGCGGGCACCGGGTCGGCGGCGAGCTGGTGGGCGGCGGCGTTCGGGTGGCGGTCGGTCTTCGCGGGGGCGCGCTTGGATTTCATGGCGGTTTTCGGCATGGGGTGGTGGAGAGTTTTAAGTTTTAAAGAATTAAGAATTAAGTCGGATGCGGACTCGCAAGCGGGATGCTTGCGTTATGAAAGCGAGAAGTAGTCGGCGCTTTGGTAGGGGCCGTCGATTTGCTTGGCGATTTGCATGAGGACGTCGTTGGCGAGCGTGCTGGCTCCGAATCGGAAGAGGTTGGGGGTCATCCAGTCCTCGCCGAGGACTTCATTGACCATCACGAGGTAGGCGAGGGCTTGTTTGGCGGTCTTGATGCCGCCAGCGGGCTTCATTCCGATCCGGATGCCGGTGGCGTAGAAGTGGTCGCGGATGGCTTCGAGCATCACGAGGGTGACCGGGAGCGTGGCGGCGGGGGTTACTTTTCCCGTGGAGGTCTTGATGAAATCGGCTCCGGCGGCGATGGCCAAGTCGCTGGCGAAGCGGACGTGATCGTAGGTTTCGAGTTCGCCGGTTTCGAAAATGACCTTGAGGTGGGCGGCTCCGCAGGTGTCTTTCACGGCGGCGATTTCATCGAAAACCTGGCGAAATTCGCCACGGAGGAAGGCTCCGCGGTCGATGACCATGTCGATCTCGTCGGCTCCGAAATCGACGGCGAGGCGGACGTCCTCGAGTTTGACCGAGAGCGGCATGAGACCGCTGGGGAAGGCGGTGGCGACGGCGGCAACGTTGATCGTGGTGCCGCGGAGAAACTTTTTGGCGGACGGGACGAGGTTCGGGTAGACGCAGACGGCGGCGGCGGACGGGACTTCGTAGCGTGCCTCACCGGGGGAGATGGCTTTGCGGCAGAGGGCGGCGACTTTGCCGGGAGTGTCTTTGCCTTCGAGGGTGGTGAGATCCATCATCGAGTAGGCGAGACGGAGGCCGGAGAGCTTGGCGTCGGCTTTGATGCTGCGCTTGGTGAAGCTGGCGGCGCGTTCCTCGACCATCACTTGGTCGACGGGGCGGGTGAGGTGAAGAGGGCGGGAGGGGGTGAGGGGGAGAGGGGGCGAGGATTTCATGCGGACGGTGCGAGGGATGAGAAAGATTAGGTTTAGGAGAATGAGGGCTCAGGAGAGGCGGACGAGGTCTCTCAGGAATTGGACCCAGAGGAAGAGCATGCCGCGAGCCGAGTAGCGGATGTTCTTCTCGCCGTCGCGGACGAGCAGGCCTCGATCGAGATTGTGAAGGATTTGGTCGTGGAGATCGGATTCGAGGCGCTGGCGGAGTTGGTCGGGAGTCTGGACGCGGACGGCGTCGACGCCGACCTTGCTTCGGTCCAGGAAGAGACGGTGCTCGGAGAGCATTTCGGAAAACGGGATGTCGCCAGCGGTGCGGTGGAGGCGGAGGCGCGGGAGGAGGCGGAGCCCATAGGAAAAGGGGTAGTTCCAAGTGGTGTAAATGTGGCCGTCCTCGCCGCGGGAGGTGATGGAGACGTAGTAAAAGGCGAGTTCGCTCTGCTCGACGAGGCAGATGGCGGTCTCGGTGCGGCTCTCGGCTTGGTAGTGGACGCGGTAGAATTGCCGCTGCTCGTCGTGGTCCCAGCCGATGTCGTCGACGTGCTCGAAGTGCTCGGCTTCAACTTCGTCGGTGAGGTCGTTGAAGTTCGGGAAATCGGAGCGGTTCGGCGGGGTCCGCGGGCTGAGTTGCCGGTCGATGGGCAGGCGGAGCTTGCGGACGCGGGTGAGAATTTCCACCCAAGGGAGCAGAATCCAGCTGGCGGCGAAGGCGACGCCCCAGAGGAGGTGACCACCGATGAGCCAACCGGCGAGGAAGGATGTGACGAAAATCCCCAAGGTTCCGATTCGCCGGACGTTGCGGTGGCGGTAGCTGCGCAGGGCCATGCTGAGCACGGCGACGGCGGCGACGATGAGGAAGTTGGACAGCATCAGGCGGGGGCGATGCTATGGGTTGTGAGGAATTTCTCAAGCTGCCCGGTGTCGAAGTCGGGGAGGATTTGGCCGTCGGGGGTCTCGAGCGTGGGCGTGAGCGATTGGCCGGAGATCTCCTTCATGCGGGCGAACGCGTCGCGGTCGGTGAGGACGTCGATGGATTCGTAGGAGTATCCGCGCTGATCGAGCCAGGCGAGGGCGTCCACGCACCACGGACACCAGGGCTTCACGTAAATTTTCATCGGTCGATGGTAGTCGGGATTTTCCGGACTTGCCAGCGGCGGAATCTGCCCGCATATTCCCCGCTCTTAACGGTGCCTTCGTCTAGGGGTTAGGACACGGCCCTCTCAAGGCCGGTGCACGGGTTCAAATCCCGTAGGCACTGCCACTTCCGCTGCCATTGGGTTCGGTGGGGTCGGAAAAGTCCCTTTTTTTATGAACGATTATTCGGAACATTCATTCGCCGGTGCGGCGATCGCAACGGTTGGCTTGATGGGAGTCCTGGTGCTGAAGGAATTCGTGCACCGTTGGTTGCCAGCCCCGGTTCGGGAGGATTATCCCGAGGCCCTTTCCTGTGATCCTGCGGCTGCGGCGGCGCACGCGAGGTTGTGTGCGGATCGCGGGGAGTAGCGGGGTGAAAATGTCCGGCTGCGCCGGATTTGGTCGGGTCGGCGATTGAAAATCGCCGCTCCTTGAGTTTTGGCTCTCTCGCTTTGCTTGATTTGCCTGGCGGTGCGGCGGGACGCCGCATCTCGCACGCGGGGACGCGTGCGCTCCCCTACATCTGGGGGGAGGTTACGGCGCTGCCTTGGTAGTTGCTGGGGGTGCCGATGTCGGGACTCGTGGGGCCGGTGGTGGGTCTGGGGCTTTCCAGAGGGGATTGGCAGGCGGTGAGGGTGAGCGCGAGGGCGGCGAGGAGAAGGATGGTTTTCATGGATTTTTGGCGCATCTGAAGCCGAGGTGGTTGGTGCCGGTGAGGATGTCGCCTTTGCCGCGGCCACCGGGCATGTAGCGGCTGCAATATTGGTCGGTGCAGAGGAAGGATCCGCCTTTGTGGACCCGCTTGGGGATGCCGGGCTCCGAAGGGTCGAAGGAATCCGGCGGACCGGCTGGGTTGACGGTCAGTTTCCCGGCGGCGGCGGCTTTCGCGAAGGTGTCGGGGCGATACCAGTCGCTGACCCATTCCCAGATGTTGCCGGCGACGTCGTGGAGGCCGTAGGCGTTGGGCGGGAAGGATTTGACCGGGGCGGCCGCGGCAAAGCCGTCGGTCACGGTGTTGTTTTCGGGGAAATGACCTTGGAACGTGTTGGCGAGGGGCTGGCCGTCTGGTTCGAACGTGTCACCCCAGGCGAAGGGCTGCTGGTCGAGTCCGCCGCGGGCGGCTCGCTCCCATTCGGCTTCGGTCGGGAGGCGTTTGCCAGCCCATTCGGCGTAGGCGGTGGCGTCTTCGAAGGCGACGTTGACGACCGGGTAGTTTCCCAGGCCTTCGAGATTGCTGTCGGGGCCGGTCGGGTGATTCCAGCTGGCGCCGGGGACGTAGGACCACCAGCGGAGGTTGCTGTCGAGGGGGACGGCGTCCTTCGGCGGAGCGAAGATGACCGCTCCCGGAACGAGGAGCTCGGGTGGGGCTCCGGGGAAGTCTTTCGGGTCGAGTGGGCGTTCGGCGACGGTGACGTAGCCGGTGGCTTCGACAAACTTCGCGTATTCGGCGTTGGTGACCTCGGTTTCGTCCATCCAGAAGCCGTCGACGTAGACGTCGTGGATCGGCTGGGCGTCGGGGAATTCCTTGTGGTTCGAACCCAGGGCGAACGTGCCGGCGGGGATCCAGACCATGCCGGAGGGGGGGACGGCGGTTGCGGTGGTAAGCGTGAGGGCGAACAGGGTTGCAGCGGGGGAAAGAAGGATGCGGTGCACTTTCGGGAAATCTAGTCCCGCGGATCGTCGGGCGCGAATTGAAATTGGGGGTTGGGGACGAGGTGCTTTCGCGATCGGGAGTCGGAACGAGCGGCCTATTTTCACCCGTTTTCCCAGGTGCTGCGAAGACGCGCTGATCGCTTTTTTGCGTGGGGTGAGAGTGGAAGCCAGAGATGTTTCGCTCCCCTCAACATAACAGGTTCTTGGAAGAGCCCGCTGCGCGGGCGTTGTGGGTTCGGCGATTTGCAAGTCGCCGCTTCTCGGCGGAGCGGATGAACTCCGCCGCTCTTCGATTTATTCGATGAAGCCCCAGCGTTTGGTGACGGGCCAGAAGACAACGAAGGCTTTGCCGGCAATGTTCTTCCGGGGGACGAGACCCCAGTAGCGGCTGTCGCTGGAGTTGTAGCTGTTGTCGCCGAGCGCGAGGTAGTTGTCCGGCGGGATCTGGAAGGTTTCGGTCGGATTATTGAGGTAATTGAAGCCCCGTGGGCCGTTGCCGTAGCCGCCGTAGCCGTCTTTTTTCGACATCACGCGGCCCAACATTTTTTCGGTCGCGAGCTTGCCGTTGACGTAGAGATTCGGTGGGTCGATGCGGAGCTCGTCGCCGGGGAGGCCGCCGATGCGCTTGATGTAATGTTGGGAGCCGAGGTCCTGGGGAATGTCTTTCTCGATGAGCTGGATGCCGGTCGTCTTGAAGACGAAGACGTCGGCGCGCTCGGGGCGCATGAAGTTGTAGGTGAGCTTGTTGACGAGGACGAAGTCGCCGTTGTCGACGGAGCCGCGGGCGATCGGCTGGCCCTGCCGGTAGGTGCGGCCTTCGGTCACTTTGAAGTCGTCGCGGAGTTGGCGGATTGGGGCGAAGACCGAGTAGGTGTTCTTGTCGGTCGTGATCTTCGTGAAGGTGAAGTAATTCGCAAAACTGCTCTCCTTGAGGCCGATGACGCGTTCGTCGTCCTTGGCGGCGACGTTGAAGTGGGTCCGTCCGCCGAGGACGAAGTCGAACGCTCGAACGAGGATGTTGGGTGGCGGCTCGGTGGTCGGGGTGCCGATCAGGCCGTAAAGGGTCGGCTGCATGGAGCCGGTGGGAATTTTGAACGGCTCGAGGAGGTAGGCGCGGACGCCGGCGGCGATGACGATGGCGACGAGGATGACTTCGACGTTCTCGCGCCATCCGGCGTGGTTGCGCGGCGGGGCGATGCGACCGACGAGCTGGTCGAGGTGGTCGATGCGCTCGCGGACCGCGTCGGGTTGGCGCTGCTTGGCGGCGCGTTCGAGGGAGGTGATGCCGTCGTCGAGCGCGGCGTAGTCGTCGGGGGCGAGGAGGTCGGCGCGGTAGCGTTGGACGCGTCGGGCGGCCTGGACGTAGTTGTGGGCTTCCTTGACGTAGCGCGGCTTGAAGAACATCGGGTCGGCAGACTTAGCGGAGCAGCGGGTGGGGCGGAAGCGAAAAGGTGGAAGGGACCGGCTTCGTTCGGGCTGGATTTACGGGCGTGCTTCGTGTGGAACGGCGGCGTGTTGTTCGGAGAACGGGAACTGGCGTTGGCGCGGGAGGTGGTGGAGCGGACGCTCGACGGGCTGCCGGAGGAAATCGCGCGCCCGGTGGAGGCGGTGTCGGTTTTCGTCGAGGATGCGCCGGGGGAGGATGATCTGGAAATCGGGGTGGGGCGGGATTGGCTCGGGATTTTCGAGGGGGCGGCCTACGGGGATTTGGGGCGGATCGATCCGCCGCGCATCCGGATCTGGTGCCGGAACGTGTGGCACTTTGCCTCGGGCCGGGAGGACGAATACCTCGAAGAAGTGCGGGTCACGCTCCTCCACGAGATCGCCCACTTCCTCGGCATGGACGAGGAGGACGTGGCGGCACGGGGGCTGGAGTAGTGAGCGGCTCGCTGCGCTCGCGCGTGATTGGTGACTCGTGAATGGTGAATGGTGAGCACCGGCGGCTGGGAAGCCGCGGGGCAGACTGCACCGGCTCTGCGATGCAGCCCGAAGGGCGAGACGAGCGGTAGCGAGCGAGTCAACGGTCGGACGGCTCCCCCGCTGGGGCGGGGATTGCCTTTGTTTCCTGTCACCTTGAACGGAGTGAAGGATCTCTGGCTTTTCCTCGGACGGGCGCTGGCTCGCTGAAAATGGCGGGCTTGGGCGGAGGGGAGGCGACCCGCCGACCTGCTCGCGTTACCCTAGTTCGGCAGCGGGAAGCGGCTGGTGAGGGCGGTGACTTTTTCGCGGACTTTACTGAGACCCGCTTCGTCGTCTTTGGCGTCGAGAGCGGCGTGGATGAGGTCGGCAATGTCCATCATTTCGTCTTCTTTCATTCCGCGGGTGGTCATGGCCGGGGTGCCGATGCGGATGCCGCCGGTCTTGAAGATCGGCTCGGTGTCGAAGGGGATGGCGTTCTTGTTGACGGTGATGGCGGCTTGGTCGAGGACCTTGGAGGCCTCGGCTCCGTTGATGCCACGGGGGCGGAGGTCGACGAGCATGACGTGGTTGTCGGTGCCGCCGGAACTGAGCGTGTAGCCGAGGCGGACGAGCTGCGCGGCGAGGGCCTTGGCGTTGCTGACGATCTGGGCCGCGTAGGCTTTGAAGCCGGACTGTTGGATTTCGTGGAAGCAGATGGCCTTGGCGGCGATGACGTGCATGAGGGGGCCGCCCTGGACGCCGGGAAAGACGAGGCTGTCGATTCTCTTGGCGTATTGCTCCTTGCAGAGAATGAGGCCGGCTCGGGGTCCGCGGAGGCTTTTGTGCGTCGTGGTGGTGACGAAGTCGGCGTGGGCGATGGGGCTCGGGTGCGCGCCGCCGGCGACGAGACCGGCGATGTGGGCCATGTCGACGAAGAGGTAGGCTCCGACGGAATCGGCGATCTCGCGCATGCGGGCGAAATCGATGGTGCGGGGGTAGGCGGAGGCACCGGCGGTGATCATTTTCGGCTTCACCTCGGCGGCGGTGGCGGCGAGGGCGTCGTAGTCGATGCGGCCCGACTCGGCGCTCACGCCGTAGTGGGTGGTCTCGTAAAGCTTGCCGGAAAAATTCGCCGGGTGGCCGTGGGTGAGGTGGCCGCCGTGGGCGAGGTCCATGGTGAGGATGCGGTCGCCGGGCTTGAGGACGCTGAAGTAGACGGCGGCGTTGGCTTGGGAGCCGCTGTGGGGCTGGACGTTGGCGTGGTCGGCCCCGAAGATGGTTTTGGCTCGCTCGATGGCGAGGCGCTCGACGACGTCGACGTGTTCGCAACCGCCATACCAGCGTTTGCCGGGGTAGCCTTCGGCGTATTTGTTGGTGAGGCAGGAGCCCTGGGCCTCCATGACGGCGCGGGAGGTGTAGTTCTCGCTGGCGATGAGCTCGATGTGCTCGGCCTGGCGGTGGGCTTCGGCGTGGATCGCGGCGGCGATCTCGGGGTCGGTCGCTTTGATGTGCGGGATGGTTTCGGCGGAGGTGCTGGGCTCGGCGTGGGAGATCATGGTGTGGTCGATGTGGTTGAGAAGGGACGGCAGGGCCCGTTTGATCGTGTCCTTGCAGCGGGCGTAGACTTCGTGGCCTTGTCCGATGGGGTCGGGGACGTCGCGGGTGGTGTCGTCGAACTCGCGGAGGAGTTTGATTTTGCCGCGCGAGGTCGGGAAGAGCGTTTCCATGAGCCGCTGGTGGTCGCGGGTCATCGCGAAGATGAAGTCGAATTGCTCGATGAGCTTTTCGGTGACCGGCTGGCTACGCTGACGCGAGATGTCGATTTTTTCCTCGGATTTGAGGACGTCAACGGCCTCGCGGCTGGGGGCCTGGCCGGTCTGAGCGCTCACACCGGCGGAGGCGACTTCGAGTTCGCGGCGGTCGCGGACGAGGTGGCGGAAGAGCCCTTCGGCCATCGGGCTGCGGCAGATGTTGCCGGTGCAGACGAAGAGGACGCGTTTCATGGACGCGAAAGGGTAAGGGCTGGCGGGGCGGTGTCAATGGCGGGTCGGGGGCGAGCAGCAGTTCTCATTTTGGGATTGTTGAAGTGCCAGAGGGCGGTCGGCTGACTCGAAGGGGAGGTGAATTTGAGGGCGGCACTGGAAGGGGCGCGAATGTTACGAAATAGCCTTGGACGGCACCTGGTATTTTTCCTCCCAGTCCGAGAACATCCACTGCCCGCACTGCTCGCGCATCGAGCACACCAATGGATGCACGACGCATTACCACAGCGCGCTGACCCCGGTCGTGGTGAGCCCCGGACACTCCCAGTGGGTCGGGGAATTGGAGGAAGGCAACGGCCTGCACACCCTGCTCGAACTCACCGACGGCAACTACCGCCTCGTTCGCTCCGCCGTGGGCGCTCGGCGCAAGTTCTTCGAGCACATCCGCACGCTCACCACCTACCTGCACTTCGAAAGCTGGGACCATCTCATGGATTTCATGCTCCGGGGTCTGGAAATCGGCCCCTACGCCTCGCTTCGAAACTGAACCCGCATTCTTGCGGCCAATCGCGCGTCAGCCTGCCGCGCTGGCGCAGCCTGTAACCGTCCCGCCCCGCCGCCCATCAATCCCGGCGGCCACTCCACGCTCATCCCTTTGCTCCAACCCTCTCACATCTCCCCCCTGTCTGCCGGCACCCCAAAATGAGAACTGCTGGGAGTCGTCCCCGGCTTCTTGACGCGCTTGCGCGTTTGTGGTCCTCAGCATGACAGAGTTTGGCTTTTGGAATGCGGATCTGATGATGCCGCCTTGGAACCGGAGGGACCGTGCTGGCCGTCGCTCCTTGATTCCTTCGGCTCGCTTCGCATTGCCGGGTTTGCGGCGGCGGGACGCCGCAGCTCGCACGCGGGGGCGCGTGCGTTCCCCCTTCTTACAACATGTGGCCTAGTTTGGACTTTTTGGTGGCCAGGTAGTCGAGGTTGTGGGGGTTGGCGACCGATCGAATGGGGACTTGCTCGACGATCTCGAGGCTGTATCCGTCGAGGCCGACGACTTTTCTTGGGTTGTTCGTGAGAAGGCGGAGTTTGCGGACTCCGAGATCCTCGAGGATTTGGGCTCCGAGGCCGTAGTCGCGGAGGTCGGGGGGGAAGCCGAGGCGGGCGTTGGCTTCGACGGTGTCGAGGCCTTCTTCCTGGAGTTTGTAGGCGTGGATCTTGGCGGGGAGGCCAATGCCGCGACCCTCCTGCCGCATGTAGACGAGGACGCCGCTGCCGGCTTCGTCGATCTGCCGGAGGGCGGTGTGGAGTTGGGTTCCGCAATCGCAGCGCATGGAGCCGAAAACATCGCCGGTGAGGCACTCGCTGTGGACACGGACGAGGGTGGGGGTCTCGGGATCGAGGTCGCCGCGGACGAGGGCGAGGTGGTGGCGGTCGTCGAGTTCGGAGCGGTAGAGGTGAAGGTCGAAAATGCCGTAGTCGGTGGGCATTTTGATCGTTTGCTCGCGGGTGATGAGCTTTTCGCTTTTGCGGCGGTGGGCGATGAGCGCCTCGATGGTGCAAATTTTGAGGCCGTGCTCTTTGCGGAATTCGAGGAGGTCGGGAAGGCGGGCCATGGAGCCGTCGTCGTTGAGGATCTCGCAGATGACGCCGGATGGGTCGAGTCCCGCGAGGCGGGCGAGGTCGATGGAGGCCTCGGTGTGGCCGGCACGGCGGAGGACGCCGCCGCGGCGGGCCTGGAGGGGGAAGATGTGGCCGGGCTGGACGAGGTCGGCGGGGGTGGCGGTGGGGTCGGCAAGGTGGGCGATGGTGGCGGCCCGGTCGGCGGCGGAGATGCCGGTGGTGATGCCGGCGGCGGCGTCGACGGAGACGGTGAAGTCGGTTTTGTAGATCTCGCGGTTGTGCGCGACCATGCGCTGGAGACCGAGGTGGGTGGCGCGGTCTTCGGTGATGGGGGCGCAGATGAGTCCTCGGCCGAAGCGGGACATGAAGTTCACCGCGGCGGGCGTGACTTTGGCCGCGGCCATGACGAGGTCACCTTCGTTTTCACGGTCGGCGTCGTCGGTGACGATGACCATTTTTCCGGCGGCGATGTCGGCGATGACGTCGGGGATTGGATCGAAAGTCGGGGTGTCGGTGGAAGTCGGGGCCTGGGCCATGATTTACTTACGCCGCTGGGGGGCGGTTTGGCTAGGCCCGGGGGGTGACTGGTGGCTGGTGGGGATGCGGTGATGGTGAGGAGTGTAGATCAGAGATCCTTCGCTTTGCTCAGGATGACAGCGGGTTTGGGGGATGGGGTGGCTTACGCCACCGGATTGGCTGCGCGAAAGGTTTGGCAGGGCTGCGGGCAGCTTTTTCTATTTTCTACAGTAGTAGACGAAGGCGGGGGGGAAGTTGGCCAGGACGACCTGGGACGTGCGGACCGTTGGGAATTGGCTTTTGAGTAGCTGGCGGAAGGATTGACCGGCGGGTAGCCAGTGGGTGCCCCAGTAGGCGAAAGTGACGAAGGTGCCGGTGTCGCCGAGCGTCTCCTTGATGGTTGCGAGGATCCCGCGCTGAACGCCGAGCGGAAAAATGGCCCACGGCAGGCCGGAGACGATGCTGTCGGCCTGGTCGACGCCATGCTCGATCGCGTGATGGCGGAGCTCGCTGGCGTCGCCGGGGATGACGGTGGCTTCGGGGAAGCGGCGGCGAAGGTCGGGAACGAAGTTTTCGTTTTTTTCGATCGCAACGAAGCGGGCGTCGGCCTTTTTTTTCTGCATGATGCGTCGGGTCATGACACCGGTGCCGGGACCGAGCTCGAGGATGCGGTCGGCCTCGACGATGGCGGCGTGATCGACGACGACGTTGGCGAGAAAGGGGGACGACGGGGCGATCGCTCCGGTGATGTGGGGAGCGCGGAGGATTTCCTTGAAGAATCGCATGGTGGGATGGAAATGAAGCAGGATCGGAGGGATTTGCGAGGAATACGGTGGGTGGTGTCGCGTCGGTTGTCGGTGGGGGTGAGTTTTCGCCGAAGTCCGGGCGCGGGACGGATCGACATTCGTCGGGAGATGCGCTTTGCTCCCCGCGATGAAATGGCAGCGACTCATGGCGGGTTCATTGATCGGGGCTTTTGCTCTATCGTCGGCTTTCGCGGAGCAACTCCGGGGCAAGGTGCTGAGGTGGGAGCCGGAGTTCGGGGCGCTTCACCTCGAGCAGTCGACCGGCGAGGAGGTGGTCGTGCCAGTCTCCGATGCCACCGAGATCTCGGGAGCATTCGGGAGATTGAGCGACGGGCAACTATTCGACGCCGGGGAATGGGTGACCGTCTCCCGCGAGGGGAACGAACCAACGAAAATCGCGATCGAGCGGCCGGACCAGCAGGCGGACATCACTCCCGGCGAAATCGGAGACGAGATGGAAACCTCGCCGCCGACCACGCCCACGCCTGAACCGACGCCTGAACCGACGGCAGCTCCCGGGGTGGTCGCTCCAGCACCGACTCCCGTCCCGACCACTCCGCCCGGGAGCCCGCCGAGTCCGGCCCCGACTGCGACGCCGGATCCTGTCGCGACAGTCACTCCCGAGCCAACTCCGACGCGCACTCCGGACGTTCCGGAAAATTAATTTGAAGGAACCTCGCGACGTCTCCGTTACGAACGTGTTAGAACAACCAAGCGCGTCGACGAACCGTCGGCGGGCGCAATCCAAGAACAACACCATGAAGAAAACTTATCTCCTGACCCTGACCGCCGGCATCGCGCTGGCTCTGACACCCCTGACGTCCCGTGCCGCCGACGACGCCGACAAGAAAGGCAGTGGCTTCACCGGCAAAGTGACCGCCTACGACGCCACGGCTATGACGATGACCGTCGAGAAAAAGAAAGGCGACGAGTCCATGGAATACACCATGACCGAGGAAACCAAGGTCGTGGACGACAAGAACGAGGACGTCGAAGTCGCGGCGATCACCATCGGATCGAAAGTCCGGGTCCAGACCGACGAAGAAGGGTCCACCGAGGCCAAGCGCGTCAAGGTTCTTCCCTTGAAGAAGGACAAGGACGGCGCCGAAATGGAGGACGACAGCTCGGAAGACTGATCCGTTTCCCGGATCTCGAATTGAAGGGGCAGCCGGCGCGAGTCGGCTGCCTTTTTTCGTGGTCGACGCCGTCGGCGCTCACCGTGGGACTCAGGCTCCGCGCGAATCGCCGGGCGAAGACTCGTCGTCCTCGCGAAGATCGCTCCGGCAGAGCTTGGCGTAGAGGCCGCCGGCGGCGAGGAGTTCCTCGTGGCGGCCGCGTTCGACGATGCGGCCGCGGTCCATGACGAGGATCTGGTCCGCGTGGCGGACGGTGGAGAGGCGGTGGGCGATCACGAAGCTCGTGCGGCGGGCCATCAGGCGATCAAGGGCTTCCTGGATGAGGCGTTCGGTGGTGGTGTCGACGCTGGCGGTGGCTTCGTCGAGCACGAGGATCGGTGGGTTTTTGAGCAGGGCGCGCGCAATTGAGACGCGTTGCTTCTCACCGACGCTCAGCTTGATGCCGCGCTCGCCGACGGGCTCGTCGAGGCCGCCGGGCATGCGGCGGACGAATTCGGCGGCATTCGCGGCAGCGAGGGCTTCCCACATTTCGTCCTCGGTCGCGTCGGGCTTGCCGATGCGAAGATTTTCGGCGGTGGTGCCGTTGAAGAGAAAACTCTCCTGGGTGACCATGGCGACGGCCTGACGCAGATTTCGCTTCGGAAAATCGTCCGCCGGACGGTCGTCGACGAGGATGCGGCCGGAGTCGATCTCGTAGAACCGGACCAGAAGACTCACGAGGCTGGTTTTGCCGGCTCCGGTCGGGCCGACGAGGGCGATCATTTCTCCCGGTTTGGCGTGAAAGGTGATGTCGTGCAGCGTCCCGGCCGTGTCGCCGTAACCGAAGCCCACGTGGTCGTAGCGGACGTCGCCCCGGACGGTGATATCGGGTTCGGCGGCACGGTCGGCACCGGGTTCCGGAGGGCTGTCGATGATCTCGAAGACCCGTTCGGAAGCCGCGCGGCCGGACTGGAAGATCTGGTTGAGCTGGTGGAGGCGACCGATGGGTTCGTAGAGGAAGGGCGTGAAGATCAGGAATCCGACCAGGGTGGCGAGTTCGAGCTCGCCCGCGAGAACCTGAGCGGCGGCGACCCCGAGGACGATCACCGGACCACAGGCCGTGAAGAAGGTCATCGCCGGATTGTAGAGCGCCCAGGCGCGCATCACGCCGAGGGTCGCGTCGGCGAGCTTCTGGCTGGTGGAATTGAACCGCTCGTGTTCCTGCGGTTCGCTCGTGAACGTTTTGATCTGCCGGATCCCCGCGAGGTTGTCGTGCAGGACGGAATTCATCGTCGAGGCGGCGGTGCGCTGGCGGCGATAGCGCGGGCGGGCGGTGAGCGTGTAGGCAAGGGCACCGACGATCAAAAGCGGCACGGGGGCAGCGGCGGCAAGGGTGAGCACCGGGCTGTAGAACAGCATGAACCCGATCACGATGACGATCTGAAGAACGGACGTGATGCCTTGCTCGATGCCGTCGATCAGCACGCGCTCGACCGAGGTCACGTCCTCGACCAGACGCGTCATGATGTCGCCGGTCGCCCGGTTGTCGAACCAATGAAGCGGGAGGCGCTGGATGTGTTCGTAGAGGTCGCTGCGGAGGTCGTAGATGACGCGCTGCTCGAACGTGTTGTTCAGAATGATGCGGACGGCGTTCAGAAACCCCTGGAGGAAGAACGCCCCCAGAGCGATGCCCACGAGCGGCCAGAGAAGCCCGGGGTGTTCGCCTTCGATCACGTCGCGCACAATCCGCCGCGAGACGTCGGGAAAGACCGCGACGAGCAGAGTCCCGACGATGGCGGTCGAGAGCGTCCCGGCGGCGAGGCGCGGGTAGCGGCGGAGGTAGCGGAAGACTCGGAAGGTTTGTTTCATGCGGCGGGTGACGGGCGGAAGGTTCTACGATTTTGGCCGCCTTCCGTGTCGATCATATTTCAAATCAATCCCTTCCGACGCGAGTGACGCCCGTCTGAACCAGTATTTGGCATGGCAACTGCTTTTCAAACGCCACCCTCGGGACCGATCACCGGTCCCGGGATTAAACCAAACAAAACCAACCCAAATCAGAAGTCATCCCATGCTAAAACGAACCAATAAACTGGCGTCTCTCGCGATCGCCGCTGTCTTCGCCCTCGGCGGAGCGATGCCGATCGTGACCCACGCCCAGGATGCCGCCGTCGAAGAGACGACGGTCGTGACAGAAGAAGCCGTGGCTGCGGAACCCGAAGAGGAATTGACGCCCGGCGAAGCCGCCATGGCTGCCTTCACGGAAGACGCGGCTTACTCGAAATTCATGGTCGACAACTTGTGGATCCTCATCGCTGCGGCGTTGGTTTTCATCATGCACCTTGGATTCTCCTGCGTTGAGACCGGCCTTTGCCGCTCGAAGAACACGACGAACATTCTGTTCAAAAACGTGTTCATCGTTTGCATGGGTGGACTCACCTACGCGATGTGGGGCTTCAATGCCATGTATCCCGGTGACTACGCGGGAGTCGTGGGCACCCCTGACCAAGCTTGGAACGGGTTTTTTGCGATGGGTTCCCCGATCGCAAACAGCTTCGCCGACGGTGACATGGTCGGAAATCTGACGAATGAGTACGCCGACTACACCTACTGGTCTGACTTCATCTTCCAGGCGATGTTTGCCGCGACTGCGGCGACGATCGTTTCCGGTGCCGTTGCTGAACGCATCAAGCTTGGACCATTCATGATCGCGGCGACTCTGCTCGTGACCTTTGCTTACCCAGTGACCGGTTCCTGGCAGTGGGGCACAGGTTGGCTTTCCGAAATGGGATTCTACGACTTCGCCGGATCCAGTCTGGTGCACGCCTTCGGCGGTTACGCGGCTTTGGCCGGTGTCATCATTCTTGGGCCTCGTCTTGGCAAGTATCTGCCCGGCGGCAAGGTCAAGCCGGTCCTCGGTCACAGCATGCCACTCGCCACGATCGGTGTGTTCATGCTCTTCCTTGGCTGGTTCGGCTTCAACGGCGGTTCGGTGCTCAGTGCTGATCCCGTTCTCGTCTCGCTGGTCTTCGTGACCACGGCACTCGCTGGCTTCGCCGGTGGTATCGGTGCGGCCTTCACCTCGTGGATCGTGCTCAAGAAGCCTGATCTCTCGATGGCGCTCAACGGAATGCTCGCCGGTCTGGTCGGCATCACCGCGGGTGCGGATTCGATCATGCCCTGGTGGGCGGTCGTTGTCGGCCTCATCGCCGGTATCATCGTGGTCTTCTCGGTGGTCATCATCGACAAGCTCAAGATCGACGATCCAGTCGGTGCCATCTCGGTGCACGGCGTCTGCGGTAACTGGGGAACGATCGCGGTCGGTATCTTCGGCGGCATGAACATCGTCACTCAGATCATCGGAACGGTGGCCATCTCGGTCTTCGCGTTCGTCGCCTCGTTCATCATCTTCCTGGTGGTGAAAATGGTACTCGGCCTTCGCGTGAGCGAGGAGGAGGAAATCGGCGGTCTCGACATTGGCGAGCACGGTCAGGAGGCCTACCCGGACTTCGCACCCGTCTCGGAACTCTAATCGGAGAATCGAACAGATTAAATTCGTATGAAAAAAATCGAAGCCATCATCAAACCCTTCAAACTGGAGGAAGTTAAGGATGCCCTCGCGGACCTCGGAATCGAGGGAATGACCGTGAGTGAAGTCAAGGGATTCGGTCGCCAGAAGGGGCACACCGAAATCTACCGGGGGAGCGAATACACCGTCGACTTCCTGCCCAAGATCAAAATCGAAGTCGTTCTGTCCGACTCGCTGCTCGAGAGCGCCACTGCGGCGATCGTGAAGGCTGCGAAGACGGGCAAGATCGGCGACGGCAAGGTCTTCGTCTCGACCGTCGAGGAAGCGATCCGCATCCGCACCGACGAGACCGGCGAGAAGGCGGTCTAACGCCAGCCACCATTGCGCCGGGGGGACACCTCCGGTGTGAGGCTAGAGCCATTCAGGGCGGTCCGACGAAAGTCGGGCCGCCCTTTTTGCGTTCGGATGGAGCACTGGGACACGATTGGCCATTACCCGGAGGGTAGGGAAGCTGCGCCGCCGGGTTCCCATTTTTGGTCAGAGGTTGTGAGGGGCTCCCGGTAATCGGGCGCTACTACGCTGACTTGTTGGCAGGGCGGAAAGTTGGGTGTGAGTTCGTGCGACCGGGGTGAAAGTCACGGAACCCGGCGGCGCGGCTTCCCTACCTTACCTGGACGATGGCTCGGCTGACGCCGAAGGAGGTGACGGCAGGCTTAACCGCCCCATTCCCTTTTGGAGCGGAGCGCAAATCATCGCGGCTTTTATTCTTCGCTGGGTTGAACGGGGTGAACCGTCAAACGGGGTAAGTGGCGAATGGCGCTGTTTTAGGCGGATTTTCGGTGAAGAGCGCAAGGAAGTGAGGACGGCTTGGAGGCCGTCCCGCGCGAGATCATTGGCAACCCGGGTCTTTTCGATCAACGCTGACGGTGTTGGTGGTGTGAGCGCGAAGTTGTAGCGGCGCGTCTGTGACCGCCGCCAACCATCTCGCTGAGTTTGCGCACCCGAGTTTGACGGCTCCGGCGGTCACAGACCGCCGCTACACCCCTGCCGACGATCCGCTCAAAACAGTGCCATTCGGGTAAGTGGCCATTAGCGAGGATGAAAGACCTTTATTCATGCGACGCGGTGTTGCGGGTGAGGGTTTGACGGCTTCGCCGTTTGGGTTGGTTCGGCGATTGCAAATCGCCGCTCCTTGATGGGCTCACGATTTGGCGTTCGTTGGAGTTCGCGTTGGCCAGATCAGCCAGCCGTAGGCCAGGTGGTAGAGGCCGAAGGTGCAGCCCATGATCCAGTATCCGGCGATGGTGAAGTCGAGCCGGATCAGGAGATCGAGACGGGTGCAAAGGAGGCTCAGAAGGCAAAGACCGCTGAGCAGGAAGATCCAGCCGAGCGCGAGCAAGGAGCGGGGTGCGAACGCGTGCGTTGCGAGGAGAGCGAGGCCGTAGAAAATCATCCAAAACCCGGCGGTGGCGAGGGGTTGCATGTGGGTGGTGGCGGCGGCGAACGAGACCGCGGCGGCGGCGAGGAATGACGGGAGGACGACGGCGGCGACGAGGCCGGTGCGTGGGGACAAGAGCGGCTCACCCCGCCGGACGGCGTCGCGCCACAGGCTTCCGACGAGGATCGCGATGGCGAGCACGGCAACGGAAAGCCAGATCAGCTCGAATCCGAAGGCGTGCAGCCGCGACGGCCGGGCCGAGAGGGTGACGGCGGCGGTGAGCGCGATGGCTCCGACGCCGAGCGACACGGGAGCGAGGACCCGCCGATGGGCTTCGGATCGCTCGGAGAGTTCGGCGAGAATCTCCAGTCGACGGGACGCGGGCCTCACGGCCGGTTCAACTCCGGTGGACGGATGGGCGGATCGATGAGCGAATCCCGGAAGTCCTCGACGCTGCGGGCCTCGCGGGCGGGCTGACGGGTGGGGTAGAAATCGCGGCGCAGAAGCTGGCCAACCGTGTAGGCCGGACGGCGGGCGGGCACGTCGATGAACGCGACCGCGGCGTCGAGGTCGGGACCGGGGAGGAAGCCCACGGCGTGGCCGATGCGGGGGTAGACGTAGTTGGTTCCCATCGGGAATCGTTCGCGGATGGTGGCTCCGCCGGAGGCGGGAGTCTGCGCGTCCATCTGACCATTGAGGAAGAGCGTCTGCACGTTGCTGAACGGGAGTCTGCGCGTCGTTCCCGGCCGGTAGGGCACGGTCCACGATTCGATGATGGCGGCGAGCTGGATGAGGCTTGTTCCCGGGACGTTGCGAAGAACGGGACGCGGATCGGCGTTCACGTTGGTGATCGTATCGGTGGTGTAGTTTGGCGCGGCGAAATCGGTGGCCAGGGTCGAGAGATACATTCCGAAAGAATTCGGTCCGGCGTCACCGCCGCCGGATGACGAGGGCGGAAAAAATCGGGCCGGGAGTTGGCTGAGCGGACCCCGCTCGAGCTGCTGGACGAGCAGAGGAACGAGGCGGATCGTCTCGGTGCGTTGGAGGAGCGCGGAGGTGAGCGAAAGCAAGTTGCGACCGGAGACGGAGGATTGACCGGCTGCCGTTTCGAATTCGAGCGGATTACGATCCAGCCGGGCGACGAGTCGAAAGTAGCGGTCGCGCAGATTGCGATATTGGCGGCGCGCCCGGCGGTTCCGTTCCACGTCGCGGAAGAGGGCTTCGAGTCCCTCCCGCTGGATCTCGAGGCTGGTCGGAATGAACGAATCCGTGGCCGGGGAGTTGCCGGTCATCACCATGGCTCGGACGCTGGGCGAGTGGCGTCGGAGATACTCCTGCGCGACGAAGGTGCCGTAGGAATTCGCGACGACGTTGATGCGTTCGTAGCCGAGGGCGACGCGGACGTTTTCGTAGTCTTCGGAGATCTCCGTCGTGTTGTAGCCGGAGGGATCGATGCCGGCGGAGCGAAGCGCACCGAAGTTCCGCGACGTGAAGGCGGCGATCGTGCGGCCGCCGGCTGGGGTGCCGAGGACGGGGATGGAGAGGCCGGCTCCGCGGGGGTCGGCGAAGACGATGTCGCGGTCTTCGTTGAGGGCTTCGAAGAGCGGAATGCCGGAGCTCGAGAGCGTGGCGGAGCCGCCGGGACCGCCGACGAAGTAGAAAACGGGGTCGGGCCGCGGATTTGCGGAGCGCGCGGCCACGACGACGACGGCGACCGAGATGCGGCGGTCGTTCGCGGGATTTCGGCGATTTTCCGGGACGCTGACGTAGCCGAAGGTGGCGCGGTCGGCGTTCGCGGCGGCGGCGAGGGCGGCGGGTTTGTCGGCGGGGGTGAATTGGGCGGGGGCGCTGGTGGAAGCGGCGAAGAGGAGGGCGGCGAGGGTGGTTGATGGTGTGAAAATTCCGCGGCCGCTCATTGGTTGGCGATGGCTGTAATGGTGAATCAAGGTGGTGTCAAATGTTGAGCGGAAGCGGGAGAACGTGCGGCTTCGCCGTTGGGCACCGGTCCCGGCAGGATGCCCGGGACGACGGGCGGGATGCCTGTTTTCCCCCTGGCTGAGACGGTGTTAGGTTGCGGTTTGTTTTCGTATGCGGAAGATCATTCACCTCGACATGGACTGTTTCTACGCGGCGGTCGAGATGCGCGAGCGGCCGGAGTTGCGGGACCGGCCGATTGCGGTTGGTGGCGGATCGTCGCGGGGGGTGGTGACGACGTGCAATTACGCGGCGCGGGAATTTGGCGTGCGATCGGCGATGCCGGGGTTCATGGCTCGGCAGCTCTGTCCCGAGATCGTGTTTGTCCCGACGAGGTTCGAACTTTACCGGGAGGCCTCGGCGAGGGTGCGCGAGATCATGCACCGTTACACGGATCTGGTGGAGCCGCTCTCGCTGGACGAGGCGTATCTGGACGTGACGGATTCCGGGCGCTACGCGTGGGACATCGCGAAGGAAATGCGGGCGGCGATCTTTGCGGAGACGCAGCTCACGGGATCGGCGGGGATCGCGGCGAACAAGATGCTGGCGAAGATCGCGAGTGATTGGCGGAAACCGAACGGGCAGTTCGCGATCCTGCCGGAGAACGTGGAGGCGTTCATGCGCGAACTGCCGGTGGGGCGGATCTGGGGGGTGGGGCCGAAGGCGAAGGCGAAGCTGGAGGCGCAGGGCGTGCGCGTATGCGGCGATCTCCAGGATTGGTCGGTGGCGGAGCTGGTGGGGCGGTTCGGGCGGTGGGGGGAGGAGCTTTACGCGCTGTGTCGGGGGGAGGACGACCGGCTGGTGCGGCCGCACCGGCCGCGCAAGTCGATGAGCAACGAGCGGACGTTCAGCCGCAACCTGGTGACGCTGGCGGAATGTGAAGAGGCCCTCGATACTTTGATCGACGAGCTGCTGGCGGATCTGCGGGAGAAATGCGCGGAACGGGCGATTCGGTCGGCGGTGGTGAAGGTGAAGTTCGCGGACTTCACCCGGACGACTCGGGAGTGCGTTTGCGCGGTGCCGACGCGGGACGTGTTTCTCGGGTTGCTGGGGGAAGCTTGGGCGCGGCAGCCTTTGCCCGTGCGTCTGCTGGGGGCCGGGGTGCGGTTTGTCGACGTAGCGGGTGATGACGACGAGGATGAGGAGGGTGGGCAGATGGCGCTTTTGTGACGCTGGAATCGGTTTCGATTCAAGACGATTTGCCTGGAGGCGACGGAACGCGCGGCGCGCCTTCCCTACCTTGGATGGGGCGGCGCTGCGCGCCTTGGTGGATTACTCCGATGTCTCTTTTTCCGGACGGTCCAGCGTCTCGAGCAGGTGTTGGTGGCGCTCTTCGACGTCGGCGAGGTCATGGATCTGTTGGACGTCGCGGCGGGCCGTTTCGACGACCATCGATCCGTGCGCGCGGAGGGTCGCCATTCGCTCGGGCCGGTCGACCGCTTCGGCGACGCAGGTGATGACTTCGAGGAGACGGATGAGCACCCCGACGGAACCGCGGGCGTTTTGACGGATTTGGTTGAAGGCGGAGTTGAAGAGTCCGTCGAAGGTGGTGGCGTGAAGGACGACTCGCAGCTTGCCATCGGTGTCGTGGCGCTGCGGTGGTTCGTCCGGGCGGAGGCTCAGACGGCGGATGGATGATCCGAGGCGGTCGATGCAGGCAATGGCGGTGAAGGGATCGTTGATTCCGGGGGAAAGCGAACGGACGGCGACTTCGACGAGTTGGAGGATGCCGTATTCGACGTCCTGCGTCGGCGTGCGGGTGCGACCCATGATGATCAAGAGCCGGATGCGGCGGTGGATGTCGTCGTCGAGGCGCGGGTAGACCTCCGCGATGTCGTCCCCGTCCGCGATGAAATCACCCGGGCGACGGGTGAATCGAATGACGAGATCGTTCTTGGCGGCTAGTTTGGCCACGCCGTCGAGGTCGATCCCTTGCACGTAGTCGCCCTTCGAGACGAAGATCTTCTCGCATTTCTCGTCGAAGTCGGCGGGGAGTTCGCTGTCGGGGCGGGGCTCGTCGACATCCGGAAACTCATCCGGGTAGAGGCGGTTGATGGTGCGGCGGAGGTCCTCGTCGACGGCGCTCACGATCTGATCGGCTTGAATCTGCTCGGCGATGTGATGGATGAAAAAAATGAGGACGCCGGTGCTGAGAATGGCGAGGACCAGAGCACCGGTGGCTGCAATTTGGGGGACGAAGGCCTCCTCGCCGCCGCGAATGGTGCGGAGAATGAGCAGCGAGTAGACGAAGGTGGCGACAAACGTGCCCATTGTGAACTGGCTCGAGCGGTCGCTCATGAAGTTGCGCAAAAGGCGGGGGCCGAACTGGCCGGAGGCGAGCGTGAGCGCGACGATGGTGATGGAGAAGACGACGCTGGTGACGGACATCATCGCGCCGACGATGGCGGAGAGGACGTTGCGGGCGCCTTCGGCTCCGCCGGCGTAGATCCAGCCCGGAAGGTCGATTTCAGAAAACTGCACGTGGCGGTCGAACGCGACGGCACCGATCGCAATCGCGGCGGCGAAGGTGACCATCAAGCTGGGGACGAACCAGTAGTTGGCCCGGAGGGATTCCCAGATTTTGGTGAGCCGAACTTTCATGCGGGGGGTTGAGGTGAACGGCTGCAACGCCAGGTTCGGACTTCGTCTTGAAACATTGCGAAGCTTCGCGAACTCGCGGCGGCGGCGTCCAAGTCTCGATTGGCGGCGGCGAAGAAATAGTCGTCGAGCGATGAGCCCAGGCTTTCGGCGTTTGTGTCGCGAAGCTTTTTCAGCTGGGGAGGGGGATTGCTTCCGTAGTAGAGCCGGGCGAGTTGCTGCTTGGCGTCACTGAAAATCGGGAGGTCGATGAGGTTGGGATCGTGAAGAATGAGGAGCCAGCTCTCGATCATTTCGACGGGGATTGCCAAGGCCACGTCAATGGGCCATTTCGAGCGATCCTCGCCGAGGGCGGACTCGAGCATTTTTGTCAGTTCCTGATGCCGCGGTCTCTTTTTGCGATCGACGCCTGCGAGCGGGCGGGGCAAGGGATCCGCGCTTGGGTGTCCGGGCGCCCGGTCGTTGTCGATGGCGATCACAACCGCGGCATCTTGATTGCCCTTCCAATGACGAATTCCGCTGATCAAAAGGCGAGCTTTTTCCATGGCGGTTTTCCAGTTTTCGCCGGGACGAAGTTGATAGTTGGAGGGGCGTTCAAAAGTTTGTCCGGTGATGCGCTCGCAGAGCGATTCGTAGAAGGCATCATCGCGCAATCCCTCGCACAGGACGTAAAGGTAGGTCATCCGAGACTACGGGTTGGCGGCGGATCTGGTGTCGGGGACGCCCCCAACGAAGCCGCTATACTAGAGGCTGCCGAGCGGGACGTCGTCCGGATCGACCTCATCGTAATTCAGCCTTTCGAGCTTCTTCGTCAGCGTCGTGAGGGTGCTGGCACCTTCTTTCTTCTCGACGACAATCACCGCATCCTTGTGATCCTTGAAGCAGTCGACGAGGTAAGGATTCTGAGTGGTGGCGATGATGTTGATCTCGTTCCGCTCGGCGATGTCGCGGATCAATGGGGCAACCATGGAGAAGAGGCGCGGGTGCATGCCCCGGTCGATGTCTTCGAGTAGAATGATCGCGGGAGGGATCTCCTGATGGAGAATCGTGAGAATGCAGAGGATCAGGCGGGTGCCTTCGGAGAGTCCGCTGGCGGGGACGGGGTCTTTAAGGCCGCGTTCGCGGACTTGGATTTGTCGCACGCCGTCGCCGACGTTTTTGAGACTGAGCTTTTCGACTTCCGGGACGTGTTGCCGGAAATTTGTCTCTATCGCTTTGAAGAGATCCTCACGGTCGCCGCTTTTCAAAGAGTCTAATACCTGGCAGGTGCCTGATCCGGTTTCGCCCACCTGCGGTGAAATGACCGAAATTTCTGGTTCTGAGATCTGGTTCGAATCGAGGTTGAAAATCGGAACGGATTTTTCCGACCATTCGCCTTCAGCGAAACCGAAGGCGGAAGGTGAATTCGTCAGTGTAAAAAAATCACCCGTGGCTAACGTAATTTTAGTGCCAACCTCGGCAGAAGGATGATTCTGATGGCGGACCCACTCGTAGCCCTCTGCCTGACACATACGATCGGGAGCTGATGACGATACCACTTTCAAAAATCGCAAAAAATTCGACTTCCCGCTCCCGTTAGCCCCAACGACCAGCGAGAACGGCTGGAGGTCGACTTCGGCGTCGACGAAGGATCGGAAGTTTTGGATGCGGACGTGCGTGATCATGCCGAATCATTTCATTCAAACCCAAGGACCCTTTGAAGGCGAGAGGTTCGTGGTGGGCAACCGGGGGTGGAAGTGAGCTTCGCTTTGGGTTGGGTCGGCAGCCGGAGCGGAGCGGAGACGGGCGAAGCCAATTGAAAATCGCCGCTCCTTGAAGAGGGCCTATTGGCGGGTCGAGATGAGGGTGGAGCCGGGGGGGAGGCTCGTCAGATCGGTTTTGGGTGGGTTGGCCAGGATGGGTTTCCAGTCGCCGGGGGGGATCGGGATCGGCTGGGCTTCGTTGGCGAAGTTGCAGGCGATGAGGAGCTTGCCGCGGCGGAGGGTGAGCCAGCGCTGGTCTTCGTCGAATTCGACCTCGGCGGCGATGTCTTCGTTCTCGCCGTCGAGTTGCTCGCGGCGGATGCGGATGAGGTCTTTGTGCCAGGCGAGGAGGGCGGCGTGGGGTTCCTTTTCGATCTCGGCCCAGTCGAGTTTCGAGCGCTCGAAGGTGGCGGGGTCCTGAGGATCGGGGACGTCTTCGCTGTGGCTCTTGAACGCTCCGAACTCGCGGCGGCGGCCTTCGGTGACGAGGCGGCCGAGTTCTTTGTCGGGGTGGTCGGTGAAGTATTGGAACGGGGTGGAGGCTCCCCATTCCTCGCCTTGGAAGAGCATGGGAACGAAGGGGCTGAGGAGGAGGAGCGCGGCGATCTGGCGGAGGGCGTTGTCGTCGACGAGGGCGGGGAGGCGTTCGCCGAGGGCGCGGTTGCCGATCTGGTCGTGATTCTGCGCGCTGACGATGAGCTGGGACGGGAGGATGTCGGTGGGCGGGCGACCGTGGCTGCGCTGGCGGAAGGGGGACCACTGGCCGTCGAAGACGTAGGCTTGCTCAAGGGCTTTGGCGACGTCGGCGAGTTTGCCGTAGTCGACGTAGTAGCCGTCGAGTTCGCCGGTGAAGAACGCGTGGAGGGCGTGGTGGAAGTCGTCGCACCAGTGGGCGTCGAGGCCGTAGCCGCCGGCGGCGGTCGGGCGGACGTAGCGGGGATCGTTGAGGTCGCACTCGGCGATGAGGACGACTTCGCGGCCGGAGACGGCTTCGAACTCCGTGACGCGTTCGGCCATTTCCTCGAAGAGATTGACGGCGGATTTGTCGGTGATGGCGTGGACGGCGTCGAGGCGGAGGCCGTCGAAGTGGTAGTCGCGCAGCCACATGAGGGCGTTGTCGATGAAGAAGGCGCGGACGTCGTTGCTGCCGGCTTCGTCGACGTTCACGGCGGATCCCCACGGGGTGTGGTAGTGGTCGGTGAAGTAGGGGCCGTAGGCTCCGAGGTAGTTGCCGTCGGGACCGAGGTGGTTGTAGACGACGTCGAGGATGACGGCGAGGCTGTGGTCGTGGGCGGCGGCGATGAAGTCTTTGAGTTCGTCGGGGGTGCCGTGGGCGGGGTGGGGGGCGTAGAGCGCGACGCCGTCGTAGCCCCAGCCGTGGTGGCCGGGGTAGCTGGCGATGGGGAGGAGTTCGAGGTGGGTGACGCCGAGGTCGGCGAGGTAGGGGAGCTTGGTCGTGGCGGCGGCGTAGGTGCCTTCGGGGGTGAAGGTGCCGAGGTGGATCTCGGTGAGGACGGTGGACGCGAGGGGCTTGGGGGTGAAGGCGTGGTCGTGCCAGGTGTAGGCGGCGTGGTCGACGGTGGCGGAGGCGGCGTGGACGCCGTCGGGCTGCCAGGGGCTGCGGGGGTCGGGGAAGGGTGGGCCGCCGTCGAGGGAGTAGGCGTAGCGGATGGGGGCGGTGGGGGCTTTGGCGTCCGGGATTTCGAAGGTGTGGTGGGCGTCGTTTGGGTGGGCTAGCGGGGGGGTGGATGCGGTTTGCGGCTTCGCCGGTTGGGACGGAGCTGGGGCGGGACGCCCCAGCTCGCACGCGGGACGCGTGCGCTCCCCAGCTCCGGTGATTAATTCAATGGTTTTGGCTTTGGGGGCCCAGACTTGGAATTTCATCGTCTTTTATTCGGCTCTTACTAGGAGCGCTGTTGGGAAGGATTTGAACATTTCGGCGGGGCTGACCTCTCCGGTGAACGTCTGGCCGGAGAAGGCGTTGGTCCAATTGCCCTGCGGGAGGGTGACGACGGTGTCGGCCCAGTCGTCCTGGACGGAGAGGGTGAAGCGGGGGACGACGACGACGACGTCGTCGCCGCGCTGGTAGGTGACGATGTGGCCGAGGCGAGAGCCGCGGGCGCTGCGGGGCTGGTAGACGGCGGTGTCGTCGAAGCAGTGCGGGTGACTCGCTCGGATGGCGAGAGTTTTGCGGGTCATCCAGAGCTTGGGGAGGCCGCTGTCCCATTCCTGCATGGCCGTGGGACCGTCGAGGGTGTCGACGCGGGCGAGCATGGTGGCGCGGGCTTCGAAATCGACGGGGCGGCGGTTGTCGGGGTCGACGAGACTCAAGTCCCAGAGTTCGGTGCCCTGATAGAAGTCCGGCAGGCCGGGGGCGGTCATTTTGATGAGGGTCTGCGAGAGGCCGTTGATGCGGCCGGGTTCGATGAGGGGGTCGACGAATTCTTCGAGCGAGGTGACGAAGTCGGCGTTGTCGAGGATCGCGTAGGTGAAGTCGCGGATGCTGTCCTCGTAAGCGGCGTTGGGTTCGTGCCAGGTGGTCTCGATCTTGGCTTCGCGGCAGGCCTTGAGCATGTAGCCCCAGGCGCGGTCGCCGGTGATCGGCCAGGCTCCGATGAGGGTCTGATAGAGGAGGTATTCGGCGTGGCGGTCGGGCGTGCGGCCCATCCAGGCGGGCTGGTTGAGCTCCGACCAAGCGTTGAGCGCGGCGGACCAACGCTCGGGCGACTCGGTCATGACGTCGATGCGGGCGCGGACGTCCTCGGAGCGTTTGTTGTCGTGGGTCGACGTCGCGAGGAGGTTGTGCGGCCAGTTGACGTGGAGCTTGGAGCAGAATTGGTGGAAGCTCTCGGTGCTGATGCCGAAGGCGGAGGGTTGGGACCCGACTTCGTTGCAGGAGACGAGGCGGTCGTAGCAGTAGAAGGTGGTGTCCTCGGCGCCCTTGGCCATGACGGCGGGGGCGACCTGTTGCCAGCGGCCGATGAATTCGTCCTCGAGGTCGCCTTCGAGTTCGTTGGTGAGGAGGTCCTCCAAAAATTGGAAGACCTCGGGTTCGATGCCGGTGGCCTGGGCGCGGGCCTGGGCGACGGCGTCTTCGATGATTTTTTCGTCGATGGGGCCGGCGGGTTTGGTCTCGGGTGTGAGGTAGGTGCGGTAGACGGGGAGGGCTACGGTCAGCAGCTTGATCGCTTCACGCATCTGGGCGCGGGAGAGGTCGTGAGTGCGCCAGCGAGATTGGGCAACGTGGAGGGCGAGCGTGGTGAGGCGCTCGAGGTCGGCGCGGAAGTGTCCATCGACGATCTCGAGTTTTTTCTCGCGGACGAGGGCCGGGTAGTTCACCGGATGGCCGGTGAAATCGGCGTAGGCGGCGGTGAAGGCGTCGGCTTTGTGCTCGTCCATCCAGAGACGATTCACCTTGCTGAGAAATCCGTAGCCGACGGTGCCGTCGATGGGCCAATCGGCGGGGAGTTCTTCTTCGGCGTCGAGGATCTTCTCGGCGTAGATGCGGCCTTCGGGGAGGAGCTGACGGAGGTCGCGGAAGTAGCCGCGGGGGTCGTGGAGGCCGTCGGGGTGGTCGACGCGGAGGCCGTCGACGTCCCCGTCGGCGATCATTTGCGCGATGCGGGCGTGGGCGGCTTCAAAGACGCGGGGTTCTTCGACGCGGAGGCCGATGAGGGTGCCGATGTTGAAGAAGCGGCGGTAGTTCACGATCTCGCCTTCGAGTTTCCACCAGCAGAGCCGGTAGTATTGGTGCTCGATGACCTTGTGCAGGCGGTCGGGGTCGGCGGCGAGGGCGTCGCAGGTTTTCTGGATGGTGGCGCGCTGGGAGTCATCGGCGAGGCGGTCGCGGAGGGCGGCGGTGAGCTTCTCGGAGGTCTCGCGGTAGGTCGCGATGGTCTCGGAGGACGGGGCGCGGTCGAGGCGGATGGATTCGAGGAGTTCGACCTGGTCGAGGAGCGCGCCGTCGACGAAGGGACGCCAGGAGGCGGGACCGAGCGGCCAGGAGTTGTCGAAGTAGCGCAGTCGCGGGAGGCCGGACTCGAGGTCGATCGTGAATTGATTCTTCTCGAGGACGCTGCCGTAGGGTTCGCCGAGGGTGCAGATCGAGATGAGCCAGCGGTTCGAAATCGCGAACGGCATGACGTCGAAGGTGTCGGCCTCGGGGCTGAACGGGCCGTGACGGAGGACATCGTCCCACCACGGGTTGGCCGTGGAGGTGGTCATGTGGTTCGGCACGATGTCGACCATCACCTTCAGGCCGATGGCCTTGACGGCGTCCTGGAAGGACCGCCAGGCGGGTTCGCCGCCGATGAATTCGCTGATGACGGACGGGTCGGCGACGTCGTAGCCGTGGTCGCTGCCGGGCGCGGCCTGGAGGACGGGCGAGAGGTAGACGTGGCTGATGCCGAGGTCGCGGAGGTAGGGCAGGATGGCCTCGGCGGCGGAGAGGGGGAATCCGGCGTGAAGCTGCAGGCGGTAGGTGGCGGTCCAGTTATTTGGCATTTCGAAGGACGATGAAGGATCGTTGGGTGAGTTTGATGCTGGCGGCGCGGAGGCGCTCTTTGCCGGACTGAAGTTCCGGGCGGGACGTGTCGAAGGCGACGAACCACTTGAAGCCCTTCACGTCCTCGGGGAGGCGGAAGCGGACCGGTTCGTGGTGGGCGTTGATGAGGAGGAGGAAATCGTCGTCCTCGACGCGGCGGCCCTCGGCGTCGCGGATCTCGGGTGCGTCGCCGAAGAGGAGCATGCCGAGCGTGCGCATCCAGCCGCCGTCCTCCCAATCGTGCTCGGCCATGGGCTTGCCGTCGGCGCGGACCCAGCGGACGTTTTCGGATTCCGACGAAGCGAACGGGTCCTCTTCGTGGAAGGAATGGCGGCTGAAATTCGGGTGGGCGCGGCGGTAGTGAACGAGGCGGCAGGTGAAGTCGAAGAGCGACTTGCGCCGGTCGTCGAGGTCCCAGTCATACCAGGCGAGTTCGTTGTCCTGGCAGTAGACGTTGTTGTTGCCGTTCTGGGTGCGGCCGATTTCGTCGCCGCCGGCGATCATCGGAACACCCTGCGAGAAGAGGAGCGTCGCCATGAGGTTGCGCTTCTGGCGCTCGCGGCGGGCGATGATTTCGAGGTCGTCGGTCGGGCCTTCGACGCCACAGTTCCACGACTCGTTGTCGTCGGCTCCGTCGTTGCCGTTCTCTTCGTTGGCGAGGTTGTGCTTCTCGTTGTAGCTGACGAGGTCGTTGAGGGTGAAGCCGTCGTGAGCGATGATGAAGTTGATGCTCGCGGACGGGCGGCGGCCGGTGCGTTCGTAGAGGTCGGCGCTGCCGCCGAGGCGCGTGGCGATTTCGCCGTGGAGGCCGAGGTCGCCCTTCCAAAATTTCCGGACGGTGTCGCGGTATTTGCCGTTCCATTCGGTCCAGCCGAGCGGGAAATTCCCGACCTGGTAGCCGCCGTCGCCGAGGTCCCAGGGTTCGGCGATGAGTTTGACCGAGGCGAGGGTGGGGTCCTGGTAGATCGTGTCGAAGAACGCGCCGAGGTGGTCGACGTCGTGGAGCTCGCGGGCGAGGGCGGACGCGAGGTCGAAGCGGAAGCCGTCGACGTGCATCTCGGTCACCCAGTAGCGCAGGCTGTCCATGAGGAACTGCAGCGAGTGCGGGTGGACCATGTTGAGCGTGTTGCCGCAACCGGTGAAGTCCATGTAGTAGCGCTGATCGCCCTCGACCGTGCGGTAGTAGGACGTGTTGTCGATGCCGCGGAAGGAGAGGGTCGGCCCCATGCGGTTGCCCTCGGCGGTGTGGTTGTAGACCACGTCGAGGATGACCTCGAGACCGGCGGCGTGCAGGTTTTTCACCATCTGCTTGAACTCGCTGACGACGTCGAACGGGTGGTCCTGACAGGCGGCGTAACCCGGATGCGGCGCGAAGAAGCCGAGCGTGTTGTAGCCCCAGTAATTCGAAAGGCCGCGCTCGATGAGGTGGCGGTCGTTCGTGAAGTAGTGGATCGGCAGCAGCTCGACGGACGTGATACCGAGCTTCTTGAAGTGGGCGATCATCGGTTCGCTGCCGACGGCGGCGTAGGTGCCGCGGATGTCCTCCGGGACGTCGGGGTGGAGTTTTGTGAGGCCTTTGACGTGCGTTTCGTAAATGACGGTGTCGTGCCAGGCGTGTCCGGGGCTGACGTCGGCACCCCAGTCGAAACCGCAATCCGTCACGATGGCCAGCGGCGCGAAGGGCGCGCTGTCACGGTCGTCGAACGCGAGATCCAGGTCCTCGTCGCCGATCGGATAGCCGAAGAGCTCGTCCGCCCACGTGATGTCGCGCCCGATCGCCTTCGCGTAGGGATCGAGGAGAAGCTTGTTGGGATTGAAGCGCAGGCCATTCGCCGGATCGTGCGGACCATAGACTCGGTAGCCGTAGAGCTGGCCGACCTCGACGTTCGGAACGTAGATGTGAAAAACACCGGACGTCTTCTCGGCGAGACGGATGCGGAGTGATTCGGCGGTGTCCTCCGACTTGTCGAAGAGGCAGAGCTCGACCGCGTGGGCGTTCTGCGCGAAGAGGGAAAAATTGACGCCGTGACCGTCCCAGGTCGCGCCCTGCGGGAAGGGCGAGCCGGTGCGGTATTCGGGTGAGTTGGAAGCGATGGGGGTCGGCGTGCGGGGCGTGGTGTCGGTTGGAGCTGCTTCGGTCATTTTGGTTTTTGAAATTCTGAAATCGTCGGGCGGTCGGGGCGTTTACGGTCGAAAAATCAGGAGTTATCGCATGCCCCTGCCGAACTGCGCGGGTGGTTCGCGTCGATTACGCTTGGCCGGGGACGATAGACGACTTCCGGAGCGCGGAAAGGAAAGTTTTGTTGCGCCCGGGGCGGGATTTCCAATGATGTCGCGATGACGACACGGCGGCGGCGATGACCAAATTTCTCCACACGGCGGATTGGCAAATCGGCAAGCCCTTCGCGGGCATCGCCGACGCGCACAACCGCGCGCTCGTGCAGCAGGAGCGGCTTGCGGTGATCGACCGGATCGGCGAGGCGGCCCGCGGGCACGGCGCGGAATTCATCCTGGTGGCCGGCGATCTCTTCGATTCTCCGACGCCGACGCGGGCGATGGTGTCGGCGACGTGCGCGGCGATCGGGCGGATCGGGTTGCCCGTGATCGCGATCCCGGGAAATCACGATCACGGCGGAGCGGGCGGGCCGTGGGAGCGGGAGTTTTTCGTGCAGGAACGCGCCGAGCTCGCGCCGCGGCTGAGCATTTTGGCGGAGCCCGCGCCCTTCGTGATCGGCGGCGCTGTCATTTTCCCGTGTCCGCTGACGCGGCGGGCGGAGTCGGCGGACACGACCGCGTGGCTGCGCGACCCGGGCGTGCCCAGCGCGGCGGGTAAAGCGGTCCGAATCGTGCTGGCCCACGGGAGCACGCGGGGATTTGGCGGCGAGAGCGATGAAGACGAGAGCGTTTCGACCGCGACGAATCGGATCGATCTCGGGCGATTGGAAGCGGGGGAATTCGACTACGTCGCACTCGGGGACTGGCACGGGACGAAGGAAGTCGGTGCGAAAGCGTGGTATTGCGGGACGCCCGAGCCGGATCGCTTTCCGAAGGGCGAGGCCAACCGCCCGGGCCACGCCCTCGCCGTCACCGTCGAGCGAGGCGGGGAGCCGGACGTGGCCGCGATCGCGACCGCGCGATTCGGGTGGCACCGGATCGAGCGGAATCTGGCGGACGATGGCGCGGTCGACGCGCTCCGCGATGAGATCGATGTCCTCATGGGTCAGCGGACGCAGCGCGATCTGCTGCGGTTGGAAGTCGGCGGCACGCTCGGCATCGACGCGACGACGCGGCTCGAAGCGCTCGTCGGGACGCTCGAGGCGCGGCTTTTGCGCGTGAAGTGGATCGATCAGACCACGCTCGCGCCGAGCGACGCCGAGATCGTGGCGCTCACCGAGCGAGCGGGTGACCCGTTGATCGCCCGGGTCGCGGGTGAGCTGGTCGCCCGCGCCGACGGGACGGACGAAGACGCGGCGGTGGCCCGCGTCGCGTTGCGGGAACTCCACGCGGCGGTCGGGCGATGAGATTGCGGACGCTGAGGGTGCGAAATTACCGCATTCACCGCGAGACCGTCGTCGACTTCGACGCGAACCGCACGCTCATCGGCGGACCGAACGAAAGCGGGAAGAGCACACTCGTCGAAGCGTTGCACCGGGCGTTTTTTCTCAAAGCAAAAGGGAACACGGAATTCCACCGCGCGATGATCTCGGATCACGGCGGCAAGCCGGAGGTCGACGTCGTCTTCGAAGCGGGTGGCGTCGAATACGAACTCAAGAAGTGCTTCGGCACCACCGTGACGCTGGCGGCGGCGGGACGACCCGCGCTCTCCGGCGACGAAGCCGAGGCGAAGATCGCGGCGCTTGTCGCCATCGCGGAGCCCGTGAGTGGCCGGGCGGTGCTCGCGCAATGGGGGCACCTCTGGGTTTGGCAGGGGAGCGGCGGTGACGACCCGACCGGTGATGCCGCCGCGCAGAGCGCGCCGCTCATGCAGCGCCTGCGGGATATGGGGGGAGCGGCAGCGCTCCAGTCGGACTTCGATGCGGCTGTGGCGGCGGGGTTCGCCGCGAACGTGGAGCGAATTTTCCGCAAGAACGGCGAAGCGAAAGCCGGCTCGGAGTGGGAAATTGCCGCAACGGAAGAGGCGGCTGGCCAGGTGCGGGTGGCCGCGGCTCGCGAGCGGCTCGACGCCTCGCTCGCGGCGGCGGACGACCTGGAACGTGCCTCGGTCGACTTGACCGCGGCCGAGCGAAGTCTTGGAGACCTCAAACGCGAGCGCGAAGCGACGGACGGCCGGGCGGTCCGAGTCGAAGGCCTTCGGCGAACGGAGGAAGCCGAGGGCCGCGCCGTCGCCGAAGCTGAGAAAGTAGCCAGCGCCTTCCGCGCCGAGGTCGAGCGGATCGAGGCATTGATCAGCGACCTCGAACGACGGGACGCCGCCCTCGCCCCGATGAACGCCGACGTCGAGCGCCTGCGCGCCGCGGCGACGCGCGCGCGGGAATCGGCGGGCGTGGCCGCGGCGCGAAGTGACGAAGCGGCCCGCAATCTCAAGTCGGCCCGCCAACGCCGCGACCACCTCGCCGCGTGCGTGGCGGTCGGGGAACGCACGGTGGCGGTCGCCGAGCTGGCCGCTCGATTTGCCGCCGTCGAAGCGTCCCAACAGCAGTTGCTCACCCTCCGCGGCGAACTCGCCCGATTGCCGCAAGTCGACGCCGCGCAGCTCGCCGCGCTGCGGACCGCCGCCGACGAGGTCACGCGATCGCAGGCCGCGTTGGCAGCCATGGCCGCCGGTCTGGAAGTCGTGGCCTCGACCGAGCCGGTCGTCGTCGGCGGGAAAACTCTCGGGGCGGGCGAAGCGGTCGTCCTTTCGGAAGACACCGAGGTGAGCGTGGGCGGGACCCTGCGATTGAAAATCCGCCCCGGCGGCGGGACCAGCCTCGCCGAAGCGCGCCGGCGAGTCGCCGACCGAAACGCCGAATTCGAACGCTCGCTCGCCGCTCTCGGACTCCCGGACGTCGCCGCCGCGAACGAAGCCGCCGAAGCCAGGCGGACGCTGGCCGTCCGGATCGAATCGACCGAGGACGCCCTGCGGGAGCGGCGCGCCGACGAGCTCCCTGCGAAGCTCGCCGCCGAGCGCGAAGCACTCGCCGCCGCCGAGGCCGACCGGGACCGGCGAAGCGCGGGTGGGGGGGCGCCACCGGAGCCAGCCGGGCTTCGGGACGAACTGACCGCCGCGGAGCGCGTGCTGGCGGAAGCGGAGGAAGCCGAAGCCAAGGCCCGATCCACCCGCGACGCTGAGGAAAAGGCGTCCACCGAAGCCGAAACGCGCCTTGCGGGGCAGGCCGACGCGACCGAGCGCGACCGGCGCGGGGCGGCTGACGCGCGGGCGCAGCTCAAACTTCTCGAAGCGACCCACGGCGACGGACCGAGGCGAACGCAAACAACCCGCGGTCTGGCCGAGACGCGGAACCAGGCCGAGCGGGCGCTCGCCACGACGCGCTCGGCGTTGACCGAGCTCGACGCCGCCCACCTCGTCGGCGACCTCGCGCGACTCGCCCGCGCGGTCGAGACCACCCTGTCGGCCATCAACGACGCCCGCACCCGCATCGCGGTATCCGGCTCGCGACTGCGGTCCGACGGCAGCGAAGATCCCCGGGCGGATCTCGAAACCGCGCTGGCCCAGCAAGGGGCGGCGGAAGCCCACGCGCGGTCGACCCGGCGGCGAGCCGAAGCCATCCGGCTGCTGGACGCTCTCTTCACCGACGCCCAGCGATCCCTCGCGGACCGATTCACCCGACCGCTGGCGGAGACGATCACCGCTTACCTCGAATGCCTCTTCGGGGCGGGAGCGACCGCGTCGGTCGTCTTCCACGAAGGCGAATTCTCGGGACTTCAGCTCACGCGGTCGGCGGCCGACGGCGGGACGTTCGCGTTCGAAACGCTCAGCGGGGGAGCCCGCGAACAATTCGCCGCAGCCGTGCGACTGGCCGTCGCGGAGGTTCTCAGCGCCGACTTCGACGGCTGCCTGCCCGTGATTTTCGACGACGCCTTCGCTTACTCCGACCCCGGCCGCGAGCGATCCCTGCAACGCATGCTCGACCGGGCCGCCGAGCGTGGCCTCCAGATCATCGTCCTCACGTGCGACCCCGCTCCCTACGCGAGCCTGGGAGCGAAAGTCGTCGCGCTGCCCGCCTGACCTCCCTTCGATCGGGAAGGCGATTTCCGTCCGAAAGCCCCGTTCCGCCGGCTCCGGGATTCGGGGGAACGCGCCGGCCCGTTTCCCAACCGCCTCGCGCAGCGCGGCGACGACCACCTCCGAATTCCGCGCCGGGAGTCGAAAATGAGACTCGGGAGACCTTGTCGGAAGGTGTTGGCGTGGATTCGTAGTCCTGAAATATTCGCGAAAAATGGGAAACGGATCGGATGATGGACGCTGCGTGGTTTGCGCGCTGCCTCTGCCCAAAAAATCGACCGACGGGATCTGCAGTCGACGGTGTGCCGGCCTGCGTCGGCGGGCGGAAGCGGTGACCGGTCCGGAGCGGGAGCGATGGAAGGTGGCGATTCTCGAACGGTTGGAGCGCCTGAAGAAGGGCGCGACGATGTGTCCCGGGGCGATGGCGCGCGAGCTCATGCCGGACGAACCTCACCCGCTTGCTTTGCTCAGACCATTGCTCTTCGAACTACAGGAACAACGGCGGGTCAAGCTCAGCCAAGCCGGGCAGGCCGTCATCTGGCAGAAGGTCAGGGGACCGTTTCGCGTGCGGCTGCGCTGAGGGGCTTCCGTCTTCGGGTGACGCCGCGGCGACGGTCTGTAAATGACGGTCCCGGTCGGGCTTCGTGGGTAGCGGCGTCTGCTTGTCGGGAGAGCTTTGGGGAGGTGGGTGGCTGCCTCGGAGAAGAAGTGGGAACGCGGCGGCGCGGCTTCCCTACCTTGGGACGAGGGTGGAAGGGGGGGCGTCCCAGAGATTGCGGGCGGTGAGGTATTTTCGGAGGAGGACGAGGGTGGCCACGGCGTCGCAGAGGGCGTCGTGCCAGTGGAACGTGGGGATCAGGTCGAAGCATTCGGACTCGACGCCGAAGGTCGCCGCCAGACTGCCGAGGGCGTGGGATTCGGCGTGCGGGGCGGCTTCGCGGTAGAGGGTGAGGGTGTCGAGCCAGGGCTCGAAGCCGTGGAAGGGGAAGGCTCGGAGGAAGCGCTTCTCGGTGCCGGCTCCGTGGGCGACGACGACGCGGTCGCGGAGGCGGGTGCGGAATTCCGGCCAGAGGTCGAGCATTGTCGGGGCGTCGGCGATGTCTTCGTCGCTGATGCCGTGGACCTGGCGGGCGGTCCAGGCGACGGGGCGGTCGGTGCGGAGGTAGGAGGTGAAGAGGCCGTCGATGTGGCCGTTTTTCAGCTGGGCGATGCCGACCTGGATGGGGACGTCGGTCTGACCGCGGAGGACGCCGGCGCTCTCGAAATCGATGGCCGCGAAGGTGAGGTCGCGGATGGTGGTAGGCATGTGGTTGGGGGTGGGTGGCGTGATCTAGCGGTTGCGCTTTTGATGCTGACTGGGCGCCGCGGCGGGTGGCTCAGGTGGCGAAGCCTTTCCCTAATTTGCTGTCATGTTGAGCGGAGCGAAACATCTCTGACTTCTCAGGATTCGGGGTCGAGATGGCGGTGAAGAGTGTGAGCCAGAGATTCTTCGCTTCGCTCAGAATGACAGGGTTGGGGGGCGCTCCGCGCTTCGGTGCGACGCTTGGTTTGGATCACTCGCGCAGAAGCGCTTCCGTCGCCGCCCAATCCAGGCAGGCGTCGGTGATCGAGACTCCGTATTGGAGGTTGTCCAGGCCGTCGGTGTCCGACGGTTGCGCGCCGAATTCGAGGTTGCTTTCCAGCATGGCTCCGATGAGCTCTTGGCGACCGGCTTCCCGCTGGCCGATGACGTCGCGCCAGACGGCGGGTTGGCGGGCGGGGTCTTTGCCGGAATTTGCGTGGCTGCAGTCGACCATGATGGCGGTTGGCAACTTGGCTTTTTCCAAACGCTCGATGGCGGTGCCGACGCTGGCTTGGTCGTAGTTCGTGCCGTCGCGGCCGCCGCGGAGGACGACGTGGCAATTCGGGTTGCCGGTCGTTTTGATGATGCTGGTGGAGCCGTCCTGATCCATTCCGAGGAAGCTGTGGGGGCTGCGGCTGGACTTCATCGCGTCGATGGCGGTCTGGATGCTGCCGTCGGTGCCGTTTTTGAAGCCGACGGGCATCGAGAGGCCGCTGGCGAGCTCGCGGTGGGTCTGGGATTCCGTCGTGCGGGCTCCGATGGCGGACCAACTGATGAGGTCGGCGATGTATTGCGGGATGATGGGATCGAGAAATTCCGTGGCGGTGGGGAGACCGAGTGCGGTGATGTCGAGGAGGAGCTTGCGGGCGAGGGCGATGCCGTGGGCGAGGTCGCAGGAGTCGTCGAGGTGCGGGTCGTTGATGAGGCCCTTCCAACCGACGGTGGTGCGGGGTTTCTCGAAGTAGACGCGCATGATGATCTCGTAGCGGTCGGAGACTTCGTCGCGGAGGGCGGCGAGGCGGCGGGCGTAGTCAAGGGCGGCGGCGGGGTCGTGGATCGAACAGGGGCCGACGATGACGAGGAAGCGGTCGTCCTCGCGCTGGAGGATGCGGCGGGCGGCGGCGCGGCCCTCGCGGACGGTGGCGACGGAGGCTTCGGTGGTGGGAAGCTGCTCCTTGATTTGGGTCGGCGTGATGAGGCGGGTGACGCCGCGGACGCGGAGATTCTCGACGGCGGGCGCGGTGGCGTCGTCGGGGGTCGCGGTGGCGCGGTCGGTGGCGGAGAGGTCGGTGGTCATGGTGTGCGGAAAAGCCGGGGAGTATCGGCTGGATTGCGCTGGGGCGCAATCGTCTTCCGGAAATGGGAAATGCGGGATGCGGAATGACAAATCGGAGTTTCCAAATGAGTTTTTGCGGGGGAGTTGGGGGGCGTGGTAGGTTCCGCGACTTGTGGAAGCGCCTTTGAAGGAACCGTCCGGCCGGTGGCTGAAGAAACTCGAGGGGATGGTGCTTCTCATCTCGCGCTCGCGGCGGATCGCCCGGCACGCGACGCGGCGGATGATGCGGAAACCGCGGACGGTCTCCGAGGCTCCGAACCTGCTGCCGACTTTGATCAAGGTGCTGGCGGCTTTTGCCCGGGCGGACGGGGAGGTGCTGGAGGAGGAGATCGATTCGAGCCTGGGGTTCCTGCGTTACGATTATCCGGACGCGGTTTACTCGGAGCTGCGGAAGCTCTTTCGCGACGCTTTGCACGAGCAGCAGGATCTCAACGAGATCGCGACGCGGCTGGCGGGTCAGTTGAACGACGACCGGAAGGTGCTGCTCGGGGTGCAGCTCTACGACCTGATCGCGAAGGCGGGGCTGCAGCAGGAGCAGGTGATCACCTACTACAGCTTCATGGCGCAACTCGGGATGGCGGCTCAGGCGATCGACATCGTCTACCAGCTGAACGCGAACGAGCAGGGCGACGCGCACATTTACCAACAGGGAAATTCGCCGCTGGAGGCGGTGAGCTTCGGCGCGGGCGGCGGGGCGGACGTGATCGTGAAGGATTTCGGGCCGGGCGAGCGGTTGCTGGCCTACCGGTATCACGAGTTGATGATTCTCAAGAACATGAGTTCGCGGAATCTGATCGTGCAAGGGCGGGCGCTGCGACCGGGAGACTTCTGCCGGTTGTATCCAGGGCAGCGAATTCTCATCGACGAGCACGTGCTGGCTCATCAGGAGCTGGTGTTTTACTTCAACGCGAAGAAGAACGTCGCGCTGCTGCAGATCTTCGTGGCGGTGGACGACGAGGACGAGGTGCGGCTGGAGAAGGGGCGGTCGCGGGACAGCATACTCGAGGTGACGTTTGGGCTGCGGGTGAAGGTGACGGCGCTCAGGGACGTCGACGCGGTGCTGAACGAGCGCCGGTTGCGGGCTGGGGTGACGATCGAGGCGGCGCTCGAGGACAAGATCATCTTTCACAACGACAGCGAGCTGGAGCTGGACGATCTGCGGCGGCGGGCGGGAAATTACGGCGGGCGTTTCCAGCTCCGGGCTTCGAAGAGCGAGTATCTCGTGTCGAACAACCCGGGCTTGCTGGACGAGGGGGACATTTTGCTTTCGCCGGGGACCGGTGGCGACGTTCTGCTCAAGATTTTCTGCGATTACGACGCGAAGGTCGGGCGGGTGGAGGTGCTGCAGTCGGACCGGCCGATCCTGGTGCGCGGGAACCCGGTGCGGAACTCCGCGACGCTGGCCGACGGCGACGCGATCCGGGTGGATGCGGGGCAGGTTCTGCGGTGCAATTTTTCCGAGCGGTTGATCGAGGAGGAGCGGAACATCATTCGCACGCTGGACGTGCGGGACGTGGTGTGCCGCTTCCGGAACCGGGACGTGGCGATCGACGGGATTTCGTTCAGCGTGCAGCGGGGTGAGATGGTGTGCGTGATGGGGGCGAGCGGCTGCGGGAAGAGCACGCTGCTGCGGATGATCTCGGGGCAATTTCCGCCGAGTCAGGGCGACGTGCTGCTCAACGGGCGGTCGCTCTACACGAACCTCGACCTGCTACGGCGTTACGTCACTTACGTGCCGCAATACGACGCGTTCGACGAGCATCTGACCATCGAGGAGAATCTCAACTTCGCGGCGGCGATCCGGTCGCCGCATCTGTCGAAACAGGAGCGGCTGCGGCGGCTCGATGGGAAATTGGCCGAGCTGGGGTTGAACGAGCGACGGTCAAACGTGGTCGGGAGTCCGCACAAGAAGACGCTGAGCGGCGGCGAGCGCAAGCGGCTGAACATCGGGTTGGACATGATCGGGTCGGCGGACATCTACCTCTTCGATGAGCCGACGTCGGGGTTGTCGTCGAAGGACAGCGAGCACGTGATCGAGATCATCCAGGGGATGTCGCACAACAAGATCAACTTCGTGACGATTCATCAGCCGACGTCGCGGATCTTCAACATGTTCAACAAGGCCATCGTGTTGGACAAGGGCGGGAAACTCGTGTTCTTCGGGACGCCGCACGAGACGCTGCAATACTTCGCCGACGCCGAGCACGTGCAGCACTTCGGGACGGCGCTGGGGTCGACCGACGTGGGGGACACGGCGCGGCCGGAATTCATCTTCGACGCGCTCGAGATGCCGCTGCGGGATCTGAGCGGCGACATCATCTTCGAGGAGAACAATCGGGGGCAGCTGATCCCGGCGCGGCGGTATTCGCCCGACTACTGGCGGGATAAATACGAGTCCTATCGGATGATGAAGGACGTGCAGGCGATGCCGGTCTCCAGCACGGAGGCGGCGGTCGCGCTGCCGACACCAGCTCAGCAGAATCCGCAGCTGCTGCGGCGGAGGGAGCCGTTCCGGATCAGCGAAGAGTGGAACCAGTTTGTCGTGCTGTTGCAGCGGGCGTTCATCAGCAAACTCCGGAACAAGGCGAATCTCCTGACGACGATGGTGATGGCGCCGATTCTGGCGTTGCTGATCGGTGGCGTGCTGCGGTCGGCGGAGAGCGGGACTTACGATTTCGCGTCGGCGTATCACATTCCGGCCTACCACTTTCTGGCGTTGGTGGTGGCGATGTTTCTGGGCCTGACGAACAGCGTGGACGACATCATTCGCGACCGGCCGGTGCTGCTGCGGGAGCGCAATCTCAACGTGCGGATCGGGTATTACGTCACCGCGAAGGGGCTGACTCTGACCGCGTTTGCGGTGATCCAGTGCGCGATGTTTGCGTTCCTCGGAAATTGGTTGCTCGAGGTGCGCGGGATGTTCGTCGTGTCGTTTCTGGCGATGTTTTTGACGGCGGTGAGCGGGGTGGCGATCGGGCTGATCATTTCGGCGGTGGCGCCCGAGGCGAAGATGGCGGTGAACATCATTCCGATGGTCTTGATCCCGCAGCTGATCCTGGGCGGAGCGTTCATCAAATACGAGGAAATGAACCGCAATCTGGACGTCGTCTATGCCCTCCAGAAGTGGTTCGACAAGCACCCGGACAGCGCGCAACCGCCGCGGAGTGACCTGCAGGTGCCGTTGATTTCGGAGTTCATGCCGATGCGGTGGAGCTACGAAGCGCTGGTTTACGCGCAGGCGAAAATGAATCCCCTGACGGCTCGGCAGGACCAGATTCAACTCGAGATCGCGAAGATGGCGAAGATTGGAGAACAGAGCGACGCCGAGGCCGAGCGGCTCTACGACTTGAAGGAATTGCTGGCCATCGTTTCGGGATTGCGCGGGACTTCGCCGTCGGACGTCGAGCTGCGGCTGAAGGAAATCGACGCCGTGATCGCGGGCGGGGCGTTCGATTCGAAGAAGTTGCTGGGGACGTCGAACGAGGTGACGGCCGAGCAGCTGTTCGTGAATCAGAAGATCACGGACCTTGTGTCGAAGGCCGAGATGGAGCAGCTGGACTACCGGCTGGACGCGGGTCACACGGGTCACCTCAACGTGTTCTTCGGTCCGGTTAAGGAATACTTCGGGATTCGCGCGAGCGTGCTGGTTTTCAACGCGGGGGTGCTGCTCTTGTTCTCGTTGTTCGGGTTTGCGGTGCTCTACTACGTGCTGCGGTATCAGCTGAGATTGCGGGCTCCTTGAGGTTTGCGGCGTTTTTCGCGATGGTTCGGCGATGGACGAATTGGTGAAATTGATCGAGCGGCGGGTGGGGATTTCGGAGGAGCAGGCTCGGCAGGCGGCGGAGACGGCGGTGGAGTTCGTGAAGGGGCGATTGCCGGCGAGTTTGGCGGGGCACGTGGATGATTTTATTGCCGGGAAGGGGATCCCGAGCGCGGTGGGGCTGATGAGTGGCTTTTTTGGTAGGAAATGAGCGCTTTATCGAACTTCGGCGGCTGGAAGCCGCCGCTCCTTGAAGTAGGGCTGCTCGTTGCTTTTGCGGCTTCGGGGATGGCGGCTCCGGATCGGTATGTTTTGAGCCGGGTGGTGGCTGATCTGGGGGCTGACACGACGAAACGGATCTCGGATCTGGTGCTCTTCAACGAGGCGGGGGATGTGGTTTTTCAGGTGGATCGGAACGAGGCTTCCCGGGTCGTCGACGGATTTTTCTTCGGCGCGGCGGATGGGACGGTGTCCCGGATCGTGCCACCGAGTGGTTATGACGCGGTCGCGACGGTGCCCGGCTTGAACGAGTTCGGAGAGGTCGCCGGTCAGGCTCAGACGACGACTGGAACGCCGCGGCAGACGGCGTTCGTTTGGTCCCGGGCCGGTGGCGCGGAGCGGGCGGAGGGGCTCGACGCGGGCGCGAGCGATTTCAAGTCGATCAACGGAGGCGGGCTGGCGTTGGGGAACACGGATTCGGGGACGTTCGAGTTGGTGACGTGGATTCAGCCGACGTTCGGCGCTCCGGTGGTGACGACGATCGTGCCACCGGATGGGGCGACGCGGGTCGAGACGATCTCGGTGAACGAGCGGGGTGAGTCCCTGCTCATCGTCGACGTGGGGGCGGAGCGGCGGATGGCCATCTGGGATGGTTCGACGAGCACGTTCATCGGGCCGGTGCTCCCCGGTGGATTCAATCTTTTCAACGCGAATGCGAAGCTCAACGACGCGGGCGACGTGGCGGCGGTGATCTTCGATCCCGATGCGAGCATTTACCGGGTTTGGCTCGTGCGGGCCGAGGAGCGGGAGTCTTCCGAGACGTTCGACTTCCCCCGGGCGGCCTCGAACGTGTTTCAGGTGCAGTTCAATCGGTTTCGGCAGGTTTGTTTCGGGACGGCGGAGGGTCGGGTGACTCGGGTCGAATTTTTGGACACGACGACCGGCCAGAGCCGATCGTTCGACGGCTACCGCGGGTTGCTGAATTCGCAGGGCCAGTTGGTTTACGGCAACGCCCGGCGGTTGCTGCAGTGGGATTCGTTCCAGCCGGAGATCGAGCCGGTAGTGGTGCCAATCATCGACGGAACTCCGAAACTCGCCCCGGACGTCGTGGCGTTCAACGGGCGGGGTGAGCTTGTCCTCCGATTGGCGCGGACGGTGGAGCCGAACGGGGACTCGCTCGAGGTCTACGTGGCCGAGAACAACCCGCCGCCTCCTCCGACTCCGGTCGTGGTCGAGGTCGTGCCGACTCGGGGTGCCTTTCGGATCGGTCGAGGTGATCGGTTTGCCCGCCGGGTGGTCGACTCCAAGGTGAGATCCGGCTCGGGGGAAATCGAGGGCCGCATCCGGTATGAGTTGAACGGTCGCCTCCCGCGCGGTCTGCGGTTTCGGTCGAATCCCGGGAAGATCGTCGGGCGTCCGACGGTAAAAGGGAAATTCGTCGTTCGCGTGTTCGCGAAGTATCGAGTGGACGGCCAGTTGCGACTCTCGCCGCCGGCGAAGGTAAAGATTCGGGTGCGGCGGTAACCGGGGTTGTCCCGCTGGGGGCGGCGGGTTAGTTTTTCGGGTTCATGAAGATTGGATTGGAAGACAACTACGAAGACGTGCTGGGCAAGGCTCGGCGGGGATTGGGGATCGACGCGGACGCGCTGGCCGAGCGAGCGGGCGTGAGCCGCGAGAAGCTGGATGCCGTGATGGGCGGCGAATTCGACGCCGACGTCGTGCGCGCATTGAGCGGTCCGCTGGGGGTCGCGGGTGAGCGCGTCGTGGCGCTTGGAGAGAAGACCTACGTGCCGGAGCCGGTCACGCTGGAAGGGCTGCTGCAGTTCAACACCGCGTTCGACGACATGCTGGTGAACGCGTTCCTCGTCTGGGATCCGACCCGGAGGAAGGCGGCGGTCTTCGATACCGGATCCAACGTGACCGAGTTGTTGGCGGCGGCGAAGGAGCGGGACCTCGAGATCGAGCAGATCTTCATCACGCACTCGCACGGGGATCACATTTTCGATCTGGACCGCCTCAAGGAAAAGACCGGGGTCAAAGCCTGGACGCCTTCCGGCGAACCGGTCGACGGAGCCGAATGCTTCGAAGCGGGCAAAGAGTTCGAGGTCGGCAACCTGAAGATTTCGTCGCGGCTGACCTGGGGGCACGCCAAGGGCGGCGTGACCTACGTGGTGAAGGGGTTGGAGAGCGACGTCGCGATCTGCGGCGACGCGATCTTCGCCGGATCGATGGGCGGGGGAATGGTGTCGTTCGAGGCGGCGTTGGAAACTAATCGGAAGGAGATCTTCTCGCTGGCGGACAGCACGGTGTTGTGCCCGGGACACGGTCCGCTCACGACGGTGGGGGAACAACGGCAGTGCAATCCGTTTTTCGCGAACGTATAAAGGTTCATTTATGAAAGAACGCATTGGATTTGTGGGTGTCGGGCGCATGGGCGCGAACATGGCTCGTCGATTGAAGGACACGGGCTGGCCGGTGGTCGCCGTGAACGACGTCAATTTCGAGGCCGCGAACGAGCTGGCTCGCGAGCTGGATTGCGTGGCGGTGCAGACGCTGCCCGAGGTGACGGCGGCAAGTGACATCGTGATCACCGTCGTGACGGACGACGCGGCGATGCGGACCTGCTTCGCGACCACGGATCACTCGTTGCTGGTCGGTGCCGAGGGGAAAATTTTCATCAATTGCGCGACGGTTTCGCCGGGAGTTCATCAGGAAGTCGAGGCGGCTGCCAAGCGGGGCGGTGCGAAAACGCTGGAGGCTTGCATGGCGTCGAGCATCTCGCAGGCTCGCGATGGCACGCTCTATCTGATGATCGGCGGAGACGAAGCCGAGTTTGAAAAGGTGAAGCCGCTGCTGGCGGACCTGAGCGAGTCGCCTCGCTACGTGGGTCCGACCGGGACGGCGGCGCGGGTGAAGGCGCTCGTGAACATGGTGATGAACATCAACACCGCGGGGTTGGCCGAAGGGCTGGCTCTGGCGGACGCGCTCGAGCTCGATCTCACGATGGTACGCGAGATCTTCAGTCAGACGGGCGCGGCGTCGCGGGTGCTGCAGACGGATGGTGAGGACATGCAGAAGCGGGATCACGAGTGTTATTTCTCCGGAGCGCACGCGGCGAAGGACTCCGGGATTGCGCTCGAGCTGGGTCGTGAAGCGGGAGTGTCGATGCCGGTCGCGGCGGCGTCGAAGGAGCAGTTCGACGCGATGATCGCGGCGGGACTCGGCGGTCTGGACAAGTCCGGCGTGGCTGAGATCACGTTCAAGGACCGGCGTCCGGCAAGCTTGGAGTAGGGCACCCCGCTGAGATCGTTGCCGTCGTGTGAGAGCGACGGAACGCGTGGCGAGCCTTCCCTACCTCGGTTGGGTTCGCGCTGCGCGCTTGATTCTTTACGCTTTGACGCGTTCGATTTGCGCTCCGAGGTCGTTGAGTTTTTCGTCGATTCGTTCGTAGCCGCGGTCGATGTGGTAGACGCGGTTGACCTCGGTGGTGCCTTCGGCGCGGAGGCCGGCGAGGACGAGGGCGGCGGAGGCGCGGAGGTCGCTGGCCATGACGGGGGCACCGCTGAGCTTCTCGACGCCGGTGATGATGGCGGTCGATCCCTGGAGATCGATTTGAGCTCCCATGCGCTTGAGCTCGGCGATGTGCATGAAGCGTTGGGGGAAGACGTTGTCGGTGACGACGGAGATGCCGTCGGCGAAACTGAGGAGGGCGCACATTTGCGCCTGCATGTCGGTGGGGAAGCCGGGGTGCGGCTCGGTCGTGATCTCGACGGCGTGGCGGTCGCCGTTGCGCTGGAGTGTGATGCTATCGGCGGTCGACTCGATGCGGTAGCCGGCTTCGCTGAGGGGTTTCGTGACCGCGGTGAGGTGCTCGGGATTGACCTTCTGAAGGGTGACTTTTTCGCCGGCGACGGCGGCGGCAACCAGGAAGGTGCCGGCTTCGATGCGGTCGGGGATAACGGTGTGTTCGGCTCCGTGGAGTTCCTTGACGCCTTCGACGACGATGCGGCGGCTGCCCGCGCCCTCGATCTTCGCGCCCATCTTGATGAGGAAGTTCGCGAGGTCGACGACTTCGGGTTCCTCGGCGGCTCCGTCGATGATGGTGGTGCCTTCGGCGAGGACGGCGGCCATGAGGACGTTGTCGGTGCCGAGAACGGTGGAGCCGAATTTGCCGCGCATGTTCACGGTGGTGCCGCGGAGCTGGGGCGCAAGGACGCGGACGTCGCCGGCCTGAACGCGGACGGCGGCACCGAGCTCTTCGAAGGCGCGGAGGTGCAGGTCGATCGGGCGGTCGCCGATCACGCAGCCGCCGGGGAGCGAGACGGTGGCCTGGCTCTCGCGTCCGAGGAGGGGCCCGAGAATGCAGACGGAAGCGCGCATCTTGCGGACGATCTCGTAGGGGGCCTCGGTCTTGATTTTTTCGGCCTTGATCCGGACGGTGCCGCTGGCGCGCTCCACCTCGGCGTCGAGTTCGCTCAGAATGGTGAGCATGAAGTGAATGTCACTGAGGTCGGGGACGCGGTGGATGATGCACGGCTCCCTGGTGAGCAGCGTGGCGGCGAGGATGGGGAGCGCGGAGTTTTTGGAGCCGCTGATGCGGACGTTGCCATTGAGGGTGGCACCGCCGTGAACGAGAATTTTATCCATGGTGTGAAGTAACGAAGGGAGGACGGTAATTGTTCACGGGAACGATTGTCGCGGCTTTTCCGGTCGTGAAGCCGATTGAGGCGAACACGAACAACGGCTCAATCGCACTTACAAAACTTTGGTGCGGCCGCACCAAAGTTTTGTAAGTGCGAGGCTATTTCGAGGTTGTCGCCTGGATGAATCGGTCGATCCCGGTGAGGTCGAGGTGCGCTTTCGATTCGATGAAGCTGGCTGTGCGGCAGAGCTCGAGGACTCGCGCGGATTGGTCGTGGCCGATCTCGAGCCAGAGGTGGCCGCCGGGGACGAGGCGGGCGGGGGCTTGCTCGACGAGTCGGCGGATGGGGTCGAGGCCGTCGGGTCCGCCGTCGAGGGCGGCGGTGGGGTCGTGGTGGACTTCGCGGGAGAGGGTGGCGAGGTCGGCGGCGGGGATGTAGGGGAGATTGGCGACGATGGCGTCGTAGCGCTGGTCGCCGGGGGGAAGGAGGTCGGCTTCGTAAAAGGAGACGTTGGTCGCGGCGAGGCGGGTGGCGTTTTCGTCGGCGAGGGCGAGGGCTTCGGGCGAGAGGTCGGTGGCGTGGACGGTGGCCGCGGGGCGGGCGAGCGCGAGGGTGATGGCGATGACTCCGCTGCCGGTGCCGACGTCGAGGAGGGTGATTGGTGATTGGTGATTGGTGATTGCTGTGAGGGCGAGTTCGACGAGGTGCTCGGTTTCGGGGCGGGGGATGAGGGCGCGGGGATCGGTGAGGAATTCGTGGCCGTGGAATTCGGTCGTGCCGAGGAGGTGCTGGAGCGGGTGGCCTTCGCCGCGGCGGCGGACGAGGTCGCGGAGGGGGGCGCGGTCGGCGTCGGAGAGGGGGCGGTCGAACTCGAGGTAGAGGTCGAGGCGGCGTTTGCCGAGGGTGTGGGCGAGGAGGTGTTCGGCGTTCAGACGGGGGGACTCGACGTCGTGCTTGGCGAGGTAACTCGCGGCGGCTTTGAGGACTTCGAGGGTGGTCATGGGGTGGGTGAGGGGTTGGACAGGATTGACGGGTTTTTCAGGATTGATGCGGGGAAGACTAAATGCTGCAAAATTCCTTTCCTGTCATTCTGAGCGGAGCGAAGAATCTCTGGCTTACACTGCATCCGTGCGGTGAGGTGAGAAGCCAGAGATGTTTCGCTTCGCTCAACATGACAAGATTTTGGAATGGAACGCTGGCGCTTATCCGGGATGAGGTGCCTTCCTGAAAATCTGTGAATCCTGTGAATCGAGTTAATCCCGTTTAGTTGGCGATGGTCTCCGCTGCGAGGCGGTCTTCGAGGTCGCTTGCGGCGAGGGATTCGATCATTTCGATGATGTCGCCTTCGATGAAGCGGTCGAGGCTGTAGAGGGTGAGGCCGATGCGGTGGTCGGTGACTCGGTTCTGCGCGTAGTTGTAGGTGCGGATCTTTTCTTCCCGGCCGCCGCCTCCGAGGAGGGCTTTGCGGTGGGCGGAGTATTTCTCTTCTTCGGCGCGTCGTTTGTCCTCGAGGAGGCGGGAACGCATGATTTGCAGGGCGCTGGCCTTGTTTTGGATCTGGGAACGGCCGTCCTGACAGCGGACGATCCGGCCGGTGGGGATGTGGAGGATTTGGACGGCGGAGTCGGTGGTGTTGACCCCCTGGCCGCCGGGGCCGCCGGAGCGGCAGACTTCGATGCGGAGATCGCTCATGGGGAGGACGAGGTCGACTTCCTCGGCTTCGGGGAGGACGGCGACGGTGGCGACGGAGGTGTGGATGCGGCCCTGGGTCTCGGTGGCGGGGACGCGTTGGACGCGGTGGGGGCCGGATTCGTAGCGCATGCGGCGGAAGACGGATTCGCCGGAGAGGCGGAAGACGATCTCCTTGAGGCCGCCGAGGTCGGACTCGGAGTTGTCGAGGATCTCGATCTTGAGGCCGGCGACTTCGGCGTAACGGGTGTACATGCGGTAGAGGTCGGCGGCGAAGAGGGCGGCTTCGGTGCCGCCGGTGCCGGCGCGGATCTCGACGATGGCGTCCTTGTCTTCGTCGGGCTCGGGTGGGAGGAGGGCGATGCGGAGGGCGAATTCGGTTTTCGGGAGGGAATCTTCGAGTTCGGCGATCTCGGCGCGGGCGAGCTCGACCATTTCCTGGTCGGAGCTGGAGGCGAGTTCGCGGTTCTCGGCGAGTTCACGGTTCGCTTTCTGGAAGGCTTCCCATTTGTCGAGAATGCCCTTCGAGCGCGAGTGCTCGCGGAGGATGGCCTGGGCGCGCTTGGGGTCGTCGTAGAGATCGGGCGACGAGATGGCGGCTTCGAGTTCCTCGAAGCGGGCGGCGATGCGGGCGGTGAGTGGGGCGTAGTCCATGAGGGTCGGAAGGTCGGAAGGTCGAAGGTCGGAAGGTTGAAGGTCGAAGGTCGAAGGTCGGAAGGTCGGAAGGTCGGAAGGTCGAAGGTCGAAGGTCGAAGGTCGAAGGTCGGAAGGTCTGGATGTCTCGCGGACAAAGAAAAACGGTGAGTCCGCGCGGGGCGGACTCACCGTTTTTGAGAGGGGTCGAAGTTGGGTCGCTACGGTTTGCGCGGGGCGCGGGTGGCGCGGATGCTGCCGTAACGGCGCTGGAACTTCTCGATGCGGCCGGCGGTGTCGACGAATTTTTGCTCGCCGGTGAAAAAGGGATGGCAAGCGGCACAGATGCCGATGCTAAGGTCTTTGCTCGTCGAACGGGTGTGATAACTGGCTCCGCAGGCGCAGTTGATAACGGTGTCGGTGTAATTTGGATGGATCTCGGCCTTCATAAGGAAAAATGGAATTGGAGAAAGTGAAGGACGCTGGGGCCTCGCGCAAGCCGAATCTTGCCGCTCTGGAGCGGTGGGAGGCGACCTGGCGGCGGCTCGGGGACGAGGCGGCGGTCCGGTTGCCGGATGGCTCCGTGGCGCGGACGTTTGCGCAGATCGAATCGGAGGCGAACGGCGTGGCGGCGGATCTGGAGCCGTGGCCGCCGGGGGCGGTGGTGAGTCTGTGTGCGGGGAACGTGCCGGGGTGGCCGGCGCTGTTGCTGGGGATTTGGAAGGCAGGCGGGGTGGCGCTGTTGGTGGACGCGACTCTGGCGGAGGCGCAGGTGGTGGTGGCGGAACGGGATTGTGGGGCGCGGGCCCGGGTGGGGTGGCGTGGCGACGGATTCGAAGTGCGGTGCCTGGAGGGGAACGGGGCTTGGAGGCCGGGCGACGCGACGATTTTAATCAAGCTGACCTCGGGGACGACGGGGGCGGCGCGGGCGTCGGAATTCGGGCCGACGGAGGTGATGGCGGATTGCGATCAGGTCTGTGAAACGATGGGAATCACGGCGGGCGACGTGAACTACGGGGTGATCGCGTTTGCCCATTCGTATGGTTTCAGCAATCTGGTGACGCCGCTGATCCTTCGAGGGGTGCCGCTGGTGGCGGCGCTGGACTCCTTGCCGCGGGCTCTTTGGCGGGGAGTCGCCGAGAGTGGCGCGACGGTTTTGCCCGCGGTTCCGGCGATATTTCGGGCGTTGGCGGGAGTGGCGGCGGATCCCGGGCGTTTGCGGCTGTGCCTTTCGGCGGGGGCTCCGCTGCCGTCCCGAATCGCGGGGCAGTTCCGCGAGGCCCATGGGCTGAAGATTCATTCGTTCTACGGGGCGTCGGAGTGCGGGGGGATTTGCTACGACGCCTCGGAGGTCGGCGAATTGCCGGATGGGTTCGTGGGACTCCCGATGCGTGGCGTGGAGTTGACGTGGGACGGCGAAGGGGTGGGGGGCGTGCGGGTGCGGAGCGCGGCGGTCTGCCTGGGGATGGGCGGGGAGTTGCGGCCGGGAGATTTGCTGGAGGGGGACGAGACCTCGGGATACCGGATCGCCGGGCGGACGTCCGACGTCGTGAACGTGGGCGGGCGGAAGGTCAATCCGGCGGCGGTCGAGGCCGCGCTGGCGGATCACCCGGGGGTGCGTGAAGTGGCGGTGTTTGGGCGGGGCGACGCGGCGCGATCCGAGTCGCTGGCGGCGGTGGTCGTGGGCGAAGTGACGGGTGGGGAATTGCGGCGCTGGTGCGCGGAGCGGCTGGCGAATTGGCAGGTGCCGCGTGAGATCTTCGAGGTGAGCGCGATTCCGGTGAGTGCGCGGGGGAAGGTGAATCGGCGGGACCTGGCGAACTGGAGCCGGACGATGGAAGGTTGATCGGCTTGCCGATTTTTCGTTGTCGGAGGGTTCCGACCGCCCCTAGATAGCGGGATGCGGATGAGATGGTGGGTGGGATGGCTCCTGGCGGCGGTGGTGGTTTCGTCGCCGGCGGGGGCTGCCGGGGTGGAGCCGGTGATCCGATTGAACGAGGCGTTCGTCCAGGATCTGACGAAGGCTGGGGCGGCTCCGGCCTGGGCGTCGCGGGCGTTGGCGATCTATCATTTTTCGATGTGGAACGCGATGGCGCGGGCCGAGGGGGCCGGATTGAACGAGGCGGATCAAGTGGTCGCGGTCGCGGCGGCTGCGGCGACGGTGGGAGCGTATTTTTTCCCGGACGGAATGGCGGCCGGCGAAGCGGTGAAGTATGGCCCCGGGAGTGCGGCGGCGGTGAAAATCGGGCAGGATTGTGGCGCGGAGTTGGTGCGAAGTCGGCTGAGCGATGGGAGTGACGCGGAGGTTGATCTCCCGGGGCGCGAGGGAATCGGGGAATGGCGGCACACGCCGCCGAAATACCAGTCGGCGGAGCTGCCGCAGTGGGGCGAGGTGACGCCCTTCACGCTTCGTTCGGTCGATCCGTTCATGCCCGAGGGTCCGCCGGATTTGGTGAGTCAGGAATACACGGACGCGCTGAACGAAGTGCGGGCGATCGGCGGCAGGACTTCGAACCTGCGGACTCGCGAGCAAAAGGCGATCGCGTATTTCTGGTCGGATTTTCGGTTCACCGAGACACCTCCGGGCCACTGGAACGCGATCGCCCGGAGTCTGGCCGAGTCGAGTCGACTTTCGTTTGGCGACGGGGTGCGGCTCTTTGCGACGCTCAATCTGGCGATGGCCGACGCGGCGATCGTGGTCTGGCGGGCGAAGTCCAAATTTCGTTTCTGGCGACCGATCGACGCAATTCGGAACGCTTGGGAGGATGGAAATCCGGAGACGGCGGGGGATGGGGATTGGGTCTCGTTGCTGCCTTCGCCCCCGCATCCGGAGTATCCGTCGGGGCACGCGGGATTCAGCGGGGCGGCATCGGAAGTGCTGGCGCGCTTCTTCGACGGGGATGCGCGGACCTTCTCGGTCTCCAGCGGGATGATCCCGGGTTACCGCCGGACGTATTCGTCGCTGTGGGCGTGCGCGCTGGAGGTGGCGGCGAGCCGCGTTTACTGCGGAATCCACTTTTCGTTCTCGGGCTTGGACGGCGTCGTGATGGGCCGGCGGGTCGGCGAGACCGTGTGGCGGGCATGCGGCGAGCCACGGGCGACGGAGAAGTGACTCACGACCGGAGAGCGAGCGCGAAAAAAACACGCGCTGACGCGGGGAGGTGCGAACGTTTGGCTATGAAGGTGAAGTTTGTCTCGTTCAATTCGGCCGCTCGGGCGGCGTCGGTGGTTTTGGTTTCCGGGTCGTTGGTTGGTTTGTCGGCCTGCGATGGTAAGCAGGAGGATCTTGGCAAAAAGGTGGATGAGGCCGCTGAAGAAATTCAGGATGCGCGCGAGGAGATTGCCGAGGGGGAAGCGGAACTCGTCGAGGCCAAGAAAGACCTCGAGCAGGCCAAAGCCAATGCCGAAGCGGCGCTGGCCGAGCCTTCGCCGTTGCCGGACGTGGACGATGCGGAAGTCGAGGTTTCGGCTACGCCGACCGAAGATGCGGTGCCCGTTGTCGAAGCGACTCCTGAGATGACGCCGATCGCGACGCCTATGCCGACTCCGGACGTGTCGACTACGCCGGAAGCGGTGGCGACTCCCGATGCTCGTTATGGGGCCGAGGTCGAAGCGACTCCGGTTGCTGACTTCCCGCCGACTCCGGAGGCCAGCCCGGTTGGTGAGCCGTTCGAGCCTTAGGGCTGGACGCGCGGGGGATGTGTCTCGCTTCGCGAGATTGGGTTGGTTCGGCGATTGAAAATCGCCGCTCCTTGAAGCCGGGCTTTCTCGCTTCGCTCGATTTGCCTGGAGGTCGGCGGCGGGAAGCCGCCGCTCCTCGAGGTGGTTTCTTAGCTTTTTGACTCTGGCTGTTGGCGCGGGGTGGGCTTGGTTCGGACTGGGTTTTTGCTGAGGGCTTCGATTTCGGCTCGTTTGAGTGGGCGCCAGTGACCGGTTTTGAGTTTCGGGTCGGTTAGGGTTCCGATTCGGGTGCGGGTGAGTCGTTTGACGCGGTATTCGTCGACGGCCCACAGCATCTCGCGGATCTGACGCTTGATTCCCTGGCGGAGGACGACGGTGAGGCGGGTGGGGGCGATGACTCGGACGGACTCCATTTTCGCCCGACCACCTTCGATGAAAACGCCTTTGAGGAGTTTTGGGATGAGGGCGGCGTCGAAATTTTTGTCCAGGGCGACGTCGTATTCCTTGTCGACCTGGTGGGTCGGGTGGGTGAGTTCCTGGCTCAAATCGCCGTCGTTGGTGAGGACGATGAGACCCTCGCTTTCCTTGTCGAGGCGACCGACGTGGAAGAGGCGGCCAATGTCGTCGGGAAGGAGGTCGAAGATGTTCTTCCGCTTCAGTTCGTCGGAACGGGTGCAGACGTATCCGGCTGGTTTGTTGAGCAGGATGTAGGTGTGCGACTTCGGTCGGACGACGCGGCGGCCGACGCGAACGCTATCGGCTGGGGAAACGGTGGTCGCGAGATTGTCGACGGCGATTCCGTTGATGGAAACGCGTCCCTCGCGGATGAGCTCGTCGCAGGCGCGACGGGAACCGAGGCCGGCTGAGGCGAGGAAGCGATTCAGCCGCATAAGGTGGGGCGCTGACCGCGAAAAAGCCGTCCGGGAGGACGGCTGCCACGGTGGTGTGACGGATTATTCTTCGGGTTTCGTCTTGGCGAGGCCGATGACGCGCTGGCCGGGCTTGAATTGGCCGCGCTTCTTGAGCAGTTCGACGCGCTCGAAACGTTTGAGGACACTGCGCTTGGCCTTGATGGCTCCGCTGCCCTTTAAGCTGGGATGTTGACTCATAGAGCCGTCCAGAATGTCACGGCTGGGGGGATTTGCAATGCGAGATTTTGGGGGTGGGGTGGATTTATTTCGGGGTGGGGGTGTCTCTGCGTTGGGGGCGCTTTGGTGAGGGGAGTGACGGCTTCGCCGTTTTGGTTGGTTCGGCGATTGCAAATCGCCGCTCCTTGAAGTGCACCTGATTATTTTGCCAGCTCTCTTGCCAGGTAGGCGGCTCCGATGATGCCGGCTTGGTTGAGCATTTTGGCGGGGACGATGGGGACGTCGGTCTTGGTCTCGAGGTGGGGGATGAATTTGTCGGCTTTCTTGCTGACGCCGCCGCCGATGATGAAGAGGTCGGGTGAGAAGAGGATCTCCATCTGCTCGAGAAAATCGTTGAGCTCTTTGGCCCATTTCTTCCACGAGAGGTCTTTTTCTTCCCGGACGCTTTCGGCGGCTCGTTTTTCGGCGTCCTTGCCGCGGATCTGGAGGTGGCCGAACTCGGTGTTGGGGACGAGTTTTCCGTCGACGAAGACGGCGGAGCCGATGCCGGTGCCGAGGGTGAGGAGAATGACGATGCCGGGTTGATCGCGGCCGGCTCCGAACTGCATCTCCGCGACGCCGGCGGCGTCGGCGTCGTTGACGACGTGGGCGGCCCCGCCGATTTGCGGGGAGAAGAGGGTGGCGGCTTCGGTGCCGATCCAGGATTCGTCGACGTTGGCGGCGGACCGGATGGTGCCGTTCTTGACGACGGCCGGGAAGGTGATGCCGGCTGGGCCCGAGTATTGGAAGTGGCTGGCGATCTCGCCGATGACGTCGGCGACGGCTTCCGGGACGGCGGGTTGCGGGGTCGGGATGCGGAAGCGATCCGCGGCGAGCTGGCCGGTGGTCACGTCGACGGGTGCGCCTTTGATGCCCGAGCCGCCGATGTCGATGCCGAGAATGTTCATTTCAATTGGGAGGTTGGATTTTGAACTTTGGATTGGCGAGCGCGCATTCTTGCTGAGGATTAGCCATTCAAACGAAAGAACGCTTCGGCGGTGGCGGTGGTGGTGCGGGCGATGGTCGCGAGATCGGTGCCGCGGAGCTCCGCGATTTTTTCGGCGACGATGCGGGTGTGGGCGGGTTCGCAGCGTTTTCCGCGGTGGGGGACGGGGGCGAGGTAGGGGCAGTCGGTCTCGACCATGTAGCCGTCGTCGGACACGGCGGTGGCGGTGTCGCGGACGATGGGGGCGTTCTTGAAGGTGATGATGCCGGTGAAGGAGACGAGGTGGCCGAGGGCGGCGAGTTCGGCGGCCTGGTGCGGGTGGTTGCCGAAGCAGTGGAAGGCGGCGCGGAGGCGGCCGGTGTAGGGGCGGAGGATCGCGAGGGTGTCGTCCCAGGCGTCGCGCTGGTGGACGACGACGTTGAGGCCGAGCTCGGCGGCGAGGTCGAGTTGCTGGCGGAAAACGTCGGCCTGGAGGGCGCGATAGGCTCCGTCCATGACGGCGGCGCGGGCGTCGTCGGGCCCGTCGGCTCCGAGCGCGGCGATGGCGGGGGAGGATTCGAGGGTTTCGCTGGGGAGGCGGTGGTAGTCGAGGCCGGTCTCGCCGATGGCGGCGACTTTGGGGTGGGCGGCGAGTTCGCGGAGGGCGGGGAGGAAGTCGGCGGGTTCCTCGGCGACGTTGCCGGGGTGGATGCCGACGACGGCGTGGACCCGCGGATATTTCTCGGCGATGGCGATGGCGCGTTGGCTGCTGGCGAGGCCGGTGCCAATGGTGATGACGCGGGTGACGCCGGCTTCGGTGGCGCGGCCGAGGATGGCGTCGAGGTCGTCGGCGAAGTCGGGGAAATCGAGGTGCGCGTGGGTGTCGATGAGCATGGGGTCGAGGTTACCGGGATGTCGGGCGGGTGGGGAGTCCGATGTTGCGAAGGGCCGCATCGGGAGTGGTGGAAACATTCGCCCCGAGGGAATTGGCGCGGTAGTTTCTCTCGGCATGGAAACGCTGCAACTATCCAAGGGCTGGGAGCCGGGAGTTTTGACCATCAAATTGGACGGTCGTCTGGACGGGAACACGTCGTCGGACTTCGGGCGCTACCTGGCGGCGGAGTTTGAAACCGGGGACAATGTGCTCGTGATCGACGCCGAGGGACTTGAATTCGTCAGCAGTGCGGGATTGCGGGAATTTGTTTTGCTGGCCAAGACGGCGGCGAAACGCGGCACCGAGGTGGCAATCGTCGGGATGCGGCCGGGAGTGCGGGAGATTCTGGAGATCTCGGGGATGATTGCCTTGTTCAAGGTGGCTGACAGCGCGGAGGCGGCGGTCCGGATGGTCGGCGGCGGAGCCGGTGGGTTGCTGGGTCGGCTCTTCCCGGGGCGCGGTGCCAAGTGAACGGTTGGCCTTCGGATTACGCGGGGATCGAGCGGAGGTCTCGGGACCTGGACTCGGAGTCGGTCGAGCGCTATCGGCGGCATACGTGGATCGGGGACCCGGCGGCGGATGCGTTGATCGCGGAACTGGCGGAATATCCCGAGGCGGTGGGGCAGGGGTGGATTCAAGCTGGGATCGAGGGTGGACCGGGAGCGGTTGGTGATGCTCCGGAGACGGTGCGGGATTTTTTCACCGACATCGAACGGGTGCCGGATTGGTTCGAGCCGGATGGGGTGCGGTCGGGTTGCCGGGCGTTTCACCGGCACTCGGAGATGTTCGTGGGAGCGTTCGTCGGGGCGGTGCTCATCGAAGGATTTTCGACCTTGATCAGCCGGAGTTTCAGCATCACCGGGCGGTTGGTGGATCAGGGGGTGCGGCGGCTGAAGCAGAATAACCGGCATCTGATGGAGATCTTCATTCCGGGTGGGTTGGATCGGCGGTCGGATGGGTGGAAGCTGTCGGTGCGGATCCGCTTGGTTCACGCGCGGGTGCGGCACCTGCTGGCGGCTTCGGACGATTGGGACGAGGCGGCTTGGGGGGTGCCGTTGAGTGCGGCGCACGTGGCGTTCGCGACGGCGGCGTTTTCGGGTTTGCTGCTGCGACGGGTGGAGATGTTGGGGGTGCGGCTGTCGGCGGAGGAGCGGGAGTCGTTCATGATGGTCTGGCGGTATTCCGGGCATCTAATGGGGGTGGCTCCGGCGCTGGAATGCGATGGGGAGGCGGCGGCTCTGCGGCTGCACGCGGTGGGCGCGGCGTGCGAGCCGCCGCCGGGGGTGGAGTCGATCCTGTTGGCGAATGGTCTGATCAATTCGGCACCGATCGTCGCGGGGATCGAGGACCCGGCGGCGCGGCGGAAGCTGACGGCGAAGATTTATCGGATCTCGCGGGCGTTGATCGGGGATGAGCTGGCGGACGCGTTGAACTATCCGTCGGGGCGGACGACGGGGGTGTTGGCGGTGCTGCGGGCGCGGAACCGGGTGGACGGGCTGCTCCAGGCAATGTTTCCGCGGGTGGCGGGTTGGCGGCGGTCGGGGCAGTTCCAGCAGATGCTGGAGGTGTCGCACTACGGGAACGGGGGATTGGGGTATCGGATGCCGGAGCGGGTTTATGCGGAGACGGACCGGGCTTTGTGACGTCGGGGGGGAAGTGTTCCGCTTCGCGGAATAGGGTTGGTTCGGCGATTGCAAATCGCCGCTCCTCGAGGGTTCGACTCTCTCGCTTTGCTCGATTTGCCGAACTTCGGCACCTGGAAGGTGCCGCTCCTTGAATTAACTTTTCGCTCGTTCGAGGATTTTCGTGGTCGAGCGGCCGGGGACGAGGGGGAGGATTTCGATTTTTGTTCCGACGTCGTGGAGGGCGGCTCGTTCGCCGGGATCGAGCGTTTCTTCGGTGTAGTCGCCGCCTTTGGCGTAGATGGCGGGGCGGATGGCGTGGATGATTTCCGTCACGCGGGGGGATTCGAAGATGGTGACGACTTCGACGGCGCGGAGAGCGGAGAGCACGCGGGCGCGGTCGGCGGCGGAATTGATGGGGCGGGTGGGGCCCTTGAGGGTGCGGACGGAGGCGTCGGAATTGATCACGACGGCGAGGGCGTCGCCGAGGGCGCGGGCGCGCTCGAGGTAGTCGACGTGACCGGCGTGCAGGAGGTCGAAGCAACCGTTGGTGAGGACAACGCGGCGTCCGGTGGCGCGGAGGTCGGCGGACCAGCGGGTGAGGGCTGCGAGATCGAGGACGCGGTTGTTCACGGGACAGCTCTGAAGATTTTTTGAAACGCGCTCAAACTATTTCGCTGGATCAGCGTGGGTTGCCTTAGAAGGATGGTGAAGTTTCCCGATCCCATGCGCCCCATCACCAAGCTTTTACTCCTGTTCGTCGTCGCGTTCTTCGTCTTCCTCCTTTGGCCGAGGAGTCCGTCGCTCCGGGAATTCGACCCGGCTTCGCTGGCGGCCAGGCAGGTCGAAGCGTGGCAGAAGGAGCGGGCGGGGGGATTCGGCGCGTTGGTTTCAGTCTTCAAGATCTACGCATTCGAATACGGGATGTCGCCGCTGGCGAGCTATCAGATCGCCAGCAACGAGGTCGGGGCGGTGGCGACATTGCGCAAGTGGGTGGGCGATCCCGGCGGTGGGCTGGGGACGCGGGCCCTGCTGCCGTTGCAGGAGAAATACGTCTTGATCAAGCGTCAGACAAATTCAGAAATCGACACCGACGCGTGCGCCCGGGCTGAGATCGCGTGGCGGATGATCGAAATGGACGGAGCGAAACCGCAAGCGGTCGGGGCGTCGATGGCCGCGGAGCTCGCGGTTCTGCACGGCGGAGATCGCGCCGACTATCGCGGTGCCGCCCGGCAATTCGCCGGAGCGCGGGCCATCCTTTTCGGGGCCGAGCTGCCCGACGGATACCCGAATCGGAGGTTGGCGGCTCTGGAGATGGCGACCGACGGCTACCGCGAGTTGCAGGACGCGCTCGAACCTTAGACCTTGCCCCTTTCGAAGGGGGGCGCGGGTCCGATCCGTGAGTCACTCGATGCGCACGGGGGTGTCGACGTCGACCATCCCGGCCAGGCGGGCGGCGTCCCAGTTGGCGAGTCGAATGCATCCGTGGCTGCCGCCGCGGCCAATGGTGTCGGGTGCGGCGGTGCCGTGGAGGCCGATGCCCTTCTTGTCGATTGCGATCCAGACGATGCCGACGGCGTTGTTGGGTCCGGGCGGGATGTTGTGGGCGTCGTCGCTGCGTTCACCCTCCTCGAGCATCTTCTCGTCGTGGCGGAACCAGGGGAGGAGCGTGATGCTGGTGATCTTCCAATCGCCGGTCGGGGCGGGCAGGGACTCCGATCCCGGGGTGATGGGAAAGGAGGCGACGAGTTTTTTTCCGTCGTAGAGGTCGAGCATCTTGTCGGCCGTGCTGATGAAGATGGACCGCGGAATGGCGGGGGTGGGGGATGGTGTCGGGCTGGCGTCGGCGGTCGCGGAATCGTTTTCCGGGGAGCCTTCGTCGGACTCGGATGACTCCGTTTTTTCTTTTGCCTGCTTTTGTTCTTCGGCGCGTTTCTCGATTTCGGTGATGAGAAAGGGATTCGCGACGTTGGGGACGGTGAGGGTGTCGCCGACTTGGGCGGAGTCGATCTGGCGGCCTTCGTTGAGTCGGGTGAGGTAATCGCGGTCGACGTGGTAGCGTTCTCCAATCAACTCGGTGAGGGTGGCGTAGGGCATGGCGTCCTGTTTGGCCTGCTCTTCGGGTTCGGACGGGGCGGATCCGAGCCGATCGAGGTCGGCCTGCTCGACGGTGTAAGTGGTGTAGATCGGGTCGACGGAAGCCGGGTCGACGGGGAGGTCTTTCGGGACTTCGTCGCCGAATTCCGGGACGTCCTCGCCCTGGGCGCGCAGGTAGCGGGCGAGGGATTTGCGGGTGAACTCGCCCCAGCGACCGTCGATTTTGCCGGGGGGGAAGTTGGCGTCGTCGAGGAAGATCTGGAGCCGAGTGAGGCGGTCGAATTCCTCCTTGGTCGGAGGAGCTTCGTCGGCGGCGCGAAGGGTGAGCGGTGCGGCGAGGACGGCGGCGGCGAGAATGAAGGGTGCGATTGGGTTCACGGTGGGTTATCGCGGCGTGCCGTCTGGTTGGTTCCTTTTGACGCCGAATTGTGCAAGTTGACGAAGTTGCGGTGTTTCGACGGTTGTCGAACTTCGGCTGGGGGATTATCGTAAGCGGGCGATGAAGGAGTATTGCCATCCCAAATTGACTGACGTGAAAATGACGACCGTGATGCAGGCGCTGTCAGATCCGTGGCGGTTGGGGATCATCCGTTCGCTGCTCGCGGCGGAGGGGCGGGAATTTGCCTGCAATGAATTTCCGATGGACGTGTCGAAGGCGACGCGGTCGCATCACATTCAGGTGCTGCGGGAGTCGGGGCTGATTCGGACCCGGGTGGAGGGGACGAAGTGCATGACTTCGCTGCGGTATGACGAGATCGAGGGGCGGTTTCCCGGGTTGTTGCGGTTGGCGGAGTTGACTTAGCGGCGGGGTGAGGGGGAGTGCGGCTTCGCCGTTTTGGGGGCATCGGCTGGAAGCCGATGGCACGTAGTTTACGTGATCAGCATGCAGTCGCCGTAGCTGTAGAAGCGGTAGCGCTCGCGAATCGCTTCGGCGTAGGCGGTGAGGATGAGATCGCGGGTGGCGAAGGCGCTGACGAGCATGAGGAGCGTGCTCTTGGGGAGGTGGAAGTTCGTGAGGAGGGCGTCGACGCGGGTGAGGGTTTCTGGCGGGTGGAGGAAGATGTTCGTGCGGCCGGAGTGGGGGATGATCGGGCCGGGGGGCTGGCTTTCGAGGACGCGGGTGCTGGTGGTGCCGACGGCGATGATGCGGTTGGCGGCGTTGATGACGTCGGCGGTGGCGGGCGTGATGGTGTAGCGTTCCTCATGCATCGCGTGATCGGCGAGGGCGTCGACTTTGACGGGTTGGAAGGTGCCATGGCCGACGTGGAGGGTGAGGAACGCGTGGTCGATCCGGGCAAGGATTTCGGGCGTGAAGTGGAGGCCGGCGGTGGGCGCGGCGACGGAGCCGGGGGTGTCGGCGTAGACGGTCTGGTAGCGGGTGTCGTCGTCCTGATCGGCGGCGCGGTGGAAGTAGGGCGGGATGGGGAGTTCGCCGTGGGCTTCGAAGTCGATGGCGGCGTCGAGCCGGAGGACGCGTTCTCCGCCCGGGAGGACTTCGGTGACGGTCGCGGTCGTCCCGGCGACGGCGACGTTGGTGCCGGGTTGGAGTTTTTTGCCGGGTTTGGCGAGGCAGAGCCATTCGTTGGGGGCGAGCTCTTCAAGGAAGAGGAATTCGATTCGCCCGTCTTCGGAGTGGAGGCGGGCGCGGAGGACGCGCGAGTCGTTGAGGACCGTTAGGTCTCCGGGGCGGAGGTATTCGGGGAAGTCCGTGAAGCGGCGGTGCGTGATGGTGCCGGTGGCGCGGTCGACGACGAGGAGGCGGGAGGCGGCGCGGTCGGCGAGTGGGTGGGTGGCGATGAGGGCTGCTGGGAGGTGGTAGTCGTAGTCGGCGGTCTTTTGGCCGGTCGCGGGTGATTGGTGACTGGTGAGGGGTGACTGGTGGGGATGCACGCTTCGCTGGTGTGGCGGCTTTGCCGCTTTGGGCTTGGACTTCGGCACCTGGAAGGTGCCGCTCCTTGAATTACTTGAAGACTCGTTTGAGTTTGACGCGGTGGGCGCTGGCTTCGAAGAGCTCGGCGACCCGGCGTTTCAGTCTTCTCAGATTATTGAAGAGGAAGAGGACGAAGAGGAGGTAGGGGATCTGGAGCCAGAGGTCGGGCTCGGTCATGCCGAGCTGGCGGATGGTGATCGTGCTGAGGAGGATCAGGTTCACGAGGAACGTGGTCGCGACCATGTGGGTGGTGAGGCGGACTCGGGTGAGGGCTTTGGGGCCGCCGTGGTATTCGGTGACCGTTGCGGCGCGAATGCCCCACCAAAAGCTGCCGTAGATCTGGACGTCCCAATTTTTCCAACCGGTGTCGATGGAGTAGCTCCAGCCCTCGTTTTCCAGGGCGTCGATGGCTTTGGGCAGCAGGGCTTCGCGACCGATGCCTTCCTCGCTCCAAAAGCGGAGATTTGTGATGCTGCCTTTGCCGGAAAATTTGTAGTTGTCCTCGTGCGTCGCGATGACGGACGGCGGGGTGCGCTTGTGTTTGAGCCAGGTGACGTAGCGGGCCCAGCCGCGGGCGAGGGGTTGGGTGAAGGCGAGGAAGGTGACGAGGAGGCGCGCGAGGATGGTGTCGTATTTTGGCTCGAGCTTCGCGTGGATCATGTAGCTGAGCGCGACGAGGAAGGTGCCGCCGATCATGAGATACGGGACGATGCGGAGGTCGGGGATGAGGATCGAGACGACGAAGATGAACGCCGCGAGGACGACCCATTCGATGCTGCTGAGGTAGGCGGCGATCTCCGATTGTGGGGTGGGGTAGATGCTTTGGAAGAGGCCTTCGCCGAAGACGCCGTGGTAGATCATCGGTTTGTTGATGAGCCAGGTGAAGCGGGGAGCGCCGTAGATCTGGCCGCGCCATTTGGCGGTCCCGGTGGGGCCGAAGAAGACGAGGTGCTTGAAGCGGAGCATGGACTCGGCTTCGCCGTAGCCTTCCTGTTGCTTGCGGAAGGCGGTGAGGGTGAAGCGGCGGTAGTGCCAGACGATGGCGGCGGGGGAGAAGGCGATGTTGCCGTCGAGCTGCTGGAGCCGCCAGCAGAAGTCGACGTCGTCGCCGGCCTTGCGGTATTCGGGATCGAAGCCGCCGACGAGGTCGAACGCCCACTTGTGGAACGCCATGTTGCAGCCGGGGATGTGCTCGGCGATGACGTCGGTGAGGAGGACGTGGCTCGGGCCGCCGGGGGCGGCGGCGACGCAGGCCTGGATCCAATCCTCGGCGGGCGGCGAGATGTTGGGGCCGCCCACTCCAGCGTAGTCGCCGCTGGTGAGGGTCTGGACGAGGTAGTAGAGCCAATCGGGATCGGCCATGCAGTCGGAGTCGGTGTAGGCGATGATCTCGCCGGTGGCGGCGTGAGCGCCGACGTTGCGGGCGACGGAGAGGCCGCAGTTTTCCTGGCGGAGGCTGACGATCCACGGGTGCTTGGCGGCGATCTCGGGGGTGTTGTCCTTCGAGCCGTCGTCGACGAGGACGACTTCGTAATTCGGATAATCGACGAGGTGGAGCGACTCGAGGCAGCGGTCGAGGGTCTTAGCTCCGTTGTAGGAGCAGACGATGACGGAGACCTTCGGGTAGCGCTCGAGCTGGACCTTTTGGGTCATCGGTTGGTCGCCGGCGAAGAGCTTGGCGACGGCGGCGAGGGCTAATTTCGGGGTGCGGTCGCGGCGAACGAGGCCGAAGTTCCAGTCGAGGATTTCCATCCCGCCGCGGAACCATTCGTCGGTCCAGGCGTAGAGGACGGTGCCGGCGAGGCCGCCGCGGACGACGCTTTCGACGTGCCAGGTGAGCATTTCCGCCTGCTCCTCTTCGCTGTGCCGGATCGTGTCCATGCCGAACTCGCCCATGACGAGCGGTCGGTCTTCGGCGAGGTTTTGGAGGCGGGCGAGGTAGCGGTCGAAGTCGTCCTGGCGGTGGAGGTAGACGTTGAAGGTGTAGAAATCGACGTTCTGCGGGAGGAGGTATTCGGTGGGTGGGTAGGAGGCGTAGGAGTAGAGGGCGCGGGGGTCGGCCTGGCGGGCGACGTTGATGAGGAGTTCGACGAACTCGGTGACTTCGCGAGCGCCCTGCCAGCGGACGATGGAGGACGGGATTTCGTTGCCGACGAGGTAGCCGAAGATGGCGGGGTGGCCGGCGTTGCGTTTCACGCCTTCCTTGACGGAGCGGAGGATTTCCCGGCGGACCTTGGCGTCGCGGAGGAATTCGATGTGCTCGGCCCAGGGTAGGCTGATGAGAACTCGGATGCCGTGGGCGGCGCAGGCGTCGAGGAACCAGGTGGGCGGGACGTAGTAGACGCGGGCGAGGTTGATGCCGGTCCCGGCCATGAGCGCGAGGTCGCGGGCGGCTTTCTCGGGGTCGCCGAAGTATTCGTCGTTTTCGTCGGGGGCGAAGGGGCCGTAGGTGACGCCTTTGATGAAAAATTTGCGGTCGCCTTCGAAAAAGAATTTCGCTCGGACGCGGATCGGCTCCAGTGGTTGCACGGGGAAGAGGGGTAATGCGTTGGCGGGGGCTTGCAAAGGCGGAATCAAGTGGAATCGGCTTCCAGCCGATTTTGGGTTGGTGATCGGCTGGAAGCCGATTCCACGAATTAATCCGAGTTATAAAAAATGCAGGCCGCCGCAACGAGTGTTACGACGGCCTGCTGTTCCCCCCAGAACGCTTCGAAAGTAACCCACGGTTTCTGGGGGGCAAGCACTATTTCAAATTCTTTTTAACCGCGGATGGACACGGATAAACACGGATAGCTTCTGAGGATTTCATGGATTTCGATCCGCGTTCATCCGCGTCCATCCGCGGTTCGCGTCATCAATTCGGCGACGAGGGGGTTGGGGTAGCGGCGTTCGGGGGTGATGGCGTAGAAACGTTCGTGGAGTTCGGTGAAGCGGTGGCGCTCGACGAGAATTTTTTCTCTCAGCTCGTCCTGGACGACGACGGGGGGGACGAGCGCGAGGGCGTCGGATTCGCGGGCGAGGAGTCGGAGCATGGCCATGTCGTCGACTTCGGCGGCGATGACGGGGCGGATGCCGGATTGCGCGAGGAGGGCGTCGAAGCCGGCTCGGACGTTGCTTTCCAGGCTGGGCAGGATGATGGGGGTGTCGCGGAGGTCTTCGGGGAAGCGGAACTTGCGTCGGGATTTGGGTTTGCGGCCGACGAGGCTCACGGGTTGGTCGGCGACGAGGCGGCTGTGCCAGCGGGTCTGCGCGTCGCGGGCGACGGGGGAATTCGCGAGGACGATGTCGATCGTGTGGGCGCGGAGTTGCTCGAGGAGCTCGCGCAGGGTGCCGGAGCGGACGATGACCTCGGCGTCGGGTCGACCGATGACGGGGCGGAGGAATTCGAATTGAAAATTCCGTGAGAGCGTGGCGACCGAGCCGACGCGAAGGACGCGGCGGCGGGCTTGGTTGCGGTGGGCGAGCGTGTCGAGGAGCTCTTCGCCGGATTGGAAGATCGAATCGGCGTAGTCGAGCGCGACGTGGCCGGCTTCGGTGAGGACGAGTGTCTTGTGTTCGCGGTCGAAGAGGGGCTGACCGAGACTTTCCTCGAGTTTCTTGAGCTGGGTGCTGAGAGCGGACTGCGAGAGCCGCAGGGATGCCGCGGCGCGGGTGAGGTTGCCCTCGCGGGCGATGGCGCGGAAATAGCGGAGGTGGTGGTAATTCAGAAAGCTCACGTGACATCGATAAAACAGAACGATAAACAATAAAACATCTATTGGATGGATGCGGCGGCGGTCGACATTCTCCGCCCATGGAGATTTCTCATGATTCGTTCGTCGCGGCGGGAGCGTGGATCGCGCTGGCGTGTCCGTTTTTACTGATCCTGTTCGGACTGATTCCGGCTGGGGTGTTGAATCGCCAGCCTCGGCGGACGGGTCAATCCGCCGAGCTGGTGGCCTGGATGATCTTCGGGATGGCGGTGATCGCGGCGGTGATCGTGGGAACGGCGGGCCGGGTGGTTCACCCGTTCATCGAGATCGGGTTCGTGGGCGGATTCGAGGTGGCGTTCGGGGTATACGTCGATTCGATTTCGGTCGTGATGCTGCTGCTCGTCAGCTTCCTGTCGGCGATCGTGCTGCGGTATTCGCGGAATTATTTGGCGGGTGATCCGCGGCAGGGGCGGTTTTTCAAATGGCTCTGCCTGACGGCGGGGTCGGTGCTCATGTTGACCATCGCGGGGAATCTCCTCGTCTTCGCGGCGGCGTGGATCTCGACGAGCCTGTGTCTGCATCAGCTCCTGGTTTTCTACCCGGACCGCGAGGCGGCTCAGCTCTCGGCGCGGAAAAAATTCATCATCAGTCGGATGGGAGACGTCTGTCTCATCTCCGCGGTGATCCTGCTTTATCAGGTCTTCGGGAGTCTGGACTTCGACGATCTGTTCGTCGGAGCGGGGGGGGGCGAGCCGGGCGCGGCCTGGATCGGGGCGGTGTTTCTCATCGTCGGAGGGGCGATGCTGAAGTCGGCGCAATTCCCGTTTCACACCTGGTTGCCGGATACGATGGAGACTCCGACGCCGGTGTCGGCGCTGATGCACGCGGGCATCATCAACGCGGGCGGCTTCCTCATCATCCGGATGAGTCCGCTGGTGGCGGCGGTGCCGGCGGCGTTGAATACGCTGGCGATCGTCGGTGGGGTGACGGCGCTGTTCGCGTCGATCGTCATGCTGACGCAGACGAGCGTGAAACGGTCGCTGGCTTATTCGACCGTGGCGCAGATGGGGTTCATGATGTTGCAGTGTGGGTTGGGGGCTTTCGCCATCGCGCTGCTGCACATCGTGGCGCATTCGCTTTACAAGGCCCACGCCTTCCTCTCGTCGGGGAGCATCGTGCGGCTGGCGAAGTCGTCGTGGGTGCCGTCGGAGCGGATCCGACCGCACCCGGCGTTTTTGGTCGGTGCCTTGCTGATCGCGTCCTTCGGGACGTTGATGGTCGCGGTGCTCTTCGGCGTGTCGCCGGCGGAGAAGCCGGGGGTGATTGTCCTGGGAATCGTGCTGATGCTCGGGATCACGCATCTGCTTTGGAATTCCTGGGGATGGAGTCAGGCGGTGGCCAAGCGCGGGGTGGCCCTTGCTCTCGGAGTGTGCGTGGCGTTTTTCGTCCTGCACGAGATCGCGGTCTTCGTGGTGGGAGACGCGGTCGTCGCCGCTCCGCTGCCGGGGGTGACGGAATACGTGATCATGCTTGGTCTCATCGGGCTGTTCGTCGGGACACTCTGGTTCCAGGCGCAGCTTCCCTACTGGTCGCATCGCCCGTTCGTGCGGCGGATTTACGTGCATTTCGCCAACAGCCTTTACCTCGAAGCCGTCGCGAACCGGTTCGTGAAGTGGCTGTGGCCCGTCGAACCAAACGAAGCAAAAAACTAATCGCACCGACCAATTGAATTTTATGAAAATGATGACCGACACTTACGCGGAAGCCGTGAACGAAGCTTGCCGGAGGGTGCCGCCCTTGTGGCCATTGCAGAACTTCGTGGCGGTGAATCCCTTCCTTGGGTTGTCCGGGCGGGATTTCTCGGATGCGATCGCGACCGTGGAGCGGGTCGTCCACGAGCCGATGCATCTCGGGGTGGAATTTTACCGCGAGCAGTGGGAGCGGGGGCGGATCAACGCCGACGACATGGCGCTGGCTTTCGAGCGGCTCGGGCGGGACGAGGACATCGCGACCGCTCTTCAGGAAGCGGTCGTGGGCGCGGAGGATGGTGCGGTTTTTTCCGTGTGCGATCTGGCCGACGCGCGGACCGAGAGCGGCTTCCGGCGGCTGGCCGTGGCCGAGATCTCGAAGTGGTGCGCGGCATTTTACGACGAAGGCCAGGCGGCGTGGCGGCTGCCCTGGGCGGACGAAAGTTTCTTCGTTTCGTGGAAGGCCATGGCGGCGGTGGACCGGAGTCCGGAGATTCAGGGGTTGCCCGGATTCCGGACTTTGGTCGCCTCTTTGCCGGACGATCCGGCGGAGGTGATCGGATTGGCGCTCGAAGAATTGAAGGTGCCCGGGGCCGGGGCGGAGTTGTATCTGCACCGGGTGCTGATGAGCGTGCCGGGATGGTGCGGTTACGTGCAATACCGGGTGCGGGAGAATGGGATGGCGGGCCGGGAGGACGATTCGCTCCGGCAACTGCTGGCCGTGCGGATGGTCTTCGAACTGGCCGTCTGGCGGGCCGAGGCGGACGAGGAATTCCGCGAAGTGTGGGCGGAGCGGTGTGAGCGGCTGACCGACCCGAACGGCGTGTCGACTCTGTCGGTGTGGCAGGAGGCGTTCGAAGTGGGATTTCAGCGAGGTCTGGTCGCCCGGATTGCGAGCGCGCCCGCGGTGGCGGCGAAGGAAAAGACGGTGTCCGTGCAGGCGGTGTTCTGCATCGACGTTCGGTCGGAGGTATTCCGGCGGTCGTTGGAATCGGTTGCCGACGACGTCGAAACGCTCGGTTTCGCGGGCTTCTTCGGGTTTCCGATCGAGCGGATTGGTCCGGACGACGAGAAGGCGACGCCCTTGTGCCCGGTCCTGCTCAGTCCGGCGGTCAGGGTGCGGGAATCGATCGGCGGCGTGCCGGCGGACGAAGCGGAGCGGATTCTGTCGAAGCGGCGGACGCAGAAACGAGCCGGTCGGGCGTGGAAGGGCTTCAAGCTGTCGGCGGTCTCGAGTTTCTCCTTCGTGGAAGCCTGCGGGCTGGGGTTCGGCGGGAAATTACTCGCGGATGGCTTTGGCTGGCAGCGGGAGAGCCCGCGGCCGGAGCGGACCGATCTGTGCGCCGAGGCGGATCTGGAGGCGCGGGTTGCGATGGCGGCCGGGGCGTTGACGAACATGGGGCTCACGTCGAACTTCGCGCCGATCGTGTTGCTGTGTGGTCACGGCAGCGAGACGGCCAACAATCCCTACGGGAGTAGCCTCGATTGCGGAGCTTGCGGAGGGAACGCCGGGCTGACGAACGCGCGGATCGCGGTGCGGACGTTGAACGATCCCGAGGTGCGGGATGGGTTGCGGGCGCGGGGGATCGACGTGCCGAGCGGGACGTGGTTTGTCGCGGGACTGCACAACACCACGACGGACGAGGTGTCGCTCGTCGAGGAGGTTGGTGAGTCGTCGGAAGTGAAAGTGGCTTTGGAAAAGTTGCGGAATCAATTGGCCAAGGCCGGCGCGGTCGCACGGGGGCACCGGGCACCGAGTCTGGGCTTGCGGGGCGGCGGAACCCGGAAGCGGATCGAGGCGCGGAGCCGCGATTGGGCCCAGGTCCGGCCCGAGTGGGGTCTGGCGGGTAACGCGATTTTCATCGCGGCACCGCGGGTTCGGACGGCGGGGCTCGATCTCGGTGGGCGGTCGTTTTTGCACAACTACGATTGGCGGACGGACGAGTCCGGGGCCGTGCTGGAGCTCATCATGATGGCGCCGATGGTCGTGGCGAATTGGATCAACCTCCAATATTACGCGTCGACCGTGAACAACGTGAAGTTCGGCAGCGGGAACAAGGTCCTCCACAACGTCGTCGGAATGCTCGGTGTCGTGCAGGGGAACGGGGGCGACCTCCAGGTCGGGCTACCCTGGCAGTCGGTGCACGATGGGCGGAAATTCGTCCACGAGCCGCTGCGGCTCAACGTAATGCTGGCGGCACCGCGGGAACGGATTGTCGACGTGCTGCGGAAGCACGCCGGGGTCGGCGAATTGGTGGCGAACCGGTGGCTGCACCTGTTCTCGTTGGAGGCCGATGGGGGGATCTGGCGGTGGGATGGACGCGGGGACTTCGGGGCGGATCGCGGGTTCGGGGAATACAATTCGAACCACGGATGGACGCGGATGGACACGGATCGGTGAGGTGGATCTCACCCCGTCTTGGGGAGGCTGGGTGCGGAGATCACGGCTCGGCGGGAGCCTCGCCCTCCGGGGGGGGAGGGGTGGCGTCGTGGGCCTACATCGCGTTTTTGCGCATGAGTTTGTCGACTTCGGACGCGATGGATTGGCGGTCTTCGGCGATCATGCGGTCGATGAAGAGGATGCCTTCGAGGTGGTCGTGCTCGTGCTGGATGGCTCGGGCGAGGAGGCCGGTGGCTTCGAATTCGAGGGCTTCATTTTCGAGAGTTTTCGCGGTGACCTTGACCTCGAGCGGGCGGGGGATTTGGCCCTGTAATCCTGGGAAGCTGAGGCAGCCTTCGGAGTCCGGGGCGGTGTCGCCTAGTTTTTCGACCTGGGGGTTGATGAGGATCATGGGCATGTAGTCGTCGACTTCGACTTCGGTGCCGTTGACGGTCATGGTGCCGGCTCGTTCGCCGGCGTCGGTGACGTCGACGATGCAGAGTCGGAGCGAGAGCCCGACTTGCTGAGCGGCGAGGCCGACGCCGTCGGCGTCGTTCATGGTGTCGATCATGTCACCGGCGAGCTTGCGGATGCGGTCGTCGATGGTGTCGATGGTCTTACCCTTGGAGCGGAGGGCGGGGTGGCCGTATTGGACGATGGGCAGGATCATGGCTCGTTTAAATTAGAAATTTGAAATGGTGAATTTGAAATGGCTAGGGCTTCGCCGGGGTTGGGGGGAGGGGGTTGGTGAAGGCGGGGAGGTTCTTGATGCCGGCTTCTTTGAGGGCGTCGAGGACTTGGACGATGACGCCGAAGGGGGCCTCGGTGTCGGCTTGCATGGCGACTGGGCGGTCGGGGGTGGCTTCGCGGGCGGCTTTGAGGGCTTCGCCCAGGGCTTCGAGGGTGACGGGTTCGTCGTCGAGGGTGAGTTCTTCGGCGGATTTGACGCGGAGGACGAGGGGTTCGGTTTTTGCCTCGGCGGCGGGGGCGGCGGTTTTCGAGTCGGGGAGTTTGATCTCGAGCTGCGGCTGCGTTTTTTTGAACGTCGTGGTGACGATGAAAAAGATGAGGAGAATCGCGAGGATGTCGATGAGCGAGACGATGATGACCGCCGGGCTGCGCCGCTTGCGGGTGTAGAATCTCATACGTCGTCGGGCGAGAAGTCCTCGTGAATGGAGGGTTGCTCGCCGGGATTCGGATAGCACTTGACGAGGAGCTCGGCGACGACGGATTCCATCTCGACGGACATGACCTCGATTTTGCGCATGAAGTAGTTGTAGGCGATGAGGCTGGGGGCGGAGACGGCGAGCCCGACGATGGTGGTGTTGAGCGCTTCGGAGATGCCGCGGGCGATGACGATCGGGTCGCCGTCGCCAACGTTGGCGAAGATTCCGACCAGGCCGGAGAGGGTGCCGAGGAGGCCGAAGATGGGGGCGACGCCGGTGGTGATCTCGAGGATGACGAGCCCGCTCTCGAGGCGGGCGGTCTCGTGGCGGGCCTGGGTCGAGGTGGCTTCGGCGTTTTCGCTTTTCTGCCAGGAGAGGTGGCGGAGGAGGGTGAGGAGGATTCGGGAGAGGGGGGACCGGTGTTTCGTCATGAGCCGACTTAGGTCGGTGAGCTCGTCGCCGGGCTGGAGGCGTTCCACCTCGATCTCGAGGACGCGGGGCATGACGACGTGCTCGCGCAGGGCCATGGTGCGCTGGACGATCACGGTGAGCGCCACGATGGAGAGGATGAGCAGGAACACCATGAAGATGCCGCCCTGAAGAAAAAAGCCGCCGATGCTGGTCAATGCGGATGCGAGGAAGAAGGCCATGTGGGGCGGAAGGTAGCGGGTGATCCGACGTTTGTGAACAGCGGAGCGGGGGAATGCTCTCGTTTGAGCTCCGCGATCAATCGGGGTTTTTGGACAGGATTGACGGGATTCTCAGGGCTATTCAGTTCGGAATACCCGGAGGCGGAGCCGTTGATTCTCTCGTTTCAATCCTCTGAAGCCAGCCGAGTTCGGCGACGGATTGCCAGAGGCGGGCGTCGGTGGGGACCTCGGGGATGATGTTGAAGAAGTTCGCCATGCCGTCGCGGGCGGCGGGGGACTTGATTCCTCGGAGGACTTCGGCTCGGATGATTCCGCTATTGTGGAGGACTGCTTCGCGGAGGGGCTGCGCGAGGAGTTGGCGGACGTCGATGCCTCGGCGGAGATTGTGGCTGGAGCTGCGGGAGCGTCAGTAGGTGAAAAGGTCCGCTTTAGTGAAGGTCTTGCCGGTTGCTTGGTTGAGCGCGGTGAGGACTAGTTTTTGACTGTGGGGGGTCAGGCGGCGGCCTTTGGTGGCTCTTGTGATGAGCTTGTGGGTGAGGTGCGTCGGGTTGGTGGCCACCAAGTCGTGCGGCTTGAGGCTGTGGTCGGCGAGGAGCTGGGCGAGGGGTTGTTCGCCCAAGTCTCTTTGGACAGGATCGACGGGATTTTCAGGATTATTCATTGCCGGGTCTCGGCGGCCAAGCCGCCGATCATTTCATTCCAATCCGGTATATCCTGTTAATCCTGTCCAAGACCTCACGCTGCCTTGGCTGGCGCCTTTTTCTTGGCGGCGGGGGCTTTCTTTTTTCGTTCTTCGAATTCGAAGCCGACTTTGCCTTCTTCCAGTTTGAGAAACGCGCTAAAGGGGCGGCCCTTCTTACTGATGAATCTTGGGAGGAGATCGGTCTTGCCGGTCTCGATGAGTTTTTTGGCCTGATCGACGAGGATTTCGCGCTGGAGGATCGTTTTGCCCATGCGGAAGGTGCACTTTTTTTCCGGCGTGTTCGTGCACATGTAGGCGTTGGGGGTGTCGTGGACGGTGCCCGCTTTGCAGACGGGGCAGGGGCCAAGGACGGGGGCCGTGCTGAAGTCGACTTGCTCGATCTTGTCGTCGCCGAAGTCGAAGGTCTGCTTTTTGTCGTCGTCGAGTTTGACGACGGCTGCGAAGGGGCGGCCCATTTTGCTGCGGAAGTTCTCGAGCGGGCCGACCTGGCCTTTTTCGAGGAGAGTGACGATTTCTTCGCGCTCGAGTTCGCGGCCGGCCATCGTTTTCCAGATGAGTTGGCCGCATTCGTCGGCTTTGCACTCGTAGGCTTTGAACGACTCTTTGAAGCCGGGGGATTCGCCGCACTTAGGGCACTTGGCTTCGAGGTCGTGGAAATTGCCGACGACGTCGCCGGCTTCGCCGCTGTAGTCCTTGGCTTTGCCGACGATTTCTTCGGTGAAGCGGCGGATTTCGGCCATGAAGGACGCGCGATCCATCTTGCCGGTCTCCATTTCCTTGAGCTTGTGCTCCCAGTCGCCGGTCATTTCGGGCGAGGTGAGGCTTTCGACTCCGATGCCTTTGAGCAGCGTGATGAGGCTGAGACCCTTGGCGGTCGTGATGATGTCGCGGCCCTGGCGGATGAGGTAGCCGTCGTAGATGAGGCCTTCGATGATCTGGGCGCGGGTGGCCGGGGTGCCGAGGCCGCGTTGGGACATGGCGGCGCGGAGTTCCTCGTCGTCGACGAGCTTGCCGGCTCCTTCCATCGCGGAGAGAAGGGTGGCTTCGTTGTAGCGGGCGGGGGGGCGGGTTTCGTTGCGTTTGACCTCGATGGCCTCGGTCTTGGCCTTCTCGTCTTTCGCGATGGCGACGACGGTCTCGTCGTCGGAGCCGGCGGCGGCTTTGCCGTAAACCGCGAGCCAACCCGGGTCGGTGATGATCTTGCCGTCGGTGCGGAAGGCCTCTTTTTCGACTCGGGTGACGCGGGTCGTGATTTCGAATTTTGCCGAGGGGTAGAAAACGGCGATGAAGCGGCGGGCGACCATGTCGAAGACCTTGAGCTCCATGTCGTCGAGGGTCTTGGGGGCCGCGCCGGTCGGGATGATGGCGTGGTGATCGGAAACTTTTGTCGTGTTGAACACGCGCTTGTTGCCGCCGGTGACCCAGCCTTCTTTCAGGGCTTTTTTCGCGTGGGCGGAGAGGTCCTGATTCTGGAACTTGCCGAAGTTCTCCTTCACGTTCGCGACGTAGTCGTCGGGGAGGTAGCGGGAATCGGTTCGCGGGTAGGTGAGGACTTTGTGGCGCTCGTAGAGGGCCTGGGCGATCTGGAGGGTGCGCTTGGCGGGGAGTCCGAAGCGACCGTTGGCTTCGCGCTGGAGCGTAGTGAGGTCGTAGAGGAGGGGCGGGGCCTGGGTGGTGGGCTTCTTTTCCTCGGTGATCTCGCCGGGTTGGCCTTCGCACTTGGCTTTGAGGGCGTTGGCCTCGTCTTCGGTCCAGATGCGCTCGGCTTTGAGCTGGTCGTCGGTTTCGCTCTTCTTGAATTTTTCGTTGAACCAGCGCCCGCGGTATTGACCGGCGGAGACGCCGAAGTCGCCGAAGACTTCGAAGTAGGGTTTGGGGACGAAGGCGCGGATCTTTTCTTCGCGCTCGGCGAGGATGGCGAGGGTGGGGGTTTGGACACGACCGACGGGGGTGAGTTGGAAGCCGCCGCCTTTGCTGTTGAAGGCGGTCATGGCGCGGGTGCCGTTGATGCCGACGAGCCAATCGGACTCGGAGCGGCAGACGGCGGCGTCGGCGAGGGGGGTCATTTCGACGCCATCGCGGAGATTTTCGAAGCCTTTGCGGATGGCTTCGGAGGTCATGGACTGGAGCCAGAGGCGGGAGGTGGACTTCTTGGAGCCGGTGAGCTCCATGATGTAGTGGAAGATGAGTTCGCCCTCGCGGCCGGCGTCGCAGGCGTTGATGACGTCGTCGATGTCCTTGCGGTTGAGGAGCTTCTTGAGGAGTTTGTAGCGGGTCTCGTTTTTCTCGATGGGCTTGAGGTCGAAGTGCTCGGGGATGATGGGGAGGTTGGCGAAGGACCACTTGCCGCGCTTTTTGTCCATCTCGCCGGGGAGGCACAGTTCGACGAGGTGACCGACCGCGGAGGTGACGACGTAATCGTCGTTCTCGTAGAAGTCTTTCTGCTTGGTGAATTTCCCGAGGGCGCGGCTGAGGTCACCGGCGACGCTGGGTTTCTCTGCGATGACTAAGGTTTTTCCCATGATTTTTTGGTCCGCAGATTGAGCAGATTAACGCAGATTTTGATTTAGTTGATTCGGACGAATCGGCTGCCGGGAAGCTGTTTGACGAGCCGCCTCATTTCAAGGGCGAGCAAGCTAGAAGACACTTTGGGCATTGGCAACCCGCTTCTCGAAGCGATGAGGTCGATGTGGGTCTCGTCGTCGCCGATGGCGGTGTGAACCGCCAAGTGGTCGGGCGAGAGCTGGGCGGGGGGCGCGACCGACGCGTGGAGGTCGGGGGTTTCCCGGAAGAGGAGGCCGAAGTCGTCGAGGATGTCCTGGGCGCAGGTGACGAGCTTGGCTCCGGATTGGATGAGCTTGTTGGAGCCGAAGCAGGCGGGTTCGGTGATGCGGCCGGGGATGGCGTAGATGGAGCGGCCCTGCTCGGCGGCCTGGGTGGCGGTGATGAGGGAGCCGCTGCGCTGGCCGGCTTCGACGACGAGGAGGCCGAAGCTGAGGCCCGCGACGATGCGGTTGCGCATGGGGAAAGTCTGTTTGTCGGCGGTGGTGGTCATCGGGAACTCGCTGATGACGGCTCCGTGGCCGGCGGCGATGCGCTCGGCGAGCGGGGCGTGCTCGGCGGGATAGAGCTTGGCGAGGCCGGAGCCGATGACGGCGAGGGTGCGGCCTTTCGCGGCGAGGGCGCCCTGGTGGGCGGTGGCGTCGACGCCGCGGGCGAGGCCGGAAACGACGGTGAGGCCGGCGTAGGCGAGCTGGTAGGCGAGCTTTTTGGCGCACTCGGTGGCGTAGTGGCCGGGCTTGCGGGCGCCGACGATGCCGATGGCGTGGTTGTCGGCGGGGGTGATCTCGCCCCAGACGTAGAGGACGGTGGGGGCGTCGTGGATCTCGCGGAGGGCGGCGGGGTAGGCGGCATCGGCTTGGGTGAGGACGTGGCAGCCGAAGTCGGCGATGCGGCGAAGTTCGGCTTCGAAATCGGTGAGGCGCTCCCAATTCGTGATGTTGCCGGCGATTTCGGGGCCGATTCCGGGGATGGCGCGGAGGTCGGCGGGGCGGGCGGTGAGGATGGCGGCGGGGCCGCCGAAGTGCTCGGTGAGGCGCTTGACGCGGACGGGGCCGAGTTTGGGGATGAGGTTGAGGGCGATGGCGGCTTCGCGGGGGTTCAAATTACGTGATTGGTGAGGGGTGAATGGAGAATGGTGGGGTCGCGGCGCGGCGCGGCTTTGTTTTTCGAAAGATTGATTTGGTGGCGAATACGGGTAATCTGTCCGCATGAATTGGCAACAGGTTTGCGAGGATCCTTCGCTGCGGAACCTGCCTTATAAGATTGAGACGAACTGGTATGGCCAGATTGTGATGGCTCCGGCGTCGAATCTGCGTGGGCACGTTCGCAGCCGAATCTTGGCTCTGCTTTCTCAGCAATCTTTGGGAGGAGAACTTCTTTGCGGGTGCTCGATTCAGACGGATTTGGGCGTAAGGGTTGCCGACGTGGCTTGGATGTCGCGGGAGTTTTTTAGCGAATGGGAGTTCACGACTCCTTACCCGATCGCTCCTGAAATTTGTGCTGATTTTCACTCTCCCTCGAGTTCGGAGGGCGAGTTGAACGAACGAAGGCGGCTTTATTTCGAGCAAGGCGCTCGGGAAGTTTGGATCTGCGACTCGCTTGGGAAGATGGACTTTTTCGGTCTGGACGGGTTGATGAAAGGCTCAGGGATCGCTCCGGATTTTCCCGGGAACGTTTAGTCGCCAATGCTTCCTTGTCGACTGGCTTCGTTTTTTCTGCTGACCGCATCCTTCGGCGCTTACGCGGCTGGGACGTTGACGGTGGATCTGCCGATTCGGGGGCCGCTGGTTTATCCGGAGGGGTTGATGGCGGCTCCGCGGCAGGTGGCTTCGCCGGATGGGCGGGGCTACGCCGAGTTTCTGCTGATGCCGGGGGCGAAGGGGGAGGAACTTTTCATCACGGTGATCTTCGCGGAGGACGGGTCGGAGGGGCCGGCGATGTTCTGGATCGGTGACGTTTCGGGCGAGCAGGTGACGTTGTCAACTGGATTGGCGGAGGGCGTTTCCGGGTTGAATCGACGGACGGTGCGTTTGCCGGCGGAGGTCTTGAGGGAGGCGGGGCGGGTCTATTTGTCGGGGGATCAGCGGAAGATTCTGCGGGTGCGGCTGGACTGGGTGGCTCCGACGGGGGTCTTCGTGGCGAGCGACGTTCAGAGGCCGGATCTCATCGCGGGTGGGCAAATGCTCTTTAATCAGGAGATGACGGGAAGCGAGGTGTTGGCGGCTCCGGATGCGTGGTTTGGCGACGTGCTGGACGCTTCGTTGCTGGACGGGGTGGCGGCTTTGGACGGGAACGTCGAGTTCGTTGTGCCTCTCAGCGCGCCGGGCGAGCAGGCGTTGCTTCGGGCGAAATTTCTGGGGATTGCGCCGGGGGGCTCGGTGAAGGTGTGGGTGAATGGGAAGGTGGCGGGTCGGTTGCAGCCGTTGGTGCCGGCGCTGACGGATCCGGGTTACGTGCGGCTGAGATCGGGCCGGATGGCATTCGCGGGGTGGCGCGAGGGGTCGATTGTCCTGGATGATGGGTTGTTGAAGGAGGGGGAAAATTCCATCGTGCTCGAGACGGCGAAGAAGCGTTCGTTCGTTCGGGACGCGGCGCTGCAGTTGCGGGTCGCTCCGGCGACGCCCGAACCGGAGATCGAGCCACCCGAACAGCCGACGGTAGAGATTTCTTCCGAATCGGTCGAAATGCGCTAGGTTGCCCTCGAATCATTCCATCCATCCCCATTGTCATGAAAATCTCCTCTCCCCGCCGGAATCGAGCCGGCTACACGCTCTTCGAAATCATGCTCGTGCTGGGCATCATCACCGTGATCCTCGGGTCGGCGATCTACATGATGAGCGGAAATCTCGACGCGGCGAAGCTGCAGCGGACGGACGGGGATTTTCAGACGATCGAGTCGTCGCTGAGGCTTTACGAGATGAGCAATCGGGCGTTTCCGACGACGGCGCAGGGATTGGAAGCCTTGGTGACGAAACCTACGTCCGAGCCGATGCCTCGGCGGTGGAGCAACATCATGACGGCGGTTCCGAAGGATCCGTGGCAGAACGATTACGGCTACGTGTATCCCGGGAAGCGGAATCCCGCGTCGTTCGACATCTATTCGTTTGGGCCGGACAAGGTCGAGGGCACCGACGATGACGTTTATCCAGACCGATAAGCCGGGTGCGGTGTGCCCGCTTCGCGCCGGCTTCACGATGCTCGAGATCGTGATCGCGCTGATGATCATTTCCGTCGTCTTCCTGGGGGTCGCACCGATGGTGACGGCGTCTCTTCAGGAGCGGAGGATGCGGGGTGAGATGGAGGCGATCGCCGATGTCGTGCGGGAGCAACGGGTGGCGGCGGAGGCTGACGGCGAGGAGCGCCGGATGATTCTGACGCTGGACGGCTGGGAGCAGATCGACCGGGAATCGGGGGAAGGGGTGATGCTGCTGGCGGCTCCGAGCGAGGGGCGTTTGACGGTGCGGCTGCCGGGCCAGAAGAAGTGGGAGAAAATGGACGGGCAGATCTGGCGGTTCTTTGCGGCGGGGATGGTGACTCCGTTTTCGGTGCGGTTGGCGGAGGGGGATTCGTGGGTGGAGTCGGATTTCGATTTTCTGACGGGGCGGGTGGCGGATGAGCGGTATTCGTTCTGAACTAGCGACGGGAATGCGGAGCGGGCGGCTGGATCGAAGGCGGGCCTCGGCGTTCACGCTGTTGGAGGTGCTCATTGCGGTGGGTGTCTTCGCGATGGCGGGGCTGGGCCTTCTCATTGCGCTGGAGGCCACGGTACGAGGTGCGGGTGCGGTGCAGCGGGAGAATGAAATCCGGGCGCAGATCGAGAGTCGGCTGGCCCGGTTGTCGGTCGGACCGCTGCAGGAAAATGCGACCGAGAGTGAGCTGGATGGAACGCTTTATCGGGAGGCGGTCGAGCGGGAGGAGGTGACGGATGCGGCGTTGACGCGATTGGAGGGGTTTTGGAAGGTGGGGGTGACGGCGACTTGGCGGGAGGCGGGGGTGGAGCAGAGCTGGGCGGTGTCGCATTTGGTTTATCAGCCGTGAGTGTGGAACAGAGTGCGGCTTCGGTGGTTGGGTGGGTCGGCGATTGCAAATCGCCGCTCTTTGAAACTTCGACTCAGCCCACTTCGTCGCTGGCGGGAGCGCGGGCTTTCACTTTGATCGAGGTGCTCGTCTCCGTGGCGATTTTTATCATGCTGGCTGGGGGGATTTTTTCGGCGGTTTCGGTGGCGGTGACGGCTTCGGCGGACGTTTCGGAGGCTCAGTTGGCGACGGCTCGGATGGACGCGTTCCAGCGTTTTGTGCGGGTGATGTTCCTGAATCTTCCGGCGGATGCTTCGATCGATTTGCGGATTCGGCAGGAGGCTGGGAAGGGGGCGGTGGTCGAGATGCTGGTTTGGCCGGCTCCGGAGATTGCGGATTTTGGGGGGGCGGGAGCGCGGTCGGATGGTTTGGCTTTGGCGGCCCGCCCGGATGGGGCGGGGGCGTTCACGATCTGTCTGGCGAACTTCGACGCTTCGGAGGAGGACACGGCCCGGCGGGATGCGGAGTTGGAATCGCTCACCTGGCTGCCAATCCTACCGGAGGTGCGGACGCTGCGATGGCGGTTTGGCGAGGCGAATGGGACGCCGCTCGTGGAGACCTGGAAGCCGGAGCAGGGGCGCCCTTCGATGGTGGACCTCGAACTGACGCGGTTGGATGGCTCGGTGCTGCCGTTGCAGTTCTGGCTGCCGCCGATCGCGGACGACGAGGGTGGGCCCGGGGCCGGCGGCGCGGGTTCCGCGGAGGAAAACGGCGAGGGCGGGCTGACCGGGGATGAGGAGGAAGTGGGTGAAAATTGAACCAATGAACGGACTGACCCCTCGGGGGAGTGCGCTGGTGTTGACGCTTTGGTGCGTGGCGATTTTGTCGGTGCTGATCGTGGGTCTGGCGCGGGTGGTGGATGCGGACGTGGACGCTTCGAGTCTGGCGACGAAGCGGTTCGAGGCGCGGGAGTTGGCGCTGACGGGGTTGGCTTTTGGGTTGAACCCAAAGGTGAAGCGCGGGGACGAGCTGCTGCATCAGCGCCTGGAAAATGGTGATTCGATCGACGTGGCGGTGACGAGCGAGAGTGCCCGGATCAACGTGAATGACGTGCTGAGCGACGAGAACGACGACACTTTGAAGGATCTGTTCGAACTCTGGGAGGTGCCGGAGCAATTGAGCCGCGTGACCGTGGATTCGCTCCGGGACTGGGTGGACGAGAACGACTTGCGCTCGCTCAATGGGGCCGAGGAGGATGACTTGCGGGGGCAGACAAGATATTCGATCCCGGAGAATCGAAACTTTATCTCCGTGGACGAAATGGAAAGAGTGCGCGGGATGGACGAGGTCATTGCGCAACGATCGGGCTGGGAGGACGTGTTTTCCGTGCTCAGTTCCGACAAGCTCGACGCGCAGGACGCGGGCGGTGACGTGCTGCGGGCGGTGGCGGGCCTGTCGAACGAGCAGGTCGGGCGGCTGAACGAGTCGAGAAACGGGCCGGACGGGGAGGCGCAAACGGATGATGATCTGATTTTTGAAAACCTCGAGCAGGTGGTCGCGGTCGTCGGACTGTCGGAGGCTCAGCGGCAGGCGCTCGAGGCGCGGTTTGCGATCGGGGTCGAGCCGACCCGGATCGAGAGCGTTGGGACGACGGGCGGGGTGAGCCACAAGATTACGGTCGTGGTGAATCGGGATGAGGCGGATGGATCCGGGAATGGTGGCGGCGGCGAGGCGTCGATCCTGAGTTGGAAGGAAGGATGAGTCGCGGTAAGAAGGAGCCGCCGGAGATGATCCGGCTCTGGGGGGACGTGTGGGAGCGCTGGCGTTGGCCGGGCGGCGAGGCGTCGGAACCGACTTGGGTCGAATCGGTCGAGCGGGATCCGGTGGTGTCGGGTCCGGCGACGACGCTGGCTCTGCCGGCGCGGTTGGTCGTGGCGGTGCCGATCTGGATCGACTCGACGGATCGGGAGATCGTCGACGAGACCGCGAAGCTCGAGGTCGAGGTGCGGGGGCTGCTGAGTAAACGGCAGACGGCGGGGGACGCGGTGGTTCGGCATCTGGAAGCGCGCGGGGATCGCACGCTGGTGCTGGCTACGGTCTTTCCCGCGACGATGCCGGACACGATCCCGGTGACCTTGTTCGACCGCTACGAGGCAAGTCCGTTCCTGCGGGGATTTCAACCGGATTCGCTGACGCTCTGGCGCGAAGGGGGCGACCTCGTGGCTGCTTTCACGCGGGGGGATCGGCTCGTCTACTGGGAAGCGATCGGGATGACGGACGATACGCGGGAGATTTCCGGGTGGTTGAATCTCGTGACTTTGCAGTTGCGGGCCGAGGCGGTGCTCGGAGGTGACGTGGAGTTGGTGAACGAGCTGGCCGGTTTCAAAGACGGTGTCATTCGGTTGCCGGCTGGAGTGGTGGGAACGGCCCCGGCCCCGGACGAGGTGAAGCCGACTTTTGCGGACGCGGTCTTCCGCTGGCGCCCGACGGCGGCGGTGGCGGCGGCGGTGGCGGCGGTGCGAGCGCGACAGATTCGCCAGATTGCGGTCGCGGCGGTGGCGGCTTACGCGGGAATCCTGCTCATCGTGGGGCTTTATCTGGGGTGGCAGCGGCTGCAGATCGCGGGGACGGCGGGCCGGGTCGAGGATTTGCGGGCCGAGGTGACGACATTTCAACCCGTGGCGGACCAGTGGGAGCGGATCGGGGCGACGACCGAGACGGAATTTTTCCCACTCGAGATTCTTCACCACGTTGTGGAGCATTTGCCGGAGGATGGGGTCCGGATGACGGTTTTCAGCGTCGAGGAGGGGCGGGTTCTCATCGAGGGTGACGCGTCGCCGCAGCGCCTGGCGACGCCGTTTTTCGACGCGCTGCGGGACGACCCCGACCTGGCCGGGATCCAGTGGCAGATGGGGACCCCGGCATTGCGACCGGATGGGTCGGCGAAATTTCAGATTCAGGGGACCTTCGATTTGTTGTGAGAGCGCTCAATAAAAACGAACGCATGCTGGCGCTGGCGCTGGGTGGGACGCTGCTCCTCATCGGGAATTTGCTCCTGTTCAATTGGGTGACGGGCCAGCTGCGGGCGAACGAGGCGGCGCTGCGGACCCAGCGGATCGCGATTCGCGAGTCGGAGGTGATGATCGCCGGGCGGGATTACTGGGAGGTGCGGGGCGAGTGGATCGAGCGGAATCCGCTCGAGGTCTACGACGGACTGCAGTCGGATTCGGCGTTTGCGGAATCGGTGCAGCGCGGGGTGCAGGCGGCGGGATTGTCCGTGGAATCCCAGAGTCTGCGCGAGTCGTTCAGCGCGGATGGCCTGACCACGACGGGTCTCGACCTGGACGTGCGCGGGGAGTTGCGGGCGATGGTGGAATGGCTGAACGCCCTGCAGGCTCCGGGCAACTACGTGGCGATCGAGACTTTCACGTTGAAGCGGGCGGATGCCGCTTCTACCATGCGTCTGCAGGTGCGGGTCACGAAGGTCTACCGCGACGCGGGCGACGAGGAGGTCGCGCTGTCTTCATCCCCATGAGATTTTTGACCGGTTTGCGTTTTGAGACGGCGTTTCGCGCCTGGGTTGGTGCGGCGATTGCCAATCGCCGCTGCTTGAGTTGCGTTCTCGTCGGATTCGGGACGTTTGGGCCGGTCGTGGCGCGGGAGGCGGCGGAAATTTTTTCGCCGCAGACGTACGAGATTTCGCGTTACGAGCACATTTGGGAGCAGTCGCCCTTCATCGTGGAGACGCAGGTCGTGACGCAGTCCGATGGGCTGGAGAAACGTTATTCGCTCACGGGGCTGGGGAAGGTGGGCGACGAGGCGATCGCTTTTCTGCTGGACCGCAATTCGCAGGAGCGCTTCTCCGTCGCCGTGGGTGAGACGCCGGAGTCCGGGGTGGAGGTGATTTCGATTGAACTGGACCGCGACCCGCGGCAATCCACGGCAACGATCCGCGTGGGGAGCGAGCAGGCCTCCATCGGCTACGACCCAGCGGCGCTGCTGGTCACGGCCCAATCGAACTCCGGCGTGCCGAACGGCGACGGAGCGCGGCCAGTCGACCCCGCCTCGATCGTCCAGCGACGCTCGATCCCGGCCCCGGCGGTCGTGCCACCGGCGGTCACGCCGCCAGGTCTGCCGCCCGCCGCCAAGACCATCCGGCGTCGCACGATCACCCTCGATCAGAATTGATCCACTTCCTCATGAAACTCTCGCCCTTCCTTCTCGTCGCCTCCATTCTGCTGGCGCTGCCTTTGGCAGCACAGCCGGACCCCGCCGCAACCGATGCCGACGGAAACGTTTCGGTGCAGTTTCCCAATAATCCCGTGCAGGACGTGCTGGATTATTACCAGCGACTGACGGGTAAGATTCTGGTGCGCGATGGGAATCTGAGTGGAGTTCAGTTGACGATCACCGCCCCCGACTTGCTGCCGAAGGAGGAGGCGGTGGCACTGATCGAATCGGCGTTGCTGCTGAATGGATACGTGCTGGTCGACGTCGACGACAAGACCGTGAAAATCCTCGGCCCGCAGAAAGTGGCCAAGAGCGAGGGGGTGCAACTTTACACTTCCCCCGTGCAGCTCCCGACCAACGAGCAGGTCGTGAGTTACTTCATGCCCTTCCGCTACCTCAAGAGCGAGGAAGCGAAGACGCTCTTCGAACAATACGTGCAGACCCGGCCGATGCTGGGCGGCATCGTCGCGGTGCCGAGCGTGAACGCGTTGGTGATCACCGAGAACGTCGCGCTGGTGCGGAGGTTGATCGATCTCAAGCAGGTGATCGACGTCGAGGGGTCGCGGAGCATTACGAAATTTTTCGAACTCACGCGCGCCGATGCCGAGCAGGTGGCCGAGACGTTGGAGAAGATCTTCGAGGTCGACCAGCAATCCAACCCGACCACGCAACAGATCCAGCGGGTCGAGGGTCAGCCGCCGGGGGTGCCACCCGACGCCGTGCCGCCGGACGGAGGTCAGCCCAACCTCGTTTCCGCCGTGCCGCAGCGCATCAAGATCATTCCGGATCTGCGGACCAACCGGGTGATCGTCACGGCGCCGGAGGGTCAGATGGATTACATCGCCGAGATCGTGCAGAATCTCGACGGGGTTGTGGAATTCGGCGAGCCGTTGGACCGCGCGCTGCAATTTGCCAACGCGGGTGAGGTGCTTCCCGTCCTGGCGAACCTTCTGGCGGAGGGCGAGGACGACGAGCAGAAGTCGTCGGACGGCGGCGGGACCGGTGACAACAACGCGAATTCGAACAACAACAACGCCAACGGCGGCGGCGACTTCGCGGGAAGCGGTGGTGCCGCGGGCAAGCCCGATCTCCTCAACGAGCCGGCGGACAGCACGTCGCCGCAGTCCATCGTGGTCGGGAAGTCGAAGATCGTGGCCGACCGGGCGGGCAATCGGATCATCGTCTTTGGGCCGCCCGAGAGCCGGATGAAAGCCGACACGCTGCTCGACATGCTCGACCAGCGTCAGAAGCAGATTTACCTCGCGGTCGTGATCGGGCAGCTGACGCTGGGGGACGGCGTGAATTTTGGCGTGGATTACCTGATGCGATTCGGCGACGTCCGGATCCTGGGTCAGGGCGAGACGGCTGGAATCTCGAATCTGCTCTCGAATCGCACGGCGGGCATCGATGTGCTGCCCGGGACGGACCAGGCGATCGACGCGGCGGGGAACGCCGCGGCCGCTGTGGCGCGCAACGCTTTGCCGGTGGTCTCGGGATTGACCGTCTTTGGAACCATCGCGGACTCGGTCGACATCCTGGCGCAGGCCCTCGGGACGTCGAACCGTTTCAAGGTGGTTTCCCGTCCCTACGTTTACACGGTGAACAACAAGAAAGCGGTCATCAGCAGCGGCCAGCAGGTGCCGGTCCCGACGAGTTCGCTCACGTCGGTCGTCGACAGCTCGGTCAACAACAACGGGACCGCGATCCAGTCGAACATCGAGTTCAAGGACGTCGTGCTCAAGCTGGAGGTGATCCCGCTGGTGAATTCGCCGAACGAAGTGACGCTCAAAATCGCCCAGCAGAACGACAACGTGCAGAGCAACGTGACGATCGGCGGCAACAGTGTGCCGGTGATCGCGACGCAGGAACTGCGGACCACGGTGACGGTGCCAAATCGGCATACGGTGATTCTGGGCGGGTTGATCACGGATCAGGATACGTTCACGCAGGCCGGGATCCCGTATTTGAAGGATATTCCCTACGTCGGGGCGCTCTTTGGGACGACGCGGAAAAATCAGACGCGGCAGGAGCTGATCGTGATGATCCAGCCGTTCATCATCAACACGGACGAGGACGTGCGGGTGGTGCAGCGGATCGAGCGGGAGAACGCGTCCTTCGACGAGGGTCAGCTTTACGACCTGCCCGCGCCGGTGGAAGTGCAGCGTGGGACGCTGCCGGGCGGGCGGTTCGAGAACCGGTATCTGGAGCCGGTGCCGGAGTTGGTGCGGTGATGGGGGGCGCGGTGAGGGGGAGTGCGGCTTCGCCGTTGGTTTGGTTCGGCGATTGCAAATCGCCGGTCCTCGAGGGGGCGGCTCGCTTCGCATCGCCTACCTTCGGCGGCTGGAAGCCGCCGCTCCTCGAATTATATTTCTCGGCGCTCGGCGCTCGACTCTCGATTGGGAGAGAGGGCCGCTCATGAGTGCGATTGCTTTGATTGCCGAATCCTTGGCGGCCAGCGGGGCTTCCGTCGCCGATGGGTTGCTCGACTCGGCTGAGGTGGCTTTCCGGTCGCAGCGGTCGCCGGTGCGGGCGGTGCTCGACGCGGAGCAAGTGTCGGAGACGACGTTTCTGAAGGATCTCGCGGAGCGATTGGGCGTGGATTGGTATGAGGCGCCGACCGAGGGGGTGGCGGATCTGCCGGATGGTTTTCCGGCTCGATTGGCGCTGCGGTATCACTTGGTGCCGCTGGCGATGGACGCGGACTCGATCACGCTCGTGGGTTACGATCCGCTTGATCATTTGGCGCGGGCGGCGGTGCGGCAGCAATTTCCGCAGCGGGTGAAGTTTCTGCTTTCGACGCGCAAGTCGGTGGTCGCGGCGTTGCGGGCGCACTACGGCGTGGGCGCGGAGACGTTCGAGGAGTTGCTCGAAGATCGGGAGGAGGGGGCGGCCGAGCAGTCCGGCGAGGAGATCAACATCGTGGACAACGACGACTCCGAGGCGTCGGTGATGAAATTTGTGAACCAGATCCTGCGCGAGGCTCTGGTCGAGCAGGCGACCGACATCCACGTCGAGCCGCTGGGGACCGATCTGCGGATTCGGTATCGGATCGACGGCATCCTCCACGAGGTGCCCGTGCCGCCCAACATCAAGGTGCTCCAGGCCTCGGTGCTCTCGCGGATCAAGATCATGGCCAGCCTCGACATCGCGGAGCGGCGGATCCCACAGGACGGGCGGATTCAGCTCGAGCTGGGCGGGCAACCGATCGACGTGCGTGTGGCGGTGATCCCATCGGTGACGGGGGAGACGATCAGCCTGCGTCTGCTGGGGCAGGAGCAATTCGACTTCGCGCGGCTGGGGTTGGACCGCGACTCCGAGGCGAAGATTCTGGAATTTCTCGCGATGCCCAATGGGATCGTTCTCGTGACCGGGCCGACCGGTTGCGGTAAGTCGACGAGTCTCTACACGTTCCTTTCGTCGCTGAACACGAAGGAGCGGCGCATCGTCACGATCGAGGATCCGGTCGAACACAAGCTGCCGGGCGTGATCCAGATCGCGGTGCGGCCGGAGATCGACCTGACCTTTGCGCGGGCGCTGCGGAGTGTGCTGCGCGGCGATCCCAACGTGATCATGGTCGGTGAGATGCGCGATCTGGAGACCGCCGAGATCGCCGTCCGGGCGGCGCTCACGGGGCACCTGGTTTTTTCCACGTTGCACACGAACGACTCGGTCGGCGGCATCACGCGGTTGATCGACATGGGGGTGGAGCCGTTTCTCATCGGCTCGTCGGTGCGGGCGTTCATCGCGCAGCGGCTCGTGCGGCGGTTGTGCCCGGACTGCCGGACGCCCGAGCACCATCCGGTCGGGAACCTCAAGCGGATCGGATTTCCGACCGAGCGGGAGGGGACGATCTACGGACCGAAGGGCTGCGACGCCTGCCGGTTCACGGGCTATCGCGGGCGGACGGCGCTCTACGAGATTTGTATCCTGTCGCAGCGGATGCAGGACCTGGTCCAGCGGAAGGCGTCGGCCCCGGCGCTGCGGACCCTTGCTATGGCGGAGGGGATGATTCCGCTGCGAAATTACGGTTGGAACCGCGTGCTCGAGGGAATGACGTCGGTCGAGGAAGTGCTGCGGGTGACGTCGGCGGAGCTGGACGTGCTCGACGAATAACGGCGGGGGAAGACGGCGGTGGCGAACTTTCAATTTCGGGCGACGACGCCGGCGGGAACGGTCGAGACGGGCGTCGTCGACGCAAGGTCGAAGGCCGAGGCCTACAACGTGATCCTGGGCCGGAAGCTGCGGCCGGTCTCGATCGTCGCGACGGACGAGTCTGGGGCGGCGGTCACGTCGGCGTCGGCGGACCAGGGTGGCGCGGTCGCTCCGGTGCGGCGGCTGGCGACGAAGGACGTTCTGCTTTTCACCGAGGAATTGTCGGAACTCCTCGACGCGGGACTGCAGCTCGAGCCCGCGCTCAAGGTGATCGAGGGGCGGAAGGAGCGGTCGCCGCTCAAGGCCGTGGCGGCAAGGGTGCGGCAGCAGGTGCGGGATGGGGTGAGTTTTTCCAATGCGCTGCGGAGCCTGGGCGATTCGTTTTCGGATCTGTTCTGCAGCATGGTGGCGGCGGGCGAGACGGCTGGGGCGCTGCCGAAGATCCTGCGGCGACAGGCGGAGTATTTTGCGATCATGACGGATCTGCGGAAGCGGATCACGATGGCGCTGGTCTACCCGAGCATCGTTTTCACGGCGGGTGTGGTGCTGCTCATCGTTTTCATGACGGTCCTGTTGCCGCAGCTCACGGTCCTGTTGAGCAAGACGGGGAAGGAACTGCCGTTCATGACGAAGATGCTGGTGGGACTGAGTTCGTTCTTCGGGTCCTACTGGTGGGCGGTGATTCTGGTGATCGGCGCGGCGGTCGCGGGATTCATGGCTTGGAAAAAAACTCCGGAAGGTCGGATGACGTGGGACCGGGTGAAGCTCGATCTGCCGCTGGTCGGGCCGGTGCTGCGGGTGCAATTTCTGGCCGAGTTCTCGCAGACGCTTTCGACGTTGGTGTCGAACGGAGTGATTCTGCTCAACGCGTTGACGCTTCTGCAGCGGGCGACGGCGAACGTTTACATCAAGGGTTTGTTGGGGCGGTTGGTTGACCGGGTGGGTGAGGGGAGTTCGCTGTCGGCGGCGCTGCGGAACGTCCCGTTTTTTCCGGCGGTGCTGATCGACATCATGAACGTCGGCGAGCAGACGGGCGATCTGGCCGGCGCGTTGCAGCGGAGCGCAGCGCGCTACGACAAGGAATTCACGAACAAGATCGCGCACATGACGACGCTCATCCAGCCGCTCACGATCCTCGTGGTGGCGATCTTCGTCGGACTGGTGGCGTATTCGATGATCACCGGGATTCTGTCGTCGGTGTCGAACTTGCGGACCCGCTAGGTCGCGCAGGGTCGAGGGAGTGCTATCGTCCGAAGGTTCGGAAGCCGCGACGCCGGGTGATGGGCGGGATGGCGCGCTGTGGTGGTCCTAGAGAGGAAGTTGAGAGTTCATAGTTGAGAGCCGGAGCGAAGCGGAGACCGCCGAAGGCAATAGAATGCTTCAGGATGAACGAATTTGCGGAGCCAAGGGCGTTCACCTTCCAAGTGAACTCGTGATTCGGCGCAAGTCGCTCATCCCCAACTCTCAACTCAAATTTCTCAACTCCCCACTTTCCTTTTCAGGGTGATTTCGGGCGCGCCGGTCGGAGGCGACGGAACCCGCGGCGCGGCTTCCCTACCTTGGTTGGATGCGCTTCGCGCTGGGGGGGCGTCACCGCGGTGGCGGCTGCGATCACGGCTCGATGATCTCGTAGCGGCGGGTGGTCGTTTTTTCCGCCCAGCGGTAGATGGCGGGAGTCGCCAGGGTGAGGGGGGTTTCGTCGAGGGGGCGGTTGTCGAGCCACTCGAGAACGTCATCGCGTTCGTCGTCGCGGATGCGGCGGGCGGGGCGGGCGATGGTGAGGTGCGGGAGCGGGGCGCGGGTGTCGATGCGGGCCCCGGACTCGCGGCAGAGTCGGGGCATCCACTTGGCGGTTTGTTTCTCGATCTCGATCCGGCCGGTGTCGATGGATGCGGCGATGGCGGAGAATCGGCGGGGTTGGGGGAGTGCGACGAGGGGGCCGGGGGTGATCGCGACCCCTTCCAGCGGGAGGCCGCGGAGGATGCCGGCCATTTTCGCCTCGGCGGGGGCGTCGTGGGTGCCGAGGAAGGCGAGGGTGACGTGGAGATCGTCGGGATCGAGGAAATCGATCCCGGTGGGGGCGGCGGCGGAGAGGGCGGCGAGCCATTCGTTGCCATTCAAGACGGGCCAGGCGACGAACCAATTGCGGGACATGGGGATTGAATAGGGAGTGCGAACCGAAAGAGGAAGGTTTCGTCGCGGGGGGGTGATCGGACTGGCCGGAGGTGGGGGCGTCGGCAGTGGCTCACGGTAGTGATTGCCCGAATCGTCGGGGTCGCTGAGTCAGCGAACGACCCGATATTTCCTTGTTCGGCGCGGGGCAACGGCGCAGCATTTGGACAAATGCCAGAATACTTAATTCCGTTGATCGCGGGCATCGTCGGGACCGTGGCGATGACCATTTTTCTGATCGTTCCACGGTTCATGAACGTCGAGAACGTCGACATCATCCGGGCGGTGGGTGCGCTCTGGACGAAACGGGAGGACAACGCGTGGGCTCCGGGATTCGTGATCCACTTCGGTTCCGGGATCGCGTTTGCCTACATCTATTGGTTTCTCTTCGGCCTGGCGGGGCTGCCGCTCAATACCGGCACGGGCGTGTTGGCCGGTGCGGTGCACGGTGCGCTGGTGATGCTGTTCACCAGTATCGCGGTGATGGAGCACCACCCGATCCGTAAATATCAGAAGCGTGGGCCGATGACGGGATTCATGCAGCTTCTGGCGCACGTGTTGTATGGGCTGATCGTGGGCGCGATCGTTCACGCTTTGGCTCTGCCGGTGGCTTGATGGAATGGAATCGGCTTTGGGCCGATTCTGGTTTGGTCATCGGCTGGAAGCCGATGGCACGGGGTGTGGGCCGGGGTGCTTGTTGGATGAGTCTTCGTTGCCGCTTTTCCTTTAGGTCGGGCGTGGTATTGGTGCGGGCGTGATTATCAATCAGCTCCGATCCGCGGTCGAATTCGCTTCGCACCTGCCGCGCTACAACGAAATCGTCCAGATCCTGTTCAAATACGGGTTCGCGGACGTGCTCAAGCTGGTGACGTTGCAGAACGTCATCGGGATCGAGACGGCGACGCTCAAGGTGCACGATTCGGGTCTGCTCGCGCAGCCGCCCGAGGTCCGGTTGCGGCTGGCGTTGGAGGAGCTTGGTCCGACGTTCATCAAGCTGGGTCAGATCCTGAGTTCGCGCCGGGATCTGGTGAACGCGGAATTCTACGAGGAGCTGTGCAAGCTGCACGACAACGTGCCGACTTTCCCGGGGAAGGAGGCGAAGCGGATTTTTCAAGAGGAACTGGGGATGACGGTCGAGGAGGCTTTTGCGGAGTTTGAAACCGAGCCGTTCGCGGCGGCGTCGATCGCTCAGGTGCATCGGGCGACTCTGCGGGACGGGACGCTGGTGGCGATCAAGGTGCAGCGTCCGGAGATTCGGAAAGTCATCGAGCGGGACCTTTCGATCATTCTCGACCTGGCAAAATTCGTCGACAAACACGTGTCGGAGATCGCGACGCTCAACCCGATCGGGGTCGTCACGGAGTTTGCGGCGACGCTGCGAAAGGAATTGGACTTCGGCAACGAGGCGTCGAACGAAGACCGTTTTCGCCAGCAATTCGACGAGAACGAGACCATTCACGTGCCGAAGGTCTACGGGGAATTCTCCGCGGAGAAGGTGATGACGCTCGAATTCATGACCGGGATCGCGGTCGACGACGTCGAGGCGCTGGTGGCGAACGGGATCGATCCGATCGAGCTGTCGGAGCGGATGGCGCGGTTGATTTATCAGCAGATTTTCGAGTTCGGATTTTTCCACGGCGACCCGCACCCGGGGAACATGACGGTGCTCAACGATGGGTCGCTGGGGCTTTACGACTACGGGATGATGGGGTCGTTCTCGCCGGGGTTCCGGTCGAGCATCGCGCACATGATCGCGGGGCTGGCGGAGAAGGATCACCAACAGGTCATGCAGGCCATTGTGCAGATGTCGGAGGAGGGCTACGTCGACCACGGCGAGCAGATGCTGCGTGACGTGGAGGACTTCAGCGAAACGCACCTCAATCAGCCGTTGAAAGACATCCGGCTGGGGGAGGTCCTCAACAAGCTTCTCGACGTGCTGAGGAAAAACGATCTGCGGATGAAGGGGAGCTTTTATCTCGGGATCAAGGCGCTTTCGCAGGTCGAGTCGACGGGCCGGGGTCTCAATCCGGACCTCAATTTCGTCATTCTCGGCAAGCCCTACGCGGCCACGCTCATCGAGAACAAATACCATCCGACGCACCTGCTTGGGCTCATGCGAAAGGTCGTCTCGCAGTCGATCGACTTCCTCGAGGACTTCCCGCACGACTTTCGGAGCTTCTACGAGAAGGCGAAGCGCGGGCAATTCAACATTCCGCTGCAGCACAAGATCGATCCGGATGGATTCGAACCCCTCCAGAAGACCTTGGACTCGATCGCAAACCGGCTGACGAACGCGATTCTGGCGGCGTCCGTGCTGATCTGTTCGTCGATTCTGGTGCTGTCGAACATGCCGCCGCGGGTGTGGGACGTGTCGCTGATCGGATTGCTCGGAATCATCTGGGGCTTCTACATGTGCATCCGGCTGGCGCTCTCGATGTGGAAGCACGGGGGGCTGTGATGACCCTGGGTCCCGCGGATTGGTGACTGGTGATTGGTGATTGGTGGGAATGCGGGAAGGTTGCCTTGGAGCCGTTGGATTGCGCCTGGATCGCCCGATGTCTCGCTCGACGGTGGGGTGATGCGAACACGGCTCGGCAGGAGCCTCGCCCTCCGGGGGTGGGTGCGCTCGCGCTAGTTGCGACCCCGTTCGACGTTTTGAATTTTGTCGGTGGAGGTTGGGCCTAGTTGGGTTTGACGGAAGGTTGGATCGTCGGGAAGCGCTAGACGGAGGCTCTCGAGGGTGTCGCCCGCGTGGGTCGAGGCGGTTGCGGCCACGAGGAACGCGATGGCGGAGCGGGAGACGAGCCTGGCCGCGAGGATCTGGCGGTCGTGCCGGACGGGCAATGCCGGAGGCTGCGGGGGCGGGGGGCGGTTCGAAGGGTGAGCGTGAGCGGGGTGGGGGTGAAGAAGTCGGAACCCGGCGGCGCGGCTCCCCTACCCGGGGTTGGTGTCGCTTTGCGCTGCTTCCGGCTCGAGGTGGACGGTGACGTCGGTGAGGCGGAGGTCGGCAGCCAGGAGGTGATCCTTCACTTCGTGGGAAATTTCGTGGCCGCGGTGGACGGTGAGCGTTCCCGGCACCCGGACGTGGAGGTCGGCGAGGAGCGTGAGGCCGCTTTTTCGGACCCGGCACTTTTCGGCGCTCGAGACTCCCTCGACGCGGCAGGCGACGGCTTCGATGTCGGCGGCGAGGGTGGGGGAGACCTGCTCGTCGATGACTTCGCCGATCGACGTGCGAAGCATCCGCGCTCCGTTGCGGACGATGAGAACGCAGGAAAACAACGCCGCCCAATCGTCGGCGGCCGTCCACGCCGGACCGCCGATGAGCGCGATCGAAATGCCGGTGAAGGCCGCGAAGGACGTGATCGCGTCCGACCGGTGATGCCACGCTTCGGCCTGGATCGCCGAGCTGCCGAGCGCTTCGCCGCGGCGGCGCAGGAGCTGGTAGAGGCATTCCTTCGTGACGATCACACCGAGGAGGACGAGGAGCGTCCAGCCGCGGGGCATCGAGCGGGCGCTTTCGTTGCCGAGGAATTGAAGGACGATTTGGACGCCGCTGTGGACGGCGACGGTCGCGCCGGCTCCGAGGACGAAGATCGCACCCGCGACGGCGGCCAGGGATTCCAACTTCCCGTGGCCGTAGGGGTGTTCGGCGTCGGGTGGTTTGACGGCAACGCGGAAGGCGCTCCAAATGAGGACCGAGCCGAAGATGTCGACGGCGGACTCGATCCCGTCGGCGATGAGGGCGTCCGAGTGGCCCCAGAAGCCCGCGCTCACCTTGACGACGGCGAGCGTTGCGTTGGCGACGACGCCGAGCAGGATCAGTCGTTCGCCGAGGCGGACGGGATCGGGGGTCGTCGTCGCCTTCATTGGGGAGGGTCCGAGTCGAGTCGGCGAGGATCAGAACGACCGCCAGGTCATCATTCCGGCGGCCGGGGCGAAGCTCGAACCGTCTTCGGCGGCTTTGAGGTAGGCGACGGTTTCGGCTTTTTCCTCCGGGACGGGCACGAGGCCGGGGCCGACCCACCCGGCGGGATGTCGCTCGCGCTGATAGCGGATCGTGATGATGTCACCCGTCGTCGCCGCGTCGCCCCGGCCGACTTTGAGCACCTCGGCGAGGATCTCGATGTCGTCGCCGGAATCGGTGGGTTGCGTGCTCACGGTGAGCACGTTGATCCGGAGAACGTCGGGAGCTTCGCGCTGCATCGCCTCGTAGGCCGACGGTGGGAGCTCGGCCCGGAGGGTGGGGGGCGCGGCCACGGTGGCGAGCAGGGCGAGGGCAAGGATGGTGAAGCGGTTTGTGCGCATCCGGGAGATTACGACGGGGAGAACCGGGGGCAAATCGGAAATCCGGGGCGGCGACTATCGGTTGGCGTGCACGTCGGCGACGAACTCGCGGACGGCGGCTTGAATCGTCGTGGCCACGTCGGCTTTCGGTCTGGCGAAGGCGGGTCGAAACCACGGGAAAAGACCGATGATGTCGTGCAAAACTCGGATCTGCCCGTCGCAGCCTTCGCCGCTGCCGATTCCGAAAGTGGGAATTGAGAGTCGGGCCGAAAGGTCCGCCGCGAGGGACGGCTCGACCAATTCGACGACGACCGCGAAGGCTCCGGCCGCTTCGATCGCGAGGGCGTCAGCCGTGAGCGATTCGGCCTGCTCGGGGGTGCGTCCCTTGATCTTGTAGCCGCCCTCTTCGCGAACGTGTTGCGGGAGCATGCCGATGTGAGCGAGCACCGGGATCCCCTCGGCGGTAAGGGCGGCTACGGTGGCGGCGACCTCGGTGCCGCCCTCGAGTTTCACGCCGTCGGCCCCGGCGGCGAGGGAGGCTCGAGCCGACTCGATGGCGAGCTCTGGCGTCGCGTAGGTGCCGATGGGCAGGTCGGTGACGACCGGGGTCTTCATTGCCCCCCGGGCGACCGCGCGGGTGTGGTGAAGCATGTCGGCGAGCGTCACTTCGGTGGTGTCCGCGTGACCGAGAACGACCATCCCGAGGGAGTCACCAACGAGGATGAGGTCGAGGCCGCAGTCGTCGAGCAGTCGAGCGGATGGGTAGTCGTAAGCCGTTAAAGACGTAAAAAGCTTTTGCCGTTTGTCGACAAAATGTTGAAATTTGAGCGGTGCAAGCATTTAACGAAAAATACGTAAAAGATGTTAGAGAAACCTAGAGGACAGGAGATAAGATAAACTCAGTATGTCGAAATCATATTAAGTATCTGGGCCACGGTGTTCTGGCTTTTTGGTAAAATCAGAGCGGGTGAAATCTCAACGATCGGCCGGAGAACGAATTCCCGGACCGTGATTTTCGGGTGCGGGAGCGTCAATTCCGGTGTCTCGAGGACCGTGTCGCCGTGGTAGAGGAGATCGAGATCGAGGGGGCGCGGGGCGTTGGTGGCGCGGATTTTTGGACGGCCGTGGCTGGCCTCGATCCGCTGAAGTTTGTGGAGCAGATCGAGGGCGTTTCCGGGCCATTCGATCTCCATGGCGGCATTGAGAAAGGCGCCGGAGCCGGGCGGGCAGTCGACGGGCTCGGTCTCGTGGAACGTCGAGACGCGAACTTCGGACCCGGGCGGCGCGAGGGCGGTGACTTCGCGGACGGCAAGGTCGAGGTGGGCGGTCCGGTCACCCAGGTTGGACCCCAGTGATATCCCGGCACGCATCGGTCGGATCGGAATCAGTCGCGAAGGCCGAGGACGTCCTGCATGTCGTAGAGGCCAGCGGGTTGATCGACGGCCCAGCGGGCGGCGCGGAGGGCTCCGTTGGCGAAGGTGTCGCGGGAGGAGGCCTTGTGGGTCAGCTCGACCCGTTCGCCGTCCGTGGCGAAGACGACGGTGTGGTCTCCGACGACGTCGCCCCCGCGGAGCGAGTGCATGCCGATCTCGGTGGCGGTGCGGGCGCCGACCATGCCCTCGCGGCCGTGGCGGACGTCGGTGGCGTAATCGAGGTCGCGGGCTTCGGCGAGGATTTCGGCGAGACGGCGGGCGGTGCCGCTGGGGGCGTCCTTTTTGTGGCGGTGGTGCAGTTCGACGACCTCGAGGTCGAAGTCGGGGCCGAGGATGTCGGTGGCCTTGCGGGTGAGCCAGAAGAGGGTGTTGACGCCGACGCTGAAGTTCGGCGCGAAGACGATCGGGATGCGGTCGGCGTGGGCAACAATGGCGGCGCGCTGGGTGTCGTCGTGGCCGGTGGTGCCGATCACGAGCGGTTTGTCGGCGGCGGCGCAGGCGTCGGCGACGTCCGCCGTGGCGGTGGCGTGGGAAAAATCGATGACGGCGTCCGCGGCACCGAGGGCGTCGGCGAGATTGTCATCGGCGTCGAGGGCGGCGGAGACTTCGAGGCCGTCGGTGGCTTCGGCGCAGCGGACGAGGGCTTCGCCCATGCGGCCGCGGGATCCGTTGATGAGAACGCGGAGGCTCACGGGGCGAGGAGGCCGTAGTCGCCGAGCACGGCGCGCAGGCGGTCGAGATGGGCGTCGGAGAGGGCGCAGAGGGGGAGGCGGACGTCGGCGGCCATGCGGCCTTGCAGGGAGAGCGCGGTTTTTACGGGGACCGGGTTGGTCTCGATGAAGAGCTCTTTGAAGAGGCGGTAGAATTGCGCGTGGAGGCGGTTGGCTTCGTCGGGTCTGCCGTCGCGCCAGGCCTGGACGAGCTGGGTGACCTCGCGGGGGATGAGGTTCGACGCGACGCTGATCACGCCGACGGCTCCGACCGAGAGGAAGGGGAGGGTGAGCGAGTCGTCGCCGGAAATGATTTCGAACTCGGCGGACAGCGCGTGGCGGAGGGCGCTCACGCGCTCCACCGATCCACCGGCTTCCTTGATGGCCCGGATGTTTGGGCAATCGGCGGCGAGGCGGACGACGGTGTCGACTTCGATCTCGATGCCGCAACGGCCGGGGATGCTGTAGAGAATGAGCGGGAGGTCGGTGGCTTCGGCGATGGCGCGGTAGTGCCGGTAGAGGCCTTCCTGCGAGGGCTTGTTGTAGTAGGGCGCGACGAGGAGGGCGGCGCTGGCTCCGATGCGTTCGGCCTCGCGGGTGAGCGAGATCGCTTCGGTGGTGGAATTCGATCCCGTGCCGGCGATCACGTGGCAGCGACCGGCGGCGGCTTCGACGGCAATGCGAATCGCCTCGTTGTGCTCGTCGTGCGGGAGGGTGGGGGATTCCCCGGTGGTGCCGACGGGGGCGACGCCCTGGACGCCTCCGTCGATTTGGAAATTGATCAGGTCGCGGAACGCGTCCGCGTCGATGCGGTCGTCGCGAAACGGGGTGACGAGCGCTGTGTGGGTGCCTTCGAACATCGTGCGCGGAAATTAATCAAAGCGTGATGCGACCGTCGAAGACGAAATCCGCGGGGCCGGTGAGCGTGACGTTGGCGAACGTGTCTGGGGCGGTCTTGGTGAACCCAACCGTGAGCGTGTCGCCGCCGCGGACCCGCACCGGGATCGGGGACACGGCGTCGGTGACGAGGTGGTGAACGAGCGCGCCGGCGACAACGCCGGTGCCGCAGGCGAGGGTTTCGTCCTCGACGCCGCGTTCGAACGTGCGGATCGCGATACCGTTGCCGGTGCCGTCGGGATCGACCTGCGCGAAATTCACGTTCGTCCCGGCGGGGGCAAAGTGTTCGTGGCGGCGGAGGCCGGAGCCGATGCGGACGACGTCGGTGGTCTCGACGTCCTGGACGAAGACGACCGCGTGGGGGACGCCGGTGTTGAGGAAGTGGACGGACGCGAAGGCCCCGTCGACGGTGAGGTCGACCGGGTCGGCGAGGGAATGGGGGACGCTCATGGCGAGTTCGACGTTCTCGCCGAGGAGACGGGCTGAGATCACGCCGGCGATGGTCTCGAAGGAGACGCCATCCGGGGAGGTGGCGTCGAGTCGGGCGGCGTAGCGGGCGAAGCAGCGGGCGCCATTGCCGCACATCTCGGCTTCGCCGCCGTCGGCGTTGTAGTAACGCATGCGGTGGGTCGCGCCGTTCTCGGCGGGTTCGACGGCGAGCAATCCGTCGGCCCCGACGCCGCGGTGGCGGTCGCAGAGGCGGGCGATGGTGGCCGGGTCGAGGACGTCGGAGAGCGAGCCGTCGCGGTTGTCGACGAGAATGAAGTCGTTGCCGGCTCCGTTCATTTTGGTGAAGGCGAGTTCCATGGTTTGTGTCGTGGGAGGTTGAGCTTAGACGATGTGCGGGGATCGGCAGGTCTTTTCTTTTCGGGCGCGCTGGGTGGTTCGGATGAGGGAAGTGCCGCCTTCGGCGGGTTGGTGACGAGTCTCGGGCGGGACGCCCTCGACGGCAGGCGGGACGCCCGCCGCTCCCCCTGAGTCGGCGAGAGTCCGTTTTGGCTTGAGGGTGGGTGGGGTGGGCGCATTGACTTGCGGGGCAATGAAGGACATGGCTTTTGGGGAGACGCGGACTCGGGTTGGATTGCGACACGCGCTGATCGCGCCCGATGGGCTGGTGCCGAGCGTCGTGCCGGGATTCAGCGGGGCGGTGGTGAACGTGATTCTGTCGCCGGCGATGGGGGCGGGACTCACGCAATTGCTGGTGACGTTCGAGGCCGGGGGACGGGCGGAGTTCGATTCCGAGGACGTGGAGTCGGCGGTTTACGTGATGGCGGGCGGTTGCTCGGTGCGGATCGGGGACGGTGCGGATGAGCTGGCGGCGGGTGGTTTTGCCTTCGTTCCGGCGGGGACTCCGTGGGAGCTGCGGGACGCGGAGGCGGGGACGCGGGTGACGATTTTTCAGAAGGATTTCGAGGAGATGGAGGGCGCGGCTCGACCGAAGCCGGTGGTGGGGAACGCGGCGGACGTGGAGGGCGTGCCGTTTCTCGGCGATCCGGATGCGCGTCTGCAGGTGCTGTTGCCGGAGGGGATGGAATACGACTTTGCGATGAACGTGTTCACGTATCAGCCGGGGGGGCGGCTGCCGTTCGTCGAGACGCACATCATGGAGCACGGGCTGATGATGCTGGCGGGCGAGGGGGTGTATCGGCTCGAGGATTCGTGGTATCCGGTGCGGGCGGGAGACGCGATCTGGATGGCGCCGTATTGCCCGCAGTGGTTCGTGGCGATGGGGAAGGGGCCGTCGAGTTACGTGTATTGCAAGGACGTGAACCGGAACCCGATGGGCTGACGGCGGCGGGAATCGGGGGGAATTGAAATGAATCGGCTGGACGCGGAAATCGAGGAATTGGCGAGGATTTCGTCGTGGGAGGCTCCAGCCATCACGCGGGTGCTCTTTTCGAAGGAGGATCTGGAGGCGCGGGCCTGGTTGGTCGGGAAATTCGAGGCGGCGGGGCTCGTGGTGCGGACCGACGCGGTGGGGAACATTTTTGCGACGTGGGTCGGGAGCGAACCGGACCTTTCGGCGGTGGCGACGGGGTCGCACATCGACGCGATTCCGAATGCGGGGCGCTTCGACGGAGTCGTGGGCGTGCTCGGCGGTTTGGAGGCGGTGCGGCGTTTGCGGGAGGCGGGATATCAGCCGCGGCGCTCGATCGAAATCGTGATGTTTACGGCCGAGGAGCCGACGCGCTTCGGACTTGGGTGTTTGGGGAGTCGGCTGCTGGCCGGGACGCTGGCCGTCGAGCGGGCGGCGCGATTGACGGACGAAGCGGGGAATTCGCTCGAAGCGCTGCGGCGGGATGCTGGGTGTGCGGGCGGTCTGGCCGACGTGCGGCTCGGGGAGGGTTTTTACGAGGCGTTCGTGGAGTTGCACATCGAGCAGGGCCCGATCCTGGAGCGCGAGGGCGTCGCGATCGGCGCCGTGGAAAAGATCGCGGCACCGGCGGCGTTCCGGGTTCGGATCGAGGGTGAGGGGGGGCACGCCGGGGCGGTGCTCATGCCGGTGCGCAAGGACGCGGGGTGCGCGGCGGCGGAGATCACGCTGGCGGTCGAGCGGGCGGCGAAGGAGTCGGGGAATGCCGACACGGTGGGGACGACGGGCGTCTTGCGGCTTGAACCGGGCGCGATCAATAGCGTGCCGGTGCGCGCGACGCTGGAGATCGATCTGCGGGACACGGATTTGGAAACCCGCGACGGCGCGGAGGCGGCGATTCGGGCGGCGGTCGCGGACGTGGCGGCGCGGCGGGGAGTGGAGATCTCGGTCGAGACGATCAACTCGGATCCGCCGGCGATTTGCGACGCGGGCTTGGTGCAGTCGATCGTCGCGGTAGCGGACGCGGAGGGGCTGACGTCGATGCGGATGATCAGCCGGGCCTACCACGACTCGCTCTTCATGGCGCAGGTGTGCCCGACGGCGATGGTGTTCATCCCGTGCCGGAATGGATGGAGTCATCGACCGGACGAGTTCGCGGCCTCGGAGGCGATCGACGCGGGCGTGCGGGTGCTTGCGGGGGTTCTGAGGGAATACAGTGGGTGAAAACCACGGATTGATCCGGATGACACAGATGGTAGTCGTTGGATGGCAGGCCCGGCCCGGCGGGAACGTGACGCTTCGGACCGTGGGCGGGGAGGTTGGCTGGTTGGCGTCGACAGGGCTGAATTGGTTGCCTGGGAATTCTGACGTTGAACGTCGGCGCCCGCGGCTTCGTGGCTGGCTGGGGGTGAAAATTTGCCGACGCTGAGGCGTTGCGGGCCGTTGGCATCGGGCGTGCTCGCGGTATAGTCGAACCATGCCGGAAGTATTGATCGCGGGGGCCGTCGAGCCATTTGAGCTGACCGTGAACGGTCGGAATACAACGGTGAACGGGGTGTCGGCGGAGACCACTCTGCTGGAATGGCTGCGCGAGAATCGGGGGCTGACCGGGACGAAGATGGGCTGCGCCGAAGGAGATTGCGGAGCGTGCACGGTGTCGCTCGTCGACGCGGACGCGGGGGGGAAGCGGGTCGTGCGGTCGATCAATTCCTGCATCGCGTTGGTGGCGACTCTGGCTGGCCGCGAGATTCTCACCGTCGAGGGGCTGGCGGGCGCGGGCGGAGAATTGCATCCGGTTCAGTCGGCGATGGTGGAGTGCAATGGGTCGCAGTGCGGGTTCTGCACGCCGGGGTTCGTGATGTCGCTTTACGAGGGGTATGAGCGGGGGATTCTCGGCGATCCCTCGAAGGTGGCGGATCAGCTCAATGGAAACCTTTGCCGGTGCACGGGGTATCGGTCGATCGCGGAGGCTGCGGTGGTGGCGGGTGAGGGAAGTGCGGCTCCGCCGGTTGGGTCGGGTCCCGGGCTGGAAGCCCGGGACGGCGAGCTGGAAGCTCGCGCTCCCCAGCTTTCGCTGGCGCGGCTTTTGGAGATTCGGGCGGCGCATCCGGAGGCGGTGCTGGTGGCGGGGGCGACGGAGGTAGGCGTTGAGGTGACGAAGCGGTTTCGGCGGCTGCCGATGGTGGTGTCGCTGGACGGTGTCGCGGAGTTGAAGGGGTGCGCGCGGACGGCGGATGGGTGGCGGATCGGGGCCGGGGCGACGCTCACGGAGGTGGAGGATTTTTTGGCGGGCGAGTTGCCTGTCTTCGACGAGGTGCTGCGGTGGTTCGCCTCGCGGCAGATTCGGAACCGGGCGACGCTGGGGGGAAACCTGGTGACCGGGTCGCCAATCGGGGACACGGCTCCGGTGCTGCTGGCGCTCGGCGCTTCGGTCGAGTTGGCGTGTGTGCGGGGCACGCGCGTCGTGGCGCTCGCGGAATTTTTCCTGGGATACCGTCAGACCGCCCTCGCGCTGGACGAGGTGATGACGGCGGTGCTGGTGCCGCGGCTGGCCAACGGGGCGGTGGCGGAGTTCGCAAAAATTTCGAAGCGGCGCGAGATGGACATCTCGATCGTGTCGGCAGCCTTCGTCCGAACGGAGGATCGGGTCCGCTGCGCTTTTGGCGGCGTCGCCGCGACCCCGGTGCTGTGCGAGGTCAACTGGACGCCGGGCAGCGACCCCGAGCCGGTCGCCGCGGAACTTACCCGACGCTTCGACCCCCTGACGGACGCCCGCGGATCGGCCGCCTACCGCCGCAGCCTCGTCGCGGACATCTGGCGGAAATTCTGCGAAGGCGGCATGGCCGCGCTCCACCATTCACCATTCACGGCTCACCATTCACCAACCGAAGCTCTCCCCCACGAGTCGGCGATCGGCCACGTAACCGGAGCGGCGAAATACGTGGACGACATCGCGCTCTCGCGCGGGACGCTGACGATGTGGCCGGTCTGCTCCGAGCACGCCCACGCGCGGATCCTGAGTCTGGACGTGTCGGCTGCCGAGACGATGCCCGGGGTGTCCGTGGTGCTGACGGCGGCGGACGTGCCGGGGGTGAACGACGTGGGTTGCTCGCGGCCCGACGAGACGCTGCTCGCGAGCGAAATTGTGGAATTTCACGGCCACCTCGTGGCGATGGTGATCGGGGAATCCGAGGCGGCTTGCCGGGCGGCGGCGAAGGCGGTCGTCGTGGAATACGAACCCTTGCGGCCAATTCTCACCATCGCCGAAGCGCGGGAGGCGGAGAGTTTTCACACCGATTCGAACGCGATCCGGCGCGGCGACGCGGCGTCAACGGTCGCGGGGGCGGCCCGGCGATTGGAGGGGGAATTTTCTCTCGGAGGGCAGGATCATTTTTACCTTGAGACGCAGGCCGCGTGGGCGGAAGTGACGCCGGACGGCGGGATTCACGTGTGCTCTTCGACGCAGCATCCGACCGAAATTCAGATCATCGTGGCGCGGGTGCTGGGTCTTTCGCGCAACGACGTGGTCGTGGAAGCGCCTCGGATGGGCGGCGGCTTCGGCGGCAAGGAAACGCAGGGGAACACGTGGGCGGCGCTGGCGGCATGGGGTGCCGTGAAGACCGGGCGGCCGGTGCGGGTGATGCTCGACCGCGATCTTGATCTTCGACTGAACGGCAAACGGCATCCGTTCTGGTCGCGATTCGAGGTGGGGTTCGACGACGAGGGCGTGCTGGTCGGTGCGACGGTGGAATTGATTTCCAACGGCGGGTGGTCGCTCGACCTGTCGATGCCGATTCTCGACCGGGCGCTGTTTCACTTGGATAACGCGTATTACGTGCCGGCGGTGGATTTCTCCGGGCGCGTCGCGAAGACGAACCTCGTCTCGAACACCGCGTTTCGCGGCTTCGGCGGTCCGCAGGGGATGTTGGTGATGGAAGAGATTCTCGATCGTGTCGCGCGGGAGTTGGGTTTGCCGCCGGAGGTCGTGCGGGAGCGCAACCTTTACCGGGGCAGCGGCGAAACGAACACGACGCACTACGGACAGGAAATCGGCGACAATCGCGTGCGGGAAATGTGGGGCTCGCTCAAGGAGTCGGCGCGGCTCGCGGAGCGGCGGGCGGAAATTTCTCACTGGAACGCCGGGAGCGCGATGGTGAAGCGGGGGATTGCGATGACGCCCGTGAAATTTGGGATTTCCTTCACCTACACGCCCTACAACCAGGCGGGCGCGCTCGTGCTCATTTACGCGGATGGGACCGTGCAGGTGAATCACGGCGGTACGGAGATGGGTCAGGGTCTGCACACGAAAATTCTTGGAATCGTGATGCGGGAGCTCGGCGTGCCGCGCGAGCGGGTGCGGATGATGTTCACGCGCACCGACAAGGTGCCGAACACGTCGGCGACGGCGGCGTCGAGCGGCGCGGATCTCAACGGGGCGGCTGTCGCCGATGCTTGCCGGAAGTTGGTGGAGCGGATGCGTCCGATCGCCGCGGAGATGCTGGGGGGCGGCGACCGGCCGCTGGTCTGGGGAGCAGGGAAAGTTTGGTTCGAGGGCGACCCGGGAAAGACGTTGGAATTCCCACAGCTTTGCAATGCGATGCACATGCGACGCGTTTCGCTGTCGGCGACCGGGTTTTACAAGACGCCCGGGATCGAGTGGGACCGGGCCACGGGGAAAGGACGGCCATTTGCCTACTTCGCGTGCGGCGTGGCGGTGAGCGAGGTCGAGGTCGACGGGCGGACGGGGATGCACCGCGTGCTGCGGACGGACATTCTCCACGACGTCGGGGATTCGCTGAACGAGCGCGTCGACCGGGGCCAGATCGAGGGTGGGTTCGTGCAGGGAATGGGCTGGCTCACGCGGGAGGAACTGAAGTGGGACGGGGAGGGGAAGCTGCTGACGAGCGGGGCCAGCACTTACGCGATTCCGGCGTTCAGCGATCGGCCGGTGGATTTTCGGGTGAGCCTGCTGCCGAACGCGCGGCAGGAGGGCGTGATCGGTGGGAGCAAGGCCGTGGGGGAGCCGCCGCTCATGCTCGCGATCTCGGTGCGGGAGGCGATTCGCGACGCGGTCGCGGCGTTCGGCGGCGAGGGGCGGGTGGAATTGGCTTCGCCGGCCAGCGTGGAGCAGATCTGGTGGGCGGTGCGGCGGCGGTTGGACTCGGGTGAAATTTTAACCGCGGATGGCGCGGATTAACGCGGATGATTCATGAGGATTTGAGCGGTGGGATTCTCGGAGCTTCGATGACGGTCCTGAATGCCCTGAAGCCGGGGTTGGATGAGAAGGTCTACGAGAATGCCTTGGTGGTCGAACTCCGGAAGCAGGGTCACGTCGTCGAACAGCAGCGGATTTTTCCGGTCCACTACGACGGGGTGTTGGTCGGGAAGCTGGTGCCGGATCTGATCGTCGATGGCTCCGTGATCGTGGACCCCAAAGTGGTGAGGGATTTTTCCGAATCTCATTTCGCGCAAATGATCGGATATCTCGCGATCACCGGGCTGGAATTGGCTCTTTTGGTGAACTTCAAATTCGCGCGCCTCGAATGGAAACGGGTTGTGCGTGAGCACCGGGCGGGTGGATGAGGTTTCTAACCGCGGATGGCGCGGATTTGCGCGGATGGTGTCCTGATTTTTTTTCATTATCCGCGTTTATCCGCGTCATCCGCGGTTAAATTCATTCCATGCAGGTTATTTCGGGGCAGTTCGTGGATTTGGTGGCGCGGGAGATTTATCCGGCGGCGGTGACGGTTTTTGATGGGAGGATCGCGGCGATTGCGCGGGTCGAGGAGGCGGTGGGTGGGTTTCTCATTCCAGGCTTCGTGGATGCTCACGTTCACGTGGAGAGTTCGATGCTGCCGCCCTGCGAGTTCGCTCGGATCGCGGTGCGGCATGGATCGGTTGGGTCGGTGAGCGATCCGCACGAGATTGCGAACGTGCTGGGGGTCGAGGGGGTGGCGTTCATGTTGGCGGAAGGGGCGCGGACGCCTTTCAAGTTCTGCTTCGGTGCGCCGAGTTGCGTGCCGGCGACGACGTTCGAGACGGCGGGGGCGGAATTGGACATCAATGCGGTGGCGGCGCTGCTGGCGCGGGACGACGTGGGGTATCTGAGCGAGGTGATGAATTGGCCGGGCGTGCTGGGCGGCGATCCCGGGATGATCGCGAAGATCGCGGCAGCGAAGGCGGTCGGGAAGCGGGTCGACGGCCACGCGCCGGGGTTGCGCGGAGACGATGCGCGGGCTTACGCGGCGGCGGGGATCGAGACCGACCACGAGTGTTTCACGCTGGACGAGGCATTGGATAAGATCGACGCCGGGATGCAGATCGCGATCCGCGAGGGATCGGCGGCGAAGAATTTCGAGGCGCTCGAGCCGCTGCTCACGTCGCACCCGGATTCGTGCATGCTGTGTTCCGACGACGTGCACCCGAACGCGCTCGTCCGCGGCCACATCGATCGCCTGGTGGCGCGGGCCGTGGCGGGCGGCGCGGACGTGTTCGACGTGCTGCGGGCCGCGTGCGTCCGCCCGGTCGAACACTACGGGCTACCGATCGGCCGGCTGCGGGTGGGGGACGCGGCGGACTTCGCGATCGTGGAGGATCTCGTCGATTTTCGAGTTCGGGAGACTTGGATCGATGGCGCTTGTGTGGCCAGGAATGGAACGTCGCTGATCGAGCGTCGGGAAGTGCTCGAGGTCGTGAATCGGTTCGAGGCGAACGAAGTCGCGGCGTCGGATCTCGCGGTCGACGCGGAGCGGGTGAACGTGATCGTCGCCCGCGACGGGCAGCTGATCACCGGCGCCGAGGTTGCCGACGTCTCGGATTCGGATGTTCTCAAGATCGTGGTCGTGAACCGCTACGCCGCGGCGGAGCCAGCCGTCGGTTTTGTCCGCGGATTCGGACTCAAACGCGGAGCGATCGCGTCCACGGTCGCGCACGATTCGCACAACGTCGTGGCGGTCGGAACGACTGACGAGGAGTTGGCAATCGCGATCAACGCGGTGATGCGGTCGCGAGGCGGGATTTGCGCGGTCGCTGGGGAGGACATTCGATTGCTGCCGCTGGAGATCGCCGGACTGATGGCGACGGGCGACGGGGACGAGGTGGCGGCGGCCTACGAGCGGATCGCGGAGTTCGCGACGAACGAGCTCGGATCGACGCTGCGCGACCCGTTCATGACGCTTTCGTTCATGGCGCTGCTCGTGATCCCGAATCTAAAGATGAGCGACCGGGGACTGTTTTCCGGCGCGGCGTTCGAGTTTCGTGACGTGGTCGTCCAGAATGGCTGACCTTAGCGGAGAGTAAGAAGCCAGAGATGTTTCGCTTCGCTGCCAGGCTGGGGGGAGGCAAAGACTACGCCTTGGGAAGACTACGCCTTGGGAGCCTCGGATTTCATGATGTCGGGCGCGATCTTTTGGATGAAGTCTTCGAGCATCTCGAGGGTCTCGGCCTCGTTCTTACCGTTCGGTTTGAATCGATCCAGGATGGTCGAACTTGCGATCACGTAGGCCCAACGGTGGTTGGTATTGGTGAGGAGGACGTCGAGGTTGGTCTTGAGGACGCGGACGAGGTGGCTGGCCGTGACCGTGTCCTTTCCGACGAACCAATAGAGGTAAATGCTGTCGAGCTCGGCGGTTTTCCCGTCGACCTCGATGGGGCGCGAGATCCGGAGCATCGTGACCGGGAGTTTCGAGCCGCTGGGGAGATCGATCCGAAGGGTTTCGGTTGATTTGATCGTCCAGCCCTGGCCGGGCAGACAGAGTTCAGGGCGGTGGATGCTTCGACGTTCAGCTCCAGCGAGGACGATCTGAGCGTTGACCGAGTCGCCCTGAGCGTCCGAGTAGAGCATTTTCTGAAATTCCGTATCGTCCGGGAGGACAATGCGTTCCGCTTCGGACACTTCCTGCGGGATCCCGGCGAAATCGCCGACGGTCGAGGGCAGGTTCATCTGAATGCCGGTCTCGGGTCCCGCCACGATGGAACTCCCCCCCAGTAGACAGAATGCGATCACGCCCGCGGTGAGCGTGAGAAGGACGGCTCCGGTTGCAAGCAAACGCCGGAAGCCCGGGAAAGTCGCGGTCGGGGAACTTGCGATGGAGTGGATGTCAGTAGGCATCTTCGAAGTTTGTTTTGCTCTGGATCCCGGTGTGGCGGCGCCCTGGAGCGGGTTTCTCATGGTGGAACGCTTCCCGCACGCGGGCGGTGGCGTTCTGGATTGCACTGGACCAATTCATCATGAGCAGGTGACCGAGGCCGAGCATCCCGGCCAAGGCGACCACGAAGACGGCGTAGCCGGCAGCGTGGTGAAAGACGGTGGGGTGCTCGAGCGATCCGATGGCAAATTCCGGACCAAACGCGATGGTTCCCAAAGTGAGCAACATGATGCGCGCCATGTTGCCAACCACCGCCAGCGGGACGGCGCAGGCAAAGAGTAGCCACTGTTTCCACACGGGCCGCACGGCGAACCAAGCGTAGAGAGCTGTCACCATGGTCAGCGCGAAGAGGGACCTGATGCCGCTGCACGGATCGGCAACGTCCACGGAAAATCCCGAACCCCGCGGGAGCTGGAGGAGCGCGTTCGGAGCGGAAAGGATTGCGGTGCCTTGTTGGACGGTCGCGATGCCGAGGCCATTGAGCAGGACGACGCTGGCGTCCGACATGATGAGGCGGAGTCGGAAGGCCAGCATAGTCTCAAGGAAAATGAGCGGGAGCGCGAAGCAGAGAAACGCCCACGGGAAAGCCAACTCGCGCATCCAGCGCCAGCCGAAGATAAGAATGATCCCGCCGAGGAGGATCAACATCAGCGACGTGATGCCGATGAAGTAATTGTCGACGCGGTAACCCACCCAGTAGCTGAACAGACCGAACGCGAGCGGCAGGACTCCCAGGAAAGCGCCGCGCACGGGCAGCGCCGCCAAGCTCTCCCGTTTTCGCCACACCAGAAACGCGACGATTCCGGGCACGAGAAAACAGTGTTGCCATTCCTCGCCCCGCCAAAACTTGAAGGTGTAATAGGTGAGCGGAAAGCGATCCGGACTGTAGCCAGTGGCGTAGGGGACGGCCGCGAACAGCACCGCAAAAACCGCTAGAACGAGGACGGATCCAATCCAAGCGGCGCGATATTTCGGAGACAGGAGGAGAGACTTGAAGGTGGACACAAGATGCTTGCCTCAGATGATGACAGAAAAGCGGGACATTGCCAGCGACGGAAATTCCGTCTCTGCCTCCCTGCGATCGGGGTGGGAGGGTCACGCGATGCGATGCGGCTTTCCGCGGGGTTCGCGAGCGGATTCAGGCTTGAATGTCGTCCCGAATGATCCAGTTTTCGACGCGATGAAGGAACGAGCCCCGGCCCCGCGCGTCAACATTCTCGGCGTGGGTGTGAGCGCAGTTTCCCTGTATCAGGCGACCCGCCTCATCGTCGACGGATTGGCTGGGGGCGCGCGCGGCTACGTCACCGTGACGGGCGTGCATGGGGTGACCGAAGCTCAGACCGACCCCAAATTTCGAACGATCCTCAACGAAGCGTGGATGACGACGCCCGACGGGATGCCGCTTTCTTGGATCGGGCGTTCCCAGGGTTTCGGCTCGATGGATCGGGTTTACGGGCCGGATCTGATGTTGCAGGTCTTTGCCGCCACCCAGGATGGATCGGTCCGGCATTTTTTCTACGGGGGCAATGACGGAGTCGCGGAGGATCTCAAGTCGGCCATGGAGAACCGATTTCCCGGCGTCAATGTCTGTGGGACCCTTACGCCGCCGTTCCGACCGCTGACCGACGAGGAAGAGTATGGATTGAGCGAAAGCGTACGGGCCTGTCGCCCCGATCTTCTCTGGATTGGCCTGAGCACGCCGAAGCAGGAACGCTTCATGGCATCCCACCTTGGGAAACTCGACGTTCAAATGATGGTCGGGGTGGGGGCGGCGTTCGATTTTCACACCGGACGAGTTTCCCAGGCTCCGTATTGGATGCAGATGGCCGGTTTGGAGTGGCTCTACCGGCTGTGCCACGAACCCCGGCGTCTCGGCCGAAGGTATCTGGTCAATAATCCCTTGTTCATTGTCCGGATGATTGGGCAATATTGCGGGTTCCAACGGCAATTGCCGTTCAACTGAGGTCCGTTTAGGGCCCTCGAAACCTTTATTCTTATGTCGAACAGTTCACTCATCGTTGTCACCGGAGCCGGCGGGTTTATCGGCGGTCACCTCGTTCGGGCGCTGTGGAACGACGGCCATCGAAACATTCGGGCGGTCGACAAGAAGCCGCTGGACGAATGGTTTCAAGCCCTCGACGGCGTGGAAAATGTCGTGCTCGATTTGCAGCTGCTCGAAGCGTGCCACGCCGCGGTGAAAGATGCCGGGATCGTCTACAACCTGGCCGCCGACATGGGCGGGATGGGTTTCATCGAGTTGAACAAGGCCCTGTGCATGCTGAGCGTGTTGATCAACACGCACTTGCTGGTCGCCGCCAAGGAGGCCGGGGTCGAGCGGTATTTTTACGCCTCTTCCGCGTGCGTCTACGCCGCGGACAAGCAAGTCGACACGGCGGTGACCGCTTTGAAGGAGTCGGACGCTTATCCCGCGATGCCGGAGGACGGGTATGGCTGGGAAAAATTATTCAGCGAGCGGATGTGCCGCCATTACCAGGAAGATTTTGGTCTCGTGACGCGGGTTGCGCGATACCACAACGTTTACGGCCCGGAGGGAACCTACGACGGCGGCCGGGAGAAAGCGCCCGCGGCGATCTGCCGTAAGGTGATCGAAGCAAAATTGTCCGGCAATCACGAGATCGAAATTTGGGGCGACGGCGAGCAGACGCGTAGCTTCCAATTCATCGACGATTGCGTGAAGGGAACCCGGATGTTGATGGAGAGCGATTTCAGTGATCCCATCAATCTGGGGAGCAGCGAAATGGTCTCGATCAATCAGCTGGTCGACATCGTCGAAGAAATCGCGGGGATCAAATTGGAGCGAAAATACAATCTTTCGGCTCCCAAGGGTGTCAACGGACGAAACAGCGACAACGAATTGATTCAAGAGGTTCTCGGATGGGAACCCTCGACGCGCTTGAAGGACGGACTCGCGATCACCTACCAGTGGATTCTCGAGGAAATCGAGAAGAAGAGCGTTCACGAGATGGCCTGAGATTTTCAGGTGTTCGAAGTGGGTCGGATACCGGCTCGTCTTTTCTCCGCCTGCTCGCTCGATTCCCGTCCCAAACTCAAGAGATCGTTCAGCCCGCGCAATCCTGGGCTCGTCTCTACGCTGGACATCATGGAGAGGCTGGGATCTTTACAGTGAATGCTTTCATCTCCTCGCCAAGTTCCAAAGTGGGCTTTGTTGTTGCTCCTGCTAGGAACGGTTGTCGGCCTCGGATTGGTGGTCGGTCCAATCATGCACGAGTCCGACCAGGCGTCGTTCCTGCGGGGAGCGGAGCGCTTGAGTTCTGGAAAGGATTCGCCGTGGGCGGCGTCGTTTTACAATTACGATAAGCAATTCGGGGCGTATTGGATCGTTGCGGCGGTGCGATGGGCGGCTCCCGGCGCGGATCTGGTGCTCCTGGGCAATGTCGTGAGCTTCGCGATTTTCTGGGGAGGTTTGGCGGTGTTGTTGGTTGTCCGCCCATGCCGGAGCTGGCTGCAGGTGGCGGCGGTGGCCAGCTGTTTTCTGGCACCCGCGTATCTCATCCACACGCCGTTTCTGGCGTCGGCCTTCATGGCCAATGGATTTTTGTTTCTCGCGGCGGCTTGCTGGGGTGGGGGACGCTTTCGGCTCTCGCGGCGGATGGGTTCGCTGGTGGCGCTGGCGTTGGCGACCGCGTGCCGGGCGGATGCGCTTCTCGTGCTGCCACTCTTCGCGTGGCTGGTGATCCCGGTGAGCGGACCGATGGGGTGGCTGCGGCGGAAATGGGTTTACGCGATCGCGTTTTCCGGGATCGTCGTTGTGGTGTTGGGTCGGTGGGTTTATTCCGGCGATCCGATCGACCTTCATCCGCCGTTTTTCTATCCAAAGATTTTTGCGGCGTTCTTCGTGTTTGGAATGGGGGCCGCGGCGCTCGTCTCGGCACTCCTCGGGGCGAGGCTGCTCGGGGTGGCGATCCGACGGATGCGCCGGGGGCCGCGGCTGGCAATTTTCTACGCCGGGGGCCTTGTCGCGCTGTTTGTCCCGATGGGATATTACTCGGTGCAATTGTTCTCACCGCGCTACTGGGCGGTTTTTCTGGCGGGGATGATCCTGTTTCTTGCGAGTCGCCGGGGCGAGCGATTGCTGCGTTCGATTGCGGGCCGTTGGCAACTGCCAATGGCGATCGCTCTAATGATCGCGTCGCTGGCACCGGTGTGGGTCGGTGTTCGGTTGCCGGATATGCGGCATCCCGCTCTGACTTCGAATTCTCCGACCCTTTTCCCTTCGGCGGATGGCTGGATTCCGATGGGTGCCTTTGCGAGTCATTTGGCTCGAACGCGGTCGGGTGCGGAGGGTGGCGTCGATCACAATCAGGCGACGTGGTTGGCGGCAATGTCGGCGGATTACGGTGAGGGATCCGGCGCGGTCCCGGTGCTGCAGACTCCGCTCCAGACCTACCTCGAATTGGCGATCGAGCTGAAGGGGCGGACGTGGCGACAGTCCCGCGATGGGGATCCGACGATGATGACGGACCTTCGGCAGCTGCTTCGTGAAAACAACGCCTTCACGGGACTAGCGGATCAGGATGTCGGTGCGTTGCGGTCGGTTTATGGCATCGAGGTGGTCTCGGACGTCGTGGATGGCTATTGCATCGTGCGCCTCGAGCGGGGGGCGGCGACCTCGCCGGAGGTCGAACGGCTGTTCGGGCTGAGTCGTTTGTTCGGCGGGAACGAATTCGAGCTGATCGATGGGGGCGGTGAAATCTCGGAGCGCCTCGGCGGACCGGAATGGGCGGGCAAATCGGTCGTGCTCTACGGTCCGGTTGCATTCACGGTCGAGACGACGGGACCGGATGGAATCCCGAGGAGCGTCACGGCCAAGAAGGACGCGGATATTGGCTACGGCCTCGTTTTGACCGGGGCCGACCGGCTGGAAGCGAGTTTTTCCGTGGCGGGAAGCCTGCCGCGGGCCGCGGTCGCGAGACTGCCGGACTACATGAGGGTCCAGGGGCTCTAGAGCATTTCTAGTAATGGCGTGGCAGCTCAGAGCTATTGTGGTCGCCGTGTCGGCGACTTGGCGCTTGTGTGACGTGACTACTACGTCCAGAGAATGCGTCGCAAAGCGACGCGACTACAGAATTCTTAAAAATGCTCTCTTTGGTCAAGTTCGGTCAGGCCAGATCGTCGAACGTCTTGAGAGCAAACGCGACCACTTGGTCCATGTTGTAATACTTGTATTGCGCGAGTCGCCCAACGAAGTGGACGTTTGGCTCGGCGGCTGCGAGGGATTGGTATTTCTCGAATTGCCGCTGACAGTCGGGCGCTGGGATCGGGTAGTAGGCTTCCCGGCCTACCGTGTATTCCTCCGGGAATTCGCGGACGATGGTGGTGTTGGGAGCCCGCTGGCCGGTGGCGTGCTTGATCTCGACGATGCGGGTGAAGTCGTGGTCGTTCGGGTAGTTGATCTGCATCGCGGATTGGAAAAATTCGACCGGGAGGGATTCGCGCTCGAATCGCAGGGACCGATAGGGAAGGGGGCCGAACCGAAAATCGAAATACTCGTCGATCATCCCGGTGAAGATCAGGGAATCGAACGAGAATTGGTCCAGGGCCGAGCGGAAATCGAGGCCGAGTTCGACGGTGATGAGCGGGTGGTCGAGGAGTCGGCGGAAGAGTGCCGTGTAACCTTCCTTCGGGAGGGCTTGGAAGCGCTCGGAAAGATACCGATCGTCGCGATTGAAGCGAAGCGGGATGCGGCCGCACACCGAGGCGTCGAGATCGCGCGGGTGCCGGTTCCATTGTTTCAAGGTGTAACCTTCGAAGAACATCTCGTAGAGCGGGCGGCCCACTTGCGAAAGGATGACCTCCTCGGAATTCGTTGGATTGGGAATGTCCATCCGCCAACCGGCCAGGGTCGACTCCATTTCTTCCGGCGTCGAATGATGACCGACGAATTGCTCGAACGTATTGAGATTGATCGGGAAGTTCCACAGGCGGCCGTGCGTGTTGGAGAGGATGCGGTAATCAACCGGATGCCAGTCGGTGAACTGGCTGAGATAATCGATGATCTTCTGTGAGTTCGTCCGAAAATAATGCGGTCCGTAGCGGTGAACGAGGATTCCGGAGGGATCGAATTCGTCGTAGGCGTTGCCGCCGATGTGGTCCCGGCGGTCGATGAGTAGACATTTCTTACCGGCGACGCTGGCGAGGCGTTCGGCGAGGACGGCACCGGCGAACCCGGCTCCGACGATGAGGTGGTCGAAATGCACGTTCAGTGTGGGATCACGAGATCGATTGGAGATGCGTGCGCAGTTCGAGCGCTTTGCTGCCGAAGCTGCTGAGAGCCACGTGGGGCTCGCCACCGTAACGCTCACGAAACCGGATCGGAACGTAACCGTGGCGAACATCGGAAGCCCGCCCGAGCAGGACAGCGAGGCCGATATTCACGAGAGAAAACGACGCGGGCATCCGGTCGATCTCGGGTTGGAGCGCGGTCGTTCGCATCAAACGATATGGGACGTTTGCGTCGCGACAATTCACGCGGGTCGTGGCGAGCAGGAAAATTCTTAGCACGAGGCTGGCGACGACGCGCTTGAAGCCGTCGTCACGATGTTTGCGGACGCCGTAGATGACATCAAAGGCTTCCCGTTCCCGCCAGAATTTGAAGAAATATTGCGGATCGCACTGACCGTCGGAATCGATTTGGAGGATGTGGCGCGCGCCCCGTTCGGCGGCCATTCGGTAACCGTGCAGGCAGGCTTGTCCGTGCCCGGCGTTTTTTTGCGTGACGACCTGAAGCCGGGTTCCGATGGCTTGCTGAAGCCGCTCGAGGATCTCCAAGGTCCCGTCGGTGGAACCGTCGTTGATCACCAGAATTTGGAAATCTTCGGTCCACCCCGCGATCTCCTCGTTCCACTCGATGATGACCTTCCGGATGGACGCGTGCTCGTTGTAAACCGGGATGACGACGGTGAGCTGAGGCTGGGTGGACGGATCGGCCTGCATGAGAAAAGGGTGCCGATATCAACATTTGACGCGGGGATGTCGATCCCTAATCCCGGATCGGCGATGGGCTGGCTAACGAGGGAGCGGGCGAGCCGAAGAGCCGTTGATCCTGATTGGCGAAGGCCCGCTTTTCAGCGGGTGAGATGGCTTATGGCGACTTGTTCGTAGACGGCGAGCGTCCGTTCGGCAATTTTTCGCCACGCGTATTTTTCCCGGAGGCGAGCGGCGAGTTCGCGAGCGGTGTCGGGCGACATCGAGAGAACGGCAGCGACCGCCGACTCGAAAGAATCCGGATCGGCGTGAGAGAATCCGCCGATCGCCGGATGATCGAGAATTTCCGCCGTCGCGGTTTCTTCGACGAATACGACGGGGGTGCCGACGAACGTAGCTTCCAAGGCCGGGAGGCCGAATCCCTCGATCTCGGAGGGAAATATCAGGGCGCGGGCGGAGGCGAATGTCTCAAGGAGTTCGGAGGTGGTCGGGATGGTCTGGCTCTGAACGTTGCGACAGCTCGATGCCAGCATCTTTTGGTGGGGAGTGAGATCGCCGACGAGGAGCAGTCCGGGGTGGTCGGGGTGTCGGGTTTCGAACAATCGCCAGAGTTCCAGCAAGCGGTCGATTTTTTTGTGGGGAAGCGGCGAGGCCAGAGCGACGACTTGGTTCGTCTGTTTCGCGGTGCGATTGGTGGCCACCGGATCATCGAAACACCCTTGGTAAGTTACGGTAATGGGGGGCGGGCGGATGGCGAACCGGTCGCAGAAGGACAGGATTGCCCGACGTGAAAATTCCGAGACGGTGATCACGTGGTCGGAGCGAGCGATCGAGTAGCGAAGCAGGTGCGACCAGTAGGCACCGGCAGAGCGACTCCGGGCAGCCGGGTAATGGTCGACGTAATGCTGAATGATGGTGTCGTGAATCGTCGTTACGCGAGGGGTCGACGGCAGGAAGAAAGGGAGAAATCCCTTGGGGTAGTGGCAGAGGGTGGCCGGGGGCAGAAAGGGCCCGTGCAGGTGATCAACGGCGAGGCGGAGGATCGGCCCGTCGGTAGCGACCGGCAGACATCGAGAGTGGTCGGAACGGGCGGGCGCGGCGGACGACTTCGATGTGAGATAGCGAAGCTCGACCCGGCTGAGGCGCTCGAGGGCTTCCGCGAGTTGGAGCGAGTAACCGGTGATGCCGCGACTGCGGTCGCGGTGGGGGTTTTGGTCGGCCAGATAGAAGGCGACGCTCGGCGGCGAGAAGATCATCGCGTGGATTCGCGGTAGACTTCAACCGTTTCGGCGGCGCAGCGATCCCAAGTGAATCGCCGGGCGTTGATCAAGCCGCGCTCGATGAGTTCGTGGCGAAGGGCTTCGTCCGACAGAATTCGTTTCATCGCGGTAACGTATTCCCGAGGCGTGGGATCGGCGAAAAGCACCGCGTCGCCGGCGACTTCTGGGAGGCTAGCGACGGGCGAGCAGATGACCGGGGTGCAGAGGCTTTGGGATTCGACGATGGGAAGGCCGAACCCCTCGTATCTCGTCGGGAAGAGCAGTGCCCTCGCACGGCCGAGAAGCGTGAACGTGACGTCGTCGGTTTGGTGACCGAGGAATAGCCAGCTGGCGGGCGGCGAAAGGGTCTCACCGACGCCCTGCCACCGGGTGCCCACGACGATGAGCGGCGGGAGCGCGATCTGGTTGGACTCGGCGTGGCGGTAGGCATCGAGGAGGAGCGCGAGGTTTTTGCCGGGTTCCAACGATCCGATGAAAAGGAAGAACTCGTCGGGTGTCCCGGGGGGGAGGGCGACGTCCATCGGCGGGGCGGCGACGGCTCCGCCGTTCGGCACGACTTCGATCCTGCTGGCGGGAAGACTCAATAATTCCATCGCTTCGTCCGCTGTGAAACGGCTGATGCAGATGATCCGATGGGCACCGTGGGTGCGGGCAAGAATGTGATTGGCAAGGGCTCGCTGCCAGGCTCGATACCGCCGGGGGAAGCGGACGGCCGCGAGGTCGTGAATGGTCAACACCTCCCGCGTTCGACCGGCGGGCACCCGGATCATCCGGGCGTGAGTGTGGTGCACGATGTCGGGCCGGAGCTGGCGCAGGCGGGCTGGCGCGACCAGTGGTCCCCAGATGAGCTCGCGGAATCCGGTCTTGATGGCTCGCGCTGGTTGGCGATAACCGAAATTATCCACCTCCCACGCGACGGACGTGATGTTGACGGATGGGGCGACTATCGGGATCGCGGCGGTCAGCTCGCGAACGTAGCGGGCAACGCCGGCACGGGCGGTGTGAAGCGGGCAGGTGTCGATCGCGACGTTCATATTCAAATCACCCGGCTGTTTCCGACGTCGGTTCTTGCAAATCGACCGCGAGCGGACGAATCAAGCCGCGTAGGTGGATTCGGGTTCATCGATCGGCTCGAGATCGTCGCTCACGGGGCCACCCCCGATTTCCTCGCGATAGGCTAGGTCGGATTGGTAGAAGGATTCGACGAAGGCCAAGGTACAGAAGATCGACGAGTAGGTCCCGATGACGTCCCCGTAGAGAGTCACGTAAGTAAGCGCCTGCACGGCGAAGTAGGCGAAGAAGAGCAGGTGGAACTTCTTGAGTTCCGGGTCGGCCCACTCGATTCGCTGAATTCGCGTGTGCCGGATGAAGAAACTGACGAGGACTCCGATGCCCGTCACGTAGCCGCCGACGCCGAGGCCCAGCAGGAGGCTGAGGTGGCCGTTGTGGTAAGCGGAGGCGACCAGAGCCCAAGCGATATCGTCGGAAAATTGATACCACATCAGACGTTCGAGCTCGACCCCGGTAAAAACGAAGCCCTTCCCGATGAGCCAATGGTCGGGGAGTGTTTTAAGGGCTTCTCCCCACAGGAGAATTCGCCAACTGACGCTGTCGGCCGCGTTCTCCGCCGCCATGGCATCGAGATCGAGGAAGGGTAGGAAGCTGACCGCCCGCTGCACGCCGCCCGGAAGGTAACGGGCGAAGACGAACAGGAAGAGGTAGCCGAGCATCGCCGCGGCGAAGAACTGCAGGACAACTTTGCGATCCAACGTTCTGGTCTGCCAAAGAATGAAGAGCGCCACCAAGCCGATCTGAAGGGTGAAGACCCGGCCGCCACTCGGGAGCGAGATCAGCACCGCAAGTCCGGCCAGGAACAAAAACCACGTCCGATGGGCGACGTAGTTGTTCTGGATATCCATCCGTGAATAGCAGGCAAGGAGGCAGGCGAGCGCGAGTGGCGACAGGCTGTAGATGCGCACCACACCGATGTCGGAGCGCATCGCGACTTCGGACATGCCGATCTGCGAAGAAGTCTGAATGAAATTCGCCACGAAATTCGTCAGCATTCCGAGCGTGGCGAGAACGTCGGCGATGGCAGGGAAAATTGCGAACGCCGCGAGGAAAAAAAGGACGACCCTCCAGGTCCGGGTCGTCAGGGGGATTGCCGGCGCGGCGAGCAGGAATCCTGCTGAGAGGAAAAGCTGAACGTAGGAAAAACCTCCCCAGGCCGAGCTTCCAAAGATCTTCAAGCCAATCCCGTGAACGGCAATCACGGGGATAAAACTCGCCACGAAAAGTAGCAGCCACGTGTGGGACGAGGACCAGGTGAACGAAGAAGAGACTTTGAACGTGATCCGACCCAGGACGGCTGCCAGAAGAATGATGACCAATCCGTAGAAGATGGTCAGTTTGGCACCCGTCCCCGGAATCAGGAATCCCGAGAGCCAGACGGAAAACGTGAGCGCCGCCAGCGTCTGGGACAGCAGCAGAAGTGGAAGGCAGATCGTGACGCCCGCGATGACCGCGAGACGCAGGTAATCGCCATCGCTGATCGCCATCGCGATCAGCGGAATGATCACAACGCAGCAGACCGTGGTGAAGAGGATGGCGAAAATGCGATTCACGAGATAATTGGCTGATCGATGGGAAGTCGCGACGGACTTCGAGTGTCCGACCGACGTTTGGAGTGGCGATCCGATCCAATCATTGGACGGAAGCCGGTCGGTTCGTTGTGGGTGGTGCGGGGAGGCGGCGAGGACGGAGGAATCGTGCGAGGGCTCGCACTCCTTTGATCATGGGAACGGGGATAAGGATGAAGGGAAGCAGGTGGGTGTAGAACTCCGGAGTCCGGCCGTAAGCGCGGAAGACGCGAGGAACGATACCCCAGAACTCTCGCAACGAAAGATTCTGATGCATCGTCCACACCCGGGGCCGGATGTGCATCCGGCAAATCTTTCGATGGAAGCGCCGCGTCGTGTCGGATTCTTCGCCGAAAAGCGCGACCGCGATTTCGTGGTAACCCTCAATGTCGAGTTCCATCCGGCGGATCTCGCCTTCGACGAGAAACGAGTCGTTGCCGGCGCGGTAGGCGATGGCAACTTCGTCGCGGTAGGCCCAGGCGGGGCTCGACCGCATCATTCGACCGAAGATGTAAACGTGGACATAGGCGTTGAAGAATGGCGAGGGGTCGAACTGCGCAATGGCTTCGAGCCACGCCGACCGACGGAAAATGTGCCCGGTGAGGAAGCCGAAATATTCACCAACACTCAGAAACGTCTCTTCGGCTGTCTCGAACCGCGTGACGACGTCGTGGTGAGGAAACGAGCCGCCGATCGTGGCGAGGGATTCGGTGAGGGAAAAATTGCAGGTGAGCGCGGGAAAGCTGAGGCCCGATATGCCGGGATGAACGTCGAAAACATCCAGGAGCGGGTCGACCGGAGAGATCAACTGATCGTCGCTCCCGAAGAGCCAGCAGTAATCGCCGCTGGCCAACGAGACGGCTTGCAGGAAATTTCGATCCGCGCCGACGTTTTCGTCGAACCGGTGGTAGACGATGGGGCGCTGGGCTCGAAGACGTTCGACGACCTGCCGGGTCTCGTCCGCCGAGGCGTTGTCGCTGACGACGATCTCGACCGTTGCATCGGTGCGATCGAGGATGCTTTGGATGGTTTGCCCGATGTAGGCTCCGCGATTGTAGGTCGGAATGCAGATGCTTAACCGGGGCGGGGTAATTGGCGATGGGACGGGCGGGCTCACTGAGCGGGAGCCTTCTGAAGAAGGGGTTTGACGGTCCGCTGGTAAACGAAATCGGCCACGCGGAGCACGGGACGCGGCGCGATCAGCCAGGGCAGAAGCCGGGCGTAGAACGCCGGGAATCGCCAGTAGTAGCGCAGAAGCATCCGGCGCGCGGCCCGATGGTATCCGGGATCGACGGGGTGAAACGCCGCAAACCGGAGCGCGGCCTGGCAGGGCACGGCGCACACGCGCCGATCGATCGCGCGCACTTCCGCCGAATTCTCTCCGAAGAGGCCGGCGGCGACTTGGTGGTAGCCGACGACGTCGATCTCGAGGCGGCGGAAGAAACCGGACGCCAGAAAGGAGTCGTTGCCCGACCGCCATCCCACCACCGGATCGGCCAGACCCAGCCAGCTCGGGTGGGATTGCAGCATTCGCCCGATCACGTAGACGTGGACGTAGGCGTTCAGGTAGTCGCCGAGCTCGTTGTCGCGGCACGCGTCGAGCCATCGACGTCGATGGACGACCTGGGCGGAGAGGTAGCCGAAGTAATCGCCGACTGCCCGAAAACACTCCGACGCGGATTCAAAGTGTCGATTCTCGAACCAGGGTTCGATCCCGGGGGCTGGCTCCTCGAGCGTGCGGGTCAAATCGAACGAAAGTCCATGACGGTTGCACGAGATGCCGGAGAGTCCGGGGGTGGCCGCGAGCGCCGACCGGATCGTGGCGATCGAATCGGGAAGGCAGACGTCGTCACTGCCCAAGAGCCAACAGTAGTCGGTTGTGGCGAGCTCGACGACCTTGAGGTAGTTGCGATCCGGGCCGATGTTCTCCGGGGATCGGTGAACGATCAGGCTCGCGAACCGGTCGCGGAAGCTCTCGACGACGGCCACCGTGTCGTCCGTCGAGGCGTTGTCCGAGACGACGACCTCGACGTCCGACGTCTGCCGCGCGATGCTCTCGAGCGCCTCGCCGATGAACGCCGCCCGGTTGTAAGCGGGGATGCAGATGGACAACGTCGGTGGGATCATGGCGTCAAAGGTGACGGTCTTGTGTCTCGCGTTTTCCGAATCCGGGCAAACACAGAATGCGGCAAAAACCAGGCGGTCGTCAGAAGGAAGGACGCCGTGAGCGCGAGGGTGACTCCCATTTCCCGATAGATCGGGACGAGGACGAGTTGGAGGCCCAGAGAGATCGCGGCTTGGAACGGGACGGCGACGTAAAGTGGGGTGAGAACATTCTGACTGGTGAGCACGCAGGCGAACGTGTCGGTCCAGATACGGAGAAGCAGGTAGGCGGCGTAGGAAATGACGAAGGCGGTGCCAGGATGGGCGTTGGTCCCGGGAGCGAGGATGTCGAAGATGGCGGCGGAATATCCCAAGAGGACGACCGTGGCGACCACGACGACCACGATCCCGAACGCCACGTTCAGTCGCAGGAGTCGAAATGCGCCGGTCCATTCGTTGCGGGCGGCAGCCTGGGTGATCGACGGCGCGATGGCCAGGAGCACCGCGTTGAAGACGAAGAAGACGAGCGTGAAAATCTTCGCCGTCACGGAATAGGTGATGATTTCGTTGGCGGCGAGCGATTGAGAAATGACCAGGTAATCGATGCTGAGGACCGCATTGGCCATTGCGGCAAAACCCCAGTGCTTGAGTCCCTGACGGACGAGATGGTCGTAGGCCGATTCCCCGCCATCGACCGCAGCGCGGGCGGGTCGGCGTCGGAACAATCGGGCGCAGTATCCGACGCAGAAGAGCACCCCGAGCGGGACGAAGAAACAGCCGCACGCCAAGGGAAGCCGGGCGGTGTCGGGGACGGCTTCGTGGCTGAGCACGTAGGCGACCAGGCCGGATGTCGTCGCCACGGCGGGCAGGACATTGGCGTAATAGCCACGGTTCTCGGCGAACCAGACCCCGCTGATGAGCCCGAAGACCGACTGCGCGATGAATCCGAGCGAAGTAATTAGAAATGCGGCGGTGAGGGTCTCGCGGGAGCTTTGGGTGAATTTTCCGAGTAAGGCCTCGGCCAGCGGGGCCGCAAAAACCACGAGCCCGACCGTTGCCACGACAGCTGGAAGCAGGGCAGCGAGAAACCCGCGGCGAACGAGGAAGGAATATTCCGCACCGTGCGCGATTCGGTAGGCAACGGCATTTTGCAACGCGGCGCCGAATCCGAACTGGACCAGACCGATCCAAGGGGCCAGACCGGCGAGCACGGCCCAGGCGGCGTAACCTTCTTCCCCGAGCGAGGAAATCAGGATCGGCGTCGAGACGAGCGCGACGCTTGAGGTGACAATACGCGCGATCCAGGAAGAGGAGGCGACCAGCGCGATGCGCGAACGATTCACGAATGGAGCGGTGGGCTGGAGCGGTCGGCTGGTTGTGATGGTTCCGAAGTCGGCAATTGGGCCTTGGGGAGCGGAGGTCGCTACGCTCCCTCGGCTTCGGTGGCCAATTGCCGAGCCCAGTCGAGCATGCGATCCAAGCCTTGGTTGGTCGTCACCCGCGGGGACCAATCGAGGAGCGATTTTGCCTTGGCGACGGCGGCCACGAAGAAATCCTGATCGCTCTGGCGGCGAGGGAGCTTTTCGTATTGGAGGGCGTCGAGGCCGACTTTGTCGGCGAGGATGGCGAGGAGTTCGAGGAGACTCAGGCTGTTCGCGGTTCCGCCGCCGATGTTGAAGATCTGGCCGCTGGCCTGGTCGCGGTGGTCGTAGGCGGCGCGGTAGAGGGCAACAAGATCGTCGGCGTGGAGGACGTCGCGGACCTGCTTGCCGGAACCGGAGATGGTGAACGGCTCGATGACTCTACCCTCCGCCGCCGCGTTGGATTGCTCGATGGCCTTCTGGCAGAACCAGCCGATCCAGCCCTGATCGAACGAGGCGAATTGGCGGCCGCCATAGATAGACGAATGGCGAAAGACGACTGTCGAGAGGCCGTAGACGCGCGACCAATCGCGGACGTATTGGTCGGCGGAACCCTTCGAGCATCCGTAGGGCGTCGAGAAGTCGAGCGGCAAAGTCTCGGGGATGCCTCCGGGGAAGGCGGGTAGCGTGTATCGGGTGGGGGTCTCGAAGTAATCGAGGTGCTCGAGGTCGCCGTAGACTTTGTTGGTCGAGCTGTAAGCGACGAGCGCGCGGGGGCTGAATCGGCGGGTGGCCTCGAGGACGTTGAACGTGCCGAGGATGTTCGTCATCAGATCGCGGCGGGGATCCTCAAGGGACGTGGTCATGGCGACCTGACCGGCGACGTGGCAGATGAAATCGAAGGGGCCGTGCTCCTCGAAGATCTCGTCGACGAGGGCGGGCTCGGCGATGTCCATTTCGTGGAAGTGGAGGGTGCCGGTGGCCCGGGATTGGAGCCACTCGAGGTTGGCGTGGGTGCCTTGACGGAAAAGGGCGTCGGCGATGACGACTTCCTCGCCGCGGTCGAGGTGGGAGGCAGCGAGGTTGGAGCCAAGGAAGCCACAGCCTCCGGTAATCAAAATTTTCATAAGGATTCGGTCAGATCGGGAACGTAGCGCATGACTTCGTTGGGGCGGTAGAGCAAAGCGCCGACCTTGAGGTCCCCGGTGGCGCCAAATTTTTCCCACCACTCCGTCGCGAAATCTCGCAAGGTGGTGGCGTGGCCGCTGCCGACGTTGGCGACGTGGAGGCGAGCGGGCCGCACGTCGGTGCGGGTGGCGTAGGCGAGAAATTTTGCAGCAACGTCCGCGACCGGGCTGAAGTCGCGGATCTGATCGCCTTCGGTCATCAAAAAATTTTCACCCGACTCGGCGGCGCGGCGTAGGGAGGGCCAGAAATTGTCCGCGTGCTGGTGGGGGCCGTAGATTTGAAAAGGTCGCAGGACGGTCACGTTCGTGCCGGACTCCGCGGCGAAGGCGGCGGCGGCGACCGTGGCGGCGGCTTTCGAGGCGCCGTATGCGGTGGTAGGCTCGAGCGGAGCGTGGGTCGGGATGAAATCGTAGTCCGCGGCGGAGCGTCCGTATTCGAAGCAGGATCCGCAGAGGACGAAGCGTTTCACCCCGGCTGAGGCGGCGGCACGCCAGAGCGCCACGGAATCGCTGACGTTGGTTTGAAAGAGTTCGGGCCAATCGGCTTTCTGTGGACTGACGCCGACGGCCGCCAAGTGGACGAAGACATCGCAGTCGTCGAAGGCGGCAGGTTCTACGAACGAAAGATCGGCCAGAACCCATCTGGGGTTCACGCATTCGCGGGACCGAATGTCGCGGTGAATGGCGTTCAATTCGTGCCCGGCGTCGAGCGCGGCCTGGATGAAGGCACCGCCGAGGAAGCCGGTGCCGCCGGTGAGGAAGATCCTCATGGTATCAGTGGGATTGGACGAACTTGTGGATGGTGTCCAGCTCGTAGGCGAGCATGTCGGACGACAATCCCGGGTAGGTCCCGAGGAAGAGGGCGGTGTTCATGATCTCGTCGGCACCGGTCGTCTCGACGGCGACGCGGAGGGCGTCGGGTCGGTCGCGCTTGAGCTGCACGAAGGCGGGTTGACGCAGGAGATTGCCGCCGAAGAGCATTCGGTTGCCGATCTTTTGCTCGTCGAGGTGGCGGCCGAGCTGACTGTGGGTGAAGGGGGAACCGGGTCGGACGCGGATCATGAAGCCGAACCACGACGGATCGGCGTGGTGGCCGCTGCCGTCGGGTGTGAAGTGGCCGTCCGCCCAACCCGAGGCGTGGGTGGGCAGTGAAAAGGCAAAGAATTCGCCGAGGTCGTCGAGTCCCGCGCGGAGCGTCTGCCAGTTCTCGCGGCGGGCCTGACTGAACTCCGGAAGTCGCTTGAGCTGTCGGCGACCGATGGCGGCCTGGGGGTCGAGCGGTTTCAGATTATAGCCGATGTGGCTGTAAATGTATTTGTGGTCGTAGCCTTCGGGCAGCTCGCCGAGCTGCCAGCCAAACCGTTTGCCGCAGGTGTTGTCGACGCCGCTGGCGCACCAGCAGTCGCGGCCCCAATCGCGGAAACTCTCGGCGTAGGTCTTGAGCGGGGGGCGGCGGATGATGTTGACCGCGCCGCCTTCGCCCATCGTGAGGTGGTGGGGGGGGTAGAAGGATTGGGTGGAAATGTCGCCCCAGGCTCCGGACGGGGCCGTGAGCGTGGCCGAATCGTCGCCTTCGAAGCCGATGAGTGGATTCGTCCCGGTCTCCGCGATTTTGAGAAGGTGATCGAGGCCAAGGTCGCGGGCGCGGGCGGTCGGCATCGAATACGTGCTGCCGAGCGCGTCGCAGTTGTCCTCGATGAGCCAGAGTTCGTGGGCTTGGCAAAATTCGAGCACGGCCCCGATGTCGAACGGGTTGCCGAGCGTGTGTGCCATCATGACGGCTTTTGTTTTGCCAGGAACGAAGGCGTCTTCGAGCTGTTCGACGCGGGCGTTGCCGTTCTCGGGATCGTTGTCGATGAAGACGGGGACTGCCCCGGTCTGGAGGATCGGCGAGACCGTGGTCGGGAAGCCGGCGGCGACGGTGATGACTTCGTCGCCGGGTTGAATGCGGCGGTGGTCGGGGAGTTTGTGCGTCGTGAAGGCCGAGGCTGCGATGAGGTTGGCGGACGAGCCGGAGTTTACCAGGAGGCTGTGCTTCACGCCGAGGGTGGCGGCGAGTTCTTCCTGAAAGGCCTCGCCTTCGTGGCCAAGCGTGAGCCAGAAGTCCATCGTAGCGCCGACGGCGGCTGCGACTTCGTCCTCGGTGAAGACGCGTCCGGCGTAGGGGACGGTTGTGCTTCCGCTGACGAAGGCGGGACGGAGCGGGTCGTTGCCGGGGCGATTCGCGGCGTGGGCGAGGGCGGAGAAGGCGCGCGTCTCGCGGAGGGCGAATTGCTTGTGGAGGCGTGCGAGGAACGCGGGCTTCAAGCGGGCGTCGAGCGGGCGGAGCTGGTCGGCGGTGACCCAAAGGCGTCGATCCGTGCGGACGGCTGCGGGGTGGGGCAGGACGGCGTCGTCGGCGTAGTCGTCGCCGGCGACCGCGAGTGCGTGCTCGTGGGCGGTGTCTTCGGTGACGAGGAGAAGCTCCAATTCGCCGGATTGATCGGGCGGCGAAAGGACGACGACGGTATGCGGATTCGGGGATTCGAGCTGACAGAATTGGCCGGGATTCATGAGAAAAATTGCGGGCGCCGAGGGATGCGCCGGTTGGAAGAAACGCCCGTGGGCGGGACTAGGAGTCTACCGAGTGGCACAATAGGCCTCGATCTGGGACCGGGTCAATTCGGCGACGCCGTCCGGGCTCGCTGCGGTATCGGCTTCCCGATACCAATCCGAAGTCCGGGCGATGGTCTGCGCGAAATCCCAGCGCGGACCCCAGCCGAGGAGGTGGTGGGCTTTATCGGTGGCGAGATTGAGGAGGGATGCTTCGTGAACGGCGTTCGAGTCGGAGCCGTCGATCCAGGATCCGGGCGCGTGGGAGAGAAGTTCGACGACGAGGTCGGCGACGGTCCGATTCGACGAGAGGGGTGGGCCGAAATTGAACGCCGTGGCGTAGGCGGCGGGCGGCAGCGGGAAGTCGCCTCCGCCGGCGAGCGCCGCGCCGAGGAGAAGGTAGCCACCGAGGGGTTCGAGGACGTGCTGCCACGGGCGGGTGGCCGTCTTGTTGCGGACGCGGATGGGCGAGCCTTCGCGCAGAGCCCGGAAGCAATCGGGAACGATGCGATCCTCGGCCCAATCGCCGCCGCCAATGACGTTCCCCGCGCGAGCGGACCCGAGGCGGACCGGGGAGTCCTCCGCGGAAAAATACGATCGGCGATACGCCTCGATCACGATCTCGGCTGCTCCCTTCGACGAGCTGTAGGGATCGTGGCCGCCGAGTGGATCGGTCTCGCGGTAACCGTGAACCCACTCCCGGTTGTCGTAGCACTTGTCGGTCGTGATCGCGACGATCTGGCAAGGGCGGGAGAGTCGGCGGCAGGCGTCGAGGACGTGGACGGTTCCCATGACGTTCGTCGCGTAGGTCTCGACCGGCTCGCGGTAGGAGAGGCGAACGAGCGGCTGCGCGGCGAGGTGAAAGACAAAGTCGGGATCGGCGGCGGCGACGGCCGCCTCGACGGCGGGTAAGTCGCGGACGTCGCCTTCCGTGTGATGAAGGCGCGCGGCGAGTTGAAGTTGCCCGAAGAGCGCGGGCGTCGTCGCGGGAGCCAGCGCGAAACCGTGAACCTCCGCTCCGAGCGAGAGCAGCCACTCGGCGAGCCAACTTCCCTTGAAGCCGGTGTGCCCGGTGAGGAAAACGCGCTTGCCCCGGTAGGCTGCGGCGAGGGTGGCGGCGTGGCGCTCGGTCATTTCACTCAATCCCAGACTTTCCACGGCGCTTTGCCGTCGGCCCAGAGGCGGTTGAGGAGGCCGAATTCGGCGTAGGTGTCCATTGGCTGCCAGAAACCTTGGTGTCGGAACGCGCCGAGCTGCCCGTCGGCGGTGAGGTTTTTCATAGGCTCGGCTTCGAGCATCACGGACGGATCGTCCGGGAGGTAGTCGAAGATCCGGCGATTGCAGACCATGTAGCCGCCATTGATGAAGCCGACTTCGGTCTGCGGTTTTTCGTTGAAGCCTTCGACAAGCCCTTCGGTGGAGATGCCGAGCTCGCCGAAGCGGCCCGGGGGATGGACGGCCGTGAGGGTGCAAGTCTTGCCCAAGCGGCGGTGGGTGTCGATGCTGGCGGGGAGGTCGACCGCGCCGACGCCGTCGCCGTAAGTGAGAAGAAATTCCTCGTCGTCCCCGAGGTAGTCTTTGACCAACCGGATCCGGTAGGCGGTCATGGAGTCTTCGCCGGTGTCGGCGAGAGTGACGGACCAATCTTCTTCGGTGTGGCGGGTGTGGAATTTCACCGACGGGTTGCGCCCGAGCATGAGGGTCGTGTCGCAGGTGTTCCAGAGGTAGTTCCGGAAGTAGTCCTTGATGATCTCGCCCTTGTAGCCGAGGCAGACAATGAACTCCTTGTGCCCATAGTGGGCGTAGGTCTTCATAATGTGCCAGAGGATCGGGCGGTTCCCGATCGGCACCATGGGCTTGGGGCGGTATTCGGTTTCTTCCCGAAGCCGGGTTCCCTTGCCTCCACAGAGGATGATGACTTTCATGGTTTTTCGAAGGTTGGTCGGGTCGGCGTTGCCGATTACGAGGGCGACGAAAACAACGCGGTCGGCACTTGGGCAAGGAAAACTTTTCCGGTTGGCTGCTGGCGGCTTCCGATCTCCGCTTGCCAGGAGATTAGGCAAGTCGACTGGCTACCCCGCTGCAAAGAAAGTGCGTGCGTGAACCCGTGGCTCGGTTATTTGTCCCCGTCCTATGCGCGTCTCGGTAGCAATTCTGGTTGGACTGGCGGTGTTCTTCTGCCAAGTGGCGCACGGGGGCGCGCTTGTGCCGTTTCTGATGATCCCGAGTCTGGGGATCGTTTTTCTGGCACTGCTGGCCGCCGTCCCCGCGCAATTCCGCACTCCAGCGCCCCCCGTTCATTTGATTCTCGTCGGCGCAGCGCTGGCGGTTTACTCCGGTTGGCGTTGTTTCGTTTCGCCCGAAGAGGAGTCCGCTCGGATCGACCTGGGGATGATTCTGCTCTACGGCGGGGCCTGGCTGGCCGTCGCGATGGCCGTGACGAGCCGGGTGTCTCGCTATTGGTTGATCGGCATGCTGCTCTTGGGAGGGCTCATCGAGGCGGGCTTCGCGACCATCCAGTCGACGCAAACGGACGGCTCGCTGATACCGTTTTGGTTCTCGGAGGAGCTTCGGGGTCTCTATTTCGGTCGGTTCGTCAACCGCCCGCGGGGTTTGTATCTCAACCCGAACCAGTTGGCCTGGGCGATGAACGTCACGGCGCTGCTGGCGCTCGGGTTGGGCACTTGGGGGAGGCTGCGGGCTGTGCCGCGAATCGTGGTGCTTTACCTGGCAGGGTTCTTTGTAGTGATGACGATTCTGACCGGGAGCCGAGGGGGCATCCTTTCGCTCGTTGTTGGGGTGTCGGTCTTCGCCGGCACGAGCTTGTTCGCGATCGGCGGGCTAGACCGGGCGCACCGCCTGAGAGCCATCCTGACGGGCGTGGCCGCGGCGGCGGTCGGGTTGGGGCTGTTGGCGTTCGTCTTCGCGCGCAACTGGGTGGCGCAAGGGCGCATCGATTCTTTGCTGGATCCCGATGTCCGGCTGGCGCTGGCTGAACATGCGGTCCGGGCTTTTCAACAGGAGCCGCTCACGGGGATTGGCGCAGGGCAGTATCGCTACTATGCGCGGCTCTTCCGCGAGTTCGGCGAGCACCGGGACGCCATCTTCGCGCATAGCGACTGGCTGCAATTCCTCGCGGAATACGGCTTCGTCGGGATCGCTCTCGTGTTCGTGTTTCTCGCGTTCTCGTTTCGCGCTGGTTGGCGGAATTTCTCAGGTTCGATCGAGGCTGCGATGCGGCAACGTGGGCGCGCGCTGAGCAACCGGGCGGGGATCGCGGTGGGTGCCGTCGCGGCGAGCGCGGCGTGCGTGGCGCACAGCGTCTTCGATTTCAATCTGCACATCGCCGCCAACGGGCTACTGGCGGCGGTGGTCTTCGGGTTGATGGCGGAGCCGTATCGGGACGCGATCCACGCCGGGACGGGGCGATTTTGGCTGGGTGGAGTGGGGCGGTCCGTCGCGGTCGTTTGCGTGCTCGCGAGCTTGGGCGGCTTTTTGTTTCGCTACGCGGCCTCGGATTACCATGGCTTGATCGCGACGAACGCGCTGATGAAGGGCAAAGCTGGATTGGCGATCGAGCTGGCCGAGCGGGGACTCACGAGCCGCCCGGACGACCCCACACTCAACTTCGCCCTCGGCGAGGGCCACTTGGGCTACCAAGCCTCTTTGCGAATGAGGTCGATCGGGGATGACTCAACCGAGGACTTGATCATCGACGGCCCGGAAGTCGAGTTGCCAGGCGACGATGCCGGTTACGCGGCGGCGGGCGAGCTCTCGGAGGCGGAGTTCGTTCGTCGCCTGGGGGAGGCGGAGAGGTTTCTGGGGAAAGCGGTTGAGGCCCAGCCGCGGGAGCGGCTCTATCGCTTCGCGCTGGGCGGCGTCCTCGGCGAATCCGGCAAGTATCGGCGGGCGGCTGCGGAAATGAGGCGAGGCATCCGGTGGGATCCGGCTCATGGATCGTCGTGGGGTGTCTTCGCGGAAATGGAAGAATCGCGGGATCGTTTGCGCTCGGCTCTGCGTCTTTACGAGATCGGAGCGGTCCTGAGCGGAGGGGAGGCGAACCTCTGGGCGGTGGAGGATCTGCGGGAGGAAATCGCCTCGGAACAGCAGGATTCCGAATGAATCCTCCGATCATCCTCCTTCGCCTGCTCGTGGTCGCCGCACTAGTATTGACCGTTCACGCGCAGACTCCGGGCTTGGAGAACACCGTCGTCGACCTGACCTCGGATTTGGGTCCAGCGCCGACGCCGATCCCGCGACCGACACCGCAGGCCCAGCCGCCGACCGCCCCGACCGCCCCGACCGCCACTCTCCGACCGACAGTTGTCCCGGAACCCGTCCCTCAGGAGGCCTTCGTGGTGCCCGCACCCACGGTCGATCCGGTGCGACCGGCTGTGACGCCGAGATTACCGATTCCGCTCGATTCCTCCCTCGCGGCGTCCCGTCCGACGACCGTCGATTCAATCAGCCCGGAACTCACGGTGCCCGGGCTGTCCGTCCCGATCGAGTCGGCGGTGGAGGCCAACGCGGTTCTCGTGGACGAAGAAGGTGACTTCCTGGCCGACACGGGCAGCTCGCTCTTAAACTTCATCTCCCCGACCGACCCCAACGGTCGCGACAACTTCACGGTTTCGGTCGGCACGTCCCTTGGTTACGACACGAATGTCCTCTATTCGCCGAATCAGAAGATCGCCAGCGCGACGGCTACCCTTTCCGGAAGCCTCGGTTTCGCTGGGGGGACGCCGAGGTTCGAAGTGCGGACCCGGCTGGACCTGCGGAGCACGAATTATCAGGAGCGACCGGGCGGGAAACAGGATAATTCGGTACTATTTTCTCTCGGAGCCCGCTATCAGGCGCAGGAGCGGCTGGTTCTCGATCTTACGACGGTCGCTGGGTATCAGTCCGTCCCTGATACCCAATTGCTTGGCGGTTCGTTTGCCCTGAACGGAAGCTTTCTTTTCGCGGATTTGCGGCTCTCCGCGACCTACCAACTCCGGCCGCGACTCTCCCTGTCCTTCGCCTATTCCTTCAACTCGATCAAATATGACGACGAGATCGTCGACCGACAGTCGGGCTTCACCTCCCAGGTTTTCTCGCTCAGTACGAATTATTTGCTTTCACCGACGACAAGTTTCCTCACCGAATACCGCTACAATCCGGTTAGCTACTCGGCACCAGGGCAGGCGACCACGGGTCAGATCTTCCTGGTTGGGCTGAGTCGCAGCTTTAGCCCGCGATTCAATGCGACGATGCGGGCGGGTGCTGAATTTCGAGCTATCGAGAATCCCAACACCGACCTCGACGCGCCCACGGAATACATCGGACCGTTCGTCGAGGGCGAAGCCAACTACAATCTCGGGCTGGATTCCGAGCTCATCTCGACCCTCCGCTTCGGAACCGAGCCATCCGGCGTTTCGGGTATCACGATTCGACAGTCTTTCCGGATGAGTCTGGGTATCGAGAAAGCAATTGGGAAACGGCTGTCGGCCCGGGCTTCGGTTAATTTTCTACGCGATAACTTCGACCAACCTGGGTTGGCACCCGACAGCACTCAGGACGTTTATTCCGGGATTCTCACCCTCCGCTACCAGTTCAACCCCTCGATCGCCACCGTCTTGTCCTACGATTATCTGCTGTTCAAATCAAGCGTGCAGGATGCGGACTACGATCGAAGTTTCAGCTCCTTCGGGCTCGAAGTAAACTTCTGACCACGGTGCGGACACAGGGCCGACGCATCAAAAAAGATCGCGATGGAGGAAGTTTGGGCTGGTACTATATTTTCCCGTGCGTAGATGGAGGAGATGCCCGAAACGCATCCCATCCAAAAAAGCCTGATCGAAGAGTTCAAACGCATAGAAGATCCGCGAGTATCGCGCACTCGCTACCATGAGTTGAGCGACATTCTAGTGATCGCGATCTCGACGCTTTTGTGCGCGGGCACGTCTTTCTACGACATGGAAGAGTTCGGTCGGGCCAAGGAAAAATGGTTCCGAACGTTTCTGAAGTTGCCCAACGGCATCCCCAGCCACGACACGTTCAATCGCGTGTTTTCGCTGATCAATCCGGCGAGTTTTCACGAGTGCTTCATGAGGTGGACGCAGAGCGTGCGCGAACACATCGACCGGGAAATCGTCGCCGTCGACGGCAAAGCCCTCCGCGCAGCCTGCCAGGACGGCGGGAATGTGCGCTTCATCGTCAATGCTTGGGCAACCAGCAATCGACTTGTCCTGGGGCAGCTCGAAGTGCCCGACAAAACCAACGAAATCACGGCGGTTCCCACGCTGCTGCGAGCGTTGGAACTGCGTGGCTGCATCGTGAGCACCGACGCGATGGGGTGCCAGAAAGAGATCGCCCGAGAAATCATCGAGGCCGACGCCGATTACGTTCTCGCTCTCAAAGGCAATCACCAAACCGTCCATGAGGAAGTCAAAAGCTTCCTCGATGCCGAATTTGATCGCGAGCTCCAGAGCCCTCCAGTGCCCAAACCATCCACGAAGAAACCACCAAGCGCTCCCACTTTCGCATTCCTGGAAACCGTCGACAAAGGCCACGGGCGCTTGGAAATCCGGCGCTATTTCCAAAGCGTCGCCATCGACTGGTTCGCAGACATCAGCCAATGGGAAGGGCTGCAGAGCGTCGGAATGGTCGAATCCAGCCGCGAAATCAAAGGTCAAATCAGCGTGGAAAGACGCTACTTCCTGAGCAGCCTGCCCCTCGACGTCGGACTTTTCGCTCAAGCCGTCCGTGGACATTGGGGCGTGGAAAACTCCTGCCACTGGGTCTTGGACGTCATCCTGCGCGAAGATGGTTCCCGCGCTCGAACCGCTCACGCCGCCGAGAATCTCGCCACCCTGCGCCGCCTCGCCCTAAACCTGCTCTCTCGCGAAAAGTCCAAAAAACGCAGCATCAAGACCAAACAACTCGTCGCAGCCTGGGATCACGACTTCCTCCTGCACCTCCTCAATTTTTAGATGCGTCGGCCCTGGGTGCGGACAGGTGTCCCGTTGACACAGCCGACGAACGCCACTACCTACTTAACTCCCGCTATATGAGTGTAGGTCCGAAGCCATCCGAGAATCAGCAGGTCCATTTTTTCGATTACCTCCGGGTCGTCGCAGTTCGGTGGCCGATTATTTTAGTAATATTTTTACTGGTCGTCACGACCACCGGCGTCCTGACGTATCTAATGCCGCGACAGTATCTAGCGAACGCCCTGATCCAAGTTCAGCAGAACGCCGATTTCGAAATTTTTCAGCGAAGTTCGGGTTCCATGGGGGTCGATCCCCGGTTTACTTCGACTCAGTTCGAGATCATCAAGAGTAAGGAAATTCTAGATCCAGTGATCGAAGAGCTTGGGCTGGCCGCCAAGTGGGCGGAGGAATACGAACTGCGTTCCCCCGCGCTCATCGCTCGAAAATTGGACAGCATGCTCGGCCTCGAGGAGGTCCGAAACACCGATCTCATCTCGATCTCGGTGCTGAGCCCGGAGAAGGCGGAGGCCGCTCTCATCGCGAATACCATCGCCGACCAGTATCAAAAGGCTCGGATCCGCGAGCAGCAGCAGTGGGTCTCTCGATCGCTCGCGACCCTTGAGGCCGAGGTCGAAAAGCAGCGCAGCAAGACCGAGAAATTTCGGCAGCTGGCCGCGGAGATTCGGGTTAAATATTCCATCAATGATCTCAATCCAGAGAGCTCCGAGGGCGAGATGCAGGCCAGCGAGCGAGTGCTGCTCTCCGTCGAGCAGGACGTTTCGACCCAACGCCTGCAGACGGCGTCGCTTCGGGCCAAATACCGGCAGCTTTCGCAGATGACGGACGACCAGATCATGCGAAGCGTGGCGACGCTCGAGATCGAGGATTCGACCATCTTGCAGATTCTCCCCCTCTATCAGGAGTCCGCATCCGAAGAGGCCCGCCTACTCAACGAGGGACTCGGCGAAAATCACCCAACGGTCAAATCGCAGCGAGCGAAGAAAGCCACTTATTGGGAGCAATTGACCAGTCAGATCGCCAGCCTTCGGACCGCCCTTGCCGTGAACCTCGCCATCGAAGAGGAGTCCCTCTCGAACCTCGAAGAAAAGCTGAATGAGACTCGGGACGATCAGCAAAGCACGAAAACCCGGTCGGCCCAATATTCCGAAGCGAAGAACAACTACATCCAAGCCAAAAACGTCCTGGAAGCCGCGGAGACCCGCTTCTGGACGGAATCCATGCAGCGCAGCATGCCGCTGAACCCGGCCATCATTTGGAGTCGGGCCGACGTGCCGGAGTTCCCGGCGCGGCCGCGGATCTACCTCAACATGGCGCTAGGAATCTTCTTCGGGATGATCGTCGGCGTCGGTGTCGCCTTCTTCATCGAATACCTCGACACCAGCGTGAAGACGATGGAGGACATCGAGCGCTACTTCGAGCTTCCCGTCCTGGCCGTCGTCCCTAAGGGCACCGGGATCCTCATGGACCTTCCGCCCGACGCGATGGACGCCGAGCCGTATCGAATTCTCCGCACGAACATCGAGTTCAACCGCAAGGCATCGAACGCCAAGATCATCACGCTGGTCAGCGGCGGCGCGGGCGAAGGGAAATCGACCACGCTCTCCAACCTCGCTTACACGTTCGCCCAATCCGGCTTGAAAACGCTAATCCTCGACGCCGATCTCCGTCGTCCTTCGCAGCACCGGATTTTCGGTTTTTCCAACTCCAGAGGTTTGACCGACTACCTCTCCAAGGGAGTGCTAATCGACGATCTCGTCATGGACACCAAGGTAGAGAATCTTCAACTCGTCCCGAGTGGCAAATTGCCCGCAGGTGCGATCGCGATGCTGAACTCCCGCCGCATGGCGGATCTCCTCGCCGAACTGCGCGAGAAATTCGACATGGTTCTGGTCGACGCACCGCCAATCCTGGGCGTCAGCGACTCGTCGGTGATCGTCCGCTCCGTCGACATGACCGCCATCGTGATCCAGCACCGTCGCTTCCCGCGCGCGATGCTTGTCCGCGTGAAGGACGCCGTCCTGTCAGTCGGCGGTAATCTCCTTGGCGCCGTCCTTAACAACGTCGATATCCGGATGGACCAGTATTACCAATACCAGACCAACTATTATTCCTACCACGAAGAGGGTGGACGCGGAACCGGCGGAAGCCCGAAGCCGCCGCCAAAGAAAGCGGCGCCGAATCGCCGCGAACAATTGGTCGCAACGAAGCCGACCAGCTCAGGGGACTACTGATATGAATTTCGTGATCGCGCCGCTCCGTTTCTGGTCGCCAACCCTCGCGCCCACGGTGTTCATCTCGCTGGTTGTCAGCCTCGGAGGATGCCAATCCACCAAGACCGAAGTCCCCATCTTGGATGTTGTGCGCGTTCAAGACGGAGCGGCGGGCGACGCCGTCTACCGCGGGATTCGTCTACGGACGGGCGACTTGGTCGAAATCCGGCTCGGCGGGGTGCCTCCGGATGAGACGGTTCAGGTCAACGGCGTCTACACCGTCGACAGCGAAGGCAACGTGAATATGCCCCAGATCGGCTCCGTCAGAGCCCAAGGGGAGACTCAGCAGCAACTTCAATCGGCGATCGAGGCTAAGTATCGTGCGGCCGGGGTGTATACCACGCCGACCATCTCGGTGAGCGTCCCCTTCGAAGCTCGCTTCGTGAACGTGGGGGGCGAGGTTAGGCTTCCGCAGCGGATCTCCTACACGACCGACCTGACCGTGCTTTCCGCGATCAACGCGGCGGGCGGTTTCACGGAATACGCCGCTCAAAATCGGATGCGGTTGGTGCGCAACGGAGAAGCTCTCAGGGTCGACATGCGGCGCATTCGCCGAAACCCAGGTTTGGACATCGTGCTCGAGCCGGGGGATACGATCGAAGTGATGCGTAGCTTCTTTTGAGCTTTCAGCTCGGGGCGGTTTTCGCCTAGTCCGCCGCGAGAAGTGACTTGTTTCGCAGAAGGTAGCCGAGGCCGGAGTAGACGGTCAGGATCGTCGTGACGGTGATCAGGAACGGGCTGCCGTAGACCCAAAGCGGGGCGAGTAGCTGGATGCCGGCGGGTGCCCATTCGCGGATCGCAAGATAGACAAGGAAGAAAATGATGGTAGCGATCTGCCACGCGGTTTTGTGTTTGCCGAGCTTCTCGGCGGGGAGGATGAGGTTTTTGTTGGCGGCTAGGAGCCGGAGGCCGGTGATGAGGAACTCTCTTGCGATGATGACGATGACGACCCAGGCGGGGATGAGCTCGAAAGGAATCAGGCAGATGAAGGCGGCGGCGGTGAGGATTTTGTCGGCGACGGGATCCATCAACTTTCCGAAGTCGGTGATGAGGTTGTGTTTTCTCGCGATGCTTCCGTCGAGGTAGTCGGTGATGCTGGCGGCGATGAAGAGCAGAAGCGCGATCGTGTGGGCTCCTCGAACCGGGATCGTCAGACAGATGACGAATCCGGCGGTGATGAAGAGGCGCAGGACGGTGAGTTTGTTGGGCAAATTCATGGGAATTGCGGATTTCGGATCGCGGATTGCGGATTGGTGAAGATGGGGTGCTTCCAGATGGGGGCGCGGAGCTTGAGTTGTTCGATGATCCAGCGGCTGGCGGTGTAGGCCGGGTCGCGGTGGGCGGTGTCGACACGGACGAAAAGGGAGGGCTCGTGGGTTGGAACCACGCCGACGCGGTGGACGAGGCGGCAGCCGAGGAGGGGGTGGGTGGACGCGGCTTCGGCGACGATGCGGGCGAGTTCGGCTTCCGCCATTGTGGGGTGAAAGTGGTAGTCGATTGCCGCAATCGGTTCGCTATTTTCGCTGGGGCGGACGATGCCGAGGAAGTCCAGACGGGCTCCGGTGCCGGGCGCGGGGTCGCCGGGAATGACGATCGGAGAGTCGGTGAGGCGGGTTTCGCAGAAGGCCATTGCCACTCTCGGGGCGGGGTGGCTAGGTTCTTTGTTCTCCATTTTTTCAATCAATGAGCCAAAGCAACATCGGACTAATCGGTCTCGCCGTCATGGGCGAGAATCTCGTTCTCAACATGGAAAGCAAGGGCTTTTCGGTCAGCGTTTACAACCGCACCACGGCGGTGACGGAGAAGTTCGCCGCGGGGCGCGCGAAGGGTAAAAACATCACGGCGACGAAGACGCTCAAGGAATTTGTGCAGTCGCTCGAGAAGCCGCGTAAGGCGATGATCATGGTGAAGGCTGGGAAACCGGTCGACGCGGTGATCGACCAGCTCGTGCCGCTGCTGGAGAAGGACGACATCATCATCGATGGTGGGAATTCGCTCTGGACCGACACGCAGCGCCGCGAGGAGGCGCTTCGCGAGAAGGGGATTCACTACATGGGCTGCGGGGTATCCGGCGGCGAGGAGGGGGCGCTTTTGGGGCCTTCGATGATGCCGGGTGGTTCGCAGCATTCCTGGGAGGCTCTGAAACCAATTTTTCAAAAAGTCGCGGCCATCGTGGAGGGTGAGCCCTGCTGCCGATTGATGGGTCCCGACGGCGCCGGGCATTACGTCAAAATGATCCACAACGGGATCGAATACGGTGATATGCAGCTCATCTGCGAAGCCTACGCCGTTCTCAAGGCGACGATCGATCCGACCGCCGAGGAGTTCCACGAGATCTTCGCGAATTGGAACAAGGGCAAGCTGAATAGCTACCTCATCGACATCACCGAGAAGATTTTCACCAAGAAAGATCCGGAAACCGGCAAACCGATGGTCGACGTGATCATGGATCGCGCGGGTCAGAAGGGGACCGGCAAATGGACCGTCGGAAATGCGGTCGAGCACGCCATCGTGCTTTCGACGGTGAACGCCGCCGTCGAGGCGCGCATTCTTTCCTCGATGAAGGAGAAGCGGGTCGCCGCCAGCGAGATCCTGCCGGCTCCGGAGCCGAAGAAGTTCGAAGGGGATCGCCAGCGTCTCATCGACTCGGTTGGCGACGCGCTCTACGCCAGCAAGATCGTGAGCTACGCGCAGGGGCTCGATCTCCTTGGCACGGCTGGAAAGTTCTACAACTGGGACCTCAACTTCGGCGACATCGCCACGATCTGGCGAGGCGGCTGCATCATTCGCGCCGTCTTCCTGAATCGGATCAAAGAAGCCTACGAGGAGAATCCCGAGTTGGAGAACCTGATGCTGGCTCCTTTCTTTACCGAGATCTTCGCGAAGACTCAGGCCAATTGGCGGCACGCCGTGATGACGGCAATCGACAACGGCGTGGCGGCTCCGGCGTTCAGCGCCTCACTGGCCTACTTCGATAGCTACCGTCAGCCGCGGCTGCCGGCGAATCTGCTCCAGGCGCAGCGTGATTTCTTCGGCGCGCACACTTACGAACGGGTCGACAAGCCGGTTGGAGAGTTTTTCCACACCGAGTGGTTGGCGGAGTAAGAAGGTGCGCCCCGGTGCCCAGCAGCCAGCGAAAGGGGGGGTGAACGTTCCCCTGCTCGTGATTGTGACTTTGGCGCTGGTCGCGGTGATTGGGAGTCTCGCAATTCCGGCGGTAACAAGTGGGCCGGTTCGTGGTGACCACGTGCGGCAACTGAACAATGCGCGGCAATTTCAGATCGCGGCGCAGACGATGGCACTGGACGGGGTCGCGCTTGGCGATCCCCGTTTGCTGTGGCCGGCTGATTCCGGGGTCACGTCTCTCGAGGAGTATTGCGACCGGATGGTCGAGGGAAGGTATCTCACCCAAAAAGATTTGGAAATGTTGGCCATCGAAGAGCACTTCGTCGTGACCAATCTTTCCAAGGAAGACCGACCGGACACGGCTTTTGTGCTGAGCAAGGCCTACTTCCAGACGGATCCACCGAAGTGGATGCCGAATGTCGTGGTCTTTCAAAAGGGTGGCGAAGGGAATTTTGCGAGGGGTTCGGAGGCACCGTTCGAGGTCGTTCTGCCGGACCGGGAGCCCGCGCTCCTGCCAGCGGACTAGGTTTCCAGATGGCGATGGAAAGTGGAACCCGACCGAGCCGATGGAAGCGGGTCCGGAATTGGCTGCTCGGGGTGGTTTTTGTGGTGCTCGGCGCCACGATCTTCCTGGTTCCGGCGGTCTTGGATTCCCTCCGGCGTGGCAGATTGGTGCGGGTCCTCAGCGCTGCCCGGCAATTTCAGATCGCGGCGCAGACGATGGCGCTGGACGGTTTCACCAAGGACGAACCGAGGTTGCTGTGGCCAGCGGACTCGGGCGTGTCTTCCGTCACAGAATATTGCGACCGGTTGATCGCCGAAAACTATCTCACTCGAAGGGACATCGAGAATCTTCAGATCAAACAACGCTTCGTGGTAACAAATCTCTCGGGATCCGATCCTGGCGAGACGTTGTTCCTAATCACGAAAAACTATTTCGAGCGGGACCCTTCGGCACGGGAGGGCGGAATCGTCATTTTTCGGAAGGGAGGCGAGGGCAATTTTCTCACTTCGCCCGAGCCTGGGACGAATCTGGTGTTTCCGCCGCGAGAGCCGGCGGTTTTGCCGGCGGAATAGATTGCGGGAAATGTCCGGCGTTGCCGGATTGGATTGGTTCGGCGATTGCAAATCGCCGCTCCTTGGAGTTTTTAAGCATCCAATCCAGTGAATCCTGTAAATCGAGTTAATCCCGTTTAGTTGGCTGCAATCGCCGCCAAGACTTCGGCTGCGGTCTTGAAGTGCGTTTTCGCAACCGTCGGCAGGATCTCGGGACCGTGCTTGCGGATCAAATTTGTCGCGACCGTTTTCACCTGAGCGCTTGCGCCTCTCGGCAAAGTCGTCCCGAGGCGCTTGCCGGTGGAGTCGAGCCAGTCGATAAATTTTTCCCGAGCCAAGATCGAGGCCGCGGCGACGGCTGGGTCGGATTCCGCTTTGGTGCGTTGTTCCAGCTCGAGGCCTTGGCCGCGCTCCATGAGCGCGTTCTTGATGAGGCTCACGTGCGCGAATTTGTCGGAGAGGGCGCGCGGGCAATCGGGTCGGAGTTCGCACAGATTTTCGATGGCGCGGGCGTGGCCCCACGCGAGGAGGCGGTTGAGGTTGCCGATCTTGGTGAAGAGGGCGTTGTAGCGCTCGGGGGTGATGAGGATGACGGTTTGCGCGGTTTTGGATTTGCGAATGGCTCCGGCGAGGTCGCGGATCTTTCGGTCGGATTTGATGGCCTTGCTGTCGGTGACGCCGAGGTCGCGGAAGGCGCGCGTGGTTTTTTCGTCGGTGAAGACGCCGGCGATCACGAGCGGGCCGAAGAAATCGCCCTTGCCGGACTCGTCGATGCCGAAATGGGGAGTGAGAAGCGCGGGATCGAGCTCTTCCTCGTAGCCGAACGCGGCCTCGCCGAGGACCTGGGGCTCAAGGGTGAACGTGATGAAATCCTCGAGGCCTTTGCCTTGGAGGAGGACCTTGGGACCCTTCTGGTAGACGGCGACGGTGAGCTTGTCCTTGCGGGCGGCGTAGTGGGTGTAGGGCTTTTCTTCGAAGTCGAAGTTCTGGGTGATCAGCGCGGCGCGGAGGGACTCGACTTGATCGAGAGTGAGGGGTTTGGTGTAGGTCGTCACTTTCTTGATTGCGTGGATTTTCCGCCGACTCAACAGGATTAACTGGATTGACAGGATTGACTGGATTTTTTTTGGGCAAGAAGTGAGCGGAGTGAGATTTGAGGTGGCCGGCTTTCGCTCGGCGTTGGAGCAGTGGTTTGCCGAGTCGGGGCGGGACTTGCCTTGGCGTCGGACGACGGATCCTTACGCGGTGCTGGTGAGCGAGTTTATGTGCCAGCAGACGACGGTTGCGGCGGTCGTGCCCTACTTTGAGCGTTGGATGGCGCGTTGGCCGTCGGTTGCGGACCTCGCGGCGGCGAGTGAGGACGAGGTGCTCTCGGTGTGGGAGGGGCTTGGTTATTACTCCCGTGGACGAAATCTGCGGCGGGCGGCCATCGAATTGCGGGATCGTTTTGGCGGCAAGGTGCCGGCCGACTACGAGTCGTTGCGGAGCCTGCCAGGGGTGGGGGAATACACGGCAAACGCGGTTCTGGCGTTTGCCTTCGATCTGGCCGCGCCCGTGGTGGATGGCAACGTGGCGCGGGTGCTCACACGAATTTTCGATTACCGAGAGCCGATCGATTCGGGGCCGGGGAAAATTTGGCTACGGTCGACGGCGGACGAGTTGCAGGAGACTGACGCGGGTCGGGCGTTCAACTCGGCGGTGATGGAATTGGGTGCGCTCGTTTGCCGCCCGCGGTCGCCGCTTTGCTTATCGTGCCCGGTCCGCACTTGGTGTCGGACCTCGGAGGCCGAAACGCTGCCCGTCAAGCGACCGCGGGCGAAGATCACGAAACTCACCGAACGGCGGGAATGGATCTTTGACGGCGAGGCCGTGTGGCTGACCCGGTCGGAGGGAGCGCGTTGGCGGGGCATGTGGGTGCTGCCGGGAGTGGTCGAAAGTCCAAAGTCGCAATGTCGGGATGGTTCCGCTGGTGCGGATGTCTTGTGGGTCGAGGAGTATCCGATCACTCGTTACCGGGTGCGGCTCGAGGTGGTGGCGGGGTTGGCTCGCGAGGGATTGACCCGATTTTCGTTGGATGCACTGGCGGTGTTGGCGGTGCCGGCTCCCCATCGCCGCGTCATTCGGGCGATGTTGGCTGAGTCCTGACGGGCGGCAATCCGGGTTGGCGTCGAGAGCTTCGCTCCCTAGCTTTGGGTCATGGCGGGAGAAGTGATCGAGCGGAAGAGACATGGGGTGATGGCGTTGTGTCTGGCGCTGACGTTGCTGAATTACCTCGACCGGGTGGTGATCTCGTTCGCGATCTCGCCGATTCAGCGGGAATTCGGTCTGAACAACACGGAATTTGGATTTCTGATGTCGGCGTTCGCCTTCGGCACGCTGGCGGTGAACGGAGTGGCGGGCGTGCTGCTGGACCGGGGAAGCGTTCGGTTTTTTTGGGGGGGAGCGGTGGTGCTGTGGTCGCTGGTGATGATGGGGCAGGGGCTGGCTTCGACGCTTTTGGTCTTTCTGGGATTGCGGTTTCTGCTCGGGGTGGGCGAGGGGGTAAATTTTCCGGCGATGAACCGGGCGATGGCGGATTGGATGGCTCCGGGTGAGCTGGGGAAACGCCTGGCCTTCGGTCTGATCGGGGTGCCGTTGGCGTTGTTGATCGGTGGGCCGCTGCTCTCGCAGACGATTGCGGGCGTCGGGTGGCGGGCGGCTTTTGGCGCGCTTGGAGCGTTGGGTTTGGTGTTGGGAGGATTGATGCTGTGGCTTTATCGGGACGGGCCCGCTCGGGCGGTCGTTCGAGTCGAGACGGGTGGGGCTGGTGGGGCTGGTGGGGCGAAATGGGTGGACCTGCTTCGGAACCGGACGTTGCTGGCGACGTGCTGGTCGTTTTTTGCTTTTGGCTACGTGCTGTTCTTCGGGGTGAGTTGGTTGCCGGGGTATCTGGAGCAGACTTATGGGATGGACCTCAAGGCGACGGGGTGGTTCTCCGTGCTGCCCTGGGGGATCGCGTTGGTGCTGATGATGGGGGCGGGATGGCTCTCGGATTGGTTGATGGTGCGGACGGGGAGCGTCCGGACGGCGCGAGTCCACCTCATTTGGGTGGGGCAAGCCCTGGCGGTGGGGTTTTTTGGCGCGTTGCTCCTGGTTCGCGATCCGACGGTGGCGGTGGTCCTTTTGTCGCTGGCGATCGGTTTCGCGATGATGCCGAACGCGCCCTATTACTCGATCTGCACGGATCTCTTCCCGGATCGCTCGGGGGCGGCGACCGGGATTCTGGTCACCTGCTTTTCGGCGTCGGGGATCGTCTCGCCGGTGCTGACTGGCTGGTTGAGCCACGTGTCCGGAGGGTTCGACGCGGCGATCGCGGCGTTGATCGTGATTGTCGGGTCGGCGGTGGTCGGAATGGTGATTTTCGCCCGACCGGATCGGAGATGACTCCGAGGCCGGGCTGGTGCATAGTGCGCGTATGAGCACTGCGACGGGATTCGTGTCCGAGCCGGACGAGATGGGGCACTTCGGAGCTTACGGTGGAATGTTCGTGCCGGAGACGCTGATGACGGCGCTTCAGGAACTCGACGGAGCCTACGCCGAGGCGCGGAAGGACGCGGCTTTTCGAACGGAATTGGCCGGGTTGTTGAAGGATTTTTGCGGGCGGCCGACGCCGCTTTATTTTGCGGAGCGGATGACCGAGCACTTGGGCGGCGCGAAAATTTACCTCAAGCGCGAGGACTTGCTGCACACGGGGGCTCACAAGATCAACAACGCGGTCGGGCAGATCCTGCTGGCCAAGCGCATGGGGAAGAAGCGGGTGATCGCCGAGACCGGGGCGGGTCAACACGGTGTGGCGACCGCGACGGTGGCGGCGCGGTTTGGCTGCGAGTGCGTGATCTACATGGGGGCGGTCGACATGGAACGGCAGGCGCTGAACGTGGCGCGGATGCGTTTCCTCGGCGCGAAGGTGGTCGCGGTCACGGCGGGCCAAGCGACGCTCAAGGAGGCGGTCAACGAGGCGATGCGCGACTGGGTGACGAACGTGCGGTCGACGCATTACATTCTGGGCACGGCCTACGGGGCGCACCCGTATCCGAAGATGGTGCGTGATTTTCACCGGGTGATTGGTGACGAGGCGCGTCGGCAAATTTTGCAACGGGAGGAGCGCCTGCCGGATCTGCTGCTGGCTTGCGTGGGCGGTGGGAGCAACGCGATCGGATTGTTCTATCCGTTCTTGAACGACGAAAGTGTCCGGATGGTCGGCGTCGAGGCCGGTGGCCGTGGGATCAAGAAGGGCGAGCACGCGGCGCGTTTTCAGGGCGGTCGGCTCGGGGTGCTGCAAGGGGCGAAGACGTGGTTGCTGGCGGACGAGGATGGCCAGATCGAGCTGACGCATTCCGTCTCGGCGGGACTCGATTACGCAGCCGTGGGGCCGGAGCATTGCTACCTGCGCGATCTCGGACGCGTGCGGTATGACTTCGCGACCGACGAAGAGGCGCTGGCGGCATTCCGGACTTTGGCGGAAGTCGAGGGGATCATCCCGGCGCTGGAATCGGCGCACGCGGTGGCCTACGCGATGAAGGTGGTGCCGGACATGTCGAAGGATGAGCTCGTGGTCGTGAATCTGTCGGGTCGCGGCGACAAGGACGTGGATCAGGCGGCTCGGATGTTGCTTTGAGTCGGAAGGTCGAAGGGTCGGAGGGTCGGAAGGTCGGAAGGTCTGAGATGAGCGGCTGGTGCCGCTTTAGAGTTGGGCGGTTAGTTTGAGGTCGTTGCCGATCCGTTCGTAGATTGGGTCTTTGAGCTTGAGCGCTTCTTCGTTGCTCCCGATGCCTTCTCCGGTGACCGCGGGAGTCGGGCCTCCGATCAGGATCGGGGCGGTGTAGAACACGACTTCGTTGACCAACCGCTGGTCGAAAAAGGCACCCAGAGTCTGGCCGCCTCCTTCGACGAGAATCGAGATCACGTTTTGGGTCCCAAGGTGGTCGAGAAGTTCGGCCAAGGGTGTTGCGAGGACTTCGGTTTTCGCTCGGTGGGGATCGGTGAGGACCTTGGCGTCGCTCGGAATTTTTCCCCTTTTCGACCAGATGATGCGGCGAGGTTGGGGGGGGGCGGGGATGCCGCGGACGGTGAGGCTCGGGTCGTCGTCGCGGATGGTGCCGGCCCCGACGAGGATGGCGTCGACCTGGGAGCGGAGGGTCATCGCGTCGGCTCGGGATTCCTTCGAAGTGAGCCAGCGGGACTTCGGGTGGGAAGAAATGCGGCCGTCGAGTGACTGGCCGCATTTTGCGATCACGTAGGGACGCTGGGTCCGCATCCAATGGTTCCACGCGCGGTTGAGATGTTCGCACTCTTTTCGAAGAACTCCGGTGGTCACGGCGATTCCGGCTTTCTGGAGGATCCGGCGCGCCCTCCCGGCGTGGGCGGGATTCGGGTCGGTTGCGCCGAAGACGACGCGCGCGAATCCGCGGGTGAGGATGGCTTCCGTGCAGGGCGGAGTTCGGCCTTGGGTCGAGCAGGGTTCGAGGGTGACGTAGAGCGTCGCGTCCGCGGTGCGGACTTGAGGTCCGAGCGTGGCGAGTGCCTCGATCTCGGCGTGCGGCGAGCCAGCGGCGCGGTGGTGACCCTGGCCGAGGATGCGGCCTCCGCGGACGATCACCGCTCCGACCGCTGGATTCGGGCTGGTGCGACCGAGGGCCTTGCGGGCTTCGGCCAGGGCCACGCGCATGAATCGCTCGTCGGTGGCGCGGTCGGACATGCCGTTTTAGAGATTGTCGCGGATCGCGCGGAAGACGTCGGTGTTTTCCTTGAGGCCCTGGAGCGCTTCGGAACCGGGTCCGGAGCTTGTCGCGATGGCGTCGGCGGCTGTGCCGATCGCGGCGGTCGTGGTGACGGCGGCGGGCTCGGATTCCGATCCGGGTCCGGTCGACCAGGTGATGAGGGGGACCGAATCGGCGTTGACGCCGAGGATCGAGACGCCGCGGTCGTTCTTGAATGGATAGCCGTTGAGGCTGAAGCCGCCGATGGATTGTTTGCCGGCGACGATGATGAGGGCTTGGTCGCCGGCGTAGCGCAGGGCGGCTCCGACGGCGCGGTCCAGCTCGACGATTTCCCGGAGCACGCGTTCGCCTTCGTTGTGGTGGGCGGCTTTGCCGATGAGCCCGGCGTCGACGACGAGGACGTAGCCCTTGGGGTTGTATTGGAGCAGGCTGATTGCGCGGGTCGTCATCTCGGCGAGGGTGGGTTGCCCGAGACGGACCTGATCTTCGCCCGCGAATTTCAGATTTCCGCGACTGAACATGCCGAAGACTCGGGGAAACTGCCAGGCCGGGGTGCGTTCCAGTTCGGCTTCCGAATGAACGATATCGTAGCCCTGCTTTCGAATCTCGAGCATGAGATCGCGGCCGTCGGTGCGCGCCCCGTCCTTTGACGTCGGCAGGAAGCTGGCTTCGCCTCCACCGAGAATGACCGACAGATCGATGTCGTCGACCAGTTGGCGGGCGAGTTCGAGGTGGTCGAGCGGATTGTCGGACTTCGCGTAGAAGGCGGCGGGGGTCGAGTCGGTGAGCGCGGCGTTCGTGACGAGTCCGGTCGCGCGGCCGGAGCGTTGGGCGAGTTCGAAGAGGGCCGGGAGGGGGTTGCCGGCGGGATCGATGGCGAGGGTTCGATTGTTGACGCGCTCGCCCGTTGCGAGGGCCGACGCGGCGGAGGCGGCGTCGGGGACGGCGAAGTCGTTTGCGTGGGTCGAAAGGACGGCGAGGTGCGGGAGGGACTCGAGTCGGAGGCGGCGATCGGCTCCGGCTTCGTAGAGTCGCGCCGCCGGGAGGGTGGAGGTGTTGAGATTGTCGGCGACGAAGAGAATGATTGCGAACGGGCGCTGAACGACCCAGTTCGTGTAGTAAAGGGCTCCAAGCCCGATGAAGGCGAGGACGCAGGTGAGGGCCAGGAAGCGGTTGCGGAGTTTCTTCGACATCGAGCGGGCCGCTATCTATGCCGCACTGGGGAGGAGAGGGAAAGTGGAGTTTTTTTGGGGAAACGGTTTGCGACGGGCGGAATCGTTGATTATATCAGGGTTTGAAGTTTGCCCTGTGGTGTAATGGTAACACAGCGCCCTTTGGAGGCGTTATTCATGGTTCGAGTCCATGCGGGGCAGCCACTCTCCGACCGAGCAAAAGTTTTTCGATTGGTTGGTGCGATTTCCGACGTTTGCGCGGGCCGGAGATTCGAAAAGCGGCCCGGGATGGGACCGTTGATTGGTTTTGGAGCCGGTAGTCGGATTTGAACCGACGACCTGTCGCTTACGAAGCGAATGCTCTACCACTGAGCTATACCGGCGTGTTTCGGGAGCGCGGAATTTACGTCCCGGCGCCGGGCGAAGTCAAGGGCGCGCTCGGCACGCGGTCACGCTTGTTGCTTCTTCACGTATTCGACGGCTTTCGTGATCCCGAAGACGAGCAGGGCCGGCTTGATCGACCAAAGGACGAGTCGAATGAGGAGGATCAGGATCCCGAAGAGCGGAAGGCGGCTGAGCACGAGGCCGGCACCCGTGCCGATGAGGACGGCCTTGAGCGGTTCCTCGCGGATTTTGGTTTCGGCATCGGCGACACCTCGGTCGATGCGGGCTTTGAACGTCTCGTTTGTATTGTTGGTTTCCATGATTGTCAGAGGTTGGGCTGTGGTGTTTTAAGAGTGCGTTTGTAGGCGAGTCGAGTCGGTTCGAAAAGTGAGAACACGGGAAGATGCGGCGACATTCGTTGAAGGAGTTGAACGAGTGCGCGATCAGCGCCGTTTGGTAATGAGCGAAATGATGAAAAGAATGACGAATATGACGACGAGGATCTGGGCGATCCAGGCCGAGGTGCCGGCGATCCCGCTGAAACCGAGGACGGCGGCGATGATTGCGACGATGAGAAAGGTGATGGCCCAGCTTAACATGATGCGTGATTGGTTCGGTCGCGTGGTCGAGTCGGTCGGGATGCGCTCCCAGCGATACCATCGGTTGGCGATTGGGCGCTGGATGGGTCGGGTGGGTGGCTTTGTGATGATCGCCGCTTGTGCGGTGACTTCGGCGCGAGCGGAGGATGAGAAGAATACGGCGGTGACGACCGCGCTCACCGCGGCGGAGTTGACCGATTTCGACGCGAATCCCGAGCCGGTGAAGACGTTCCTCACTTCGGCGCTCGCTCTCACGGCCCGCGGATTGGGTTACCAATATGGCTCGGCCGATCCCGAGAAGGGAGGGATGGATTGCTCGGGAACGATTTATTTTCTCCTGCGAGACGCTGGATTCGACGACGTCCCGCGGACGGCGAGTCGGCAATACGTGTGGGCGCGCAAGGCGGACGAATTCGAGGCCGTGGTGAGTCGCAGCAAGGAGAGTTTCGAATTGGACGACCTCGAGCCGGGCGACCTGCTTTTCTGGACGGGCACGTATTCGACGGACCGGGATCCACCGGTCACGCATTCGATGATTTATCTGGGAACGGCGAAGTCCGACGGAAAGATGCTGATGTTCGGCGCGAGCGACGGGCGAAGCTATCGAGGAACCAAGCAGTCCGGCGTGAGCGTTTTCGATTTCAAAATCCCGCAGGGAAAACCCGATTCCTATTCGCCGGGTGCGCGGTTCGTTGGCTACGCGCGGATTCCGGGAATGGATGACCGGATCGCCGCGGCGGCTGATGAAAAAGCGGCGGACTGACGGTGAGAGATGGCGAATCCGGGATTTGCGCGCTAGGAATGACCGGATGAACCAAAAGATCCGAGCGACCGTCTGGAATGAATTCGTTCACGAGCGAGCGAACGCCGTCGTGAAGAAAATCTACCCGGAGGGCATTCATCGCTGCATCGCGGATGGGCTGGCGGAAGACCCTGGCATCGACGTGCGGTGTGCGACGCTCGATGAGCCCGAGCATGGGCTTACGGACGAGGTGCTGGCGGAGACCGATGTCCTGCTGTGGTGGGGGCATTGTGCTCACGGCAAAGTGGACGACGCGATCGTGCACCGGGTTCAGAAGCGGGTCCTGGAGGGAATGGGTCTCCTTGTTCTGCATTCCGGGCATTACTCGAAGATTTTCAAGCGTTTGATGGGCACGACCTGTTCGTTGACCTGGCGGGAAGCTGGCGAGAAGGAGCGGCTCTGGGTCTGCAATCCGGGGCATCCGATTGCTCAGGGGATCGACCGCTGCATCGAGATCCCGCACGCGGAGATGTACGGGGAACCCTTCGGCGTGCCGACTGCCGACGAAACGGTGTTCGTTTCGTGGTTCGAGGGGGGTGAGGTCTTCCGCTCGGGTCTGACCTGGCGGCGGGGGAACGGGAAGATTTTCTACTTCCGGCCGGGGCACGAGACGTATCCGGTTTATTACCAGTCGGAGGTGAAGCGGGTGCTGAAAAACGCGGTGCGGTGGGCGGTGCCCGAGGGAAGTGCGTGGGTGGACTCCTGCCCGAACGTGCCGGTTGAGGAAGCTTGTGAGCCGCTCACGGCTTCGGGTGAGGGGTTGCACCAAGCGGGGGAAGCGGGGTTTCGGTGAGGTTTTGTTGAACAGAAGGTCGCGAAGATCGCAAAGGAATACAGAAGAAATGCCCTTCTGAAGGGGATGAGGCCGGGGCTTTGTCCCGGATAAAACCCCCTTGCGAACTTTGCGCTCTTGGGTTCAAGCTCATGGTATTGACGCTTGTTCCGGGGGTTCGCTGGGTTGCCAGGAGTCGCGGGCGGGGGGGAGGTTTTGGTTGCCGCGGAGCGAAACGAGGAAGGCGACGAGGGCGGTGGTTTCGTCCGGGTCGAGATTTTTGCCGTAGGCGGGCATATTGCCGCCACCCTGGAGGACCTGGCGGGTCAGCTGGGGGTCGGTGAGCCGGGTGCCGACGGAGGCGAGGTCGGGACCGCGGTGTCCGCCGACGCCGTCGATCGCGTGGCAGGCGCGGCATTGTTTGTATTGAAAGACGTTGGCACCGGCTAGCTCGAGGGCGGAGCGGTCTTCGAGAAATTGCGGGGGAATCGGGTCGCTGGACCAGGCGTCCATTTCCGGTGACCAGGGAGAGGTTTTTCCCAGATAGGTGAGAAGTCCGAGGGTGAGATAGGTGAGGACGACGGTGATGACGGCGACGGGGCGGCGGCGCCAGTGTTTTTCGCCGGTGCCGCAGACGAAGGGGAGGGCGAAGAGGACGGCGATGACGACCGGAGCGCCCCCGAGGAGAACGATGGACTCGAGGTTTTCCGGCAGGAGCGCCGCGATGGCGAAGACCCAGAGGAAGAAGAAATCCGGACGCGGCAGCGTGTCGATGAGCGTGGGATCGGGCGGGCCGGATGGTCCCTTCGGTCCGAAGAGGACGGCGGCGAGGAAGATGCCGAAAACGACGACCGCTCCGGCGATGAGGTCTTTGTCGACGGCCTTCGGGAAGAAGGGGACGCCCTCCTTTTTCAGGATGTCCTTGTAGTGCTGGTCGTAGGTGGCCTTTTTGACGAGCACGCCGGGGGTCGGGTATTCGTTGATGCCTTTGGTCAGCACCATGCGGAGGTGCAGGCTGATGAGGGCGATGATCGTGCCCGGGATCAGAAAGACGTGGAGACTGAAAAAGCGCGAGAGCGTCTCGCTGGCGATGATGGGGCCACCGAGAATGAGGTGGACGAGACCCTCTCCGACGAACGGGACGCGCCCGGCGATGGCGGCACCGATGCCGAGGCCCCAGTAGGCGTCTTCGTCGAATCGCAGAACCTGGCCGGTGAAGGCCATACCGAGAACGAGGAAAAGGAGGATGCAGCCCGAGAGCCAGGTGATCTCGCGGGGGTATTTGAAGGCGCCCCACAAGTAAACCTGCGTCATGTGCAGGATCATGATGGCGACCATGAAATTGGATCCCCAATTGTGGACGGCGCGGAGGAACCAACCCAGTTCCTGCTCGTAGGTGAGGTAGTTCAGGGTATTCCAGGCCTCGGCTCCCGAGGGAACGTAGACGAACGCCAGAAGGGTCCCGGTGAGAACCTGAATGATGAAGCAAACGAGCGTGGCGCTGCCGAAGACGTAGAACCAACTGCCGGCGCTCTGCGGCACGTGGTGGCCGGCGGTTGCCTCCCAGAGCTTGGTCACGTGCAGCCGGTCGTCGACCCAATTGTAGAGGTCGAGGGCCGGTTTGGTGAGGCGCTTCGGGTTCATTTCCGTGAGTGATTGGTGACTGAGTGAAAGTGGATTTAGACGTTCGTGTTCGCCAGGGTCGGGAGGACGCCGCCTTTCACCCAGAGGGCGTTGGATTCGACCTTGTATTCGTATTCGTAGAGGCCGCGCGGGGGTGGGCCGGCGGCGTAGGAGCCGTCCTGGTAGTAGGCGCCGCCGTGGCAGGGACAGAGGAAGAGTTTGGATTCCTCGAACCAGCGGACCGGACACCCGAGGTGCGCGCAGTTGATGGCGAAGACCTGGAATTTCTCCTCGCCGTTTTCCTCGAAGTGGCGGACCCAGCAGGGGAGATCGGCGGTCTCGCCGTCCCAAGTGCGGGAATTCGGATTGCGGTAGCTGGCCAGACGCGTGGTCTCGAGTGGGAATTTGTCGAGCGTGCCGAGCTTGATCCATTCGAGCGGCATTTTTTTGGCGAAAGCCGAGAGCGCGTAACCGAGGATGGGGACGCCGATCATGGTGCCGGCGACGACGTTGAGGCCGACGCCGATTTTCAGCATGAGATTACGGCGGGTGGTTTTTTCGGGTCCGAGCGGGCCGGGCGGCGTCGATTCGCAGCGGGTTGGCGCGTCCGGGGTGGTGGCTTCCGGTGGAGCCGTGGGTGTCTTCGGATCGGTGTCGTCGGTCATGGCTGAAGTGCGGCTTCGCCGTTGGTTTGATTCGGCCGCCGGAGCGGAGCGGAGGTCGGCGAAGGTGATTCCAAATCGCCGCTCCTTGAAGGGGTTTGGACGGTCGGGGATGGTGACGTTCTTCGGTGCGAGGCTAACCAGGCGACGATGTCCGCAACTTCGGGGTCGGCGAGATTGGTGGGGGGCATTCCGAGGTGCGGGCGGCCGACGACGGTGACCGTGCGGAGGTATTGATCGCTGACCAGGCCGAGATACGCGGTCGCGAGAACGGAACTTGCGGTGCCCCCGAGGCCATCGGCTCCGTGGCAGCTGGCGCAGTGGGTCGAGTAGGCGGTCGCGCCGGCGGCGGGGTCGCCGAGGGCGGCTTCGTAAGCGGGGAGGTTGGCGGGGGGAGCTCCCGTCTTCCAGGCCGAGATGCCGGTCACGAGGGAATCGATCTGCTCATCGGTGAGGCTCCCTCCCGCGGCGGGCGCGAATCCCGGCATGGGAGCGCCGGGGACACCGTGGACGATCACGGACCGAAGTTTCCCGGTCGGGATGAAGTGCAGGTAGCGCGGGAAGTTCATCGGGATCGAGGCGGAGGGCGTGTCGTTCTCGCTGTGGCAGGCGAGGCAATTTTCCCGGTAGAGCTCGGAGAAATCGGTGACCGCCGACTCCGGCTGCCAGCGTTCGCTCTCCTTCGGATAGCCGGGCATCCAGTCGCAGGACGTGAGGAGAGTGAGGCTGGCCAACGCAACGACGACGGCTCGGTGGCGCCTTGTCGTCGTGGATTCGGCGGGACGCCCCATCCCGCACGCGGGGACGCGTGCGCTCCCCGAGTTTTTCATCGGTCCTCCTTTTCCTGGGCTTCGACACCGAGGCGTTCGGCGAGGCTCCAGCTTTGCATCGTGTCGATCTTGCCGCTTTTGAAGACGACGAAACCTCCCACCATACCGAAGGCGACCTGACAGACCACGAACCACGGCCAATCGATGCGGGCGGCGAGGGCGGGGTCGATGATGCCGATGACGGGGTAGAGCATCCCGGTCCAAATGAGCGGCATGATGATGCCACCCCAGAACCACTGGAATTTGTCGGGCAGCATCGGAAGGATGGTCGTGTAGAGGAGGCCAATGAGGATCGAGATCGAACCGTGCGCGATGATGGCGACGACGAGACCGATGAGACTGAAACTTCGGAGCGTTTCGAGATCGGCGTTGGCCAGTGTGCTGACGCCGGCGGCGGCGAGAAGATTGATCGGATACCAGATGCTGCCCTCCCAGATGATGCCGTAAAGCATCGCCAGCACGGCCATGACGGCTCCACCGACGAGACCGCCGAAAGCACCCGCGGTGTAGGGATGAACCTCGACCGGGATCCGCGCCCGGTGCCCCATTTTACCAACCCGAAGGTGACCCACGGAGCGTCCGGAAGTCTTGATGGCAGCCGGGCGTTCGCCGGGAGGCCGGATCGGGACGGCTTCGTGCCGAGAGTAAGGGAGGCACTCGCGGAACCAGCCGACCGCGGCGAAGAGTCCGCAGATCAGGCCGATCCCGCTGACAAACAGGTTCGTCACGAGGCCGGCAAAGATGAGGGCAAGGCCGAAGGCCGCGACCAGCGGCCAGGCCGTCGGCGTGGGGAGCTCGATTTGGTTGGGATCGTTGTGGTCGTCCATATCAGAAGGGGATCAGGCCCGCGCTGACCACGTAGACGACCAGGAGGACGACGGCCCAGATGGCGTCGACGAAGTGCCAATACCAGGAAATCATTTGAACGCGCTCGAATTGGTCGGGTTTGACGTGGCCGAGCATGCTGAGAATCCACACGAGGCTGAGCAGGATGAGCCCGACGATGACGTGAAACGCGTGGAGACCGACGAGCGCGTAGAAGGTCGAACCGAACACGTTTGATTGAATCGTGAGCCCGTCGTGGACGATGAGCGTGCGCCACTCGAAGGCGGTGAAACCGATGAAGAAGAAACCGAGCAGGCAGGTGACACCCCACCAGAGGTGAAAGGCTCCGGGCGCGCCCCGATGGAAGGCCCGCTCGGCGACGACGACCGTGAAGCTGCTCCCGAAGAGCGCGATGCTGGCGAGGATGGGGAATTTCAGAACGTCGACCGCGTAGGGTCCGTTCAGGCTCTTCCCGATGTAGAAAAGGTAGGCGACGACGAAGATCGTGAAGAGCGCGCTTTCCGTGAAGATGAGCGCCGCGATGCCGACCTTCCGGATGGAAGGCAGCGTCCAGGGATGCAGATCCTCCGGCGGCACCGGATCGTTGATCATGAGATCGTCGGTGGACGAGTCAGTCATACTTCCAATCGGGGTCCTCCGGGTGTTTGAGATCCCACAGCGGGCGGCGGGACCGCACGACGGGGAGTTTTTCGAAATTGTATTCGGCCGGTGGCGAGGTCGTCGTCCATTCCAGCGTCCAGGCGTCCCACGGGTCGTCGCCCGCGGGTTTGCCCTTGAAGTAGGACCACACGAGATTCACCACGAAAGCGAGAATGCCGCCCGCTTGGAAGGCGACGCCAATGGTCGAAATCAAGTTCCAAATTTCCCACCCACGCCCCGGTTCGTAGGTAAAAATCCGGCGCGGCATCCCGAGGATGCCGGAGACGTGCTGCGGCGCGAAGGTGACCGTGAACCCGATGATGAAGAGCCAGAAATGCCAGTGGCCCAGGCGGACGTCCAGCATTCGGCCGAAAGCCTTGGGATACCAATAGTAGATGCCCGCAAAGATCGTGAAGAGCAGGCCGCCGATCAGGACGTAATGGAAGTGGGCGACCACGAAATACGAGTCGCTGAGCTGCCAATCGAACGGGGCCACGGCCAGCATCACGCCGGTGAGGCCCGCGATCAGAAATTGGAACAAAAACGCGATGCAGAACATCATCGGCAATTCCAGCCGCAGCTTGCCGCCGTACATCGTGCCGAGCCAATTGAAGATTTTGATGCCGGTCGGAACGGCAATGATCATCGTCGAAATCGCGAAGAACGTGTTGCCGAGCGACGTCATCCCGACCGTGAACATGTGGTGGGCCCAGACCCCCAGGCTGATGAACGCGATCATCACCGTGGCGGCGACCATGATGGGATAGCCGAAAATGGGTTTCCGCGAGAAGACGGGGATGATTTCCGACGCCATCGCGAAACCAGGTAGGATCAGGATGTAAACCTCGGGGTGTCCGAAGATCCAAAAAAAGTGCTGCCAAAGAACGGCCGATCCACCCGCCTGCGTGTCGAAGAATTTCGCGCCGAGGTAGCGGTCGAGCGACAGCATGATCTGGCACGCTGAGAGCGATGGCATCGCGATCAGAATGAGGAACGCGGTCACGAACAACAGCCAAACGAAGAGCGGCATCCGGCCCAGCGTCATTCCCTTGCAGCGGAGGCAAATGATCGTGACGACGATGTTGAGCGACGTCGCGATGCTGCCGATGCCGCTCAGGAGCAGACTCAGCGTCCAATAATCCGTCGAATGGCCGCGGGAAAACGCCTTGGCGGTGAGCGGCGAATAAGCGAACCAGCCGACGTCCGGGGCGGAACCCGCCCCGTAAAGTCCCTGCGCGCCGAGGTAGCTGAAGTAGAACAACGCGCCCGAGAACGCGAAGACCCAGAAGCCAAAAGCGTTCAAGCGGGGGAACGCCATGTCGCGGGCCCCGATCATGAGCGGAACGAGGTAGTTGCCGAGACCGATGATGATGGGCATGCCGACGAAGAAGACCATCGCCGTGCCGTGCATCGTGAAGAGGCGATTGAAGACGTCGGGCTCGACGAAGTCGTTCTTGGGAACCGCCAGTTGGATGCGGATGGCGGCCGCCATGAGCCCGGCGACCACGAAAAAGAAGAGGCCCATGCCGATGTACATCAACCCGATTTTCTTGTGATCGACGGTGTAAAGCAGCGATTGGAAGATGCTCGTGAGCGCGCCGGGTTCCTCGCCGGGGCGCGCGGGTGCGATGGGGATTTCGCGGGTGGTCGTGGTTGCGCTTGGCACTGAGTTGAGAGTTGAAGGGTTGGCTTGGAAGGCTTGGATTACTGGGGGTTCCCGGCGTTGCCGAACTTCGGCGGCTGGAAGCCGATGCTCCTTGGAGTCATCATTCGAGCGTTTGGAGGTAGGTTACGATGTGGTCGATGTCGGAGTCGACGAGTTGCATGGCTGGCATGAGGGCACCGGGCTTCATGTCGTGGGCTTCGGGATCCTTGATCCAATCGAAGAGGACCTTCGGAGTGTTGGGAAGCGACCCGCCGGCGATCGTCGTGCGGGTCGCCAGCTTGGTGAGGTCCGGGCCGAAGACGCGGGCTCCGAGGGCCCCGTCGACCACGTGGCAGTTGATGCAGGAATTCGCCGCGAAGAGCTGTCGGCCCAGCTCGACCGCGGGATCCGGGGACGTCGCCGGCGGGAGCAATTGCTGATTTCTCGCCCAAGCCTCGTAGTCCTCCGGTTTCTCGACGAAGACGCGCAGGAGCATATTTGCGTGCTGGGTGCCGCAGTATTCGGCGCAATTCCCAAGAAAAAGTCCGGTCTCGGTCGGCTCCAGCCACAGCTCGTTCGTGCGGTTGGGGATCACGTCGGTTTTGCCGTTGAGCTGGGGCACCCAGAAACTGTGAATCACGTCGGCGGATTGGAGGGCCACACGGGTTGGGCGGCGGTCTTCGTCGGTGCTCAGTGGGATGTGGATCTCGTTGGCAGTCGTGAAGATCGTCTCGCCCGAAGCATTGAGATACTGCACCTCCCACCACCACTGGTGGCCGACGACTTTGATGTCGAGAGCACTTTCGGGCAGCCGGGCATTCTGGATGTCCGCGATCGTTCGCGCGGTGACGAGCACGAGAACGACGGTGATCAAAATCGGCAGGACGGTCCACGCGAGCTCGATCTGGGTGCTTCCGTAGACCTGTGGTGGTTCCTGGTCGTCGTCACCGGGGCGGCGGCGGAATTTGAAAATCGTGTAGGTGAGAAGGCCGGCGACGACCACGAAAATACCCGCGCAGATGAGCAGAACGAGGAGCGACACCTCGTGGATCATGAGCGCCGGGGTCGACTTCGGGTCGAACATGTTGGAGACCGCGTGAGTGGTCACTCCATCGACGACCGTTTGGGCGGTCAGGCCGCTCGGTAGCGAGACCACGAAAACAGCCACGACGCGGCGCAGCCAAGGCGACGAAGGCCACTTCCCAGAATTGCGTGAAGCCGTCGCGTGAACCACGAATGGTTTGATAGCAGGAGGGAGTCGAAAAGCCAATCCGATTGCGCGACATCGCTCACGTCTTCCGTCGCTTTCCAGGCTCTTCCGAATCACTGACCCTGAAAGGAGATAAGCCGCTCTGTTCGAGCGCTACGACGACGCAAGACTAAAAAGGCCGCCGCAAGCTTTTCTTGCGGCGGCCTTGAAATTGGTTGCGGGAGTAGGATTTGAACCTACGACCTTCAGGTTATGAGCCGTATTAACTCACTCTAAACCAACAACTAAAAACTCTGCATCTCTGATGAGAAGACGTGCATCATGAGCAACAAGTGCAACATGAGCGACTGACAGACACACATCGCACGATTTTTCGGACACACAAGTTTGCATTTCTTGCGGCTGGCTATGGCGCGGCGCGGAAAGCACGAGGTTGCCGTCTAAGAAAGTTAGCGTAGCGGTTAACGATTCACGCTAAACGCCACTGGCATGAGGTAAATCCATGCCGAGGCCATGAGGTTCTTGAAGTCGATCACCGACGCGTCTGCGGGGGTGCGATTTTGGATCGTTCCAGCACGCTCGGGACGTTGGTGCAGACTCTGGCAGACAGCCAAGCCACTTCGCTATATTGCCACTCTGCAATGCCGGTGCTGGTTGGAAGTCATTGAATGAGGGGATGTTCCGTGGTTCTCGGCGCTTTGTTGGATGGAGTGGTGGGCCTGCGAAGAAAGGCACGGGGGCGAGAAACGCGTTCGACCTAGCTAGACTCTTTCCTGACCACTGTTTGAGTTTTTGCAGCGTGTCAAACTGCACCCCGCCGGTTGAGTTGGTGGCATTCTCAATTGCTGCATGCCTTCAATCAGAATAATTGACCGCGGCGTTGCGAACTAAGGAAAGTCGCTCTGAGAAAAGCCAGTTGGCTGCGGCTTCGGATCGACCATTGCGGTAGATTGAGGGGTGACCACGGCAATTGGTCTCCCTACTTGAGCGTCATCAAATACTCGTAACTTTGACGGAGCGAATCGAGGGGATCGCCGGGGGTGGTGTCCTGCTCGACGACGAACCATTGGCAGCCGGCGGCTTCGGCGGCGGGGATGATGCGGCTGAAATCGAGGGTGCCGGCTCCGATCTCGCAGAAGTGGGGTTTGTCCTCGGCGGTGTAGGTGTAGTCCTTGAGGTGAATGAGGGGGAGGCGGCCGGTGAGCTTTTCGCACCAGGCGGCGACGTCGCCGCCGCCGTAGTGGATCCAGTAGGTGTCGAGTTCGGCCTGGAGGTGGGCGGGGTTGGTTTCGTTGTAGATGCGGTCGAGGGCGGTGAGGCCGTCGGTTTTGACGAATTCGATGCCGTGGTTGTGGTAGGTGAGGGTGATGCCCGCTGCGGCCATCATTTTGCCGGCGGCGTCGAGGTCGGCGATGAGGGCGCCGAGGCTGGCGGGATCGGTCATGTCGACTCCGGCGGGCCAGGGGTAGGCGGTGAGTTTGCAGCGGAGCTTCTCGAGGCGGTCGATCACTTTGGCCGTGTCGTGGCGGATGGCGTCGCCGTCTTCGTGGGTGGCGCAACAGACGAGGCCTTCGCCGTCGAGGATGGTGTTGAGTTCCTCTTCGGGGATGGGTCCCATTCCGCTGACCTGGACGGCGGTGTAGCCGACGGCGCGGACACGCTCGAGGGTGGCGGCGATGTCGGCGGGGGTCCGGAGGAGATCCCGGCAGGTGTAGAGCTGGGCGGCGATTTGGGTGGGTTTCATGATGGGGTCGTTGGGATTGGGGTCGGGGAGTTTGGCACCTCGATGGCGGGAGGCCAGGTGGATTGGTGGCGCGGATGGTTAAGCCGTTAGATCTTCGTTGCGGTAGGCTTGGGCGAGGAGGGTGATGGGGTGGGCGATGGTGAGGTCGGACTGGCTTTGGTCGATGCCGAATTGGAGTTGGACGGCGCAGCCGGGGTTGGCGGAGGCGATGACTTTCGCTTTGGTGCGGTGGACGTTGGTCATTTTACGGTCGAGGAGTTTTCGGGACATCTCGGGCTGGGTGATGTTGTAGATGCCGGCGCTGCCGCAGCACCAGGTGGACTCGGGGAGTTCTGTGAGGCGGAGGCCGGGGATGGCGCGGAGGATGGCGCGGGGTTGGCGGGTGATCTTCTGGCCGTGGCAGAGGTGGCAGGCTTCGTGGTAGGTGACGGTGATGGGCTCGGCGGGGGTGGGGTTTTTCGCGGGTTGGCGCGGGGCGCGGAAATCGATCTCGACGAGGTATTCGTGGATGTCCTTGAGCTTGCGGGACCAGGTGGCGGCGCGGTCGGCGTAGGTGGGGTCGTCGTGGAGGAGGTGGCCGTAGTTTTTGAGGTGGGAACCGCAGCCGGCGGCGTTGGTGATGATGGCGTCGAGGCGGTCGAGCGGGCCGGCGGCGGCTTCGAGGGCGTCGATGTTGCGGCGGAGAAGCTGGCGGGAGCGGTCGAGTTCGCCGTTGTGGGCGTGGAGGGAGCCGCAGCAGTGCTGGGCGCGGGGGGTGATGACTTCGCAGCCGTTGGCGAGAAGGACGTCGGCGGTGTCGCGGTTGACGTCGGGGCAGGTGAGATCCTGGACGCAGCCGGTGAGGAGGGCGACGCGGCGGGTGGCGGGGGTGGTCGCGGGCCGTTCGTGGGCGGCGATCTGGGCGTCGGAGAAGTGGCGGTGGATGCGGGGGGCGAGGGGTTCGAGTTCGCGGAGGCTGCGGGGGAGCAGGCGGGTGAGGCCGGTGCGGCGGACGAGGGATTCGAAGCCGCTGGCCTGGTGGAGATAGAGAAGGCGTCCGACGAGGCGGAGGAGGCGGGGGCGGGTGAAGAGCCGGCGGAGGGTGAGGGTGCGGACGAGATTGCGCCGGGGGGAGGCGCGGACGCCGGAGGCTTCGATGTCGGCGCGGGCGCTTTCGAACATTTTGCCGTAGTGGACGTCGGCTGGGCAGACGGTCTCGCAGGCGAGGCAGCCGAGGCAGAAGTAGAGTTCGTCGCCGAAGGCGGGGGTGACGGGGAGGCGTTCTTCGGCGACGGCGCGCATGAGGGCGATGCGACCGCGGGGGCTGTTGCGCTCGAGTTTGGTCTCGTCGTAGGTGGGGCAGGTGGGCAGGCAGAGGCCGCAGTGGATGCACTGCTGGAGGACGGAGAAATCGAGGGCGGCGAGGTGGGGGGCGGGAGACGGGCCGGGCTTGCGGGGTGTGGGCGGGGCGGGTGGGGTCATGGGAGGTCGAAGATTTTGCCGGGATTGAGGAGGTTGTGCGGGTCGAGGGCGCGCTTGAGGAGGCGCATGGTGTCGAGGCTGGCGTCGCCGATGGCGGCGGGGAGGTAGGGCTTCTTCGCGAGGCCGACGCCGTGCTCGCCGGTGATGGTGCCGCCGAGGGCGATGGCGTGGTCGAAGATCTCGCGCATGGCGAGTTCGACGCGCTCCATCTCGGGGTGGTTGCGCTCGTCGGTGAGGAAGGTGGGGTGGAGGTTGCCGTCGCCCATGTGGCCGAAGGTGGCGACGCGGAGGTCGTATTTTTTTGCGCTGGCTTGGACGAAGTTCACCATGTCGGCGAGGGCGCTGCGGGGGACGGTGGCGTCCTCGAGGATGGTGGTGGGCGAGAGGCGGGCGAGGGCGGAGAAGGCGGAGCGGCGGGCGGTGGCGAGGCGGGTGGCTTCCTCCTCGGTGGTGGCGGTCTGGAAGCCGGACGCGCCGTGGGCTTCGGCGATGGCGCGGATGCGGGTGGCTTCGTCGTCGACGACGGCGGGGTGGCCGTCGGTCTCGATGAGGAGGATGGCTTCGGCGTCGAGGGGGAGGCCGACGTGGGCGAAGTCTTCGACGCAGCGGATGGTGGTGCGGTCGAGGAATTCGAGGGTGCAGGGGATGATTTTGGCGGCGATGATGGCGGAAACGGTCTCGGCGGCGGCGTCCATGCGGGCGTAGGTGGCGAGCATGGTGCGGCGGGCGGCGGGGAGGGGCACGAGTTTGAGGAGGATCCTGGTGACGATGCCGAGGGTGCCTTCGCTGCCGATGAAGAGGTCTTTCATCGAGTAGCCGGCGACGTCTTTGACGCATTTGTTGCCGTAGGTGACGATCTCGCCGCTGGCCATGACGACCTCCAAGCCCATGACGTAGTCGCGGGTGATGCCGTATTTGAGGCCGCGGAGGCCGCCGGAGTTCTCGGCGACGTTGCCGCCGATGGTGGAGATTTTCATCGAGCCGGGGTCGGGCGGGTAGAGGAGTCCGGCGGCGGCGGCGAGGTCGGAGATCTTCTGGGTGATGACGCCGGGTTCGACGTGGAGGGTGAGGTTTTTTTCGTCGAGCTCGAGGACGCGGTCCATCTTGACGAGGCAGAGGACGATGCAGTCGGGGACGGGGACGCTGCCGCCGCTGAGGCCGGTGCCGGAGCCGCGGGTGACGATGGGTGTGGCGTGGGCGGCGGCGAGCTTGACGACGGCGGCGACTTCTTCGGCGGTGGTCGGGAAGACGACGACTCCGGCTTCGCCGTGGAGGGCGGCGGTGCCGTCGAAGCCGTAGGTGAGGAGGTGCTCGGGGTCGGTGAGGACGCGGTCGGGGGGGAGGGTCGCGCGGAGCTGGGCGTGGAGGGTCGCGCGGAGCTGGGTGTGGAGGGTCGCGCGGAGCTGGGTGTGGAGGGTCGCGCGGAGCTGGGTGTGGGGAGGGGCGGGCATCGTGGCGGAGGGCTGGTGATTGGTGAGTGGTGATTGGTGAATGGTGAATGGTGGTGGGTTTAGGGAGGGGGTGGGGTTGGGTGGGGGGCAATTGGTTTAACGGGTTTGGCTAACGGCTTAGGTGTTTCGGGCGGGCGGTCGCTTGATTCGGTGGGGGTGGCTATCCATGGGGGTGGCTATCCATTGTCTTTTTCCCTTACTCTTTCCTTCCCTCGATCCATGAAACAATACCGACTCAATCGACTCTTCAACCCTGCTTCCAACCATTGCTTCGATGTCGCCGTCGACCACGGATTTTTCAACGAGCGGGGCTTTCTCAATGGCATCGAGGATCTGAAATCTTGCGTGGAGGCGTTGGTCGAGGCCGCGCCGGACGCGATTCAGTTGACGGTGGGGCAGGCGCGGTTGTTGCAGAGCATTCCGGGCAAGCGGAAGCCGGCGCTGGTGCTGCGGACGGACGTGGCGAACGTTTACGGGAAGGATCTGCCGCGGACGCTTTTCAGCAAAATGATCGAGGATCCGGTGACGCAGGCGGTGCGGCTGGACGCGACGTGCGTGGTGGTGAATCTGTTTCAAATCCCGGGCGAGCCGGAGGTGACGGCGCAGTGCGTGGACAACATTCTGCGGATCAAGCCGGCGTGCGACGCGTGGGCGATGCCGCTCATGATCGAGCCGCTGGTCTTCCGGTCGAACGCGGAGGCGGGGGGCTACATGGTGGACGGGGATTTGGAAAGAATCCTGCCGCTGGTGCGTCAGGCGGTCGAGCTGGGGGCGGACATCATCAAGGCGGATTCGACGGATGACGTGGGTGATTACCACCAGGTCGTGGCGATGGCGGGAGACATTCCGGTGCTGGTGCGGGGTGGCGGGAAGGCGGGGGACGTGGAGATTCTGGAGCGGACGGAGGGTCTCATTGGGCAGGGCGTGGCGGGCATCGTGTATGGCCGGAACATCATTCAGCACGAGCATCCGGCGGGGATGACGCGGGCGCTGATGGCGGTCGTGCACGAAGGGGCGACGGCGGCGGAAGCGATCAAACTGGTGGCACGATGAGCGGCGGGACGATGCGGGTCGGGATCATCGGCGGCGGGCTGATGGGGCGGGAGGCGGCGAGTGCCTATGCGCGGTGGTTTGTGCTGGAGGATTTTCCGGTGCGGGCGGAGTTGGTCGCGGTGTGCGATTTGCAGCCGGCGCTGCTGGAGTGGTTCGAGCGGGTGCCGACGGTGCGGTTGCGGACGCCGGATTACCGGGAGTTGCTGGCGTCGGTGGAGGTGGACGTGGTTTACGTGGCGGTGCCGCACAATTTGCACGAGCGGATTTATTTGGACGTGCTGGAGGCGGGGAAGGATCTGTTGGCGGAGAAGCCGTTTGGGATCGATCTGGGGGCGGCGCGGCGGATTCGGGACGCGGCGGCGAAGTCGGGGCGGTTCGTGCGGTGCAGCTCGGAGTTTCCGTTTTTGCCGGGAGCGCAGCGGGTGATCGCGGCGGCGCGGTCGGGGGAATGCGGGCGGTTGCTCGAGGTGCGGTCGGGCTTTTGGCATTCCAGCGATCTGGATCCGGGCAAGGCGGTGAATTGGAAACGGCAGGTGAAGACTTGTGGCGAGATCGGGGTGATGGGGGATCTCGGGATGCACGCGGCGCACGTGCCGTTGCGGCTGGGTTGGCGGCCGGAGCGCGTTTACGCGCAGTTGCAGAAAGTTTACACCGAGCGGCCCGACGGGAAGGGCGGGATGGCGGCTTGCGACACGTGGGACAACGCGATGCTGCACACGGAGGTGCGGATCGACGGGCGGGCGGTGCCGCTGCGGATGGAAATGAAACGGCTGGCACCGGGCGAGACGAACACGTGGTTTCTCGAGGTGCTGGGGACGGATGGCGGGGCGCGCTTCAGCACGAAGGAACCGAAAACGCTGTGGACGTTTTCGCGCGGGAAGGAGCAGTCGTGGGGTCGGGTGGATCTGGGGTTTCAGACGCCGTTCAAGACGATCACGGGTGGGATTTTCGAGCCGGGGTTCCCGGATTGTTTCCTGCAAATGTGGGCGGCTTTCGCGGCGGAGCGGGCGGGGGCGCTCGGGGATCGGTTTGGGTGCGTGACGCCGGACGAGGCGGTGGCGAGTCACGAAATTTTTGCGGCGGCGTTGGAATCGCACGCGGGCCGGAGCGCGGTGGAGTTGGCGTGAAGCGGTCGGAGGTCAACGCGGCGGTGCGGGCGGCGACTGAGTGCTTCGCGCGAAGTGGCTGGGCGCTGCCGCCGGAGCCGCGGTGGGACGTGACGGATTTCGGTCTCGGGCGGTTCGCGGAATGCGGGCTGGTTCTCGTGAATCTGGCGGAGGAGCCGGAGTATTGCGAGAAGCTCATGTTTGCGGCGAAGGACCAACGGACGCCGGCGCATTGTCATCGGCAAAAGAAAGAGGACATCATCGCGCGGGCCGGGGCGCTGGCCGTGCGGGTGTGGGACGGGTCGCCGGAGGCGGCGGGGGAGGGTGAGTTTTTCGTGCCGGTGAACGGGGAGCCGACGGCGGTGCGGTCGGGGGACGTGGTGCGGTTGGCGGCGGGGTGTCGGGTCACGTTGGTGCCGGGGATTTATCACGAGTTCTGGCCGGAGACGGACGGGTGCGTGATCGGGGAGGTGTCGACGGCGAACGACGACGCGAATGATAATTTTTTTGTCGACGCGGAGGTCGGGCGTTTCCCGGGGATCGAGGAGGACGAGGCGGCGGCGGTGCGGCTGGTGTCCGACGGTGGCGATGGAGTCTGAACGGCGCGGGATCGCGGCGGCCGGGAATTGGATTGTCGACCAGGTGAAGATCGTCGACGTGTATCCGCGGCAGGACGCGCTGGCGAACATCACTGCGATCACGAGGGGGAACGGCGGCGCGGCCTACAATGTGCTCAAGGATCTGGCGCTGTTCGGCGCGGGGTTGCCGCTGGAGGCGATCGGGCTGCTGGGCGAGGACGCGGCGGGGCGGGAGATCCTCGAGGATTGCCGGGCGCACGGGATCGACGTGGCGCAGTTGCGGACGACGGCGGCGGCGCCGACTTCGTTCACGGACGTGATGAACGTTGCGGGGACGGGGCGGCGGACGTTTTTCCATCATCGCGGGGCGAACGCGCTGTTCGATCTCGATGGATGCGATCTGTCGCGGAGTCGGGCGCGGATTTTTCACCTTGGGTATCTGCTGCTGCTGGATCGGTTGGATCAGCCGTCGGCGGCGCACGGGACGCGGGCGGCGGAGTTGCTGGCGGCGGCGCGGGCGGCGGGGATGAAGACGTCGATCGACGTGGTGAGCGAGGATGGGCGGCGGTTTGCCGAGGTGGTGACGCCGGCGTTGCGGCAGACGGATTACTGCATTCTCAATGAGTTCGAGGCGGAGCAAACGACCGGCGTGGGGCTGCGGACGGAGGCGGGGTTGCGGTGGGACGAACTGGGGCGGGCGGCGGAGGAGCTGCTGGCGCGGGGGGTGCGCGAGTGGGTGGTGATTCATTTTCCGGAGGGCGCGTTCGCGCGGTCGGCGGCGGGGGAGGTGGGGTGTCAGGGCAGTCTGCGGCTGCCGGAGGCGTGGATCGCGGGGACGGCGGGCGCGGGCGACGCATTCTGTGCCGGGGTGCTGCTGGGGCTGCACGAGGGGTGGGCGATGGAGCGGTGTCTGCGGTTTGCGGCGTGCGCGGCGGCGGGGTCGATGCGGGACGTGACGTGCAGCGCGGGGGTGGAGCGAGTGGAGAAGCTGTGGGAGTTGGAGGCGGAGTTCGGTTGGCGGGACGTGGGGGTTGCTTAACGGTTGAGAGCCGAGTCGAGCGGCGCGACGTGCGCCCGTGGCGGGTCGAAGGCTTCGAAAAAGTCAGACAGGATTAACAGGATTTACAGGATGGTCTGAAGTGACTGAGGAAGGATCGAATGCAGACCTGTGGGATGCGCGCTCCCTCTCAGCAAATCGAGCGACGGCTGATACTTCGCTGATGACTGCCAGCTCGAAAGCAGGGCGTGCGGCGGACTCAATCTTCGAGGTGGATAACGTGCGCGGGGTGCCGGGGTTGTGGACGCCGATGATGGCGTGGCTCACTTGGATCCGCTGGCGGCGGCGTTGACCACCATCGTCCAGCTCGCGAAGCGCTTGGCGTCGCTTTCGCGTAACTCGAGTGCCAGCGGCATGAGCGAGGGATCGAAGTAGCTGGCATCTTCGAGCAGCGTGATTGCGTCCGTGGGTTCGTAGAGCCGCCCGGTGCGGTAGGCCTCGATGCCTGCGGCGGCGCGATTGCGGTCGAGTTCGGATTTCGTGTTCACCCATTCCTCATGGGTCTTCGTGCCGTTGGCGTAGGGGACGACGTAATTGACGGACTTTTCGAGCGAGGAACCGTTCGGAGATTCCCAAGTGTAGAGATTTTCCCCGTCCGTGCCCTTGACGATCGCCAGCTCGATCACGGGGCGCAGTCCGCTCGAGTGGTAGGTGAGCGTGTCGCGCCGCTCGAGGTCGAGGCTGCCGCCGTCGGGTCGCAGGCTTTGCGTGACCCAATGTTTGAGACCCGCGGTGGCCTGCTCCGTCCAATCTTTCCGGTCGAGGATGCGCCCGCAAATGGCGACGATCCGCACCGACTTCGTGTAGAGGTTCGTCATGATGTCGGCGGCCTCGACGGCGTCGGCGTGCCGCTTTCCGATCTCCTCGATCCACGCGTCGATGCGCTGGCGGTCCGCGTCGTCGAAGGTCGACCGCAGCGCCGCGTAGGCGGTGGAGAGCGGGTAGAGCTTGTTCTCGTTCACGTCGTTGCCGGTGGGTTCGTAGGTGGCGGCCCAGGCCGTGATCAGACCGCGGAGCGCCTGCGCGGCGCGCGGGTCGTCGCTGGCCTGCCAATACTGCGTGAGGATCGCGACGTCGCTCATTTGCCGGACCTTCGCGACGGTGGCGATGCGCTTGGGGTCGGTGTTCAGCAGTCCCTGGTAGTTGATTTTCTTCAGGGGTGTCGGCTCGATCTCCAGCAGTGGGGCGGCCCGTTGCTTCAATTCGGCGTAGAGCGCCGCCGCTTCGGGATCGGTTTTGACCAACTCCCGCAGGTTCGCGATCTGGGTCGAGTCCAGGGGTAGGGTTCGCTCGATGGAGAATTCGCCGGCGTCCCCGGGACTGGCGGCGTGGAGGGAGGCACCGAGGAGGGCGAGGATGAGAAGGATGCGGCGTGGGATCATGATTTTGTGAGTTGGGGGTTCGTTTGGCGGATGTTCACCGGCTATTGGTTCGCGGCGGCGTTGACGACCATCGTCCAGCTGGCGAAGCGCTTGGCGTCGCTGTCGCGGAGCGCGAGCGCGAGGGGCATGAGCTTGGGGTCGAAGTAGCTGGCTTCCTCGATGAGCCTCAGCGCGCTTTTGGGTTCGTAAAGTCGACCGGTGCGGTATTCCTCGAGACCCGCCGCGGCGCGTTGGCGATCGAGTTCGACCGTGGTGTTCACCCACTCTTGGCGGGTTTTCGAGCCGTCGGCGTAGGGCACGACGTAATCGACGGATTTCTCGAGCGAGGCCCCGTTCGGCGATTCCCAGGCGTAGAGGCCGGGTCCGTCCGCGCCCGAGACGACGGCCAGCTCGATCATCGGGCGGAGGGCGCTGCTGTGGTAGGTGAGAGTGTCGCGCCGCTCCAGATCGAGGCTGGTGCCATCGGAGCGCAGGCTTTGGGTGACGAAATTCTTCAGGCCCGCGATGGCCTGCTCGGTCCAGTCCTTCCGACCGAGGATGCGACCAAACAGGGCGACCATGCGCACCGATTTCGTGTAGCGGTTGGTCACGAAATCCGACTCCCGGACGGTCTCCGCGTGGCGTTCTCCGATGTCGCTGATCCACGCGTCGATGAGTTGACGGTCCGCGTCGTCGAAGGACTCCCGCAGCGCCGCGTAGGCGGTGAAGAGCGGGTAGAGTTTGTTCTCGTTCACGTCGTTGCCGGTGGGTTCGTAGGTGGCGGCCCAGGCCGTGATCAGGCGGCGCAGCGCTTCCGCCGCGCGCGGGTCGTCGCTGGCCTGCCAATACTGCACGAGAATGGCGGCGTCGCCCATTTGACGGACTTTCTCGACGCTGGCGATCCGCTTCGGATCGGTGTTCACCAAGCCCTCGTAGTCGATCTTCTTCACCGGGGTGGGGACGACGTCGAGCAGGGGCACGGCTTTCGTTGCGAGTTCCGCAAAAAGCGCGGCCGCTTCCGGATCGCTCTCGACCAGCTCGCGCAGCCGATCGCGTTGCTCCGGGTCGAGCGGCACGGTGCGTTCGATGGAAAATTCGCCCGGGCCAACCGCGCGGAGGTGCGCGGGGAGGAGACCGAGGATGCCGAACAGGGCGAGGTGGAGGATTTTCATGTCGCGACGCTAGCAACTTTTTTTTACGAATTCGAGGAATGCGGCATCGCCACGGCAGACATGCTGGAAAAGCTTGATTCGAGAGGGAAATTGCTGGCTTCTCTGACCCGGCGGCGGGGCGCTTCGGCGATCATTCGGACGATCTTGGATCTCCGCTGGCGACGCTCGAGGTTCGTAACCGTCTCCCGATCTTCCTCCCAATTTCATAATGGCCCTCCGCATTGCATTGCTCCTCGCGCTCGCCGTTCTCGGCGGGTGCCAGCGGGCGGACGACGGGGTGGTGCATCTGCAGTTTTCGATTTGGGGGTCGCCGCTTCGGCAGGAGGTCGAGCGGTCGATCGTGGCGGAGTTCGAGCGGACGCATCCCAACGTGAAGATCGACCTGCTGGCGATTGGCTCGCGCTACGGCGAGAAGTTGCAGGCGATGATGGTCGGGAACGTCGCGCCGGACATCATCATGGTCGAGATGGTGCAGAGCTTCGAGTGGGCGTCGCGCGGGGTGCTGCTCGATCTGACGGACGACATGCGGGCGATCACGGCCGACGAGACGTTGATGCCGATCCCGGCGAAGGCGTTTGGGCACGGCGGGCGGTTTTATTCGCTGCCGGTGAATTGCCACGGCTACGTCATGTATTACAACGAGGATGCGTTGGCGCGGGCGGGGGTGGAGCTTCCGACCGGAGGGGCGACGTGGGATTGGATCGAGAGCGTGGCACCGAGGTTGTCCCGGCGCAACGGCGACCCGGACGCGCCGACCGACTACGCGCTGCTGCTGCCGCCGCCGTTCATTTTTTTCTGGCAGCACGGGGCCTCGCTCTTCGACGACGCTTTCGCACCCACCCGGGTCACCGTCAACTCGCCGGAGAGTGCGGCGGCCATCGAGTTCCTGCGGCGGATGGAAGCCAGCGGATACGCCGTGCCGCCCGACGTGGTGAGTGAACAAGGCACCTACGAGTTATTCCGCGACGGTCGGGTGGCCTTTTTTTTCACCGGGCGGTCGGCGACGACCGATCTATACGGCAACACGGATTTCGAATGGGATGTCGCGCCCATGCCCGCGGGCCCGGTTTCCGGGATGACGATGCACGGCGGAACGGGGCTGGCCGTTTCGCGCGGATCGAGGCATCCCGAGGAGGCGCGTGAGTTCGTGCGATTCTTTGCGTCGCGGCGGGGAGCGGAGATCGCGATGCGGGGGCGGCGTTACGTGCCGGTCTTCCGCGATCTGGCCTACGGTCCGGAATTTCTCGCGCTGCGCCCGCCGGAGTCGGTCCGCGTCTATTCCGAGACGATGGAAGCCGGCGCGGCGGAGACGGTGCTCTACGCGCCGGGCGCGGAGGCGGTGGCCAACATTTTCTACGGGCGCATGCAGCAGGCGATGAGCCAGCCCGAACTGCCCGCGAGTCAGGTGCTGAAGGGCATGGAAGAGGACTTGCAGCGGTGGCTCGACCGGAGGAACGCACGGCGATGAACGCGAAACCTCCCGGTCAGCGGCAGGAAACGACCGCAGCTCTTTGCTTCCTGCTGCCGAACCTCATCGGCTTTCTGCTCTTCACGGCGTGGCCGGTCGTCGCCTCGCTCGGGCTTAGCTTCACGTCGTGGGATCTGCTCACGCCGCCGCGCTGGGTCGGGCTGGATAATTACGTCGAGTTGCTCGGATTCCACCAGTCGGCGGAGGGCCTGCGCGCGAACGATCCGAACTTCTGGAAATATCTCGGCAACACCCTTTTTCTCATGCTCGTGATCCCGGTGAACATGGCGGGATCGCTCGCGCTGGCGCTGGCGCTGAACCGGAAAATCCGCTTCTCCCACTTCTATCGCGTGATTTTTTTCCTCCCCAGCATCCTCGCGGGCGTGGCGATCTTCTACCTGTGGCGTTGGATGTATAACCCGGACTTCGGGTTGATCAACGCGGCCCTCGCGGGGCTCGGCATCGAAGGGCCGCGCTGGCTCGTCGATCCGTTTTGGGCCAAGCCGGCGCTGATGATGATGAGCGTCTGGCTGGGCGTGGGCGGCGGCAGCATGATCCTGGATCTCGCCGCGCTCCAGGGTGTGCCGCAGGAACTCTACGAGGCGGCGGAGATCGATGGCGCCGGTGCGTGGCGGAAATTCTGGGTCGTCACCTGGCCGTCGGTCATGCCGGTGACGTTTTTCATCTTCACGATGGCGCTGATCGGCGGGTTCCAGTCCGGCTTCGACATGGCCTACATCATGACGGGGGGCGGTCCGTTTGGCAGCACCACCACGATCGGCTATTACATTTACACCAAGGCCTACGTGTTTTTCGAAATGGGCTACGCGTCCGCCGTGGCCTACGTCCTCTTCGTGATCGTTCTTGGGGTCACGCTCCTGAGCTGGAAACGCGGAGGGCACCAACTCCAATGAAAGCCGGACTCCGCTGGCTCTGGCACGTGCCGCTCGTGCTGCTGGGCATCACCTTCCTGTTGCCGCTCGCCTTCATGTTCGCCACGGCGCTCGCGAAGCCGGGGGAGGCGATGGGGGCGGCCGATTCGCTCGCCGCGATGATCTGGCCGCAGTCGTGGGAGTGGGGGAACTTCGCGGAGGTCTGGCGGGTCGTCCCGTTCCTGCGCTATTACATCAACAGCCTCGTCGTGGCTCTTGTCGTGACGTGCGGGCAGGTCTTCACCAGCGCCTGCGCCGCTTACGCCTTCTCGCGGCTGCGCTGGCCGGGCCGGGACAAACTTTTTCTCGCCTACCTCGCGACCATGATGGTGCCGCACTCGGTCACGATGCTGCCGAATTTTGTCGCCATGAAGATCCTGCCGGAATGGCTCGCCGCCGTCTTGCCGGGCATCGACTGGATGGCGATGCGCTACCTCGGGACGGGGCCGGACGCGATCCCGATCGGGCGGCTCGTCGGGCTGGATTCGTATTTTGCGCTCACCGTGCCCGGGATGTTCTCGGCCTACGGCACGTTCCTGCTGCGGCAGTTTTTCCTCGGACTTCCGAGGGAACTCGACGAGGCGGCGACGATCGATGGGTGCAGCTATTGGCAGACGTTTTGCCGGGTCATCCTCCCGCTCGCGCTGCCGGGCTTGGCGACGCTCACTATCTTCACGTTCATGGGTGTCTGGGGTTCGTTTCTCTGGCCGCTTGTCGTGACGAACCAGGAATTCCTGCGCGTGCTGCCCGTCGGTTTGCAGGCGTTTCAGGGTCAATACGGCACGGAGTGGCACCTCATGATGGCGGCGGCTCTGCTGATGCTTTTGCCGATCGTAGGGATCTTCCTGGCGGGCCAACGCTTCTTCGTCTCCGGTCTCACCGTCGGAGCGGTGAAAGGCTGAGGGCGCTCCACGGGGGGAGGGGTTTCACAAGGCGTTGGTGGGGAAATTGCACCGTCACGCGGGGTTGCCTCGCCGGGATCTGGTGGGGGACGTGGCGGGGACGCGGGCGTTGGCTTTCGATGACGTGATGGAGGTGAGCGGGATTGCCGGATGGGCGTCGGTCGCGCCATACTTCGGCGATGACTGAAGGCGTTTCCCGAGGTATTAGAACCTTCCCTTCGCACGGTGAGACCCTCGCGCCGCGGGCACTTGGCTAATACATGGAAGCGACGATCCGCATTCTGAACGAACTGGAGCGTGAGGGCGTGATCCATCGCTACGCCATCGGCGGTGCGGTTGGCGCGATCTTCTACATGGAGCCGTTCCTCACCTACGATCTCGACGTGTTTGTCGTCCTGCCGGAGACGGCGGGCGGACTTGTCACGTTGACGCCAATTTACGAGGCCTTGCGCGCGCGGGGTTGCGAGGCCGAGGGCGAATGCGTGATGGTGGCCGGGATGCCGGTGCAGTTTTTGCCCGCCCACAACGCTCTGCTGGAGGAGGCGCTGGCCGGGGCGCGGGAAACGCGCTACGACGATGTCCCGGTGCGCGTTCTGCAACCGGAGCATTTGGCGGCGATCATGCTGCAGACGGGCCGGGCCAAGGATCGTCAGCGGTTCGATACCTTTCTGAAGGAAGCGCCGTTGGACGACGAGTCGTTGCGGGAGGTGTTGAAGCGGCACGCGTTGGCGGATAGATACCAGCAATGGACGAAAGCGAACTAGACCGCCTGCTCGCGGGTAAGGAGGCTCGCCGCCATCGATTGGCCCGGGTGCCGATCGAGGAAAAATTGCGCGCCGTCGTACGCCTGCAGGAGATCGCCGCGCCGATTCTTCGCGCTCGCGGGCGCGACGTGCGTCCGTGGCGGATCGAAGCCTTCGAAAGAGTCAGACAGGATTAACAGGATTTACAGGATGGTCTGAAGGGACTGAGGGAAGGTTGAGCGTTCAAATGTGAGATGAGTGGCCCGGCTTCGGTGAATGAAATCCAATCCTGTTCACCTGTAAATTGCCTTTCAGGCTGTCTCCGCTGCGCTCCGGCTCTGTCTATTTTGGGTTTTTGATTAACGGCTTATAATGCGAATTCGCCTGTCAGCTTGTCGGCGAGCGGGGTCGCGAGCTATGACTCTCCGGTGAAAATCGTGGAGGAGCGCGGGTGAACATTCTTTTTCTGACGATCGATCAGCACCGGTGGGACTTCGTCGAGGGGGGCGGGGTGCCGGGATTGCGGACGCCGACGATGGCACGGCTGCGGGCGGAGGGGACGACGTTTCCCAACGCGTTGAGCAATTGCCCGGTGTGCATGCCGACGCGGTTCACGTGGATGCACGGGCTGTATGCGAGTCAGGCTTCGGCGGGGTTGCTGGAGAACGCGGCGGACTGGCCGACGGGGTTGCCGACGCTGCCGGGGGTGCTGCGGGGGGCGGGGTATCGCACGGCGCTGGTGGGGAAATTGCACCGTCACGCGGGGCTGGCTCGCCGGGATCTGGTGGCGGACGTGGCGGGGACGCGGGCGTTGGGTTTCGGTGACGTGATGGAGGTGGGCGGGAAATCGTTGGCGCTTTGGTATGACTGCAATTGGACGCGGCACCTGCGGGAGCGGGGCGGGTGGGGGGATTACGTGCGGGACGTGGTGGCGCGGGGGGATGAATTCGGGCAGTCGCGCAGCGGGCCGGCGTCGGTGCTGCGGGAGGAGGATTCGATGGACGCGTTCGTGGCGGGGCGGGCGTGCGCGTGGCTGGAGAATTACGCGGAGGAGCGGCCGTTTTATCTGCACGCGTCCTTGTGCGGGCCGCACTTTCCCGTGGATCCGCCGGAGCGGTTCGCGGCGCGCTACGAGGCGGAGGCCATGCCGCCGCCGGAGGGGGTCGACGATCCGGAGAAGGTGCGGGCGTGGCGGCGGCGGCGGGCGGGCTACGCGGCGTTGGTGGAGCACGTGGATTTCGAGTTGGGGCGAATCCTCGACGCGCTGGAGCGGTCGGGTCGGGCGGGGGAGACGCTGGTCGTCTTCGGGTCGGACCACGGGGAGATGATCGGGCACCGGGATCGGGCGAACAAGGGAACGCCTTACGAAACGTCGGTGCGCACGCCGGTGACGTTCCGGCTGCCGGGGCGGATTCCGGCTGGGCGGGTGGTGGAGGATTTGTTGGAGGCGGTGGATCTGCCGCTGACGATGGCGGAGGCGGCGGGGATCGCGGAGCCGGGTGGGAGATTTCGGAATACGCCGGGCCGCTCGGCTTGGGCGCGGGTGACGGGGACGGCGACCGAGCCGGTGCGGACGCACGGCTACAGCGAGGCCGGTGTGGGGGAGCGGGCGTGGCGTTCGTGCCGGGATGGCCGGTATAAGCTGGTCGTGCGGGGGGACGGAGCGGATGAGCTTTACGATTTGGAGGGCGACCCGTGGGAGCTGGCGAATCGGATCGACGATCCGGCGTTGGCGGAGGTGCGCGGGGGTCTGCGGGCGGAGCTGTTGCGGACGATGGCGCGGTGCCTGGTCGCGGTGGAGCGGGGCGAGCGATTGACGCGGGACGATTGGTGGCGGGCGGAGCTGGGGCTCGGCGGGTGAGGGCGGCGGTATGGCTGCTGGCGGTCGTTGGGCTCTGGTCGGCTCACGCGGCGGAGGAGCGCATCGTTCTCGAGAACGGGGGGAGTCGGCTCGAAATCGTCCCCGACGCGGGGGGACGGGTGGTGAGTTTTCGTCACGACGATTCGCCGAATTTCATCGAGGCGAACGAGGCGGTGCTGGCGGGTGACGAGCCGCTGCCGGAGGCGGAGTTCGATGCGAAATACGTCCCGCTGGACGGGCACATCGTGTGGATCGCACCGCAGTCGGCATGGTGGCAGCGGAATCGCGACAAGCCCTACCGGGTGGATTGGCCGCCGGATCCGTGGTGGGAATACGGGCGATTCAAGGTGGTTGAGCGGACGGCGAGTGCGGTGACGCTGGACGGGCCGTTCAGTCCGCTGGCGTCGCTGCGGATGCGGAAGTCCTTCGCGGTCGCGGCGGACGGGAGCGTGACGATGGATTACACGATCACGAATCCGACCGACGCGGAGGTGGCGGGGGCGATCTGGAGTAACACGCGGGTGGTGCCAGAGGCGGCGGTGATTGTGGATTTTCGCGGGGAGGCGGACGCGGAGGTCGTGTTCCAACCGGGGCGGAAGGGGCGGACGCCGGTGCCGTTGGAATACGAGGTGATTAGGAACTACGTCGTGCCGCGCCACCTGGCGATGCGGGCGGCGGGAAAAGAGTTCAACGGGAAGCTCGCGGTGACGGCGGAGGGACGGCGGATCGCGGCTTTTCTGGACGGTTGGGTGTTTGTGAAAGAAGCGGATCGGGTGACTCCGGCGGGGGAGACGGCACCGGGTCAGCGGTTCATCGAGGTTTTCGCGAATGGGCGACCGGGGGAAGCGGGTTACCTCGAGTTGGAGTTCCAAGGGCCGTATGGCGTGATCGCGCCGGGGGAGGCGCGGCATTTTCGCGAGCGGTGGCGGTTGGTGCCGGATGGGGGCGCGGCGGGTGATGGGGAGCGGGGGGAGTGGTTGGATAGTTTGCGGGAGTGAGTGATTCTCGCGCGAGAGCGCGAAGGGAATCCGGGATACGGGTCTCGCGCAGAGACGCGGGGGCGCAGAGGGGTGAAGGTTACGATTTGGGTGGGGTGAAGGTCACGATGGTGACGGACTTGGCGGGGAGGTTGATCTGGTAGGTGTTGGGTTCGGTGGGGTGGAAGGTTGTTTCTTGGGTTTGGGTGAGGGGGGTGCCGGATTTGCGGGCAGCTCGTTCGTCGTCGACGCCGGTGAGGGTGGTTTGGGTGGTGCTTGAGAAGGGTGCGAAGGCGTTGAGGTCGAGGGGGACGGTGAGGGTCTCGTCGTAGCTGCGGTTGATGAAGTGGGCGTGGATGGTGCCGTTGGTTTGGCGGGTGAAGAGGCAGTCGAGGAGGGCGACTTTTGCGGAGGGTTCGAGCTGGCCGAGGGTGATGGGTTGGGGGGTGGTCGGCAGCGGGGTGGCGGGGGTCCAGGCGAGTTGGTCGATGCCGTGGGATTTGCGGTAGAGCGCGAGGATGGCTCCGGTGGGGAAAATGGTGGCGTGGCCGTCGCGGGCATCGATGGCGCGGAGTTCCCACTGGCTGCCGACGAGGAGGGATTGGGTGGCGAGGGCGATGGTGCCGGGATTGCGGAGGATGCCGTGGAGGAGGCTGGCGCTGGCGACGCCTTTGGCCCAGAGGGGTTCGTGGAAGGGTGGCTTGGCGTCGTCGGGGAGCTGCCACCAGGAATTCCAATTCCATTCGGTGAGGGCGACCGGGTATCCGGCGGCGTTGGTCTTCGCGACGAGCGGTTCGTCCCAGAGGGCGAGACCGCGTTCGTCGGTGCCGGGGGCGCTGACGGCGGCGTTCCAATAGTCTTCTTCGGTGAAGGTGGCGGGGTCGATGGGTTCGCCGTGGCGGAGGAGACGGTCGATGCCCCACGCGTAGTATTGGTGGGTCGAGAGGTAGTCGATCCGGTCGCCGAGGCGCTCGCGGAGGCGGTCGGTGACGGGGAGGCCGATCTTGGCGATTTCGGGGTAGTTTTCGACGAGGATGGCGGCGTCGGGGTCGAGGGACTCGATCATCGTGAGCGTGCGCTCGACGGCGTCGACGTAGGTGGTGGCGATCCGATCGTCCGACCAGCCCTTTTTGCGGAGATTCGGGACGGCGACCCAGGCGAACTCGTTGCCGATCTGCCAGTAAGGTATCGACCACGGCTCGCTGCGGCCATTGGCGATCCGGAGCGCGACCCATGGCCGGAGGTCGGCGGGGAGGGCCGGATCGTCGATCCGACCGGTGACGTAGGCGGCCATCGAGCGGGCGGCGGCGAAGATATCGTCGGGCGGGATCAGCGCGCGCACCTGATCGGCGAGCGGGAGGACGAGAAGGGGGGCGATGGATTCGGCTTCGCAGAAGTCGAGGAATTCGTTGAGGCCGAATTTGAATCGCCGCTCGTCCTTGGCGGCGCCGTCCGCGGGACCGTCGATGAGCTGCGTCCAGCGGAACCCGGGACTCTCGACGAGACCGCCGCCGGGGTAGCGGAGCAGGGGGGGGGCGATCTCGAGGATGGCGGCGACGACGTTTGCGCGGAGGGTGCCGGTGGCGGGATCGATGGCGGCCTCGGGGCCGGGCTCGTCCTGCGTGGTCAGTTCGACCAGACTGCCAAACATCCGGTCGTCGACGTGGCCGACGACTTCGTCGTGAACGGTGATCGTTGGGATGGCTAGCGGGCTTTTGTCGGCGTCTTCTGCCCAAGCGGCGCTGGCGATGAGGAGGATTGCGAAGAGGGAGCGGGAGGTCATGAGGGGAGTGTAGGCGTTAGCGAGCATCAGGACGCAAGGATTGCCGCGAAATAATAACGGGATAGCATTCCGCTCCCTTTTGCGGGAGTCGACCGTGCATAGGTTGCATTCGAGCGACAGTTCGCTGAATGGTCCCCATCGTTCTCCCTGTATTTCGGGGTGGGTGTTAAACAGTTAAGCTGACGCCGATTTCATCCCCGAACTTCCCAATTTTTCCCCGCACCCGTGAGACATTCCTCCGCGTCCTCCCGCTCCCGCTCTGAGCGCTCGCTGGCGTTCAGCCTCACGGAGTTGCTTGTGGTGATGGCGGTGATTGCGGTGATGGTGGGCCTGGCGGTGCCGGCGATGAATGCGTTGCGTGGGGCGGGTGACATCACGCGGTCGGCTTACGAGATGGTGGCGACGCTGGAACAGGCGCGGGCTTACGCAATGGCGAACAATACTTACGTGTTCGTTGGATTTTTCGAAGAGGACGGGGCGCTTTCGGGTTCGGCTGGGACGGCGGGAACGGGGCGGGTGGTGGTCGCGGCGGCGGCTTCGACGGACGGGACGCGGGTCTATCCGGCGAGTGGAACGTTGAGCCGACTGGACGCGACGGCGGACACGTTGCGGCCGATCATGAAGCCGATCAAAATGAACAACCTCGATCTGGCTGAGCTGGCGGCGACCGACCCGGAGCGTCCGGGCTCGGTGCCGAACGAGTATCAGGTGGCGGCGGCGGATTTTGCCAAGACGCCGAGTTCGGCGAGCGGTGGATCGTTGACTCCGAACAGCGCGACATTTTCGTATCCGCTGGGCGCGTCGAGCGGCTCGGCCCAATACACGTTTCAAAAGATCATCCAGTTCGATCCGAGGGGCGACGCGAGCAAGATCCGGGACACGCCGCCACGGCTGATGGAGATCGGCTTGCGGGTGGCGCGGGGCAATCAGGCTGACACGAATTCCGCGAATCTCGTCGCGATCCAGCTTACGGGCATTGCTGGCGACGTGGACCTTTACCGCCCGAACCAACGAATCCCATGAAGACCCCCAAACTCCCCAGCACCCGCGGCTTTTCCCTCGTGGAAGTCACTCTGGCCCTCGGCCTGATGGCCTTCTGCATGACGGCAATCTTCGGATTGCTGCCGGTGGGGATGAACTCGAATCGAGCCGCTATCGCGCAAACGGAAGCGGTCAATTTGATCAGCACGATTCACTCCGATCTCAAGTCGACACCACGGGACGCGACGGCTTCGTCGACGTTCAATCTGCCGATGACCGGGCAAAGCGCGGTGATGTATTTCAACGAGGATGGCGGGGAGGAATCAGTGGGTGACGCGAACTTCCGGGCACAGGTGTTTTTGAGTTCCGTGTCGGGTCAGGCCGCGACGACAGGGCGGATCGTGGTGAGCTGGCCGGCGCAGCAGGACGATGTGGCGCAAGCGTTTGGGCGGGTGGAATCGTTCGTCGCACTGGACCGGAATTGAGATGAAGTGGATTGAGCGCAGTCGGGCATTCGCGCCGCGCGATGGCGGGTTCACCATCATCGAGTTGCTGGTGAGCATTGCGGTGCTGACGTTGCTGGTGCTCGTGACGGCGCAGATCGTGTCGAGCGCGGCTTCAGTGACCGGGGACAGCCGCAAACACATGGACGCGGACTCGCAGGCGCGGTTCGTCTTCGACCGGATGGCGCTGGATTTCGCCGGGTTGGTGCGGCGGCCCGACGTGGATTATCTTTTCGAGAAGAAGAGCGGAGACGACGCGATGGCGTTCTACAGCGAGACGACGGGGTATTTTCCGGTTGGCGTGTCGGGGCCGGCGTTGAAGAGTCCGGTGGCTTTGGCGGGATACCGGATGGGGGCCGATGGGCTGGAGCGCCTGGGTAAGGGGTTGGTTTGGAATGGCGCGAGCGTGGGCGGCGGGGGATCGCCGATGGTGTATCTGCCGGAGACCGTGGGCGGGACCTGGCCGGCGGTGGCGAGCGGGACCGATCCGGATTATCAGGTGATCGGGGATCAGGTGTTTCGGTTCGAGTATTGCTTCCTGCTGCGGAACGAGACGGGGACGGTGCTGTCGGACCAGCCGTGGCTGCCGACGGACTCGGGGCCGAATGGGATGAAGGACGTCGCGGCCATCGTGGTGACCATCGCGGTGCTGGACGACACGAGCCGGGCGATTCTGGGGACCGGGGATCTGTCGTCGGCGGCGGGGAATTTTTCGGACGTCACCGGCTCGGCCATCACCGAGGGGCCGGCGGGAGGTTGGGAGGAAAAGGTGAACGCCGGTGGCCTGGGCCTGCCGAATCTCGCGGCGTCGCAGGTGCGCATCTACCAACGGTTTTTTCCAATCAACTAAATTTTGTCGCGATCCATGCCGCCACCTCAAATCAGTCGAAACCCCGAGCGCCGCGCCGAGTCCGGCGTTGCGCTGGTGATCGTCCTTGCCTTCGTCGTTCTACTGACCGGGCTGGTCATCGCGTTCTTCTCGGCGACGCTGAGTGAGCGGCAGAGTTCGGACGCGAGCGCGAACCAGACGCGGGCAAACTTGCTGGCGCGGGACGCGTTGGATCTGGTGCTGACCGATCTGAAGGACGAGATCGTGGCGGGGTCGGAGACTCCGGCGACGAGCTACGGCGACACGAAAGTCTACGTGCCCAGCGATCCGGCGACGCGGGTGCCCGCGCGGATCGGCGTGGCCACGCCCGGGAGTAATCCGCCGCTGGCGAATCTGGTGCGGCGCAGCGCGCGCTCCGGGGCGGCTCCGCAGTTTGTCGCGCCGACGACCGGGTATTCGGGGTTTCCGGCGAACCGGGCGTCGGCGGTGTCCACGGGTGACAAGTCGCGGAATGGTCGGCGGATGACGGCGGCGCGTTGGAACGCGCCGTATCTGCTGCCGCTCACGCCCGCCGCCGCTACCAGCGGGACGACCGAGCCGATCGCCGACTTCGCAGACAACCTGCCAGATTGGATGATCGTCACTCGATCGGGGGTGGCGCCCCGGACGAACGGCGACGTCTCGGCGATGCGCGATTCGGATAACGCGAACTACGCACTCGGCCGCTTTGCCTACACGATTTACGACGAAGGTGGTCTGCTCGATGTGAACGCGGCGGGTTTTCCGACCGGGCTGACCGACGAGCAGATCGGGCGGAAAGGCTCAATGGCGTTGGCCGACCTCGTGCGGGTACCGACGGGCGCGGGCGATCCGCTGGTGCAGGCGGACGTCGATAGTCTCGTGGGGTGGCGAAATTACGCCACCGGTCAGCCGGGCGGGTCGTTCCCAGCGTTTTCGTTCAACGTGACCTCGGCCGGTCGTTGGTTGGAGAATTTCGTCGAGGACAACGAGACGAGTTACCTGCGGACGGCGGACTCGGTGTTCAACGGTCGCACGGATCAGGCCGTGCTCTCGCGGCAGCAGCTTCTCGCGCTCTGGCGGTCACTCGATCTCGCCCCCGAGGCATTGCAGTCGCTCGGGACGTTCAGCCGCGATCTGGCTGGGCCGTCGTTCCGGCCCGACCCGAATCGACCGCGGATCGTCGGTTCGACGGACGGTGAAAAATCGACGCTGAACGGCGGCAACTTCGCTTGGGGTTCTGACGACAAGTTCAATCCCAGCTTTCTCTCGGTGCGGGTGAAGGCCGGAAAGACCTTCACCCGGGCCAGCGACGGGACGCTGGCGAAGGAGAACGAGCCACTGGTCAAATACCGCTTCCCGCTCGATCGGCTGGGGTGGATCACGGCGGACGGTCCGGCGGCGACGATTTCGAACGGCGATCCGCGCTACGACGAGGACGGGACGGTGGAGAATGTGCTCGAGTCGTTCGGCCTGACGTGGAATTCGGCGGATCGGGTGTGGGTTTACGACCACGGGGATCCGACGCGCATTCTTCGGTTGGGCGAGCTGGCTGACGGCAGCGTGGTGTCGGCGCGCGAGCCGGATTTCTTCGAGTTGCTGCAGGCGGCTATCAACGTGGGCTCGTTGGGGCGGAGTTTTACGAAGGCGGAATACAGCCCTTCCGACGGGCCGTCCCGCTACGACGAACGCAACTGGCATCGGCAGAACCCCAAGGGCGATCTCATCGCCTCGCAGCCGAAATACCAAATCTGCCGGATCGCCGCGGCCATCATCGATCAAGCTGATCCGGACAATTATCCGACCATCGTTCGGATAAACGCCTTCGATTTTGCGGGGACGGAGCGGCTGCCGATGTTGACCAGGGCGACCTTCTTCGGCACGCGGCGGCCCGCGGCGGGCGGCGACACCGGTGGCCTGGGCATCTTCATCGTCCCCGAGGTCTGGGATCCGCACGATTCGTCGAGTGGCCCGCGCCCGTCGACGGTGACTGTTCGGTGTTCGCTCTCGCCGGTGTCAGTGTCCCAGGGTTGGAAACACAACGTGAAAATCAGCGGTGACTCGAGCAAGCAATACCTCACTCCCGGCCCGCCCGCGCTGATGAGTAAAACGAGCGAGTTTCCGGTGGCGATTGTGGGGGACAGCTACACGCGGGTGATTGCCGCCGGCGACAACCAGTTCGCGGAGCCAGCGGTTCTGTGGCGCGACGGGACGCCTAATTTGATCTCGCCGACGTCCAAAGGACTCCCGCAGGTGGCGGGACTCGTTTTCCAGCTCTACGACCCGCTACCGAGTTACACCGACGGGTTTCCGGTAGGGAAGACGAGCGAAGACATCGGTGAGTTTTTGCCGGACTCCAGCGACGTGACCGGTTTCAGCGTGATCCTCGAGTATCAGGATGCGGCGGGGACTTGGCACGTTTACAACGAGATGAAGGACACGCTTCCCGTGCGCGAGCAGCTTTATAAAAACGAGTTTCTCAAGCCGTCCGACACCTCGATCTCGGATAACTTGAGTCAGCAGTCGTATTTCGCGATCCGGCCCGATCCACGCACCAGCCGATTCCCGTTGAGCCGGTCGAACGCGTCCTCTTCAATCAGCCCATTCCCGTGGAAGCGCACCTTCCGGAACGCGACCTCCACCGCAGGAAATTTCATGCAGCGCTATTCGCACAGCAATAGCAAAAAAGACGCGTCCAAGCCGAATCGCGATCCGGCGATCGGTTGGAATCCGAGTCTCTCCGCCAGTGGTGACTACGAATACTACCTTGGTCTGCTGTCAGTGAATCAGGACAAGGAGATCGGCGGAAAGAAGACCTTCTACGCCGACCCCGACGGGGTGGTGCGCGGGGCCGACGCGATGTATTACGACGTGCCGTCCAGCAAGACGGATGGCGACCCCATCACGACCGCGACGGCGTCGACGCCGAACGCCGCGCGCCCGGTGATCCTCAATCGGCCATTCCGCAACGTCGGGGAGCTGGGCTACGTCTTCCGCGACGAGCCGTTCAAGACCCTGAATTTCTTCTCGAAGAACAGCGGGGACGCCGCGTTGCTCGATGTCTTCACGATCAACGAACCCGCGACGGACGCTGGTGACCTCGTGGGTGGAGTGGTGAATCTCAATACCCGCAACGCCGCGGTGCTCGAAGCGCTCATCAGCCGGTCGGTGAAGGACGAATCCCCGGCTGGTCCGGCGACATTCGTGAGCGACGCGGAGATCGCCGACATGGCCGCGAAAATCGTCACCGCAACCGAGGCCGTGCCCGCGATCAATCCCGCGGACCTGGTGGCGCGCATCGCGGGTGATCTCACGCCAGCTCCCGGCGATCCCGTGCTCCCAGCGGCAGTGCCCGGCACCGGCACGGACGCGGCTTTCAAGCGACGCCGCGAGACGGCGGTGCGCGCGCTTTCGGGCGTGACCAACGGGCGCGTGTGGAATCTCCTCATCGACCTCGTTGCCCAGACCGGCCGCTACCCGGCGGGCGCGACGACTTTGCAGGACTTCAACGTCGAGGGCGAAAAGCGCTACTGGATGCACGTCGCCATCGACCGTCTCACCGGCGAGGTGATCGACCGTCAACTCGAACCAGTTTTTGAGTAATGCCCCTGAACCCGAGTTGTTGGTTGTTGGTTGATGGTTGGTGGACTGAAAATGGCGACTTGCGTCGCTTACTGCCCTCACCCAACCGGCAAGCGGCTGAAATGGCGTAAGCTGCTGAAATCCAATCCTGTCCATCCTGTTAATCCTGTCTATTTCAGTATTTTGAATCATTCACACCGCTGCTGACCGATCATGTTCATGAACTCTCTCTTCTCCATTTTTCCTCTGGTGGCCATCGCGCTGGTGACCATCCTCCCGACGATGCCGTTGCGTTCGCAGGACGCGACGCCCGCCGATCTCCCGATGGGTTCGGATGTGCTGAAAGAACGGATCGGGCCGACGGCGGCGTGGCAGATCGCATATCGGCCGTTGCGATCGGGCGGGAATCTGCCCGAGTCCGCGGTGGAAGGTGCGGGCACCGCGGGCGGATCGACCGACTCCGACGCGACCAAACTTCTCGAGATCGAGAGGGCGGGGAACGTGAATTACGTGCGGTTGACGCACGAAAACGGGGAGGTCGACGAATTCTGGACCGTCGAGGATCGCAAGATTGCCGACGTCGCGGCCTTTGGCGGCTTGATCTACGTGTCGCCAAATTACGTGCCAACGCAAAACTTCCAGGAGACCGATTTCCCGGAGCTGGGTTGGGTCCGCACGACGCGGGCGTCGAGTTTGACCGATTACCAGGGGACGGCCTGCTACATTTTCGAGGCCGACGCCAAGACGGTGGAAGGGTATCTCCAGCAGATCGCCGCCGCGGACGGCGATCCGGAGGGAGCGGACAATGTCGGGCCAGCCGAGGCCAGTCGGGCCTTCATCAACGCCGAGACGGGGTTGCCGGTGGCGGCGGTGACTGGGCAACGGGCCGGTTTCTACACCTACAATGCTGCCCCCGACAAGCTGGCGATCCCGGGGGATTTTCGGCAGGGCTTCAACGATTGGACGAAATTGATCGAAAGCAAGATGCCCGCGCGGTCGGAACCGTGAAGCGTTCATTCAACCATCGTTCGGTTCGAAAATTCGCATCACAATAACGGCATAGCATTGTGGTTTATTTACAAACTCCTGCATTACGCGAAGATCTGGCATCCACATCCAGTGCGGTCGTTTAACAAACTCCCAGCACTCCCACTAGAAAACGTCATGAAAACCACCCACCGCTCCCTCCTCGCACTCGTTGGAATCGCAGCGTCGCTGCAGATCGCATCCGGCCAGACCCTCGTCAACGACACCACGTTCACTGCCAACAACTCGACCGCCGCCGGCGGATACATCTACGCGACCGCGCTCGGCAATCCGATTCTCACCGGTGGTTCCACCTTGGCGATGACCACCGATCCGGGAAATGGCAGTACGATCAACGGAGACTACAGCTTCATAAATCGTCGGTTTGCATCTCAGGCGATGGACGTCGGTGACAGACTCACCCTTTCGTTCACGGTTCTGAACATCAATACCGACTTCGACGACTTTCGGAGCTTTGCTTTTGCGTTTGTTGGCAGTTCCAGCCCCGACATGCCGACCACAAACACGAGCACGATCAGTTCTGCCGACGATACTTATTATTCACTTGGCGGTATCGCAACCCAGGGAAATAACGGTCAGTCGGGCTACAATGGATTGAGGGCGAACTGGACGGGCGGTAATGGCCTCAACAATCCCCTGGCCTTTGGTGGAACCAACGGAGGCGGGAACTCTCCGAACGGCGCGAGTGGCATCAATAACGACGACGTGGTGCAGTTTAGCATCGAACGAATCAACAATAACGTCGACGGTTTCGCTCAATACACCGTCATGACCATCGTCAATCCCAACGGTCTCACCCCCGACACGTCGCGGGGGTCCACCACCATCGGAGGGCGGAGCACAACCGAGTTCCTTTCCTGGGATGGTCTGGCGATCGGTGCAACCGGCTCAATGGCAAATGATGCCGCTTTCAACCTCACCCTCGACAACATAATCGTCCAATACACCGCCGTCCCCGAGCCTTCGTCGGTGTTGTTGATTCTCGGTGGCGTTGGTTTGCTCGTCGTCCGGGGTATCCGCCGCCGCCAAGCCTAGTTCTTGGCTACGATCTGAAAACCTCCCGTGGAGCTGATCCGCGGGAGGTTTTTTGTTGGGTGTGACGGTGTCTGTTTTTCGTCGATTGTGACCGCAACTGCTCGAGATTTTATGAGAAGTGAAGCGCTCATCAGGCACGGAGACGGTCGATTATCAGGGGCAGCGTTGCTACGTCTTCGAGGCCGGTGAGAAAGACATTGGCGACTTTTTGCAGAGCATCCGCAGTGCGGAGGGCGACGGCCTGTGAGCGTCGATTCGGCGCCCGCGAACGCGGCGGAAGCGTTCGTCGCCGTCGACTCGGCTTGCCGAACATCGCCGTCAGCGGGGACTGCGCCGGCGTTTACGGTTACAACGAACCCCAGTTGAAACTCGCGATCCCCGACGATTTTCGCAAGGGCTTCAACGAGGGGACCGAGTGGATCAAGAGCGAAATGCCCGCGAGATCGGAGCCTTGATCGCGATAACGGCATAGCATTGACTTTTCTTTGCGCGAGTGCCTCCGATGCTAGCTTTCGCTAAATCGACGTTCCCCCTGCCGGATTTCAGCGAACACTGAAGGCCGATCGGCTGCGACCTCCTCACAAAACATCACACCACCCACCCCATAAAAACTGACATGAGAACCCCTAAGTTCACCCTCCCCCGCTTCTCGCTGGCCGCTGCAAGCCTCGGCGTCGCCGCCGTTGTTTCCTTCGCTCCGACCACGGCGTTGGCTGTCCCAATCGCTTCCGACTCGTTCGCGGTTGGTGTTTCGAACGGATACACCGTCGGCAATCTCACGGGCCAGAATCCTTCCTTCGGCGCGAGCGGCTTTAGCGCGAATTGGTCTCCATTGTCAGGTAGCACCAGTGACTTGGTCGCGGAAACCGGTGGCTTGACGGCCAGCTTGGTTCAAGGCAGCACCCAACCCGGGCAGGCATCGCATATCGGCACCGGCAATAATACTCGGGCAAACTACCATCGGGTTTCGAGCGTGCCGGCGAGCACTGAGTATTACTTCAGTTTCCTGCTCAGCAGCACGGCAGGCAACGCGGCGCAATTCGGGCTGAGTCCTCAGGGCGCCCAGAATGCTCTTCCCACGCAGGGAGTGAGAGTGGGCGTCACCGCTGCGAACAACATCGTCTTGTATGTGGACGGGCTCCCCAGCACGATCCTCACTGGCTACACGCCGAGCACGACTTATTTCGTGCTGGTGGATATTGCGAATGTTGCTGGCACTGGTAACGATACCGTCGGGGCCCGTGTCTTCAGCAGCACGGCCACCGATCTCTCGACTCCTCTCGGGACGGCAACGCCGATTACCACGGCTGATATTTCCGGCGACCTTACCTATCTCGGGCTTTCGAAAAACGCCACTACCAGTACTGGCGCCGACTTCGACGAATTCCGCTTCGGCACGACCATCGCCGATGTGGCAAATATCACCGCGGTTCCCGAGCCCTCCTCGGTGGCGATGCTCCTGGGTGGATTCGGTCTGCTCGTCGTCCGGGCGATGCGCCGCCGTCGTCTGGCCTGAGTCGCGGATCGCAGTTTTGGAAAAACCTCCCGTGGAGCCGATCCGCGGGAGGTTTTTTGTTGGGTATCACGCTCGCCCCTCTCGTTGATCGGGGCAGCCACCCTCCCGAACCCCGAACGAGTGGATGACGGCACGCACAATCAGGTGGAGCGGGCGCTCCGCGCACGCTGGCGGGGGACTCGGCGTGCAAGTTCAACGCCCGATCTTCAAGCGACGTCGCCCGCCAACTCGCGCGGAGCGCGAATGCCACCCTTCGAGCAGTCACCAATTGGACTTGATTTGAGACTATGAAAACTGAAGCGCTCATCATGCACGGGGACGGACGGGTTGCCGTCGAAGCGATTGAAATCCCGGCCCCGGGTCCGGGCGAAGTGATGGTCGAGACGGCGTTCTCGTCGATCAGTCCGGGGACGGAGTTGCGCTGCCTCACGGGGCGGCAGCCGGGCGCGCCGGACGGCGGCTGGATCCCGGGATACTCGGCGACGGGGATCGTGCGGGAGTGCGGGGACGGCGTCGTGCTCGCGGTGGGCGCGGCGGTTTCCCACGGCGGCACGCAGCGTGCGTCGCGACCGCGGATGTGGGGCGGACATTGTCGGCATGTGATTGTCGCGGAGTCGGCGGTGTTTCCGGTGGCGGGAGATTTGCGGGCGGCTTCGTTGGCGAAGCAGGCGGCGATCGCGCACCGGGGTTTCTCGCTGGGCCGCATTCGAGCGGGGGAGATCGTGGTGGTGGCGGGGTTGGGATTGATCGGGCAGTGCTCGGCACGGATCGCGCACGCGGCGGGGGCGCGGGTCGTCGGGTTGGATCTGTCGGAGCGACGGTGCGCGATCCTGGCGGCGCTGGGGATGCCGGCGTTCAGTCCGAAGGAGTTCGATGTGGCCGCGTTGATCGCGGAACTCGGGGCGGCGGCGGACGTGGTGATCGACGCGACGGGAGCGGCGGGAGCGTTGCCGTCGTTGCTGGAATACGGAGCGGAGTTGCCGTGGACCGACGAGCCGGGCGAGGGGCTGCGCTACGTGATGCAGGGGAGTTATCCGGAGACGTTCAGCGTGCCCTACGATCCGGCGTTTCTGCGGGAGGTGACCTTCCACCTGCCGCGCGACGTGCGGCGGTCGGATCTCACGGCGGTGCTGAATCTCATTGCCGAGGGGCAGCTTCCGCTCGCGGATCTGATTCCAGCGGTGACCGATCCGGCGGACGCGCGGGCGCTCTACGAGCGATTGAAGGATCCGGCGAGCGACGTGGTGACCGGGGCGTTCGGTTGGGCGGGCGGGGCGGAGGCGGCGTGAACGTCGTCTATTTCGTCTGCCACGACATCGGTCGGGCACTGGGTTGCTACGGCGCGGCGGTGCCGACGCCGCGGTTGGACGAGTTCGCCGGGGAGGCGGTCCGGTTTACGAACGCGCATTGTTCGTCCCCGGCGTGCAGTCCGTCGCGGGCCTGCGCGATGTCGGGGGAATACGCGCACCGCACCGGAGCCATTGGGTTGTCGCATTTGGGGTGGCCGCTGCCGCTGGACGTGCGGACGACGGTGGATGATTTCAACGACGCGGGATACGAGACGATTCTGAGCGGGATCAATCACGAGCGGCATCCGCGGACGGATCGCTACGCGGTCGATCTGTCGCGGGATTGGGACGACTGGAAGGTGCCGAGGGCGGTGGACAACGCGCTGGATCATCTGGCGCGGCGGGAGGCAGGACGTCCGTTTTACCTGAACGTGGCCTGCCAGGAACCGCACGCCTGCACGTGGGGCGAGGTGGGCGCACGGATTCCCGCGCTGCCGGAGGACTTCGAGCCGTGGTTCCCGGCGGGCATGCCGCGGACGCCCGCGCTCGCGGCGGCGTTCCGGCGGTTTGCGGCGAGTGCGGCGTACATGGACGCGCACTTCGGGCGGTTCGTCGATGGGCTGAGGCGGCTGGGGTTGTTGGACGACACGATGATCGGGTTCACGACGGATCACGGCATCGCGGGGCCGCGGGGGAAGGGGACGCTGCTGGGGCTGGGGACCGAGATTGCGTTGATGATCCGGCTGCCGGGGGGCGAGCACGGTGGGGAGACGCGGGAGCAGTTGATTTCGAACGTGGATTTTCGGGCGACGTGGCGCGAGGCGTGCGGCTTGGGGGCGGCGGGCGAAAGCGACGGACGGTCGTTCTGGCCGGTTCTGGCGGACGCCGAGGTGGGGCACCACGAGGCGATTTTTTTGGAGCGAAATTTTCACGGCGAGAAGCCGTGGCGGACGGAGCCGAAATACGTCGATTGCTACGATCCGACGCGGGCGGTGCGGACGCGCGATCACCTTTACGTCCGGCATTTCCGGCCCGAGGCGAAGCCACCGGAACCGCTGCCGGGTGGGATCGATGCGCGGGAGACGGACGATTGGTCGGAGTGGGAGAAGTCGTGGGTGCCACCGGTCGCGAAGCGGGCGGAGGAGGAGCTTTACGAATTGGAGGGTGATCCAAACGAGGTGCGTGATGTCGCCGGGGACGCCGCGATGGAGGGGGTGCGGAGCGAACTGCGTGGGCGACTCGAGAATTGGATGAGGCAAACGGGGGACTTCCTGCCAAATGAGCCACCGTTTCAGCCGGAAGCGCTGGGCTGGGGAAGCGGGTGGCCGGCTTCCTGAATTTTCTCACGCGAAGGCGCGAAGACGCGAAGGAATGCGGATTCTCACGCAGAGACGCAGGGGCGCAGAGCTGATTCATGAGGCAATCGCGCCAAACTCCCCGCCGAAGTATTTTTCAATCCCCAGCACTCCCACTCGATGACCTCGATTCCCGAATCTCCGCTTTTCACACCCTGCATTCATCCCGAAACCGGCATCACGAGCTACCTGCTCGATGTGCGGGTCGCCGCTCAGCAACAGACATTTTATTACGTCAACGACAGCTCGACCCGCGACCGGCGGTTTTTCTGGTTCTACTGCAGCTTCCCGCCGTCCGGCGACGCGAACGCCGGGCGAACGCTCGGCGTGATCGATTTCGAGAGCAATGAAGTGCGGCACTTCCCCGAGACTCAATTCTCGCACGCTTCGCCTTGGATCGATCCAGAGACCGGCGAGGCCGCCTGGGGAACGGGGCGCGCCATCTGGAAACGCGGACCGCTTCCTGGAAACGAGCCGGAGAAGATTGGCGAGATTACAAGGGAAGTGATCGGCTGGCGGGACGTGACCTGCACAGTCACGCATCTTTCGCGTTCGGCGGACGGGAGGAATTTCTTCATCGATCTCCGGACTCCAGCCACGACTTTCCTGGGCACGATGGACATCGCGACCGGGGCGTTCGACTGTTGGGCGGAACTCGACGGCATCTGGGACCACGCTCAATTCCACCCGACCGATCCCGACCTCGTCCTGTTCTCGCAGGAGTTCCACAACGATCCGATCACCGGGCGGCAGATTCCGTGCCTCGATCGAATGTGGACGGTGCGCCGTGGCGAGCGCCCGCGGCCTGTGCTACCTACGGCGACTGTCTGCACCCACGAATGGTGGAGTGCCGACGGGCGCGCGATCTACGCCATCGACGGCGACGGCACGTTTCGGGTCGACCTCGCAAACCTTCGGCGCGAACTCATCTGGCCCGAGGGCTCGTGGCACTCGCACGCCAACGCCGACGGCACGCTTCTCGTCGGCGACAGCCATTCGAAATTCGCCCGCGGCTGCGAATCGCGGGTGAGCTTCAAAAATCTCGCGACCGGTCGACAAGTCGAGATCGCTCACAATCCCGAAATGACCGGCGAGGTGGGGACAAAGTATCACGTCGACCCCCATCCGCGCTTCGTTCTCGGCGAGGAATTTGTTGCCTACACGACCACGATTCGCGGCCGCCTCGACGTCGCGTTCGCCGCGACCGCCGACCTGCTGGCGGCGACGACCTGACGTCTCTGGTGTAGCGGCGGTTCTGTGAACCGCTCAGGCCCCCGTTTTGCAATTTACCCGGTGAGTGCTTCATCCTAAATCCGGGAATGGACAGGATTTACAGGATTCAAAGGATTGAATTTCAATGACTTCGAACAAAATCTGCGCTCACTCATCGGGTGACCGACTCCAACCTCATAAGTCGTTCCTGATCATCCTGTTAATCCTGTAAATCCTGTCCAGTTTTCCTTTTCAGGTTCATGGAAGCACCGGCGGCGGACTCAGGCGGGGAAATCGGGGGATTTGGCGTCAGAGATGAATGGCACTGGTTTTAAGCTGGTTTTCGGGAGAGTCCCCGCGAACCGGGCGCTTCGCGTCGCAGACTGCTTCCGCTTGATGGACGTCGCCGGCAGGGTGGCAGGAAATGGGAGCGGCTGCGTCCTCGCTGCCGCAGAATCCCTTCGCGAAGCGGCTCGAGAACCTGTTCGCGTTCGTTGGTCCCACCATCTTGATGCTTCGCATATTCAGACGACGGCAGCGGAGACGCAGCCGCTCCCGGTCTGCGCGGGCGGCTTTCGTGCCGACGCGGCTCGCGGGGACGCTCGCCCTTCTCGACGCCTGGTCCCCAACTATCCGCTTAACGCAGAGCCATACGCGTCAGAGATTCAGCGCTCGGGTGGTGTCCGAGGTTGTTTCGACCCGCGGGAGGAGACTGAGGTGGTAGGTGGAATTCCAGTCGGGGTGGTCCGTGATGGTGAGTTCGAGGGTGAACTCGCCGGAATGCGATGCGGGCAGTCGGTGGCGGACGCTGGGGCCGGGGATGTTGGTCTGGGCTTCGAGATCGGGGATGGTCCAGCGGAGGAGTTCGGTCTTCGTTTCGTCGCAGATGAGGGTCGCGACCAATTCGGCTCCGGGTGCGGTTTCCGGATGGTCGTCGAGGATCCAGATTTCCGCGGTGAAGAGTTCGTGGGCGGCCCACTGGAACTTCGGGATGCGGGCGCTGGCGAGGATCGGGCGGCAGGCTTGCTGGACGGCGAAGTAGGCGGGCTTGGGGCGGGCGGGGAAGTTGACGAGACTGTTGTTCGCGGCGGACGGCCACGGTTCGTTGAAGCACCAGGCGAGGGCCATCGCGCAACGCGGGGACTGGCGGCGGGATTCTTCGTAGATGGAGCGGAAGCCTTCGCACTGCAGCCATTCGCCGCGCGCGACGAGTTCGGCGACCGAGCTGGAATTGCCGAAGAGGTGTTCGAGCGTGCGGAGGCCGAGCCAGGTCGTCGGATCGGCGTCCCAGGCTCCGAAAGCGTGGTGGGTCTCCCAACTCGTGCCGGGCCGCGGGGGCCACAATTCGTCCGGGGGAATGAAGGTTTCCAAGTAGTCGACCGGGGAGGGGCCGGAGCAGCCGAACTCGGTGTAGGCGGTGCCGATGGCACTCTGCATGATCTGGAAAACGTCCCGCCCGTCGGCGTCGAGGAACCGGTAGTCGCCGTGGCCCATGCCGTCGAGGGGTGAAGTCGCGAGGAAGGGCGTGGCGGGATCGAGGTCGTAGCAATTCCGGTTGAGGAGGCGGAGGGCGAGGGATTGATCGGTCATGCCGGACCAGGCGTTGAAGAGTTCGTTGCCGCCGCACCACATCGCGAGACACGGGTGCTGGCGGACGCGCCGGATGATGGCGCGGGATTCCCGGTCGAGGAGGGCGAGGTAGGCGGGGTCGTCGGGGTAGGGATTGCAGGCGAGCGGGAATTCCTGCCAGACGAGGACGCCGAGTTCGTCGCATTGGTCGAAGAAACTCTCGCGCTGGACGGGCGCGCCGCCCCAGCAGCGGAGGAGGTTGAAATGGGCGTCGCGGGCAAGATCGATCAGCGGTCGGGTCGTGGCGGCGGTGATCCGCCCGTGGAAAATGTCGGGGTTCACCCAGTTGGCTCCCCGGGCGAAGATGCGGCGTCCGTTCAGTTCCAACGTGGCGGGCGGGTGGCTGCGGGACTTCGGGAAGCTGGCGGGGTGATCCCACGCGCCGTCGTGCATGACAAGGCGGACGCGGCGAAACCCGACCCGGCGCTTGAGCGTGAGGTGCTCGCCGACGGTGACTTCGAGCGTGTAGCGGGCCGGGGTGCCGTGGTCGTGGGTCCACCAGATTTGCGGATCGGCGAGGGTCGCGTTGGGATCGGTCGCGGTCAGGACATTTTTCCCGCCCTGGTCGCGGAGGGTCCAGGTGAAAGGGGCTTCGGGTTCGACGATGACGGTGATCCGCGCCTCGGAAAAATCGTCGGTGAGTGTGTAGTCGAAGTCGACGTGGTCGGGGTCGGCGGCGCGCCGGATCTCGAAGCGGACGTCTTCGCAGAGGCCGACCGGGATCAGGCGGGGATGCCAGTCCCAGCCGTAGCTGACTGCGGGCTTCGTGACGTGCGAGGCTTGGGACCGGTCGGCGGGCGCGGCGTGGCGCTTGGGCGCGGGGTGAAGGAGGATCTCGACCGGGGTGTCGGCGGCGTCCGCCGTGACGTCGATCTCGAAGGGGGTGAAGCAGCCGGTGTGGGTGAGCCGGAGGTCACCGCCGATTCGGATCTCGGCGTGATAATCGAGTCCGCCGCCCGCAAGGACGAGCCGGTCGCCGGCGTCGAGTTGCGCCGAGGGAAGGGTGGTGCGGTAGAGCCAGAACGAGTCCTCGAGGCCGCCCCAGGCCCGGACGTTTTGGCCGAAATTCAGCTCCGGGAGGTCGTGGGCGCGTGCCCAGTCGAGTTGGACGGCTCCAGGGACGGTGGCAGGAATGTGATCCGCGTCGGGTGGGCGGACGGCGGGGTCGGTGAGGCGGGCGAGCGTCCAGCTCGGACGGGCGAGAGTGCGCCGGGAACGAAGATGGGTCGGAGGATCAGCGGCGGCCATGAAAGCGAACCGCGGATCTTAGCCGCCGACTTCGTGTTTCACCACGACGTTGTCGATTTCGAACGAGACGTTTTCGCCCTTGGGGAAAACGCCGGTGGCTCCGATGACGATCCCGTCCCACGTGTTGTAATCGGTGTCGGACCCCTTCGAAGTGAGCGGGTAGGTGCCTTTGTCGTCGGTCGTTCCGTTGGGTCGCAGGATGGTGAGGGTCGTGTCGTAGGTCGGTTTGCCTTCCTCTGAATCTTCGACGCGGACGATGCGAAGGGAGACGCCGCAGGCGGGCGCGACGCCGCCGCCGGTGCTGCCGGCTTTCGACCCGTCGACGCCGCCGGTCTGGAGCGGACTGCCGGTGTCGCCGTGATACTTGCTCCGCACGCCGCTGACGAGGAACTGTCCCGCCCGTTCGCCACCCGTGAGAACGCCGACGATGGAATAATATTCGTCGCGATCCGTGAGAGCGCTGGGAAGGTCGGCGTCGGGCAGGCCGCCCTCGGAGGGGCCCACGAATCCGAAGCCAAAACTCCGAATCGTGCCGAAGCCGTCGCCAAGATTCGTGACGGTGAACGAGAGCGTCAGCGAGCCGCCGACCTCGAGCAGGATCGGATCGAAGCGGCGGTAGGCGAGGGCGTATTCCCCGGCCTCCTCACCGGTGTTCGACGTATCGAAGCCGAGGCTGTCGCCCCCGACCATGGCGGTCGACTCGATGGACGAAAGCGACACGTAGCCGCCGCCGTCGGTCGTGCCGTCGACCGTGAAGGTGGCATCGTCGACGAGGGCATCCTGAGCGTTGGCTGGGATGGTGGGCAGGCAGGCGGCGAGGCCGACGAGCGCGAGGTGGAGGGGGCGGCGGAGGTGGATCATGGGGAGGTCGGGGTAGGCGACGACTCGGGCCGGATTATCGGTCGAGTGCGCCGAGTGGGAATTTCGGTTTCTGGTCGGGCGTGAGTTCGCCCGCCTTGACGGCGTCGGCGAAGATCATGGCCGCGTCGAAGGCGGATGGTCCGGTGGTCTGATGGATGGTGAACTCCGAGTAGATCTCGGCGAAGTCGCCCCACACGTCGCGCCAGCTCCGCCAGAGCGGCCAGCCTTTTGGCTCGTAGCCTTCGGCTTTCACGCCGTCCTCGCCGGGGCCGGGGTAGTTCTTCACCGGCGGGCCGAAGCCGTAAACCGTGTAGCCGCGGATGGTGTCGCCGTAGATCTCGGCTTCATCCTTGTCGAGGTAGAGGAACATGCTGATCTCGGGCCGCTGCGGGTAGCGTGTGCCCATGCTCGTGATCATCGTTTTGCCGAGCGGGTTCACGCCGCTGGTGAAGTCGTAGTTGAGCGTGGCGGCGTCGAAGTATTTTTGCTCGCCGGTGAGGCCGTAGGCGATGAGGAGGTTCTCGGCGTGCGAGAGGCCGTTCGCGCGACCCCAACCGATCTGGGTGCCTTTGCCGTTGCCCATGCGGTAGCTCCCTTCTTCGGTGCCCCGAAGAGCCGCCTCGGCACCATTGCCGTTCTTCGCGAGCATTTTCGAGAGAAACGCTTCGCGGACCTGGGGATCGGTCTGATCCTCGGGCATCCGGAGGTAGGACCAGAACGCCTGGGGCGCGGTCGACCAGTAGCCGCCGTCCTTGAAATGTGCGGAGATGTAGTCCGAGTATTTGGCGTCGCCGGTTGCGGCGTAAAGTTCACAGGCGGCCCAGAGGATCTGGCTGGGGCGGGACCTCTCATCTTTTTCGTCGTAGATGAGCTTGGTCTTTTCGTTGCGGTGTTCCTCCCAGACGTCTTTCGCGGTGCGGGTCGAGGCGTAGTCGAACGCGCGGCGGGCGGCTTCGAGGTATTTCGCGGCGAGAGCTTCATCGAGGGGCTTGACGATGCGGGCGAACTGCGCGGCGATGGCGGCGAACTGCGGGGTGGAATTTTTCGCGGGTGGGAGCACGCCGTGGGGCGGAGCGAAGACTTCGCGGTCCTTCTCGAAGTTCTGCTTGATGGCGTCGGAGAGGTTGGCGCGACCCAGCGGAATGGCTCCGGACTCGAGTTGGTTCTCGAGGTAGAAGGAGAGACCCCAGGCGGCTTCGTCGAGGAGGTCGGGGAAGCCGTTGCCGCTCTCGGGAATGTTCAATTGCGAGTCGGTGAAGGCGGGGGGGTGAAACTCGTAGGCGATGAGCGTAAGGCCGGTCGCCGGGAGGTGGTAGGCGAAGGTGTCGAAATCGGCGGCGTCGTGGTAGCCGCCCTTGAACTCCTTCAACTCGCCGCGCGGGCCGAGTTTCTCCGGCTGGCGGACCTTGGATTCCTGGAGGCCGATCCGGTCGAGTCCTTCGGGGAGTTCGCCGTTCTCGTAAACGTGGGTGTGGCACGCGGCCTTGGTGGCGGCGGTGTGGGGCAGGCCGAGCTCCTGCCCGCAGCGCTGGTGGAAGAAGACGCGCATCGTGTGGTAGTAGGTCTCGAAGACATTTTCGCCGCCGACGGTGAAGGTGTCGGAATTCGCGAAGCCGGGGATGCGGACGTGGTAGGTGCCGATTTTCAGCGGCGAGAGGTCGAATTCGTAGACGTCTTCGCCGCTGAGTTCGTCGCCTTCGGCGCGGAGCGTGAGGTCGCCTTCGAGCGCGGTCTCGCCGGACTTCTCGTCGATGACCTCGAACTTTTTCAGCTCGGAATAATCGACCGCGCCGCCGTCGCCCTGCCACCATCCGAGGTAACCGTAGCGGCGGTCGGACTGCGCGGAGTAGCCGAGGGTATTGACCTTGATGGCCTTGGTCGTCGTCTTGTCGTCGAAGGTGAATTCCGTCGTGTCCTTGGCGCGGGCCTCGGCGGCGCCGCCAACGACCTGGATCGTGTAGGTGTGACCGGGCACGAGTGGCGTGGGCAGGTGGAGGTAGTAGTTGTAGTGAACGAGATTGCGAACGGCCAGGGACCAGTTGCCCTTGGTGTCCTTGGCGTTAAAGACGTCGTAGGAATCGCGGAAGACCTTCTCGGGCTGGACGCCTTCGGCGAAACCGGGGGCGGTCGCGCTGGTGATCACGAAGGCTTCGGGCTTCTGGAGGTCGGCGGCGAGGCCACCGAGTATGCGTCCCCGCTCGCCTTCGACGTCGGTGTGGTCGCCGACGAGGGCGCCGTCGAGCGTGACCTCCAGGATGTCGTCGCGGATGAGTTCCACGTCGACGAGGCCGGTAATGAGTCCTTTCTCGATGGCGTATTCGCGACCCTGCTTGAGGAGTTCGAGTTGGCGGGCGTCGGCGGTGTTCAGCGCGGCGAAGGAGGCGCTGGCGGTGGTGACGACGAGGAGGGGGATGAGGACGGTGTGAGACAGACGCATGGTGCGGGGATGTGAGGGTTCGGGGTGAGGGTGAATGAGTGGGGCCGCCGATGGAGATCGGGGCCGTTGAGGACACTACGAGCGGCGGGAACGCGCGAAAGTCCCGCATTATGTAAGCCGTTAGTTTTGGATTCGGAGCGGTGCGTTCGATCGACAGCCTCACGGCGCCTTGACCGGGGTGAATTCGATTTGAAAGAGCCGGAGGGGTTCGTCGGTTGGCTTCGCGCCGGGTGCGGTGTCGAGCGCGATGGACAGCTCCGCGGCGTCCGGTGTGAACAGGGGCGGCGGAAACTTCAGATCGAGCCTTCCATCGGTCGTGGCGCGAACTTCGTTCGTCCCCGCGCGAATGGATAATGCGCACCCCGCGGGCGGGGCGTCCCGCCAGGTCAGTCGGATGAAGAACGACCGCTCAGCCGGAGTCCGGATCTGGTAGTGGGCCGCGTCCCCCGCGTGTCGCCAGCCTCGGAGATCCGAGATGGTGTTCTGGAGCTTCCCGTCCAGGCGGGCGGGGAGTTTCGCGGGAATGACGGTGGCTTGATCGGCGGCGAGGTCGATCCGAGGGGCGGTGAACGAATGCGGGGACTGTCGGATGCCGACGAACCAATCCGTCAGCTCGGCCTCCAGCGCCGTGGCGACCTCGGGATGTTGATCGATCACGTTGGTGCTCTCGCCGGGGTCGAGGTGAAGGTCGACGAGGACCCGGGTCGGGTCGGCGTTTTCGCCCGCGGGGAGCGGATTGAGGAGTAATTTGAAGCGGCCTCGACGGACGGAGATTGGCTGATCGAGTGCTGCGAGTTCGGCTTTGGCCGCGGGGGTCACGGGATCGTATTCGCCGTCGATCCCGGTGGGCGTGTAGGGACGCTCGGACGTGATCCAGCCGGGATGCGCGTAGTTGAAGATCGGCTGGTCGCCGCCGTTTAGGTCGCCCATCGCCGCCTCCAGCAGCGGGCGACGGCTGGTGCCGTCGAGGGGTGGGTGATCGGCCGGCCACGCGACCTGGCACCAATCGAGGATTGTCGGGAGCAGGTCGACTTGATCGAGCGGTGCCGCGACGATCCCGGGCGAGAGTCCCGCGGGCCAGTGAATGAGGAGGGGAGCGCGCACGCCGTTTTCCCACAGATCGCCCTTCCAGCCGCGGCGGGCACTGATTTTCCGAAGACTTCGCTCGCGGGGAGTGAGCAGGTCGTTGTTGATGGCCGGGCCGTTGTCGCTGGTGAAGATCAGCAGCGCGTCGTCGAGGCAATCCGTCGCCCGAAGGTGATCGACCAGGCGCCCGACGGCTTGATCCAAACTCGAGACCATCGCGTTGACCACGGCGAGATTCCCCGGCACACCGCGATCACGGTGGAAGTCGATCCAGTCCTCGGGGGCGAGCAGCGGGGTGTGCGGCGTGAGACTCGGGAGGTAGAGAAACGTCGGCTGGTCGCGGTGCCGATCCAGGAAATCGACCGCGTAATCGACGATCACGTCGTCGCACCATTTCTCGTGCGCGACGGGGCGACCGTTGAATTCGCCCCGCGTGTCTTCGTGTTTGTAGAGCTGGGCCGCGTAGGCTTCGTCGAAGCCCCGGTCCCACGGCGAATAACCCGGCAGCCGCCCGAGGTGCCATTTTCCCCACATGCCGGTCCGCCAATCCGCCGCGCGAAAGGCGTCCGCCAGCGTCCGCTCGTCGCGGTGGAGAAAATCCTTTCCGCCGTGGACGTGCGACACCCCGGTGCGCAGAAAGTGGCGGCCGGTGAGGAGGGTGGCGCGCGACGGAGCGCAAACGGGATTGACGTTGAAATCCACCACGCGGATCGAATTTTTCGCGAGGGCGTCGAGGTTCGGGGTGTGTGCCAGCGGGTTCCCGTTGAACCCAAGATCGTCCGAGCCGAGGTCGTCGGCCTGGATGATGATCACGCGGGCGGGCGGCGTTTCCGGAATCGGGGGGGGCATGGCAAGCGGGAACATGGGAGGAGGGGGGAAGGGGGGGGCGGCAACTACCGGGCTGCTCGCCTGGCTTTTCGCAAACTGTCGGTGTGCCGGAAGTCGTGCTCGACGACGGTCTGGATGGGATTTGCCGGTTTTCCGAAGTGGCCTTCGCGCAGCATGCTGTTGATCTGGCGGACGGCCTGGACGCCGAGGGCGCGGTCGTTGGCGAGGATGCCGGACATGGATTTCATCGAGGGATTGTCGGGCGACATGTAAACGAACGCGACGGGCGGGATCTTGCGGCGGCGCTTCTGATAGATGGTTTCGAGCAGCGCGTGGCGATCGAGGCTCTGCACGAGAAAGGCGTCGGGCGAGTGCTTCGTGATGTAAGCCGATAGCGCCTTCTCGTCGCCCTCGTGCCAGTCGAAGATGGGGAGCAGGCGGTCGCCAAATTCCGTTAGCCGCCGCGCGCCCTCGACACCGGCGAACTGCCCCATCGCGTCGCGGTGGCGCGAGATGCGGGAATTGAAGACGAATCCGATCCTCTCGAATCCCTCCGCGGCCATGATCGTGAGCGCGTTCTCGACCGCGGCCAGCCAGCTCACCCGCACCTCGTCGAACGGAAACGGCGTCACGTTCGTCTCGCAGCCGACCACCGCGTAGCGTTCCCAGCGCAGATCGAATTCGAACGGCGCGCGAAAGATCGTGCCGAAGATCAGTCCGCGAATCCCCCGCGAATACAGCGTCCGGTCGAGGTGGGTGGCGCTCTGGAATTCCGCCACGTTGAAGGACTGGAGCGAATAGCCGAGCCGCTCGGCGTGCTCGCTGCCTGCTGTGATGCAGACCTTGTCCTGCCCCGGGATGCGGGCGTCGTGGAGGAATGCGATCACCTCGTTCACCGCCTTGCGCGTCGTGCGGAAACGGCTGGCCGCGATGGCCGACAGCGTCGGATTGTTCCGATAGCCCATCTCGGCCGCGGTCGCCAGCACCAGCTCGCGGGTGGCGCGGGCGACGATGGGGTCGCCGCGCAGCGCCTTCGAGACGGTGCAATTGCTGAGGTCGAGGCGCTTGGCGATGTCGTTCTGGGAGCAAATCATGGGGAGAAATTGTAACGGCTTATCGTCGGTGGCTCCTTTCCCGGTCGCAACCGAAAACCTGCCGGCTCGCGTCACTGGTGGCCGTTCGCGGCGGCGGGTGGAGCCGGAGCGAAGTCGAGCACCGTGATCGAGACCGGCGGGAGCGTGACGGGGCCGATGCCGTCCGCGAAATCGAAGGGCGCCGCGCCCGCCCACGTCGGCTCGGTGTCGTCGGGTCCGCTCCCGGAGAATTCCCACCGCGCCGCCGACGCGGCGACGGTCCCGCCGGTGACCTCGAGGTCCACGGTCCGCGAGCCGGTGTCTTTGTTGACGAGAAAAACGGCGAGTCCCCCCGCGTCGGAGCGCGTGGCGAAGGCGCGAATCCCCGGCGTCTCGCCGCTGACGGCGACCATTTCGTCTCCGAGGAATTGACCGAGGATGGCGAGTGCCCGCCCGGTGGCGTTCGGGTTGCCGACCTTGTCGAGGGCGTCGGACACTTCCGGTTCCGCTCCGGTGCCGGCGACCGTGGCCACCGAGAAGTCGTCCACGAGAAGCGCACCGCCCGCCTCGCTCTGCACCCAGAGCCGCACCGAGTCGAAGCGGGCGGGCGAGGTGACGGTCGCGCTCGAGCGGGCGTAGTCGCCGCCCTCGGCGTTGGCTTTGGCCTCGGTTTGAGAGTCGCCGTCGAGAAACGTGAGGCCCGCCACGCCCCACTTCGCCGCGTCTTCCTTGCGACCGAAGTAGCTGAACTCGTAGCCGGTATTCGGCTGGAAGCGTTCGCGTGGCAGGGACCGAAAGTGGTAGCCGCCGGTCGTGCGCAGCGCATTCCCGCCCGAATGCGCGTCGTTCGAAACGCCGAGGTTGGCGTTCGATCCCCAATCGGCACCGCCGCGTTCCAGGCCCGGATCGTCGGAGGCGGCGAGCGCCTCGATGCCCGGTGTCCTCGATTCACCCGCGATGCGTCCGTCGTCGTTGTGGATCCACCGTGAGTTCCAGAGCAGGGCGTAGCGGACGTAGTCGAGTTCGACGTGGCGGGCGAGGATCTCGAACGTGGCGATGGCCTTGCCGAGGGTGTTGACGTTGGCCCACTCGAAGGGTTCCTCGAAATCGAGCGCGCCGGTCTCGGTGAGCGTCACGTAGAGCCGGTCGCGGTCGGCGGCATCGGGCAGAGCGTCGATGGCGGCCTTTGCGACATTCTGGACTTCGTTGACGATGATGGAATCGTACGCCGCCGTCCGGTAAGCCTCGTAGCTGGAGATTTCGTGGAGGGGATAGGAGTGCACCTCCAGGAAGTCGACGTCCGCGACCGCGATGGCGAGGACGTCGTCGAACCATTGCCTGCTGTGGCCGTTGATGCCGACGTGGATCGTGGGGTCGACCGCCTTCATGGCTCGCGAAAACTCGACCGCGTCCCGGGCGTAGGTCGCGGCCCCCGGATTTTCGCCCGCGTAGCTTTCGCCGTAGTCAGTCTCGTTCCCGAGTGTCCAATGCCGGATGCCGTAGCCTTTGGTGACGTTCGCGTAGCGCACCCACTCGACCGCGTTTCGGAGGAGCCGCGCCCGGGAGGGCGGGGTCTCGGTGCCGCTGGCTGGCTTGTATTGACTGTCGAACGCCACGCAGATCATGGGTTCCGCCCCGGCTTCGCGGCACAGCGTCATGAATTCGTCGAAGTCCAACGTCGCCGCCTTCGCGGTCTCGCCGTCGCTTTCGTAAAAACGATCGTCGCCCGTCGGCCAGGCGTGAACGCGGGCGGCGTGCGGGGCGGCGGACTTCCAGGGTGCGACGCTCCAGAGGTAGTTCTCCGATTTCTCACCACCGGGATACCGAAGGTAGCCCACCCGCAGCGAGGCCAGGGCGTCGGCGGTGCGGGTCGTGCGCGCCACCCGCGCGTCGTCGTCCATGAGGTAGCTGACGTTCAGCCCGATGGGGCGGTGTGAGACCTCGGCGATTCGGTCGGACAGGTCGACCCGGAGCGTCTGGCCACAGGCGATCGAGGCGGCGAGGCTGGCGATGGCGAGTTGGACGGGGGCGGAGCGGATCGGATTCATGGAGTTCGGGGCGCGGGCACGCCGGGGGAGGGGGGGGACGTGGAATGCATCGCGGATTGAGATTCCATCAGCGAAAAGTAATAACGGCTTAATATTCAAATGTCTCGTTCGGTCCTCGGACGCAAACGGATATTACGAAACTCCCCACTCCGACCTTCCGCATGCAACTCGACCTCTCCCGTTCCCCGTTCAGCGCCTACGGGTCGCTGCTTTGCTTCAGCGTTCTGCCGCCGGATTGGAAGCGGCCCGGCGTGGTGCTGCGCAACGTGCGCGGCGTCTTCGGCATGCGCGAATTGTTTGCGATCAAGCTGCTGGTCGGCGGCGAGGAATGGGAAGCCGAGGTCGACGCGACGCCGTCCTGCCTGACGCTTCGGGCCGCTGGGGCGACGGCGGAGTTCGTTTTTTCCGCGCCGGAGACATTGCGCATTCGGGTGAGTGGCGGCGCGCTGGCGCTGTATTCCGACCCTTCGACCCGGGCCAATCTCCTGCCGACCAGCGATCACTCGTGGCGACTGCGGATGGAGCGCACGTCCGGCCATTACCTGCTCACGAGCCTTCACGGATCGGTCGAGGCCGAGCGCCTGCCGCCGCCGGCGGACGGTCCGGCTCCCAAGAAGAACAAACCCGCGCCCGCCTCGTTGCGGCTCGTGCTCCAGCCCGACGCCGAGGGTCGGCTCGAGATGGCGCTCGAGGAATTCGTCGTGCAGGAGCGCCTCGTCGGGCTGGGGGGGACGTTCGACGAATGCCGGGCCAGCGCCGAGGCGTGGTGGTCCGATTGGCTCGAGCGTATCCCGGAGGTGCCCGCGGACTTCCGCCCCGCCGCCCGGCTCGCCCGCTACGTGAACGGCTCGGCGGTCGTCAACGTCACCGGTGCGCTCCGGCGTCCCACGATGTTGATGAGCAAGAATTGGATGAACCAATGCTGGACGTGGGACCATTGCTTCAACGCCATCGCCCACGCCGCGAGCGAACCCGACCTCGCGTGGGACCAGTGGCTCGTCCCGTTCGATTTCATGCAGCCTTCCGGCGCGCTGCCGGATTCCGTGACGACCGCGCAACCGACCTGGCTGGCCGCGAAGCCGCCGATTCACGGTTGGGCACTCGGTTGGATGGAGCGGCTCGGGGGTCCGCTCTCGCAGGATCGCGTCGAGACGGCCTACGACTACCTCAGCCGCTGGACGCATTGGTGGCTGGAGTGCCGCGACGCCGACGGCGACGGGTTGCCGGAGTATCACGACGGGTGCGATTCCGGCTGGGACAATGCGACGGTCTTTCTGCGGGATCAGGCGGTGGCCTCGCCCGATTTGCCGAGTTACCTCGTTCTCCAAATGGACACCCTGGCCGACCTCGCGACGCGGCTCGGACGCCACGCCGCCGCCGCGCAGTGGCGCGCGGCATCCGCCGCCATGCTCGAGCGGCTGCTCGGTCGGCTCTGGGAAGGCGACCGCTTCGTGTCGCGCGAGGCGTTCACGGGCGAGGCGTGCGACGACGGCGACAGTCTCATCAATTTTCTCCCGATCATCCTCGGCGACCGATTACCCGCCGCGCACCGCGAGGCGCTGGCCGAGGGGCTGCGAGTCGGCGGGCGGTTCGTCACGGAGTTCGGTCCCGCGACCGAGAGCGTGCGGAGTCCGTTTTTCCATCAAGATGGATATTGGCAGGGCGCGATCTGGCCGCCCGTCACGATGATGCTCGTCGACGGCCTGGACCGCGCGGGCTTCCCGGAGCAGGCCCGCGAGATGGCTCGAAACTACTGCGCGATGTGTCAGGACGAAGGGATGTCGGAGAATTACAGCCCGCTCACGGGCGTCGCCCAGAGCGACCGCGCCTACACGTGGGGGTCCTCGGTTTTTCTCGTTCTGGCGGGTGAATACCTCCGCGCTGAGAGCGCCGGGTCCTCGGCGGTCGAGTCGACCGAGTCTCTCGCCCTGGCGACGAATTGAATCCCGCACCAACCAGTCCGGACCCCGCCGACCCGACGGGAAAAACGCCGCTTACCGGTCCCGGCGGGAAGGTCCCGCCCGGCGAAGACGCTTCCAAGGGCGAGGTGTGGCTCTACGCCTTCGGGAACATCGAGTCTGCCATCGCGGACAATTTCCCGAACGTCCTCAAGAATATCATGGTCGTCGCCATGCACGTGAACCCGCTGCTCATCGGGCTCATCCTCGGCATCAAGACGCTCTGGGACAGCGTGACCGACCCCTTCATGGCCTACGTGACCGACAACACGCGGTCGCGCTGGGGCCGCCGTCGCCCCTACATCCTCACCGGCGGCGTCGCGCGCGTTTCGCTCCTCGTCGTGCTCGCCGCCTTCATGCCGACCGGCAGCAACCTGTCGCCCAACGCCGTGATGGAGGCGCAGAAGCACGCGGGCGACGCGATCACCATCGCCAACCGCAACCAGCAGATCGCCGCAGAATCCTACACCGCGCTCGCCACCGCCGACGCCGCGAAGCGGGAGAAACTGCTCGCCGAATTCGCCGAGATCCCGCCGTCCTCCCTCGAAGCCTTCGCGACCATCGAGTCGAATCAATCGGTCCTCCGCGACGAATCCGCGAACCGCGCCGCCGACCTCGCCAGCGAGCGTGAGGCCGTGAAACGACTCGGCGACCAGTCCAGCCAGAATCTCAACCTCGACGACACGCTCGAGGTCCCCGCCAGCGGGGTCGCCTCCGCCGAGGGGAAATTCAAGCGCGCCCAGGATCTCGTCGACCGCGCCGTCGCCGCGCAGCGCCGCGCCATCGCGGCGGAATACGTCGCCCGCCACGTCCTCGAGGTGGCGGGCGTGGAACCCGACACCGGGCTGGGGGAATTGTCCGCCGTGCAGCCGCGCGCCGACGAAGCCTTCGCCGAAGCGGGTCTCGAGCCGCTCGACATCTTCGCCTACGAGAAACCGCCGCCGCCGACGAAGACGCCGCCCAAGGGCATGATCGCCGGCATCACCGACGGGTTCGCCGCCTTTCTCGCGCCCGAGAACGCGGGTCAGCGCACGCTCATCGTCTACGTCCTCGTCGGCTTCCTCCTCTTCACGACGCTCACGACCGTGCAGTCCGTGCCGTATTACGCGCTCGGGATCGAGTTGAGTCCGTCCTACGACGGACGCACCCGCGTGGTGACCTACCGCGCGATCATGAACAAAGTCGCCGGCCTCGTGCAGCCCTGGGTGCCGGTGTTCTGCTTTTCGCTCATCTTCGTCAACGCCATCGACGGCCTCTTCTGGGTCGCCGTCTTCGCGTGGATCATCGGCGTTCCGAGCACCGTCCTCATGTGCTGGTTCACGCGGGAGCGCACCCAGACCCAAGCCAAGAAGCCGAGTCAGCGCGAGGGGATTTTCACCGCCATGTGGCAGGTCACGCGCAATCGCCATTTTCTCAAAATCTTCGGCCTCTATTGGTTCATCGGCCTGACCAACGGCATTTTCGGCCAGATCGGATTCTACCTCAACGTCTACTGGGTGACCGGCTCGGCGCTCTCCGGCGCGACGCTCGCCGCCTGGGTCGCCATGATCGCGTGGGGCACGAGTTTCCTCTGTCTGCCGCTCATCCAGTGGGGCTGCAAGCGTTTCCAGAAGCACCAGGTCCTCATGGTCGCGTTGCTCTGGATGTCGATCGGCACCGCGATGAAGTGGTGGCTCATGGACCCCGATCACCCCGAGTATCAGTTCGTGCTGCCGTTCTTCTTCTCCGCCGGGATCGCGTCCGTTTACACGATTCTGCCGACGATGATGGCCGACGTCACCGACGTGGACGAACTCAACAACGGCTTCCGGCGCGAGGGCATGTTCGGCGCGATGATGGCGTTTCTCATGAAAATGGTTGCCACCTTCACGCCCATCCTCGCCGGTGCCGTCCTCGTGATCGCGGGCTTCGATCCCGCGCTGGAATACGCCCAGCGCCCCGAGACCATCCTCTGGATGCGGCTCATGTATTCCTTCATCCCAGCCGTCCTCCTCCTCCTCGCGCTCCTCATGCTCTGGCGTTACCCGCTCACCCGCGAGCGCGTCGAAGAAATCAAGGAGCAGCTCCGCCTCCGCCACGAAGCCGAGGATTCGCCCGACGACGCCCCGCCGCAATCCGCCTAGAAAAAACTTCCGACCATGTCCTGCAAAATCACCCTCATCGGCGCCGGTTCCGTCGTCTTCGCCAAGACGCTCATCGGCGACATCCTGCAATTTCCCGAACTCGCCGACGCCACGATCTGCCTCATGGACATCGACGCCGACCGCCTCCGCGTCGCCGACGTCATGATGAAGCGCATCGCCGCCAAACTCGGCGCGCGCTGCGTGATCCAGGCCACCACCGACCGCCGCGAAGCCGTCCGCGGGGCGAAATACGTCATCTGCACGATCCAGGTCGGCGGTTACCGACCCTCGACCGTTCGCGACTTCGAGATTCCGAAGAAATACGGCCTCCAGCAGACCATCGGCGACACACTCGGAGTCGGCGGCGTCTTCCGCGCTCTGCGCACCATTCCCGTGCTGCTCGACCTCGCCCGCGACATCGCCGACGTCGCGCACCCCGATTGCTTCCTGCTCAATTACTCGAACCCGATGGCGATGAATTGCTGGGCCATCGACCGCGCCGTCGGCATCCCGCACGTCGGCCTCTGCCACTCCATCTTCGGCACCGCCCGGATGCTGGCCACGCACGTCGGCCTCCCCATCGACGACCTCAACTACCTCGTCGCCGGCGTGAACCACATGGCGTTTTTCCTCAAGTTCGAATACCGCGGCACCGACGCCTACCCGCTGCTCTTCCGCGTGCTCGAGGATCCCGCCCGGTCCTTCGAGCGCGTCCGCTACGAGATGATGCGGCGCACCGGGTATTTCGTCACCGAGTCCAGCGAGCACCAGGCCGAATACGTCCCGTATTTCATCCACCACGGCGCGGAGAAGATCGCCGAGTTCAACGTCCCCATCGACGATTACCTCCGCCGCTGCGAGACCATCACGTCCACCTGGGCCGCGACCGAGGCCCGGCTCATCGGCGAGGAGGGCGAGATCGACGTCCCGCCGCAGTCCCACGAATACGGCTCCTACATCATCCACTCGCGCGAGACCCACACGCCCCGCACCGTCTACGGCAACGTCCCGAACCGCGCCCTCATCGACAATCTTCCCACCGGCTGCTGCGTCGAAGTCCCCTGCCTCGTCGACGGCAACGGCCTCCAACCCGTGAAAATCGGCAACCTCCCACCGCAGCTCGCCGCCCTCTGCGCGACGAACGTCAACGTCCAGAGCCTCACCGTCGACGCCGCGCTCACCGGACGCCGCGAGCACGTCTATCACGCCGTCATGCTCGACCCGCACACCGCGGCCACCCTGCCGCTCGACCGCATCTGGGCGATGTGCGACGAGCTGATCGAGGCGCACCAGGCCGACGGCTACCTCGGCGAATTCGTCCCCGTCGTGAAAAATACCGGCCGCACCTTCGCCGGTCTCGGCGACCGCGTGATCGTCCGCGCCCAGCCGCGCGGCCTCCGCCTCGACGAAGCGGGCAGCGAATTCGACCTCGAACTCACCGCCGAAAATCCCGGCGGCGAGGCCTTCACCACCGACATCCGCATCGTCCCCGAGCACGAATCCATCGCCTTCCCCGGCAACGAAACCCTCCGTCTCGTCGCCGCCCCGGGCGAGACGACGACGCTCGTCATCCGTGGCGAAGTGCGGGCAGTCGTCACCGAAAGCGTCCGCGTCGGCCTCCGCGCCGCCGAGGACCGCGTCCTCGCCATCGGTGCCGTGCTGGTCCCGCGGCGGCGACTCGAGGTCGGCACCGACGGCGCGGCCACGTTCGCGCTGGAACTCTCGGGTTTCCCCTGCGCGCGCGGGACGATTCGCCGCGACGGCGATCGGCTCCAGCTCGAGATGACCGTCGACGACTCCGACCCCAAGCCCCGCATCGACAGTCCGTGGATGGGATCCTGCGTCGAACTCTTCTTCGCCGACGAGGCCAAGCCCGGCATCACGCAACTCTTCGTCGTCCCGGGCGAGGGGAGCGACGCGAAGATCGTCGATCTCTCCCGCCAGCCCGTCGAGGGCGCGACGCTCGACCTCGAGATGACGACCGCGAACTACCGTTTCCGTCTCGACCTCCCGGCGGCGAGTGCCGGTGTCGGCGCGGACGGCCCGTTCCTCTTCGACGCCTTCGCCAGCCTCAACGCCCTCGGCGACGCCCACTCCGGCGGCCGCAGCTCGTTGAGCGGCCGGTTCGAGTCGAACACCGACATGACCTACGCCGTCGACGTGAGCGTCTGAACCAACCCCGATCCGGATCAACCGAACCGAACTGAACCATGAACATCCTCTACGTCGACATCGACTCCCTGCGCCCCGATCACCTCGGTTGCTACGGCTACCATCGCGCCACCAGCCCGCACATCGACGCCATCGCGCGGGAAGGATTGCGGTTCACGAACTGCTACGCGTCCGACGCCCCCTGCCTGCCGAGTCGCACGGCGATGACGACCGGGCGATTCGGTATTCACACCGGCGTGGTCAACCACGGAGGCGTCGCCGCGCAACCGTTCCTCACCGGACCGCGGCGCGGATTCAAGTGCGACCTCACGGATGCGAACTGGGTGAATCGATTTCGCCTCGGCGGACACCACACCGTCGCCTTCAGCCCCTTCGCCCAGCGTCACGGCGCGTGGCACTGGTATGCCGGCTTCATGGAAATGCACAACACGGGTGGCGGCGGCATGGAGACCGCCGACGAGATCTCCCCGCAAGTCACGAAATGGCTCGGCGAACGCGACTCCGCCGCCGAACCCTTCTTCATGTGGCTCAACCTCTGGGACCCCCACACGCCCTACCGGACGCCCGCCGATTTCGACAAATCCTTCGCCGAGGATCCCATCCCGGAATGGTACACCGAGGCCGTCCGCCGCGAGCACTGGCAGTGGTCCGGCCCGCACTCCGCCCAGGAGGTCAACGGCTACACGCCGCGCCCCGAGTGGATGTATCACAGCGTCCGGTCGAGATTCCCGTCGATCCCCGCGCTCCAACCCGGCGAGATCGACAGCCCCGAAGCCGCCCGGCAGATGTTCGACAGCTACGACCTCGGGGTCGCCTACGCGGATCATCATCTGGGAATCATCATCCAGAAGCTAAAAGACACCGGACTCTACGACGACACTGCCATCATCATCTCCGCCGACCACGGCGAGAACCTCGGCGAACTCGGCGTCTACTGCGACCACCAGACGGCCGACCATCACACCAACCGCGTCCCGATGATCGTCCGCTGGCCGGGCGCAACAGACGCGCGGGCGGGCGAATCCGACGAACGGCTGCTCTACGCCATCGACGGCGCCGCCAGCTCGCTCGCCCTCGCCGGACTCGACGTCCCCGATTGCTGGGATGGCGTGAGTTGCGCCGACGCGATGAAGTCCGCCGGGGTCGCTCCGCACCGCGACCGACTCGTCATTTCGCAGGCCGCCTGGTGCGTGCAGCGATCCGCCCGCTGGGACAATTACCTGCTCATCCAGACGTTTCACGACGCGCTGCACGATTACCCCGAGTTCATGCTCTTCGACCTCGCCGCCGACCCGCACGAGCAGAACGACCTGGCCGCCGAACGCCCCGACCTAGTCGACCGCGGCAAAGCCATCCTCCACGACTGGCGGACCGAGCAGATGAATTCGTCCAGTCAGGCAATCGATCCGCTGGAAACGGTGCTCGCCGAAGGCGGCTCGCTGCACGCGGTCACCGATCCCGCGGGAATCGAAACCTACCTCGAACGCCTCCGCGCCACCGGCCGCGCCGAAGTCGCCGACCGCCTCGCCACCCGCACCAAACCGCACGCGTGAGGAATTCGAGACAGGATTTACAGGATTTACAGGATTGTAAGGAATGACCTATGAGCCGGGGATAAGCGACCCTGCGAGCGAGCGGGGACTTTTTTGAAGTCATCGAAATCAATCCTCCCAATCCTGTGAATCCTGTCCATTCCCGGATCGATGCTAACGGCATATCGGATCAAAGGCGGGCTTCGTGGAACGCGGCGGACTAATGGTGTTGGCGTTCCTCAAAAACCCCGTCGCCGGAGAAAAATTCGGCGGCACCAACTCGATCCCCCCAATGAAGACATTTAGCATTCGCGTTTCCCTCGGCGCTGCCGCGGCCTTAGCCATCTCGGTCGTCACCCTCTCCGCGCAGACGGTCACTTATCCACGCGTCATCGACTCCGGTATGGCGACGCCGAAGATCCTGTCGATCACGGTCCAGGACGCGACGGTTATCGCGGAGCCGACTTACGATTTGTTCTCCGGTCGGCGGATGGATCGCGATCTGCTCGACGACAAGACGAGCTACACGGTGACGCGGACGAACGGCAGCGCGCCGACGCTGGTCAACGTCCGGCGCAAGAGCAAGCCGTGGGGAATCACGGTTCGGGGGACGAGTCTGAACAACGCTCCGGACGGTGTGGACGATGCGAAGCGTTCGCCGTTTCGCCACGAGATTCTGTTCGAGTTCGACCGGGTGATTCAGCCGGGGGAGGATTTGCGGATCACGTTCGCCGATCCTGCCATCGGGCAGGTTGCGTTCAATTTTGAGCAGAAGAGCCGACGGAGTCCGACGATCCACTCGAGCCACATCGGGTGGCGTCCGGCGGATCCGGCGAAGCTGGCCGAGCTATCGTTCTGGCTGCCGGCGGGATCGAACTACGGCATCTACGACATCGCGCAGGATTTTCCGGGCGGGACGATTCCGAATTTTCAAATCATTCGCGCGGACAATGGCCAGACCGTCGGCGTGTCGGGGCCGGTGCAACTCTGGGTCGATCCCTACGTGAAGGATGGCGAGAACAATCCGGATTGGTATGAGACGCGGCCCAATGGATCGGGCGAAGTTTCCTACGCCTACGATCCGAGCGCGGCTTATGGCTTGGGGAATCCGTTGCCGGACGAGAACTTCTGGGTCGAGCGCGAGAACGGCACCGGGCCGATCAAAGCGGTGAAGCTGAACCCCGCGAAAACTTTCGTCTATCGAATCGATCTCTCGGCGTTGACGACTCCGGGCGAATACAAAATTTACATCCCCGGCCTCGGCGTGTCCTACCCTTTCACCATCGACAACCGGATCTGGCGGGACGTGGCGAACGTCACGCTGGGCGGACTCTACAATCATCGCAAAGGGACCGCCCTTCAGGGGTGGCGGCACGGCTACAACCGCCCGCGTGCCTTTCATCCGGCGGAGGGTTCCGTCTTCGAACTCACGAGCGTTCCGCACATTTTCCACGGCGAGGCACCGATCTCCGGCTTCGCGGGAATCGGAATCAACGACGCCTACAACCTTTACCGCACGGGCGGGACGCTGAATTCGGCTTGGGGTGGCTGGATGGACGCGGGGGATTGGGACAACCGGATTCAGCACGCCGAGATCGTCTACACGCTGCTTGATCTCTACGAAATCATCCCGGGATACTTCGATAATTCGGGCAATCAATTCTCGCTGCCGGATTCCGAAAGCGTCCTGCCCGATCCGATCCCGGGTGGCAGTCACGACTACGCGAACCTACCCGCCATCGTGGACGAAGCGGTGTGGGGAATCGATTTCTGGCGGCGGAGCCAGGTCACTTCGGGCGCGGAAAAGGGCGCGATCTATCCGGCGGTCGAGCACGCGAATTTCGGCGGCGACACGCCGAGTTGGCAGACGACGAGCAACATCTACGTGCTGGCGCCCGACCCGGTGAGCAATTTTACCTACGCCACCATTGCGGCGAAGGCGGCCATCGTGCTGGGGAAATTCAATCCCGCTCTTCAGACGCTCTACCGCACGTCGGCCATCGACGCGTTCGATTGGGCCGAGGACAACGCCTGGCAGAACGGGATCTACACCGATGGGTCGGCGGCCAGCGTGAGCGACTCGTTCATGCAGTGGCTCGAGGATTGGTATACGAATCACAAATTTCCGGGCGACGCTCCGAAGATCGCGTCCGAGCTCGCCAAGGCTCGGACGAAGATCGCGGAATCGCTGGTCGAGCAGCGGTTCAGCGCGGCGGGGACGTTGTATCGGCTGACGGGAGACTCCACCTACCGGGACATCGTCGAGGCGACGACCTCGATCCCGGCGGACAAGACGAGCGCGGAGTTGGACGCTTGGGAATTGTTTGGCCATTGGGAGGTCTTCCTCACGCGGAACCAGTCCGTGGCTGTCTACGACAAGATCGCGCCGAGCCTGATCCGCTCGTCCTACAGCTACTTCGTCGAGCCCGCGCTCACGCGCTACGGTTTTGGCAATAGTCGGCACAACTGGACGAGCCTCGACTGGGGCAACGGCGTGGTGCCGCGTCTGCAGAGCATTTCGATGATCCGTGGGATGCTGGTCGATCCGGGGTTCGAGGACGATTATCTGGGGGCCATCGGCACGGGATTGTCGTTCGTGCTCGGCGGGAATCAGGTCAACAAGTCGCTGACGACCGGCCTGGGCTACGACACGGTGCGCTGGGTGCTGCACGCCGACTCGGGCCGGGAGGGGACGCCGCCGCCCGATGGAGTTTCCATCTACGGGTTCTCGCGGGCCGAGCAGTTTACGTTCAATCGGTGGGGATCGCTCTTCAACTCCGAGCCGTTCTCGGATCTCTACGACAAGTATCTCACGGACCCGACCGCGGTCGTGGAAACGAGCCGCTCGATTTATCCCGACAAAACGACCTGGCCCGCGTGGGAGAATCTCGTCGAGCACCGCGGAGTCGTTCATCACATGGAATACACGGTCCAGCAGATGATGCCGATGTTCGCGCTCTCGAGTTTCCTGGATTCGTTGGCGGGCGGAAACGTCCTGCCGCCCTTGCCACCAGCGGGCTACGCGAATGTCCCGACCTACTCCGGTTCGACCGGTGGAGGCGGCGGCGGTGGCGGTGGCACCGGCTCGCCGGGCACGACGACAGTGGAGGCGGAACTCGGGGCCGTCGGCGGCGGCACCGTGATTCAATCGAACAACGCGGGCTACAACGGCACGGGCTACGTGAATTTCTCTGGCAACGGCGGGTTCCTGGAGTTCACGAACGTCGATGGTGGCAGCGGTGGGACGGCGCAGATGGTCATCCGATATGCCTTGGGCAACAGCCCGCGGACGGTAAATCTCATCGTGAATGGCGCGACCCAATCGCTCACGTTTCCAGGCACCGGCGGCTGGACGATCTGGAGCGATTTGACGGTGCCGATTGCACTGAATGCCGGTGCGGGCAATACGGTGCGAATTCAGAGCACGGGACAGGACGCCGGCAACGTCGATTCGGTCACGTTCGACGTGCCGCAGGTGATTGTGCCGGTGCTGACACGGGTCGAGGCCGAGGATTACGTCGCCTTTTCCGACACGACGACGGCGAATCAAGGCGGCGCGAATTACCGCAACGACGCGGTCGACATTCAGACCACGACCGACGCGGGGGGAGGCTACAACGTCGGCTACATCGTCTCCGGCGAATGGCTCGAATACGACCTCGGCGCATCGCCCGGCGGCACGATGGATCTCAAGTTCCGCGTGGCGACCACGAAATCCGCGCGGCAGTTCGAGGTTCGGATCAACGGGTCGTCCGTCGGGACCGTCAACGTGCCTTACACCGGGGGGTGGCAGACCTTTGCCGACGTCGAGCTGAACGACGTGACACTCCCGGCCTCCGGCAACCTGACGCTCCGCGTGCAGGCGACGACGTCGAGTTGGAACTTCAACTGGTTCGAGATGCTGACGCCCGGGTCCTGACGGGTGGGCGGCTCTCGACTTCGCGCAGGTAAGATAACGGCTTATCCTGAGCGGGCGAGTCCCGCGGCGGGTTTCGGTTGGTTGCCGAGGCCCGGTGGTTTTTATCGTTGCTCCTTATTTTACCATGACTCCATCTGATTCCGGCGGCTCCCGCCTTTTCGCCCAGCATTCCATCCGCACGGTTCGATCGCTCGACGGCGATTGGACTCTGCACGTCCCGCGCGGGTCGGCGACGCTCGATCCGCTGGCTTGGGGGGAGGCGGAGCGGACGTTCGCTTACCCGGTGCCGAGCGTGTGGGAGAACATCCCGGAACTGGTGAATTATCGGGGCCACGCCGTGGCGCGGCGGACGTTCACGCTGGCCGAGGCGGGCCGGACGCGGTTGGTCTTCAAGGGGGCCAGTCACACGGCGCGGGTCTTCGTCGACGGGCGCCAGATCGGCGGGCACCACAATGCCTACACGCCCTTCGCGCTCGACGCCGGGGAGCTGGCGGCGGGCGAGCACGAACTCGTTGTCCATTTGTCGAACGAACACGGCGACGCGTCGGCGTTGCACGTGTCGAACGATTACTACAACTACGGCGGACTCACGCGTCCGGTGGAACTGCACGTTCTGCGCGGGGACTGCGCGATCCGGTTCGTTCACTTCACTCCGGCGGGCGGGGTGGGGAATTGGTCGGGACGATTCGACGTGGCGGTGGAAAATTTCGGCGCGCCGACGCGGGGGGATCTGGTCGTCGAGTTGGCGGGTCAGACGCTGCGGTTGGACAACGTGGATATGGCGAGCGGGGAGACGCTCTTTTCGATGGACGGGGAATTTCCGGGAGCCGAGCCGTGGTCGTCGGATCACCCGAAGCTCTATCGCCTGACGGCGACGCTGTCGGTCGGTGGCGAGGCGGTGGATGATTGGGGTGATCGGACGGGATTTCGCACGGTTGTCACGGACGGCGAGCGGTTGCTTCTCAATGGCGAGCCGGTGTTTCTCCAGGGATTCAATCGTCACGAGGACCATGCGGACCACGGGTGTGCGCTGCCGTTGTCGGCGCTGGTCGCGGACGTCGACACGATGATCGATCTCGGAAGCAACGCGGTGCGCACGAGCCATTACCCGAACGACGAGCGGTTCCTCGACCTGTGCGACGAGCGCGGACTCATGGTCTGGGAGGAGAATCACGCCCGCGGCTTGACCCCCGAGCAGATGCGGCATCCGCGCTTTCGGGATCAATGCCGCAATTGCAATGCCGAGATGATCGAGTGGCACTACAACCATCCGTCGATCCTGCTGTGGGGCATTCTCAACGAATGCGCCAGCCACACCGAGGAGGGGGCCGCGATGTATGCCGAGCAATTCGAGCAAATCAAGGCGCTCGACGCGAGCCGCCGGACGACCTTCGCGAGCTGTCATCCTGGAAATGACCTCTGTTTGGAAATGCCGGACGTCTGCGGATTCAACTGGTATCACAATTGGTACAGCTCGCACGAGGTGCTGGCCTGTTTCGAGCACGGGTTGCCGGGAGTGGACGGTCGGGGCGCGGCGGGCAAGCCGATGATCGCGAGCGAATTCGGCGGCGGGGCGATCCCGGGCTACCACGATCCGGTGCGCCGGGCGAAGTGGTCGGAGGAGCGGCAGTGTGACGTGCTGGAGGAATGTCTCGACGTGTATCTCAAACACCCGCGGCTAGTTGGTTCGTTCATCTGGCAATTCTGCGACGTGCGCGTCGACGAAGGCTGGGCGATGGGACGTCCCCGCACGATGAACAACAAGGGAGTCGTCGACGAACACCGCCGCCCCAAGCTGTCCTATGACGTGGTCAAGCGGCTGCACGAGGCGAAGTCGGTGGTCCGGCCAGCGGCGAAGCCGCTGCCGGTCGGCTGAATCCCGCGTGAAGGCTTGGTCTCCGGGGTGCATCGCGATCGTTGCCGCGTCGCTGTTGGGCCAAGCCCGGGCTGGCGCTCCGCTCGGCCCGGCGTCGAACCCGGAGTTGCCGGCGGCGATGGATGTTTTCCGTCCGTCGAAGAGCGGGTCGGCGGACGGGCCGCTGATCGCGGAGTTCACGCGCACGGCGGCTCCGGGCGATAGCGTGACCGCCGCCGGTCCGGGTTTCGGCGAGGGGGTGACGTTCCGCTTCTTCGGACAGACTCAAGCCGCCGCCGCCGTCTCTCTCGAGCGGGACGCCGTGGTCGCCGACTCGGTCGCGGCAACGGTCGTGGTGCCGGAGGCGCTTCCGCGCTGGTCGACCTACCTGATGTGGCCCGAGGTCGGTGGGGTTCGCGGGTCGGCGGTTGCGATCAATCGCACGGAGGCTTGGTGGGTCGGTCCCGACGAGGGGATCGCGGGCGAGCGGGCTGCCGTTTACGGGCGGAATCTCGCCCACGACAATGAGAACGAGCGAGCGTGGATCTTCCTCGAGACAAAGGGCGGTGGGTTAGGGCGGTGGGTGGCCGTGGATGCGGTCAATCCGTATCGCGTCGAGTTTCGGATTCCGAAGATCGAGCCGGGCGAATACGGGGTCTGGGCGCACAACGGACACGGCGGCGACTGGGGGTGGAGTGGGCCATTGCGCCTGACGATCCTGGCGCATTCGCCCTGGGCGGGGGCGCGGGAGCGCGTCGTCGACGTGCGGGATCACGGCGCAGTGGGCGACGGAAAGACGGACGAGACGGCGGCCATTCAGAGCGCCCTCGACGCCGCGACGAAGGTCGCGCCGGCGACCGTCTATTTCCCGGCCGGGATCTACGAAGTGAACGGGATGATCGATCTGCGCGACGGCGTGTCGTGGCGGGGGGCGGGCCGGGACGAGACCCTCATCCGGCCGGGCGCGGACTTCGCGTCGGGCGTCGAGCCGTGGTGGCCCGCCCTCATCTTTTCCGACGCCGAAGCGGTGACCCGGGTCGAATTCGCGGATCTTTCGCTCGAAGGCGCGGGCCGGCTCGGCGGGAAATCGCTGCTCATCTTTCGTCACCACAAGCACGTTCGGATCACCGACGCCTGCCTCTCGTGGCAGGGCGCGGGTGGGGGCGTGAATCTCGGGTCGAACGATTTTCTCGCGATCCGCGGCAGCGAATTCATCGGCGATCAAGTGTTTCTCGGCAACTCCCGGCAGGTGATCGTGCTGGACAACGAATTCCGCCTGACCGATTACGCGCACGCGGCGCTCATGTCGTGGGGCGGGAGCGAGGTGGCCATCATTGGGAACGGAGCGCGGGATCTCGACGCCTCCGCGTCGTCGATCTTGGGAGTCGGTGCCGGGCGATTTCTCGTGACGCAGTGTCATCCGGATTCCAATCGGCATTTCTACATTGCCGACAACCGAACGACCGACCTGGCCCCGCCCGTGGGAATCGGAGACCCGAATCAGGGTGAGCAGATTCTCTTCGAGACGGGGACGTCCACGTTCGCGGCGCGGCCGCTCGCGGCGACGCCGACGACGGTGACGTTTGCGGAGGACGTTCCGGTCGCTCGCTCGCAGGACGCGGTGATCGTCGCGGGGAGCGGTGCCGGACAATTCCGCCGGGTGGCGGACGCGGATGGTCGAGCGATCACCGTGACGCCGCCGTGGTCGGTGGTGCCCGACGAGACGAGCGTCGTGGGAATCGGTCCCGCCCAGACGCGCTCGGTCGTTTACCGGAACCGGTTCGACGGCAAGGCCGACTTCGCGGATTACGCGACGGCATCGGTCGCGCTGTCGATGTATGGGAACACGTCGGACGTCATCTTCGCCGGGAACGAGGTGACCGACATACGAAACGGACTCGTCGACGAATACTCGCAGGTGCCGCGCCCGGAAACGCCGACTCCGAGCGCGTGCTTCTTTAATGTGATCACCGACAACTCGCTGGACCGAAGCCGGTTTGGGATGCGGATCATGACCGACTACCTGACCGAGGAATCCGCCGGAACGCTCGGACACTTGGGGAATCACTACCGCCGCAACGAGTTTCGCAACCTGCGGTCGGCGGGGATCTATTTCGGCGGCGACGAGAATGGCCACCCCGGCGGTGATGTGACCCAGAACGTGTTCGAGGAAAATGGTTGGACCGGACTGCCCGTGGGGATTCGGAACGAAGGTGCGGCGACTCTTTTCGAACGGGTGGTCTTTCGGGCGAATCGTTTCGACGCGGGGAACGTGGATTCCAAGGGATCGCAGCGAATCGAGGGGGCGGACGCGAGCGTCTCGTGGTGGTGGTCAGGCAACGAGTGGACGGGATTCGAACCCGGCGAACGAGGACCGTAAAAGCGGTCGAGTCCGCGAGGCGGATTCAGGCGAGCGCCGTGAAGACCGTGCGGCCCGCGTCTTCGCGCTGGGAGAAAGTTTTCCCACCGCCTTCCACACTCACTTCGCCGGTGAACGGGAGGCGGATGGTGGTCACCGTGAGCTGGCCGGAGCGGATGACGAGACGACCGCCGCGCGCGTCGCGGAAGAGCGTGCCGTAGGCTCCGGGGAGGAGAACGCACCAGCGCCCGATGGGCAGCGGGAGGGCGGGAGCGATGTCGAGCGTTTCGCCGTCGAAGGTGAGTCCAAGGAAGGCGTTCGGGATCGCGAGGGCGGACATGGCACGGTAGTAGTGTCCGCCGAATTCCTGATGGTCCCAGTAGATCCCCCAATCGCGGTGCCGGGCATCGACGTTGCGGATGATCTCCTCGGCGCTTTCGGGCATCCCAGACTGATAGAGCTGCGCGGCGAAGTTGAGTTCGACGCCGGACCAGCAGGTGTTCGCCTGGTCGACCCAGGTGGCGTCCGCGACCGGATGGAGGAATTCGTCGCCGGGCCACTGACAGTTGCGGAGGCCCTGCGCGGGACGGTAGTTCATCGCGAGGATGGTGCGGAGGGCGGTTTGGGCTTTGCCCAGATCGACGACCGGCGGGAGTCCGAGCTGACGCGCCGCGCCCTCGCCGATGATCTGATCCGTCAAGCAACCGCGGTAGCCGGTCGGGTCGGCATCCTGAGGCTCCGAGTAGAGATTGAAATAGTCGCCGTTCCACGTGGTCGCCTCGAACGTGCGGCGACCGGACTCGAACTTCTCCTCGTATTCCGCAACGAATTCGGTGTCGCCCAACTTCCGGGCCACCATCAGCGCCGCCGCCACGCCGGCGAGCCATTGCGTGACGACGAACGGGGCGACGCCGTGCATCGGGAAGTTGTCGTAGGAGCACATGATGCCGCGCATGTCCGGGAGGTTGTCGCCGTTGGCGTCGCGCTCGCGCAGGACGTAAGCGAGGGCACGCTTTACCGGTGGCCAGACGCGGGCGAGATAGGCGTCGTCACCGCTCCAGAGCGCGGCGCGCAGCGCCTGGAAAACGAATTGGGCGGGCATGTCGAGGCGGTGACCGCTGGCCTCCTTCGGCGTGACGTGGCGGGAATTGCAATTGATCGAATGCACGACCGAGCCGTCCGGATTCTGAAATTTGATCCAGAGGTCGACGGTCATCCGGTCGAGTTCGGGAAAGAGGAGGCTCGTTGCGATCTGGCCATACATGGCGACGTCCGTCGTTGCGATACCCGCGAAGGATTTTTGGGGACTGAGTCCTTCGAGAATCCCGAACATGCCGGTGCGCGTCAGCCACGTGCTGGTGCGGAAGGTGTTCAGGTGCGAATTGACCTGATCGAGCACGAACCCCGGCAGGCTGCTGTCGAAAAAGGTGAGGTGAAACGCCGTCGTCTCGTCGAGAAGACGGTCGTGCTCGTTCTGCGCGTAGCGGGCGACGGACTCGGAGTCGGCGAAGAAATTCTCGTAGTAATGACCCTCGAGCGGCGCGGCCTCGTGCTCGGGAGGCGGCTCGGCATCGGGACTCGCGGCGGGGTCGGCTCCCGGGAAGGCCGCGTCCTCGAGGTATCCGGCGGCAATGTGCGGGTCGTCGACGGCGTGGGCGTAGTTGTTCGGAAAGTGCCAGGCGAGCGCGAACGTGTGGCGCGCCGTGTCGCCGCGACGCGCGAGCGGACGCCGGACGCCCAGCGTGACGAAGCAGCGGGGGTCGGCGCGGTGGCGCCCGGTCGTGGAATCCAACCGGTTGCGATTTTCCGTATCCTCGATCTCCGGCAGCGTCGGCTCCCGCAACACGCGTTCGTAATACGGGTGGTGATGTTCCCAGCCGAGGTAGGCCGTGGTGTCCGCGTCGAAGGACGCGAGCGTGACCGACCCGGTCGTCGAGGCGGTCGGGTCGAGGTCGTCGTTCTCCATGACGACCGCTGAGAACGCGCCGTCGCGCACCCGGCGGTTCCGGTAGGTGCGGTCCAGCTGATCGTAGCCCACGGCGTTGCGCGCGGAGGCGAGGATCTCAAGGTCGACCGGCCGGTCCGAAATCGACGTAATTGTGAAATCGAAGAACGCCAGCGGCAGCGCCGAATCCTTGACGTTGCCGGGAATGAACGATGACCAGGCCCGCAGCGCAATCCGCAGCGGCACCCCGGAGTGCTCGAATTCGAGATCGGCGAACGGCACGCTCGCAGTCAGACGAACGGTGTCCACCCCGCTGAGCCACGGAAAGATGTATTGGAACTCGTGATGATCGATCCCGGCGGCACCCTGCCCGTCCTCGATCTGTAGCAGCACGAGCCGCGGGTCCTCGCTCTCGACCGCGACGCGCAGGACGAAGAAAAGCGTCTGCTTCGGATTGAACGGGTAGGGGGCTCCCGCGAATTGCGGGCGGTTATTGAAAATCTGCCAATTCGCGAACCCACCGTCCTGCCGGATTTCGAAGCCCCCGGTTCCGATCCCGCCGAGGGCCATCCCGGCGCGCGGGAGTTGGGATCGGTGCGTGTGGAGGGAAAGCGGCATGGCGACAGGCTCAAGATGCGGTCGACAGCCTTTCCAGCTCGCAAAATGGAGCAATATTTGTCCGGCTTAAGCCGTTATAGATCCCGCCATGGTTTCCGCCCGAACCTGCAACGTTGCCGACCGGAGACTCGAGCAGACTTTCGCGGCAGTCCATCGCGATCCCCCAAAAGAACACTATGATCTGGATTTGCTCCAATTCGATGTGGAGGAGCGGAAAGGTGGAGATTTCATCGACGCGAGGGTGGCAAATGAGAATGCGGTCTGCCGTAACATGAACGGCGACCTCCAAGCCGACCGAATGATCCCCATATTAGGACGGATTATCACCGCGAATGCGGCTCCACTACGAGAGACCTCCGGGCTCGCCTCAGCCTGACACAAAGATGAGCTGCTTCGGCTCTTCCCTCGCCATTACGATCTTTGCGTAATGTTGACAATCTTCGTGCCGAGACGAGCTGGTGAGAGTTTTGTCCGATTGCGATCTGGGCAGCAAATGATCTGATGCTTGAACCTGACGCGCTTGTCGAACCGGCATCGAAATCTACCCAGCTGAGGACGCATATGCGCCTAGTCGTTCGCAGCGCGTCGCTCTGCAGCGGCGATTTACACGCCATTCTTACCAGAGTAGCGGCGTTCGAGTCCCTTGAACACCCTTCCATTTTTCAAGGCAGTGGCCCAAGAGTTCGCGTTTGCCGCAGAACACGAACTCTTCGGTTCTGAGCCCGGTTCAGAGTCGATTTCCCTCCAAAAAGCCAGGCCGTCGGTCTGTCAGGAAAGCGCGCTGAGTATCTTTTCGACATGCACAGCGGGGCCCGGCCATTCCAAAATCAGCGGGAATTCGAGGAATTCCTGCAAGCGATGGAGGGGGAGTTTGGGGTTAGAAACCGCGCTCTTGTGACGCTCTCAGCCTACGCCGGGTTGCGGATTCAGTCGGTTTTGAGCCTCAGAATCGGCGACGTTTTCGACGGACATCGGTTCCGAAAATCGTTCCGTGTCGCGAGGAAAGCGATGAAAGGAAAGCGTGGAAGTTTCGTCGTCCCGCTCCATCCGAGGGCGGCATTCGCGCTCGGACGGTGGTTGATTTTGCTGCGCAGGCGAGGGCATTCGCTTTCACCCAACGCTCCGATTTTTTGCGGACAGAGGGGGGAAACGAAGGCGGTTTCGGTGCGCATGATGCAAAAAGTCCTGAACGAAGTGTCGGGAAAAGTCGGGGCAGAGGGGGGGATTTCAACCCATTCGTGCCGTAAATTTTTTGCGAAGCGCGTGTATGAACGAAGTGGGAATTGTCTCGTTACGACCGCTCAAGCACTTGCGCATGGCTCGACTGATCTTCGCACCACGGCTCGGTATCTGGCGTTTCAGATCTCGGAACGCGCCGACGCCATCGTTCGAAATCTTTGAGGAGTCGCGAATCTCGTCACCTTCCACGCAGCTCAGATTCTCGAATTTCGTTCTGATATTTCGACTCGTCTGCTCACTCAAATCCGTTCGGCCGGCCCAAACAAACTGCGGGAAAATGTCTCGGCATCCTCAAAAATACAAACAGCCGAACTCAATTTTCTTGAGAAACGGTGGTCTACGACGGCCTGAAATTGAGCGATTGCCAGGACTAGGGCCCGCAAGATTCGGAGTTCTTCCAAGTCTGAATCCCGGAATTTTGCGGCCGGTATCTTGCCTATACCATGAGCAATTTCACTATTCCCGATGACGAATTGATCGACTGCGGACTGACGCAGTCTCAGCAAGAGGCGTTGGATCAACTGCGCTTTTTCCATGAACTTCACGAGCGGCGTGTGCGCAGCATCGCAGGGATTTCGACGCGAGCAACACCGCTCATCGTCGGACCTTCCGGGTCGGGAAAGACCTTTTTAGTGAGCAGTTTGGCCGTTGAGAAATCGTTGCCGATGTTCGCGATCAACGCGCACAATTGGATTCCGCTTGGCGCACGGAACGAAGGCGCACACACCCTGATACAGATCCTTCGGTTCATCGGCAGGCATCCGCGCGGGATCATTTTCATCGACGAGGTGAACAAACTCACTGTCGGACATGCGGCGGAAAGCTCTTGGTGCGCGGACGTTCTGTCGGAATTATTGGCCTTCCTCGATATGGACGTTCGGCTGGAAACCGCAGGATTTTCCGTCGACCAAATCTATCATCTTTTTGAGAATTTCTTCGTCATAGGTGCCGGTGCTTTCCAAGGCGAGTGGCGCGGATCTCAGACCCGTGAGATCGGTTTCGCAGAACGATCGGCGTTTCAAGATGCGGAAAATTATCGGCGTGCAGTGGAGTCTCAAACACAGGTTGCGGACGAATTGCTGTTCAGATTCAACGAGCAAATCATCACGATTGCGCCGCCGACAGCGGCTGAATTTGGAGAGCGAATCCAAACGATCCGAGGTGCTCTGTGCATTCCGGCACTCGGTGAAAGCGAGCTTCGCGCGGTTGTAGCTGAGGCCGTCCAGAGCGGAAGAATGGTGCGCTGGCTCGAAGGCTACACGGTGCGATGCATGTCAGAAGCCCCAGACGGAATCCGCCGTGGATCGAGTCTCCTCGAAAACCTTAGCGTGCCCATGGCGCCACCCTCGGAGTTTGTGCCAGGCAATCTGGACGCAGGAACAAACGCCAAGAATCATCGTCAGGCTTTCACTTCGGCATACCAGGGCTATGTGAATGCGTTGCAAGAAATGGAGCCCGCCGCCGTCGCTGCCGAGTTCGCACTCGCAGATCTTTGGCGAACAGCCAAGGAGCGCGAAGAATCGGGGAACGACTGCACGCTGATCTCTGCGCTATGCGATGCTCGGAAGATATTTCGTGCCTTTATCGGAAAGCCGGATGCGTCGCTGGTTGGCGCGATGCGTTGGTTGGCATGCCATGCCGGGCTCGTTATGAGCGCAGAATCTGATGAAGACCGTTGCAAGCGAGCGAAGGACATTGATGTTTTGAGCGAGGGTTTGAAACGCGGCCTCATCCGGTTCCGGGGATGTATTGATGGCGAGGACGTAGCTCCGGAAGTTCGTCCCGCGGTGATCGGATACCTCGTCGCATCGCAACGATTGAGCGCTGCCTGGCAGATTTTGGCGCAGCTCAGTGTGGATCAGGAGTGAGGCGTGTTGATGGGGAGCGCTCGCCGAACGTTCCTGTCGAACTCGCGACCAGAGGGTAGGTGAGCGATAAATCCAGATTTTATAGCTCACAAAATGATTGATAGTGAGCAATAAATCTCCATCTTATCCCTCGTGAAAGAGGGGAGATGGAATTGGCAGAAGGCCGAGTGGCCGAACTTCCGCTTTGATTCCGGACCGTTGGAGAAGGTCGAAAGCGACTTCCTGCTGCAAGCCGGAACGCTCGGGGGGACCTTGAAACACGCAGGGGACGAAGACAGGCAATCGCTCGTCGTTAGTCTGATCAGCGATGAGGCTGTGCAAACATCCGAAATCGAGGGCGAGATCCTCAATCGGGACAGTGTCCAATCCTCGATCCGCAAGCAGTTGGGCCTGCCGACGGATTCCCGGAAAATCTCCCCGGCAGAGCAGGGGATCGCGGAAATGCTCAGCGATCTCTATCAGCATTCGCAGGAGCCGCTGACCGAGAAAACGCTGTTGAAATGGCACGCGATGCTCACGAACGGCCGCCGAGATCTGCGGGACATCGGAAGATATCGAAGGGGAAATGATCCGATGCAGGTCGTCTCCGGGGCTCTGCATGATCCAAAGGTTCATTTCGAGGCACCTCCCGCCGACGCCGTGCCTCGCGAGATGCAGAAATTCCTCAAATGGTTTCAAGGGACGGGGCCATCAGCCGATCGACCGCTTCCACTCCTGACGCGTGCGGGTATCGCGCACCTCTATTTCGTGTGTATCCACCCCTTCGAGGATGGAAATGGCCGTGTCGGTCGCGCGATCAGCGAGAAGTCGATCGCCGAATCGCTGGGACACCCGACGCTGATCTCGCTATCTCAAGTGATCAACAGTCGCCGCAAAATCTATTACGAGCTTCTCGAGCAGAATAACCAGACGCTTGAGATTACCTCATGGTTGGTCTATTTCGCGGTAACCGCCCTGTCCGCGCAGCTCGCCACGCAGAAAGCCGTCGATCGAATCATCGGAAAGGCCAAGTTTTTCGAGCAATATCGCGGGCGGCTCAACGAGCGACAGGAGAAGGCGATCGTGCGCATGTTCAGAGAGGTGGACGGATTCCAAGGGGGAATGAGCGCCGACAAATACATCCGGATCACCGCGGCCTCACGCGCAACGGCGACGCGTGACTTGCAGGAGCTGGTCCGCTTGGGAGCCATGTCGAAAACCGGAATGCTCAAGAGCACGCGTTATCACCTCAATATCGGATAGCGCCCGGGCGATCTCGGAGGAGGCTGGCGCTTCGACCGCGCATCCCCAATCTCCGCATCGGAGGGCTGGAAAAGGGGGCAGAGGCGTGACCTCTTCAACAGAGGCGAGGCAACGTTTTGGTAGTTTTGTTGCCTCGGCATTAGAGGAGGGGCTTCATGACGAAAGCGTCACTTGGGATCTGGCACGCCGCCTGCAAGACATGGATATGTTCTGGGGAAACATCAGGCCGTCGCAACACTCGTTGCGACGGCCTGCCTTTTTTTGCGGATTCGGCAAACGCGGGCTATTTGCCCTTTATTGGGAAGACGTCGTTCAGGCTGACTTTGAGGCTCTTCATGATTCGCGACAACATGTGAAGAGTCGCAAATTTCTCGCCGCTCACGATGCCATGCAGCATTGATTGCGGAACCCCGGTTTCTTTCGCCAGTCGAGGATAGCTCCAATCATTCTCCGACATAACCCCGCGAAGAAATTTTCCGAGAGCAATGTCGAGATCTGAGGGAGTCTTTCGAGCCATTCTCCACCGAGAATGGCGGAATGCATGTTCTCCATGGAGAAAGGTTTGAGCTTGACGTGCCGCGTTCTCTATGGAGAATGATCCGATCCTGATGCCACGGTTTGTAAATCCAAAGCCGGTATCTTCCAGCGTATGAAAAACAAAAACCTCGCAAGAAACCTCATCGCAGTCGGCCTTGCTCTGGCCATCATCCCATCATTTATGGCAGGTGCGCTGGAGGAGCAGGGGAGTGGTGTCGCCGGAGGGATCGTGACGATGCTGATGATGCTCGGCGTTTTCGTTTACTTTGGCGGTCTCTGTCTTGTCTCTCGAAATAAAGGGCGCTCATGGGCGTGGGGTCTGACGGGATTGTGCTGCGTCTTTGGCGGGATGGTCGTCCTCTTCCTCAAACCACGGACGGTATCTTGATCGCATGATCAAGACTCCCGTTTCACTTGCTTCTCGTTCGTCTATTCCAATGAAAGTAGTCGCTTTTTCGCTGCTCTTCGCCTTCTGCATCACGATGCTTTCGGGGTGCGGCGAGAAAGCGCCGATCAGCGTAAGTTATCTGGGTGAAGACGTGGAGGGCCCCGCCATGCTTAAAATCCGAAACATGTCGAGGGCGCCAATCACAATCGACACGGTGAAAGTAAACAACGCCTGGATTGCAAAATCATGGATTCTTAGAGACGAGAACTCCAATCCGCTGGGTTTGTTGGCGGAGGCGTTCCAAGGCGGGCGGGGATTTCCCGCTAAACTCGAACCCAATCACATCGCAATCATCATTGTGGACACTCGAGCCACGGTCGGTGACGCCTACGAAGCGACGATTTCGACCGAAGACGGACTGTGGTCGTTTGAGTTTTAACGTCGCTCTTCGATCACGGAGTGGATGCGAGGAAAGTTCGCGGGGGCCGCAGTATGACTACTGCGGCGCCTTTTGATTTTTCCGCACGATGGTTCCTTCGGAACCCACCACGAGAGCTGCATCCTTCGTCCCGAGAATTCCGGTGAAGTTCGAATCGGCGACGAGAGGCTCGTCGGTCGATGATCAGATCACTCCGGGCACATTCGCGGTAGCGATCATGAGATGCCCTCACCAGGCCATTTAAGAGAGGTCGATGCAGGCGCCAGCTGGATCAGTAATCCACGACGTTATCCAATGTTCGAAGCGTACCGGGGCATTTGCACCCGGGACGAATTACCGTCGAGTCTTTACAACCCAAGTCTTTAACGATTTTATCAGCCTGGTTTCAGCCCGGCCAAATTGTGCAACCCTCTCCGAACTCCTTCGAGCCATTTCGATTTTATGACCTGGCATCTGGAGATTTTGAGAAACTGTGCCGAGCCATTTTCCGCGAATTGGAGGGAGTAGCTGATTCGCTTTGTTACGGAACTCGCGGCCAAGCTGATAGAGGCGTCGATGTCGTCACGACATTCGTGCACGGCGCAGTTTGGGCGATTCAGTGCAAGGCGTGCGAACCTCGATCCGCGCTTAAACACTTAAAGGAAGCTGTGGCAGACTTTGAACCGCATATCTCCTTTTGGAAAAAAAAAGGAGTCTCGCGATTCATTGTCGCAATGGGATGCGGTGTGGCAGACACAAAAACCATCGAAGAACGCGACAGATGCATCGCGTCATTTGCTGCGCAGGGAATTCAATTAGCGCTTTGGGATAGCGATGAGATTGTCCGTCACCTCTCAGGTATGCGCTCCGTCGCACAGCGGTATCTTCCAGCATGGGTAACCCTTTCTATTTGCGGGGCTGAAACGCTGATCGACCAGACAAGTGCGTTGTCCACCGACAGGGCTCATAAATTTGAGATCCCTAGCGAGCTTTCAGCGGAACTCTCGGCAGCGAAAGACGAAGAGCTTGATCATCTTCGTGAGGCAATCCGTTGCGGACAGTCAACCGATGTTGAACTGAAGTTAAGAACCATGTTGGAGAGCGCAGCCTGGCCAACGCTCAAGCCGTCAACAAAAGGGCGAGTATTTCGGATGCTCTCGACCATTTGCGTGAACTCTGACCGGCTGGCAGACGCCCGGGCACTGTTGGAACGGAGCAAGGATGTAGACCCAGCCGGGAAGACGGTTCTAACAGAAATTCCGTTGATTCGCGAAGAGAGAGGAACAGAAGCGGCATTGGCTTCAATGCCGGAGCCGACGAATCAGGAAGAATTCCACCTTCAAATTGTCCTTATGTTTGGAGTCGGCAAGGTCGATGATGGCCTCAAAAAGCTCGACGTTGCGCCATTCGGAGTATCCGCCGACACCCATCGCCTCAAGGCACTCGGATTGCTCAGCAAACGCGAGATTGATGCTGCTTCCGCCGGCATAACGGAAGCTGAATTTGTCGCGCCGAAATGGAAGCTCGTCCGTGAGGCAGCAGCTTACTGCGACTACTTTAGCGCGATTGTTCCGACCTTCGAAGGTTGGAGCCAATGGGATTGGCCGCTAACCACAGAATGGCATCTTGTAAGGCAAGACAGTCGAAGTGCCGAGTTGCTACGACGCTCCGCGGCGAGATGGAGTGGTCTCGCTAATGATAGGGAATGTGGCTCCGCGGAATGGCTCAGACGCAAAGGTTGGCAATTGGCATGCCTTGCGAGTGCCAGAGGCGCGGTCGCCGAGGCGGAAGCTGTCTTGAGCGAGATACTCTCTAAAAATCCTGCCGACGAGGTAGGTATCATTTGGGGTCTCAAGAGAAATCTGAAATTCGATAGGGACGCTGCGAAGCGCGCCCTTGCTCAAGCCGTAGCGGTGAGTCCTTCTATTCGCGGCGTGCAGGCGCTGTTCAGCGTCTACGTTACCGAACAGGATTTTGACGCGTCCGGGCGATTACTCGACGAGCACAAAAGCGTCTTCGAGATACCCGAACTTCGCGGCACTTGGGCTTTTCAGAGAGCACAAGTATTCCTCGCAATGGGTGAGAACCTTTCCGCGAAGAACCTCGCTGCATTACAACCTGAAGCAGAGCGCCTTTATATAGAAGCTGCCTTGGCAAGGGTCGAAGGCATGGCGGCAGGCTGGACTCCGGAACTCGCTGAGGTCATGGACAAGGAATTCCGTTCGAGCGGCACTCCGGCCTCTCTATTCGCAAGCTGTGAAGCTCATCTTTTTGCCCGCCAATTCACCTACGTCTCGGAGCACGCTGACGACCTTCTCGAAAACTTCCCAACAATACCGGCGTTACAACTCGCAATTGAAGGAACGGCGGGAGCAGCGAATTGGTTCGCGTGCCTGTCACTAATCGAAAAATGGAGCCATCTCTTTAAAGATGACGAGATTTCTCCCGTCATCAAGCGAACAAGAATTGAATGCCTCCGGCAATTGGGGCGACTCCCTGAAGCCACTGCTGAGGCGGAAAAAATACAAGCCGAGTTAGGAATTGATGAGCGCATATCGTTGTTTGAGATGCTGCTCAGCGCTGGAGACGTGGAAAAAGCAATCTCTACGGCGCGGATTATCATGCAGGACCCGGATGCTCATAGCCGGGCACTACTTCACCTTGCCCACCGACTTTTTTCCGAGAACGTCGAAGTCTCAAAAGCACTAGTCATCGAGGCGCAGAATCGAGGCGCAGTGGACTCCCCGGATATGGCCGCGGCGGCTGCTCATCTCATGATGAGTCTGAACATGGAGCCTGAAGCAGCACCATTGCTCAAAATTGCGATGGAGGCGGCTTCACAACCCGGTTCAGCGATGAAGCAATTCTCCCTTGCTGAGCTTCTTCAGATGCAGAGGGACTGGCACCAAAAGCGTGAGGAACTCTTTGGAAACTATCGGGCGGGCTCTCTCACCAATCATGCGTTTGCCATCGGTGCGAGAGAGTCGTTGGCGGGCCAGTATTACTTTTTCTAACACCGCAAGACTGTCTCTGACCCGCGCTTCGTATGGAGCACCAGAATCCGGCACGGTGCCTTAAGACGCCCTCGTTCCATCGGAAAGCTGGCTCGCAGTCTGTTTCTGGACCTGAGTTCTCTCTACTTGGCTGATCAACTTGGGATTCTGAATTTGGTCGAATCCGAATTCGCACCGATTCAAATATCCCCAACGTTAATTGATGCGCTAAAGGCCGAGATCGACCGCCTTTCGGATGCGCAGCCGTCCCGAATCGAAGCTGAACAGGAAGTTTTGAGACTTCTATATTCCGGAAAACTTACGTCTGTAACATTTCCCGAAACTCTTCTCCCGGATGGGGAAGTGCTGCAGGCGAGCATGGGAGCGGAATGGTGCTCAATGCTCGCGCACGCTGTCTCACATCACGGGAAGATAGTGGATTTCACGCCACTAACGACGAACCAAGAAGACCCGGTTTTAGCCGAGCTGCCCGATACACTCGCTTCGTACGTCACAGGATTAGGGGCATTACTCGAAGCGCTCGCAGTTTCCGGTAAAATATCCGGAGCTGACGCCCAATTGGCTCGCGAGCGACTCGGTTCCTTCGCTGTTACAGAGACTGTTCCGGAATTGAGACCAAAAGCACCTGTCATCCTTGTGCCGGGTGTCGCGACAGAATTGGCGTTCGCGGGCATTCTGATGCCGCTAACCGCCGAGGCAAATGTTGTAATCAATCAAAACGAGAAGCAAGGTATTGAGCAACACAGGTTGCAACTCGATCTGCGCGACGAAATGGTCGCGTGGCTAAAGTCATTGAGAGAACGCGTCCGCACCGGGCTAGGCACTAGGTATGTGATGATTCCGAACACACGTTCTGGAGCGCCGGAGGGATGGGATGCGCAATCCAACCCAACTCTGGCGTGCCTATGGGATTTCCTAGATATCGGCAGAAGCAAGGCTGTCTTGAGCTGCATCGATGATCGCACAATTGGAAACGTTGACCGATTTGGAGAGTCAAAGGTGGTCGATACCTACGATCTCCTCGCGCATTTCAAAGCGCGACGGAAAATTACCTCCGAGCAATTTTACAGTTTCACGCACGTTCTGCGACGGGAGAACTACTGGTATATACCAATCTCGAAGGCTGAGCTTCGCCACCATTTGGCGACTGCGGAGTATGCCAACGACTCGCTCATCGAGTCCGCTGAACTTCGCACCATTCGGCGTTACTTTGCAGCATGTCTCCTTGATTGGGACTCTTTGCAGAAGCTCCCGCCGAACCATCCTTTAATTCACCGAAAGTCTGAAATCGCTATCGCAGCATCAGTCCAGGTCGGCTGCACCGACGTACTTCTGCGAATCTGGAAAGACCCCAACATCTCACTTCCTCGCAAGCATTCTGCCAGCGACTGGATTCTAAACTCCCTTTGGATCGACATCGCTGCGGTAAATACTTTCGGCAAAGACGAGACCGCAGTCGTGGAAGGAACGCTCGGGATATGCTTGGCGCACTTGATTACGAACATCGTCCAAATCGGAATTTTAGCTGACCAGACCGAGACTCGAACCGCCTACCTCGATTGGCTCCTCTCGCGTATCAACGCAGACTCGGACAAAGGCGGGCCACTGGCGGTGCAACTCAAGAGGATGCTCGAAACGCTAAACAGCGACATCGGGGGAGTTTTCAAGAAGCCGTGGCGGCGAATGATGTCCAACGTGGTCACAGCGCTGCCGGTCGAACTCCGGATTGCACTCGATTTGACCTCAAAGGAACGGAAGGCGTTTGGATATTCTGAATACACCGCAATTACGGTCGGTGAATTCACATTCGACGGGGTGGATATCTGGCCAGCTATAGCCAAAGCGGCGGAGGGAAAAGCGGCAACCGTCGAATCAAAAGACACCCACTCAAAGCAGTTTTCGTTGAAGGCAAGCTGGAAGGAGAATCAGCTTCGTGTCCTCTTTGATGATGGGGAGAAGAAATTCGGCGTTTCTAATGAATTGTTTGCGCTTGTTAGTAACGACCCAAAAGTTCAACGCCGGACGTTGGAAGACTTGAGAAGCTCTTTTGATTTATCGAAAGCCCGCTCCAAAACGGCTTTTGCGAAGGTTCTATCAAATAGGCGTGTTGATTTGCGCCTGCGGGATACGACGGACCTTAGAGACAACTCGTTTGAATGGACCCTGAAAGCGACCGCGCAAAAAATCCGCCAAATCGAGTCGATAGATCTAAACGATTTCGTCCCGATAAATGCGATTGGCGTTTTGCAGCATTTGCGGCTGGAAATGAAACCGCGCGGACAAAAATATGAAGAGACACTTGCGCGGAGCGCCTCAGTGTTGCTCGCCGAAGAAGGCTTTGAAGAAGCATTCTACCGCCACGCGTGTCTCCCCGTGATGCTCGCTTCTGAAATCGTGGAAAGCTTCGACCGGTTGCCGGTTGAAGCGCGAGAACGGTTCATCGCGTTGATTGATGCCGGGGAAGGGGGCGCTATTCAGCGCCTACACGCGTGTTTTCTAATTTGGCGCTCAGAGTCCGGTGACCAAGCCAAAGCGCTTGAATGGTTCAAAGCGTTAAACACAAAGCCAGGGACCCAATCCTGGGGATTGTTTGCGTCCATCATGCACTGGTCGTATTCCAGACTTACGTTGGAAGCGGGCGATAGCGCTGGTGACGAGACAGCCGTGCTCGCCACTTGGATTCACGCGGGCAGGTTGAGCCAGCTCTTTTGCCACGGAACCGACAAGAAGGGGCTTTCCACTTTTTTCAAGGCTCATGGGTCAAAGAATCCTGAGCGAGCCTTCACCAAACAGGAACAGGCGGCTACGGATGTCAGCAATCCCCGCAATCTCGACTTCATTCGTCTCGTCATCCACGGACTTTCCGCAACCCTCAAGCTTTGCAGGAGAACGCCTGATCTATCCTCATTTTCCGCAGAGCTGAACTCGCTCTGTTTTCCCTACGACGATCAAAATTTCCCAGCGCTGTCACTCGTTGCTCAACAGAATACTCGTTCAAATTTTCTTGGAGCTTTCGTAGGGCCTTGCGATCCTACTCCTCTCGTCGAATACGTCGGCGAACGAATCAATCAAATCGCTCCAACAGCACTTCACATAGATTCGCTAAGAGCCTTTGATCTTCTGAATGAGGACACCACCAATCAGAGTGCGTGGGCTCTCGTCGGACTTCACATTGTAGGCAGCGCGCCTACTGCCGAAGAAGGTCGTAGATTGCTGCACGCCGTCGAAGCGGTGAACTTTGCAACATGGGCGGACTTGGACCAGGCGAAGCTGACGCTCGGTTTTATCTTCGCTCAGGCTGTCAACTTCCCACATCGCAGTCAGTTATTTGAGGCGAAGTTAGTTGAGTTGTCAAAAGCCTTGGGCTCTGGGTGGCTATCGATGTCCGCAGAAGATTCGGCGGATCTTATCGCCAATACGGCGTTCCACATGTGCTTTTCGGCGTCGGCCCCAACTGAACGTATGCGGCGCTTTTTAGGACTTTGCGCTCAAGCAGCTCACGCACTGCCGGAGGCCGCTCCTCGCCTACTAGAAGTAGGAACGAGGCTGGCGTTCAGCCAGCGGTGCGAACATCTACCATGGATGGTTCGTTCCCTTCTTCAACTTCGGTGTGCTGCATGACCTCAAGTCATTTCATGAAATTTACCCGGCTGGTCGAACTAGCTTCGGGCTGTGGCCACATCGGCTGCCGCTCGGGTAATGGCGGCGGTCACTCGCTTCCGCCCTCCTCTGCTGAACTGGAGAAGGGAGCTGATGCAGCGAAAGTTTCTTTCTGCGAATCGGCCTACGTCGTCGTGGGTACTGATTTACCTATTTGGCCGCCAGGCATCTGACGAAAAATCAGTGGCGAATTAGGATCTATTGCGCGAACATGAGATGACTTATAATTCCGATAGCGAGAAGCCTTCGGGTAACGACAATTCATCTGATGGCGATTATACAATCCACCGAAGGCGACCAAATATTAATTGACTGCTTTCAGTGGAGATTCGGGAATGGCGCAACTGCTGAACTGAGCAAGTTTCATAACGAGTTGAGCAAGACTCAGTTCTCATTCAACTTACTCGAACAACTTCGAACACGTGAATTTCCTGGGTATCCCAGCTTTGAGGTGGGGATGCCAGACAACTACTACTACTTTGTGCCCGACTCTGGGTGGGGAAGTTCTAAGCCGTTTCCCAACAACTGCCTCGATCCAAATTTCGTGTATTGCATCGATGGAGCCGGTCTGAACCTCGGATGTCCCCTACGCCTCCACGCGGCGCTAGCCTGCGCGTCGAAGCTCGGACGGGAGAATGTTGACAGTTGCGTGAAAGAGTTGGGCTTATCGACAAAGCACTTGTCCGCGGTCGAAGAACTGCTCTGGGCGGACATCTGGATGCCAGAAGTAAAAGTTTTGCGCGCGGTACATCCGAAAACCGGTCGTTGGTATGATTGGGACATATCAACAGCGTCGAAGCCGATAAGGCTGGAGGTGAAGTTTCATAAGTCGGATTGGCCGCGGGTGGAAGACGCATACCATCTACCAATTCCAGACAAGATTTTGGCGAGCGCCTCCGGGCAACTGACTGAGACGGGCGACCATTACAACGTCGTAGGAATAACGCTGATGGAGACGCCGCGCCTCAATTACTTGGCTGCACTAGAAGGTGAGTTGGCGGCCCATACGAACATTGATGCCGTAATTTTGAAGTCGTTTGCGGGCGACATAGGGGTCTATTCTATGACCCAAGCGACTGCAGAGATGATTGCCTCTTCGATTGTGCGGCGACCGGCGGACCAGTTCCAACTCTTCTACACCTTTATCGAGAACATTTCGCAGAAGAACGACCGGCTGGCCCAGCGGTCCGCCCAGGCGGTCGCAGATCAGCCTTCCCAACTCTCCTGCGTGAAGGTTCAGTGCCTTCCACCTCGTAAGATGGGCATTCTACCAGATCTGCCCTATCGCGTTGGAATCGACTCCCGAGATCCTCTTACCGACGAGCCCCACTTTTACACGATTTGTCCTTACTAGAACCGGCATCCCCCGCTTCTCTCCGAGCCTGAAGACATGTGCGTACTCGTGCTTGTCGGCGACGTCTGTTCGCCCGCTACGAGGCCACGCTGGATCGCCGCCCTCGCTCGAGTGTTCGATCACCGTGCGTTACGGACGAATCGGAAACCGCGGTGAAAGCCAGACCAAGACCTTTGATTCAACCGAACGGGCAGCGCGAGAAGTCGCCAAGCTCCCGTTGGAGAAGACGCGCAAGGGCTACGTTGAGGCTACCTGAGTCAGATTGAACCCCTGCCACAGAGGCGAAGCAACGTGTGCCGTCTTTCGTTGCCTGGCGTTATATCGACGGCTTCGGGATGGACTCTCCGTTCCTGAGAATTCCCTCAGCGGACTACGCTAGAACCAACAGGGCTTCGCGGTGTGGTGATTGATGAATTTTGCCGCTTTCGACGGTCCGGATGAAATCGGTGTGAGCTAACAGAGGCTCGTCTGGAATCGACAAATCTTATTGCGAAGTGGCGCAGGCCGGTACCGCTGAAATGCAATCAGTATCTTTGATGCATGACTCAAGCAGAACTCTATCTCCGCACTGATGAATTTCCACTATGGAATGGTTATAAGCGACCGAAAGTGCTTCGTCGCGACGAATTCGGACGTTTGATATTTGGCGATGGGTCATGGGTCGAATACACCGCATCCGGGGAAGCGAATACAGGGATGTATTCGCCAACGGAATGGCGAGCGGCAGAGGTGGATGCATGGAATAAAGGCAGAAGCGACCGGCTTGGCTTCCAGAAGATGAGCGCGGACTTCGTTGGCGATACTCGTCGTCACCCCGCGAGGGTTTGCGAACAATACCGCGGCGGGTTTTTCTCAGTGGAGAATTGGCCGAGGCGATCCCGCGTCGAACAGAAGTTTAGCTGAACAGTCCGTCAATCGAGGCTCTCATGGAAGGATTGCTCAGAGAATCGCGCATCCGATCCCATCGAAGTTTGGCCTGCAACAGGGTGTGGATCGGTTGAGCGAAATTGTAGGTTTTTCGCGTAGTTACCCGGCTCGCGTGCCCTGCAATTTTCGCCATAAAATCGACCGGGTCTTCGGCACGGGTGTGTTCTGCGAACGAATTGAGGGCTTTCCCGCGAAATATGAAATTCGAAAGATGCTTTTCTACAAAAGGAAGTGCTGAGAGACACGGGTCATGTGCCAGCGCAAGCCTAACTGACAGCCAAGTTATCCCCATACGACGCAAGTCATGAAGACGCGGTCGCTTTGACCAGTGAAAATCTTTGCGGAGTAAGTCCGCGTAAGCGTTATGAATTTCCGCGTGATCGATCACTTCAGAGAGTAGCGTTCGATCTATACCCGCGAGATCCAAGAAAGTTCGATAGCGATCTGAGGTGGAAAGGGAAGTGATCCACTGTTGAATGAATTCCACGTCGGTTTCAGGCAGGAGATGTCCCAGAGGAAGACGGAAGTATGCGCATTTTGCGACTTTCGTGCGACCAAGGCAGAGTAGGGGAAAAACATCTTCGAAAAACCCTTCTGGCGTAACGCCAAACAGGCAACTCAGCCGCCTGCCGCAGCTTGTAATCAAGAGTATAACTCGACGAGCACAACACTCGGTTTGGTCCAATGATGGGTAAGGGCTATCGAGACCGAAGTGATTTCGAAAAGCATCTAGACCAACCAGATAAACTTTCAGGCTGCTCTGTCGCCGATAGCCCTCATCGAAGTGCGCTTTGAGTCGATCCACCATCTCCCTTGGACAGACGCGATAGAGCAATTTGGCCGCGGAAGAATCGTGGGAGGTAAACGCGAAACGCCCTTGAGACTTCGATTCTTCTGACAGTCGCAAGACGAGGCGTGGAAGAGATGCGAGAGTTCGAAGCAGCGAGAGTCCCGCAACCGCACCATTTGCACGGAGGTTTTGCCGGGTGATCCTCTTCCTACAGATTTGAACTAGCCAATGCGTGGCTTCACGATCTTTGCCAAGTGTGGCTCTGCTTTCTGCCTCATCCAAGATTTCTCCGATGTTCTCTCTGAGTTTCTCGTCTTTTAGGCATTCATTGATAGACTTTTTCGTCTGGAAAAAGACCGGAAACTCATCCGCAATTCTTAGCCGCGAGCGGGATTCCTTTGAAATCACACCCTTCATCATGTCGAGGTCAAGCGACACCGGATTGGCACAGGTCAAGGTGCCGTTGACATATCCGATTGTAACCGAAGAAAAATGCTCAGCCGTATCTGCTTCCAGAAGTTTCCCGAGCGCTTGGATGGGATCAACTTTAAAACCGAATTTGTAGTGTGATGCCTGGACCAAGAGGTCACTAATTTTACCTTCAGTCAGGATTGTTTTTAGATTGGGAGGCCCGTCAAATCCTCGAAAAGGATTCCAGACTATGCGCGGCCCGCCTTTCGTCTCGAGTTGGAGCCACTCGTCTTCGCAGACCCAAGCGGATTGCAAAACGATTGCCTCAAGCCCGCGTAGCCCAACAGGCAGGAGACGCACTCGAAGGAGGAAATCCCAGACGGTATGCGGGGATGCTTGAGTAGCGACTACCTCGTTTAGTGCGTTGGATAGTTGGCGTCTGCCTTCGGTGGAAGAGTAGCCGTCGCGTTGGCGGGACGATCTGGTTTTCATAAGGTTGCCCAGGCGAAATTTAGTTTTGTTAGAAGATGCACCGCGGCTGCTTCGCATTCTTCATACATCACTGGCATGCGCTGCGAATCGGGAGATCTCGGACTGCGAGCACGAGATGGAAAATGATCATGGATCGCCTGAATGGCGTCCTCTGCCAGGACGTCATCGTCGCGGAGGATCGTGTTGCTGTAATTGCGCATTGCTCTACGATGCAGGTATTGGAATGCCTCAGTGCGTGGGTTCGCGGCCAGAGAGTCGGATACCGTCCGGTGAATGGGAGGTAACTCCACGAGCTGATTTTCTTTAAGCGCCAAGAACCAATAAATGCGTTGGTCCACGTAATCGGCTCCTCTTAAACCGGTTTCCCGGAACCTTGCCAAATACTGGTGGAGCGAGCGGTTCAGGGTGAACAGCACCGAGCGAAGCGACTGCGTGTAAACGATCGTGCGAGAATATTCTTTCTCCCTAACATCTCGGATGATGTCGCGAGTGGAAATTCGCACTCGGGCGTTCAGGCGGAGGGGTTCGAACGCATCCCTGTTGCGGGTAAATGTGAGCAGGTTCTCGGCTAACCGTGCGGCGGCAGCAATGACGTTGGAGGCGGCAATCAGCTCCTCCGCATTCTGTAGGCTCGGTGGCTGGATAAGATCGCCGACCGTTTCAAACAAAGTCGACAAGCATTCCGTAGTCGGACAAAGCGCACTCCCAGTCGGATCGAGACCCTGAGCGTCGCAGAAAAAATTAGGGTCGATCTCCGTTCGGCAAAGCTTCGTGATCACTGGCAAGCAGTTGCTTGGGTCATAGTGGATATAGTGCATCCAGCCCGGTCGGTTTTGCCGCAGTGCATTAATACCAAGTTCATAGTAAATTGCCGGAATCTTCGTCCACAGGGGAAAGTTATGGAGCAGTGCTGAGCATAGTGAGGGGATCGTGATTCCGAGCGAGTTTGCTTCCAGCCACGCACTCGCTTCGCATTGCAGATCGGTGTTGCCCGCCTCGAGTTGGCGTTGTATTGCGGCGCCGATACCTTTTGTAGTAAACGAAACGAAGGTCTTGGTGGGGAGTCGGTGGATTGTCGTGTCAACGACCAATGAATCTTGCCATAGCTTAACTGGACGCTGAATGACAGCGCACGCCGAGCGCAATTGGATATTCTGCGGAAGGATCTCCCAAGGTTTGACAGCGGAGGAAATTAGAAAAGCAACCGCCACCGCTCCCGGCTGTTCGAGCGATGAGCACGCGGTCCTGAGCAGCGAGCGAAGCTCGGGAAAGCAGGGGATTCCGGGTCCGGCGACGCGACTCAGACTCGGAATTTTGTCTGAGTTCCGCAGCGCGTTTTCCGTAATTCCGACTGGCGTCATCGGTGTTCGGAGATTGTCCGGTTCCGAGAAGAAAAGGAATTTGCGAAGCCTGTTGGGGTATCCTCTAAGTTCGGACTCGATGGTAGTCTCATTCTCGCCGCGCAGAGCCACGCTGGCAGATGACCAGTTGCCCGAGATTCGGGTGAAGATGTCCAACATGGGTTTTTTTTCCCTTTGAGTCTCCGCATCAGCAAGCGAACGGAGTGCTAGGAGACGTCGGCGAGTAAACTCGGGGGAAATCGAGTCGCTCGTACATGCAAGTTTCTCCGCCGGCGTCATGTGGGTCGCATTGTTCGACGAATAATCCGAGGCTACGAGGTGACGATGTTGATCGAGTATCCGCTTCCGAACTGAACTCGAATCGATTTTGCCGTCGCCTTTCAGCCCATTCACAAGGCAGGTTGCAAAGACGAGATCGAGAGTCTCCCTCAACATCTCAAGGTGGATGGTGTTCCAAGCTATCAGCGGAGATGCACCTGTCGATTGAGCTGTCCTGAGAAGCGTCGGCAGACTCGGCAAGTTTTCACACGGGTTTCTCGCAATAATGAATCCCAACGGACACTCATTCTCGTAAGGGCGCTCGAGGATTTGCTCTGGGGGAGCCATGGCAAATGCCGTTCGTAACTCAGCATGCAAAACGGCATCTTTCACGAACGGTAACGTGCCGATCAAAATTCTCCGGAGGCCGCGCGGCTTCTCTGCAGAGAAATACAGCGATTCGGGATTTTCTAGTCCGTCGAAGACGAGAAAATCGGCTCCAGCGATGGCCTTCCGTACGAGGTGAATGAGATGCGAGTCGTTGGCATTCATAGCTGATAATCAAAGGCGAGTTGTCTGCCAATTTGCCGGGCCTCGGCGGGCTTGGCGCCAATTATTTCCCCCATCGCGGGTAGGAAGTGAGCGGCGAAAATAGTCCTCAGAGCTTCCGCGAGTAATTCCTCTCGAACTCGCTCGGAAAATCCAGCAATGGGTGCCAGAAGCTGGTTCTCGATCGTGACCTGAATCCTACAAATTTCGCCTCTTGTTCGAGACGAACGATCGAGAGTTGAAATCTTTTGATCACGCAGCTCAAGCAGAGCTTCTTTTAGGTGATTTTGGATAACCTGTTCAACCGCGGCCCGCTCGACACTTAAATAGGACATCACGGGGTCATCGATCGTCAATCGAGCCCCTATCCGAAGATGCGCAGGCAATTCTGCGCGGAGCTTTAGAATCGAAGGACTTTTAGCGCTCATCGCCAGACACCTCCGTTTGATTTGCTTGCGCCGCCTGCTTGCGCATCCAAGCGAGCAAACGCAAGCGATCGTTTTCTGAATATCGCCGGGAAGATTGTCGGTTTGGCCCTGACTTGATGCCGCTGACCCCGGCGCGCGCCATGAGACGAACGACACTTGTTCTGTGAAGGCCCAATTGTAAGCCGATATCATTTGCGGTAGAGTAGGTGTTCGATGAAGAGGTCATGCAAACGACAGAGCGTGACGGTAAAAAATGGCTCCCCTGAGATCGAGGAGCCCCCGGATGAGCGTGCTGCAATCATTCGAAAGAAATCCCTCTCCACGATTGCCGACATTGCCGGCGTCTGGGTAGGAGACGGGTGCTTCGCTGTCACGGTAGCGTTCTCGAGTCCTGTAGAGGCTCGATTCGCCGCAGGGATTTATGGAATCACCGCGGACGACAAGTTGGCTCTGCGATCTCTCGCCGAGTTTCCCCGGTTTCCCGATCGAGCTTACTCCTGGACAGATATGTGCGGGGCGGACCGGGTGGGAGCGCAGTTTTTCCAGACGCTTCGTCTGGGGGCGTCAAAGGTGCGCTTCTCAAAATCGCCGCAAAAAGAGGTTATCGAGTGGCACCAGCGCATGAAGAAGGAGTTCTTCGGATGGTTTACTATTACCGCCTTTTTTGTGGATTCAGAGTCCGTCGGATGGATCGAAGGAACGGACGTTCTGGACAGGGATCTCGAGGGGTATTCAAAGATCACCGGAAAAAAGGGAGAGCACCTATTTTATGTAGGACTTGATCCCGAAATTACTTTGATGGCGATCCGTCAGCACATCGCCCCAGTCGGATTTATGATGAGTGCCGCCGATATCGAAGTGACACTGTCCGGTATCTCGACTGGCTCAGCACCGGTTAGCCTTGTTACGCCGTCAAGGGACATTCATCGTGGTCCAGAGAGCTACCGGCAGAGGGCGAAGCGCCTTGCGCACACGTCTTATCGAATACTGGCGCATTCGACCTACGCACGATTCGACTCGATCGGATATGAGGAAATTCCTGGCGGGTTGCCATTTGAGTCCCCGATCGAATATGAAGATCTTCCGCCCTTTCTGGTAGGACCCGCCGCGGCAGCGCGTGTTCTCGTTGCCCGGCATCTTCTCCTTCCGCGAGATGGCGGTGGCTCGATTGATGAAATTCTCTACGCCGGGCGGCACGCCGTTCGCGATCGGCGGCATTTCGTTGCCGGATCCGAAATCTGGCAAAAAGAAGGGATTCTCGAGGACGACGCGACCGACGAGTTGAAGCGGAAAGAGCTGGTAAATTTTTTCAGTCACCAACTGCTGGTTGAGTTACTTGATGCCTACTTCGATGGGCGACTGGATGCACAATTCGTGGATATTGTGGCGAGCTGGGACGAAGCAGTGGGACGGAAGGTCGATCTCGGGTGCCGTTTTTTCGGATCTGATCGTGAGGCGATTCAGTCATTGAACGAACGCCTGGAACTCGAGCCACGGGAACTGATGAGCGGGCGTTGGCACGCAGCAAGATTGAATGGTGAATCCATTTCCCATGCTCCGATGGGTCAATCGCCTCCGGAGCAATTCAACGATCGAAACCTCTATCTGACGCTGGAGGCCGAGGGGAGGTTGCTTCCGGCGGAGCTTCGTTGGGCGATCAAAAATTGCGACGCCTCACTTCTTCTCCGCGCCATCGGGGAGGATCGACTGGTGGCCTTGCTGGGCGAGCAGTTGCAGCGTCTTGAAGACGTATTCACCGTGATTCTCGAGACGCACATTCAGGAAAGCTGGAAAACTCAGGCTTGTTTCGTTGGGACAATGATCCGCAGGCGATTCGATTTTTCAGGTGAGACGAATTTTTTCAAGGCGCGCGCGCTCGAACGGACGTGTGCTGGACTTCAACCGGCATTTTGCCGGATGCTTGCTTCGCTCGCACCGCGTTGCATTTTGGAAAACATGGCAATTTTGCTGACCGCCGGCGATCCACCGTATCCAGTCGCGATTTGGGATCGAAAATGGGTGATCGAGTCTTTCAAAAAGTTCGTCCGGAGCCACGGTCCCCGCATGTATGGGCAGGTTATAAAATCGCAATCCAAGCGCTCGAAATCAGATGGAATGTCTTTCGACGAGAATCGTCATTCTTCGTCGTGACGAAGAAATCCTGCGTAATATCGATCAATCATCGCGACGCTTGTTCCCATTTCTCTCGCGAGGCGGATTGACGTCCATTTGTCGACGAATGCGCGCCGGGTCGCGAACGTGTGTCGAAAGTCGAGGCAAGTCCAGGGGAGTCCACGCGCTTCATTGGCGGCCCGCAGCGCGGAACTGAAGTTGTCAGCATCCCACTGGGCTCCACGTGGACTTGGCACGAGCCAGCGTCCCTGGAGAGTGATCAGGTGCTTTTTCAAAAACTCGCGTAGCGTCGGGGAAATCGTCACGGATCGATGACTTTTGGAAGTCTTGAGCGAGGATTGGCGGTCGCATTCGGCATCATAGCGGGTCGTGATCGACAGGACCTTGAAATCGGCCGAGATCGAATCGCGATCAAGCCAGAGCACTTCCGAACGGCGAAGCCCTGCCTCGATCATGATTTTAACCGCAGCGGTCAAACTCGGATCGGAAGCGACAGCGGAGTATTGCTGCTCGATCTCTGGAGATTCGGGAGTCTGCCTCAGGAAGCTGATCTCGCTCTTTTCGCCGAGATAACTCGGTAGAGCAGCGACCGGGTTGGGCGTGTGAAAGTTCGTCACGGACATCATTCCATTCGCCAAGCAGTGCTCGAAAAAATGATGCAGAACTTCGCGGTAGTGCCGCTTCGTTTTCGTAGATGCCGGAGACTCGCCATCGCGCGCTTTGCATCCGGCAACGAGGTCGGCGAGGAGAGTGGAGGGGATATCCTCCAAAGTCTTTCCGCGGAACTTGCCGCGCTCGGACGCAAGATGGGCGAAGCTGAGCGACGTGGCATCCGCGACGAGCGCGTCTCCAAACAACACGCGGAGTACCTTGATCTTCCCGGCGACCCAGCGGGCGCTGTTCGATTCGGAAATATGCCGGTAGTAACTGCCGATGGCGGTCTTGAGAGGCGTGTGCGGCTTTTGGGCGCCAGGCAGTGCATCCTCAGCCACGGCTTTGGCAGACGCCAACCCGGACAGATTTGGAGCTTCAGGCAACGTGGCGAGGATTGTCTCCGGAAGTTCGACAGCGGCGACGCGGGGATCGAGGAGCGCGAGGACTCGCTCGAGCTTATCGGAAATGAGCTGCGCTTCCGCGCGGTCCTCGGTGCCGAGACTTTGGCGAACCGGTTTCTGGGAACCAGGCACGTAATACTGGATCCAGAACTTCCGGCGGCGTTGGGTGATCGATGGCATGTGAACGACAGAGCGTGACGGTAAAAATGGCGGCCGTTTTCACGACCGACAGACACACGTTTGCGCCGTTACCAGACACACGCCCCTCGAACCCCCTGTTTCGGACCGATTTTCCAATCGACCCAAAAAACCGAAAAGCCCTGTAACTCAGAGAGTTACAGGGCTTTTAAATTGGTTGCGGGAGTAGGATTTGAACCTACGACCTTCAGGTTATGAGCCTGACGAGCTACCAGACTGCTCCATCCCGCGATTGGATGTGAGATAGTATGCGATATGGCGTTGGGTGCAAGTGGGAAATCTGGTTCGCGGTAAGTTTTTCTGGACTATTGCCCGAGGGGCCCGGTTGGGGCGGCCGGAGCGAAGGGTGCTGGAGCGGAGCCTTCCCGGCGGACGTCCGGGAGATCCTGAATGGCTTGGTCTTCAGGGAGGGCTGTTTTTGCCAGGGTGAGGAGGACGTCGCGCGAGGGTTGGGGCATCGTGGCGAGTTGGGTGACTTCCTTCCCGACCGGGACGGTGGCAACTTCGTCGCACGCGAAGCAGACGAGGAGGTCGATGGCGTTGCCGGCGTCGCCGAAGCGGAGGGCGATGCCGGGGCGAAATTTGCAGGTCGCTTCACCGTCGGGGTCGAAGGACTCCGGGTCGCTGGTGAGGGCTTGGGCGGTGGCGGCTTGGTCGGGGGTCAGCGGGGTGGGGGTGCCGATGACCTCGAAGGCGGCGATGAATTCCAAGTCGGCCATTCGGAGGTTTTCCGGAGTTTCGCTGGGGATGATGCGGCGGATTTCGGCGGGCTGGCGGTCACCGAGGATGTCGGAAATCGGGGTGGCCCGGGCGGCGATGGGTAGCAATAGGGCGAGGAATAGGGTCGGAAGGCGGCTCATGAACCTTTACCTTCGACTATCGACTCTCATCCATCAACTCCTCACCGGCTGAGTTCGAGCATGCGGCGGATGGGGAGTTCGGCACGGGCTCGGAGGTCTTCGGGGATTTTGATCTGGGGGGTGAGGTTGAGGAGGCAGTCGTGCAATTTTTCCAAGGTGTTCATTTTCATGTAGCGGCAGTCGGCGCAGGCGCAGGCGTCGGTCGGGCCGGGGATGAAGGTCTTGCCGGGGAGCTCGCGCTCGAGGCGGTGGAGCATGCCGCTTTCGGTGACGATGATAAAGGCCTCGGCGGGGTTGTCGCGGCAGTAGTCGACCATTTTTTCGGTGCTGCAGACTTCGTCGGCGAGGATGCGGACGGCGTAGGTGCACTCGGGGTGGGCGACGACGGGGGCGTCGGGGAACTGTTCGCGGATTTTGAGGATGCTGTTGCGGGTGAACTCGACGTGGACGTAACAGTTGCCGCGCCAGAGGTCCATTTTGCGGCCGGTTTGCTCCATCACCCAACTGCCGAGGTTCTGGTCGGGGACGAAGAGGATGTTGCGGTCGGCGGGGACGGATTGGACGATTTTCATCGCGTTGCCGCTGGTGCAGATCACGTCGGAGAGGGCTTTCACGCCGGCGCTGCAGTTGATGTAGGTGACGACGTAGTAATTCTTGGCGGCGTTTTCTTCGAGGAAGGCGGCGAGTTGCTCCGGGGGGCAGGAGTCGGAGAGGGAGCAGCCGGCGTCCATGTCGGGGATGACGACGGTCTTGGTGGGGTTGATGATCTTGGCGGTTTCGCCCATGAAGTGGACGCCGCAGAAGGCGATCACGTCGGCGTCGGTCTCGGCGGCGCGGTAACTGAGCCCGAGGGAATCGCCGACGTAATCGGCGAGCTCCTGGATCTCGCGGACCTGGTAGTTGTGCGCGAGGATGATGGCGTTGCGCTCGCGCTTGAGTTCGAGGATTTCTTCGGTGAGGTCGGTGGCTATCACGCGGTTACGCTAGATGAGAAATGGGGAATGAGAAATGCGGAATGGTGAACTTGGGAAACGGGATTGTCGGTCAGTCGAAGCTGGACTAACTTCGCCAGATGAACGCCGACCCAGCCGAAGCCACGGACCCTGAACGGGTGTCGGCTTCGCCCGAGGCGCTGGCGCTGGCTGGTGACTTGGTCCGAAAATTTTCCGAATGTTTCTGGTTTCGACATCCCGAGGCGCGGATTCGTTTCGCGGGCGACGTGCGGCTGGTGATCGAGCATCTCCGGGAGTATGGCGACAAGCGGGCGTGGGCGGCCGCGCGGGAGCTTCGAAGATGCCTTTAACCTCTTTCCAACGGGAGGTTCTCGGCGTGTTGGTCTCCAATCGCTCGGAGGCCAGTCATTTTGCCGGGGGGATCGTGCTCAACGCACCGGACGAGTCCGCCCGCTATTCCCACGACTTCGATTTTTTTCACGAGGCCGTCGAGGACTTGGTCGTCGCCAGTGAACGGGACGTGGAGACTTTGGAGGGGGCCGGGTTCCACGTTCAAAAAATCGAACGCGGTGAGGAATGGTCGAAACCCTCTTCGTTCCGCAAGGCGAGGGTCCGCCGCGATGGCTCGGACGTCGAACTGGATTGGGCGCACGACTCGGCGTTTCGGTTTTTCCCCATCGTGCCCGACGAACTCCTGGGCTGGCGGCTGCACCTTTTCGACATGGCGACGAACAAGGCTCTCGCGCTTTCCGCCCGGATGGAGACTCGGGACTACGTTGACATGGTCGAACTGAGCCGCCGCTTTCCGCTCGAGGCCATCGTGTGGGCGGCCTGCGGGAAAGACCCGGGGTTCAATCCGCTCTCGCTGCTCAAGATGATGATGCGGTTTGCCCGGATCGATCCCGCGAAACTCGAGGAAATTCAGGCGCGTGAGCTCGATCCCGTGGGATTAAAAGAGGAGTGGATCGCCTGCTCCGATCAAGCGCGGGACGAGATGACGCTGCTCGCCGACGAGCAACCCGACACGCCGATTGGCGTCGCGTTCGTGAACGGCGACGCCGAACCGGGCTGGATCCGCGCAGATCCCGACTTGCGGGTTCACCATCCATCCCTGCGGGGGTGCTGGCCGACGATGCGTCCGTAAAACGCGTCAGGCGGAGCGGGCGGTTCCGCTTTACAGCCGGTCGATCTCCGTCGCATTCATGGGAATGAAGTTCATCGCCGCTCTGGGAATTGGGTGCTCGCTGCTCGCGGGCTGCGTGATCGATCCGCTGGGTCCGGTCGGTCGCGGGCCACAGCCACCTCCGGCGCTTTCGAAGCCGGCGCTCGACAAGGAATTCGCCTGGGGGATCTCGACGAGTAGTTACCAATACGAGGACCCGGCGGTGAAGCCTGGTGACGCGGATTATTTTCTCACCGATTGGGATCTTTTCGTGGAGGAGGGGAAGGCTCCGGTGAAAGGGGACGCGTTGTTCAGTTGGACGCAGTTCGACAAGGACCTCGCGGCGCTGAAGGAGATCGGCGTCACGCACTATCGGTTCAGCGTGTCGTGGGCGCGCTGCGAGCCGCGTCCGGGCGTTTACAACGAGGCGGCGATTGCGCGTTACGCCGAGATGGCGCGGAAGCTGAAGGAGGCCGGGATCGAGCCGGTCGTTTGCCTTTGGCACTTCACGTTTCCGTCGTGGCTCTACGACGAGAAGAGACCTCGCGAGTCGAATTGGCTGCATCCGCTGGCTCGCTCGCATTGGAATGCGTTCGTGGATCGGATGGTGCGCGCGACCGCGCCTTTTACGGATTTTTACGCGCCGCAGAACGAGCCGAATGGCCAGATCACCACGGCCTACCTCGTCGGCGAATGGCCACCGGGAATGGATCTGGCGTTTGGAACCTACTGGAAGGCGATCGACGCCAGCGTCGGGATGTTTCGCGACGCGGCGAAGCGGATCCGGGAGATCAAGCCGACGGCGAAGGTGATGAGCGTCGAGGCGCTGCCTTGGTGGGTGCATCCGTGGTGGGATCCCGGCCGCGTCATTTACGACACGATGCTCCACCAAAATGTCGATCACTTGGATCGCGTCTACGACGTTTGTGACATCCTCGGGGTCAATTATTATTACTCCGAGAAGGCGACTCTTCTCGGGGTGTTGGCTGTTCCGCATCAGCGGGGGAAAGATTTCACCGAGATGGGTTGGCGGATCGATCCGCGGGGGCTTTTCAACGAAATCCAGCGCGTGGCGGAGCGTTACGGCAAGCCGATGATGGTCACCGAAAACGGCATTGCCACGGCGGACGATGCGAAGCGGGTCGCTTACATGGAGAATCACCTCGCCGCGATTGGACGCGCGATCCGCGACGGCTACGACGTCCGGGGATACTTCGCGTGGTCACTGGCGGACAACTACGAGTGGCACTACGGCTACCGGGCGACGTTCGGTCTCGCGCGGATGGATCCCAAAACCCACGACCGCGTCCTGAAGCCGAGCGCGGGGAGGTTTGCGGATTGGATCCGCAAGAATCGGACGGTGCGCGACGTCACGCGGATCGCGCCGACGACGGACGAGTGAGGGATGAAGGGGAGAGTCGCGCCGCCGCGACCTCCGCAAAAAGCGGGACATTCACGGGCTTCGCCCTTAGTGTTTGAGGTCTCTTGTGACTCCTCCCGCTCCGTCTTTCCATGCCTGACGAATCCCCTTCGCAGGGTAACAGCTCGTCCAATCCATTCGGCGTGACGATGCGAATCGTCCTTCCCACCGAAGCCGCCGATCATCCGAAATCCTCGGTCGGCACTCGCGTGACCGCGCCCGCCGCACCCGGGCGGACGCCGAGCGTCCGGGCAACGGCGGTTCCGCAGTCTGGGGCGGACTTTCTGCAGCTTCTGCACAATCTTTACGACGCGGCCTTCATCACGGACATGGCGGGCGACATCCTGATGAGCAATCCCCGCGCGGATCATGCGTTTCAGGTCGAGCCGGGACAGCTGGACGGGGTCAATCTTCTGACGCTGGTCTGCGGGGCGGATGACACGCTGCTCGGATCGATCCGCGAGACGCTGCAGACCAATCGGTTCGTGCTCATGCAGGCGCACTGCATTCGCGGAGACGGCAGTTTTTTTCCGACCGAGATTTCCATGAATCCCCTGCGGCTCGATGGGCGGGACCGGATCAGTTTTTTCATCCGCGACGTGACGCTGCGCAACGAGCAGGAGGAAAAACTGCGCTCGGGGCACTCCGCGATGGAGAATGCGAGCAGCGGAATCGCCATCGCCGACCTCGATTGCCGGATCGAGTTTTGCAATCCGGCGTTTGCCAGCTTTTTCGGATTTCCGGATGCCGCGGCCGCGACCGGTTTGGATCTGCGCGAGTTGATTTGCGCGCCGGGCCGCCTCGACGAAATTCTGGCGGAGACCGCGACCGGAAAAACCTGGGAGGGCGAGTTCGAGCTCGAGCGCGCCGGCGACGAACTCTTTCACGCCCACGCGTCGATCGTCGCAAATCTCGACGCGGACGGGAATCCGGCGGGGATCGTGGTGTCGGTGCTCGATACAACGACTCAGGAACGAGCGCAGCAGCAGCGGGAGGAATTTGCGGCGCAGCTGCGACTTCGCAACGCCCAGATGCAGGAGGAACTCGACCTGGCCGGTGAGTTGCAGGTGGCGCTGATGCCGGCTCAGTTCCAGGGCGTTCCGGGCACGGCGGACGCGGAGCGGAGGGTGCTCGAGTTTCGCCACGTCTATTGCCCGAGCGGGCGCATCGGCGGAGATTTTTTCCACATTCGGGAGCTCTCCAACTTCGAGGCGTCGGTGTTCATCGTGGACGTGATGGGGCACGGCGTGCGGTCCGCGCTGGTCGTCGCAACGATCCGCGGACTGCTGGAGGAATTGCGGCCGCTTGCCCGCGACCCCGGTGCGCTCTTGACTCAGCTCAACAAAAATTTCACCGCCATCTTCCGCCGAATGGGTGTGGACATGACTTTTGCCACGGCGCTCTACGCCGTGATGGATGCCCGGTCGGGTCGCTTTCGATACGCCAACGCCAGCCATCCTTCGCCCTACGTTCTGCGAAGTGCGGAGGCGACGGTTGAATCGCTGGCCGACGCTCAAGCAAGGTCGACCGCCCTTGGAATCCTCGAGGATGCCAGCTACACGAACCTGGAGATCGATCTGGAGCCAGGCGATCAGCTCGTCCTGTTCACCGACGGGCTCGCCGAAGCACAGTCGCCGTCGGGCGAATTTTTCATGGATGGAAAAATGGACGCCTTGCTGCGGGAGAACGTCGGCCAGTCGTCGCAAATCGTGCTCGATGCGCTGCTGGGCGGCGCTCGGAGTTTTTCCGAATTGGAAACGATGGAGGACGACGTCTGCCTCGTCGCCATGCAGGTGATGCGGCGCGCCGGGGGCGGAGCTGGGAAAGAAGCCGATCGGCGCGAGAGCGGTTGCTGAGAAATTGGCCTGGGGCGGTCTGATCCAACGAGATGCGAGTTTTACGAAAAATCGTCACCGGCTTGCTAATTTTGCTCCTGGCTTACGGAGGGGTTCTTCTCGTCGAGCGGCTCATCACGCAGGAGCTGACTCGGGTTTCGGATCAGAGTTCGGGAGAATCCGTCGGCCTGATCTGGCGGCCGCGGTTGCTGAGGGGTGACGGCGTCTGTTCGTTGAAGCTGGTGAATGCGACCGACGAATTTCGCGATTCCGCGGAGCTGGGGTCGCTCTCCTCCGGCCTCGACGCGTTGCAGACGTATGGGCAGATGACCTTCGAGGGAAGAGACGTCGTGGTGGCGGATCGCCGGACCGGCGAGGTGGCTCGACGGTTCGAGGTGCGGGACGGTCGATTGGTGGCGGCCGATTGATCGGACCACCGTCGTCACCGGAGGGCGAGGCTCCCGCCGAGCCGTCGCCCACACCCGAAGCGTGCGATCTCTCTGGCGACGACGATCCCATGCGAACACGGCTCGGCAGGAGCCTCGCCCTCCGGGTTTGGATCGGCGGGACGCCGGCTTGGCTAGGCGGGGGATTCGTAGGTGCCGGGGCTGTTCGGGGTGGCTTGCCAATCGGGTTGGCGCTCGGGGGTGGCTTCGTTGAGGGCTTGGCGAACGCCGTCGGCGTCGAGGTCGGTGCCGTAGACGGGGGTGCCGGGTTGTTGACGCCAGGAGTAGTCGAGGGGGCCGGCGTCGACGGGGTCGAATCCGATTTGGTCGACGAGGTCCATGACGACGGCTTTTGCGTCGGGATCGTCGCCGGCGATCGGGAGGGCGATCCGGTCGGCGTGGTCGGGTGGTCGGCCGTGGGTGGCGAGGTGGTCGAACCGGATGTTGTTGAAGGCTTTGACGACGGGGTGGTCGAGCTGCTCTTCGACCCAGCGGCTTTCGGGAAGGCCGTCCTCGATGCCGCCGATCCGGCCATCGCGTTGGCGGGGGAGGTAATTGCAGGTGTCGATGACGACGAGGTCGAACGGGGCCTGGTCGAAAAGGTCTTCGGCGAGATCGGGGACGTGGGAGAGCTGGATGGTGACGACGACGAGGTCGGCGTTGCGAACGACTTCTTCGACGGCGACTGGCCGAGCGCCGGTTTCCGAGGCGAGGTCGGTGAGGGTCTCGGGTCCGCGGGAGTTCGCGACGGCGACCTGGTGGCCGGCTTTGCAAAACAAGCGGGTGAGGGCGCTGCCGCTTTTTCCGGCGCCGATGATTCCGATTTTCATGATGGTGAGATGCTTTTTAGACAGGATTGACGGGATTTTCAGGATTATGAGATTTCGAAGCTCCTGAAATTCAATCCTGTAAATCCTGTCAATCCTGTCCAAATCAGGATTGGGGAAGGCGGGTCATTCTCCGCGTCAGTTCTGTTCGGCTTGGATGGCGGTGAGGGCGATGGTGTAGATGATGTCTTCGACGAGGGCCCCGCGGGAGAGGTCGTTGACCGGGCGCTTGAGGCCCTGGAGCATGGGGCCGACTGAGATGACGTTGGCGCTGCGTTGGACGGCTTTGTAGGTGGTGTTGCCGGTGTTGAGGTCGGGGAAGATGAAGACGGTGGCACGGCCGGCGACTTTGCTGTCGGGGGCCTTTTTTTCGGCGACGTCGGCGGTGGCGGCGGCGTCGTATTGGAGTGGGCCGTCGATGAGGAGGTCGGGGCGTTTCTCCCGCGCGATGCGGGTGGCTTCGCGGACTTTGTCGACGTCGACACCGGAGCCGGACGTGCCGGTGGAGTAACTGATCATGGCGACGCGGGGCGGGATGCCGAAGCGGGCGGCGGAGTCGGCGCTTTGGATGGCGATGTCGGCGAGGGCTTCGGCGTCGGGGTCGGTATTCACGGCGCAATCGCCGTAAACGACGACCTGGTCGGGGAGGCACGTGAAGAAGATGGACGACACCACGCGGGCTTCGGGTCGGGTCTTGATGACTTGGAGGGCGGGGCGGACGGTGTTTGCCGAGGAGTGGACGGCTCCGGAGACGAGGCCGTCGCCTTCGCCGAGGGCGAGCATGACGGTGCCGAGCATGACGGTGTCGGTGAGCTGGTCGCGGGCGGTCCCGGGGGCGAGGTTCTTGGTTTTTCGAAATTCGACGAGGGGAGCGACGTAGTTTTCGCGGACGGTTTCCGGGTCGATGAGCTCGAGACCTTCGGGGATTTCGAGGGCCTGACCGTGGGCGATGCGGCGGATTTCCTCGGGATCACCGAGGAGGACGCAGCGGGCGAGGCCGCGTTCCTGGCAGTGGATGGCGGCTCGGATGGTGCGGGGTTCGGTGCCCTCGGGGAGGAGGATGCGTTTGTTGGCGGCGCGGGCGCGTTCGGTGAGTTGGTGGAAGAAGGCGGCGGGCGAGAGGCGGGGTTCGATCTCGGTGGTGAGGAGGGCGTCGATCCAGGGCTCGGCGACGTGGTCGGCGACGAAGGTCATGGCTTGCTCGACGCGGGTGAGGTCGTCGGGGGCGATCTCGGGGCTCATGTGGTCGAGGGCGGAAGCGGTCTCGTAGCTGCTGGTGGGAACGGCGAGGAGCGGGAGGCCGGTGTCGAGCGCGGGGCGGCAGAGGTCGATGATGCGCTGGTCGGGCGCGCCGGATTCGCCGGTGAGGAGGAGCGCGGCGATGGGAACGTGGTTGAGCGCCGACATCGAGACGGCGACGATGACGTCGCTGCGGTCGACGGGCGTGACGAGGGCGGCCCCGGGGCGGAAGGCACCGAGCATGTTGGGAACCGTGCGGGCAAGGACGGCGATGGAGCGCACGCGGCGGGTGTCCATTTCTCCCGCGGAGAGGATGGTGGCACCGAGGGCGTGGGCGACGTCGACGGTGCGGGGGTAGGTGAGTTCGAGGTTGGCGGGGACGGCGGCGATGAGGGGGAGGCCTCCGCGGCGGAGGTCGGCGCAGGCGCGGTGGAGGGACTCGACGGGGTGATCGGCGTCGACGCGGTTGAGGATGCAGCCGACGAGGCGGGTGTCGTCGAGGCCGCCGAAGAAGCGGGCGGCGGGCTCGAACTGCTGGCGGATGGTGCTGGCGTCGCCGGGGCGGCTGCCGACGAGGATGACTTCGGCTCCGAGGGCGCGGGCGATTTCGGCGTTGAGGTGGCCGGTTTGCGAACTCTCGACGGCGCGGACGAGGCCTTCGACGATCATGACGTCGACGTCGGCGGCGAGGCGCTGAAAGTTTGCGATGATCCCGGAGAGGAGGTCGTCGGGGTGGCTGATGGCGGCCTCGGCCTCGGCGAGCGGAATGGGGTCGGCGGTCTCGATCTGCGTGGTTTCGCGAATGAAGTGGGTGGAGCGCTCGATCTCGCCGGGGCCGGACTGGCCGATGGGTTTGTAGAAACCGACCCGGATTCCGCGGCGGTCGAGGGCGCGGACGAGGCCGAGCGCGACGGTGGTGAGGCCGGCGGATGGGCTGGCGGGGGCGAGGAAGAGGGTCCTTTTCACGGAGAATTTGAAATTAGAAATGCGAAATTAGAAATGGCGATTAGACGGCGAGGAGATCGGTGGTGGCTTGGGCGATCATTTGTTCTTCGTCGGTTGGGATGACCAGGAGGGGGAGGGGGGCATTTTTTGGGGAGATGTGGTGGTTGGTCTCGCGACCGTTTTCGGTGTTGCGGGTGGGGTCGAGTTGGGCTCCGAGGATGCGGAGGTGGGTGGTGGTTTTTTCGCGGACCAGCGTGGAGTTTTCGCCGATGCCTCCGGTGAAGACGATGGCGTCGAGGTGGTCGAGGGAGGCGGTGAGGGCGAGGAGCCCTTTGGCGATGCGGTAGCTGAAGAGGTCGATGGCGAGAGCGGCGCGGTGGTGGCCGGTGGCGGCGGCCTGAGTGAGGGTGCGGAGGTCGTTGCTGACGCCGGAGACGCCGAGGAGGCCACTCTTTTTGTTGAGGAGGTTGGTGATGGCGGGGAGGTCGAGGTCGGTGTTGGTCGCCAGGAATTGGTGGAGATTCGGGTCGACGTCGCCGCTGCGGGTGCCCATGGCGAGGCCCTCGAGTGGGGTGAGACCCATGCTGGTATCGACGCTGCGACCGTGGCGGATGGCACAGGTGCTGCAGCCGTTGCCGAGGTGGGCGGTGAGGAGTTGGAGGTCTTCGAGGGGGCGGGCGAGGATGGCGGCGGCGCGGTTGGCGACGTAGGCGTGGCTGGTGCCGTGGGCTCCGTAGCGGCGGATGGCGTGGTGTTCGTAAAGCTCGTAGGGGATCGCGTAGAGGTGGGCGTGGGGCGGGAGGGTGCTGTGAAACGCGGTGTCGAAAACGGCGACCTGCGGGATGCCGGGGAAGAGGGTGCGGGTGGCGCGGATTCCGGCGGCGTTGGCGGGGTTGTGGAGCGGGGCGAGGCGGGCGAGGTCTTCGATGGCGGCGAGGACGTCGTCGTCGATGAGGGCGGGGGCGGTGAAGCGCTCGCCGCCGTGGACGACGCGGTGACCGATGGCGACGGGGCGAAATTCTTCGCCGAGGGAATCGGTGATGGCGCGGAGGGCGTCGGCGAGGTCGGGGCCGGGGAGGGCGGTGGGTGTCTTCTCGCCGCCGCGGGTGATGGTGAGGCTGGCTTCGGGGGTGCCGAGGCGTTCGGCGAGGCCGGTGCCGAGGGTCTCGCCGTTGGACTTGACGGCGAATTTGAGCGAGGAGCTGCCGCTGTTGAGGACGAGGACGGGGTTCGTGGGCATGGCGGCGGGTGGAAGTTTGCGGCTTCGCCGATGGGGATGAGGTGCCGGGCTGGAAGCCCGGCACGACAGGCTGGAAGCCTGTTTTACCCTAACTTCGCCAGGGCTTCCTCGAGGGTGGCGGCGTTGGAGATCGAGATGACCTCGGTGCCCTTGCGGATGCGGTTGACCAGGCCCGCGATGACGGCACCGGGGCCGAGCTCGATGAGGAGGTCGGACTTTTCGTGGTCGAGGAGGTATTCGACGCTCTCGGTCCAACGGACGCTGCCGGTGACCTGGTCGGCGAGGCCGCGGCGGATTTTGTCGGGCTCGGCGACCGGGATCGCGTCGACGTTGCAGATGACCGGGACGCGCGGCGTATTGATGCCGGTGTCGATGAGCGCGGCGGTGAGGGATTGGTAGGCGGATTCCATGAGGCGGGAGTGGAACGCTCCGGCGACGGTGAGTTCGACCGCTTTGCGGGCTCCGTATTCGCGGGCGAGGGAGCAGGCTAGAGCGATCTTCGAGGATTGACCGGAAATGACGACCTGGCCGGGGCAGTTGAGATTGGCGATGTCGACGTCGGCGGCGGCGGCGAGGTCGCGGATGGAATTCTCCTCGGCTCCGATGATGGCGGCCATTCCGCCTTCGGTTTCTTCGCAGGCTTGCTGCATGGCGGTGGCGCGTTGGTGGACGAGGCCGAGGCCGGTGGCGAAATCGAACGTGCCGGCGGCGGCGTGGGCGGTGAATTCCCCGAGGGAAAGTCCGGCGGCGGCGGAGAAAGCGAAGTCTGGGAGTCGTTCGCGGAGCGCGGCGAGGCACGCGAGGCCGTGCACGTAGAGCGCGGGTTGGCAGACGGAGGTCTTGGTCAATTCTTCGGTGGGGCCTTCGAAACTGATCTCGCTCAGCGGGAAGCCGAGCTGGGCGTCGGCTTGTTCGTAGAGGGCGGCGGCGGCTGGCGAGGCGGCGGCGAGATCCTTGCCCATTCCAACGGTCTGGGCGCCCTGGCCGGCGAAGAGAAGTGCGATTTTTTTGCTCATAAGTGCTTGGAGAGGGCAACGAGTCTGGCGACGCGTTCGGCGGCGTGCGAGAGAAGAATTCCCGCGCTGGCCATAGATTCCGCGAGGGTTGCGGGACGTTCCGCGATGGGAATGCAGGCGTCGAAAGAGGCGCGGATCGCGTCGGAATCCTCAATGACTCCGGCGAAAGCGATGCAGGGTTTGCCGGCGGCTCGCGCGAGGCGGGCGATCCCGGACGGTCCCTTGCCGTCGATGGTGGTGGCGTCGAGGCGGCCTTCGCCGGTGATCACGAGATCGGCCTCGGCGATCAATGGCTCGATGCCGAGAAGAGAAACGCAGGCGTCGAAGCCGGGGCGGATTTCGGCGTCCAGGAACGTGAGCAGTCCGTAGCCGAGGCCGCCGGCGGCTCCGGCTCCGGGGGTGGGGCGGTGGTCGCCGTGCAGATCGCGATCGATGATGGCGGCGAGGTGGGCGACGGAGGTTTCGAGTTCGTCGAGGTTGATCGCACCTTTTTGGTGGCCGTAGATACGAGTTGCCCCGCGTGAACCGAGGAGCGGGTTCGTCACGTCGGAGAGGGCGATGATTTCCAACTTCGGACGGGTGGCTGGCGCGATCACCCGGGTGATCCGGAGGAAGTTTGCCGGGATCGCTTCGATCTCGGCACCGGACGCGTCGAGAAAACGATAGCCGAAAGCGGCGGCGAGCCCGGCTCCGGCGTCGTTCGTGGCGCTGCCGCCGAGGCCGATGAAAATGCGTTGTGCGCCGCGGGCGATCGCGGCGAGGACGAGTTCGCCGGTCCCTCGGGTCGAAGTGCGCGATGGGTCGCGCTCGGAATCCGCGAGTCGCCAGAGGCCGGAGGCGGCGCTCATGTCGATGACGGCTTCGCGGGTGTCGGGGAACCAGGTCCAGGTTGCCTTGACCGACCGACCCAATGGATCGGAGGCACGGGTCTCGACGGTCTCGCCACCACTCGTGCGGCGAAAGAGCTCGGCCGTGCCTTCGCCGCCGTCGGCGAGGGGAATCCGGATGGCTTGGAGCGACGGGAAGACCGCTCGGAATCCCGTCTCGATGGCGGACGCGGCTTCGTCCGAGGTCAGCGAGCCTTTGAATTTATCGGGCGCGATGAGGAGGCGCATTGCGCTGGACGATGCCACGGTCATTGGACCGGCGCGAGCTTGCCGATCGACGAATCACGCGCTAAGAATCGAAGGCGCAGTTTGGAGGGGTGGTAGAGTGGTCGATTGCGCCAGTCTTGAAAACTGGAGAGCCGCAAGGTTCCGTGGGTTCGAATCCCACCCCCTCCGCCATGACTTCCGATCGCCCGCTTTTCATTCAATCTTCGCCCAAGACTGTGAAGATGCGTTGATTCTTGCGCGGATCGTTGCGGAGATTCTTGGAACCAAGGGTATAAAATTCACGGTGATTCTTGCGCAGTCACCAAAAAATGCTCTCTCCGAGTAGTTTAGCGGGAGACTTCGAGTCGCGGATGTGTGGGAATCAACGGAAAAGTGTGGGGACGCGTTGATTGTTGCGCTCCGATTTCATTTACCCGGCGGTGCCATCTTCCAGTCGTCGGGGGCGGCCTGCAAAAATGCGTTGGTCCAAACTGTCGTTTTGCATTTAATCTGCGAAGGCACCGTCAAGACCCACATGAACCATCTGCTGCGCAAGCTCGGTGCGCTGGATCGCACCCACGCAGTGACGCTCTCGCTGAAGCGCGGGCTGCTCAGCCTCGACGATTGAGAGGTGCCCGCCGGAAGCGGCGCGGATTACTCGTCGGATTCGAGCGAATGCGTCACGAAGCCATCCATCGAAAGTTAGACCCGCGCGTTGCACTTCTGCGGGTTCGCGCTCCCGGTGAAGAGAAGGCAGGTTCAACCTGCGATGGGAAAGGCAACTGGCCCCCACGAGACAGAGCGAGTGATGAGACCAGCGCGCCCGTCGGAACATCCGACCGAAATCTGAATATGAAGAGTTCCGCGACGACCCGCCTTACTATCGAAGTCTATTCCGACCTCATCTGCCCGTGGTGCTACATCGGGAAGCAGCGGATGGAAGGAGGGTTGAAAACGCTGGGGCCGGAGGTGAGCTACAAAATTATTTGGAAAGCGTTCGAGCTGAACCCGGAGATGTCAGCCGAGGGGATGGATCGAAAAGCGTATCGCTCGGCCAAATTTGGAAGTTGGGAGCGCTCCCAAGCGATGGATCGAGACGTGAGCAAGAGTGGCACGGACGCGGGTCTGGATTTTCACTTCGAGACAATCGAGCGAACGCCCCACACGTTTTTCGGTCATCGTTTGATTTGGTTTGCGGGCCAACTCGGTCGGCAAGACGACCTCAATGACGCCCTGCTGCGGGCGTATTTCTCGGAAGGGCGTGACGTGGGCGATGCCCGGACGCTTGCGGCCATCGCCGGGGAGAATGGTCTCGACGAGAATCAAGTCGTCGCCTTCCTCGCCAGCGAAGAAGGCGCGAAGGAGGTGCGCGAGGAGGAGCGGTCGGCACGGGAGCGCGGACTGGCCGGCGTGCCCTTTTTAATCGTCAACGGCGTGCCAGCCTTTGCGGGTGCCCAGCTTCCCGAGCAATTCGCTAAAGTGTTCCGCAACGCCACCGCCGCCGCGACGGACTGTTCCGGAGGAAGCTGTGCGATCTGATCCCATGAATCCTCCCGCTAAGGATGGAGTGGACGCCTGCCGTCCCCTCGCGGATCCATCGCGAGGGGGATCCGCGGCTCGAGGAGACGGAAAATCATGAAAAAGAATGCACTTGTCATCGGTGGCTCGCTCGGTGGCTTAGCCGTCGGTCTCGAATTGCAGCACGCGGGCTGCGACGTGGAGATTTTCGAACGGTCGCCGCGGGTGCTCGACGACCGCGGGGCTGGTATCGTCATGCAAGCGGAGACGCTTCATCTGCTGACTCGGCGCTGCGGTTTGGCCGAAGACGAGACCGGCGTGTGGCTACGCCAACGCCAACATTTGGGAGCCGATGGCCATCCGGAGTCGCGCCAAGATATGCCGCAACTCATGACCTCCTGGGGATTGATTCAGCGCGCCTTTCGGAGGTCAATCCCTGACGAAAAATATCATTCGGGATGCCAGCTTATCGATTTCGAAGCGGAGGCGGACTCGGTCACGGCACGATTCGCCAACGGGGATGAAGTGATCGGAGATCTGCTTGTCGGGGCGGACGGTTCGCGCTCCACGGTGCGCGCTCAGCTTCATCCGGAGGTGACGCCGCGATCCGCCGGCTACGTCGCGTGGCGGGGAGTGGTGGACGAGGCGGACGCGGGTGAGGAGCTCCTCGCGACATTTGGCGATCGCTTCACGTTTCAACAGATGCGCCACAGTCACGCCCTTTGCTACCTCATTCCCGGAGCGAATGGTGAGACGGAACCTGGCGCGCGGCGTCTGAATTGGGTCTGGTATTGGAACGTGCCGGAACCGGAATTGGCGCGCTTGATGATGGGTCCCGACGGGCGGCGACACGAGTTCTCCATCCCGCCCGGCCAGCTCCGCCCGGAGGTGATCGCCGAGCAGCGAGTTGATTGCCGAGCGCGTGCTCTGTCCGCAGTTCCTTGAATTGTGGGACGCCACAAAGCAGCCCTTTCTCCAGCCGATCCTCGACCTCGCCGTTCCGCGAATGGCGGTGGGTCGCGTTGCGATCGTTGGCGACGCCGCGTTTATCCCGCGGCCCCACACGGCGGCCAGCACGTCGAAAGCCGCTGCGGACGCTTTGGCGCTCGGTCAGGCGGTCACCGAGCATCCCGACGATCTCGACAACGCACTGGCGGCTTGGGAGCCGGGCCAACTCGCGCTCGGGCGCAACCTCGAAGCGCACGGACAAGCGCTCGGATATCGTTCGCAATTCTCCGCGGGGTGATCTCCACGACTTTTCCAGATCCATTTGCCGAACGGTTCGATTTCGAAACGGTGGATCGCAGCACAATCTCCCACGCCGCTCACCACATCATACCGACATCATCATGAATCCCGATTCCCCGACCCATCCCATCCGAATCTACGGCGCGCCCGGCTGCCGCGTCTCATTCAAGCTTCGAGATTTTCTCAAGCGGAGCGCGCTGGATTTCGAATGGGTCGAGCTGACGTCCAGTGAAGCAGCTCGCGAATTAACGGGGATCAGTTCGCTGGAAGATGAGCGTTTACCCCTGTGCGAACTGCCCGACCGCGTTCGGCTTGACCACCCGTCGCTGCACGAACTTGCCGGGGCTCTGGGATATCTGGCGAAGCCAAAGCACGTCGATTACGACCTTTCGATCTACGGGGCCGGGCCAGCCGGACTCAGCGCGGCGGTCTACGCCGCGTCGGAGGGACTGCGCACGGTCCTCATCGAACGCGCCGCCGTGGGGGGACAGGCCGGCAGCAGTTCCATGATCGAAAACTATCTCGGATTTCCCGAAGGGATCAGCGGGGCGGAACTCGCCGCGCGGGCTCGCGAGCAGGCCTTGAAATTCGGCTGTGAAATTCTCCAGCTTCGAGAAGGTGTGAACGCGGAGTTCCGCGATGGCAGGATCCACGTCGATCTTGCCGACGGGTCCCGACTCGCCGCGGGTGCGAACATTTGCGCCACCGGCGTGGAATACGGCGGTCTCGGGCTGCCGAACGAGTCGCAGTTTATTGGGGCCGGACTTTATCATGGGGGCCGGATACAGCGAAGCGTCGCGGCTCGAAGGCAAGACCGCCTACGTCGTCGGCGGCGCCAACTCGACCGGTCAAGCCGCGATTCATTTTTCGCTCTTTGCCGAACGCGTGGTGGTGGTCATCCGCGCCAGCGAACGTTCGGCGACCATGTCCACCTACCTCTGGACGCGTGTGCTCGGGAATCCGACGATCGAGGTGCGGTTTTCCACTTCAGTCAGCGGAATCGACGGCGACAACGTGCTGCGTCACATCACGCTGCGCGACCGGAATTCCAAAGCCAGAGAAACGGTCGATTCCGAGCATCTGTTCGTTTGCATCGGAGGTCGTCCGAACACGACGCGGGCGCGTGACACGGCGATCCTGCGAGATCGCAGCGGCTATCTCGTCACCGGCACGGACACGCATGTCGATGGCAAGCCTCCGGAACGATGGCCGCTCGAGCGACCGCCGCGCTTTCTCGAAACGAGCGTTCCTAGCTCGCTCGCCGCTGGCGACGTGCGCCTTGGTTCGGTGAAGCGATTCGCGACCGCCGTCGGAGAAGGCGCGATGGCCGTGACATCTGTTCAACCAATACCTTGCGGAACAGGCTCGACTCCCGATCTGAAGGCGCTGGCGAGCGGCTCGATGGGCTGGAAAGAAATCCAGCGCGAAAATTTTATCCCTTAGATCTTCCGGGCCGGGTCCGTGAAAAGACGCCACTGCGCGGCTTGGAAGTCGCCTGGTGAACGGGGGCATTCTAGGCCCAAGGACAGTAGGAATTGCCCGGTCCATCCGGTTGGCTGGTCGAGGGTTCGATAAATGGCGTCGGGATCGAGTCCGCGGAGACGGAGGCGGGTCGGTTGCGAGTTTGGTCGTGCGAGCGTGCGGAAATAGCTCACGATCGCCTCGCCTCGGTCGCCGGCGACGATCATCCACGCGGTGTCGTTTCCATCGAACGGACTCGCGAGCCGGTAGAAGTCTCCGTTGGCGACGAGCGCTCGGATCTCTTTGTAGTCGGCGGTGTGCTGGCGGACTTCGTCCTGCTCCTCGGACGTGAGTTTGTTGAGATCGAGTTCGTAGCCGAATGCGCCGGTCGTGGCGGCGGTGACCCGGGTCGCGAGGGGGGTGGTGCGATGGACTTGATGATTGGGGACGGCGGAGACGTGCGCGCTGATGCAGCTGAGCGGATAGATGATGCTCGTGCCGAATTGGATTTTCAGGCGTTCGATGGCGTCGGAGTCGTCGCTGGCCCAGGTCTGGGGCATGTAATGGAGGATGCCGGGATCGAAGCGTCCACCGCCAGCGGCGCAGCCTTCGAACAGGATGTCGGGGAACCGGGTCGTGAGGGTCTCCATCATCTCGTAAACGCCGAGAATGTTGCGGTGGGCGACCTCCATCTGTTGGTCGGGCGGGAGGGCGGCGGAGCCGGCTTCTGTGAGGTTGCGGTTCATGTCCCACTTCACGTAGGTGATGGGCGCGGACTCGAGGACGGCGGCGACCGCTTCGACGATGTGAGCGCGGATTTCGGGGCGGGTGAGATCGAGAACGAGCTGCTCTCGGTCGGTTGTCCTCGCTCGGTCCGGGACGTGGAGGCACCAGTCGGGGTGGGCGCGGTAAAGGTCGCTGTCGGGCGAGATCATCTCGGGTTCGAACCAGAGGCCGAACTCGAGGCCCTGCTCGCGGACGCGGCGGGCGAGTTCGCCGAGGCCGCCGGGGAGTTTGGCGGGATTGACCGTCCAGTCGCCGAGGCCGCTGAAACTGTTGTTGCGGATCCCGAACCAGCCGTCGTCGAGGACGAACAGTTCGACGCCGAGTTCGGCGGCTTTGCCGGAGATGGCGAGGAGTTTGTCGGCGTCGAATTTGAAGTAGGTCGCCTCCCAGTTGTTCAGGAGAACGGGTCGCGGGGCGTCGCGGAATTTTCCCCGGCAGAGGCGGGTGCGGTAGAGCCGGTGGAACGTGCGAGACATCCCGCCGAGACCGGTGGCCGAGAAGACGAGGACCGCTTCGGGGGTTTGGAAGGATTTTTTGGAATCGAGCCGCCATTCGAAATCGAAGGGGTTGATTCCGATGGAGACGCGGGTGTGCTCGAAGGAGTCGACCTCGACTTGGGCGAGGAAGCTGCCGCTGTAGACGAGGCTGATTCCGTGGACTTCTCCCTGATCTTCGTCGGCGCCGGTTGCGAGGAGCGCGACGAAGGGATTGTGTTGGTGGCTGCTGGCCCCGCGGCGACTTTCGATACTTCGGATGCCGGGGTGGAGTGGATGAATGCCGACGTGGCGCTCGCGACCCCACGCGCCTGAGAGCTCGAGCATGCGGTAGTCGCAACGGCCCAAGTCGAGCGAGCAGGAGGCGGCGCGTTGAATGCGGAGTGGGTCGGGGCCGTGATTTTCCAGTCGCAGGGATCGGGTGACGGCGTCGTGATGACCGAAGACCGTGTATTGCAGGATGGCGTGGAATCCGATGAGCCGGTCGCGGAGTTCGATCTCGAGCGAGTCGGCTTCGTCGTCCGATTCGACGTAGGTCGCGGGCAGGCCGGGGAGCTTGGGTTTCCCGGGGCGGATGCGGTGCGAGTGGTAGCGGAAGTCGAGGATGCGGGAGCCGTCGGGTTGGAGGACGGCGAGCGCCGGGGAACGGAAATCGCCAGTGCCGAAGACGGGGAGTTCGAGCGGAAGGGTGCCGATCAAGTCGAGCGTCTCGGCGGGTTTCGGCTCGGGCGTCCATTCGCGGACGATTCCGTCGGGGACGCTGGCGAGGAGTTCGGCGCTGTCGACGCGGGGTCCCCAGTGGAGGTGGAGTGGGACGCCTAGGCGTCCGTGAATGCGGAGGGCGTAGGTGGAATTCGGCGTGTGGAGGAGGAAGGTGCGGGACGGGGCGTGGAAATCGATCGGCATTGGTGGATGCGGGGGAATGGAAGTGTCGGCTTTCAGCCGAGGGTGGGTCGAGATCGGCTGGAAGCCGATGCCACGGAGGTGAGTTAGGCAATTCGGAGGGTGGTCTTCGGGTCGAAGAGGTGGGTGCGGGTTGGGTCGATGTTGAAAAGCATGCGGCGGGCGCTGGCGGTGTGGTCGGCGGCTTGGTGGCTGCGGCTGATGAGGCTGTGCTCGCCGGTGGTGAGGTAGAAATACGTCTCGGACCCCATGGGCTCGACGAGGTCGATGACGGCGGGGAATTGGTTGGGCTTCTTCTGGATTTCTTCTTCGACGACGACGCAATCCTCGGGGCGGACGCCGAGGGTGATTTCTTGGCCGATGTAGGGGGCGGCGGCGGGGCGGGATCCGAGGTCGAGGGCGATGGTGCCGCTGCCCATTTCCTTGAATTTGAGCGCGTCGGCGGTGCCGCCGAGGGTGCCTTGGACGAAGTTCATTTGCGGGCTGCCGAGGAAGCCGGCAACGAAGAGGTTCTTCGGCTTGTTGTAGAGTTCCAGGGGGGTGTCGACCTGTTGGATGACGCCGTGGCTCATGACAACAATGCGGGTGCCCATGGTCATGGCTTCGACCTGGTCGTGGGTGACGTAGATCATCGTGGCCTGGAGGCGCTGATGGAGTTTGGTCAATTCCGTGCGCATCTGGACGCGCATCTTGGCGTCGAGGTTGGAGAGCGGTTCGTCGAAGAGAAAAACCTTCGGCTGGCGAACGATGGCGCGGCCGACGGCGACGCGTTGGCGCTGGCCGCCGGAGAGGGCTTTGGGTTTGCGGTCGAGGAGTTCGGAGAGGCCGAGGATATCGGCGGCCTCATTGACGCGCTTGGAGATTTCGGCTTTAGGGTATTTTCGAATCTTGAGACCGAATCCCATATTGTCGCGCACGGTCATGTGCGGATAGAGCGCGTAGTTCTGGAAGACCATCGCGATGTCGCGGTCCTTGGGCGGGGTGTCGTTGACGCGTTTGTCGCCGATGAACAGATCGCCGCCCGAGATCTCCTCGAGGCCGGCGATCATGCGCAGGGTCGTGGATTTGCCGCAGCCGGAGGAGCCGACGAAGACCATGAATTCGCGGTCTTGGATCTCGAGGTTGAAGTCATCTACGGCGGTGACGTCAGCGCCTTTTTTCTCGCCGGGGTAAACTTTCTTGATGTTACGGAGGGTGACAGCGGACATGGGTCGGAAATGCGTTGGTGGAGAATCAGCCCTTCACGGCTCCGGCGCTGAGGCCACGGACGAAGAGTTTCATGGTGAACATGAAGATGATGATGAGTGGGAGCGAGGAGAGGAAAAAGGCAGCCATGATCTTGCCCCATTGCTTGACGTATTCGCCGTCGAGGTAAATGAGGCCGACGCCGAGGGTGAAGAGCTCCTTGTCGCGGAGGACGATCAGCGGCATAAGGAAGTCGTTCCATTTGCCGAGGAAAGACAGGATGGCGAGCGTGCCGATGATGGGTCCGCTCATGGGGATCACGACGTTGACGATCTGGTGGAGGTGGCTAGCACCGTCCATCTCGGCCGCTTCGAAGAGGTCGCTGGGAATCTCCTCGATGAAGTTGCGCAGGACGTAGATGTTGAAGACTTGGACGCCGGCGATGCCGAGGATGACGAGGGCCCAGAGGCTGTTGAGCAGGTTGAGGCTCTGGAGGAGGGAGAAAAGCGGGACAATGTTCGCCACGCCGGGCATGAGCATGAGGACGAGGAAGGCGGACCAGAGGAAGCCTCCGAAGGGCATGCGGTAGCGGGCGAAGAAGTACGCTCCGAAGATGGAGAAGATGAGGCCGAGGACGGTGCCGGTGACGGCGACGAATACGGTGTTCGCGACGTAGGGGAGAACGAGGTCGTAGGCGAACGCCCAATTCTCCCAGTGCCACTGCGACGGCCACGAGGGAAGCCAGGGGTTCGCGAGGAACTCGGCGTTCGTTTTGAAACTGATCTGGATCATCATGTACATCGGCAGCATTTCGATCGAGAGGATCGACCAGATGAGCAGATGTTTGGGCCAGTTCGAGCCGGTGCGGTTGAGGGCGCTCATTTGGAAACGCGGACGTATTTGTTGTTGATGAGGGTCAGCACGAGGATGAAGACGAAGAGGATGATGCCGAGGGCGCAGGCGTAGCCGAACTCACGGGCGACGAATGCGCGGTTAAACATCCACAATCCGGGCACCATGCCGCGCCCGCCCGGTCCGCCATTTTCTCCCAGGAGAAGGAGCTCGAGGCCGAAGCCTTTGAGCGTGCCGATGATGAGGAGGACGAGCGTGAGGCGGACCTGGGTCAGGATGAGCGGAAGCTCGATGTGGGTGAATTTCTGGATCGAACTCACGCCGTCGAGGTCGGCGGCTTCGTAGACCTCGGTGCCGATGCTCTGGAGTCCGGCCAAGTAAATCAGCACGCCGACGGTGCCGATCCACGGGAAACCCCAGATGATGAGCGAGGGCACGATGAGGTCCGGCTGGCTGAGCCACGCGGTGGGAATGCCTTCGAGGAAGACGCCCCAGTGGAATACGTGGGTGTCGAGCGTGACGAGCAGCGACTTGATTCCGGTGGATTCGAGGACGGTGTTGAGGATGCCAAGGTTCGGATCGAAGAAGAATTTCCAGATGAAGAGGGTAACCAAGCTTGGCACGATCATCGGAATCACGAGCAGCACGCGATACCAGTATTGCCAACGGTCGCCGGTGACGCGGTGGATGAGAACCGCGATGAAAATGGACGGTAGGAGCTTGATGGCGTTGGCGACGACGAGGATCGAGATGACGCCGAACGAGCGCCAGAGGATGGGGTCGCCCGCGGCGCGGACGAAGTTTTCAAAACCGACGAACTGCTTGAAGTCACCGCCCTGCCAATCGAAGAAACTGTGGTAGATCGCGCTGATTGCGGGGAAGTAGGCGAACAGGCCAACGACCACCAAGGCGGGGATGATGTAGAGGTAGAGCGGCCACTCGCGGAGTGCCTTCTTGCGGGAAATCGGGAGTGCCATGCTGGTGCGGAGGAAAGGGAGGGGGCGGTAGGGTTATTCGTTCGTGGAACCGTCGGATTCGCTCTCCCTCAGGTGACGACGCAATTCGTAGAGCGTCGTTTCCTGCTCGTTCTGAGATTCCAGAAGTTCGGCCACGCGAGCGTCGTATCCGGCGGACTGGGCAGGAATGGATTCGCTGAGAACCCCGTAGGCGGCGAGCGGGATGTCCTTGGATGCGATGTTGCGAGCGGTGCTTTTTTCCGTTCGTTCCAGGTCGATCGTGATGGCGCGCTCGGTTTCCCGACTCACCGCGGCGACAAACTCCTCGGTCGACCCACGCTGACCGACGAGGCGGTAGAGATTATTTTCGATCACGCGATTGAAGTCGGGAAAGTTTCCTTCGGGCCACAGTGAGATGCCGGCCGGGTAGCCGTCGGTGACGGGTGCGAAGTCGCGGACGGCTTCGGGGATCTCGACGCCTACGACGGTTGGGATCCACGTGCTGAGCTGCGTGAACTTGCGGTTGGAAGCCTCCGACGTGAGGAAGCGGAGGAAATCGAGCGCGACGTCGGGATTTTTCGATTGATTGCAGATGCCGAAGGAAAGGCCCACGAGCGCATCGGCCTCGGTCGCGGTCCCGAGGATGTATTGTCCGCGCTCCGGATCGTCATCGGTCGGGATCGGCATGGGGAAGGCGCCAATTTCGAAGGGTGCCTGCTCCCGCATGCTTGTCGCGTCCCAGCTGCCGGACGAAATCATCAGCGCCCGCTGCTGGACGAAGTAGAAGAGCGCGTCGTCGCGACCGAGCGAGAGAAATCCGGGCTGCAGGTATTGACCGACGTCCTGCGCGAGATCGAGGCCGCTTTGGACGGCGGGATCCCGCCAGCTCCACTCGCCCGCAAGATAGCTGAGTCCGATCTGATCGGGGGAAGTGTTCAGGTCGGAGACTTTCGCCAGCGAGAGCCGGAGCCGTTGGGTCTGGCTTTCGAAAAGTGCCTCGATCATGGCTGGCGCGTTGTATTTCGACCCGGCGATGGGGAGGACGCGTTCGCCGGCGGGCGTCCGGTAGGTCTCGGCTCGGCGGCACAATTCGACGAACTCCGCGTAGTTCCGCGGGATGATGTCGTTGCCAGTGATGGCGCGCAGAAGGTCCCGGTTGTAGTAGACCCGGATCGTGAACATGGCGGACGGAACTCCGAAGACATCCAGCAATCCGCTCGAATAGCTCGGGTAGCTGGCAAGGCCGTCCGTGAACGTGTCGCGCCACGGGACGTCGGCGAGGGCCGTCCCGGCATTGTAGGGATTTGGTTGCTCGACCGCGGCGGTGATGGGTTCGAAATAGCGGGCCAACACCTCGCTCGACGTCCCGGCTCCGAGCTGGATGATGTCCGGCGCCGTGCGGCCGACCAGTTGGGTCACCATCCAGTTCAGCCACGAACGCTGGGGGACCGCCATTTGGTCGATCTTCACGCCGGGGTGGCTCGCCTCGTATTCCCGAGCGAGAACGTCGAACGCGTCGCGCACTCCGCCCTCGAGCTGCCAGTGCGCAAACCGGATGTGGGCGGTGACGCCGCCCTCGGACTCCAGATCGTTCCCGCGGATCGAGAGAACGTGCCCGAGCGAGTAGAGGTAGAAGCCTCCCAGCAGAGCGAGGCCAACGCCATTCAGGATCTTGGAAAACATCAGATGGTCGGAACGGCGTTGAGTTCCTTCAGGCGATCTTTCACGAGTCGGACGCGGGTCTCGCGGGGAAATTCCTTGAGAAAACGCTGATAGGAATCGCGGGCGAGATCCAGGCGACCGACGGCGCGGGCCAGCTCGGCGGTGCGGACCAGCGTGGATGCTCGCGTCACGTCGCGGGTGATTCCGGAGCGTTGGGCTTCGAGAAGATTGTCCAACGCGCTCGATTTGTCGTTGAGACGAGTCTCGTCGATCCGCGAGAGAAGCAGGCTGAGATCGCGGCGGGCCGGGAGGTATCGCAGCCCGGCGACTTGATTCTGAAATTCAGCCGCCCGTTGCTTGACGATTGCATCGTCCGGCTCGGCGGCGAGTCGGATGATGGCGAGCTTCACCAGCGCCAGCTCCGCGAGCGGGTGGGCCGGATCGCGCTGGCGAACCGCCTCGTAGAGATCCGTCGCGGAGGCGAGGTCGGGTTCGAACGCGTGGATCTGCTCGATCCGCGCCCGGTAGTAGAGCGCCGGAATCGTGAAACGATCCGGGGTCTCCTGTCGGGCCAGCGAGTCGAGAATCCCGGCGGCCCGCTCGACGTTGGACTCGGTCTTCGGATTGACGCCCAACAACGTGATGGCCTCGCCAAAACGGACCTCGCGGGAATCTTCCGCTTCTCTGGCGGCTAGTTCGATGAATCCGGCGTTTGCCTCCGCAACGAGAAGCGAGGCGGTCTCTTCCCAGTGCCGGATGGTTTGGTCTTCCACATCCTTGGCGAAAATGATCCCCCCGGTCAGAATCGTCGAGGCGGCGACGAGGGGGATAATCGAACTCGGGAGCGAGCGCTGAGGGAATCGCATCAACTGCTATTAGTGTAACTTTTTGATTGAAACAACAGCGTTCTCGGAATTCTTGGGGGAGGCACCCATCCGGCACTCCCGATTACAAATGCGAGTCCCGGCTCCCGCTGGCGGTGCTGTTCCCAATCCCTTCCCACCATGCTTCCCAAGAATCCCTTGCTCCAGCTCGTCTTGCCGCGCGCTCAATCGGCGCTGCACCGCATCCGCGAACAAATCTGGACCGAGCGGTCGCGTCCGACGGTGCGATTCGGCGGGGCCTTCGCCGAACCGATCTCCGAGCGCGCCGCGGAGGGTCTGGAGTATCGGGAGATCGCGATTCCGTTCGCTTGGGGGAAGGTTTTCGATCAAGCGTGGTTCGAGATCGAGTGGACGGGTGGCGAGACGGCGCAGTTTCTCCGGTGGCACGAGCAAGGTGAGGCCACGCTGTATCTCGACGGCGTGCCGTATTACGGGTTCGACGTCGCGCACCGCTACTGTCCGCTGCCGACCGGTGGGGGGCGGGGGAGGGTCGAATCACTGTGCCTCCAGAGTGCGATCTGGCATCCCGAAGCGAAGGGATTGAGCCTCGAAGGAAGTCGGATCGAGGCGGTGACGATCTGCGAACGAAATGAAGCGGCGTGGGCGGCCAGTCACGATCTGGCGGTCTTGTTCGACCTCGCTCTGGAAGAGCATCGCAAGTGTCGCCCGCTCGAGCATCTCAAGCTGAAGGGAGTCGGCTATCAACCGCCGGTCGAGAACGTGCCGGTGTTGTATCGCCGCCTGCTCCGGGCGCTGGACGACGCGGTGAACGCCTTGGATCGCGACGGCATCGAGGCCATGCGCGACTCGCTCGCCCAGACCTACGCGGCTTTGGAAGGACGGCACGAAATGGTGCGCGGGGTGCTCACCGGGCACGCGCACATCGACCTGGTCTGGCTTTGGCCCGAGCGGGTGGGGGAATACAAGGCGGTGCACACCTTTGCGACCGTCAATCGAACGATGGAGCACTATCCGGAATTCCGTTTCGCCTACAGCCAGCCGGCTTCCTACGCGGCGGTCCGCGAGAGGTCGCCGGCCATGTGGGACATCGTGCAACGGCGCGTGCGCAGCGGGTCTTGGGAACCGCAGGGAGCTTTGGAGGTCGAGTCCGACACACTCCTGGCCTGCGGCGAGGCGCTTTTGCGCAGCTTCGTGGTGGGACAGCGGCGCTTCGAGGAGATGTTTGGTCAACCTTCGACGGTGCTTTGGCTGCCGGACGTCTTCGGTTACTCGGGTTGCCTCCCGCAGATGGCGGTCGAGAACGGGGCAACTCACTTCTTCACGACGAAGCTGACCTGGTCGAACGTGAATCAGTTTCCCTATAGCTCGTTCCGTTGGACCGGGATCGACGGGTCGACGTTGTTGACCCACGTCACGCAGGAGAATGGCTACGTGCAAGCCGCCCACGTCAGCGAAATCTCGCGCGGTGCGTCGGCCCACCGGCAGTCGGATCTGCACGACGAATTTCTGGCGCCCACCGGCTACGGCGATGGCGGGGGCGGACCGACCGAGGAGATGTGCGAGCGCGTGCGTCGCATGAGGTCGTTGGCCGGGCTCCCCGAAGTCGGGTGGGGACGCCTCGACGAATTTTTCGGCCGAATGGAATCGATCGCGGACAACCTGCCGGAGTACCGCGGCGAACTTTACCTCGAATATCATCGCGGCACCGCGACCACGCACTCCGATCTGAAGCTGCGCTTCCGGGAACTCGAGCGGGCGCTGCAAACGTGGGAAGCGGCTCGGGTCGCCTCGGGTGGACCGCCGATCGATGAGCGCTATTGGCAGCGCCTGATCATGGCGCAATTCCACGACTACATCCCCGGAAGCTCCATCGCCGAAGTTTACGAAGAGGGCTTGCCGGAATTGAAGAAGCTGGCGAGCGAGGCTCTGGCCGAGGCGGAAAAAGACCTCGGCGGTTCGGGGAGTCACGTTTTCAATCCGCTGCCATTTGCCCGGACCGTTCTGGTCGACTCGAACGAAGGCGAAGACCGCATTGCGCTTGAGCTACCGGCTTTGGGAACGGCTTCGATGCAAGACGCTCAGACGCCATCGGTTCCAGTGTCCATCTCGGATCGGCGATTTTCGAGCGGCCGCGTGTCTGTCGCGGTGGGAAGCGACGGAACTTTGCGGAATTTGGAATTCGATGGGCACGCGATGATGCACGACGTCGGTCTGGGTCAGCTCTGGATCTATCCGGATTATCCGCACAATTTCGACGCTTGGGACATCGACCGCCAGACGCTGTCGCTCGGTTCGCCGGTTGAAACTCCGGTCGAGTGGCTCGATGGGCGGTCAACTCCGAACGAAGCGAGCATCCGGTTCCGTCGGCGGATCGGGGCCGCCAGCACCGTGACGGCCACGGTCAGCGTCAACGCGTTCGATCCTGTGGTGTTCGTGGACTTGGACCTCGATTGGCGGGAGGAGAACGCTCTGCTCAAAGTGCTCTTTCCGACGAACTACCTCGGACGAATGGCGCGATTCGGGGCGCCTTACGGATCGGTGTTGCGCTCGCAACACGCCGGGCAGCCGCGGGACGAAGCCATGTTCGAATCCTGCGCCAGCCGCTGGGTCAGCGTGATGCACGACGACGAATCGGACGGCTTGGCGGTGATCAGCGAGGCGAAATACGGTTGGAGTTGCCGCGATGGCGCGCTCGGCCTTTCGCTCATCCGCAGCGTGGCCGTCACGGGGGAGGACGCGCAACATCGCCGACTGATTCCCCCCGGTCTCCGCCGCGGCGAGGAGCACGCCAAGATCAGCGACCTCGGGCACCACCGAATTCGGTTCGCCTTAGCGCGGCATCATTCGGGCCTCTCACGGGCGGAGAATCCCGCCACTCTGAGCGACGCGATCTTCACCCCACCGATCCGCGTTGCCCGCGAGGCTCGGACCGCGTGGTTGCCGGGATTCAGGGGCATGGATTCCGTCGTCATCGCCTGGGTTTCACCGTGCGATGCAGGCCGATTTTCGGTGCGGCTCCACGAGACAATGGGCCGCGCCGGCACGATGGAAATTCTCGCTGCCCCGGGGACCATCGTGGACGTTGTCACGATCGGCGGTGAAATCCTCTCAGCCAATGCCCGCAGCGTCGCCATCCGCGGTGGGCAAATCCTGAGCCTCGACGTCAGACGGGGTGACCAATGAGGGGAAGGGATGAACTCACTTCTACCCGGATCTCCCGCCGACCATCGCCCCCCTCCAAGATACCCTGCTCGCCACCGGCTGGAAAGCTCCCGAACTCGTTCCCAGAACGGAGCAAAGCTCCCAAGAGGCTTCGCCCACTTCCCATCTCCCCCGACTACCACCGAAATCGGCTTCGACCCGGTCGCTCCATCGGACGCGTCATTCAGGAGACCATGGGACGAACCCGAGTTGCCTTGTTTTCCGGTTTCTCGGGGAGCCTCCCGCCTTCGACTTGACGCCGCTTTCTTTGCCGAAATCTGCGACGAGTGGGTCAACGGAAAGATCCACTTCAACAGAAAGTCGTCATACCCGCCTCCAATCTCGGTCGCAACATCTACATTGGAAAAAATTGCGCGGTGGGGCGGGGAGGTCGGGTATTTCGGGAGCTACGAGCCAAGGCGGCAAACGGATGGCGAACGGATGGCGAACGACCGCGCCCGGTGAGTGTCACTGCTCGTAGATTCGAATGTCTCGGAACGTAACGTTCCCGTTCCCATCGAGGTCGTCGTCGCAGACGAATCCCAGATAGTTCGTGGTGCCCGTGAAGAATTGCCCGACCGGGATGATGTAGGTTTTGGCACCGGGTGAAACGTATTTCGGGCTCACGCTGAACATGTCCGAAGGGGAGCTTTGACTGCCACCGAGATGAAAGACCCGCGTGGAGTTGGTGTGGTCGTTGTCTTCGTCCAACGAGATGCCGATGATCTCGCCCGCGTTTCTCCCCTGGACTTCGAACTCCAGAACGGTCGTTGCTTTGACATCGTACGGCAGGCTGATCTTTTTCCAGGCATTGCCCGAGAGGTTGACTCCCTGGCCGGACTCCACGACCTGTCCCGTGGTGGCGAAACCACCACTACCATCCTGTCCGACGCTGTAGCTGGAGAGGGCAAGACCCGAGAAGTCGAAATACCCGCCGCCAGCGAGGTTGGCAATCTCCAGGGGTGTCAGAACACGATCGAAAATCTGAAGGTCATCGATGCCGCCGCCGAGCGGGTAGACCCCATTTGGCATCCGACCGACGTTGAGCGGATTGTCGGTCGCGAAGTCCGTGCGAATTTCACCGTCGCTGGTGACGTTGCCACCATTGAGATAAAACATAGCGGTCCCCGCAGCGCGATCGACCGAGACGGCGACGTGATTCCATTGGCCCGGGGTGACGACTCCGCCGACGGAACTCCCGCTGTTGCTGCCACCGCTCCCGTTTTTCGTCTCCAGGATCATCGCGCCATCGGTGGTGTCGTAGGTGTTGACGTAAAATTTGAATTCGTTGGAACTTCCGCCCGCGGCGTTCGCGAGGATTGTCTGAATGTTTGACCTCCCGGTATCCAGTTTGACGAAGCCCGCGACGGTGAATTTGGAACCGAGATCGAAGCCAGCCACCGCGGCGTATTGGCTCGCGCTGCCGCTGAGCCGTAGCGCGTGCGTTCCCGTGGGGGCTTCCGGGTCGTAGGAGGCACCGCCAAAAACGGTCGCGGTGTGACCATTGCCCGAGGCATCCACGCCACTGTTGTCGAATGGCCAACCAGCGAGGAGGGCGGCCGCTCCGCTCGAGAATCCGCTCTCGGCCGGTCCGTTGCTGGTGGGGACGTAGTTGGCATCCTTGGTGAGCAGAACCTTGTCGACGGAGAGCCCGTTCTCACGCATCCAGAAGGCGACCGTGTGAAAGCCGGTGCCGGGCACCGCGAGCACGAGCCGGGTGTTCGTTACCGATCGATTTCTCCACGAATACGCCGTTCCATTAAAGCCACCGAGGCGGGAGTCACCGGAGGCAAGGCTGCCACCAAGGCCGGGGTGCAATGAGTCCGATGTCCCCGGATTCACCGCCGTCGCTTTATAGCGAACCCAGACGTGATAGGTGCCCGCCGAGTTGAAATTCACATCGAATTGCATTTCCGGGCTCGAAGTCGGAACGCTCGTGTCGATGACGATATCCATTGCGTCGGGAGGTGCGCAGAGTCCCTTACCACCCGACATCGCGGAGTCCGTAGCAGATTGCCAGGATAAGCCGCTGCGGGAGATTAGGTTCGTCGCGTTTTCCGCCTCGAGGCTGAAAAAATTTGCCGTCCCTTGTTGGAAGGCACCGCCGGTGCCAGCCTTCCGTATCTTTATAAAGAGAACGGACCCGAATGGCGTTAAGATAAGGCGGATTTGGGAGATTTCCGTTTGGGCCGATTCCTATGTGGGAGATTGCCCATTTCGGAACGGGGTTTGGTAAGGAGCTGGAAGTTTTTTGGTCGTCGTTTCTTGGCGCGGGGTTCGGATCGCCCGGGGCGCTCGGGGATGAGCGAAGCGGCGATCAGAGTGAGCATTTCCTCGATGAGCGCCTGCTGTCTGCGAGGCGTTTTTGCGGCGGCGTGGATGACATCGGCAAAGTGACGGGAGGTGTCCAGAGTGGCTTTGAAGCTGACCCGATCCAGCGGCGCTTTGTGGTGATGGGCGGCGCGTTGCATGAGCACGCGCACGAGGTTGTAGGCGATGAGGTGGACAAGGAGTTCTTTCTCAATCATCTCCGGCGTCTTGCAGCGCAAAATGTCCAAAGCCATGAGCGTCTTGATCTGATGAAAATGCAACTCGACGTTCCAGCGCTCGCCGTAGAGCGCGCGAATGTCGTCGGCGGGGTAGAGTTCGGTGTCGAGCAAGGTCGTCACGACGACGACGCTGCGGGTTCGGAAGCCAGCCGTGGCGACCGTTAGGCGGATCATCCGCAAGTCCAGCGTGTCGGGCAACGCGGCAAACTCCTCGTCGCTGAAGCCCGCGGGCGCCTTCGCTGGCTTAGTCCACTGAACGAGCCGATCGTCGGGACCGAGTCGGCGACCTTCCCGGAAGTCGATCTTGCGGGCTTGGTGGAGGCGAAAGACGCCGTCAATGCCGCGTCCAGCCAGCGTGGCCAGAGTCGTGTAGGAGCAAAAACCGCGATCCCCGAGCAGGACGTCGCCCCGACTCAAACGCGGCCACATCTGGCGAAAGAGCTGACTCTCGTGCACGTGTTCGTTGCTAGTGGCGTGGTCGATGAGCGCTCCGCTGCTCAAAGAGAACAAGCCGGTCAGCTTCATGAGCGGAAAACCACATCCCGGCTTCTGCGAACTGGGTTGCGGCCAGAGGGCTTGGTTCTCCGGCGTATCGGGCATCGAGACGCTCGTCCCGTCGATGATCTTGACGGTGCGTTTACCCAGCCACTTTTCCGCACTCAACGTGTTGCGATCCAAGCTCCAGGCAATCTGCCGGGCGATGACCTCGAGCACCTCCTTGTCAAAACGGGATCGAGCTTGCGAGTAGGCGCTCGCGCTCAACGACTGGCCTGCGTGGATCTGCGCCCAGCGCCACCAAGCGGCCACTTTGCTGACAACTTCCCGACACCCCATCCCGGGGCTGAGAACCTGAGCCACGAAAGCCCAGAACGTCACCCGAGCGGGCAGGCTGCGATCCCGACTCCCAACTCCACTATCCGTGCACGCCAGCGTGGCTGCGGGAATCAAATCACCAAACAGACTGTAGAGATCCTCCAGACCCTTGATCCGACCAATCTGATCCGCCGCCCGCCTCGGCGCACGACCGAAAAGCAGGGGGCCAAACGCTTGAAAAAAAGGGGTTTTGTTCGTCATGACCTATCATAACGATAACAATCTCTCCATCAAAGTTTTAAGCTGGATAACGTCGGGGAATCTGCGGCTTTCCATGAGCAACCGGTTAGCTGCCTACTTCATCCTAAATCCGCCCTATCTTAACGCCATTCAGAACGGACCCCGGTATCGTGATCGGGACCGAGGTGATACCTTGCGCGAGGGCAGTGTCTACAAGGTCGCCGTTTGCATTGTAACGATACTCCGTGACGTTTTGGGGCTGGGTGAAAGTCATTGTTTCCGTCCGCGACGGGTTCAGGTCGGTCTTCGTCGCTTGATCCCAGTTGTCCGCGTCGAGCCAGACGAGAAGGTAGAAGTCGCCGTTGCTTTTTTGCGACAGGAGCTGCTCGATTTTGCGACCATCGCCAATCTGGGTGGCGGGAAGCGAATAATCCAGAGCGCCCGGATTGAAGTTTGGAGCCGACCAGGACTTGCTCGAGGTGTTCCAAACGGCCTCGCTGAGAAGAGAGATCATGTTTTTCACTGCGACGAAGGCCGGTTTGCGGGACCCGTCGAAGCGGAGGATGCCCCAGTTCCCATTCTCGTCGCTGGGCGTGGCGGATTCGTCCATCAGCTGGTGCAGGTAGACCTTCGTGCTCGTTGCGAAGCCGGTGGCAAAGAGCTGCGTCGTCCACTTCATCTGGGCAAGCTCCGAGCAGCCAATGCCGCCGGTCATCGTGTTGTAGCCGCATTCTGTGAGGTAAGTCGAAATCGGGCCCCCGTTCGTCGCCGGCCCGTACTTCGAGGTGGTGAAATATTTTCCCATGGACCCCAGAGCCCGAGCATCTTCATGCCGAAATCGTCGGAGAGGCTCTGGTAGCGGGATGCGTAAGTCGCATCGTCCACAAATTGGAGTCCATCGCGGTAATGGCGGATACGCAGCTCGCCCAGCCGGGATTTCACCGTCGCCCACGTGTTTTTGTAGACGCTTCGGTTGAGCTTGATGTTGATGCCCATCGACTCGACAAGATCATCGGAGCGTTTAGCCGTGGTGGGTGCTGAGAGGAGCACTCCGGTCAAGATCGCGAAGAGGGCGATTCCGATCCACGGTTTTTTCAATCGATAGCGAGTGGGAATCGAGGGGCTGAAATCAATCTTGGGGGTGGATTCAAGGGCATATGGTTTCATATTCATTGGGGGGATGGGTTGGTTGGGATGGGCTGCGGTGCGCGGCCCGTTGCCAGAGTCGGGGGAGGTGGCGCCTCGGAGCGGGGCCGGACGAGATCAAAATTCTGAATGGCGGCTCATCAATCAACGGCCGGACTTGGGTTCCGAGGGAGGTCTGGCTGCGGGCGAAGCGCGAGCGAAAGTCCCGGGCATTGAGGTTGACCAAGGCCCGATCTGCGAGGCTGCCCCCTCGACCCCGGAGTGGCGGTGCGGAGCAGTTGGTACTCGAAAACCTCACGCTGGGATTGCCTGATCTCGGCGAAGCAGCGGGTCGAGACCCGTCGATGAATCTACAATGCGGAGGTCCGGTCGCCAATCTGGCGGAGCCGACGAACGACCACGAGCAGAGCGAGTCCCCGATGACCATCAACGCGGTCACGCTGGGGGCTCCGGGATTGCGGTGAGAGCGAGGCTGTGATTGTTAATCTGCTTGGCGCTAAGGCGCCATCAAAGAAGGCGACCTCGTCGAGGGTGATGTTGCTGAAAGCGTTGGTCACGCCGGGGAGATTATTCGCGCCGATCTGCTTCGGGCTCGTGAAGTTCGAGAAAGTGGTGGCCTTGCCCAGCGTCCCGCCGGAATTGAAGGAGAGCGTCCGGGCCGCACCGTCGCTGTAACCGAGAACCTGGGTGGCATCCGTCGCTCCGGCCGACGAATACGTGAACGCGATCTGATGGTAATTGCCGTTGAACAGGCTGGTATCGGTAATGGTAGCCTCCCTTTGGCGGTTGCCGCTATCTCGGATGAACAAGGTAATTTTCCCGGTCGCCCCTTCGAGGCTGATACGGAGTGCGGTCTGGTCCGGCGAATCATTGAAAGTCCCCAAGGCCGCCCCGGTTGAACTGGTGCTGCCCCGGAAGACAAATTCGTAGGTTGATCCGTCGAGAATGCTGCCGAAGGAATTGAAGCCGCTCGGCGCCTGCACGTAGGAGTTCGTGCCGTTGAAGCTCACGGCAGTGTCGCTCGGAGCGCTATTGCTGTAACCCGCTTGTCCGAGAGACACGCCGCCAACGTAAGCGCCGGCGAGTGAATTGCCAGAAACGTCCGAAGCAGTCGTGCCACTCGCTTCGCCCAAGTGGTAGTAGAGGCTGGGCCCGTCGTTGATCAATGCAGTCTGGTAGGTGGTCGGAGCCGCCATCGCGAGCGTGGAGATGAGAAGGAATCCGAGACCGCCAAGGGTTCGGGTGAAAAATAACGACTGAGGAGAAGGTGTTTTTATCGCCGGGAACCATGCGCTCGCTTCAAGTCGACGACAGGGCGTGAAACATGCACGTCGTTGCGCCAAGCTCAATCGGACCATGGAGAATCCGAGCGGACGGAGCGTCACAATGCGGGACATCGCGCAAACGGCAGGAGTGCACCCTTCGACGGTCTCGCGCGCATTGCGCGACGACCCCGCCCTCCCGCGTGACCGCTGTCGTGCAAACCAGCTCGACGCTCATTTTGCGGCGGAGATTTTGGGTGAAAAACGCCGGGGTCGTCAGCGCGGCGGATGCTCGGTCGTAAATTGATCGGGCCGTTTTGGGGCTGAGTAGCTCGCTGATTCAGAAATATCGCCGCAGCTCAAGGTGGGTCCAGTGGTAAGGGGGCTGCGAATCGTGAACGGAACGGTCTCAGCCCACTTCTCGAATTTCGGAAGATTGTCGAAGTCGCCGGTGCGGAAGCGTTCGTCGACGCCGTTTGCCCGCATTGCCCGCCATTTGTAGTGATCGCCTGCGAGCCAGGTAGCGGAGGGATTGGCGAATCGGCGGTCGTTCGCAATGTCTTTGGCGGACAGGTGGCAGTGAAAATCAATGAGTGGATGCTTCGACGTAAAACCGTGATAGAGGAGTCGCGAAGTTTCGGATTCGAGGAAGAAATTTTCGTCGAGGACTAATCCGCCATTGGAGGCGTCGGAAGGGAAGTCGAAAAGTGAACGGCGGAAGTGAGCCTACTCGACTCATTGGAGATCGCCGTAAAGTTATGTAATCAAGTCGTTAACGTTTTCGCCGAAAGAATGCTTTCAGTTGAGATGCTCGGGCGAAGAAGCCCGACGAGACATCCGGCGATGAAGGTGCCCTGTGCTTCGCGGACGGTGTTGCGAAAATGCACGTGGTCGCAGTACATCTCCTCGTCGTCTCCTCGATTACGGGTGAATGCGAAGAGGTCGATCACCGGGACGTTTGCCTCGGCCATCGCGGTGTCGGCGCAAGTGTTGAAGGTGTCGACGTCCACGCAGAAGCGATGAAACGTCGCGTTTGGTCGGTTGTGGATGACTTCCGACACGGGCGTTGTTCGCACCCACACGAGACTGGTTTTTTGCTCCCGGCAAAGCCCGACGATCTGCTCGAGGTTGCGACGGTATTCGTCGAGTGGCACCTGTAGCGTCTTCGAGCCGAGTTCCCGTTTGATGTCGTGGAGTCCGCAATTGAGAAGCAGGACCGTTGGAGAGAAGTCGCCCGTGGCGAATCGCGCTTCGAGATAGGCCAGCGTTCGCCGCGAATCTCCGGCGTTGGCTCCCATCGGGTCATCCAGATTGAGGAGAGCTTCCGATTGCCCGCTCTTGCGGTCGTAGCGGCAGAATCCTCGCAGCGCTCTTTCGAGGGCCGACCCATAGTGGATGGAGATGCTGTCGCCGACGACGTAGATCAATGGCTGATCGGGATGCTGGCTCATCTTTTATTCGCAGGTTCGATGCGTTTGATTTGAGGATCGGAAATGGTCGGCAAAGCTTGCGGGGCGAAGACGGGGAGTGCGAGGCCGCGGGCGTCGGTGATGTTGCAGACGGGAGTGCAGCCGTAGCCGTAGGCGATCCGCGCGCCGGTGATCGTCGACGCCGTGTGGAGGCGGACCGTGCGACCGCGCAGAGTCGTGCGTCGGATCAGGGGAAGCTCTACGCCGTCGGAATCAATGACGGCGAACCCGTTGGGTTCGCCGGGCGCGGTGAGCGGGGGAATGGCGTGGCGGTAGGTGACGTCGATGACGAGGTGGGTGGGGCTGGCGGGGTCGGGAGCAAACGATTTGGAGATGCGGTGAAGCGTTGGGGGCGGTGGGAGTCGGCGGGGGTTGGTTGTCAAGCGGGTGGCTTGGTCGGCGAGACGGTGGGCAAGCGTCGCGTGGGCGTCGGCGGCGAGGTGGATTTCGTCTTCGAGCGGGAGGTCGATCGCGGAGATCATTGCGAGGTCTGGAATGCGGTCGGGCAGCAGGCGCTGCTGGTCCTGAACGGAATTCCAACTGCTGATCTCGTCGGGGTCTCGGCGTCCGAAGCGCCGGGCAAGCTGGACCATGATCCACGGGAGACGCGGCTGGGCGAGGTCTCGGCGGAGCGAGGTGACGAGGCACCCCATACGAGTGGTGTAGGCGGGCGCGTCGTCGGGAGTTGCGTCGCTTTCTCCCTGATACCAGAGCACGCCGGCGACGGGCTGGGCGGTGGCCTGGACGCTTTGGAGCATTGATCCGTACATCGAAGTCTCGCCGTCGATGAGGGGTTCGGGAGTCCATTGAGTGAGGCTGGTTCCGGCATGGGCGCAGCACACGAGCCCCTGGGGGACGCCCGTTCTCTCGAGCATCTCGCGGGCGAAGAAGAGCCCCGGGCCGGTGCCGATGACCGCTTGGCGGCGGCGGGTCCGGCTTTCCGCGGCGGAACATTGGGTCCCCCCGTGGTGGCAGACGTCGGGCGACTCGGCGAGGAGGTGCATGGGCTCGACGGCCCGGGTCCATTCCCGCCGCATAGTGAACGCCCGAATCCGGGGATGGGGCGGGGCCGCGCCTGCAAGTAAGCCCCATCCTTCCATGTTGCTCTGTCCGGCGAGGATCCAGACTTCACCAACGAAGAAGCCGCGGACGGTGACGGTAGACGAGCCGTTCTCGAGACGAAGGTCGTAGGGTCCGCCGGTGGAAATCGGGTCGAGCCGAATACTTGGATCAGCCGCGGGGCTCGCGAACGTCCAGGATTGCAAAACGGCGTGGCCGTCGAAAAGAGTTGCGATCAGCGAGCTAGAGGCGTCGATTCCGGTAAAATGAAGTTCGACCGAGGCTTCGCCCTGGCTGTCGCGCTGCAGCACTTGGCCATTGGCTAGACCGGCGTGGAGACGAAGACTGAGGGACACTTCAGTCGCGCGGGATCTGGAGCCATAGTTCGGTCGGTCCCTGCCAATCATTGCGGAGCGTGAGGGTCTGTTTGTAGAGGTCGTCGTCGCGGTCAAGTATCCGCAAGTTCACCGCGGCGGGGCCGTCGGTAGCGGATCGGTCGAAGCTGATGCGGTAAACGGTCTCGCCGTCACCGCGTCGCGCGTCGGCTCGGAATCCAGCGGGAAGGCCGCCGGGCGAATCGACCTTCATCCCGTCGGGTTCGATGGCGAGGGTGACGATTTTCGCGGGATCATCCACAGCGATCTGGATGGCGTCGGACTCGGCCAAGTTTTCGTCTTCGACGGAATGGCGGTCGTCGCGGACGCGGACGACGAGGCCGATGGTGGTGTCGTCGGTGGCAACCCAGAGCTTGGCCGAAAGGTCGTCGTCGCCGCCAAACCAGCGGTCGGAATCGGGGAAAGCTTCGTGGAAATTTTGTAACCGAATCGGGTTGAACGCGACGGTGGGATCGGTGGAACCCCACCGATCGAATGGCACGTCCCAAAAGGATTCCTGTAGTGCGATGAAGGCTGGGAGTATCTCCAAGGCGGTGTCTGCTTTTGCGATGATCTGATCACCTTTTTGCAAAGTTGCCTCGATTCGCGCGGAGCCAGAGGCACCCGTGCTTTGCGCAGCAAGCAACTCGTCTGGTCCTCCCGTAAGCAGCTTCCATCCGTCCATGCCGGAAAGCACAAGGAATGCGATGCGGTTCTGTCCCGATTTCAATTTGATCTCGAAGGGGTGATCAGTGAGTGCGTAACCCGCGGTGTTACCACCTTCCATCGTGCTGTAGACTTCGGACCCGTCTACAAAAACTTGCATCCACCAATCAGCGGAAGAACCCACGCGGATGGTCTGATCTCGGGGACTATCGATCACGGCAGTGGCAACCGCGGCTTCCCGTTCGCCTCGCTCGTCGAAGAGCGGGGCAAAGTTGAGGACCTGATCGCGGAGGACCATCCGGCGACCCGCGATTGTTTGATCGTTTGCCGACGGCAGAGTCGTTGGGGCATCGGCGGCTTTGGTGATCGCGGCGAGGTCGACGCGCTCGGGATCGACACCCAAATAGACCTGCCATTGAACTGGCCACTCGATGCGCGCTTCCGGCGGAGCAACGGTGAGCGCGATGGCTTCCGTCGACTCGCTGGCCGCGGGGACGTTGACGGAGATCTCACTGCGGTCCAGCGAGACGCTATCCGTTCCGGAGGTGGTCAGGACGAGTGTGCCCGTGAGCGGGCTGGTGCCGGAATTCACGAGACGGGCAGTGAGGCGGTTGTCGGCTCCGGTGTTGACCTGAAGGCGGGAGGGGAGTTCGAGGACCGACGGCTTGGTTTTCAGCCCCGGAAGTTTGGCGGGGGACTGCCACTTCAAAAAGACCGGGTCGCTGCCGACGGTGACCGCCGCGGTGGTGGCGTCGATCATGGGAGCGGGCTGGGTATCCCCCATCATGTCGACGATCCGGGCATCGGCGGCGCCGGGTCCGAGGTCGACGTTCTGTGTCGTGATCGCTTCGTCTCCCGTCCAGAAGACGGCGGCTTTGCCGGGGCCGCTCGGTTGTTGAAAAAAGAAGCCCGTGCTGCCCGGGTGGGTGAGTTCGACGGGGGCGACGAAGCGGTGGTGACGGAGCGTGGCCACCATGGTGCGGTAGGCCAGAATGGACGGGCGGGGTTCGCTCACGTTCTGCGTCATCGTGTAGTGCTTGTCCCCGTCGTCCATGCGGAGTCGGAAGTAGAAAAACGCGGGCATGCCGACGGATTGGGCGTAAGCCAATTTCTCGATTACGGTGCGAGCCTGTTCCCATTCCTGCGCTGGGTTCGAGGCAGCGACGCCGGATTCCGTGTCGACGAGGGGCCGCATCACTTGATCCGCCTCCTTGATCGCTTGGAGCATTCGCTCGTAGCCCTCGCGCTCGGCTCGAATCCCGGGGCCGTGAGCGTGGTAGGCCCACGCGTCGATCTTGTTGGGATTGATCGCCCGAATGATTTCTTCGGAGCGCTTCCTGCCGTCCTCCATGTGAAATGACAGGCCGCCATTCATGACGACGGCGGCAGGATTGCCGCGTTTGATCGCGTCGTAGTAGGTTTCGTAATCTTCGACGTAGGCACTGGTCGGACCGTCGTAGAAAAATCGAAGGTCGGGTTCATTGCCGATCTCGTAAAAGGTGATGCGGTCCTTGAACTTGGCGGACATGCGTTCCAAATCCCCGGCCACTTTCGCAGTCTGGTCTCGACGCTGGTCGGGATCAGAATTCCAAGCGGGGGTAACCATCACCATTGCCTGGAGATTTTTCTCTCCAAGTTTGGCGAGGTCGGCTTCGATCGTGCCAAGTTGATGGGGAGCGCGTCCGAGGTCCCGGATGATGTCGGCGCCCATGAAATCGGCCCATTCCAGGTGAGCGGGTTCCGCCGTGGCCTTGCCGTAGATCACATCGAGGCCGTATAAAAAGTCGCCGGCAGCGACCGGAGCGATTGGATTCAAGTCGGAGATGGCGAATGTCGTCGAGCGATCCACCAAGGGCGTGTCACTTCCCACGCGGGTGCCGCGGAAGATGAGTCGATAGATGCCGTGGGCGAGACCTTTCCCTTCAAAGCTGACGGGGACTCCAATTTTGCTGGTGCCCGGGACCTCTAATTCTCCTTCGCGGGTCCAAATCTCGCGACCGTCGAAGGCCTCTAGCCGGACCGAGTATTGGACGGTCGTCGGGACTTTCGCGAGATTCTCGAACCGGTAGTCGAAAGTCGCCGATTCCTCGGGTGCGTAGACAAAAATGTTCTTCGCGGTCTCGATGCCTCGGAACCGAAAAAGGCGGTTCCAATCGACGTCACCGGTGCGGGGAACAGCGCGCACCCAGAACGCACGGATGGCCGCATCGTTGGCGTAGGTGTTGACTCGAAAATCATGGCCGTCGACCGGGAATTTTGCCGGGTCGCCGCCGTGGTCCCGCGCACCGAGGAAGGCGTTGTCGATGGACTTGTCGAGGAGTCGCCATTTTTCGCTGCGGCCCCACTCGGTATCGACCTTTTTTCCGCCATCGACCGTGTCGACGTTGAGTTCGACGCCGGTGTCGAACGGCTGGCGGAAGACGGTCGAAACGTCGATCACGGGGAAGTTGCCGTTCCGGAGGCTGGCGTCGGTGAGATTGACGAAGAGCGAACGCGCCCAGGGTTGTTCTGCCGAATCCTGCCGGAGGATGATCGCGCCGGTGGCGTGGTCGCCGACGCGGACACCCTTGATGATGGAATTTTGGGACGAAAACTCCAGACCACGCGCGATATTCGGTTTGTCGAAGACGACGAAGCGGTCGTTGGGTCCAGCTAGGGCGAAGGGAACGCGGATCGGCTTGGACGCTTCGCCCGGCTGCTCGATTTGAAGAACGACGTCGTAGGCGCCATAGGGCCAATCGGCGGTGGGGATCTCGATATTGAGGAGGGTCTCTCCATTCCGCAAAGACATGGAGCCTTCCTGTGTGTGCACGACCTTGCCAACCCAGTTGACCGTCTTCGCTGTCCACTGGGTTTCGCCGGACTTGGTGGTGCTGACGTTCAGTCGCAGAGGAAGTTTGGCATTGGCGCCGAGCGGGATCACGCCCTGCTCAGGTGTCGGCCAATCAACTCGGTTCAACTCGATGTCGGCGGCTGACGCCAGAGTGGAGCACGTCAGGAATAGGGCAGCGAATAAGGTGATGGGTCTCATAAAAGTGCGGGCAGGAGGGCGATTGATTCACCCAACTGGCCGAGCGAGTAGGGTCAAAACGACGATTAGTCAGCGTCAGCTTGCCGGGCTTGTCCGAAGGATTAATTGCCCTTGGCGGCTGGACGTTCCTTCCAGAGCCGAAGGCGCTCTTGGAACTCGGGTGGAAGGGTAAGTTGGCCGGAATAGGTGCTGAAGCGGTAGTTGTAGGTCGTCTGAATACTTCCGTTTTCGATGACTCGCACCGGCAGTCGGGTCCGCGCGTCGATCCACACCAGCGTTTTCTGCGGATCGTGATCGTCGGGATTTGCCGTCTCCATCGGGACGGCGGCTCTGGTGCATTCGTGGTAGTGGCATTTGACGCCGCCGACGGGTTCAGTCCGGATAAACGTGTCGGGACCCAATTTCGGAATGTCGAAGGCAGGGATGGCGGATTCAGCTGGACGGGAAATCAGATAACCAGTCGGCCATTCGGATCGTCTCTCCATGACCAAGTCGTCCGCGATCCACGTCGTCAGCGTCTCTCCACTGGGATCAGTCCGCTTCATGTGGACCAGTCCACCGGATTTCTCGACGAGGATCTCTTTGCCAGCGGTGTCGGCGGTTGAGGCCTGGGGACTGTCAGGTGGGTATTCGACCTTTACCGTCCACTGACTCGGGTCAGGGGCGTCTTGAATGAACGGAGGGGCGGGGGCGGCTTCGTCGTCCGCGACTGCATTGCTCGCGAGGAGCGTAAATTGGGCAAACGTGAGAAACGCTGCCGGGGCGAAGCGAACGAATTTATTCATAGACTAATTCCGTTTGGAGATCGACGACCTCTCCGGTGAAGCGGTCGATGGCGAGATGGACCCAGTAGCGTCGCTCGCCCTGCAGAGCGAAATCGGTGAGGGCGCCGCTCGGAGGGATCGTTCCGGCCTGAGCGATGATGTCGAACATCAGATTCCAGGTCCGGACGTTGGCGACATCCGCGAGAGCTCGCGCGGGCGCTTCGCGGTCAGCATTGATCCATGAAAGTTCGTCGCCCATTTTGCCGATGATGCGCGTCACGAGGTCCGCTTTATTAATCATCGGCCCGCCCTGAGCATCAGACCGATTACTCACCACTGCCGCCGCGATTGCATCGATGGCGGTAAGGGGGAGAGGCTGTTTGGCGATCGGATTATCGTGGACTCCGGCAACGACAGCTTTGATGACCGCTGGGGGGGCGCTATTGAGATTGATCTTTCCAGCAGCGATCCGGGGTTCCGGGTTGACGCTAAACAGATCCAGAAGCGAGGCATCGGCGCTGAACTCGGAGAAAAAATCGAGAGTCTTCCAGGGAAGATCTCGTCCGGCGTAGCCAAGCTCGCCGACACTTGCGAGGTTGCGATTCAGAATGAGCGGTCGAGCCGAGTCGTCGCCGGCCTCCATCGGGTTGACGTTCTTATCGAAGTTCCCGTCTCCTGGGCGGGTCACGCTGTCTGCGTCCCGATAGATTGGATCTTCAGAAGAGCCGTTGCCGCGGTTCGTTGCGAAGTTCGAATAGCGAAGTCCGGCAGGAAATGTCGGGTTTGTGGCACCGAAACTATTTCCGCCCCCGGGCGCAAAAGTGCTGCTTCCGAGAAGCTTTGCCCAGGTGCCTTTTACCGTTGAGCTGTCCGGCAAGGATCCCGGCTGACGACTTTGATCGGGAACTCGGCTGGGAACTTCTCCTTCCGAGAGCCCGAAGCGGGTTGTTCTCGGATCAATTGTGGTCATCCCCTTAAACCAACTCGTCGGTCTCGTGGAATTCCCGGTCGCGTTCGTCGTGCTCTTTACCGCACGGTACGCGACCCCCACCAGATCCTGATAGGTGCGCCAGCTCGATCCTACGGAGTATTCCAATGAGTAGGTGGGCGTCTGCGCATTTGGATATTCCGATAGATTGTTATAAAACTCGATGTTTTGGGGGACGCCGGTCCCTCCGTCGGTCGTGAGATCTGGTCCGGGAATTGCGGAGAGCGCCCCAAGAGTCGAGTTGGGCGATGTTGTGGAACTGTTTGTAACTCTCAGCATCGTGGGTTCGCGAAACTGAGATGCGCTCGATGGGAAGGAAATCGATACTCCGGTGGAGTCGTAAAAATACGGATTTCCATACTTCGGGCTTGGTCCTTCGATTCTCCGGATCGCGCCTACCCCATCGTGTGCGCGGACCCGAAACTGCGTTGGGCCATCGACCGCGGGTCCGCCGGCGCGGTGTGGGTTCCAGATCTCGACTGGAAAGTAAGCCCGCTGGCTCGTCGACGAGTTCCCGTTGTTGTCGCGATAGACGGCTGCGGCGATCTCGCTGATGTAAGGAAGATCCTCGGCCCCGTTGATTCTCTCCCGGATCCGTGCAGCGTTGGGGTAACTGCTGATCGGTCTGGCCGGATTTCCCGGATCAGCAAACGGGAAGACAATTTCGATCGGGTAATTGTTCTCGTCCGCGAGATCGATGATGTTTGCGCCGATTTGAGCCACGTGGCGAAGGCGGCTTCCGTCGGTGTATTGCGTGTCGGTGTGGGTTCGATCAGTGGCAACCTGTCCGAGGGATTGCTCGTTGATCCCGGCGCGCAGGAGCTCAAAAAAGTCCGGTTGGCGATCGAGCGCGGCGACGTCTTCGAGGGTGGCAATATTACCCGTCGCAGTGCCCGCTTGCTCGTAGCGCCACACGTAGTCCCAGGGGTTGGATCCAGTCGACTCGGGGACCAGGCCGAAATGCTCAGCGATCTCGGAGAGATGGGCAGCAGGATCGTTGAACCAGTCCAGCCGAGTCAGTGGGAATCGCTCGATGCGGAACAGGGAACCGTCCGGCTTGCGAAGCGTGGCGATGGTCGGGTTAATGGAGGTAGGTGTGGTCGGGCCGAGCCATGAGCTCTCGTTGACCGCACGGGAAAACGTCGTGAAATACGGCAGGGCATCGTTGGGCAGTCCAACGGATTTGGCGTAATCGAGGAAATCCTGTCGTCCAACGAATCGATTTCCGGACGTGGTCCCGTTGTTAACCGGCGGTGTGAGGTAGCCCTTACCGGCCCATTCGAGCACGAAGTCCGAGAAGCTCGGTACTACCAAATTTTTGTAACGCCATCCCGAGAAAGTATCCGATTGCGACGCTGTCATTGACCCGAGGCTTTCCAGCTTCGCAAAGATCAGGTTCCCCTTGGCGCCGACTTCCTCATCCGATGGTGCTGGTGCGCTCGACGCGGGAAAGCCCGCGACATTTGCGTCGAGAAGTCCGCTGGTGTCGTAGACGACGTAGGCAACGCGACCGACCACGTCCGGCGCACTTGGGTTGGCGTTTGGGCCCTGCTCGGTCCAGTAGATCCAATTTGGCGGAGTGAATGAGGTGATTGCGGACGGCTCCATGAGGAGCGGTTTGTTCCACCGCTCCTTGGAGATTCCCCGGGCCGAAGGTGTCGCGGCTTCCGTTCCGACGGACGAAGACAACTGTGGACTCGGGATTGAAGAGAAGTCGTAGTAGCCGGGAAAACTGAAGCTCGCGGCACTCCGCCGGAGAAGAGCGGGAAACGTGGTTGCTTCGGCGGCGGTGGTGAATTTTGCCGGGAGCGCACCCGTCGCGTTGATCTTCGAGTTGCTTGCTCCGGCGGTAAATTTCGGAACGAAGACGGGTTCGGGGGAGTTGGGTTGGTCAATGGTCGAGCCCGCCGCGATTTCGTTTAAAAACTCCTGAACCAGCACGTCCGCAGCGCCGCTGGCCAGCTCATCGGCCGAGATCCGTTTGCCGTAGCCGTCGCTGACCATCAGGTCGAAGCGAGTCATCGAGAAATACGAGATGATGAGAAACGTCACGAGCGCGATGACCGCCAGGACGGCGATCAGCGCAATCCCGCGCTGGCGCGAAGTCGGACCGCCGTCAAAGACTGGCATTGAGGGGGTAGGAGCGTTCATAAATTTCGACCCCAGACCGCACGGCGCGGGGCATCGTGGCCATGAAGGAGGCGTCGTCGCGCAGGCTCATCCAATACTCGCGGAAGCGTTGAGTCGGAGAGGGGTTTGCCGAGAAGTGACTGATGAAAGGATTCGTTTTTCCCGCGTCCTCGAGCTGGGAGAGCGCGTTCTCGTCGACGACGAGCAGAGTCACGACCACGAGTCGGCAGGAAGTCGGGGCGGTGGCGTCCTCGAAATCGTAGACAAAATCATCGCGAAGCGTGCCGTCGTTTTGAACGAACTGGCAGCGAAAGAGCAGGATGCCCGGGCCAAGTTGATCGTCCTGCGGGGTGCCCGAAAATTGGGCGAATTCGAGCGCGTTTTGGAAGTAGGGGAGTGGATCAGTGTAGCCAATCGGCACGCTTTCGCGCCAGAGGCCGAGTTCCGTCGGATCGCCGGCTTGCGCGGGGTCGACGACGTGGTATTCGACGAGGGAGAGGGGGCGGTCGCCTCCGCCGGACGTCTGGGTGATGGCGCGGAGCTGGGAGTTGCCGCCCGCCGTCGGTGTCGGGAAGGCGGCGAGATCGGGGACGATGAGCGCCCGGGCCAGGTCGCCACCGATCACGTCGAGTGAGACCCGGGCCTTGCTGAAATTGTTCACCCGGGCGAACGCTGATTGCCAGCGCGCGGACACGTCGCCCGTGATGGCGGCAAGGCTGACGAGGATGATGGAGAGAATCGCGAGCGACACGACGAGTTCGATGAGCGTGAAGCCGCGACGATGCGAGCGATGAGTCGAGTGCGCCGTCATGGTTCGATGCGCACGGCGGTCGCCACGCGGTAGTTTGGTCGGGCGGTTGCACTGGCGGTAGCAGCCGGCCAGAAGAACCGGAGGGTCAAATAAGCCAGCTTCGAGTCGCTGCTGAGCGTGCTCGTGATCCGACAGGCCATCGTGGCGTCGGCGACGCTGCTGACGACGCCTTCGCCGTCCGCGAAGTAGAGCGTCTTCCCGGCGGTCCCGAGCGAGGGATCATTGAGAGGTGGAATTAAAAACTTCGGGTTGGGATCGACGGGTTCGTTGCGGCGCTCGGAGACCAAGCGGGTCGCCAGATTCGCCGCCCGGATTTGCGCCGACGAGTCCCGTTCGGTTTCGATGCCGATCACGAAGATTCCAAGCAGGGATACGAGGACGAACGAGATGAGACCCAGGGCCAGCACCACTTCGATCAGGCTGAACGCCCGAGCCGTTCTCCGCCGCGGGGTCATCAGGGCTGGGGTCGGAAGACTCGGACCTGCCCGGTGAGACCCGACAGTTGAAAAGCGGCGGGATTCGGGATGATTGCCTGATCCTTTTGCTCCTGAAATCCGAATTCCATCAGCGATGCGAAGGCGCTTCCGTTCCGAATTTGACCGGTCGGCAGGAAGGTGACGAGGCGGTCGAAGGTGTATGAATCGGCTCCCTGCTGGTAGCGGATGGTTGTATCCGAGGAAATCGCCTCGGGGCTGTTGCCGGGGCGGTTGGGAATGCTTGGGGTGTAGGAATTCCCGGCGTCGCGGAAACCAACCCCGTCCAATCGGACAATGGGACGGGCGAGCACGAGGTCGGGGTCAGTGCCGACGGTCACGCTGGCCTTCCCATCCATCGCGTCCAAGCCGGTGCGGCTCTCGAACATGATGAGGCGAACGCCTTCGCCGCTGGTGTCGAAGCCCACGTAAACGTAGGTATTTTTCGCCGCCGCGTGGACGCGGGCGAGGTCCAGGTAGCCCGAGGTTTCGACGATGGCGCGACGGATATTCTGGCCGCGACCGACTCCGCTGAACGTGGTGATCGAGAGGCTGGCAAGGAGGGAGATGACGGCCATCACGACGAGCAGTTCGATCAGAGTGACCGCGCTACGGGAGCGATGCGGGGATTGTCGGGTCGACGACGCGAACGATTTGCTAGCGGGGGGCATGACGAGAAGGTATCACTAGTATCAGGCCGCGCAACAGATATTCTGCGACTTCCTTGGGAGAAAATACGGCCAGCGCTAGACGCTGAGTTCCTGAGAGACGGTGATGATGCGGGGGGGGGTGTCGCCGAGGTGGAAGGCTCGGGAGATGACGAGGTCGGCGAGGGCCTGGGCGACGGCGGGGAGGCGGGTGCCGACCGAGATGGGGCGGGCGTCGGCGGCGAGGAGGGGAGCGTGGAGCTCGAGCCAGTCGGCCGGGTATTTCTCCGACCAATCCATCTCGCTCCAGTCGGCGTCGTAGCCGGTGACCTCGATCTGCCCGTGGAGCCCGAGTTCGTGGAGGGCGATGCGGACGTCGGCGGCAATGGGATCATTGATCGCCATGATGGCGGTGATCTTTTCGGCTTTGATCTTGGGGGCGAGAAGTTCGCGGTAGTAGTCGATTCGTTCGCGAGCCGGGGTTGCTTCGCCGGCCTTTCCGGTGATGGACCAGCGGTTGGCGGTGTTCGCGCGAATGCCAAATTCCAGAAGGGCTTCCCGAAACCCCTGCGATTTCTGCTCTTCGAAGAGCATGGCGGGATTGGAGACCATGCGCAGGATGCGGGAGTGGCCGGCGCGGAGGAGGTGGCGGGTGAGGGCGGACTGGCCTTGGGCGAAATCGGAGCGGACCTGATCGCACTCCGGCAGGTCGACGCCGGTGGCTAGGTAGACGACGCGGAGGCCCCGGCGGGCGCAGGCGCCGATGTCTTTCATGACGGATTCTTCGATGAACTCCGGGCTGGCGAAGACGGCGACGCTGGCGCGCATGATCTCGGCTTCCGCGATGCGCTCGCGGAGGAGGCCCTGCTGGATGGAGGGATTGGAGTAGTTGAATTGAACCGGGCTGATCGTGAGACGAAGTCCCGGGTGGTGGCTCAAGGCCCAGAGCAACCATTTTTCGATGGCAGGAAGGAGATGCTGGTCCTTCGACGGGGGCTGCTGGAGGTCGGGTTGGGTGATCGTCGTGATGAGGTCGATATTGGGCCGGCTGCGGACGAACGCGTGGGTCGATCCACGGGCGAGGACACGCACGCCGGAACCGTGAATTTTTGCGACGATGCCTTCCTCGGCGAGTTGATCGAGCGCGCCGTGGACGGGGGAAATGCTCGTCTGGAACGTGCGCGCGAGGTCACGGGTCGAAGGGAGAAAATCGCCGACCTGCCATTCTTCGCGGGAAATTTTCGCGGAGAGATATTCGTACAGTTGCTGCTGGAGACTTCCGCCCGGGGAGGACTGGAGGCGCCTGAGAGCGGATGAGGGTTCCTTCACGTTCGGACGGATCCTAGGGTATTCCGTTGTTTCAGGAAAGAATGAAGCGGGTGCGGCGAGGGAGGCGCGAATCGGCCGTGAGATTTCTTTTAGAAGTCGGCGGTCTGCTCTTCTTCGGTGGCGAAGGTGACGCCGCGGATGTCGGCGATGGCGCAGGCATTGAGGACGTCGACGATGCGCTGGTGCTCGACTCCGTCCTTGGCGTCGAGCGTGACGAGGGCGTCGGCTCGGTTGGCGTCGGACATTTCCTTGAAGCGCCGGAGCACGGTGACGAGTTCGGGGAGTTCGCTGGCGGTCGGGGAGTCGAGCGGGGTGTCGTTGAGGAGCACCTGGCCGCCGGGTGCGATGACGAGGCGTTGCTCGTCGGGGATGTCGAGGGATTGCTCCTGGGCGACGGTGCCGGGGAGCGAGAGCCCGACGTCGCTCTCGGGGGTGATCGGCTTGGCGGTGACGAGGAAGAAGACGAGGAGCAGGAAGACGATGTCGATGAGGGGTCCCATCGGGATTTCGCAAGTGAGGGCGGCGTGGCGGCGGGGTTGCATGGCGGTTCTCCTACTGGCGGTAGCTACCAAAGATGACGTCGATGGCCCCGGCTTCGGCGCAGGCTTTCATGACGGGCTTGATGACGGAGGAGTCGGTGGTGGCGGCGGCGCGGATGTAGATGCGGAGGGGCGGGTTGGCGTCGAGGCGGCGCTTGAGGTAGGCGCGGAGCTCCTGGAGGTTGACCTGATCGTCACCGGCGAAAATTTGCCCCTCGCTGTCGATGTTGAGGATTTCGCGACCGCTGATGTCTTCGGGGGTGACGGCGGCGGAGGCGGTGGGGAGTTTGATCTCCATCTTGAGCTGCTCGCTGGTGATCTTGGTGGTGACCATGAAGAAGATGAGCAGCAGAAACGTCATGTCGATCATGGGGGCGAGCTGGAACCCCATTTCGATGTTTTTGTCGCGCTCGGGCTGCATGGTTTAGGCGGGTGGGTTTTCGTCGGCGGGGGTTTCGGTCGGCGCGTCGGCGACGGGTGTTTCCGCGGTTGGGGTCTCCTCGGCCATGGGGGCGTTCTCGGTGCCGAGGGTGACGTGGCCGGTGAGCAGGTCGAACGCGACGGTTAGAGCCTTGCCGATGTCGCCGACGGCGGTCTGGAGATTATTTCGGTAGATGAAGTAGAGGAACATGGCGGGAATACCGACGATGAGACCGCCGGCGGTGGTGACCATCGCGACGCCGATGCCGCCGGCGAGGTCGGAGGGTTCGGAGCGACCGGACGCGAGCATGTTGAAGGCTTGGATCATGCCGGTGACGGTGCCGAGGAGACCGAGCATGGGTGCGACCGTGGCGAAGACGTTGAGGTAGTTGATCCAATAGACGAGGCGGCCTTCCTCGTGGATGAGGGTGTCGGTGGAGGCTCGCTCCATGTCGGCGCGGGCGAATTGGGGGGCTTCGAGGTCGACGCGGATCAGGCCGCCCGCGAGGCTGTTCGTGAGGACGCTGGGGTGCTGCTGGCAGATGGCGAAGGCGGCCTGGAGGTCGCGCTGGGCCATCTGGGAATTGATCTGCGGGATGATTTCCTTCGGCATGAGACGGCGGCGGCTGATGCGGATGCCGGCGTAAACGGCGACGGCGATGGTGCCAATCGAGCAAAGCGCGATGGGATACATGAGGAGGCCGCCCTGGACGAAGAGGTCGAGGAGGGAGATGTCGCCGGGAGGTGGCGCGGTGGCCGTGGCGCCGGCGGCGGAATCGGGCGGGGTGTCCTGCGCGAGGGCGAGGAACGGGGTGACGAGCAGCAGCGCAAAGGCGAGGAGGGTGGGGCGGAGTGGATGCATGGCGTGGGTGGAATGAGGTCTCATGATTTTTCGGATTCGGCGGTGGGTTCTTTGGGAGTGAGCTCGGTGGCGATGGCTTGGGCTTCCTTCTGGAAGGGCGTGGTCGGATACCAATCCAGAATCTCGCGGGCGTAGGAGAGGGCGCGTTCGTCGTCGCCGAGGTAGCGCTCGATCTCGGCGGCTTGGAGGAGTCCTTCGGCGGCGCGTTCTTCGTTCTCCGGGAAGAGGACGGCGGGCGTGAGGTAGCCGTCGAGGGCGGAGTCGGTGAGTTCCAGTCGTTCGCGGCGCTTCTCGGGCATGAGGTGCCACTTTGGCCAATCGAGGTCGAGCTGGCGTAGGCGCTGCCAGGCGTCGGTGGCGCGGGTGAAGGTCGCGAGGATGCGGGCGGAGGCGAGGGCCTCGCGGTTGGCTCCGCCGATGTCCTCGCCCACGGTGTCGAGTTTCTGCGCGAGATCGAGGGCTTCCTCGGTGCGTCCGAGACGGATGAGGGCGATGGCGGTGAGGCCGGTGATCTCGGGGGCGGCCGAGGGATCGACGGCGATGAGTTTTTCCAGCTCGGGCTGGAGGTCGAGGATGCGCTGGGCGGAGGTACTGCCTTCGGTAAGGGCGAGCGCGTTGAGGTAGGCGAGGGCGGCGGTCGAGGCTCCGGTGTCGACGACTCCGATGAAGGGGCGGTGCCGGGCCCAGAGGCGCGCGAGGTCGTCGGCGTTGGTCGCGGAGGGATTGGCGAGGGCGTCGCTAAGGGAAGGCGCGAGGGTGAAGGCGACTTGCTTGACGCGGTCGGCTGGGACGTTGAGTTCGACCCGGCCGGCGCTGACCTGCTGCGCGACGCGGATGCCGGTGCCGCGCACGCCGAGGACGTCGCCTTCCTCCCGTTTGCCGTCCTGGTAAAGGACGACGTCGGCGCGGGCGAACGCGGCAGCGGTGAGCGCGATGACGGTGAAGGTGATGGGCGGGAATCGGCGAATCATGGCTCGACGGGGGCGGGGGCGTCCGGCATTTCGCGGCGGACTTCGAGGTATTCCGGAGTGTCCTCGAGGTGCGAGTGCTCGAGGAATTCGCGGCGGGTGCGGTCCGCTTCCTCAGAGCGGCCCAGGGCGTCGAAACCGCGGGCGCTGGCGGCGTAGGCGTGGGCGACCTGTTTGTCGTAGCGACCGTAGAGGACGTAGACGCGTTGATAATAGGGGATGGCAAGCTCCCAATTGTTGGCGGCGGCGTGGAGATCGCCGATGCGAACGAGGGCGTCAACGGTCGGTTCGCCGCGGGCTTCGGGGAGGGTGAGGATGCGCTCGAGGGTGGCGAGGGCTTCGTCGGGGCGGTCGGTTTCCGCGAAGAGGGTGGCGCGGGCGTCGAGGACGTCGGGGAGTAGCGCGGAGGTGAGGATGTTTTTTTCGAATTGGTCGAAGTAGCGGAGGGCGGTCGCGGTGTCGCCGGATTCGGCGGCCACGAGTCCGAGGGACGCGTAGGCGCGGTCGAGTTGGAGCGAACGGGGCCACCAAGAGAGGATGGTCTGGTAGGCTGTGGTGGCTCGGTCGGTCTTGTTGGTTTCGCGGAGGCGGTCGGCGACATCGGCGAGTACGACGGGCGGCATGGAGCGGAAGGGGACGCTGGAGGCGATCTGATCGAGAAACTTCGTGGCGCCGGAATCAGGGTCGCGCCGACCGACGCGCCAGCCGATCCAGGCGAGGCGGGCTTCGAGGGTGGCGGATTTTTTTTCGCGCGCGGCGACGAGCTCGGTGCGGACGCGGAGTTGGAATTTTTCGAGTTGGTCCTCGGAGGCGTAGAGTTTGGCGGTGGCTTCGAGGAGATCTTCGACGCCGAGTTTGTCGGGGTCGTCGCCGTAGCGCGCCACGGCGTCCCAATACATTTCGCGGGCGGCGTCGGTGTCGCCGTCGCGACGGAGCAGCGAGGCGAGGTTGCCGAGGGCTTCGGCGACGCGGGGGCTGTCGGGCCGGCTCTCGATGAATTGCTGGTAAAGCTTGGTTGCGGCGTCGAAATCCTCGAGCGCCCGGAGGGTGCGCCCAATTCGGAAGACGGCGTAGTCGTAGACGGTGGGGTCGTGGCGGGTGGTACGAGGGAAGACTTGCAGCGCTTCCTGGGCCCGGGCGGTGGCGAGGTAGGCGTCCCCGAGGAGGTTGTTGGATTCGTCGGCGAGCTGCGGCTGGGGATTGGTCGCGCGGAAGGCTTTGAGTTCCTCGATGGCGGCGGGGTAGTCCTTGAGGCGGAAGAGGCAGTAGGCGCGGCGGTATTGGCTGTCGGAGGCGTGCGGGCCGTCGGGGAATTGCTCGAGGTAGCGGGCGTGCTGGGCGCGGGCGTCTTCGAAACGGAGTGCGTAGAGGAGCGCCATTCCTTTCCAGTAGGTGATTTGGCCGTCGTCGCCGTCCTTTGGGAAGAGGCGCGCGTGCTCGTCGAAGAGGGCGATGGCTTCTTCGTTGCGGTCGAGCATCATGAGCGTGTAGGCGGCGAGGAAATGGCAGCGCGCGGCGAGCGGGCCGTCGGGGTATTCCTTGGCCACGCGCTGGTAGATGGTGATGGCTTGATCAAGCTGGCCGAGCTGAGCGGCGGCTTCGGCTTGGAGGTAGAGCGTCTCGGGGACAATGTCGTTCTTGGGGAAACGTTCGATGAACGCGGTGGCCGTGTCGTAGAGCGCGGCCCAACTGGACATCCGAGCGTAGCAATTAAGGAGCTGGTAGTAGGCTCCGGTGAGGACTTCGCTGTCGGGGAGACGGGCGACGGAGTTGGCGAGCAGAATGGCGGCTTCGCGGTCGCGGCCGAGCTGGACGTAGGCGTCGGCCTCGCGGAGGGCGAGCGCGGTGTCGTAGTCGGTGGCTCCTTCGATGGTGGCGATGTCGTCACTGACCTCGTCCGAAAGGCGCTCGAGGCGCTTCTTTTCCGCCAGGACGGCGGGGTTGCGGATGTCCGCCTTTGCGGCTTGTTCGAGCGCGGTGCGGAGTTCTTCGGCGACGGAGCGCTGACGGTAGAGGAGGCGGTTGCGCGACCAGATTCGCTGGAGGACGGCGAGCGCGCGGCGGGGTTCGCCCGACGCGAGGAGGTGATCGGCGAGGGAGGAGGCGAGCAGGTGGAAGGCGGAAATGCGGACGACGCCGGGCCGGTCCGTGTCGTAGGATCGCACGAGGGTCTCGGCTTCCTCGTAGTTCTCGGACTCGAGGAGGGCTTGGAGGTAGAGAGCGGTCGCCTGGCTGTCGATGTCCGGGCGCAGCTTGCCGAGGAGCGGCTTGAGCAGGGTGGCGGCGTCAACGAACTCGCTAGCTTGGGCGAGGGCGACGGCGGAGAGGAAGCGCGCCTGGTCGGCGTTGGGGTCTTTTGGAAAGCGGGTGAGGAAATCGCTGAGAACGCGTTGGCTTTCCTCGAATTTCCCGGTTTGGAGGAGGGCGGTGCCGAGGGCAAATCCGACCGTGGCCGACTCGTTGGCGGTCGGGTATTTTCGCCAATGCTGATCGAGGGTCTTGATGCCGCCGGCGACATCGCCCGCGCCGAGTTGCGAGAGGCCGTAGACGTAGAGAAAGCGGTCGGGGCGGTCGACCTTGTGGTCGGGTTTCTCGAGTTCTTTAGCGACTTCGGCAAACAGCGGGTTGGCTTCGGCGAAGCGTCCGGCCTGGTAGGCCCCGTATCCGCGGAAGAGGAGTTCGCTCGTGTTCATGCGGCTCACGTCCCGCTCCTGCGCCGGGGAGGGAAGGGGCGCGAGGGAGACGAGCGCGGCAATCCCGGCGAACGCGACGAATGAGGGTTTGCGGAACATTCGTCGGATCAGTTGGCCCCTTTGAAAACGGGGCCGCCGGTGACGTAATCGACCGGCGTTTCTTCGGTGATGGTCAGGCGGGTATCGGAGGTGCGGAAGAGGGGGTACTTCGGAATGCCGAGGCTGTTCTTGGAGTAGCGGACACCAATTTTGTCCGATTCGATCGTCAGGAACGCGCTGAAGCCCCCGCCGGGTGTCTCGCCGACGAGGATGTCGAGCGCGATGACCTGGCCTTTCGTGAGGCTGAGCCAATCACCGGGTCGGAAGAGGAATTTCGTGCGTCCGTAAATGACGTCTTCGGAGGCGTCGGCGGGTTTCCACGCGACGGTGCCGCTGGTATTCGCCGGCTTCGACCCATCGAGCACCGGTCGCCCATCGACGAACACCACCAACAGGTTGTCCGCCGTCCCCGCGAAACGATAACGCCCCGTCTCGGGAACGGTGACCTTGCCGGAGTAGTGGACGAACCAGTAGCGGCCCTCGGAGTCGACCCCGAATTCCTTCGGCGCGGCGATGGCTTCCATTTGGGGGAAGAAAAACGTTGTGGCGAAAAGCTCCGTATCGGCGCGGAAGAAATCCTTCATCTTCGAGGGATTCAATCCGCTGTCCGTGAAAGCGCGGATCGCCCTCGTGAAGCTCTTGTTGGCGCTGTCGTTGCCCATTTCCGAACCTTTTACGGATTGCCCGATGTCGGTGAGCCCCCCTTGCCGACGTCGCTTCAGATCGTAGAAGACGCCGCGCAAGCCTTGGGGATTGTAGGTCGATGCCCCGAAGAATCCGCCCGCGCCCCCGCCGCTTCCGCCGCCCGTGCCGCCGGCTCCCGAGACCATGCCGCTCACGTCGGCGGCGGCAATGGACGAGGGGTCGAACTCCACCACCTCCGCGACGTCCGCCATTGGCACGTCCGGAAGCGCGAAGTCCATCTCGCGCAGGCTGGCCAGTTTCTGGTCGAGCACCGGTTTCTTGGCGGCGGAATCGAATTCGGCCGCCGCCAGCTTCGGGTCGACGATCTCGGGTGGGATGGCGACGATCTGCTTGGAGACGAACGTTGCCTCGGGCGGCGTGAAGTGCGCGATGACGACCCAGAGGCCGGCGAAGACGCCGAAAGCCAGGTGCACCACCAAGGCGACTAAGAGGGCTTGGATCAGGAGGCGCTTCTTGCGCCCGCCGGGATCCTGAGTGGAATCGATGGCTACAGGCATCGTTCGAGAAAATGCGAGCTTGAAACTCGGTGGCGCGATCTCCGAGCGAACACGGATGAGGGAGAAAAATGGGGGGAAGTCATGGACGACGACCGAGGCGAATCCGCGGGCCGGTTGCTATATCTGATGCAGGTTAATATCGAGCTTCGAGTCGCCAGCGTCAAGTCCGCCGCTATCGTTCGTGTGCCGAAAAACACGCGTTGGGGCAGTCTGCGGGGAGAGGCGGAGCGGAATTGGATTTTGACAGGTGAGCGAAGATTCGCGACTGATCTAAGAGATGTTATTGGAAGAGGCGGTGGATGCGCGGGAGGAAGCCGAGGTCGGCGGGAAGGCGCGCGACGGCGGGGCGACCTCCGGCTTGGAGACCGCCGAGCTGCAGCAGGCCATCGACGAGGCGGGCGCGGCTGGCGGGGGGACGGTCCGGATTCCGCCGGGTGTACACTGCACCAGCACGCTTCGCTTGCGCAGTGGCGTCACGCTTTGCATCGAGGCTGGGGCGGTCTTGACCGGGCACGATGACCCGACGACGTATGAATATTTCGGGCAGCACGCGGCCGCGCCGGATCTCCCGGCGGTTTGGAATCGCTCGCTGATTCTGTGCGATGGCGTCGAGGACGTCACGATCACCGGCGGAGGGGTCATCGACGGGGCGGACGTGTTCGATCCGAACGGGGAGGAACGGATGCGGGGGCCGCACACGATCATGCTGCGCGACTGTCGGCGGATTCGGATTCATGGCGTGCGCGTCCGGCGGTCGGCGAATTACGCGATCATGTTTTATGACTCCAACGAGGTCGACATCGATGGGGTGACCATCGAAGGCGGTTGGGACGGCGTGCATTTCCGGGGGCAGCCGGGGCGTCCGTGCCGCGACGTGACGATCAGCAACTGCCGCTTCTACACCGGCGACGACGCGATCGCGGGCTGCTACTGGGCGAACGTCGTGATCACGGGATGCGTTCTCAATTCGTCCTGCAACGCGATTCGATTGATCGGTCCCGCGACGGGGTTGATCATCCACGATTGTCTCATCTACGGCCCCGGAAGGCATCCGCACCGAACCTTCGACAATCACCACGCCCTGGGTGGCATTCTGCTGCAACCCGGTGCGTGGATGGCGACGTCGGGTGAACTGGATGACGTCGTGATCTCGGACGTGACGATGCACCGGGTGCAGACGGCGTTTCAATTTGTGCTCAAGCCGGGGAATCGAGGCGGGACGATTACGATGAGTCGGGTGGACGCGCACGGTGTCTACTACGCGGCGAGTTCCGTCGAGAGCTGGGCCGACGCGGCGTTCGAGCGGGTGACGCTGCGGGACATCACCATCGATTGCGAGGAGACGTGCGACGACGGGGAGGCGGATTCGGAGGTGACGATGCCCCACGTCGGGCTGCGTCCGCTGCCGGCTTGGGGCCTGTATGCGCGCGGCGTGCGGAATCTGTCCTTTGAAAATGTCCGGCTGACCATTTCCAAGCGCGCGGTGCAGCCCGCCATCCGCTGCGTCGACGTGGAGCGCCTGACCCTGGATCAATTGCGTCTTCCGTTGGACGTCGACCCGACAGCGGCGGTCTCCCTGCAGCGGGTCGGCGAATTCGTTCAGCGCGGCTGACCTTTTTCCTTTTCCGACTCTCATGATTCCGACCGACCCATCCCGCCAGTTTCGTTTTCAATTTCAGCGCGAGACGGTGCTCGTCGAGCCTTGGGGCTCCGACAGTTTGCGCATCCGGATCACGATCAATCCGGAATTCGCCGACGAGGACTGGGCGCTCTTGCCGCCGGGCGAGGCGGACGGATTCGAGGCCGGCGCGGAAAGCGCGACCCACGGCGATCTGCGTTTTGGAATGACGCCGAGCAAGAAAGGCTTTCACGGCTTCCTGGTGAAGCGCGTCTCCGACGGGGAGGTCCTCCTCGAGGCGGAACCGGTCGCGCGGTTGAAATCCGTCGGTGGAGATTACTGCCGGGCGGAGTTGCGCCTGCGGGCATTTGACGGCGAAAAACTTTACGGACTCGGGCAACACCCGAACGGTCGCCTCGACCAGAAGGGCTGCGTGATCGATCTCCACCAGAAGAACACCGAGGTCGCGATTCCGTGGGTGACCAGCAGCCGCGGCTACGGGATGCTGTGGAACCTTCCGGGCACGGGCCGGGTCGAGTTGGCCGAGAATCTCACTCGCTGGGTCGCGGACTCGGCGAAGCAGATCGACTTGTGGGTCACGACCGCCGCGACGCCAGCGGGGTTGCTGGCGAGTTACGCCGAAGCCACGGGTCACGCGCCGCGCTTTCCCGATTTTGCCTCGGGATTTTGGCAGTGCAAATTGCGTTACCAGACGCAGGACGAGCTCCTTGCCGTGGCCCGGGAATACGTCGATCGAGGGCTGCCGATTTCGGTGATCGTGGTCGATTACTTCCATTGGGAAAAGATGGGGGAATGGGGATTCGATCCCGCGTGCTGGCCCGATCCCGCCGCGATGGTGAGCGAACTGCGTGATCTCGGGATCGAGTTGATGGTATCGGTCTGGCCAACCGTCAACGCGGCGTGCAGTGATTTCGAACGGATGGAAAACGAGAACCTGCTCGTGCAAACCGAGCGGGGTGTGTCGGCGGTGACCCATTTTCTCGACACGTATCAGGACGACCGCGTCTACCTGCATCATCTCGACCCGACGAATCCGGACGCTCGAACTTTTCACTACGAAAAAATCCGCGACAACTACCGGAAACACGGCATCCGCGTCTTCTGGCTCGACGCCTGCGAACCCGAGCTCGACCCGTTTCACTTCGACAATATCCGCTACCACGCCGGGCCGGGCGAGGCGGTGAGCAGTCTGTTTCCGCGGGGACATCAGCAGGCCTATTTCGACGGACTGACCGAAGACGGCGAAGAGAGCATCATCACGCTGGGCCGCTCGGCTTGGGCGGGGAGTCAGCGCTTTGGCGCGGCGCTGTGGTCCGGCGACATCGACTCGACGTTCGAGTCTCTAACCAAACAAATTCGCGCCGGCTTGAATGTCGCGATGAGCGGATTGCCGTGGTGGTGCACGGATATCGGCGGTTTCACGGGTGGGGATATCCGGACTCCGTATTTTCAGGAATTGATCGTGCGGTGGTTTCAATACGGCGTCTTCTGCCCGATCTTCCGCTTGCACGGCGTGCGTCAGCCGGAAACCTTCAAGAGCGGCGGGCCGAACGAGGTCTGGGAATTCGGCGACCGCGCCCTCGGCATCATCACGCGGCTGATGAACCTCCGCGAATCCCTGCGCCCCTACGTTCACGAGCAGATGGAGGTCGCCAGCGCGAGCGGGCTACCGCCGATGCGCCCGATTTTTGTGGACTACCCCGACGACGAGCGAGCCTGGACGGTCGAGGACGCCTTCCTCTTCGGTCCCGACATCCTCGTCGCGCCGATCACTGCCGAAGGCGCGACCGAGCGCGACGTTTATCTACCGGTCGGCGGCGAATGGATCGAGGTGGCGACGGGCGAATCTTGCGCGGGCGGATCGACGCGCCGCGCCGAGGCCCCGCTCGACGTGCTGCCGCTCTACGTGCGAGCGGCGAGCTGGGAAGCCCCCGTCGGGCGGGCGCTTGCCGCTTACGCGGCCAGCCAGACGTGAGGCTGGCGGTCGCCGCGCTCGTGGGCTGGGCGGGCGCATTCAGCGCGGTCGGCCAACCTGCCTATCGCGCCGAGCAATTCGTGGAATCTCTCGGTCTGGCGGCGGCCCCCTTCGACCGGTATCTGGACAGCGGCGCCTTCGCCGGAGCCGGGACGAAGTTTAAACCGGAGACCTTCTTCGATCTCGGGATCCGCTACTACCGGATGGGGCTGCGCAACGACCTGGTCGCCGAAGACCAGCCGGAACGTGTCGCCGAATGGTGGACCCGCACCGGCGCGAGGCCGTTGCTCCTCGTCGATCCGCGCAAGTCCGGCACCATCGGGATCGACGGCGGGGCGGACGGAGATTTTTCAGACCTCGTCGCGGATCTCCGGCGCTATCCGCCCGGTAGCCTCGCGGGCGTGGAAGGTCCGAACGAGGTGAACAACAAATTCCCGCCGCAGGACCTTAATCTCGACTATCGCGGTCTCACCGACGAAGCGGCGGGAGCGCTCTACCAGCGCGACCTGTGGGCCGCCCTCCGAGCCGATCCCGCCACGCGCGACCTCCCGATCATCGCCTTCACCGCCATTTTCACCGACTACCGGTTGGCCCACCCGTGCGACGCCTTCGACTTTGCGAACGTGCACTCGTATCAAGGCGCTGATGTGCCGTCGTCGTCGCTGCTGATGAACGTCACGCGCTTCAATCGAATTCTCCCCGTCGGCGCGACGATCCGACCGTTTCAGCCCACCGAGGCTGGCTACAACGTCGAGGAGGACGTCAGCAATGGACAGGGCTACGCCGGCTCTCGACGCGCGCAGGCGCTCAATATCCCGATGCTCTTCGCGGAGTATTTCCGCCACGGCATCCCGCGCACCTACCTCTTCGCGCTGCACAATGCCGACGGCTACGGACTCCTCGAATCGGATCAGACGACGAAACGCCCCAGCTGGTATGCCGTCCAATCGCTCGTTCGTCTGCTCGCCGATGCCCAGTGGGATTCCGCTGCCCACGCTTGGAAGGGCGGGCGTGACTTCTACCTGCGGGCTCTGCGTTTCGAGATCGAAGGTGCGCCCGAGACCGTGCATTCCCTCACGCTTCAGAAGGAGGACGGCGACTGGTATCTTCTGCTTTGGAACGAACTGCCGAACCTCCGCGTCGGACGCGACGCCGAGAATCCGCCCGCTCCGGCGACGCTCCGCTTCGCCGCCGGCACGCCCGTCGAGTGCCTCGGGCTTTTTGCGCAAGGGGCGATTACCGACGACGCGACGAGCGGCGCATTCCAGCAGGTCACCCCCGTGCCTTCGATGGACGGTTCCGCCCTCCGCGTCGCGGTTCCGTCACGTGTGCTCGTTCTCCGACTTCGCCCGACCGTTTCCGTCCTCACAAAGCGCCCGCCGGTCGCGCCCAGCCGCGTCGACGGGTCGGCGACCGAGAATACGGTGACCGTGCGCGCGGAGTTCCCGGCGGAGCCTGACGTCGCCGAGGTTCTCTTTTTTCGGAACGATCATTTCGTCGCCTCGTTGCCGCCAGCGCGTCAGGTCGAGTTCATCGACGACTCGGCCTGGATTCAACCCGGCCTCGGCTACCGCTACGCGATCCGCACGGTCGCCGCGGACGGACGCCTTTCGCCCCCTGTGGAGCGGATCATCATCACCCCCGATCAGCGACCCGACCTGGTGGTCGGGCGGTTTGGTCCGATCGGCACGCCAGGCTCTCCGATTCGCGTTGGCGACCAAGTCGAGTTTGATGGTGAAGTTCGCAACGTGGGCGACGGCGCGACGCCTCATCCGAGTGAGCTGGGAGCGGGGCTGTACAATGGCTCGATCGGGATCACGTTTCGTGTCGATGACCAAGTCGTCAGCTGGGGAGGGAAGTCGGGTCCGTTCGAGGCGGGCGAGTCCCGCGTCTTCGTGGGAACCGGCGGCCCGGCGGCCGCGCCCCGCTGGACCGCGTCCGCCGGCACGCACGTCCTGCGTGCGGAGGTCGACGACGTCAACCGCATCGCGAGCGAGCGAATCAAGTCGAACAACGTGACGTCCCGTTCGATCACGGTCGGCGACTATCCCGGTCGCCTCGAGATCGAGTCCCGCCCGTCTTTGTCCGCAGTCGATCTGTCGAGCGAGGGCTCGTTGGACTGGGTGCATTTCGGCGGTTGGCGCGACAAGGGAAAAACGTCGCGGCGCGGATCGGTCGATCCGCTCATCGGTCCAGTCGAACCGGTCGGTGAAGGGTTTGTCTCGGTGACCGGGGGGTCGCCCGTGCCGCTCGACTGGCGCGGCGGCGATGGGCTCGATCGGGCGGTCGGGAATCACGCTGGGTTGTGGGGCAACAACGTCGGGGTCGGCTTCGCGTTCGAAGTCGCGGCCGCGAGCGAGGACCGAGTGCTTCGGATCTACGTCTCCGGGATCAACGGAGCGCGCGGGATCTTTCGAGCCTCGCTATCGGACGATTCCTCACCCGATATCGTCGACGTGACGTGGGACGGGAATCGCGGAACCGATTGGGCGCCCGTTCCCGGTGATTTTTCCGCTGTTTACACCGTCCGGTTTCACGCGGCGTCTCCCGGGGCCAAGTTGCGCGTCAGTTGGGGACTTGAGTCCGAGCCGAACCGCTTCGTCGGCCAGATTCGCATGCAGGCAGCCACTCTCTCGACTCCGTAATCACTCCGGCGGAAGCGAGCCGGTCCGCGGGTCGGTTCACTGAATTTTGACCCCTTCGAGGGGGGCAAGGAGTCTCCACGCGGGCCGGGTGATTGGAGACGCTAGTGTCGGGACAGCCTTCAGCTGATCGGGGAGCATCGTCTTCATCCGATGCGATAACCATCCGCAGAAGTGATCCGCTAGCGGCTTGATCTGTTCGAGCGGCCACCGTTCGTCTCCGCGGGTGAAAGGACCGAGGTAGGTGTGAGCGCGGATCAGCCGCGACGTTTCCTCACTGTCCGGATCAATGAGATCGGGATCCACTGCGAACGCCACCGACGCCGCCGCGACGAGCGCGGCCAGATTGAAAATACTGTAACCGAGCGACAGAGTCCGGCTTTCCTCGTGTGGCTGGCGGCCATCGACGGAGATGTGGGCAAGAATCCGCGCCCGGGTCCATGATTCCCACTGCTCGACGACGAGATCGTCCCGCCCGGTGAACCGCGCAAATGCCATCACCTGAGCGTCGAACCACGAGCCATGATTATTGTGCTCCCGCTCTTCCGCGAGTCCATGCGCGCTGGTCCGAAACCAATTGAGGTACTCCGAGAACCAGTCGCGAAGACCGCTCTGATCGTCCGTCGACCATTCGCCGGACTCGGCCAGCAGCGGCACCAGATCGAGAAGAAATGCGCAGTCTTCGGTCTCGATCAATCCGATCCCCCTCCCGTTGCAGCGACCGGGTATGTGTTGGGCATATTCCAAGTGCGGGTTCATGCGCGTTGCGGGGTCGATAAACCACGTCCTCAGCCAATGCGCCGCAGTCTGGAACGAGGCGGTATCTCCGGTCAGCCAACCGTGCACGATGAGGGTCGAGCAGCCGGAGGTGAGGAGGCCGAAGCGGGGTCGGTCGAACTTCTCGACATCCGGATTTACCTGCCCGTCGCGCCGTATGTAGGGAAGTCCGTCTGAACTGTCGGGATCGGGCCACCAATATTTTCCAAGGCTGTTGTAATCGTTCGTCTTGCCGCTGGGCGCGACGAAAGCCGCAGGTTTTGCAGTCACCGTGGGCGCCTTGATTTTCCGAAAGGCAGCGGCGCGATTTCCGATCTCCTTTCGCCTTTCAAGTTGATCCTGCGAGCGCAGATCGTGCCATTCGTTCGGATTCGAAAAAATCGTCGGACACGGGCAGGGGGGAGTCGAGGTCATCATCCTTTCATAGGGTGATGCAACTGATATTTCAACTCCCGTCGGCGCGATCGAATCGTTCGATTTTTATGAGAGCGCCGAAAGGCCGAGACGGATGGATCTAAGTTTCCGGTGGAGAATCGCGTTTCGTCGGGGAATTTTGACTGAGGCTCCTATCCAGCGGCAACGGATGGGGCATGACGGGAAAGTCACTCGGGAGAAAGACCTGAGTCATTTTGTCGAAAGAGTGTATCGGTTTCTGTGCATTTTGGCTCTGACTGCGAAAAGTTCACAACGTCGAGCCGAGATTTTTGGACAAATGAACGAGATCCGTATGATGGAGGCGGGTAAGGTGTGCGAGATGCGGCGGGAGCCCAGTTCTGGAGCGCCTCGCATTTACCACAATCACCAGTATTGAAAGGATGGGCGCAACCACTCGTGCTACGTGGAGGCTGGGCAGGCAGCGGGCCTGACGCAAGCCATCGAGGGGCGTCGGCAGTTCGAGGCGTTGGCCAGCGAGTTTGTGGAGGTCACCGTGGCCGAGACCCGACAGGCGCAATCCGAGTGAAAAAAAGCTCTCCGTCGAAATCCAACAGGCACAACGAAGCGAAGCGGAAGACTTCCTAGCAGAAGTGCGGTGTCGGCTTGGAGTTCATCGAGACAGGTCGGCGGAGTGCGGTTCACCGGGATGCGGCGGCGATGCTCACGGCCGGGCTCAATGACTACTTCAGGGCGAGTCGTGCGCGCTTTGCTCTCTCTGGGCGAAGTCTTCCCACCCGCCGTAAGCATGGTTGAGAACGCCCATGATGCCCATGACCGGGGAGCCGCACCCCGCTCAGCCACGGAAAAATGTATTGGAACTCGTGGCGATCGATCCCGGCGGCGCCCTGACCGTCCTCGATTTGAATCAGCACGAGCCGCGGGTCCTCGTTCTCGACCGCAACGCGCAGAACGAAGAAGAGCGTCGACTTCGGATGGAACGGGTAGGGCGTTCCCACGAATTGCGGTCGGTTGTTTAAAAAATCTGCCAATTCGCGAATCCGGCGTCCTGCCGGATTTCGGATCCGCCCGTCCCAATCCCGCCCAGGGCCATTCCGGATCGTGGGAGCTGGGATCGGTGCGTGGTGAGGGAATGCGGCATACGAACGGACGGTGGGCGGAGCGAGTCTCCTTTCCGAGCCGTCCGGCGGGACAATGCCAACCGGAACTAGGCCGTTACGGGCGGTTGCCGGGGGCCAGTCGACTCGGCTTCACGAGCACGGTGTTCAGGTCGACCAGCGACGAGAAGTCGGCGAGGAAGACGCGGCGGGTGTTGTCGAGGACGCCGTTGAACGCGACCCAGCGGTCGCCGGGCAGCCACGCCGGATGCGGATCGACTCGCAAGGCGGGGTGGTTCTCGGGGACCACCACCGAGGGAATGCGCGCCGCCGTTCGTTCTTCACCCGTGATCGTGTCGATCCAACGCAAGGGCATGCTGCCGTCGCCATAGGCCATCCGGTCGTAAACGTAGGTGTCGGTGAGGATGTGGCGTCCGTCGGGGTGGACGGTTGGGTGGCCCGAGCCGATCACATCGGCGAGGATCGGGGCGAGTCCACTGCCGTCGTGGCCGACGCGCACGAAACGATAGCCGTCGCCGAATCCGCCGAGGTTCATCGACAGCGTGCGTCCGTCGGGACACCAGTTGATGTGGTGGCCGCCGTGTTCCCAGGCGGGCGCGGGGACGGCGTTGCGGAGTTCGGTGCCGTCGGGCCGGCAGGTGAAGACGTCGAAGCGAAGACCGCCGTCGTGCTCGTGGAGGACGTTGAAGCGATACGGGCCGTCGCTCGGAAACCGGCGGACGGTGAAGATCAGCCGGTCGCTTTGGCGGTTCCATTTGGTGTGGAATCCGTAGATTTCCCAGGTGTCCGGACCGGATTCGGCGAGTTCGGGCATCTTCGCGGCGGCGGCAGCGAGCGAGACGATCAGCCGCCGCTCGCCGGTTTCGAGATCGATGAGGAACAAGCCGTCGTCTTCGCGGGGACCGACGTTGCGCGGGATCTGGTCGTCGGGAATGACGACGCCGTAGCCGACCTGCGTGCGGCGCATGGCGGCGGTCGATGCCGCGGCGGCGAAGTGTCCATCGGGCGAAACTTGATAGACACCACCGGGGATGCGTTCGCTCGTGCCGCGATGCGGGTCGAGCTTCACCAAACGCGGCTCCCAAGTGTCGGGATCGACGTCGTTGAAGACCAGGGTGTGCTCGTCGGCGCCCCAGTTGAGATTGCAGCCCATTTGTGGTTCCCAGCCGCGGGTTTCCGCGACCACCCGCTCGGTGCCACGCAGGAGATCGACGAGGATCACCTCGCCCACGTCGCCGGGGCGGTTGATCCGATCCTCGAACGGAAGGCGAAAAAGTGCGGCGAAACGCCCGCACGGACTCACCGGGGAGGTGTCGAAAAAACGGTGAATCGTCCGCCCTTCGCCCGGGGTGATGCAGTGGATGGGGACGAGTGGTTCGTGCTCGCGGTAGGCGGGAAAGTTGGGAGACAGTTTCATCGTGATTTGTTGCTGGCGGCGTTGACCACCATCCCCCAGCTGGCGAATCGCTCGGCGTCGCTGTCGCGCAGCTCGAGCGCCAGCGGCATCAGCGGGGGATCGAAGTAGTGGGCGTCCTCCATCAGGGTTACGGCATTCTTTGGCTCGTAGAGCCGACCCGTGCGGTCGAACTCGCTCATTCTTGAATAGGGAACGGCTATCGAGCAAGGCTCCTTCTACGTCCGGCTCTCTTGCCGTTGAATCGTTGCATGGACTCCTCGAGTTTGGCAGCGGTCAGCGAGGGGAGCCTGGTGACGAGTCGGCGTATAACCATTGAGACGGATTCGAGCTCAGATTGCTTCTCCTTCTCGAGTAGCTCGGAGGCGTCGAGTTCGAGAGTAATTGTCTTTGTGGCCATACGTGGAGGACACGAGGCCGTGCGATTTTTCTCACGCAGCGGCGCCGTCAAGACGCAGCGCTGAGATGAATTCGGAAATTCTTTGCTGTTGCCTCGCTCGCTCCCGGTTGCTTTCGCCGTTCCCCCGGCTCCGCCCGTCGGGCTGCCTGTCGGCAGGCGCTGGCGCTCGTCTCCCGTCGGCGGGAGTGTCTCTCGCCCTTCGGGTTCCGCAAGGCCGGAGGCTGCCCCGAGCCTTCCCGGGCTCCTGTGCCCTACGCGAGGCCCGGTATCCGAATCTGTCCACAGGTGGAAGTCGTTGTTTTCTAACTTATCTGCGTTCGCGAATGCGATCGTCGAGGTTCGGGTTAGGACGGAAGATCATTGCGCGTCCGCGTTTCCCTTTCTCCAAAAGGACGTTTTCGCGAGGGTGAGGAGGTCTTTGCGAGCGGTGCCCTGGATGTTTTGGTGTGCCTCGATGGTGTCGAGTTGGGATTTCTCAGACTGTGGGTGATCAGTGCCTATTGGCGATAATCGAGATCGGCCCATCCTCGGATCAGCGCGTCGCGGTGTCGAGAAACCACGTTCGAAGCCAGCGAACGGCTGTCTGCAACGACGGTGCGTCATTTGTCAGCCATCCGTGAACAATCAATGGCGAGCATCCTGAGATCAGGAGACCGAAGTGGGGGCGACCAGAACTCTCAACAGCTGGATTCACCCGTCCGTCGCGCCGGACGTTAGGAAGTCCGCCGGATCGGTCGGAATCAGGCCACCAGTATTTCCCCAGCCTGTTGTAATCGTGGGGGTCGCCGCTGGGAGCGACAACTTTCGAAGGATTCGCGGTCACGGTGGGGGCGGGACGGTGAGCAATCCCTTGGCTCGTAGGGTCAAAGGTTCAAGATCGTCCGCAGAGATCGAGTCGCGCAGCTTGGTCCACTCCTCGTCACGAGATCACACGATGGGGAAACTTCGACTCGACCCAAAAGACATTCCTGCTTTGATCAAGAGATTCAACTGATGCATCAAGCCGCATTCTAGGGTTCGATTTCGAGCTTCCAACGGGCGTTTGATCGGGAAGGCTGCCGGCAGCTCGGCCGAGATCTTCGCTTCTCAAGTTGACCTTAGGGCGGTGGCACGACGTTTCGAATCGATGGAAAAATACATTGGCACAAAGTGGTTCGAGTCCCCGCTCGGACCCGCGGAAGACCCTTGGACGCTTTCCACCTTGATTCCGGACCATCCCCATCACCGGGATGCTTGCATCGGGAATGGCCTGATCGGAACGCGCATCAACGCAGAGGGGACAGCGGACGGCTACCGGCCGGGATCTTCCAGTTTCATGAGCGGCTTGTGGGGAGCCGCGACAGAGAATCCCGACCGTCCCCAGGGACTCATCGAGTTGCCCCACTGGGCGACATTGCGGATCGAGGGCGGAGATCGGGAGTTGCGGCGGTCGCTCGGAGAGATCTTTGATCGGCGTCAGAATCTGAATCTGCGCACGGCTACGGTGACCACCTCTTGGGTTTCCCACGAAGTGGACGGGAGCTCAATCAATCGAAAGATCGAGGTTTGGATGGCGAGGGCCGACCCCCACATCGCCGTTATTGACGCCAGAGTGCGAACCGACGGTCACTCATTTCCGGCAACCGTGTCGATCGAAGAGGTCTTGGACAGCATGCACATCCCGGATACGTCGGAGGCTTCGACCAACGTTCTGGGCGAAGATCTGGTGATGACTTTGATCAGCAGAAAATTCGGTCATCACTTGGTGGTTCGTTCGCGCTTGCTGATCTCTGGTGGGGACGGGTTGCGAATATTCTCCACGGTCACGTGCGATCCGCGACGGGCCATCCGCCGGCTCCAACTGAGCGGCATCCGGCCTGGCGAAGAGATCCGGGTCGAGAAGGTCGTTGCAATCGTGAGCAGTAAGCAGCACGCGGACCCCGAGAAAGAGGCGGGTCGTCAGCTGGATGCCGCGTGTGCTGACCTTTCAGGGATTCGCAAACGTCACGTTGAGGGGTGGGCACATTTGTGGACCGGACGGATCGAATCGTCTCATCCGCGGCTACAGCAACTCGCAAATTCCTGCCTCTACCATCTCTACTCAACGGTTCGAGAAGAAACGGGGGATTCGCACGGTCCTTGCGGATTATTTGGAAACGGTTGGGATGGTCACGTTTTTTGGGACACCGACCTGTGGACGCAACCCGTCCTGGCGTTGTTCAATCCGAGCCTAGCTCGATCTTGCGCAGCGTATCGGCATCGCACGCTCGGGGGTGCGCGGGAGAATGCAGTCCGCGAAGGAGAAGCTGGGGCGCGCTATGGCTGGATGACGGGAGAGACCGGGGCGGAATGCTGTTCCCAGCGAGTCTTCCAAGAAGAGCGGCACATCGTGAGCTGCGTCGCGCTGGGTCAGTGGTTGTACGCCGTCGGCGCTGGTGACGAGGATTGGCTAGCGGGTGAGGGTCTGGAGGTCCTCACAGGATGTGCGGAATACTGGGTTTCGCGTGCGGTGAAGGACGCAGATGGCAGATACCACATTTTGAAGGTTTGCGGTCCCGATGAACATGCTGGGTGTGTCGACGACAACGCCGTGACGAATTGGGGTGCCGCGTGGACGCTCCGGAAGGCAGCGGAGTTGACGTGCCAACAAGGGAATACTCCTCCACCGGTCTGGCAGGAAATCGCCGACGGATTAGCCCTACTTCGCGGACTGGAGGGGTCGAATGGTTGCGAAGCCGCTATTTTACAGGAGCGAGGTCAAAAGGTCGGCACTACAGGCTGAGGTGATTCGAGGAGAGTTGATCTTCGGTGGCGGTTGCTCCGGCAGGGTGAGATTGAGTTGTTGCAGCAGGAGCTGGAGGTCTTTTTCGGGCTGAGTGTAGCGGGTGAGAACGATTTCACGCCCGTCGGTGGTGGGGAGAGCAACGTCGAGCATTTGCACGGCGGCGAACTTCTCGAAGACACTCCTGGGAGTCAGTCCGCTGGCCAGAGGTTTGAGGCGGGCCTTGAGGGTGACCTGTAGGCAGTAGGCTAGGAACGAGATGAAGATGTGGGACTCGATGCGGTGTTCGAGTTGGTGGTGGATGGGCCGGATGGCCAAGTCGCCTTTGAGTTCTTTGAAGGCCTGTTCGATCTCGGTGAGCTGGAGGTAGTATTCCCAGAGTTTGGCTGGATCGCTCCCGCTCAGGTTGGTTCGCAGTAGGTAGCGTCCTTCGCGGCGGCGGGCCACGCGCAGTTTTTTGCGATCAAGGCGGTGGGTGAAGGTCACGGTTTGCTTTTCGGCTTCGCCGTGGATAGCGACTTCAACCTGGACGTGGCGGGCGTCGCGTCCGGCTTGCTTTTTCGCCGCGCCGAGAGCTTGGTGGAAGTCGTCTCGTCCGAGCGGGGTTTTGCGTGAGTTCAGATCGGCGAGAGTTTTGAGGTATTTGCGAAGACGGCGGCGACGCATCGAACGCTCTTTGGCGACGCGTGCTTCGCTCTGCGCAAAGACGTAGGTTTCCCCGCCCTTGGGCAGCAACTTGACCTGCACATTCTCACGCACATTTTTCCACGGGCAATCGAGCAGATCCTTTTCCAAGGCCGTGAGACGGCCTTTGGGCGTGCCCACGAGGTAGGAGACTGGTGGATCGCTTTTGCGCATTTCCTCGAGGACTTCTTCGGTCGGGATGCCCCGATCCATGATCCAGATGCGGTCGGCTTTGCCGTATTGGTCTTGGATCTTTTCTAGGAAGGTTCGCAGGGTCGTCTTGTCCGCTGTGTTGCCGGCGAGCACTTCGTAGGCGATGGGAAAGCCGTCCGGGGTTACGATCAAAGCGATGACCACCTGCACGCAATCGCTTCGCTTGTCGCGCGAGTAACCAAACTTGCGCTTGTCGTCTTCGGGGAACGGCGGATTGCTCTCGAAGTAGGTGCTCGTGAGATCGTAAAGCAGGACTTCGAATTTGGCGTCGAAGAGAGTTTTCCAGCGCTCGGTGAGATGGTCGAAGAAAGCGGTTTTGTGGGGCAGTAACTTGTCGTGACACTCGTAGAGCCGATGGATTTCGGCCAACCCGAAGTCGCCGCCCAGCAGATCGCCCATCGCGCTTTGGTCGAACCAATGGCGGTGCAAACGCCATTCGCTACCGGGGCTCAAGAGGCGGTAAACGGCGATCGTTTTTAAGATGTCGGCCCACCGGGCTCCCTGCCGACCTCTGGGCAGGCGATCTTCCCAAAACTCGTCCAAGCCAAGCTGTTCCCAGAGCTGGCAAGCCAGCCAACACGCGCCCCATTGACGCGGTCTGCGGAGCTGCATCTCCGATAGCCGGATGCCGACAGCGGGAATCTCACGGTGGCCGACATCCGACGGAAGGTGTTCCTCCGGGAAGAGCGAGACCTGCTGCGGTGCCTCGTCGCCTTCGCTCGCAAAAAGATCGATTGTCTTTTGCCACGATGCCTCCTGACGCCCGTTGAGTTCCCCCAAATACAGAACGTGTCGCTGCAGAACTCGGCCACCGGACACTCTCCGGTTCTCGACAATGCTCCAGTAAAGGTGCTCTTTCCCGTCCTTGCGGCGCTTCTTACAACGGAGAAACATGTCCCCATGAAAACAGTTCCCTCAAAAAACGCGCAAGGGGGTAGGTCGGCACTACAAGCACTTTCGGAGACCACCCCCTTGTGTTTATGCGGGTTCGACGACCTCAAGCTGCCGAAAATAGCTGTTTTTGGCCTCGAGTCCGCGAAGTAGGGTTAGTGATGCTCGAACATCCTGAGCTCAAAATTCCGTTGCAGATGCGACAGTGGCGGGAGGACCAGACGATCAAGCAAGCGGACGCTACCCTCTTGGTTCACCCGTGGCACCTTCCTCTCGACGAGGACAAGATTGAGAAGATGGTCGACTACTACCGGGCGCATTATCCCGACCAACCCATCATGATGGGGGCTGCTATCGATGGGATTTTGGATGGCCGATTAGGTCGAAGTGCAGAGGTTACGCGAACGTTTGCAGAGCTCCTTCCGTATTTCCGACCTCCGTTTCTTGTCACAACGGAGGCGCCGTCAAACGAGCGACTCGTCTTCCTGACCGGAATGGGCGGGTTTCTCCAGTTTATCGCGATGGGGATGGCGGGATTGATCACGGACGAATGGAGCGGGCTGCGGAGCGGATGGGCTTGTTTGCCGGACGGGCTGGACGACTTGACACTCCACGGCGTCCACCATCGGGGTGGTGTTCATGAAGTGACCGTGTCGCGCGACTCCGCGGGTTGCGCCCGGGTCAAGATTGCGACCGACGCCGAGATTGCTACAGACGCGCAGCGGGGTGCGGCCATTGCGCTCCCGGATCGGTAGGAGCCGCAGCGCTGGGCTTGGTGGAACGAGCAACATATCGAGGCAGAATGAAAATTCTTGTTGCAATCGACCGACCGGCATGACACTTATATCAGAAGCTTGTCCCGGGTTACCGACCGCGGGGCGTCTCACAAAACCCCAAAACGCACTCCCAATGAAAACCAAATCCCTTCGAAACACTTTTCTTCTAACAGCCGCCTCTGGCTTGATCGTCGGTCTCTCGACCGTCGCTCCGAGTAGCGCCGCAGTCATTTTCTCTGAAAATTTTGACGGCGTGACGGTTGGTTCAGCAATCGTTCCAGGAAACACCAATTACACGCTCGGTGCGACGGGGGCAGGCACCACTCAGACTTCCACGTTGGATTCCGCTAACCTGTTTGGGCTGGGGACATCGAACCGTTACAATCTCACGAACGATGGTTCGACGAGTTTTTCCACCTTCATTGGGGTGAGTGCCCTGAACGGCTCTGGGCTCGGTTCAATTGCGACTTACTCTTGGGACTTTAACGATAGCACTGGGAGAGAGGGCTACACCTTTCGCATTTCGACTGGTAATAGTCCCCAATCCGCGCACACCACCCAAGTGAATTTTAACTCATCTGGTGCGGGGTCTATTCTCGACGTCACCAGCGCTTTTACTCTTGGAAGCACCTATCGGGTGGATTTGGTTGCGAACGTGGGTGCATCGACCGTCAATTTTTCCGACGGGAATGGTATCGCCCGTTCGGTTGGAGCCAGCAGATTTTCGGTCTTCCTGACAACGCTGGATCGAACGACGCAAACGGTCATCAAAGACAACGCAACCTTTAACGGCGGCGCAGGCGCGGCAGATGGCCTCTTCAGATCGGTGGCCTTTCAGACCTTCAACGGGAACACTCCCATCGTCGCGTGGGACAACGTCACCGTCCGAGACGAAGCGTTTGTCACTACGGCTGTTCCCGAGCCATCCACTTACGCGTTGTTCTGCGTTGCCGGTGTTGCCGCTATTGCGATGGTTCGCCGTCGTCGCCAGATGCAGGCCTGATTGCTGGTCGACCGTTGTCGGGCTGAATCCCGAAGAAAGCTTGGTGCCGGGGATGTTTTCATCCCCGGCACTTTTCATTTTGGAGTTGCCTGCCACAGGTTCCGAACTGGAACGATCTGTCGAGGTCCGCTTGCGTGACATTCATTGTTCGGCGGATTGACGAACGTGGTGAAAGATATTACTGATACAATCATGACTCCCGCCCATTCATTTCCCCTCTCTCGTCACTTGGTTGTCCTCTGCGTCAGTCTCGCTGGACTGGTCCCGTTCACCGCTCGATCCGTGGAGATCGAAATGCTGCCGTCGGACGGAGCTGAGATCGTCGGATCGAATTACGAAGCCCGGATCGCGAGTGATGGGTGCATGACGAAGCTGGAGGTGGGCGGGAGGCCATTTCTCAAGTCGGGTGTCGCTGGGTTTACCAAGGGAGTCTACCTCATCTCGAAAGGCAACGTGCTGCGGCTGAGTCAAATCGAGCTGGAAGGTGATTCGAGCGTTTTGGCGAGCGGCGGAGATACCTCGATTCATTACGCGTTCTCGGACGAAGGGATCGTTTTCACCGCGAAGAACGACCGTGAGAATATGATCAGCTTTTTTCTGATTCTCGATAAGGGTGTCACGGATCTGACCACCGTCGATGGCGGTAATTACCCGCTGCCGATCGGAAACAATCTGAATAACGTGACGCTACACAGCGAAGGGAGTTCGATGACGGTGAGCGGCTCGGGCAAGTATTGGCCCTTCGAAGGGCATCAGGCCGTGCAGTTCGACATTCGGTCGGGTGAGAGTTTCGAGGTGGAAGTTGGATTTTCAAGTGATGGAAGCGGGGAATCTGCGGTGACAGTTTTAGAAACGCCTCCGGTCGCGACGGCACCCGTCCCGGCTCCCGAGACCTCGCCAGCGAGGACCGGCGGAGATTCCGCCCTGACGATCACATCGCCGGTCGAGTATCAGGTTTTTCAGCGGACATCGGAGACGTCCGGTCCGCTGCGGATTGCGGTGACGGCGAAAGACCCGGCCCAATCCATCGAATACTGTCTGACGGGCGAGTCGACCTCGGGGAAGCTTCCGGAAGATTGGATCGCGTTGGAGAAAAAGGCCGGGGCCGCGCAGTCGGAAGCGACCGTCGAGACGCCGGCGGGCGGCTGGTATCGGCTCGAGGTCCGGACAGTGGCGGGTGGGGGTGAGGAGCAAACCGCGGCCGTCGAGCGATTTGGAATCGGAGATATCTTCATCGGAGCCGGCCAGTCGAACTCGACGAGTTGCGGAGAGGTTCCCACGGAAACCCAGACGGGACTCGTTGCGAACTTTACCGGCAAGGAATGGCGGCTGGCGAACGATCCTCAGCTCGGGACGGCGGATCAGGGAAAGAAGGGGTGCAAGGGTGGAAGTTTTTACCCGGCATTTGGCGATACTTTGGCGTCGGATTTGGGCGTTCCGATCGGCGTTGCGCCGACGGGTTGCACGGGCACCAGCGTCAAGTATTGGCAACCGGGGGGCGACCTCTTCAAGCGCCTTGTCCAGCGGATGGATGAGTTGGGAGAGCAGGGGTTTCGAGCGGTTTTGTGGCATCAGGGCGAAACGGACGTCGAAATGGACGGCGACACCTACTTCAAACTGCTGAAAAAGGTCATCACGACCTCGCGCGAGAAGGCGGGGTGGGACGCGCCGTGGATCGTTGCCCAAGCAACCTATCCCGATAAGCCGGACGATCATCCCATTCGCGAGGCGCAGGCGCGGATATGGTCGGAAGGCATCGCCCACGAGGGGCCGGACACCGATCAGCTCGGCCGGAAGTATCGCGACAGCACGGCGGTGCATTTCAATCCCGAAGGACTCGACGCCCACGGCAAGCTTTGGGCGACGAAAGTGCGTGAGGCGCAGCTGACGTTTTAGTCAGGGATTCGCGACGCTTCTCGGATCTTTTCTCTGAGAGGCAAGGGGGGACGAGGCGGAGGTTGTCTTCGAAGGACGGTTTTAGGGATTGACATCTTTCGGATCTGAAAGGTATCTCTTATATCAGCGAGTGCGGCAGTCCGCTGTGCTCCAAACCTCCCCCCCAAAACAAATGAAAATTGATCCTGCCCTGTTTCCGTGTGCCCGGAAGCTGTTGTTCTCACTCGTCGTCTTGGCTTTGCTGCCGTCCAGTCCCGGTCTGGCTGCGACGGTCACTGCCAAAAAAGGAGACACTTTCGTCGACTCAATCGGCATCAACATCAAGCTGGACCGTGGCCGATACGGGAATTTCTCCAGTGTCGTGAAGCCTGCCTTGGCGGATCTCGGGATTCGCCATTATCTTGACGGGAAACTCCAGTCGGTTGATCGTCCGAAATTCCAGGAACTTTGGGACGACCTGGGAATGCGTATGCTTTACGGCGCTGTCCCGTATGAAGGGACGTTGGACAACGATCCTCAGTCGATCCGCAACCGCGTCCGCACCCACTCGTTGGATTACATCTGGGGCGTCCAGGGCGTGAACGAACCGGACATCTTTCTGGTGACGGAATTTGGCTGGTCGAACCAGGTTTATACCGACCGAAACAACGTGACCCGGACGAACACGACGTCCGAATACTTTGCGTCACGCGCCTACCAGAACGATCTCTATCATTGGATGAACGCCGATCCGCTGACGGCAAACATCCCGGTCGGCAGCCCGGCGATGGCGTATAGCAGCAATGTTTCCAAGGTGACGCCAGTCGATGCTGATTTTGGATCGTTCCATCACTACACCAAACGAGATCGGCCGGATCTGGATCTGGCAGCGATCCTTGACCGGACGGGCTGGTATGGGGGGGCCGCGAAGATCTGCTCGGAATTTGGATGGCTGACCAGCGGGACGGGCAACGAGTTTCAGGCCGCGAAGGTGAGCGAGAAGGTTCAGGCCGAAAACATCGTCTCGGCGTTTCTCGTTTACCACCAGCGCGGCGTTCTTCGCTCCTACTTGCATGAGCTGATCGACGCGAATTGGGGGATCGTCGGATCCGGGTCCGGCACGCCGAAGAAAAAGGCCTACTACGCTCTCCGTGACGTGATCGCCCTCTTTGCGGACGCGAGCTGGAATAGCTCGACCAAGCAATGGAGCACGCCGACGTTCACTCCGCAGCCGCTCGACATCACCTATTCGGGATTGAGCGGTCTCGCCAAAGTCCAGCTCTACCAGAAGAGCGATGGCTCCTACATCCTGGCGTTTGCGCGGATGGCGGACCGGGTCGATGACAACGGGAACGACATCCTCGATCCCGACACGTTTGATCTCTCGATTGCCGAAGGAATTTCGAACGCGTCCTGGCGGACGCTCGATCCGGCGACGGGGCAACTGGTTTCGTCGCCCGTGAGTGCGGTCGGCGGCACCGACGTGACTGGCCTAGTCCTGCCCGCGGGCAACGGGTTTCTGGTCTTCCGATCTGGAGCGGACGCGGGCCTTGGCGCAGCAGCCGATACGTATCTGCGACGAAATGACACTACGCCGAACGGAGGCGAGACCGAGATCGTCGTCAAAAGTAAAGTCGGTGTCGATGCCTACGAGAGGTTCGGGTTGGTGCGATTTGACACGAGCGGTGTTGCCTTGCCGGTAGGTTCGGTCGCGTTCGAGGTGGACGCAATCAGTGTGGTCGGGAACTTCACGTTTCGGGTTTTGGGGGTGAAGGAGAGTGCGGGCGACGAGAATTTCAACGAAGGATCACTTCACTGGTCGAACTCGGTTCTGAGCGACAGCAGCGACGATGGCTACGAGAACACAAAGGTGGAGCCGATCGGAGATTTCACGCTGACTTCGAGCGACACGGCGGTATCCGTGACATCGCAGGCGATGTTGGATTTCATCAACGCAGACACGAATGGAAGGGTCACGTTCCTGATCGCCCGTCTGACGTCAAACAACGCGACGTCAACGTTCGCGTCGAAGGAAAATGGATCGGCTTCGGGACCCCGCTTGGTGCTCGGCGGAAGCTCGGCGGTTGAGATTCCGGCTGTGGCTGATGCCTACGTGAGGAGCGGGTCGAACGCGGGGAACAACTACGGGACTTCCTCCGAACTGGCGGTGAAAGACGACGGGGGCAACGCGAACAACACCCGGCGGGCCTTTCTCAAGTTCAGTCTGAACGGCTTCAGTAGTCCTGTCGCGAGTGCGACCCTGAGCCTGCGGGTGACGGGAGCACAGCAAAGCAACGATCCGGCGGCGGTCGAGGTGTTCAAGGTTTTCGCCGACGGTTGGGGAGAGAATTCGATTCGTTACAACAACCAACCCGCAGAGAACGGCTTGATTGCGACGTATTCCGGCATCGACCGGAATTCCGTGGGGCTCGAGGTCGCGTATGACGTGACTGCCTACGTGAATTCGCAGATTGCCAACGACGGTACGGCCAGTTTTCAGCTCAGGCAGCCCAACAATCAGTCGATGTTCATCGCATTCGGAAGCCGCGAGGCTGCAGCGGCGGACCGACCGTTACTGATCATCCAAGAGTAGGCGTTTCGGCTTCGAACGGGGCGACTACGCCGCTCTGGCCGGAAGTCAGTTCTCGATGAGCTCGACGTTTTCGACGGCGATCTGATTGTCCCCGTCGAGCTCGTTGCCGGTGTTGACGAAGTCGATGGCCAATTGCTGGAGCGGCCAGTCGACTTGCTTGTTTTCGTCGCCCCACCAGACGTTCCAAAAACCCCGTCCGAGGTTGATCGTCACTTCGCCGGGGGTCTCCGGAACGGGCTTTTGCTCGGTGAAGTAAAGCTCGCCGCCGGCGTCCACCATGAACGCGCGGACCTTGATGCCCGGTTGGCGGCAAAATGTGCGGATCCGGAGGGCGACCGATTCCCAGTCGGTCGGCACGACCGGGTCGACAAAACTCTTGTTTGCCGTGAACCGGATCGAGCCGGGCGTGGCTCCACCCGAGCCGCCGACCGTCGACGGATAGTCGACGAGGATCGTTGATCGCCCGTCGATAAATTCTTCCGAGACGGTGACCTCGACGTCTTTGAGCGGCTTGCCGTCGAGGTTGGTGGCTTGAATCGTCCAACCGGATGACCCGGCGGTCTCGACGGGGTATTCCGCCAAGATGTCTTCGGCAGAAGCGGGGGTGGTCGTGACGGCGGCCAGGCCGACGACGATGGTGAGGCAGAAGTGCGGAAGGCGTCGCAAATGACGGAGGCGAATGGGGGCGGGAGGAGTTTTCATTGGAGCGTGAGTTTAGATCGATGGGGCGGCAAATTCGAGTTCGCTTGGCTCTTTGTACCCAGGAATCTGCTGGCGGGCGGCGGCGGGCATGCCGCCGAGCATGGCTTCGACGAAGGGATCCGCGGTGTCGATCATCCAGCGCAGGAGTTGGCCGCCGAGGCGGGTGATTGCTGGCAGCGATCCGGGATCGGCCACGCGGTTGTTGAGTTCGCCGGGATCGTTCTCCAAGTCGAAGAATTGGGTGGGCTCTGCGCCGAGGCGGCCGAGGTCCTGCACAACGAGTTTGTAGCGCTCGGTAACGATGCAGCGACGGCTCCCTTGGAAACCCTGACCGTAGAACCAATCGAACCACGGATGGTGAATTTCCGCAAAAACGGACTGGTGTGGTGCGGCCTGATTGTCGCAGAGGCACGGTCGCAGGGACGTGCCGAGCATCGTGGAAGGGATCGGGACACCCGCGAGGTCTAGTAGGGTCGGCGCGAGGTCGACGGAACTCACAAGCCCTTCGACGCGTCGACCGGCTTCGATCCGTCCCGGCCAACGGCAAAGGAGCGGGACGTTGAGCGATTCCTCGTAGAATTGATTCTTACTCTGGAGCCCGTGGGAGAGGAGTTGGTCGCCGTGATCGGAACTGACGATCACCAATGTCTTCTCCGCGAGACCGAGGTCATCGAGCGCGTCGAGGAGTTGACCGAACGCGAGATCGATCCCGCGGACTTGGGCGTGATACTGGGCGAGAATCTCGCGAGCCTCGTCACGAAGGGCGGGGGGAGTGTTCTCGGGGACTTCGACGACCTCGCGGGCCTCGGCGAAGAGGTGTTCGAGCTCCGAAGGGAGGATGTCGTAGGGCTCGTGCGGCGGGTCGTAGGAAATGGCGAGCATTTGCGGTGCCCGGTCGCCGGAGGCCTTGAGAACCTCGATGGCGCGCGCCGTCTGCGCGAAGGGTGCCCAGCTTTCATCAGCGGGGACGCGGGCTCCCTGATCATCGAAATCGTAGGGCTCGAGGCGCGGCGGGCCGCATTGGAAGGACCCGAAGGCGTGATCGAATCCCAGCCGTTGCGGACCGGGGGGAACGAAGCCGCGGGTGCCCGCGTTGTGCCACTTGCCGAAATACGAGCATTCGTAACCGGCTCGGGTGAGGGCGTGCGCATAGGTCTCGGAGTCGGTGCGGAGCTGGATGTCGTTCGAGAGATACGGTAGGCCATCGTCTCCACGAAGGCTGTGCGCGGGCCGACCGGTCAGCAGCGTGCCACGGGATGGCGTGCACATCGGGTAGTTGACGTAGCAACGGCGAAATGAAGTTCCTTCACGGTGGATGCGGTCGAAGTTTGGGGTCGGGACGGGCCCGCCCTCGCACGCGAGCGCCGACCGTCGGAGCTGATCCGGGAAAACAAATAGGATGTGAGGTTTCTTCATTTTGTTGGAATCGGGCTGCTTCTGGTTGCCCGCGCTTCGCCGTCGTGAATGGCGTGGAGCCGGCTAAACGGGCCGTCAGCGGCGATGAGCTCGTCGTGGGTGCCGGTCTCCACAAGCTGACCATCGGCGATAACGCAGACCAGATCGGCATCGCGAATGGTCGACAGGCGGTGGGCGACGATGATGGTCGTGCGATCCCGGACGAGCTCCCGGAAGGCGGCCTGGACGAGCTGTTCGGACTCCAGATCGAGTGCGGCCGTCGGCTCGTCGAGAACGATCACCCGGGGATTTCGAACCAAGGCCCGGGCGATGGCGATGCGTTGCTTCTGACCGCCGGACAGTCGGGTGCCGCCCTCGCCAATGAGAGTCTCCCACTGGTCGGGGAGACGTTCGACAAATTCTTCGACGTGTGCGAGGCGGACGACGCGGTCGAAATGCTCGTCGGTGACTTCAGGCGAGCCGAAGAGGATATTTTCGCGGATGGTGCCGTTGAAAAGGATAATCTGCTGTGGGACAAGCGAGAGGTGCCGACGCCAGGCTCGCATGTCGAGACGTTCCATGTCCACGGCATCGAGAAAGATCTGTCCCGCCTGCGGTCGGAGGAAGCCGATGGCGAGATTGACGAGAGTGGACTTCCCGCTGCCGGACGAACCGACGAGGGCAACGGTGCTCCCGGCGCGGAGGTGTAAGCTGAAATCGCGAATCGCGAGGTGATCGTTCCCCGGATACTTGAAGCAGACCGACTTGAATTGGATCTCGCCCCGAACGCGGGCTGGGTGAGCTTTGCCCGCGTTGTGCTCGAGATCGGGGGATTTGAGGACGTCACCCAGCGAGCGGACGGATTCGCTCCCACGGGTGAACGTCGGGTAGAGATTGAGAAACGTATTGACCGAACTCACGAGTAGGGCGAAGAGCGCAGAGTAGAGCACCAATCCGCCAACGGTCATCAGACCGCGACTGACTAGCCAATATCCGGCGGCCAAGACGCTAAGGTTGAAGAATTGGAAGACAACCCAGTTCGTGGACTGAAAGAGCGCATTGACGCGGTCGAGGAGTTGCCCGCGGCGGTCCACCTCTGTCACGCTCGCAGCCAGGTGGTCGTAAGCGATCTCCTCCACGCTGTGAGCGCGGGCGAGCGGCAGCATTTCGACCATTTCGCCAACCTGAACGTTCATCGCCTCGAGGTGGCGGCGATATTCGAAGTTCCGACTTCGCATGGCACTTCTGAACGTTCGAGAAACACCGACCGTGATCGGAACGACAACGGCGAAGAACAGTAGCATTCTGGGTTCGTGAATGCCGGTGTAGACGACGGCAAAGAGCACGTTCATCGTCGCGAGAGTTCCGGCGTTGAGCAGGTCCATCGTCATGAGCTGGATCTGCTCGACGTCGCGCAGGAGCTTGGACTGGAGGCGACTGCCGTCCGTGCCTTGATGGAAAGAAATGGAAAGCTGTTGCAGGCGACGCGTCACGGCTAGACGCAAGCTCCGCTCGGCTCCCCGCGCCGTGCGGCTGATCAGACTGATGAACGCGGTGTGCAACGGAATGTTACCCGCAATGGCGAGCGCGGTGATCGCGCCGAAAATGAGGAGATGCGTGTCGTCGCGGGACTCCGGGTGGGCCAGGGCATTGATGGCGCGCTCGGTGAGGATTGGGAAAAGCCAGACCGGACATTGCTTAACGACGAAGAGTGCCGCGATCCCGGCGTAGAATCCTGGACCACGCCCGATGAGCCGCGCGATCGTGCCCGGCAGGGTCCGCGCCGCGTAGGCAGCGTCGATCGATTCGGCGGTGCGGGATTCGGATCGAATGGTCAAAGTCGCTCGAGAATATGCGGCTCACTCGTATCAGATACAGCACTTTTCCATGATCCCGAATACTCCCGCCTGGCTGGCATCATCCATCTTCTACGAACTCTACCCGCAATCATTTCTCGATACGAACGGGGATGGCATCGGCGATCTGGAAGGGGTCGTCCGCAAGCTCGACTACATCCGATCCATCGGCTGCAACGCGATCTGGCTGAACCCGTGCTTCGAATCGCCGTTCGGCGACGCGGGTTACGACGTGGCCGATTTTTACAAAGTCGCCGCCCGCTACGGGACGAACGATGATCTGGTGCGGCTCTTTGCGGAGGCGAAGACACGGGGGATTCGAGTGTGTCTGGACCTCGTTGCCGGCCACACGTCGAATCAGCACCCGTGGTTTCAGGAATCCTGCAAGGTCGAGCCGAACAAATACACGAACTGGTACATTTGGACGCGCAGCATCTGGGAGCAGGGGAGGTCGATCATCAACGGCTACTGCGACCGGGACGCGAATTATCTAACGAATTTTTTCTGGTTTCAGCCGGCGCTCAACTACGGCTACGCCAATCCCGATCCCGAGAAGCCGTGGCAATTGCCGGTCGACCACCCCGACGTGCAGGCGGTGCGGGCGGAGTTGTTCAAGATCATGCGGTTCTGGTTGGACCTCGGGGCCGATGGCTTCCGGGTCGACATGGCGGCTTCGTTGGTGAAGAACGACGGCGACTTAAAAGAGACGATGGCGCTGTGGGCGGAAGTGCGGGAGATGTTTGATCGCGATTACCCGGATCGGGCGCTCATGTCGGAATGGTCGGAACCGCTCAAGGCGATCAAGGCGGGGTTTCACATCGACTTCATGTTGGCCTTCGGTCAACCGCCGGCTTACACCGCGCTGCTGCGGAAGGAGGCGGGGCGCGATCTGAGTCCGCTCTCCGAGAAGGGCCGCAGCTTCTTCGACCGGGCGGGGAAGGGGGACGTCCGCGAATTTTTCGACACGTATCTCGAGCATTACCTCGGGACGAAGGATCGGGGTTACATTACGATCCCATCGGGCAATCACGACGTGCCGCGGCTGGCGATGGGGCGCACGCGGGAGGAAATCGAAGCGGTTTTTGCGTTCGTGATGACGATGCCGGGGATTCCGTTTATTTACTACGGGGACGAGATCGGGCTGCGACACGCGGAGGGTCTGGTGTCGAAAGAGGGCGGCTATACCCGCACCGGGGCGCGGACGCCGATGCAATGGAATGGCGACGAAAAAGCGGGATTCTCGGTAGCTTCGGCGTCGGACTTTTACCTCCCTCTCGATCCGACGAAGGACCGTCCAAACGTCGCTGAACAAGAGGAGGACCCCGGCTCTTTGCTCAACGGCGTCCGGAAGTTGGCTGGTCTGCGCAGCGAGCACCCAGCGCTTCAGGGCGACGGGGAGCTCGAGTTGCTGCTCGCGGACGCGGGTGCTTATCCCCTGGTCTATCGGCGCTCGGACGAGGCTGGAGCGTTCGTCGTTGCGATCAATCCGGCGGGTTATTCGGTCACCGCCGAGTTCGGATTGGGCTGCGAGGTCTCGCGGCTGGAATTCCTGCTTGGTTGTGACGTCGATGTTCATCTGACGAGCGAAGCGTGCCGGATGGAGATGCCGCCAATCACTTACTCGATTCATCGCATCCTGGAGTGAGGGGAGGAGTCGCCGCTTTGACAAAAAAGATCACATTGGGCGGAGATTGGTCGCTGCGGGACGCCACGGGAGGAGACGCAATTGCGGCTCGGGTCCCGGGCTGCGTTCACGTGGATTTGCTGGCGGCGGGGCGGATTCCAGATCCGTGGGTTCGGGACAACGAGAAGCTGATCGATTGGATTTGGCGGCGGGACTGGGTTTTCGAACGGAGCTTCGTTCTGGAGGCGTCGTTTCTCGCGGAGCCTCGCGTCCGCCTGCGCTGCGAGGGACTCGATACGTTGGCGACGATCGAGGTGAACGGGGTGGCTGTCCTCGCGGCGGACAACATGCACCGGAGGTGGGAGGTCGAAGTGAGGGCGCGGCTTCGGTCGGGCGAGAACCAGATTCGCGTGACCTTTTCTTCGCCGGAAACGCTGATGCGGGAGAAGGACGCCGAGCGGCGGCTTTCCGCTTGGAACATTTACTCGGAAGCGTTTCGCGGGCGAAATTACGTTCGCAAAATGGCGTGCGCTTTCGGGTGGGACTGGGGGTTGGTGGCTCCGACGGCGGGGATCTGGCGGGGGATCGGGTTGGAGGCATTCGGGGGGAGAATCGAGGATTTGCGAGTCTCGCAGGAGCACGGGGATGGCCGCGTTGCGCTTCGGGTATTTGGTGAGATCGCCGGTGGCGGGAATCGGGTGGGTATCACGGTGAGCAAGGACGGCGCGGTCGTCGCGGCGGCAACGCACGAGGCTGCGGGAGGGCTTTTCGACGGCGAGTTGACGATCTCGGATCCGCGACTTTGGTGGCCGAATGGGCTGGGTGACCAGCCGCTTTACGAGGTGCGGGTCGAGCTGCGGAAGGACGATCGGGTGCTGCACGCCACGAGTCGGCGGGTGGGGCTGCGGACACTGGAGTTGGTGCGGGAGCGGGATGAATTCGGGGAGAGCTTCCGGTTCCGGGTCAACGGGATGGATTTCTTCGCCAAGGGGGCGAACTGGATTCCATGCGACGTCTTTCCGTCGCGGGTGAGTGACGGAACTTACGGGCGGCTGCTGGATAGCGCGGCGGCGGCGCATTTTAACATGATCCGCGTCTGGGGTGGGGGGATCTACGAGGACGATCGGTTTTACGATCGGTGCGACGAGCTGGGTCTCCTGGTGTGGCAGGATTTCATGTTCGCGTGCGGGGCTTACCCGACGTCCGACGAGGCGTTCTGCGACAACATTCGGGCCGAGGCCGTGGACAACGTTCGGCGGCTGCGTCACCACCCGTGCCTGGCGCTGTGGTGCGGGAACAACGAGATGGAGCAGGCCTTCGTCGCGTGGGACGCGAGCGCAGCAGAGTCGGAAAAGATGTCGCTGGCGGATTACACGAAGGTGTTCGACGGGATGTTGGCGGACGTCGTGCGGGAGCATGACGGGGCGACGAGCTATTGGCCCGGGAGTCCGCACACGCCGGGGGAAAACCGCGCGGATCACAACGACGAGACGATCGGGGACGCGCACACTTGGTCGGTTTGGTTCGGCGGGGAGTCCTTCGAGGCGCAGCGGAAGTGGAACCACCGGTTTATCTCGGAGTTTGGATTTCAGAGCTTCCCGGAGCCGCGGACGGTCGAGGAATTCACCGATCCGGCGGACCGCCAGTTAAACTCGTGGATCATGGATTTCCACCAACGGTCCGCGCCGGGAAACAACACGATTTTCCGCTACCTGCTGGATTGGTTCCTGCCGCCGAAGTCGTTCGAGGATTCGCTGTGGATGACGCAGATCGTGCAGGCGATGTGCGTTCAATATGCCGTCGAGCACGCGCGGCGGATTCAGGGTCGAATGGACGGTTTGCTTTTTTGGCAACTGAACGACCTCTGGCCGGGGGCAACCTGGTCGTCGATCGACGTGGCGGGTCGCTGGAAGGCGTTGCAGTTCTTTGCGAAGCGCTTTTTCGAACCGGTGCACGTGAGCCTGTTGGAATCGATGGAGGCGTCGACGATGGCGATCCACGTGTCGAATCACCGCCCGACGAGTTTCTCGGGGAGCGTCTCGTGGGAGCTAACGACGGGCGCGGGCGAAGTGCTCGCATCGGGTGCGCTGTCGGCCTGCGTGCCGAGTCAGTCGAACGTCGAGGTCGGCGTGCTGGACTTCGCCCGTTTCCGGGACGGGTCCGCCGAGCTACCGCTTTCCTTGGACGGGGGCGGGTCGAGACCTCGCGAGGCGGATCGAAATTTATTGCTGTGGGCGTGGCTCGACGAAGCGGACGGGCGCGAGGTCTCGAACAATTGCGCGTATTTTGCGAAGCCGAAGTATCTGGATTTGCGGGTGCCCACAGTTTCGGTCGACGTGAGGTCGATCGGCGAGGACCGCTTCGAGTTGACTTTGCGGTCGGATTTCCCGGCTCCGTGGACGCAGCTCGAGCTGACCACCTCGAGTGGGGACTTCGACGACAACTTCTTTCATCTCCACCCGCGGCGGGACGTGAAGCTGGTGCTCCGGGTGAAGGAGCCAACGAACGCTGAGCGCGTATCCGCTGATCTTCGGATCAAACCCCTCATGATGCGTTCCTTGCCGGACTAGAAAATATCTGGATTCTCACGCGAAGGCGCGAAGGCGCGAAAGGGTCTCGAAGTCGACGTGGATGGGGGCGGGGCGCTCGCGGTGGCCTTCGGCCCATTCGAACTTAGCAAGCGTGGCGGGTGGAACGGTTCGTCGGGCGATTAGGGCATTTTAATAGCGACGAACGGCCTCCGCATAAGCCGACGAAAACGGGGGGAGGACGTCCCGTCCTCGCGTTTGGATCGAGAGGGCGGGACGCCCTCTCCCCCTTGGGTGATCAAGTATTCGTCGGGCTCTGGGAGTGGATTGCGATCATGCTGACGGGGTTCTCGGTTTTCCGAAGCCGGTTGATCGTGGTGTGAAATGGGGGACGCTTGATCACGAATTACTCCGAATGACGCTCCCGTTACGTGTATCGGTCCTTGCCCCGTGCGCATTCGGGAGTCTTCCAACAAGTTTGGTTCGAACTCAACTCATTCGAAGTCACGAAGTTAATCCCCACCCTCCTATGAAAATAAGCAAATCCCTCCTCCGTTTCCTCCTCATCCCAGCGCTCCCGTTAGCTATGGTCTCCGCTGAAGCGGCGACGCAAGGATACTGGCGTTTCGAAGACTCACCTGGCTTCTTGCTCGATTCCTCGGTTAATGGACTGACGCTTTCAACAGCCGGGACGGCTCCAGTGCAGACGGCCATCCCGCTCACTGGGAACGGAAGCGCCTTTCCAACGGTTATTCCGCAAACTGGATCAGCTAACGCGAAATTTGCGGACAACGGCGGAGCCAACGGGCACTTCTTTGTTGCCGACCCATTTACCGTCACTAATTTCACGCTTGAAGCCGTGTTGAACCGCGAAGTCCAATCGACCTCGACGCAGTACATTCTCTCACAGTGGACCGGATTGGGGAATCAGCGGAGTTACGCTTTTGGCGTGTCGGGATCGAATGGCGTTGGGGGCGGTCCGGCTAATGAACTCTTCCTGCTCCTAAGTCAGGCGGGTTCCACGACCAGTGTTTTCGGTTCTGGACTGATTCTTGGGCTGAATACTGACTACTACGCGGGTGTGAGTTTTGACCTTGGCAATACTGCCTCCGGCATCAAATTTTACTCACAAAATCTGACTTCAGGCGGAGCTTTGCAGACGGCGTCTGTTGGCCACTCGCTGACGGCTCTCAACGACTCGACCACTCTCCTGCGGATTGGAGGTTTTGATGCGAATGACACCAATCGTTTCAACGGTCTGCTAGACGAGGTGCGAATTTCCGATTCCGTACTGGGAACATCCGATCTGCTCGTGACGGCTGTCCCGGAGCCTAACACGACCTTCGCCGTTCTCCTCGGTGGGGTCGTCATGCTGCTGGTCTACCGCCGCCGGAGCCGCCAGGCCTGATCTGAGAGCTTAGAGATACCTTTTTAGGGGTGAGCGGCTCGTCGATTTTCCGGCGGGCCGCTTTTCCTTTGGGGGGACTGGCTTCGAACGTTCGAAGTTGCGGGCTGCGACGGGTTTCTCCGAATGCTGAAGCGTTGGCAAAGCGACGGGCGGCCTCCACGGGAGCCGATGGAAACGGAGTGAGGACGTCTCGTCCTCGCGTTTGGATCGAGGGGGCAGGAGGCCCACTCCCCGCTTGGCTGATATCGTCGGCCATTAATTTGAAACTTCCCTAAAGAATCACGTAGATGCCGTCGGGATCGTCTTCGACGGAGAACGACTCGAGATCTTCGGAGGCGGGCGGTTCGAAGTCGGTCGACGCGAGGGGGAGGGACTTCAGCTTCGACCGCTCGTCGACGAGGTGTTGCCCGGTCAGGAGATCGAATTCCCAGCCGTGCCACGGGCAGCGGAGGACGCGCTTCTCCTCGGAGTAATCGTATTCGTAGACGGCGGATGGCAGGGTCGTGCTGGAGACTGGGCCGCGACAGACGGGGGCTCCGGCGTGCGGGCAGACGTAGCGGTAGGCGCGGAACCCATTTCCGCCGCGGAAGATCCCGAGTTCGATGGCGCGGTTGCCGAGTTGGACGGTGACGACTTTTCCCGCGTCGAGCGGGATTTCGGACCGGCTGGCGACGCGGTTGCGGTTTTTTCCTTTCGACTTCGCGTCGGCGCTCATCGCGCCCAATCCGGTGCCGTGGGGAGACCGTAAAGCTCGGCGGCGGTCTGGCCCATGACCCGGGATTTCAATTCCGGCGACATCCGGGGGAGGGCCATTTTCGGATTGTCGAAATCCCAGTGCGGGTCATCGCTAGAGAACATGAGCGTGCGTTTCGCGTCGATCATTTCGAAGATTTGGAGGATGTGCTCGCTGTTCTCCGGTTCCTCGATGGGTTGGGTCGTTAGCCGGAGGTGATCCTTGATGTATTCGGAAGGGAGTCGTTTCAGCCAGGGCGTCGTCGAGCGCAGGGCTTTATAATTTTTATCCATCCGCCACATCAGGTGGGGCAGCCAGGCGACACCGCCTTCGATGGCGACGAACTTGAGTCCCGGAAACTTTTCGAAAACCCCTTCGCAGATGAGGCTGTTCACGTGGGCCATGTAATTGATCGGCAGGATGTTGTGCCATTCCATGTACCGGGTTGGGTAGCCCGCGGGCGTCGGCGGTCCCGCGATACCCAGGCCCTCCGTGCCGGGATGCACGGCGACCGGGAGACCGTTGCGTTCGGCGGCTTCGTAGATTGGATGATAAGCGCGCTGGCCGAAGAGCTGATTCGATCCGCTGCACATGATGGTCTGGACCATCGCGGGGTGACTCCCCATACGGTCGATCTCCCTGGCCGCTGCGGCTGGATCGGGGTGGTTGATGAGGATCGATCCGCGGAATCGGGGGCTGAAGTTCAGCCATTTCTCCACCAGAAGATCATTGTAGGCGGACGCAATGGCGCTGCCGTGGTCGGGGTCCGGGGAGAGGGAGATTCCCAAAACGCTGGAACCGGTCAGCACGGTATAGTCGATGCCGTAGCGGTCGAGGTGGTCGTCGATGACGTGCTGGGGATCGCTGCCGGGTGTGCCGCCACCGGGTGATTGCGCGTCGGATCGCATCACCCCGATGGGCGAGCGGTAGAGTCCCGGTGCGGCGACGGCGGACGTGCGTTTCACGTATTCCGCCCAATAGGTCGAAAGGTGCGGCAGGAACTCTTCGGTCGCAAACGCGTTGTGCACGTCGGCGTCGATGAGCGAGGCGCGATCGGCGGGCGCGGTGAGTGGCGGTTCGGTCATAGGGCTGGGTGCTCACTTGACAGCAGCGGTCCGGAGTTTTCACGCTAAGGCCTGGCGTTACGCCTAACGCCATGGCGCCGCAGCAAGCAGACGAAAGTTTTCCGTCCGATCCCCCGCGTCTGGAGCACGTTGCAAGGCGGGCGGGGGTGTCGAAGATGACCGCATCCCGGGCGCTGCGAAACGCGTCGGAAGTGAGTGCCTCCAACCCGGCAAAAGGTGCTCACCGCCGCCGAGGAGATCGGATACCGCCCGAATCCGTTCGTGCAGACTTTCATGGCGGGAGTGAGGCGGCGGCGCGTGTCGCACGACGCCAATCTCGCGTGGGTGACTGATGGCTACAAGACGCATGCCGCCGGGCAAATGATCTGGAAGGGCGCACTGGATCGGGCCAATGAGATGGGGTTTGGACTGGACGAGGTGCGGCTGGAACCCGGTGAGTCGAACGCGAGGGATCTGGCACGGGTGCTCGCCGCCCGAGGGGTCGTCGGAGCCGTGATCGCTCCGTTGAAAGACGCCGGGACGATTGATTTTCCCTGGGAAAAATTCCCCGTCGCGTCCATCGGTCGTTCGTTGGTTGAGCCGCCGACGCACTACGTGATGGCGCACCTGTATCACATCATGGCGCGGGCGTTGGCGGAGTTGGACCGGCGGGGGTATCGGCGGCTGGGGTTTCTGAATACGCGGGCGATGGACCTGCGCTTCGATCATGCCCCGCTGTTGAGCTTTCAGATGACTCGCTCGGAGAGTGGGGACGCGATTCCCAAGCGACCGGCCGTGTTCTGCGATGGCTGGAAAACGGCGGACTACCGGAAATGGCTGCGGGAAACCCGACCCGATGCCGTGGTGGCGGTGCTTCCGTCGATCTACAAAAAGCTTCTTGAAGCACGGGCCGAGATTCCGAACCGCATCGGGTTTGTCACGCTCTCGTGGACGGAGGCGCGTCCCGAATGCGCGGGAATCCTGCACCCTTGGCAGGCGATCGGTGCCGGAGCGGTCGATCTCGTCGTGGCGCAACTCCATCGCAACGAGCGCGGGATTCCCGAGCGGCCCAAGGCGATCCTGTTCGAAGGCGACTGGAAGGAAGGGGGAACCCAGCCCTTCCGGAGTTGATCCCGGTCTTCTTACGAACTCATTTTTTTCGACGCCTCGGAGTTGCCCGAGTCGATGGTGCCGCCCGCTGGATGAAGTCGCGATACCAGAAGGCGGAGTCCTTGGGGGTGCGGGTTTGGGTCTCGAAGTCGACGTGGACGAGGCCGAATCGTTCGCGGTAGCCTTCGGCCCATTCGAAATTATCGAGCAGCGACCAGACGAAATAGCCGCTTACGTCGACGCCGTCACTGACGGCGCGTTCGAGGGCGGCGAGGTGGCGCGAGAGGTAATCGATCCGCTGGGGATCGTGGCATTGGCCGTCTTCGGAGATCCAGTCGAGCCCGGAGAGTCCGTTTTCGGTGATGATGATCGGGAGTTGGTAGCGTTCGTGGAGGAAGCGCGGGCCCCAGTAGAGGCTCGCGGGCACGATGTCCCATTTGAAGGCCGTCACGGGAGCGCCGACTGGAGGGGCGACCTTGGCGCGATGGCCGTCGGGCGTGGCGCGGATGACGTCCGCGTTGTAGATGTTCGCCCCGTAGAAATCGATGGGCTCGCCGATGATTCGCATTTCTTCGTCGGAGTGCGGCGGCACGGCTTCGCCGAAGGCGCGGAGACCGGCCTCGGGGTAGTGACCGAATACGACCGGATCGCCGAACCACGCGTTGTTCCAGACGTCGCCGGGATGCCCCGGGTCGCGGTCCTGCCAGTTGCCGTCGACTTCGAACATGGCCTCGCGCGCGGCTTCGACGTTGGCGGGGGAGTCCGACGCGGGCGCGGAGGTGATGCCCACGGGAGCCCAGCCGATCGTCGGGGGACGCTTCGCGTGCTCGCGGATGACGCGCACGGCTTTCCCGTGGGCGAGCAGCGCGTGGTGGGTGGCGAGGAGGACTTCGTGGCGACCGTGGCGATCGCCGGGTGCGTGGACACCGCGCTCGTGTCCGAGACCGAGGAAAGCTTGGGGTTCGTTGAGCGTGATCCAATGCGTCACGCGATCCGACAGCCGGTCGACGACGACGCGGGCGTATTCGGCGAACCAATCCGGGCTCCGCGGATTCAGCCAGCCGCCGCGGCAGTAGAGGCTGTGCGGGTAATCCCAGTGAAACAGTGTGGCCCACGGCTCGATGTCCGCGGCGAGGAGCTCGTCGACGAGGCGATCGTAGAAAGCCAGTCCGGCGTCGTTGGTCGCGCCCACGCCGTCGGGCAGGACGCGGGGCCACGAAATCGAGAACCGGTAGGCGGTGAGCCCGAGGTCGCGCATGAGCCCGACGTCGTCGGCGTAGCGTTGGACGTGGTCGCAGGCGGTGTCGCCGGTGTGACCCTCGCGAATCCGTCCGGGTTGGCGGCAGAACGCGTCCCAGACGCTCAGGCCTTTGCCGTCGGAGCGGGCTGCGCCCTCGATTTGGTAGGCGGCCGTCGCGGCGCCCCAGGCGAATGTTTTAGGGAAGGGCATGGCGGGTAATGGTTTGATTTTGGGTTTCGGCGGGGTGGTGAAATCGTTCAAATCCGGCTCGGGAGCGTGCGACCTTCCTTCCAATCGCCTTCGAAGAGAATGGCTTTTGGGCGTGGTGGGATGCCGCGTTCGTTGCGGTGGAGTTGGGCGATGACGAGGTCCACGGCACCGGCTCCGATGGCTTCCCACGGGTGAAGGATACCCGTGCATTCGGGTTGAGTCTCCGTCCAGGACAAGGTGACGAAACCGATCTTGTCGGGAATTTTGGCCTTTGCCTCCAGTAGCTTTTTGTAGATCGAGGGCAGTACGGCGACGACAGCGTCCGGTCGCGTTTCTTTCAACCAATTCCGGTAGTCGGCTGTCTTCCACCCGTCGCAGAAGACGGCGGGCCGCTTCGGAGTCGCGGCTTCGCCATCGGCCATCGTCAGCTGGAAGCTCAACAGCGGCGCGTGGTCGAAGCGCAGGTCCATCTCCCGCGTGTTGAGAAACCCCGGGCGCCGATAGCCGCGCTCCCCCAACTCGGCCAGCGCGCGCGACATCATGTGGTAAAAATGCGCCATCACGTAGTGCGTCGTGGGTTCGGCCAGCGAGCGTCCGATGGTCGCCACGGGAAATCGCTCCCACGGAAAATTGATCGTGCCGAACTCTTTCAAAGGCGCGATCACGGCGCCCACGATCCCCCGCGCGGCGAGGACGCGGGTGAGTTCGCGAGCGCTCGACTCACCGGAAGCCAAGCGCACTTCGTCAAAACCGAATCCCATCTCGTTCGCCCGCTCCGCCGCGCCCCGGCGAAGCCGCTGACGCGTCGGATGGCCGTGGTCCCCGCTCGTCACCCACGCGAGGTTGGCCTGATGCCCGACGCGCCGCCGCCGCACGCCCGCCATGAACGTCTGGACGAGCGGATTCGGCCGGTAGCCGAGCTCCTTCGCAGCCGCGAGAACCTTGTCGCGGGTGGCGGCATTGATCTCCGTTGCGTTCCGCAGGGCGCGCGACACGGTCATCTTCGAAACTCCCGCCAGCTTGGCGACTTGTTCCAAGCGTGGCGGATCTTTGCTGTCGTCAGTCGACCGGACACCCATTCGCTCGTTACGTGTATCAACCGACTTCGCTTGAGTCAAGGCGACGGTCGAGTATGAGTGGAGAAGGACGATTTCGGGTGGGGATCCGCATCCCGCCGCGATTCGATCCGCACCTTTCCATGGACACCGAACGACCCACCCTCATCGACGCCGACGTGCACAATGCCTCGGCGAGCGAAGAATACCTGCCCTACCTCTCCAAGTATTGGGCGGAGCACGTGAAGCGCTACTCCGCCGGGGCCGCGCCCGGGCTCTACCGCTCGCCGATCGGCGTGATGCGGGCCGACGCGCAACCGCCCGACGGCGGCATGGCCGGCAGCGATCCGCAGCACGTGATCGACGATCATCTCGATGTCTACGGGATCGATTATGCCGTGCTCACCGGCTCGGGGATTCTTGGGATTTCGCTGTGCCCGGATCCGGATTACGGAAACGCCATCGCCTCGGCTTACAACGATCTGCTCGTCGATAAATGGCTGAATTTCAGCCCCCGCTTCCGGGGTTCGCTTCTCATCAATCACTCCGATCCGGTCGCCGCGGCCAAAGAAATCGACCGCATGGGGAGCCATCCAGCCATCGTGCAGACCATCATGGCCAGCGGATCGAATCAGCTATTCGGTCAGCGGTTCTACCATCCGATTTACGAGGCCGCCGAGCGCAACGGACTCCCCGTCGCGGTGCATCCCGGGACGGAGGGGAACGGCATCGCGGGACCGCCGACCCCGGCCGGGTATCCGACGCGTTACATGGAATGGCACAACATCCTGCCGACGAATTACATGGCGCACCTCAACAGCCTCGTCTGCGAAGGCGTCTTCGAGAAATTTCCGAAGCTTAAATTCGTCGCGATCGAGGGCGGCGTGGCGTGGTTGCCGCACCTGATGTGGCGGATGGACAAAAATTACAAAGCGCTCCGTTCGACCACCCCGTGGCTGAAGCGGCTGCCTTCAGAATACATCAAAGAGCACGTTCGCCTCACGACTCAGCCAATCGAAGAACCCGAGAATTCCGAGCACATCCTGCAGATCTTCGAGATGATCGACGCGCACCGGACGCTCATGTTCTCCAGCGATTATCCGCATTGGGATTTTGACAATCCGAAAATGGCGCTGCCCCGGATGTCGAAGGAATTGAAGGCGCGGGTAATGAGCGAGACAGCCGCCGAACTTTACGGCCTGGACACCGTGCCGCCGAAGGTGTCGTGAGCGCGAATCCCCAGCCGTCGGGCAAAACCCGTCACCGGGTCGCGAATCGGGACGACATCCCAGCCGACGCCGGGAAGTTGGTCACCGTGCGGCGCGGCGAGCGGGAAATCGAACTCGGCGTCTTCCGAGTCGGCGATGCATTCCGTGCTTACCGCAACGTTTGTCCGCACGCCGGAGCGCCGGTGTGTCGCGGGCGAGTGAGCGGGACGACGCTGCCGTCGACCGTTTACGAATACGATTACTGCGAGGAAAAGCGCGTTCTGCGTTGTCCGTGGCACGGGTGGGAATTCGATCTCCTGACCGGACAACACCTCGTGGACGAAAAATCGAAGCTCAAATCGATCCCGGTGACGACGGGCGGGGAGCAGGCACCCGCCTCGGAAGATCTCGAATCCTATCCCGTTGAGGACGACGCGGATGGGATCTACGTGCTGCTTTAGCGTTGGTCGATTCTCGTGCGCGCCGCTCGTCTTTACCTACTGGCGATCACGGGTGTCCGGTTGAGGAGAAGCTGATCAATTGTTAATGGTGAGCTGAGAAAGCTTTATGAAGGGAGTATGGTGTGACGCATTTGAGTTTGAGATGCGAGGCTGACATGATTTGCGGCCATGAATTCAGGCCGATACATTCTTTCCCAAGTTCTTGATTTGGTTCACCGGCAGACGCTGGACCGTTGTGTGAGACGCTACAACGCCCAGTCGCGAGTTCGGCACTTTGGGTGCCGACAGCAGTTGATCTGCATGGCCTTTGCGCAGTTGACGTGGCGTGAAGGTCTGCGCGACATTGAAACCTGTCTCAACGCAACGCCTGAGGCGCTCTACCATCTTGGTTTTCGGGAGCCGGTAGCCAAGTCGACTCTGGCAGACGCCAATGAGTCCAGAGATTGGAGGCTGTGGGAGGATCTTGCCAAGGGCCTCATCGCGAAAGCTAGAGCACTCTACGCCGAGGAAGAGCTTGGGTGCGAACTCGACAGCACCGTCTACGCACTGGATTCCAGCACCATCGACCTCTCGTTGACGCTCTTTCCGTGGGCGGATTTCCGCAAGACCAAGGCTGGGATCAAGCTGCATACCCAAATCGATCTGCGTGGACCGATTCCCACCTGCATTCATATTACAAGTGCCCGCGGTCATGACGTTCTCTGGCTCGATGAATTGATTTTCGAGGCCGGTGCCTTCTACGTCATGGACCGAGGATACATGGACTTCGGCCGTCTCAATCGCATCGTCTCGGCAGGAGCCTTCTTCGTCACTCGAGCCAAGGACAATCTGCGCTTCGCACGTCAACGCTCCCTTCCTGTGGACCAAAGCACCGGGCTGCGAAGCGATCAGATCGGAAAGCCCAAACTTGCCGCCGCCCGAGCGGCTTACCCTGGTCTGTTGCGCAAAATCCGGTATTTCGACTCGGAGACTGGCCGCGATCTGGTCTTCCTGACCAACCACCTCGACGTCCCGGCACTCACCATTGCCCAGCTCTACCGGATGCGCTGGCGCATCGAACTCTTCTTCCGCTGGATCAAGGGACATCTGCGCATCAAGCACTACTTCGGCACGAGTCCCAACGCTGTCAAAACTCAAATCTGGATTGCCGTGTCGGTCTATCTGATGGTCGCCATCCTTCACAAGCAGCTCAAACTCCCCGGAACGCTTCACAGAACTTTGCAGCTTTTAAGTGTCCATCCATTCGAGAAAACTCCTCTCCATGAACTACTTGCAGAATCGAACTTCAACTCTTTCGCTCCATTGGACTCTAACCAATTGAGCTTGTGGGACTTATAACCGGACACTCGTGACTGGCGATATTGGTCGCGCCCGGCATCGCGTGGACGTCCCAACCGGCTTACTGGGCGGACGATTTCATCGATTTCGTCGGAATCAACGGCTCGCCGATCCGAACGAAGGTCCTCACGGACGGACCTTTCGCGGGAGCGGGTCGGACGTTTGACCCGCGGATCTTCTACGACCTCGGGATCCATCACTATCGGTCGATCCTCAAATACGACCTCACGCTTTCGGACCAGCCCGCGCAGGTGGCGGCGGCCCACCGGCGGAGCGGCGCTCAGGCGATGATGCTGATCGATCCGCACAAGACGGAGCCGGGCGAGATCGTCGCCCTGCTCAAAAAATATCCGCCGGGATCGATCTCCGCCGTCGAGGGGCCGAACGAAGTGAACAACAAATTTCCCCCGCAGGATCTCAACCTCGAGTTCGACGGTCGCACCGACGAAGCGGCGGGCGCGGCCTACGTGGACGCCGTGCGGCGGGCGATGGACGCGGACCCCGCGACGCATGACCTCCCGATCGTCGCGTTCACCGCCATCTTCACCGACTATGGCCTGGCGAGGCCGCACACTGGGTTCGATTACGGCGCCATGCATCCGTATCAAGGCTACGACGTGCCGAGTTCCAGCCTGCTGATGAACGAAACGCGCTTCAATAACCTCTACCCCGATGGCGAGACCATTCGCCCGTTCGTTCCGACGGAATGTGGCTACAACGTCGAAGCCGACGTGGCCAACGGCACGCTGAAGACGGGCTCGTTGCGGGCGCAAGCCCTGAACATCCCGATGCTGCTCGCCGAGTATTTTCGCCATGGGATCAAGCGCGCTTACCGCTTCGCGATTCAGAACACCGACGGCTACGGGTTGCTCGAGGATGATCTCGAGACCAAGCGCCCCGCGTATTTCGCGCTGAAAAATCTGCTCTCCGAAGTCGCCGACGCGCGGTGGGATTCGAACAAGTTGGCGTGGGAGGGCGGCGGAAAAGTCGAACCCCGAGTGCTGCTCTTCTCGCTCGAAGGGGCGCCGCCGACGGTCCACACGCTCACTTTGCAGAAAGCCGACGGGACGTGGCTGCTCCTCGTTTGGAACGAAGTGCGCAACTTCGACTCCGATCAGAAGAAAGACATTTTTCCAGAGCCCGTGCCGGTTTCGCTCCGTCTGCGCACGCCGGTCGAAAGCGGCACGCGGGTGCTCACTCAGAACGACAAAGGTGCCTGCGATTCGGCCAAGGTCGACGGCGTCGACGGGGTTCTTGGGCTCAAAGTGCCGTCCTCCGTGATGATCCTGAAGTTACGACCGAGCGCGGCGGAGCTCGCGGACAAGCTCGCGCCCGCGCCCCCCGGGAGCCTCAGCGGAAGAACGACCGAGAACTGGGTCGAATTGAACTGGAACCCGACCGCCGCTCCAGATCTCGGTGGCTATTTCATCTACCGTAATGGGGGACTGATCGGCGAGACCGACGGCACGAGCTTCGTTGATGATTCGAGCTGGGTGCGGCCCGGGTTGGGTTATCGCTACGCCGTCCGGGCCTTCGATTCGTCCGGGAACGTCCCGGCGCTCACCGAGTCGACCGTGCGCACGCCCGACAAACGACCGGATCTCGTCATCACGGACGTCGAAATTCCGGCACCAGAGCCCGGTGGAAAGACGAGGTTCCGTGCCACGGTGCAAAACGTCGGCGAAGGGGCGACCCCGCGCGACGTTCCGGTTGCGGTCACGTTTTTCGTCGACGGCGAGATCGTCTCGTGGGGCGGCACGGCGGGTGCCTCGCTCGAGGCGGGCGCAGCGGCAACCTTGGAGGGCGACGGCGGCCCGTCGCCGGATTGGCAAGCGACGTCCGGCGCGCATCTTCTCAGCGTCAAGGTCGACGACGTGAATCGCGTCTCCGGCGAGTCGAACGAATCGAACAACGTCGCCGACCGGTCGTTCACGGTCGGGACGACGGGCGAGGGGAAACTCGTCGGAGCCAGCGACGCCGCGCCCTTCGCGATCGATCTCACGCGGGAAGGCACGCTCGATTGGGTCGCGTGGGGTGGAACCGACGCGAGGGTAATCGTCCGAAAAGCGGGTGAGCGAGCGATGATCTCGGACGTGACCGAGATGGGCGAAGGATATCTCGACGCGACGTCTGGTGGCGGCACGCGCCTGACTTGGAGCGATGGTCACCCGCAGCGCGGCGAAGTCGGGACGAATTCGAGCCTGTGGCTGAATGGCGTCGGGCACGGCTACGAATTCTCCGTGCCCGCCGATCAGACCGAGCGAATCCTCCGCGTCGTTGTGGGCGGGATCGAGGGTGCCCGCGGGAAATTCGTCGCCCACCTCAGCGACGGGAGCGCGCCGGACTACGTCTCGACGACCTGGGACGGCAACGCCGCCTTCGAATGGGCACCCGTTCCCGGCAGTATCAACGCCGTTTACACGCTTCGCTTCCGAGCGGCGGCTCCCGACTCGAAGCTCGTCATTCGTTGGATCCTCGACGGTGAACCCAATCGATTCCTCGGGCAGGCTCGCTTGCAGGCGGCGGCTTTGCGCCTGGCCGACGATCCGCACTGATCGGGACTCAACGCAGTCGGCTCGGCGCGATCCCGCGAAAACGCCGGAACTGACGGCTGAAAAAATACACGTCCCGATACCCCAATCGGCTGGCGATCCGCTGAATGCTGAAGTCCGTCTCGCGCAGATAATATTCCGCCCGGCCAAGCCGCTCCTCGACGAGAAATCGATTCGGAGTGAGCCGCGACATCGCGCGGAATCTCCGGGAGAACTGCGACTCCGACAGCCCGGCGAGCTTCGCCATCTCGGCCACCGAATAGGCCGCAGCCGGATTCCGGCGAATGCGCTCGATGATCTGAACGATCGCGAGACCGGTCGGATCCTCGCCGGGCCGGGTCCGCTCGAACGCCAGACTCCGGAGCAGCAGATCTAGTCCCGATCCCACGACGTCGCGGGACTCAGCGGGGCCGTGATAGAACGTTTCCGAAAGATAGCGACAGAGATGGGAAGCCCAGATGAAGTTGCGCAGACGGACCGGTTGCCCCGCGTGCGCCCAGCGATCCAAACCCTCCGCGGCTCGTCCGGTCGCGTGAAGGTGCGCGGAAAAATTTGTGAGGCGCAGCCCACCCGTCGACCGCCCGATCGTCGGAAGGCTCGCGGGAAAAAGGATCATCGACCCAGCGGAAAAGGAATGTCGCGTCCCCGCGTGCTCGAACGTCCCTTCTCCCTCGAGTGCGAGCCACAAGTTGTGGTGATCCGTCGCGTCTCGCTTCCACGACCACCCCGCCGCGTGTTCGAGGATCGCAACTTGCGGGATTTCCACCGGCAGGCCGAGGATCGGAAGATTCACGCGCATGCCGGAATAGTGCAAAAACTGGAAGGCAAAGTCCATTGTCGAGCGGGTCGCTCGCAGTCTACCTTTGGCGCATGAGTGAGTCTTCCCCGGTGCGTATCGGCATCATCGGTCTTGGCAACATGGGCACTTCGCACGCGAAGACCATCCTTGCCGGCAGCGTCCCCGACCTTGAACTCGCGGCTGTCGCCGACCTCGATCCGGCTCGGCTCGAGAAATACCCCGACCTCGAGCGCTTCGAAGACGCGATGGCTTTGATGAGCAGCGGGAAAGTCGACGCCGTGCTGATCGCCACGCCGCACTACAGCCACACGCCACTCGGAGTCGCGGCGCTCCAGGCCGGGCTGCATGTCCTCGTCGAGAAACCGATCTCGGTGCACAAGCAAGAATGCGAAGAACTCATCGCCGCTTACCGACCGGAGTCTGGCCAAATTTTTGCCGCCATGTTCAATCAGCGCACCGACCCGCGCTACCGCAAGCTCCGGGAGCTGATCCACGACGGCACGCTGGGGACGATCCGGCGGATCAATTGGATCATCACCGACTGGTTTCGCACCGAGAGTTACTACCAATCCGGCGGCTGGCGCGCGACGTGGGCGGGCGAGGGCGGGGGCGTCCTGCTCAACCAATGCCCGCACAACCTCGATCTTTGGCAGTGGCTCTTCGGGATGCCGGACCGCGTGATCGCCCGCTGCCAGATCGGACGTTTTCACGACATCGAAGTCGAGGATTCCGTCACCGCGATGTTGGAATACGAAAGCGGCGTTCAGGGTGTCTTTGTGACAACGACGGGAGAGGCCCCGGGAACGAACCGCCTCGAAGTGGTCGCCGAGAACGGCAAAATCGTCATCAGCAACGACCAACCCGGGCTCGTCTTCACGCGCAACGAGCGTCCGAGCAGCGCGTTTTCCCGCGAGTCGACTTCGAGCTTCGCGAAACCCGACGTCTGGGACGTCTCGATCGGCGTCCACGGCAACGGCGAGCAACATCTCGGGATTCTAAAAAATTTCACTGCGGCCATCCGGGGCGAGGAGGCGTTGGTCGCTCCCGCGGAGGACGGGATTCATTCCGTCGAGTTGGCGAACGCGATGCTCCTCTCCAGTTTCCGCGACCAACCCATCTCGATTCCCGTCGACGGAGCCGAATACGCGGCCGAGTTGAAAAAAAAAATCGAATCCTCGACGTTCCGGAAAGCGGAGCCGACGAAGACCAACTCGGTTGATGATTTCTCGAAGAGCTTTTAGGCGGACCGCAATCCGCAAACCCAAACGATTTTTATTATGAGCAGAGACGGAATGAATTACCTGCCGGAGATCAAATCGGCCCCCGTGGTGAAACCCGGCGAGTTCGTGTTCGCGGCGTCGCACTTCGACCACGGCCACATCTACGCGCAGGTCCGCAGCCTCGTCAACGCGGGTGGCGTCTGCCGCGCGATCTTCGAGCCTCGCGCCGAGAAGCTCGAAGGGCTAAAGGATCTCATCGAGAGCGGCACGAAGGTCGTGCAATCCTTCGAGGAACTTCTCGACGATCCGGAAATTCAGGTCGTCACGTCCGCCGCAATCCCGAACGAACGGGCCGACATCGGTCTCCGCGTCCTCGACGCGGGGAAAGACTATCTCACGGACAAAGCGCCCTTTACCACACTCGGACAACTGGAAGCCGTTCGGGCGAAAGTCGCCGCCGTGAACAATCGCTACATGGTGTGTTACTCGGAGCGCCTTTGCAGCGAATCCGCGTGGCAGGCCGGCGAACTGATCCGCCAAGGAGCGATCGGTCGCGTCCTTCAAGTCCTCAACCTCGCACCGCACAACCTCGCGGCGTCGACTCGACCGGAATGGTTTTTCGAGAAGGAGCGATACGGCGGAATCCTCACCGACATCGGGTCTCACCAATTCGAGCAATTCCTCACCTACAGCGGGGCCAGCGACGGAACGATCAATTTCGCGCGAGTCGAAAATTTCGGCAATCCGGAGCATCCCGGTCTGGAAGATTTCGGCGAAGCCTCGCTCACTCTCGATACCGGAGCCTCGGCCTATTGCCGGATCGATTGGTTCAACCCGAAAGCCTCGCGCACGTGGGGTGACGGTCGGACTTTCGTCCTCGGAGACAAAGGTTACTTGGAACTGCGCAAATACATCGACGTCGCGCGGGATGGCGGTGGCGACCAAATTTTCCTCGTCAACGACGATACGGAATCCGAGATCGAGTGCCGGGGTAAAGTCGGGTTTCCGTTCTTTGGAAAGTTCATCCTCGACGTCCTCAACCGCACCGAGCACGCGATGACCCAAACCCACGCGCTCAAAGCCGCCGAACTCTCACTCCAAGCGCAGGTGATGGCTGACGGGGGCAATGCGCTTACCCGCCAGAGCGCGTGAGCCTATAATGGAAAATCGCTGAGGAGAGCGTAAAGCGCGTAGCGTTAGCGGGATGCAGATCGCTGATGCGCAGGAGTCGACTCACCCAGAGGGTGAGTCGAAATAGCAGATGGAAGGGGAGGCTGGCCGGAGGATACGCCGGAAGGGAGGTATTAGGCGGAAGGGGACGAGACGACGCCGGTGACGCAAGAGGGATACTTGATTTTCTTTTTCCAGTTTTTGGAGGCGGGCGGAAGGTGGTAGGAGTTTCTGTCGGCGTGCCAGTAGAGGCATGCAGGCATCGATGTCACGGTCAAGCCGCTCTTCGACCGACAGGAAGGAGCGCGCATCGGTTACAACCCGCAGAAGCCCGGTCGTCCCCGTCACTCCTATCACAGTTACTTCGTGGCCAATTTGAGGATGAGCCTGGGAGTGGAAGTCCTTCCGCGCAACGAACACGCCGGGGCGCGGGTGCCGCCTGGCTGGTCGGAGACATTGGAAGAACTTCCCCGCCACCGCTGGCCGACGTTGGCCCGCGGCGATTGCGGCTGCGGCAACGAAGCGGTGATGCTTGAGTGTGACGAACGGGGCCTGCCCTACCTCTTCAAGCTGCGGCACACGGCTAAAGTCAAAACGTTGGTCCAGACCATCATGAGGGCTGGAGCGGCGTGGGAAGGTTGCGGCGATGGCTGGCAGGCCCTGGAGAGTTCGATCCGTTTGAGTGGTTGGACGTGCGCTCGCCGAGTCGTGCGCGTCCGTGAAAGTCCAGCTCGGGCACCGATTCGCGAACCCGACAGGCCCCGGCGCGGTAAGAATCGCCCCAAGCTCAAGGCGAAGGCTGGGACTCCCAAGCAACCCCTTGGAGCGGTAAGTTCGCCATTCTGAATACTTCACTAGACCCCCTAGCCCACCCCGGCCGCGTCATGGCCGAGCATTACCGCCAACGCGCCGACGCCGAACCGAAGCGCAGATAGACCGCCGCAGGCAGCCCGAAGGGTGGAGCGCGGCGACATCAGAACGCCGTCGACGAGCTTAAAAAACCGTGGAGCTAGAGGGGTTTCACCTCGCATCGTCTGGCATCCTGCCGCCTGATGGCCAACCGCATCGCCCCCTTTTGCCGCTGGTGGTGCCTCTCCCTACGCTTCTACGACGATGAGCATCACCGTGAAGCCATCCACTCCCGACCCATTCTCAAGGCCGGAGTCGCCCGCCAGATCAAGAGCGCCGGTCAGCGCACCGTGCGCGAGAGTATCCTGCACGAAATAGGACATCTCATCGCCCACGCCCTCACCCAGATCAGCAACGAGATCGCCTTCATCAGTTCCATCACGGAGCGATGAACCGTGTCCCAACGCTGGCCCCTGCTCCTGACCCGCCTTTTGTGCCGCTGGCTCGGTGGGAAATAGCTCTCCGAACTGCCTCCCGACACGGCCCTGCTCCTTAGCGGGTGAGAAATCATCCCGGACTTCACCCCCTGATCCCCGAATCCCGCGAGTCCTCCTTCTTGGCGCTGCTCCTACTCGCCCATTTTCTTCTTTTGGGTGAAAAAGTCGTTAGGCGTTGGATTCGCCGAGTTGCTTGATTAGAGCACGGTAGGCAACAATTTTGAGATGTGTATTCGTTGAAAGCGGCTGCTACCCGCCCTACGCGAAGACGAAGGAATCGGGTTTGATGGTGTCCCGAGCAATCCGGCTCAGATAGGCCTCTAGCCAGCGGTTGTGTTTGCCGGAGGCGCTAGCTTGGCGGGCAAGAGCGGTCAGCTTGGCCTTCGGAAGGGCGGTGAGATTGAGCTCCTTGCGGATGAGTGTGATGCGCTCTGCGAACTCTTCGACGGTGAGCGGTTCCAGGATGAGGAGGTCGGCGTTAAACCGGAAAAGTAGCTCATCGGGGATCGCGGTTTGGGAATCGAGATCGATGGACCAATCGGTTTCGGCGGAGGAATCGGCCTTGAAACCCATCGAGCGGGATTTGCAGGAGTAAAGGTTTTGCCAGGTGCCAGCGCCGACGATGAAAAAATTGTCCCGAAACTTCGCCGCGAGTTCGTCAGTCCATTCGGAGAACGGTTCCGTGCGCCCGTCGAGAACGGCGAAGACTTCCTGACGCAGATGTAGACTCCAATCGGACGAGCCGTTGAGCTTGTCGACTTCGTCGATGAATAGGAGACCGCGGTCATTCGCTTTGACGAATGCGGCCAAAGCTTGGGGAGTCGACGGCGCTTGGCGGGCGCTCTCGAGAATCCATGAGCCGCAGTCCGTTCCCATGAAGGCAAGGTTCTGATCGGCGGAAAACCGGTTCACGAGAGCCGTCTTGCCGGAGCCGGACGGTCCGACGATGAGCGGAATGGGCCGCGTGTCGTAACCCGCCGCGCGGATACGCTTGCGCTTCATCGCGTAAAACCCCTGGAGCTTGGCTAGCAGCAGCCGTTGCGACTGACTGAGCTGGAAAGATTGACTGGCCGCGGATGGTTTTGGCTGGGTGCGCTTGAAAAGTCCGACGGCGACGTGTTCGCTGAACGAAATGCGACTCCAACCGACGAGATCAAACGGAGGAAGTGAGCGGGCATCCGGGGAGCGTGTCCAGACGAGTGTCATGGGTGTATGCAGATCGAGCTTTAGCAGCGCAGCGATGAGATCGGCGCGAATCGGCAGGTTGTTTGCGAGCCCTGCCTCAAGAGTGTCGGCGATCAGAAGAACGGTCGCGCGTTCAACTTCGAGCGACACGGGCTTCGTAGCAAAGATGGCATTCAAGTAGCTGAAAACGTGACCGGTGAGTCCGAATCTGTCGTGGGATTCATTTCCGAGCTGATACAGCGGTCCGCGGTTGTCGCTCGCTCCGATTTTCCAATTGATAACGCGCTCACGGAGGTAGGCGACGTAACAGCGGAGTTGGACGGTGAGGGCCTTGGCCTCGGCTTCACTGGTGCCGAGATTGTAGGCGATGAGGTCCTTGGTGAGTTCAGTTGTGGTGTTGTTCATACTCCGCCGAGATACGGAGGTACGTTTTCCACGTTGGGCTTGGGTCGGCTACTCGGCGCAGCCGTAACGGCTCGCCCAGAACCGCGCGGTCGCGAGGATCTCGTCGCCGAAGTCGTCCGGCCACTTCGCGTCGACGTAGAGGTCGATTTGGCGACTCCAGTAGAGACGGGGACCAGCGGGTGTTTCGAAGAGTGACGTCTGGGGCCAGCGCAATCGGGCGAGGTAGCGGTTAGTTGAAAGCTTGCGCCCATCGCGGCGGGCGGCGACCAGCCGCGTCAGACGGTCGCTGGCCTCGCGACGGCTCAGATCGGGATGCACGATCCGGGGCCGGAATAGTCGCTCGTTGAACGGACGAAGGTCATCGATCAGCCCCAGGAATTGCAGCCGCGCTTGATCAGGCTGGCTGTGCCGGGAAAGAATGTGGGCAACCTCCGCTGCCAGTCCAATTGTCGCCTCGACGCACAGAGTATCGTCGGGATGCGAGAGCAGGTAGTCCGCGATGCGGCTGTCCTCGAGAGTGCGCAATGCTAATTCTTGGCGGTAGTCGTCGAGCTGACGCTCCCATCTTGGATCCGGTGAAGCTGCGTAGAACGCCCGGTTGCCGATAAGTCCGATCTGGTGCACGCGCGGCACACTCAGCACGCTGTTACGAGCGGCAGCGAGGAGCTGTTGGCCGAGACGCTTGAGCAAATCGGGTCGAAGCTCCGGGCGGCGAGCGAAATAGATCTGCAGGTCCTGACTACAGACCGGTCGCGCGAGTTCCTCCGAAAGGACGCGCACGGATTCGATGAGCCGTGCCTTCTGCGAACGGAGATGAACCTGCAAAATACTCACTCGGTGATCAGGTCGCGGAGAACGGTGCTCACCCGTTCCTCATCGACTTCGGCGGTGCCGTGCCGAAGAACGTAGAGCCGGGCAAAGTAGTTTAGTCGTCTAAGGCTGCCACCGGTCCCGGCGTGGATCAGGGACGCGGTTCTGCGCGCGGTTTTGTCGCCGGAGTTGATGCGGATGGCGAGTTCGTCGAAGACTGGACTCCACTGACGAAGGGTCGCCAAGCTGAGCGCTGCGGAAAGCGGTTTCCCGTGACAGCAACGCAGTGTGCGGGACATCCCCGGAGCGTAATGAGCCAACCAAGTTGCCAATTCAGTGTTGCCGCAGAGAATGGCGCTGAGCCCGTAGTCATCCGAGTGGGCCGCGTCCACCATGGCGATGAAACCTTTCAGGCCGTCCAAGGGCCAGTGATCGGCTTCGTCGACGAGGAGGAGTTTGATTTCACGGGCTCGAATCTCGCGCAGGGCGAGCTTGATGAGCACCTGCAGCGTCAATCCGCTTGGAATCGTGGAACTTCGAATCCCGATGGCGTGCAGAAAATCCCGCACGCATCGCGTGTGGCCCTCCGTTTGATACGCGCGAAAGTAGAAGCAATTTGATCCGGGACGACTGAGCTTCCGCTCGACTGATCGGAGCGCGACCGTCTTGCCGATTCCGCTGGGGCCGGTGACCGCTCCCAGACAGCCGAGCTGGAGGCAATCACTGGCGAGAATTTCGACTTCCTCAAGCAGGGGAATCGTTACGATCCGCTCAAGGGTTGGTTCGGGAGTAGTCGGAGAGTCTTTCATTTGGTTTAGATACGCGGAGCTTTTGTCGGGGATGGCGGGTCGAGGTAGGAGTGATTAATTACGCCTCGTCCTCGGACTCATCTGGGAGTTCCGGGATGGTGAGGTCTTCTTCGCCGTTCCATTCTTTTTCCCAGTCTTCGCCGTTGCTCATCGGGATCACTTTGTCGTCCTTGCGGCCCGTCAGCTTCGACGGGTGTTCAGGCAAGATTCGGCGGGCTTCGCGGATGAGGGCTTTGCGCAACCGAGCCAATTCCTTGGCGCGAACCAGGCGCGCGCTTCCGAGTTGTTCGGCGAGTTTGGAATTCCCTTCGATCTGGTGAAGTCGCGCGATCAAACGTCCATCGTGGAAGCAATCTGCCTCAGTATCGCCACCTTCCGGGCGCAAACGAAGGGTGACGCGCTGACGGACGAGTCCGGCCAACTCGGGCGCGGTCAGGTGTCGACCCGGTCCGATCTCGATTCCATCGCGATTGACGGTTTTCTCAACCCGCACCTTGCAGGCTTCGACGACATCGTTGGCGAGAAAACTCAATCCGTGCGCGTCGCAGAGTCCGTCGAGCCACGCCTCGTAAGGACTTTTGCCGAGGGAGCGATGTTCGCGGAGATGGTAGTCGGCGAGAAACTTCTCGGTGAGGCGAGGGAGGATCGGCCAGGGTAGGGGATTCGCTTTGGCCGCCTGGAGTCCTCGGTGTTGGTGGGCATATCCGTCGAGATGCCGGAGGAGCTGGTCGCCGAGAGTCCGGAAAAAGCGTTCGATTTTGCCATTACTGGAGGGACAATCGTTCTCGATCCGCTTCGCTTGGACACCGAGGCGGAGCAGAGCGTCGAGGAAGTCGGCGCTTTTGAAAATGCTGCCATTGTCGGTTTGCACCGTGTTGGGAACGCCGAGAAACGGGAATCGGTCGTCCTCCGTTGGAAGGATCGCAGTTCTTAACGCGAGAAGTAGGTCGGATGTCGTCGGAGAAGTGCGGACAAGGTGCAGCCGCATCACGATGCGCGTGGCGCAGTCGATAATCCCGATGGCCCACGGCTGGAAGAGTTCGCCCGAGACTGGATCGAGGATCCAGACACCGATCTGCGTCGCGTCGATTTGCCAGCAAGCGTTCGGAGCGGTGTGCTCCTTGCGCTGAACGAGGCCCCATTTTTCGAACAGATGTTTGCTTCCGTGGATCATCATCTCCCGAGCGTCGGGCGGCAGCTTGGTCACGGCCCGAAGCAGCATCCCGTAGGACGGAAATGACCAACCCTCGCTTTTGGCAATCGGTTCGAGAGCTCGCCAAGCGGCGGTTAGCGTCGTTCGGCGATGGGTGGCGGTGAACGCCAGAACCCAGGTGAGGCACAGCGAGTCGACCTCGCTTCGACGACCGTTCGACTGGCGGTGATCGATCAGCCCATTGAGTCCGCTTTTGGACCTTCGGAGAATCGAGCGCAGCGTCGATTCGGGAATCCCGGCCCGTGCGGCAAATGCTCGGATCGAGAGCTCAGATTTCTTGAAACGTTCGATCAGCTGTTTCGCTTCGAAGACCCGGAGTAGTTGTCGTTCGTCAAGAATACCGCCTGGATGATTGGTCGTTTGCATGGGGGCGAGATACGGAGTGCCTCGGCCAGAGATCTGGACCCGCTCGAGCGATGAAAATTGCCGACTGCTACCGGCGAATTTTTTAAAACGCGCCGAGTAGCCGAACGCGGGGGGATGCGCGTGGGCTCGTTTGCGAATGACTCTGGCAACTCACCTGGGCCGATAGCGCGAACGAGCAACGGCCGATCTGATCTTGGCAACTTGGCGAGGGTCGGGCGGCGACTCGAACCGAATCACGACGCGAAGGCGCTTCTGGGAGGCCGCTCGGTGGATCTGGACGATCGCTTCAACAATATCTTTTTCCGGGAGCGGCGACGGGATGAGGACGTGGTGAGCAACCGGATCTAGAAAGATCGGGTCGGAAGCCAAATCTTCGCTTGAGGTGCTGAGGTGAACATCGTCAGGTCGGCCAAGGCGATCAATGGGTGCGTTTTCAATTCGTGTGACCTCGCTTTGTAGCGAAGCGGTGGCAGCCAATTCGCCGCTATAGAGCTTGTGGAGACGGCGAAGCCGATCAAGCCCGGGTTTTTCTCCATTTCTCAAGCACGACTGTTCCAGAGATCGAATCTCGGGATCACCTTCGATTGTCGTGGGTGTGGAGGAGTATCGATACAGAAACGCGCCGACGTATCGACACATCAACGTGTGGCCCCAAGCGTGGCCGAATGATCGAATCATCGTGGCAAGTCCGTGGATCGGGTTCGGATGACTTTCAGCGATTTGGTTCAACTGCCCGATTGCGCGCCAACGGCGAAGACTGTGCGGTTTTGCGAGAGGAAGTAATCGCCGGAGCTGGCGGCGAATCTGCTGGGTTTGAGACGTGGCTTTCGATGCAAATTGCGAACCCCGCCGGGCCATTGCAAAGAATGGAGCGCCGATCAGCTCAGGAAACTCGGATGTGCTGACGAAAATGATTCGTTTCGCGGCCTTTGTTTTCCCGCGGCGAACATACATCGTCATAAACGCAGGGTTGCGATTGTCGATGAGCGCGATCAGCGTTTCCGAGACCCGCAGTCCGCCGACGATTATCGCCAGCAAGCGCGAACCAACAAAATCGGCCAGTCGGCGGCGTTCCTCCAACGAAACGCCAGCAGGTCGAACATCGATGTTGCCACGGAAAATCTCGGAGATTGCGTGAAAAACCGTCTCGTCCGTTGGACAATATTCGGGTGCCGACGGCTCCAGCAAACCAGCTGGGCGGCATCGGCTCATCAATCTTTCCGCCAGCGCTTGGGCCGGACCGGACCTGTGCATGATGGAGAGGGTGAGGTCGTAAAACCGAGAGTATCCTGGCGTGATGCGCTTTTCGACAACCCAATTGAAGATTTGATCTTCCACCTGTGCAGTCGTCCGATTGGCAGCATCGAAGACGAATGGATATCTCTTTAGTTGGAATGCCCGATCGCTAATTGGTTTTATGGAGCGGCGCTTCTGGAACGGGAATTGGTCGTAGTCGGATCCATCCAAATACTGAAGCTGCGAGACACCGATCGCGGCGCGCAGGTCCATTTGGTTGAGACCGTCCGGGATCAACTCGGCGAGCGCGGCGGCGACCGGACCTGGCTGCCGCCACCGGCACAATGCGACGGATAGGCGTTGGGTGAGTGTCAGTGCAAATTCGGGAAAAATCCGTATGCGACGCTGTTCGGTGCGGAGGCGGGTGGCGACTATGCGGCAGATCCCGCGGTGGATGGAGTCCGTTGTTCCCGTGAGGAGTGAAAAATTGAGAAGGGCCGATCGACCCGCCATTTGTGGATGCGTTCTTTGAACTCGATCCCGTCGATCGAAGATGAGCCGAAGCGACTGAGATTTTCTGGGGAACTTGATTGGATAGAACTCCAAGCCGCCAAGATCATTTCCGAACAGCGGCACGAGGAAGAACCAGTCTTCCGAGATCGGGTCCTGAATGACGTTTCTCAGGGTCAGGTAGTGGGACGCTTCAACAAGCTGCCGGATCGGCGTGCCCAGCTCGAGGGCAAGCGCAACCAGAAGCCCCGCTCCTGTTTTCGGTAGAGGCGGCCCGAAGTGGACAGCATGGATCAAGTCCGAACCGATGGAGGATTCTAGTGCGGTGAGAGGCTGAAAGGTGCGACTGCGTGCGTCGAACGTCAGTTCGCGGTGAGGTGGGGCGCCATTTGTGTGAGACTTGGCCGACTCTGAAAAATTTGGTTTCCGGGCAATCCCGTCGAGCGATCGCCGGAGAGCATCAACTGCGTCTCCCAATCCGGAATCCTTTTCGAACTGCTCGAAAACCGCCGTGCAGCGATCAAACAGATCTAAATTCGAGAGGGGGAGGAAAGTCGATTCCCAGCTGGCAGCCGTGTCGTGTCCGCTGAGGGCACCGGTCGCGAAGGGGTCACGATTCTGGCGGGTGATCGCGTTGTAGAAGGCCGTTCGTCCCTCTTGGTGGGTCGACGTTTTCGTTTTTTGGTCGCGTTTGAGCGACGTTTCCGCCGGAAGAAACGGCTCATCCCCAAAGAAATCTCGCCCGATGCGAACGAGTTCGCGGGTGGCGTTCGTTAATGGAAGGTAGCGCACTCCGATCGCTCGGTCATTCGCCCACTTGTCCACAATTTGAAGACAGGAGGCGGGGAACGATCTGGCGCAGTGAGCCGGATTTTCGATCTGGTTTCGGTTTCGAAATCCAATGCCGCCGAGGATGGCGACGAGCGCGGCTCTACATTCGGCCACCGTTCCTGCGGCCCGGGTCTGATCGATGATTGCATCGAAGAGCTCACGGGATGAGCGACATACCGTGCCATGCGTGTGTTCCGAGAATTGTTTGCTGGAGATCTCGTCTGTTGCCGGAATTCCGGCCCACTGCTCCAGTTTCCGCACAGTCTTCAGCCAGAGCGTGCGAAGTTCGGAAGATGTCCGGGAAATGTAGGCGCATTCCGTTCCCGATCCGTAGACCGGATAACCGCGGATCAAACTCAATTCAGCGGCACTGACGCCACACTCGAGAAGTGCCGCAGCGTCGAACGATCGGTGGATGGCGACCGACCGGGATGGGATTGGCCCGCACTGAACCGCAATTTCCTTTCGCAGGTAGTCCCGATGGTCCGAGTGCACTCCGGCTGGCAGCTGCTGCGCAATGGATTTTCCCTTCTGGACCAAGCCAGCCTTCGCGAGGTCGTTGACGAGGCAGGGGAGCAGCGGTAGCTCGAGAAGGGAAAGCTGAAAGCCCGTGTTGCCGTAGTAGGTGCCCCCGATTTCTTTGACAAATACCCTGCGTTCCAAGTCGATCCACCCCGGGGCACTTTGGGAAGGCGGCCCTCCGATCTCGCAGTCGAGGAGGTCTCGGTAATCGATCGCGTAGTAGATCGACAATTTGGCGAGCGCTGCAAATGCCGGCATCAAGCGGTGGGGGTTTTTCCGGGACAATTTGACGTGAAGGTGACCACTCAGCGACGCGCAGCAGACCGGTCGAAACTGATCGACGACCGACCAGCGAATGATTCGCCCGTGGGCTGAGCGGGCTGGCTTCGCGTCCTCGAATTTCTCCCACGGATCCAGATCTTCCCGCCGCTCCCCGCGGGTTCGCTCGGTAAGAGGGCTGCCTTCCGCGAAAAGCGCAATCATCCGAGACACGGCCGTTACAGTCTTCTCAGATAATCGGACGTCGCGGCGGTCGAGTAGTCCCGTTGGGCTTGGCAGCTGGAGAGTAAATTCGGCAGCTTGGAGGTGCGTTTCCACCGTTCCGCCCATCCGGGTGATTCGCTCTTGGAGCACCAGATGCCTCCGAGCAACCCGAGCGATCATCCCGACTTCGGTCTTCGAGCTTGCCGCATTGAAGTAATCGGGGAGTTGGTTCACGCAGGTTTGAGCGGCCTGTCTTATCCGGTCGTCCGCCGCGATAGCTCGCAACCAGCCTGGCGTTCCAAGTAGCGAGATGAATCTTTGGAATTCAAGAGCGCAACACTCGTTGCCAAATCCCGCCTCGGGATGGGCGACTTGCACCCCACGAACTCGAAGCGCGGCGACAGTCGAGGCCAGGGTGTGGCTATTCATGGCCATCGGAATCCAACGGAGTCGGTTCGATGACTGCGGCGACGATGGGATCCGATCGCAATCGATCAAAGCCGAAGTCTACAAGATGCTGCAGCCACCTAAGAACCCGCGCGAACTCAGTGTCGGCGACGGAGAAGCCGTGGATCAGAGTTTTCTCGAGCAGCCCCGGCTGAACTTCGGTGACCTCGAGGAAGCGGGAGATGACGGGGTTCAGCAGTTCCGGTGGTGTGGTTACACAATGCTCAGGCAGGATCGCTCGCCGTCGTCGTTGCCGCTGTCGGCTGAGAGAAGCCTTTGGAGCATCCAAGCGTTTCAGGGCGAGGATTACCTCGAAACATCGTTGCAGGTGCTCCAAGGCGGTCGATCGCGGAATCGGCAGAGCCAGCCAGTTTGTGGGAACTTCCGAGAGCAATGGTTCGCCCCCCGTGCAGGCCGACAGGCCGAGCTGCTCGGCGGATGGCTTTGCATAGTCGCAAGCATTTCTGCTTTTGGTGGGATCTGATACGACGGTCGATCTATTCTTACGCTCCGACCGGCGACCGCCCGCTGTCTGCGAACTGGCTTCGACTTCCGAGCCTGCTGCGAGATTGCGCCGCAACTTCGGGTCGGTCTTCCGTTCTCTCTTAAACGACCCTAGGACCGAGAAATTGCAACTGGGCGAGGGAAAATCTGCGGCGATCCCCGGAAGCTCCAAAGCGTCGGACTCCATCAGGGAACGAGCCTGCTGCGCGGCAAGCTTTGCCGCTTTCTCTGCCTGAAGTTTGCGATCGAGCAACGGTGTAATCGCGCTTCTGGTAAACCCATTTTTGGCGTGGCCTCCGGTAAGTCGTATCATTCACACGAGAGTATGACCGTTTACTTCTGCCGCTACGGACGGCAGGCGCTTTTTCGGAGTAATTGACCACCTCTGCCCAAAAGTGACGTCAGAGTAAGAAGGCTGGCTCGGGCCACGTTGGAGTGGAACCGATCGCACACCGTCGACGAAACCGTGACCGTAAACATTCCGTTACCGTCAACCCGGCGCGGCCCGTGGCCGCCCATGCGCGAAGATTAACAGAGTAAAGTCCGCTGGGATCACCGCCATTCGTGCGCGGGTTTCAATGTGTAGCTACACCAAGACGCTTCTTGGTCGCCAATGCCATTTTTAGATTCAACGATTCTCTTTTGCTATTCGCCCGCTTCCCTCGCTCGCTGAGTCAACGTTTGGGGCAACCGGCCGTTAACGGTCTCGGCCTTGCCGACGACCCGGTGGGCCCGGCTCCAATTTTTTATTCTGGAGCGGATGAAGCCTTCGAGTCTGCAAACTTTGGGAACCAATAGGGTCGGCACCGAGGATGTTAATATTGTGGTGGCGGCTGAACTACGCTGTCGGGGGAGCGGGGTAACTCTCGCGAGTCAGTCGTGGCGATCGAGCCAGAGAATCATTGTCACGCCACGGGGGTAGTATTTGCTGCCGAGTGGATGTCCGTCGTGGCTGCGGACTTGATCCACGAAGGCCCAATCCGCGCAGCCCGTCTGCTGCCACTTCGCGTGCGCCCGGTCCCAGCCGGGCGCGTCGGGTGACGTGATGCCGAGGATGGTGTCGTGGACGAACTGCGAAAGCGCGATTTTGCTCATCCAGGTATTTTGGCTCGTGGAGGAAATCTTCCAGCCGCCGGTGACCGCGTCGATGCAGGTGCCGGTGACGAGGACCGTGCGAATGTGGGTGGCCAACTTTTGCACCAAGGGGCCGAATCGCCCGTCCGGCGAGACGGCGTCGGCGTCGTCGAGGAACCACGGGAAGACGAGCCCCTCGATGGCGGGGATAATTGCCGACTCCTCGTTCTCTCCGATCACCGCAGGGAGTCGGTCGCGCTGTTCGTCGAAAGCGCCCACGATGGTCGCCGCGGCCAGGGCGGCCTGGTGTTCCGTGGCTTCGGCGAGAGCGGTGCGGTCCAGACTCCGGAAGGCGTGGGAGAGCGCGACGCAGGCGGCCCACGTTTTCACGGCCAGATAGACGTTTTGCCGGGCCTGGCCGAGGCTGGAGTCGAGGCTGTCGTAGGTGGTGATCTCTTGACCCAGCGTGCCGCACCGCGACGAGTCGAGGAGCATGATCCCGGTGCGTTTGCCCGGATCGGGATGGTCGCGGCTGAGTAGGCTATCGAAGGTTCGCGCGAGAATGGGAGCTTGCTCGCCGAGCCAATTGGGATCGGGGGAGCGAAGTCCGTAAAGGGTGGCGCAGAGGATGAAGTTCACGAGCTGCTCGTGGGTCATGTGACTGAAACATCCGGGCTTGTCGGCCAGCTCGTAGCTGGACCAGCCGGGGGGCGTGAATTGATTGGCGATACCCATGTCGTGAGTGAACGAGATGCCGCCGGGCGACGGCTCACGGTCCGCCAGGACGTTCTGCGTGGTGTCCTCGTAGGAATAGGTTTCGACGAATTGATCGAGCACGTTTCGAACAGCCCAGGGGAAGTAGCGGAGTTCGAAAAACAGGTGGTCGACCGTGAGGTCGAAGGTATTCATCATCCGATACTCGCCTTCGTTGACGACGTAGAGCGGCTGGCCGGTGACGGTGTGCCGAAGCAGCTGGGTGCTGCCGAAGTAGCTGTGAGTGGCGTGGGCGAGGAGAAATTGGCGGTCCGCGTTGAGGTCGCTGGCGGCGAGTTCCGCCTCGCGTTCGGTGCAGACTCGGCGGAGGTCCGGTGCGCGGGTGAGGGCGGTGCGCAGGACGTCTTCGAGGTCGGCGTAGTGCTGGGTGTAGAGGTAATCAGTCGGAATTCCACTGGTGACTGTGCCGTCAAGGTAGAAGCCGAGCGCGACCGTGAAGGTACGAGTGGTCCGGGGCGGCACCCGGAACAAGAGTCCGCCCTGGCCGACGAGGCGGTGGATTTCCCCTTCGCCCGTGGCGACGGTCCTGGCGGTGTTCCAGGTGAGAATTTCCTCGGCGTCGGGCGTGGTGGCCTCGACGGCCAGACCGTAGCGGGGGCCGGAGGCAACGCCGAGTAGCTCGCCTCCGGTGGTGTCGGAGAGGAGGCGGAGGGGGCTTTCACCCTTGGTACCGATGCCGAAGTAGGTCCAGGCCGGGTGATCGGAATCGCGGTTGTCGAGCGTGATTTCCGAGAGAATGGCGGGGAGAATCGCGAGACGGAACTCTCCCGCCGGGGCGGTGGCGGGGTCGGCGACCGGCCCGAAAGGAGTGAGGAGGCGGAACGTCAGGTCGCTCGCCGACCACGCGTCGGTCGTCCAGCCAAGTGAGCGATCGATCTCGTCTTTCGAGAATACGCGCCAATGCTCGAAGGAGCCGTGGTCGCTGGCGGCGTCCTCGAGGGCGAAGTCGGCTTTCGACGCCGTGTAGCCGGAAAAGAACGGCAGCGCGCGCGGAGTTTCACCCTCCCGCGAGTAGGCGACGTAAACTTCCTGATCGGCGGGGCGACCGAGTTCGAGGCCGAATCCGCCACCGACGCCGTGGCGTCCGAGGGTGAAGCTGGAGTGGGCACCGAAGGGGCTGTGGTGGGCGTGAAAGTCGTTGGAGATCATGGGCGAGGATGGCTTTTTGGTTGGATGGATTGGCTGAGAGCGGGGTGGGGTTCGTTGGCGATCAAGAGAAAATGGAATTGGAGAGTTGGGAGCGTCGAGACGGGAGCGAATTTCAGCCTTTGACGGCACCGGAGCTGAGGCCGCGGACGAAGAGTTTGACCGTGAACATGAACAGCACGAGCAGCGGAATGCTCGCGATGAAGAAGGCGGCCATGATCTTGCCCCATTGCTTGACGTATTCGCCGTCGAGGTAGATCAACCCGACGCCCAGAGTGAAGAGGTCCTCGTCCCGCAGCAGGATGAGCGGCATGAGGAAGTCGTTCCACGCGGCGAGGAACGACAGGATCGCGAGCGTGCCAATGATGGGACCGCTCATCGGGATGACGACGTTGAGCATCTGCTGAAAGTGGGACGCGCCGTCCATTTCCGCCGCTTCGAAGAGGTCATTCGGGATGTCTTCGATGAAGTTGCGCAGAACGTAGATGTTGAAGACCTGCACCCCGGAGATGCCGAGGATGACGAGCGCCCAGAGCGAGTTGAGGAGGTTGAGATCTTTGAGCAGCGAGAAGAGCGGGACGATGTTGGCGACGCTTGGCATGAGCATCAGCACGAGAAACGCGGCCCAGATCACGCTGGCGAACGGCATCTTGTAGCGGGCGAAAAAGTACGCGGCCATGATCGCCATGAAGAGGCCGACGGCCGTGCCGGTCACGGCGACGAAGGTCGTGTTCGCGACGTAGGGCAGGATGAGTTCGAGGCCGAACGCCCAATTTTCCCAGTGCCACTCCGAGATTGGCGACGGCAGCCAGGGGTTCCGGAGGAACTCGGCGTTATCCTTGAAGCTGACCTGCAGCATCATGTAGAGCGGGAAAAGCTCGACGGCGACGATGCCCCAAATGAGGAGGTGCTTGGGGAGTTCGCCGCTCCGCCGCTGGGTCTGGTCGCTCATTTGGAAACGCGAACGTATTTGTTGTTGATGACCGTGAGGCCGAGGATGAAGAAAAACAGGATGATCCCGATCGCGCAGGCGTAGCCGAGTTCGCCGGCGACGAAGGCTCGGTTGAACATCCACAGGCCCGGCACCATGCCGGCGCCGCCCGCTCCGCCGCCCTCGCCGAGCAGGAGAAGTTGCAACCCGAAGCCCTGCAGGGTCGCGATGATGAGCAGCACGAGGCTCAAGCGGACCTGCGTCATGATGAGGGGAAACTCGATGTGCCAGAATTTTTGAAATGGCCCCACGCCATCGAGGTCCGCCGCCTCGTAAACCTCCGTCCCGATGCTTTGCAAGCCGGCCAGATAGATCAGCACGCCCACGGTGCCGATCCACGGGAACCCCCAGATGATGAGCGACGGGATGATGAGATCCGGCTGGCTGAGCCACGCGATGGGGACGTCGCTCTGAAAGAGCTGCCAGTGGAAGACATGACTATCGAAGAAGACCAGCAGTGACTTGAGGCCGGTGGCGTCGAGGACTTTGTTGAGAACGCCGAGATTCGGATCGAAGAAAAATTTCCAGATAAACAGGACGACGAGTCCCGGCACGATCATTGGGATGACGAGCGTCACGCGATACCAATACTGCCATTTGTCGCTCTTCACGCGGTGAACGAGCACGGCCATCACGATCGATGGGATGAGTTTCACGACGTTCGCGACAATGAGAATGGCGATCGTCACGAACGAACCCCAGAGCACCGTGTCGCCGAACGCGCGGGTGAAATTCTCCAGCCCGATGAACTGCTTGAAGTCGCCGCCGCGCCAGTCGAAGAAGCTGTGGTAGACGGCGCTGATCGCCGGAAAGTACGAGAACGTGCAGACGAGCAGCACGGACGGAACGACGAAGAGAAACAGCCGCCACTCCTTGAGGGCCTTGGCGCGGGAGATCGGGAGAGCCATGCGGAAGCTATTCGGGAGTGGGGTGACCGAGGCGGTTCAGCTCGGAGCGGAGGTAGGCGTTGGTCGCCTCCTGGTTGTTCTGCGACTCCAGCAACTCGCTCAAGCGGTCGGCGGCCCCCGCTTCGCCGCGTCCGGCCAGCTGTCGGTAGGCCGAGATGGGCACGTCTTTGCTGGCAGTCACGCGCTCGCTGGCAGTGTAACGCCGCTGGAGATCGGAGACGATCGCCGCGGGCATTTCGCGATCCAGCTCGGTCGCGAACGCCGCGACGGTCCCGGTGGGCGAGACGAGGCGGTGAAGATTCGTGTCGTAGACCCGCTTGGCGTCGGCACCGATCGCGAGGTTTGGGGTGAATCCGTTGATGTATCCGTCCGTCCGGGGTTCGAACGCCTTGATCTCGGGCGCGATCTCGAGCCCGACGACCGCCGGGAGCCAGCCGCTGATCCTCGAAAATTCGGCGTTGGACTTTTTCGACGTGAGGAAGCGGAGAAAATCCACGGCTGCTCCCGGGTTCGGCGAGCCGGCCGTCAATCCAAACGACAAGCTCGTGCTCAAGGCGGCCTCGGACGGGTCGCCAAACATGAAGGGCGCATAATGCGGGTCCTGGGCCGAGGGAATCGGGAGGGCGAATACCCCGATGGGGAATTCCACCTGCGCGCGCAGGCTCGTGCTGTCCCAACTCCCGGTTGCGATCATCAACGCGCGTGCCTGCGCGAAATAAAACAGCGCGTCGTCGCGCCCCAGCGACATGAAGCCCGGCTGCATGAATTGACCCGTCTCACGCATCAGCTCGAGGCCGCTCCGCGTGCCGGGACTGGCGTAGGACCACCGACCGGCAAGCATTCCGAGGCCGATGCTGGCCGAGTCGGGAATCAACGCCCCCAACTCGTCGAGCCGGACCGTCAGCCGCTGGGTCTGCGACTGAAAAAGCCCGTCGAGAATGGGTGTCGCGTTGTATTGCGATCCTGCGACGGGGATGACCCTCTGGCCGGACGCGTTGCGGTAGGCCACCGTCGTCTTGCAGAGTTCGATGAACTCACCGTAGGTCTTCGGCGCCACGTCCTCGCCGGTGATGGCAACCATCAAGTCCCGGTTGTAGAACATCCGAATCGTGAACATCGTGTTCGGGATGCCGTAGACGTCGAGCAGGTTCTCGGAGTAATTTGGGTCGCGGGTCAGTGCGTCGAGGAACGTGTCCCGCCAGGGTCGTCCGGCGAGATCAGTGCCTTCGTTGTAGGGATTCGGCTGCTCGGTGTAAGTCGTCAGAGGAACGAAAAACCGAGCCAGGACGTCGGTGTTCGACCGCACGTCCACGCCCATTGGAATGCCGAGCTGAATGAGGTCCGGTGCCGTCCCGCCGATGAGCTGGGTGCGCGACCAGTTCTTGGTGATCTTCTCCGGGATGGCCATCTGCTCGATCTCGACGCCGGGGTGGAGACGTTCGTATTCGCGGGCCAGCGCGTCGAAGGCGTCCCGCACCCCGCCCTCGAGCTGCCAGTGGGCGAAGCGGATTTTGATCTCCGCGGCGGTCTCGCCTGGCTCGGCGGCTTGCGACTCGCCGCGGTAGGTCAGGACGTGGACGAGCGAATACAGATACACGGCTCCGAGCAGCCCCACGCCGACGAAGTTAAGAATTTTTTCCCGATTCACGGCACCCCCTCCCTGCGGAGCTGATCGAGAGTTTGCGCGATCATGAAGTGACGCGAATCGCGGGGGAAATCGCGCACGAACCGCGCGTAGTAATCCACCGCGACATCGGATCGTCCGGTCGCTTCGGCGAGCCGCCCGATCCTCACCCAGTGCCCGGCGCGCGTCTCGCGCCGGGCGATCCCGATCTCGTCCGCTGACAGCAGTTGGTTGAGGGTCAGTTCGTCGTCCCGCAGGTAGCGCGCCGACGCGTCGGCGAGCACGAGATGAAGGTCGCGCCGGGCGGGCCCGAATCCCATCGCGGGCGACAGCGAGGCAAACTCCTCGATTCTCGTCCGGCGGTCTTCGGGCGTCATCTCTTCGTACAATTCAATGATCGCCCGTTTGACGATGGCCTCGTCGGCCAGAGGATGTCCGGGATGTTTGGCGGCGAGGTCGGCGAAAAGCACGGCGCCGCGATCCCGGTCCGGCTCGAATCGGTGAATCTGCTCGATGCGTGCCCGGTGAAACAGCGCGGCAATCCCGAGATCGCCGGAGTCCGCGGCGGCGACTTCGTCGAAGAGCCGGGCCGCCTCGTCGATGTTCCCCTCCGTCTTCGGCTGCGTGCTGAGAAGAACGGTTGCGAGGCCGAATTTCGCCTCAAGCGCGTCCCCGTCATCCCGCGCGGCGGTCCGCTCGAACTCCGTGCGAGCCTCGGCGATGAGAAGTTTCGACGCGAGCCGCCAGGCGCCTTCGAGCGGCGATTCGTCGGCGGCCCGGAGGGGGAAGCCGCTCGACAGGCCGAGAGAAAACACAAAGACGCCGGTAATCCAGCGAAGCGGAGTTGCGCTCGGATACATCGCGGAAGTTCAACTAACGAGCCTCAGCGGCTCCAGCGCTTTGCGTGGACGGTCGAGCACCCGGGGCAGGTGACGCGGGTGGGGTGCTCCCGGCCTTCGTGCGTGAATGGCTCGGACGCGGTGTGATCCGGGCCGGGACGAAGGACTCGGAAACCTTCGACGCCGGTGTCGTGCCAGCCACCGAAGTCGACGCCGAGCCAGGCGTGCAGTCGGCGGTTGGCGCGGGCGAGGAGCTGTCCGTTGTCGTCGGCGAGGGCGGTGTTGGGGCCGCAGAGGAGGCGGCGGTTTGGTTCGCCATCCGCCCAGGCGATGATGTGCTCCTGCGTTTCAACTCCCAGCAGCGGAGACTCGGCGAGGACGAGCAGGTCGGCGGGCGGAAGCTCGCCGCGGAGATCTTCATCGTGAAGGAAAGTCACCCGCCAGCCCTCGGTATCGAGCCAGCGGTGGACGCCGCGCATCGACTCTTCGATGCCTTTGAGGTCTTCGAAGAAGGAGGCGAATCGGTAGGCGTCGCGGCTGTGGTGAACGAGCGCCAGGGGGCGCTGGCCGTAGGCGGCGCGTTTGGCGGCGAGTGGCGACGGATCGGCGGCAAATCGACGGACCGCTTCGGTGCGGGTCGTGTCGGCTCCGTCGATGTCCTGCACGCCATTCATGCCGATCTCGACACCGCCGGGCGTCGGTCGCCAGCAGAAATACCAGACCGCGTCGGCTCCGCGTTCCGCGAAAACCTCGGTGCTGGCGACGAGATACTTTTCGTCCCAATAGTGCGCGGCGAATCCGCTTTTCCAGAAGCGCTCGTGCGGCCCGCCCTGGACCTCGGCGAGGATGAATTCCGCCCCGCCCGGCTTGGCCGTCTCGGCGCAGCTCCGCATGAGATCGCAGTTCAGGCGGAAGCTCGCGAGGTCGCGCGCGAGGTCGCCGGTGGCCTCGTAGAGGTCGGTGCCGACCCAATCGAGGCCGCGCGACTGGGCGCGGTAGTCCTGGCCGATGGCGTTGGCGGCACGGATGCCGACTTCGGGGATGTTGCAGCCGATCTTCTGTCCGCTCGTGCATTTTCTCAAAAGGGCGGCCTGCGCCTGGACGAAATCCGCCATGTTCGTGTCGCGCCAACGGAGAAAATCGAGGTGGGAATGCGGATTGTTCCGCGGATGGTGGGTCTCCCAGACTTGGTCCCAATCGTTGGCGGACTGCGACCAGAATTGCGCGAACCACGCTGCGTTCAGCGCGTCGAGGGTGCCGTATTTTTTGCGCAACCAATCCCGACCGTCGGCGAGGAAGTGGGGGTTGAAATCGTAGAATTCGTCGGTGCGTTCGGCGTAGTTGGGTTCGTTGTCGATCTGCCAGGCGGTCACCGCCGGGTGATTCCCGTAGCGGCGGGCGAGGGTCTCGATGGCCCGCCACGCCTCGGCGCGCGCCGCCGGGTGGTTCCAGCACGTCAAGTGCCGGGAGTATCGGCACGGCTCGCCCTTGGCGTTGACGAGACGGGCGTCGGGGTAGCGCTGGAAAAACCAGGGCGGTGGGGTGGCGGTTGGGGTGGCGAGGCAGACGTCCAGCCCGCGATCCGCGGCGAGATCGAGGAAGTGGTCGAGGCCGTCCCATCGCCAGGTGTCCGGCGTCGGCTGATACCACACCCACGCGAATTCCAGAATGCGGATGGTTCGCAGTCCGGCATTCCGCATTCGGTCCAGATCGCGCGCCCAGTCTGACTCCGGGTAGTAGTCGGGGTAATAGGCCGTCCCAAAGGTCGGCGTGGTTGATTCGCAGGTCATGGCAGGCTGGTGGTTTGCAGGGTCAGCGGCATCGTCGCCGCGCGGTCGACGGAGAACGGCAGTCCGGTGCGCGCGCCGCCCGCGAGGGAAAGTCGGAGCGCGTAGTCGCCGAAGAATCCGCGGAATCGCAGGACGCCGTCCGCGTTGGTGCGGATCTGCTCGCGGCTCATCCACTCCTCGCGGATGAGCCTGCGCAAGCGTTCGAAGACGGGCTTGGGTTCGTGACCGGAGCGCTCGCCCCATTTGATCGCGTCGCCCATGAAGCCCCAAAAATAGAAGCTCTCCACGGACCGGTGTCCGAAGGCGCAGGTGAGCGTGTCGCAGATGAAGTCCGACTGCAGCGCGTCGATCTCCGCTGGCGGGAGCTTCGCCTCGCGCTCGAGATCGCCGGTGGCGGCCCAGAATTCCGTGATGTGAATCGGCAATCCGGTCGTCGCGAATTCGTCGTAAACGCGCCACAGATTCGCCGGCGTCGGCCAGCCGCTGTGGCTCTGCAGGCCGATGGCGTCGGGCAGGCTGCCGCGGCGACCGAGTTCCGCGATCAGCTCCAGAAAACGCCGCCGCTGGCTCGCCGGGGTGACCTCGGACCCGTCGCTGCCGGTGGGCACGGCGGGCACGTCGTCGTTTTCCATTCCGTAGTCATTCACGACGTAGGTGGCATCGGGGTCTTCGTCGCGCGCCCAGCGCAGGACCGGCTCGATGGTGTCGGCAATTTCGGAGATCGGATCGATGTGCGGCCATTGGCGGCGGTCGAGGTTGCGGAAGGCGGGTTCCCACATGGGTTCGTTGACGGCGTCCCAGACGCTCACGCGGCCCTTGAATCGCGCGACGATATTGCGCACGCGGACTTCGGCAAATTTCATTCGCGTCTCGTGATCGTAGCGTTTCACCCACTCGGGCACGCACTTCGGGATCGACCAGAAGAGCGGGTGTCCCTTGGCCGCCAGGCCCTGGCTGAGGGTCCAATCCACCGTGCGCGCGAAATTCTCCAGTCGCCAGTCGCCCTGCTGGTCCTCGGTCTTCGACGCGTCGTTGCGGTCGCGTTCGGTCCAGTAGCAGAGGTTGTTGGCCGCGTTGAAGATCTCCGCAAATCGCCGCCGCCACGCCTGCGAGCGGGCGGTGTCCCACTCGCCGTCGCGCTCCATCGCGTCGAGCGCCCAGAGTTGATCGCCGAAGGGAAACGCGTGCTGCGTCTGGGCGACCTCCACGGCCACGTCGCGAACCGGATTTCCGGAGCGGTCGAGGAGCCGGATCTCGACGTCGCGCATCCGGTGGTTGCGGATGTTGCGGCGGGCGTCGGCGAGGATGCCAGCGGAGGTCGCGTCCGCCGAGCGGCCGGTCACGCGATCCATGTCGCGCCATTCCTCGCCGCCAGCGTGGGGATTTGAAGGGGAGTCACTCATGGGGTTCGCTCATGTTGGTCCGGCTGCGTGTCGGCCAGTCTCCGGAGAAATCGATGACTAGTTTGTCGCGACCGTCGTTGACTTCGAGGACGCCCTTATCGAGCGGCTCGTTGACGTATCGGCTTTCGTAGACCGGCCAGTCGCGGAATTCCAGTGTCTCGCCGTTCGTCCACGCTTCGGGTCGTCCGCCGGGACCGCCGGTGTGGCGGATTTTCAACGAGTCGCCGTCGAGGCTCTCGTAGCTGACGGTGCGATTCTGCGCGAATTCGCTGAGATCCAACCGCTCGCCGGACAGCACAGCGTCCATGAACGTCGACGCGTCCGCGAACCGTTCGGTCGTGCCGGTGTCAATTACCCAGCCACCCAGCGCGCTATTGTTTTGCAGCCAGCGATAGCCGGGGAGTTCAGCGGACGCAGTTTTTTTTCCTTCGGGTCGAGTCCGTTGCTTCCACTCCGCCAAATCGGTCCAACTGGCACCGCCCCCGAGCGGCCACACCGCCACGAAGGTCTCGCCCGCGTGGAAGAACAGCCAGCCGTCGCGTTCGCCCACCTGCTCCAATCCATCGGGGATCGCGAGGAGTGCGCGTCCACGGGAGACCTGGTCGAGTCCGTCCTCGGGACCGTTGCAGATCGTGATCATCGCGCCTCTGGCCTGATGATACTGGTTGTAGGGCGAGCGGCCCTCGACCGGGAAATGCCGATGGTAGCCGCTCGCCGCACCCAGAACGAGCACGTCTTTCGGCGTCAGAATCGCGAGCTTGAACATCGTCGTCTGCGGCCAGATGACGTCCTTCATCAGATCGCCCGGCGTCGGATCATAGAGCGTTCCCATCGAGAACTGCGCGGTGTGGTAGAGGACCTCGTGTTGGTTGTTCGAGGCGTCGGAGCCGTAGTATTGGGGCTTCGATGCTCGGACGACGAACGGCATTTCTACGTCCCGCCGGGCGATGGCGTTGATGATGGGATCGGGCCGGTAGCCGCTCATGGCCGCGACGACGCTGTAGCGCACGCCGACGTCGTCCGCGAGATCGACGGCGAAGTCCGGCGGGAGGGAGTCCCACCAGAGCCAGGCCATGATGTCGGTGTTTGCCCCGATGGGAGACCGGGCAAATCCCCGGGATTCCGGTCCGGCTTGGACGCCGTGGAAATATTTGAGTGCGTAGGCGGTCGCGTACCAATCGAGAGCCGCGCGGGCGAGTCCCCGCATCTCGGGGTCTTCGGCGAAATCGAAGACGTTGAGCCAGCCGGTCGCGGTAAAGGCGACGTAGGTGCTGGAATCCCATTCGCCCATTCCGATGGTGTAAAGTTTGCGGCATTCGCGGCGGAGGAATTCGCGGAAAAACGCCTTTGGGTCGGTCTTCGGATCGCCGCTGCCGCCCTTCTGAAAACGCTCGGCGAAGAGGTACGCGCTCGTCCGCGACATCATGCCATGGTTTTCGGTCCCGCCGGCGCGGAACTTGTCGAGGTGGCCGCCGGCATTCTCCTCGAACCAGGCCCGGACGTCTGGCGGCAGGGATTTCTCGAACTCGAAAAAAATGCGCGTCTTGAAGATGGCCGAGAAGTGGTAGAGGCCGCGGTCGCCCTTCCCCGCGTCGACCTCCATGAGCCAGCGGTAGGCGTCCCAGGCTTCCTGATCGTCCGGATCGAAGTGCAGCTTCGCCGCGATGACGGGCAGGATGTATTTATGCGGGTCGCCGAGCTTGATGCGTTTTGCCCACGCGACGATCTCGCCGACGTCTTCGTTCGCCCTCGAGCGGAGGATCAGCTCGGCTCGCGCGTCGAAGGTGTCCGCGGCGACCACCGCGTACACGAACGCCACGAGTCCAAGCAGCGTGATTGCGGACTTGGTCATTCGAGGGTCGGTCAAGGATTCGCGGGAACTTCCGTGAGAACGAGGCTCGCCATGTTCACGATGCCGCCGGGTCCGTCGGGGGGACAGGTGAATTCGACGATATTGACCGGCTTCAGATTCGCAACCTCGACCGGGGCTTCCTCGATGGCGACATTGCCGGTCCCAAGTGGGACGGGTTGACCGTTGACCGTGCACGTCAAGGTCTCGAAGCCCTGACGCGCGAGCTTCAGTACCGCCGAATCGGAGGCCTCGCCGCGCTCTTCGGGAATGCGAATTTCCATTTTCACCGATTCGCCGGGGGCGAGGCGCGCGAGAATGTCCGAAGCGAAGAATTGAGTCCGCGCGATCTGAGCGGCTTGCGGCGGGGTGCCGGAAAGAGTGAGGTCGAAGCGGACGGCGGATTTCGCGGGGATCGTCGGCGAGTATTCCCAAGTGGAACCCGGAGTCATCTCCTGCTCGGTGACCGCGAGTTCGCCCGTGGTCCCATCGGCGACGGTCGAACTCGCGCCGGTAAACGTCGTGCCTTCCGGCGCATTGAAGCGGATCGGGTCGGCCACCGGCTCGGCCGAGTCGTTGAAAGCCACGGCGGTGAGACGGTTCTCATCGAGACTTGCCACCAGCCAGACGTCGGGATGCGGACTGATGGTTTCAATGAGAGTGCCGCGCAGATTTTTCAGGAGACGAAATGCCGCCTGCACGCCGAGGTTGTTGTGGGCCTCGTGGGCCGCGCGGGCGACCGCCTTGTCGGGGCATTGATCGACGAGATAGACGATGTCGCGCAGCATGTACATGAGCGCGCCCTTGCGGGAATCCTCGCTGTCCGCCGTGAAGATCGGAGCGCCGACCGAGTCGGGCCGCTGCGGATCGAGCGTGCCGCCCGCCTCGGTGTTGTAGAACTTCAGATCCTTGTCGTAGCGCGTCCGCGCGTAGGCCGCGACCGTCTCGTAGCTCGCCGCGACGCGACGCGTGTCCTCGCCGTAGTGGTGCTCCGAGATGCCGTCGATCCAGGGCGCAAACCCGTCGACGAGCGGCTTGTAAAGCGTCTCCCAAGCGTCCCAATCGTTCTGGAAGATGTGAAAATCCCAGCCCGCGACGAGTTCGACATCCGGATTGGTTTCCTTGAGGGTCTTCGCGAAGGGGAGGAGCATCGCTTCGTAGAAAAACCGGTTCTGTTGGCCGGAATAATACGACTTCTGGGTCGGGTCGCGTCCCCACGGACGCCGCGCGATGGTCAGCGTGCGCTGGCCGCGAAAATCGTAGCTGTCGCCCTCGGCCAACTCGCCCTTGTCGATGAGCGGGATGGCGTAGGAAGAGGCGAGATAGTCCACCTTGCCGTCGTCGCCCACCGCCACGAGCTTCGAGTCCCAGACGAGATGCTCCAGTGGGAGGCGTTCTCCCTTCAACGTCATCGGCCCGCCCTCGACGAGATCGGATTCTTCGAAGAATGCCCCGTCGTAGTTCACGCCAGGTTTCACCGCCCAGTTGAGAAACGGTTCGTTCCAGAACTCCACGCAATGCCGCCCGGGCAATTCGCGGCTTTTTTCCCCGTAGCGCCGCGCCAGATCCGTGAGTCGCTTCTCCCAGGCGGGGTCGTGCAGGGGAAACGCGGGTTGGTAGCGGTCGAAATAGCAGTCCACCGGCAGCACGATTCCGGCGGGCACTCCAGGCGTCGTGCCGGGCACCGAAGGTTCTCCCGAGGGATGCTGATAAATCTGGCGCGTCGATTCCACGCCCCAATCCGCCACGATCTCCGGCGTGAGCGGGGTCGCGTGCACGCCGAACAAGCCGCGCGGCACCTCCGTCGTTCCATTCACCGACAGCAGTCGTCCGGTGACGTGCGGGGGCGTCGAGGCGGGTCGATCCTCCGCGGCGAAGAGGACCAAGGGTGCCGACAATGGGAGCAGAAGAGCGGGGAGAAACTTCATCATTCGGAAACCTATGCCGGACCGCGCGCGGCGGCGAGCGAAGGCGAAGACTTGACATTTTTACACGTATAGTAATGCTGCGCCACGCATGGCTTCTCCCCACAAATCCCCCACGCTCCGCCAGATCGCGGAGAAAGCCGAAGTCTCCCCGATGACCGTTTCGCTCGCTCTGCGCAACAGCCCGAATCTCTCGAAAGCGACGCGGGAGCGGGTGCGGGCGCTGGCCGACGAGATGGGCTACCGGGTCAATCCGCTCGTCTCTGTGCTCATGAGTCACGTCCGCAGCACCAAGAAGGTGAGCTACGTCGCGACGCTCGGAATGGTCAGCGCGTTCTCCACTCGGCACGGCTGGAACGAAAACCCCGCCTCGCGCCGCAGTGCCGAGGGTGCCCTCAGGCGCGCCCGGCAGCTCGGCTACGAACTGGACGATTTCTGGATTCGCGAGGCGGGCATGACGCCGGCGCGTTTCACGCAGATGTTGCTCACGCGGGGCATTCACGGCCTGGTCATTCCGGGGTTGGAAGATCCGGGCGGCACGCTGGACCTCGATTTTTCGCAATTCGCGACCGCGGCGATGGGCTACACCCTGGCGCGGCCCGGCCTGCACCGGGTCGTGAACAACCAATTCGCCAGCGTGCGGCTCGCCATCGATACCCTCGCGGAACGGGGCTACGAGCGCATCGGTCTGGCCATCTCGGACGAAATGGAGCGGCGCTCGAACGACACCTGGCTGGGAGCACTGCTCGCCGGGCAGCGGAGATTTGCCGTGAAGAATCGCGTCCGCCCGCTCATTGCCTCGTCGCTGGATCGGGCGAGCGTGGACAAGTGGATCGCCGGTCAGAAACCGGACGTCGTCATCGGCGTCGAAGCACCCCTCCGAACCTGGGTCGAGGAATCCGGGAAGAAACTGCGGAAGCACCTTGGATTCGTCCATCTTGACTGGTCCGAGCACCTCGGCGATGTCGCTGGCATCGACCAACAACCGGAACTCGTCGGTGCTGCCGTCGTCGACACCGTCGTCGCGCAACTCCAGCGCAACGAGCGCGGCATCCCCGAGAATCCGAAGATCATCATGACCGACAGCCGCTGGGTCGACGGAGCAACGGTGCGGTCGGCGTGAGATTCAGCGACTAAATGAGATCTCGATAATTTACGCATACAATCTTCGCGAACTCGCTATTTCCGTCTTGGCTCGGCCAACGGCGCCCAGTGCCAAAACTTACGTTTGCCGGACTTGAATCCAGGGTTTCTCCGCGAAAGCAAGGGTTGAGATCGTTCGGCCGTTCGCATGTGCGCAGCGAAAATTTCGCAATTTTCGTCTGGGTCGGGTTGGGATTATGTTTTTGTTGGCAGTCGTCTTTCGGTGCGAGGTCGGGTTCCGTCGAAAGCAACACTGTCGTTGCCATAGGAAATGCGGACTATTCGTTTCAAGGAAGGCCATTTTTGACCGTATCTCCCGGTAGGACGTTCGAGCTCCAAGCCGTGCGCAGGACCGTTGCCCTCGTATCCGGTCTGCAGAAGGATGGCAGCAGCAGTGACTGGAGGACAATCGGTAAGGTCGATTGGAGCTGGAAAGGCGAACTTATTCGAAAAGAAGGGCAGCTGGTCGCGGAAGGTGGTGTGGAAGAGGGCACTGCGGAAAAGACAAGTGATGTACCTGAAACGCCGACTCAACCAAGTGACTGGGATACCATCTAAGTTGTCCACAATAACTACTATGAATTCAAAAATCCATCGAGCAGTTCTCTTGATATGCGGTATTTCTTGTTATTCTGCTATTTGCCAAAACAAGGAAAGACAGGTTCTAGATATCTCCGGGCATTTTACATACGACCACGGTCCGGCTGAATCTCCGCGCCCAACTGTTGAGTGTGTAACCGATCTAATCAAATTAGAATCCGAGTTGGATACGCTTCGTCGAGAAGTGTCGCCACCGTCAGAAGAAGCAAATCGTAAACCCAATAGCGGTGACGATTTGACCCATAGGGAAGAGGAAGCTCTGCGGATTCATCGTGATATCATCACGATGAAAAATTACCTCGCGGCATATCTGCAGAGAAGCCCGGAAGACGTGAAGATACCGATCGTTGCCAAGTTTCTATCCGAACACCCTGATTTCCGGCCCTTCGAGATCCCGAAAAAGGATCTGCCGCGCATTCCCAAGCTTGGCGAAACGTTTAATTTTAATTTCGGGTATGAGTTTTAATCTCGGATCTCGGCCCCGGGGTTTGTACGCGTAAATCGCCAACGGATTCTCCGGCTGCGCGAGATTCCGGCAGAGTTGTCGCGCCATGTCCGACCCCTACCTGACCGCGCTCCACGACAGTCTGAACGACAGCGCGATGCAGCGGAAATTTCGGCGGATCGCGCCGATGCCCTTCGGCGTCGTGTTCCTGCCGTGGGCCGGGATGACCGAAGAGGACATGCGTGGGCATTTTCGCGAGATGAAGCGGCTTGGGTTTACGAATCTCAAGCAGACCATGCCGACGCCCGAGTGGAGCGAGGCGCGAATCCTGGCCGTTGCGCACGAGGAGGGGATCATTCCCTTTTGGTACGGCGAGGGTGGTTGGGAGGACATCACCGACGAATTGCTCGACCAGCTCGACATTCCTCGTGACACGCCGATGCCCGAGATCCGCGAGGATGCGCGAATGCGCGAGTATCAGCACGAGGTAATCAAGCGCCGGATCGGGAGGGAGAAAATCTCCGCCCAAGTCGAAGGAACGGTTCTCCAGGAAGCGGGTATGGAGCGTCCGCCGGACAACCTGCGGCTGCACAACGATCCGGTGCTGTGGGATGACTCCGTGCCGTTTTTCAAACAATGGGTGAAGGCGCATTACCCCTACGTCGAGACGCTGAACCGGACGTGGAATCTCGGAGAGGTCGGGATCTGCGAGCGGCCCTACGAAAGCTGGGAGGACTTCGATTCCGACGAAACGCTCACCCGTTTCAGCCGAAAAAACGAATACCGTCACGTCCGCGACATTCTGCGCTTCAAGGCCGATCACGCACTCGCGACCGTGGTCCGCGCCGCCGAACTCTCGCGCGAGCGCGATCCGGACGAACCGCAGCGCGCGGGCGGTGAGATGGGGTTGTTCCTGCCGTTTGCCTGGCGAGGGACCGACATGGAGGGCTTCGCTCGCGCGATGCGTGAGCACGGCTCCTTCTACCCGTCGATCCATCTGGCGTGGCATTTCGAGGAGGTCGAATACGAGGTTGCCCGCTGCATTTACATGCAGGCTTCACTCGCGGCGGATTGGTTCAAGGGCGGCTGGTCGGCGACGTGGGAGAGCACCGGCGGGCCGCAGCAATTCTCCGGCGGCAAGGCGTGGAACGCCAAATCCGCCGAGGAGACCGCGGGCTACACGGTCGATGCCGGCACGATGTCCCAGCTTCTCCTGAGTTACCTGGCGGCGGGATTCAAGGGCGTCGGACTCTGGAGTTGGAACCCGCGCCAGGCGGGCTGGGAAGCCGGCGAGTATGCGCTTCTCGACCGTCAAAACCGTGCGGGAACCCGCGCCGAACGCGCGGGCGCCATCGCTCGCGCGGCCAACCAATACCGCGACGAACTCTGGGCTGCGCGCAAGGAGCCGCTCGTTGGCGTCTACGTGGACTGGGACAACGAAGCGCTCTGGGCGGCGATGTCTGTGGCCAACCGCGATCAATTCCGATTCTGGCCCGTCCACGCGCGGATCGGTGCGAGTCGCGCGCTCGTGAATGGCAACGTCCCGTGGGAACACCTCACCGCGAACGACCTCCGTGCGGGCCTCGCCGGGCGCTATCGCACGATCATCCTCCCCGCCCATATCGCCATCTCCGAGGAGACGCTCGCGCTCTTCGCCGCCTACGTTGAAGCCGGGGGACGGGTCGTTCTCGACGCACCCGGCGCTTGGTTTGACATGCGGGGGCGGTTGCTGGATACCGGCGCGGGATCGGCGTTCGAGCGCCTCTTCGGCGTCGAGATTCGCGATTACCAGTATTCGAACAACGTCCCTCGATCGCTCGACGGACGAAGGCTCGACGGCTTCATCCTCGATCTCCATCCGACCACGGCGGAGACGCGCGCGGCCTTCGACGAATGCGGTCCGGCCAGCACGGAAAACGCGCTGGGCTCCGGCACCGCCGTCGTCCTCGCGTGGGAGGCGACCCACCAGATCTTCCGCCCCGGGGAGGACGCGATGGAATCCCGCCTGCGCGACGCCGTCCTCGGTGGCCTCGCATCTCCCTACCGCTGCGACGGCGCGCTCGTCTATCGTCTCGCCGCCCCCGCTGCGGACCACTATTTTTTCGTCAACGACGGCCCCGCCCGGGAGGTCCGCCTGGAGACCGATTTCGACTACGCATCCGCGTCCGATCCGGTCAGCGGAGATCCTTTCGCCCTCGACGCTCCCATCGCGCTCGAATCTCACGGCGCCCGCTGGTCGCGGATGGAGAAACGGCGCTGACAATTTGCTCGTTTCCGACGACGCCGGAATCGGGCTCCTAAAAAATCCAATGAAAGCCCCCCCGATCTTTGCGCTGGCTGCGCTTATCCTGATATCGCCACCGCTGCACGCCCAGACGGGCGACGCGATTTTCGCCGACTACTCGGCGGCCCCCGACAGCCATCCGAATCTGCCGAACAACAGCTTCGCCGGATACCGCGCGGGCGAAACGCCGATTCCCGACGTGCCCGTGATCGTCGACCTGGCGGCGTTTGGCGGCGTGGGCGACGGGGTCACGGACAATACGAAGGCCTTCGCCGACGCGATCGAGGCGGCCTGGCGGGCGGGTGGCGGCGCGGTTTCCATCCCGGCGGGAACTTTCCGGGTGGAAGAAATGATCCACCTCAACCGCTCCGGCGTGGTGCTGCGAGGGGCGGGCCGGACGGCGACCACCATCGCTTTCCCCAACAGCCTCGAGCAGGTGCTCGGCGTCCGCGGCGTGGGCACCAGTAGCTGGTCGTGGCAGGGTGGGTTGATCTCGGTGTTGCCCGAGGCGGCGCTGAAAAAGGATCCCTTCGACCGCATCGATTCCTTCATGGGTGGCGGGACAAGGGATTGGTCCACCTGGTGGTCGGGAATCGACAATTACAACGGACCCGAGCTGGCGCGGGTGACGAGCACGGCTCCGCGAGGTGCGCGCGAGGTCACCGTGAACGACGCGTCCGGGCTGAAGGTCGGTGAGTTCTATTTGATGAGCTGGGAATCCGCGGCTCTGGAGGGCGACTACAGTTTGTGGAAACACATTGCCGGGCACCCGGCGATGGACGCGTTCGATTGGGCGAGGGCGTTCGACCTGAACAGGCGCACCCAGTTTCAGTGGCCGGTGCGGATCGAGGCGATCACCGGAAACACGGTGCAGCTGGCGCAGCCGACGCGGATCGACATTCGCGCCGAGTGGAACGTGGCCTTCGAACCCATGGGCACGGTGATCGAGGAATCCGGAGTGGAAAGCCTGACCATCGAACTACAGAACGCCCCGCTCACGACGCCCCATAACCAGTATGACGGCTGGAACGGCGTGTATTTCAGCAAGACGATCAATTGCTGGGCGCGCGACATCACGGTGCGGAACGGCCAAAACGGATTTTTGACCCGCTCCAACAAGTATCTGACGATTTCCAACGTGCGCTTCGAGGGCACCGTCGGGTTGCACCACGCCACCACGCACGTGCGGGGGCACGATTGCCTGGTGGAAAATTTCGTCCTCGCCCAACCGGTTCACCACGGGATCAGCGTCGAGGACCTGTCCACCGGCGTGACCTATCGCGGCGGCAACCTGCCTTTCGGCACCTTCGACAGCCACCGCTTCATGCCCTTCGACGTGCTCCGGACCGACATTTCTCTGGCCAACGACGACGGCGGACCGGGCGGGGCCAGCGACTTCGGGCCCTTCGTCGGAAAAAACGTGGTTCACTGGAACGTGGACATCACCGGCACGACGGATCGCGGCGCGTGGGTCAACCACCCGCACACCCACTCGATGGGCGCGCTGGTCGGCGTGCGCGGCGCTCCGGAGGATTACACGACCCCGCTCTTCGGCATGGAGCCGGGGTTGAAGGGAACGATCATCGCCGACGCCGGAACCCCGCCTTCGATTACCGACCTTTACCAGGCGCAGTTCGATCTCCGCAAAGCGAACAACAAGTGGGTGCGTCTGGCATTGCCCAACGACGGATTCGCGCCCGCGGGCGACATCGGCTTTGCCGCCTCGGCGAATCCCGGCGCGGGCCGCACGGTGGTCTCGGTGGAATTCTTCAAGGACGGCGTCACGTTCGGATCGGACACCAGCGCGCCGTTCACCGCCACCTGGACCGGAGCGACGAAAGGGAAGGTGGAGATCACGTTGAAAATGACCGACGATCTCGGCGGCGAGACGTTTTCCGTTCCGTCCGATTTGATCGTGGGCGAGCGCGTGCGTGTCCAGAGCGACGCCGCGCGGGTGTCCCGACAGGGCTCGTGGAGCGTCGAGAATGCGCCTGGCAGCGATGGCGGGTCGCTACGCGGAAACGCGGTCGACGGCGGTGCCTGGATGCAGATCGATTTTGTCGGCACCCGGCTGCGAGCATACGCCGGGCCGCGCGGCGGCGGTTCGGAAGTGGAGGTCTACCTCGACGATCTGGTAATCCCGTCGAACCGGTTCACCTACGACACCGTGGACTCGCCACGGCAACTGGTCTACGATTCCGGCAAGCTGCCGGACGGTCTGCACACCGCTCGGTTCATCGCGCTCGACGACGTGGACCTGGATTTTTTCGAGGTCACCGAAACCGCCGACCTGACGACAAATACGCCACCGGTTCCGGCTTTCACCGCCGCCTCGCTGGTCGGTCGAGCGCCGTTTGCATTCAGCGCGGACGCTTCCCCTTCGACCGACGCCGAGGGTCCGATCGCCAGCTACCGATGGAGCCCTGGCGATGGGACCGTCGTGAACGGTGCCACGCTCAATCACACTTTCACTGAACCCGGCATGCACGTGGTGCGGCTGGAGGTGCGCGATTCGAAGGGACAACCAGCGGCGATACAGTTCGAGGTCCGGGTGGAACCATCGGTCACCGGGATCGGCCTCGACCGGCAGGTCGTCCGGCTGGTCGGAAACATCACGGGAGGCACCCAGAACTTCACCGCGGGCGTGGTGAACACCTCGCTGGATCTCGACGGGGTCGGCGGAGCCAACGACGGCCGCGCCGAGTATCCCCTGGGAGCGACGCCGGTACTGGCAGGCGGCAGCTACTTCGGCCACCCGCTCTTCGGGCGGGTCGTGCTCGAGCAATTGAACAGCGCGCCGCCCCCGTTTTCCGACCGAAAGGTGGACAACGCTCACTGGAGCGATCTGCTCAACGTGCGCGCCGCGAACGACGGCTTCTGGGGACTGCTCTACGTGGATAAGACCGACTTCGCGAACGGCGGCAGTGAGCGGGCGGTGACGCTGAACTCGGTCAGCGCGCTGCGCCTGGACCGGGTGCTTTCGAACGAGAATCTCGGCGACCTGCGCTTCGTCATTCGCCAGGGCGGCGTGTTTTATCTATCGGAGGCGAAGTACTTGAATGGCGGGGTGTTCGTGCTCGGTTTCGACCGCAATGACGATGACAATCAATGGGCGGTGTGGGATCCGGCCGCCGGGCAGTCGCCCGCCGACAGTGCGCTGGATTTCCAAGAGCGGAATTTCACCGATATCGATGGTTTCGGATTTGCCTGGGGCAAGGCGCGCGGGGTTTCTTCTGTGCGGAACTGGATGAAAGTGGCGGACTTGACCGTGACCGCGCAGGCAGCACCGCCGGAATACCTTCCCACCGCGGTGATCACGCCGAGACCGGCCAGCGGCACGGCACCGTTTCCGGTGAACTTCGATGGCAGCAGCTCGACGGCAGGATTGAACAACAGCATCGTTGATTACCGCTGGGATTTCGGTGACGGCAATATCGGCAAAGGTGCGACCGTGAGCCACACCTACATCCGCGGTGGCTCCTACACAGCGACGCTGACCGTGGAAACGACGGAAGGTGTGACCGACAGCAGCGATCTGAGTTTTGCGATCACCGATCCGAATTTGTCCAATGACGAGGTGATGATTGTCGATTGGGGTGGCGACTCGGTGTCGTCGTCGCAGAAATTCCGCGACGCCCCAGGGATCGTGACCACCGGCCTGAATCTGGACGCCGACGGGCAGAACGACGACTCCCGGCGGGAGTTTTCCTTTCGGCTCGATGCTCCGCTTTCCCCGACGACCAACTACACCGGCGGGCCGTTCTACGGAGGTATGCGCGGCGAGCAACTGGATGGCGGCCCGGGGAGTTTTACGGATGACGGTGTGAAGCAGAACGCGGGGGGCGACAAGATCGGCAATCGCTTCCAGGCGGGTGCTCCGTCCTCGTTTTCCGGAGCCTTGCTGTGGGTGAAAAACGATTTTCGCGAATTCGGCTCGGGCTCCAACAACCCGGTTTCGTTCAACGCCAAAAGCCGATTGACCATCGACAGGATAAGCCGTTTCGAGAACGTCGAGGCCCGCTGGGTGGTGCGGGAAGGCGGTCAGTTCTGGGTCTCCCAAGCCGTGATCTCGCCCTCCGGCGGCAAGGCCGAATTGACCTTCACCAGCGACGGTATCGATGGCAACTGGGCGATGTGGAGCCAGCCGGAAAATCTCGATTTCGACGCCGCGGGTGCGAGTTTCACTTCCCGAAACTTCTCCGACGTGACGGCGGTCGGATTCTGCTGGAACTCGGCGGGTTTTGCCGCGCTGCGCTACTGGATCGAATTCGGCGAGTTCGAGGTGGTGGCCGCGCTGGGCGGCGACGATCCGATCGACGCTTGGCGCGCGTCCGAATTCGGTGCCGACGCCGGGAATCCCGCGCTGGAAGCGACGGTATGGGGTGATCAGGCAGACCCGAATCACAACGGCCGATCCAATCTGCTCGAATTCCTGGTGGGCACCGAGCCGAGATCGGTGACGGCGCTACCACTGACGATCCGAACAAAAACCGCGCCTTCCGCCATCGTCCTCCGCTACACCCGCCGGATTCAGCGGGGTGGCCGGACGCTGACGCCTGAGTGGTCGCCGGATCTGCAGGATCCGTGGAGTCGGAGTGGCATTTCCGAGAGCATCGAATTTGATGACGGCACCATCCAGACCATCGACGCCGTGCTCCCGACCAACGGTCGTGACAAAGTTTTCCTCCGGCTGCGCGGAGGCGAGTGAAGGCGGCGAAAGCGTCCCGCCAGCGGCGTTCGATCCCCGGCAGGGCGCGCGGATCTCGACCGAAAAGCTTCTGAAGATCCCAGATTCACCCGCGTCAGATATACGTGTAAAATTCAGCAATTGGTCTTTTAAGCGTGAAACAGTCGACATCAATCCGGGGTTGCTTGTAGAGAAAGTGCAACTCCCAAAACATGAAACAAACGTTCCCCCGATTTCCCTTCCTCCCTCGTCTTATTCTCCTCCCGTTGATCTTCGGATTGGCGAATGTCTCTTCAGCGGTCGCGCAACAACTGGTTGGCCAGGACGTCGGGCAAACCGCCGTCGCGGGGAGCTACACCACGGGCTCCGGGTTCCACACCGTGATCGGCGGCGGCAAGGACATCTGGAATCGGACGGACGCGTTTCACTTCGCGGCGAGGCAACTCACCGGCGACGCGGACCTGATTTGTCGAGTCGTCAGTCAGGAGGACACGGCGGACTGGGCGAAGGCGGGCATCATGATTCGCGAGACGCTGGCGGCAAACTCGCGTCACGCGATGGTGGTCGCCACACCGGTCGGCCGGGTGGCCTTCCAACGACGGTCGTCGACCAATGGCACGACCGCGAACAATTCCGTGGCGGGGCAGGTGCCCGTCTGGTTGCGGCTGGTCCGCACCGGCAACCTGTTCGTCGCTTACTCCTCGCCGGACGGTGTGGCCTGGTCGCAGATCTCGCAGGCACAAATCACCATGACGTCAGAGGTCTGGGTGGGTTTGGCGGTGACGTCGCACGATAACTCGCAATCGAGTGAGGCGGTCTTCGACGAGGTCAACTTCGCCGCCCAGAACGTTTCGACTGCCGGCACGCCGGGATTCTTTCCATCGAAGATCGGGTCAATCATCGGGTTTAATTTCCAGCCCGCCACGGGACCATCGGAAGCGCCTTATCTGGCGGACAGCGGAGCGACGGTGGCCGACCGGGGGAACGGATGGAACTACGGCTGGAATTCGGACCTGAGCGCTCGCGCCGAGGTGACGAACTTCACGAGTTCCGCGCTTTCCAACACGCACATCGGCCTGCCGCCCGGGGCGGAGTGGTCGCTGGAGGAGGTGCCGGCGGGACGTTATCGCGTGACGGTCGCGGTCGGCGGACCAAACCGCCAGACGCTCAACACGATCAACGCCGAGGGCGAGACGGTGCACGCGGCGAAGTTCCTGGGATCGAAGAAGACCGCCCTGGCCTCCGCGGTCGTGATGGTCGTGGACGGAAAGCTGACCCTCGACAACGGATCGTCGGCGAACAACGAGACGAGTGTCGCCTTCCTCGAGATCGATCCCGAGCCGACGTCGTCGTTCGAGATCGAGGACGCCACTTCGGATGTGACCGAGGAAATTGGCGCATGGTCGGTGGTCTCCACCGGACCCGGAGCGACGCGCCGGGAAGCCAGCGGTGGCTCCGGGAGTGCTTACACATTTCGTCCGTTTCTTGACGGTGGCTTTTACGAAGTCGCTCTCCGGTGGCCGGGAGGGACGGCGTTCGCCTCGTTGGTGCCCGTGGAAATCACCGGAGCGGACGGCTCCCAGACCACCTCCGTGGATCAGACCATCGACGGCTCCGGCTGGGTGTCGGTCGGCGTCCATCGCTTCGAGCCCGGGGCCCTCGGCTCCGTAACGATCAGGACGGACGGAGCCGTCGGGACGGTCGCCGCGGACGCGGTGAAGTTCCGCCGCACGGTGAATCCGGATGACGCGCCCGTGCTGGCCGCCGGCCTCGCCTCCTGGCGCAAGCCCGACATCAACGGCATCACCTGCGCGCAGTGCCACGGCCCGGCTGGTTACGACATCGCGGTCTTCAATTTCGACCAGGCCGATCTCCGCCGAGCCGCCGAACCGCACCTGCCGGTCGCCGACGCGGACGCCATCTTCGCGATGCTGGAAATGTGGCGCGCGCAGTACCCACCCGAGGGTGGCCCGCACGACATCGAGACGTTCCGGCCCTTCCAGCCAGCGGGCGTGCTGCTCGGCGAACAATACGCGGATTCGCTGCAGCGCGACGCGGTCTTTGCCGATTCCCTCGAGGACGGTGGCTTCCTCCTGTTCCAGGGAGAAATCACCACGCTGGCGCAGGCCCGTCCGGCGGTGGATCAAATGGAGGCGCTCGACGTGAACTCGATTGCGCTCGGCGTGCCGATGAACCTGTGGTCGCACTCCGTCAGCCGCAGCGGCGCCGAGGAGGGCGGTCGCATCGACGAATGGGTCGCCAGCATCGGTCAACAGGCGACCGCCGCGGGCGCCGCCGAGTGGGACGAAGCCCAGGACGCCTACCTCGCCAACCCGACGGACGAGAATTTCTGGGACCTCTACCACCGCGTCGCGCCCCTGCTGGTTCCCGACCCGCATAACGCCCGCGCGTCGACCACCCAGCATTGGCGGGAAATGGAGAGCCGTAAATTCTCGTCGAACCTTCTCTTCCAGCACGACCAAATCCAGCGTGCTCTCGGACGGACGGATTTCTTCACCTCGCAGATCGGTAATGACGGACCGTTTCCGAACGAACGTGGACTCGGCAGCGAGGACCAACCAATCTGGGACGTCGGCGAGAGCGCCCGCAGCGCCGAGCGGACGTCCTACGACCAATTCCCGCTTCGCCACGACGAAACCTTCGCGAAGGATCCCTCGTTCACCGTGACGAAGAACCTGATCGCGGCACGCGATTCGCTCCGTCCAGCCTGGCATCTCCTGGGCTGGGTGATGGACCCGGCGCTGCTGCACTCCGGGCCGAGCAACGCGACCCTCACCGGTGAATACGTCATCGAAAAGCTCTGGCACCACGAATACCGCGTGCACCAGGTATTCATGAACGCCGTGCATCGCGCGAAGCGATCGCTCACGCTCCCTTATTCGGCGCGGAAGGGGTATTACCTCGGCTACTACAAATACCTCTTCAAACGGATGGGAGACGACGCCCAGGGATTCCCGGGTTCCGCCGCTCAATACAAGCGATTCCTCGCGAACGACCTTCGCGCCGCCTACCTCGTCCACACCGACGACATCGTGTCCGGCGAGATCATTCCCTCGCAATTCCTGCAGCAGCACGTGGACGCCGCCGAAGGCACCCGGGACGTCCTCGAGTGGGCCGACCCGGCAAACGCCCTGATTAATAACCAGATCATCGACGACTTCGTGGCCGCGGCGACAGCGCCTTGACCAATCCGTTCGGCGGCGGTCGGAAACGCGCCCGGGCAGTCCGTGCCCGAGCGCTTTTCCCGGTCCGCTCGTTCAGGCGCCCTTTCGGCCCGAAGGTGGCGGCAGTCGGCGGGGAGACGAAAGCATTGGGACGGTGATTCTACTCGTAAAATGACGTCCCGTTTCGTGGATCCTTGCGGCTTTTCGAATCGAAGTTAGTCCTGCGCAGTGCAATCACCTCTACCGGCGTCGGACCCTCGAAAAGGCGGTCCCTTTCTCGATGTCAGAATGCCCGATCACCCGGCGCGGCGTCCGGAGGTGATCGCCGCGGCGGTGCGCGTGCTGGAGACCGGGGACTGGACACGGCTCGAGGGGGCACCGGAAACGGAGGCGGCGCTGCGGGAGTATCACGGCGGGGGTGAGGCGTGGTTCGTGGCTTCGGGGACGGCGGCGCTGGAAGCGATCCTGCTCGGTCACGGGATCGGGCCGGGGGACGAAGTGGTGACGACGCCCTACACGTGGGGCGCGACGGTCTCCAGCATACTGGCCATCGGCGCGGTGCCGGTCTTTGCCGACATCGACCGGACGACCGGGCTGATCGACGTCGCGAGCGTGGCTGGCGTCATCACGTCGCGGACCCGGGCGATCCTGGCGGTCCATCTGTTTGGGCATCCGTGCGACGCGGTGGCGCTGCGGAAGCTGGCGGACGAGCGGGGAATCTCGTTTTTCGAGGATGGCAGCCAGGCGCACGGGGCGCGGTTGCACGGGGACCGTATGGGGCGCTTCGGGCACGCGTCGGCGTTCAGTTGCATGGCCATGAAGCTGCTCGGCGGGACGGAGGGTGGCTACGCGCTCTTCGAGGATCGCGCGGCGGCGGAGCGGGCATATCTGCACGGCAAACATCCCCGCGGTCTCGATGCGGAGGCGCGGGAAAGGCTGGAAGCGCGGGGGCTACTGGATTCGCTGCAACTCGGCTGGCGGCCGAGTGCGGTGAGCGCGGCGCTGGTCGGGGCGGCGCTCCCGTTTCTCGACGGGGAGATCACGGCACGGCGGGCGAACGCCGCGCGGCTCCGCGCGAACCTGGCGGACGAAGCCGCGATCTCCATGCCGCCCGAACTGCCGGGCGCGGCGGGCTGCTATCATCTGCTCTCGCTCTTGTACAACGCCGACGTGTCGGGCGTGAGTCGGGAGGAATACGTTCGGAGGATCAACGCGCGCGGGGCGGGGGCGTTCATCTACATTCCGACGCCGATCCATCGATTGCACCGACTGAACCCCGTAGGCTACGAGGGGCCCCGCGTCTTCTGGCACGATCAACTCGAGCGCGCGGGAGTCGATTACCGCGAGACCCAATGCCCGAACGCGGAATGGCGGAGCGCAAATGCTATCGAGTTTGGGTTCAATTGGACCGTCGAAAATCCCGCCGCGATGGACCAACTCGCCGACGTGCTGAAGTGGTGCCTGCTTCGGGACTGACGTCGTCGCGGTCGTGATCGCCGGTTGGGTTTCGACGCTTCGCTCGATCAGTCCCGACTGACTTCGAGGCGGAAGAAGAGTCGATCGCCGGGAGCTGGGGTCGGCACGGTGACTTGCAGGACGTCCGCGTCGGTGTCGCCGGCACTGAGGATCGGCGTCGGGGTGGTCGTGATCTCGCTCCAGCTCCCGGGAGCGAGGGCTGTCGACATCCAGACCTTGCGGGTCACCCCGAAGTTGCCTTTGCGCCAACGGAATTCGAACGTCGAGTTGGCCCCATCCACTCGGGCGGCGAAGGGTGTGATCAGACCGCGCGATCCGAGCGGATCGGTGGCCTGAGCGAACTCGAGCAGGTTCACCCGGCCATTTGAGTTCGCGTCGAAGGAGTCCGCCGCGACGCCGGAGTTTTCCGTGGTGCCGAATTGGTCGAGCCGCCACTGGTCGATCCGCGACGGACTCGTCGACCCCAGCACGCTCACGCTGTCGATGGCCATGTCGCCGGCAAAATTCGGGCCGGTCACCCCGCGGAAACGCACTTTGGCTGGACCACCGAGGTAGGCGTCGAGCGGGACGGAGTGCTTCCGCCACGCGGCCGTCTGGCTCGCCTGCTGTTGTCCCACGATGGTGTCGACGGAGTTGTGCCAGGTCCCGTCGGCGAAGACGTCGACGTGCAGCGTGCCGGTGTCGGAACCGAACAGGTGGTAGTAGAACTCGAGGCTGGCTGCGGACAGACCGGCGAGATCGAAGGTGGGCGAGATCAGGTCCGCGCGCTTGCTCGAGAAATTCGGGTCGGAGGCTTCCGTGTAGAGATACGTGCCGGTGGCGGAGCCTTCGGAATGGTCGACGGTCGGCCCGGTCCCGCTCGACGGCGTGTCGCCCGCGTTGACGGTCCAATCGAAATCGGTGCCCGTCCCGTTCGACCATCCGTTCCCGTCGCCCACCGCCGGGAAATTCTCGAAGTCTTCGCTCAGCAGGATTTCGTCGTCGAGGATCTCGAAGGTGATCGTCGAAGGCGTGCCCAGGTCGTATTCGAGCGCGTCCGGGTTGATCGTGACGATGATCGTCTCGGCTCCTTCGCCGAGCGTGTCGTCGACCGCCCGCACGGTGAGCCGCGCGCTGGTCGCGCCCGCGGGGATCGTGACGACGGCTGCGCCGCTCGCGGTGTCGAACGAATCGGCCCCGGTGACGTTGTAATCGGCGCCGGCGGTCGCCTCCCCGGTGAAGGCGAGAGCGAAGGTCTCCGGCGAGTCGAGCCCGGTGATCCCAGAGCGGGTGACCGTGACGGTCGCGGCGGTGGCGCCAGCCTCGGCGGCCGTTCCGGAACTGGCGAGCGCGAGGGTCGGCTTGTCGTTGTCGGTGATCCGCACGGAGATCGGTGGCGGCGTCACACCGGAGAAATTCGATGCCGTCGAACTCACGAGCGCAAATCCGACGTCCTGAAGGTGATCGCCCTCCTTCGAGTCGTCGTCGACCGCCGAGACGCTCACGGATCGCGGCACGTCGTAATTGCTGGCGTCGAAGGTGACGAAGTCCGGCGAGAAGGCGAGTTGGCCACCGCCGTCGAGCGTGACGGTGACGGTCGCGCCGTTGGTCGGTTGCACGGTGAGGTTCACTTCGAGCGAGTCGGTCGGGCCGCCTTCGACTACCCGCGTCGCGGCGTCGGTCTCGGCCACGAACAGGCGCGCGATGGTCGGCGGGGCCTCGACGATTTGGATGCCGGCGATGCCGACGTAGTTGAGGGCACCGCTGTCCGTGTGAAGCCCCCGGACCGTGATCCCCGGCGCGTAGATCCCGCGGAACACCACGTAGTTTCCGAGCAGTCTCTGGATTTGCGCCTCGTCGCTGGTGTAGTTGCCGAGCGTCGTCGCCGTGGACTCGCGGAAGCCGGTGAACTCGCCGTAGTTGGAATAATCGACGGCCGTGGAGCCCGAGGTGACAGTGCGGGCGTTCATTCCAAAGCGCGGCGACGGAGTGGGTCCGAGCGTCGGGGTGAGCGTGATCTGGTGCGGACGCGTGCTGGAATTCGCGTTTTCGAGGCCTTCGAAATACACGAACACGTCGTATTCTGAGTAGGGGATGTCGGTCACGGTAATCGACGGCCCGGCCTGGTCGGCCCGACCGTCGAGCACGCCGCGCATCAGGCGTCCGGCGGGCGTGCTGATGTCGGCGGTGCTCGTGCCCCTGGCGAATTGATCGCTCGCGGCGGTGTACCACGTCACGTCCGCCGCGGTCGCGGCCCCGTCACTGTTCACGAGGTCGAGCACCGTGCCGTTGAGTCCCCTTCTCTCGTTGCTGTCGAGGTTGTTCCAATTGGCCGCCGGATACACCGCACCGACCAGTGCGGTGGGCGGGATCGTCGCGTCGGCGGTGGCCGCCTTGCCGAAGAAGTTGAGTCCAAGACCGCGTCGGACAGCCGACGGAACGACACTCACGTTGACGGCGATGGATTGCGTCCGCTGGCCGACGGCGTCGTAGGCGACGGCCGTGAGCGCGTGGCCGCCGATGGGCGCGGTCGTCCAGTTGAACGTGTGCGGGGCCGTCGTGGATTGGCCGAGGTAGAGGCTCCCCGCGAAGAACGATACTTTCGTGACGCCGTCCGCGTCGCTCGCCGATGCCGAGATGGAGATCGGACTGCCGAGTGGGAATTCCGCGGCGGGTGTCGGGGCGGTGACGGTGACGACCGGCGCGGAGTTGCCCGAGTAGTCACGTTGCTTCAGCGCACTGGCGGGCACGGCGGTGCGGACGTTGCCAATGGCGTTGGCGCGCCAATCGAGGGCAAGCTCCTCGCTACCGGCGAGATGGAAAAACCCGATGGCGATGGGGTGCAGCCCCGCCTTCAGAGCGATGGAAGCCGAGGCTTCGTCGGCACTGCTTCTGACCCCGTCGCTGTTGATGAGAAGCTGACCGGCCACCGTCAGCGCGGCCCCGTCTTCGTTGCGGAGGTAGAACGTATAAACGTCGTCGCTCGGCACGGAAATAAACCCGCGGTAGGAGAAGGCGAAGTCGTCGTTGCGGAGGCGCGGGGCGATGGAAACCGTGGAAACCGTGCCGCTCGCAACCGGGAGGAGTTGCTCGAAATTCGGAAGGTTGGAGAAAGACTGCTCGTAGTAATCGTATCGCAGGCCACCGATCGTCGCGCCGGGAATGACGGGGTCGTAAACCGGCTGGTTGCCGACGTTGATGAACTGACTGGCCGAGGCGGTCCCGCCCTTGCCGTCACTCACGGTGACAACCGCCTCCTGGAAGCCCGCCGAGGAGAAGGCGTGCGTGAGGACGGCGGCGTTGTTGAAGCCGTAGCTGCCGTCGCCGAAGGTGAACGAATAGGCCAGCGGATCACCGTTGGGGTCGGAGGCGGTGGTGGTGAAAGTGATCGCTTCGCCGGGCGCGGCGGTGGTCTTCGACGCGGCGAGACCCACGGTCGGGGGCTGGTTGCCGGCGAAGTTTCCGACGTTCACGACGACGTCCATGTATTCGTGGGTCACGCCGCCGTCGACGAGGCTGCCACGGGAGATCGGAGTGACGTGGACGGCACCGAGGAGGCTGGTGCCATTGAGGTCGGCGGGCTCGCTGTAGGTGCGACCGACGAGGAGAGCGCCGTCGTCGCGATCGCTGGTCCCGAGCTTCGAGCCGGGCGTCGTGTCGAGAAAGTGGCTGCCGTCGTTGTTCCCGCCATTCGCCGAGACTTGGTCGGAATGCAGTTCCAACGCGTTTCGGTTCCAGTCCGAGCGCCCGGAACCGCCGTTGGTTCCCCCGTCGTGGCGCAGGCTGAACATCAGATATTTCGACACCGACGACGTGCCGGTGATGGGAATCTTGAGCGCGCGGGCGCGGGTCGCGGGTTTGTCGGCCTCCCCCTCGGTGAGATCGAAGACGCGATAAGTACCGCTGGTCGTCACCTCAGTGATGTCACCATCCGGAGTGTAGAGGAATCCAAAGCGCTCCTTAAACAAGGGGTTGAACGAGCCGCTGCCGCCCATGATGCAGGCTCCGTCGCCGTATTCCGTGTGGCTGCCCGAGCTGTTACGCGGGATCGAGTTGTCGCCAACCCAGAAATTGGCGTGACTGACGCCCCAATTGTGACCCCACTCGTGGCGGGCGGTCCCACTCCCGAGATTGGTCCCCGACCACGAGAAATTGCCGCCGACGTAAGCCAGCCCGGTCGAATCGATCAGCTTGGACTTGGCGACCACCACCCAGCGGTCGAAGCGGTCGGGGTCCTTCGGACCGTTGTTCGTCCAATCACCACCCTGCGCCTCCACCGCCGCCTTGGCGTCCGCCCGCAACGAGCCGAAGCTGTTTTTGTATTCCTGGACGGTCTTCGGGATCGGCAGTTCCACCGTCACGACCAGCGTGTCCACCACCCCGAACGAGTCTTCCTTCGGGCCAAACCACGTCTGCTTGTAGCTCTCGTTGTAATACCACTGCGAACTGCTGTTGACACCGGCGATCGTCGAGGTGTGGGTCGGCACGGACGCCCCGTAGGCCTCTCCGTCGCTGGGGCGCACGACCATCAACATCACCGTCTTCGGGCCGAGCTGGTGGCTATTTCTCCCGGTGTATTGATTGTAGGCCGCGGTCGGCGGACTGGCACCGGTCGGTGGCGTCCCGGGGTCGAACACAAGGCCCCGCGCGGTGATCCCGTCGGCATCCGCGTCGGGTGCCGCAGTTTGCTCGGCGATCCACGCCGCGCGTTGCTGCTCGGATTCGAAGACGGCGATGTCACCATTATGAATCACGGCCAGTTCACCGGGTCCGGCTGTTTCGGTGGTGCCAGGCGGAAGAAAGCCCCGCGTCACCGGCACGGCGGCGTCTTCGTGGAGCGCGAGATGTCCGTCGAGCGCGACGCCGAAGATCGAGGCATTCTCGGTCGTGAGTTGGGCCAGGCGGCTCCCGTAGGTGTGGGCGGTGAAGAACCGACCGTCGATGCCGACCTCGCGCTTGACGTGCGATCGGTGGTCGACCGAGGGATCCTCGCTTTCCGACGCGCCATGCAGGTGGCAAATACTCAGGACTCCGAAGAATCCTTCGCCCGTCACGATCTCCTCGAGCTGGGCGACAACTTCGGTCGGGAGTGCGGCGCGGGTCGCGGGAGAGACCATCGCCGCGAGTGCCTGCTCGGGATCGGTCTGGATGAGTCGGGCCATGGCCTCGCGGCGCGCGACGGCGAGTGCCACGCCGCGCTGCACGAGATTGGCGCGTTCGTCGCGGGGAGCCGCGAGGTAGGTTTGCGTCCAATCCCGAAAAGGATCGGATGTCGCCGCCCGCCCTGGCGTCGCGCTCACGTTGGCCGCCGACTGCGCGGGAGCTTCGATTCGCTCCGCTCGCTCCGTCGGATTCGCCGGTTTGCTCTCGTCGGGGCGATCCATCGCCATTCGCCCGGCAACGAGCAGGAACACGAGTAGAATCAAAGCCGAAGTGAGCAGGAGAAAACGCTTCATGAATTGGGGAGGGGAGGCGGCGAAGAGGGCGGGGTGTGCCAACAGCCACGATTGCCCCGCAGTTTCACCATGTCAAAAGCGGGCGACTTTTACCCGTAGAACTGTCAAGGCGCGGGGAAGTCCGTGCCCGGTCCACCGGATTCTACACGTACAATTCCAAGCCGCTTGATCGCGACGCGGATTCCGCCATCGTCGCCCGATGCGTCCGCTCCTTTCTCTTGCCGTCCTCCTTGCCGTCCCGACCGGTGCCTTCGCCGTCCCCTCGGAACCGAACCAGAGCGGGCCGCTCCAGGTGCTCGCCGCCGGTTGGCTCGGCGGCTCCGGCAACGAGGAATTGGTCGACACCGCGATCCTGCCGGATGGGCGGATCCTCCTCGCCGGCAACGGCGAGTTGCTGGAACAACCCGGCGTGACCGCGACCGCACTCGGCGGCGAGTCCGAGGGTGGCGGCGATGGATTTGTGGCGATGCTCTCGCCCGACGGCGGCGAGATGGTCGCGCTGCTGACGATGCCGGCCGAGGCGAAGAAGCTGGCGCTCGACTCGGCGGGGAATCTTTACGTGTTGGGAGACGCGTCTTCCAAAGTCGAGATCGGCGGCACGACGGGCGAGGGCACGTTCATCACGCGGGTGGCGATGGACGGTAGGAGCGAGGCGTGGACGATGTTCGAACCCAAGGTCATGGACTTCGGAATCGACGGAAACGGCGACGTCGTGGTCCTCAAAAAAGCGCTCCTGAAGCGATTCCGCGACGGCAAGGAAGTCTGGGAGGCAAAGTGGAAATCCTACGGCGACAACCGTCCCGCCGGCATGGCGATCTCGCCGCAAACGGGTGAGGTGGCCGTGTCGGGATACGGAATGACGCATACCGGGCGCGAACCGTGGAAGGATCCCTACGCTTACGGTTTCGACCGGGACGGCAAGGAGATCTGGGCTCTGTGGAATCCAAACCCAAAGGAGCAGGTGGACGCCAAATACGGCGGAACGGGTCTCATGGCCGACTCGATGGGTGAGTTCCTCGCGACGACCGAAAGCGGCGAATTCCTGCTCGGACTGCGTGCCGACGGCGGAAACACGGTCCTCGGCAAAAATCCGCACGACGAAACCAAGCCGCTCGAGAAGGTTCTCGACGATGTGTTTCAGAAGGGGCCGGGTCACGGCTTCAAGGGCGCGAGTGGCACGAGCGTGATCTTCCGCGCCAACGCGAAGTCGGGGGATCTCCAGAAGGGGACATTCATGTCGGCCTGGCTCACGCCGCAGCGGGCGAATACGCTGTTCGTCAAGGACGCGGCGGGTGACTCGCGGGGCCGGGTCTTCGTCGTCGGCGACAGTGCGTCGGGGATGCCGGTGGAGAAAGGTTGGTGGGAGGCCCCGGAGGGCGGGTACTTGGGCGGTGGATTTCTCGCGGTGTTCGACCGGGATTTCAAACGGCTGCAGTCCGGCTACTTTCCGCACTCGTCGATACTGACCACCGCCGAACGCGGTGGAATCGTCGTGATCGCCGGCAGCGCGAAGGAAAACGGCACGGCGGGTGACAGCGGCGTCAACTATCCCTCGCCGACCTACAAGCCGGTGCAGGAGAGCTTCGGCGGCGGGGAGCGGGACGGTTATTACGTTGTTTTCAAGGTCAAGTGATGACGATTCCGCCACGCATCCAAACTTACGAGAAGCTCGGTTACGGGCTGTTCCTGCACTGGGGTCTCTACTCGCAACTGGCGGGCGGAGAATGGGCGATGGAATACCGCGGGATCCCGCGCGCGGAATACGCGCGGCTCGCCGATGAATTCACTGCCGAAAAGTTCGACGCCCGCGCGATCGCGCGATTCGCGAAGGACGCCGGTTTTCGCTACGCGTGCCTGACCACGCGGCACCACGACGGATTCTCGCTCTACGATACCCGGGGGCTGAACGACTTCGACGCGCCGCACAGTCCGGCCGGTCGCGATCTGGTCGCGGAATTTACGGACGCGTGTCGTGCCGAGGGCCTGGCGGTTTTTTTCTACCACACCACGCTCGACTGGCGCGACGAGCGCTTCGATGCCGACTGGGACGGCTACCTCCAATACCTGCGGGATTCCGTGGAGATCCTGCTCACGCACTACGGTCGCGTGGACGGGCTGTGGTTCGACGGCAACTGGGCGCGGCCCGAGCGCGATTGGCAGGAGGATGCGCTCTACGACCTCATCCGCGCCCGGCAGCCCGACTGCGTGATTGTCAACAATTCCAGCGTCAAGGCGCTCGGCGCGCTGGGTCACCCCGAGGTCGACGTCCTCACCTTCGAGCAGGGTCAGCCGCGCGCGCTCGACCGGACCGGTCACCCCCGCTACCTCGCCGCGGAAATGTGCGAGACCATCAACAGCCACTGGGGCGCGGCGGACGGCGACTTTTCCGCGAAGAGTCCGGCCACGCTCATCCGCACGCTCGCGGCCTGCCGGGGTGCCGGTGCGAACCTTCTGCTCAACATCGGGCCGAACGCCGACGGGTCCCTGCCCGGCTACGAGATGGAAACGCTGCGGCTCGTGGGTCGCTGGATCGAAGGCTGTGGCGAGGCGCTCTATCGCGGGCGTCCGGCGGATGGCGTGCGCGCGAGCGGCGGCAATGTCGTGCTCGCGGACGGGGACGAGTTCCTCTGTTTCGTCCATGACCTCCCGATCCACGGCAACCTCCATCTCGGCGCGGACAGCGCGGTCGGCTTGCACGCTATCGAAGGGAAACTCCCGAAGGTCAGGCGGATCGAATGGACCGATACCGGCGAAGAACTCAAGTTCTCGCAGGACGCGGAGCGGGAGATCCTAACGTTCCGCGCGACCCCCTTTCCCTACGGAAACCAGCGAATCGTCCGCGCCGCACGGATCGTGACCGGATAGCGTACCAATCTACCGGGCGAGCGGGAACGGCGAAGAGCATTTCGCATGAAGGCGGAGGCAGGTGCGCGTTCGAGTGCTCGACAGCGTCCGATGTGCAATTGTGAACGATGCCGTCGCGATGGTGATGGTGCCGATCCTGGCGCTGCTCATCTGCGGCTTGCTGCGCTCGGCGGAGAGTGGGACGTATGATTTCGCGTCGGCGTATCACATTCTCGCCTACCACTTCCTGGCGCTGGTGGTGGCGATGTTTCTGACGGCGGTCAGCGGAATCGCGAAGGGACTCATCATTTCCGCCGTCGCACCCGAGGCGAAAATGGCGGTGAACATCATCCCGATGGTCCTCATTCCGCAGCTCGTCCGGGGCGGAGCGTTCATCAAATACGAGGGGATGAATCGCAACCTCGACGTCGAGCGGCGGCTTGGCGAGATCGACCAAGTGATCGCCGGCGGGCCGTTCGACGCGGACGCGCTGCCCGCCGACGCGAACTGCATGACGGCGGAGCAGCTCTACGGGAACCAGAAAATTACCGATCTGGTGTCGAAAGCCGAGATGGAGCAGCTCGACTACCGGCTGGACGCGGGCCACACCGGTCACCTCGACGTCTTCTCCGGGCCGGTGAAAGAGGATTTCGGAATCCGGGCCAGCGTCCTCGTCTTCAACTCCGGCGTCCTGGTGCTCTTCTCGCTCTTCGGGTTCGTGGTCCTCCACTACGTGCTGCGGCATCAACTGAGGTTACGAGCGCCTTGAGTCGACGGGGTGGCAAGCCGGAGGGGGCGGACGCTTGCGCGAAGAAACGAATCGTGCGCTCGCCGAGGCACGGGAAGTTTACGATGATTCCGGCGAAGACTCCTGCCTGATCGACCATGCACCATGAAGCCGAAAATGCCCTCATCCGAATCTGCCCAATCCGTCATCCGTCTTGGATGCTCGTTCGCTCCGCGGAGACCTGAATTGGACCCGAGGTCGAGGGGAATGATGCTGCGCTGGATTCTCTCACTTCTCGCCGTCGCCACTTTGGCGATGGGTTCCTGTCTGGCCAACGGCGGGGGTTATCAGCGCGGAGGTGTGCGGTCGACGGGCGCGATCGAGGGCTTCGAACCGCGAAACACGGAGGACATTCGGATCGTCGATGAAGACCTGCTCATCGAGTTGAATCGCGACTCGGTCGACGTGGTGGTGAAGTATCTCTTCCGGAACGAGAGTGATACCCGCGTGAAGGCACGGTTTGGTTTTCCCGTCGAGGAATTGGCTGAGAAATCCCTCTTCGGGGAGGATGAGCCGAAGGAACGCGCGAAGGTGCCGGAATATTTGAAGAACTATCGGATCTGGTCCGACGCCGAGGGATTGAAAACGAAGTTCGAGGTTGAGCCGGAGGGGAGCGGTGAAGGTGACGAACGTTTTGTGGGTCTTAAGGGCTGGATGGTTTCGACCGTGGCGTTCGAGCCGGGGGAAGAGCGGCGCGTTCGGATTAGTTATTCGTCGGATTATTCGTTTTCGGTGCATTTCATCAGCGAAAACGAATCGCTGGGAGCGAAGGAATTCCGCTACCGGCTGTCGACGGGCGGAGTGTGGAAAGAACCGATCACGAAGGGTCGCGTGGTGGTGCGGGCGGGCGGCGTGGATCCGGAAGAGGTGCGGGTGCTGGCCCCGGTGAACCAGTTCAAACGGCAGGGAGCGGACTGGGTGTGGGAGTTCGAGGATCTCGAGCCGACGCTGGCGGACGATCTGCGGATCGAAGCGGTGCCGGGGGAGTCGATTGTCGCCGCGAACCTGCCGGACCCGGATACCGGGGCCGAGCGGTTTGTCCGGGTCATTGAGCGCCGGGGGCGCTGGTCGGTGCAACACGCTTATTATTCGGTGGTCGCGAGTTCGATGCTGGCACCTTCGGGTGAGCTGACTTACGGACCGGAGAACGTCGCCGACCGGAATCCAGCGACCGCGTGGTCGGAGGGAGCCCAGGGTTCCGGAGTCGGCGAATGGCTGGAGATCCAACCCGACGTGGCAAGACCGCTGATCTCGATCCTGGTGACGCCCGGTTACGCGGCATCCGAGGAATTGTTCCGGCTGAACGCGCGACCACGGCGAGTGGAGGTCGAGCTGAACGGCGAGTATCGATTCGACGCGGTGCTCGAGGATCAGCCCGAGGAGCAGACAATTCTGGTGTCGGGGTATTCCAAGCCAGTCTCGAAGGTTCGTTTGACGATCACGGAGGTGACGCCGGGCGAGCGCGATGAGGACTTGTGCATTTCGTCGGTGCGATTCGAGGCGAGGCTGGACGGCAAACCCGACATTCGACCGTCACGGTGAACCTGCGGCGGGCGGCTCAAGCGGTTGTCGTGATCGCTCTGGCGACGGTGGGGGGCGGGCACGCCGGGCCGGGTTGGGATCTTCCCATCTTCGTCGCGGACAACCATGCGGGGTCTTTCGGATTCTTTGCGCGGACCGTCGATCTCGACGAGCCGCACGTTCTGGTGCTGGTGGATGCGCACTCGGACGCGTCGGCAGTGGGTCGTTCCGACGAGGTCCGGTCGGTGGTGCGACGGGTGCGGTCCGAGGACGAGCGACGGGTCCGGATCGACGAGCTGCGCGCGTCGGGGCGGCTGCAGGCTTGCAATTGGATCGAACCGTTGATGCCGCGCCCGGTGGAGCGGGTGGTCTGGGTCGCCGGTTGGAATCTGGATTTGGCGACGCGTTCGCGCCTCGAGGCCGAGGCGCGGGCAAGCGTCGATGGGCGGCTTGGCTTCGATGCCCGAACGGTCGGTTCGCTGGGCGACCGCTGGACCGTGGTGGATGCCGACGGGTTCGACGACTGGAGGCCGGGAGAATTGCCCGTCCTGGCGTCGATCGATCTCGACGCGTTTGCTGGGATGACCGAGGCGGAGGCGCGTTCGAAATTCCGCGCCATCTGGCTGCGGATCCTCGGTTTGCCGCGGTTGCGGGCGGTGAGCTTTGCGGTGTCGCGGGCGTGGTTGAAAGATGACGACGAGGCGTTTCGGCTGTTGACGATGGCGTTGACGGCCGCGGATCGGGTGAGTGGAGGGGCGATTTCGTTCGAACCGCACGCTCGGGTCGGTCCGGACGATTCGAAGCGTGCCGCCGCTCTGATCGCCGGGGGTCGTGCGGTGCCGCGATTGGATTTCGCCGTTGCGCCGGTGTCGTTCCGGGAGTTCGCGGTCGCTCGAGCGGACGATTGGCGGATCGGTCGGGACCCTGAACGCTGGCGGGATCTCCTGGGTCGGTGGAAATCCGAAGCCGCGCGGTGGGAGATTCGTCCGGAGCGGGGTTAGGCTTCGGCGGACGGGGTGTGGAGGTATCCGAGCGGCGATCCGTCCACCTTGCGCGTCGAGCGAGCCGGGTCGGGGTCCGGCGCGGCGGGGCGGGTGCGTTGGGGGGCGCTGCGACCCAGGGCGTTTGGCTGGAAGGGTCATAGGGCGGGGCGAGCGTGAAGGATAAGGTTGAGAGCTTTTGCTGGGTGTCGGTGGTAGAGTTCGAAGAAGTGAGCGAGGGGTTGCCCGTGCTCAAAGGGAATGAGGGCGAGCAGGACGTTGCGGGTGAGGGCGAGGTTGAGGGCAGCTTTTGGTCTGCGATGTCGGTGCCGATCTTCTTGCCAGGCGGAGGCGTCGCGTTTGTGGTGATTGCGGTTCTCGATGCTCCAGTGCTCGCGAACGGCGCGGGTGGAACGGGATTTTTCTTCCGGTTCCAGGCTGGAAAGGAAGATACGGGTATGGCTCTTGGGCGTTTGGTGGGGGTCTTTCTTTTCCTGCCAGTCGCGCTGCACGGTGATGGCGGAGCGGGCACCGGGCAGCCCGGCGGAGACTGGGGAGATGGGTTGGACGGCGGCTTTGCGGGAGTCGATGCGCCCGTGATCGCCTTCGCAGCTCAGGTCAAAAAAGGGGAGCCCTCCAGGGCGCGGGTGGCTGCCTCCAATCGTTTGGAGGTATTTGCTTTTGTGCCGATGAGATAGTCGCCTCCCTTTTCCAGGATGACTCGCGCGGTGGCCTCTTTGTTGTGAAGCGGGTCGGCCGTGACCAGCGCGTTGACCAGTTCCACCCCGGGATTGGAGAGCAGGGCGCGGGCTTCAGAGACTTCGCAGTCTTCTTTTTTTCCGCTGGCCGGGATCATGGCCACCGGACGCCCGTCTTCATGACGGCAAAGGGTCACGATCATGCCGCAGCGTCCATCGCCCACGCTTTTGCCATCCAGGGCCAGGCTGCGGGGCAGCACTCCCGCGTTGGCTTGCAACCAGGCCGTCAGCGCATGGGCGTAGGCGTGGGGTTCCACGGCGGCCAGCAGGTCGTTGAGCGCATCGTAGCCGGGCATCTTGAGCCGCTTACTTTGCTTGTCGCGCACCCGCAGGCCGATCACCTCTCTTTGGCTCTGGGAAAGGCAGGCCACTTTCCTCCAGATATCGAGCACGTCGCGCGCCCCCATGAGCAACCCCAGCGAGATCAGGGTCAACATCGCCGATAGGGGGTGACGGCGGCTTTTGGGGTGACGCGGATCGGGCACCTCCCTCAAGGCGTCGCGCAGGCTTTTGAGTCCGGCGTTCTTGAGCGGACTGCGGGCTCCCCCGCGTCCGACCAAGGCCCCCTTGCTGGCTTCGGGCAACTCGCGCGCGCTCATCAACTCGCAGGCCTTGGGCGCGAGCTCTTTCAGCCACAGCTTCTTGGGCCTCCCGTTGGGGATGTAGTAGTCGGTGTGGTCTTGCGAAAACCCCTTCGTCGTTCCCGCCTGCGTCCAGTTCGTCGCTTTGTAAACCGTTCCCGCATGGCTTTCTGGATCGCTGAAGCTTTCGGCCAGAAGTGGTCGGTAACCGTGTACCTTTTCCCATTGCTCCACCAGTTCCCGCATCCCGGCCCCAAGACATTGGCTGGCCAGGTTCGGCCGTCGTGCCTCTTCCAAAACCAGAAAGCGTCGCAGCTGCACCACCAGCTTGAGCCGCTCCGAGCGCGTCACCGCATCCCATCCCACCGCTTCGTCCCGATCCTTCAAATGCCACGCCGCCGCACACCACACCATTACCCCGGCAAGCTTCCCTTCCTCCATCACCAACTGGCAGAGCCGGTCTCCCGCCTCGCTCCCAGCTCCCAACCCATGCTCTCGCCCAAGGGCCTCTTTCGCTCGGCGCCAGTCCCCCGCCGAATGCGCTACCTTCACTTCCAATCGCGTTGCCTTGCTTTCAATGCCCTCGCCTTTCCTGGTCTCCTGCTTTTTCACCACCGTAGTTCAGCTTTTCGACGCGCTTTTGTCTAGCCATTTCTCTTTTCCCCTACCTATCAGCTTCCTCGCGCTTCAAGCCAAATGCCCTGCGCTGCGACCTTCGTCGGATCGATTTAGCTTGTTTGCCGGAGAAACATTCGGCTCGAAATTTGGCGGCGAGGAGGCGCCGCGGTGGCCGGTGGAGAGCTGGCGCGACCTGGGCGAGACGGCTGATGGCGCGCTGTCGCCGGAGCGCTGGGTCGGGAGATTGGACGCGAAGCTGGGGGTTGGAAGGGTGAGGGTGGCGGCCGAGGCGTGGTCGGCTGGGAGCTGGGTGCCGGTCCCGCCGATCGAACTACGGATAGCGGGCGCGAGGGGTTTCCGGGGGGGATTGAGCGAGCAATTCGGGATGCCGTATTTGTTCGGCGCTGGTCTGTTGCGGGATCGCCATCCGGAGGCCTTCGAGGCGGGCAACGATTGCGCCAATTTTCTGGTTGCCGCCTGGCATCGGGTCGGTCGCGCTCTCCCGTGGGGCAGTCCCCGGCAGCTTCGGCGGCACCTGCAAGTGGTCGAAAGGGAGGTGGGAACCGGAGATGGCGTGCCGATCTCGGACGATTGGATCGAAGATGGGTTGGTGGTGGATTTTGGAGAGCACCTGGGGGCGGTCTGGGAGGACCGGGCGCCGGTGGGCAGACTGACGGGTGCTGACCTTGTGGCGCATCACCTTGGGACGTTTCCGGAGCTGGCGACGCTCGCTTCGCTGGCGGAGGGGAGGCCGGACTTTCAGCTCCTGCGGTATCCATCCGTGATCGCGTGCCGCGTTCGGATCGGGGGAGATGTCGTCCTGGCGAGGGACGGCGGGGAGTTGGCGCTCGAGGATGAAAAGGCGGATCTGGTGATGGTCAATCTCGAGGGGATTCCGAGCGAACCGCGGATTGGGCCGCGAACGCGTTTCGATTTCCGGTTTCCGGCGGAGCGGATCGACTGGCTCGTGCGGAACGGGATCGACGGGGTGTCTCTGGCGAACAACCACGCGGGCGACGCGGGATGGGAGGCGTTGGGGCCGGGAATCGCCTCGCTGAGGGAAGCGGGGCTGGGCGTATTCGGGGCAGGCTCGTCACTGGAGGGCGCTCTGGCGCCTTGGATCCGCTCGACCGGCGGACGGGAATTTGCGTTCTTCGGGGTGTCGTGCGTGTCTTCGCTCCAGGCCGGCGGGGGGCGAGCGGGCGTCTTGTCGCTGCCGGAGAATGCGTCGCGCTTGGAGCGAGCGATCAAGGATCAGAAGGAAGCGAAGCGGACGGTAATCGTGTTGGCTCACTGGGGGCGGGAACACACCGAGGAGATCTCCGAAGATCAGAGGAAGTGGGCGCATTGGCTGGTGGCAGTCGGGGCTGACGTGGTCGCCGGGAGTGGTCCGCACGTCCGGCAACCGCTCGATTTCATCCGAGGTCGACCGATTGCGTTTTCGCTCGGAAACGCGGTGCCGGCTCGGCTCGAGGGCCGGGGGAACGGAAGCTGGTTGGAGGTCTGCTTCGATGCCAACGGGTCAGTGGTCAGGTGCCGTCTCGAGTGAGGCGAGTTCGGCGGCGGGGTGGCCGCCGGGCAGGATGCCCGGCGGGACAGGCAGGGATGCCTGTTTTCCCCAAAGCAGGCCGTCACTCGTGATCGCAGGTGCAGGCGTATTCGGCGTAGTCGCAGGTGGGGCACTGGGCGAGGTTGACGGTGATTCGCTCGGTGATCGTCTTTGACTCGGGGGTGGTCTGGATTTGGAGGACCGCAGGGATGGCTTTGCCTTCGGGGAGGGGGGCGTCCGAGACGAGGGTGTCGTCGGTCTTGGTGAAGGTGAGCTCGGTTGGGTTGGAGCGGTCTCCGGCGATGACTTTGGCGGTCTGATCGGCGACGGGGATGGGGTTCGTTTCTTCGTCGAGGAAGGTGAGTTGGACTCGGCGGTCTTCGAGGACGAGGAATTCGGCGTGGGGTTCGACTTCAGTGACGACGCGACCGCCGTTGGGGCCGGCGACTTTGGAGTCGTGATCGTCGGCTGCATGAACCGCGGAGATTGCTATTAGGAGGAGGATTAGGGTGTTTTTCATGGTTTTTTGTGGGTGAGTTTTCAACCGCGGATGGCGCGGATGAGCGCGGATAATACGAATTCGCTGATGCAATCCGCTCAATCCGTGTGATCCGCGGTTCAAATGTATTGTTATTAGAGTGTCGCTGGGGAGTTGCGGTCGATGGCTCGGAGGGCGGCCTTGCGACCAAATAGGGTGAAGACGGCCGGGGTGACTCCTAGGCCCAGGAGGGTTGACGTGAAGAGCCCGCCGACGATGACGACGGCGACTGGGTGCAGAATTTCTTTGCCGGGTTCGCCCGCGGCGAGGACCAGCGGGATGAGCGCGAAACCGGCGGAGAGGGCGGTCATGAGGACGGGGATCAATCTTTCCAGCGTGCCGCGCTCGATCATGGCCCGACCGAACTCTTCGCCTTCGTGCCGCATGAGGTGGAGGTAGTGGGAGATGAGCATCACGCTGTTGCGGGCGGCGATGCCTGCCACGGCGATGAAGCCGACGAGGGTGGCGATGCTGATGTTATCGACGAGGACCCAGGTGAGGAGGAGGCCGCCGATGAGGGCGAGGGGGATGTCGCAGAGGACCTGGAGGGCGAAGACGGGGGTGCCGAAGTAGTGCGTGAGGAGGATGCCGATGACGACGAGGACCAACGCCGCGAAGATAGCGATGCGGCGGGCGGCGTCCTGGCGGGCGAGGTATTCGCCTTCGTAGCTGACGAAGTAGCCGTCGGGGAAGGTGACGTTTTTGGTGACGGCGGTTTGGAGTTGGGTGACAAGTCCGGCGAGGTCGCGGGCGGTGGGGTTGATGCTGACGACGAAGCGGCGTTGGGTGTTTTCGCGTTGGATGACGTTGGGTCCCTTGGCTTCGCGGAGGTCGGCGACGGCTGAGAGTGGGACGCGGCGGCCCGTCGGGGTGGTGAGGATCATGTCGGCGAGGCGGTCGGGGTTTTCGCGCCACGCCTCGGGGAGGCGGACGACGAGGTCGATGGTGCGCTGGCCTTCGTAGAGCTCGGCGACGGTTTCGCCGCCCATGAGGGTGGCGAGTTGGTCGTTGATGTCGCCGGGGGTTAGGCCGTAGGCGAGCGCGCGGTCGCGGTCGACTTCGAGGCGGAGCTGCGGGATGAGGGCCTGCTGCTCGACGCGGGCGTCTTCGAGGCCGGGGATGGTGACGGCGAGGGATTGGATCTCGTCGCCGAGGCGGCGGAGGGTGGCGAGGTCGGGGCCAAAAATTTTGACGGCAACCTTGGCGGAAACGCCGGAGAGCATGTGACCGATGCGGTCGGCGAGCGGGCCGGAGAGGGCGGTGAAGGTGCCGGGGATGGTGGCCAATTTTTCGCGGATGTCGGCGCGGACTTCGTCGCGGGGGCGTCCGCCCGGTTTGAAATCGACGTCGAATTCGACGGTGGAGACGGGGACGACGTGGTCGCCACGTTCGGCGCGTCCGACGCGGCGTCCGACGCTGCGGACTTCGGGAATCGTGAGGAGGAGGCGGTCGGCGACGGCGGCGACTTCGTTGGTTTGCGTGAGGGAGGTGCCGGGGGCGGTGGTGAGGGCGGCGAGGACGGTTTCTTCCTGGAAGGCGGGGAGGAAGTCTTTGCCCATGAGCGGGTAGATGGTGGCGGCGAGGGCGAGGAGGATGCCGGCGACGGCGAGGACGAGGAGCGGGGCGTCGAGGGCGAGGCGGAGCCAGGTGTTTTTGAGAAACCACTTGAGGGCGGCGACGAGGCGGTTGTCGCCGTGGGTCTTGCCGGCTTTGGGGTTGAGGAGGAGGGAGCAGAGGACGGGGATGACGGTGAGGGAGACGACGAAGGAGGCGGCCATGCTGACGATGGTGGCGACGCCGATGGGCGTGAAGAGGCGGCCTTCGACGCCGCTGAGGCCGAAGAGCGGGAGGAAGACGAGGATGATGAAAATGGTGGCGTAGAGGATGGAATTGCGGACCTCGGCGGAGGCGCGGGCGATGACTTCGAGGCGGGGGTGCGGGACGTCGCGCGCGGCGTTTTGACTCGCTTCGCTCGCCCTTCGGGCTGCCTCCGGCAGTCTATGTCCGCTTCGCTCCCATTCGCGCAAGCGGCGGAAGACGTTTTCGACGTCGATGATGGCGTCGTCGACGACCATGCCGATGGCGACGGCGAGGCCGCCGAGGGTCATGGAATTCACGCTGATCCCGAAGGCGTCGAACACGAGGAGCGTGATGGCGAAGGAGAGCGGGATGGCGGTGAGGGTGATGAGGGTGGTGCGGAGGTTGAAGAGGAAGAGGAGCAGGATGAGGGAGACCATGATGGCGCCGTCGCGGAGGGCCTCGACGAGGTTGTGGACGGCGTGGTCGATGAAGTCGGCCTGGCGGAAGAGGGGGGAGATTTCGACGCCGCCGGGGAGGGCGGTTTGGAGTTCGGTGATGGCGCGCTCGATTTCTGCGGTGAGCGTGAGGGTGTCGAAGCCGGGGGATTTGGTGACGCTGAGGATGACGCCGGGGGTGCCGTTGACGGCGGCGTCGCCGCGCATGGGTTCGACGTCCCAGGTGACGGTGGCGACGTCGGCGAGGGTGATGGGGCGGTCGTTGACGGTCTTGATGACGGTGCGGGCGATGTCGTCGAGGTGGGTGGTCATCGCCAGATTGCGGACCATGAGTTCCTGCGGGCCGGTGGTGAGGAAGCCGCCGGTGGTGTTGGTGGCGGCGTGCGCGGTGGCCGATTTGACTTCGTCGAGGGTGACGTCGAAGGCGAGAAGGCGGTTGGGGTCGGGCTGGACCTGGATCTGTTTGACGCCGCCGCCCATGGCGAGGACTTCGGCGATGCCGGGGATGCTCTGGAAGCGCTGGCGGACGGTCCAGTCGGCGAGGGTGCGGAGGTCGCGGGGGGCGACGACGTTGTCGGGACTTCGGAGGCCGACGAGGAGGATCTCGCCCATGAGGGAGGCGACGGGGGTCATGAAGGGGGTGATGCCCGCGGGGAAGTCGACGGTTTGCGTCCGCTCGTAGACGAGTTGACGGGCGTCGTAAATTTCGGTGTCCCAGTCGAATTCGACGAAAACGAGCGAGAGCGCGACGTCGGAGGTGGAGCGGAGGCGGGTGACGCCGCTGACGCCCATGAGGGCGTTTTCGAGCGGGACGGTGACGAGGGTTTCGACCTCCTCGGGGGCGAGGCCGGGGGACTCGGTGAGGATGGTGACGGTGGGCTTGGTGAGGTCGGGGAGGACCTCGACGGGGAGCTGGGTCGCGGTGCGCGCGCCGAGGACGAGCAGGATGATCGCGCCGATGAGGACGAGCGGCCGGTGCGCGAGGGAGAAGCGGATGAGACGGTTCAGCATTAGCTTGCGCGGTGGCGGCGGGTTGCGCTGAGGACGAGGAGCGCGAGGAGGACGACGTTGGTGACGACGAGGAAGAGGGCGAGAGGGCTGGAGGGGGAGAGGGGGTGACTGGTGGTGGCGGAGGTTTCGCGTGCTTCGGCGGATTTCTTGGCTCTCTCGGCGGCGGTGAGTTCGGAGCCGTCTTCGGCGTGTTCGTGGCCGTGGGCGGCGTCGAGGGCTTCTTTCAAGGAGATGCTGGCGTTGCTGCCGGCGAAGCCGAGGAGGTAGCTGCCGGTGGTGACGACTTCGTCGGCGGGGAAGAGGCCGCTGACGATCTCGACGGATTGGTCGTTGCGGAGGCCGAGCTGGACGGGGGTGCGGTGAAAGGCGTTGGGAAGGTCGAAGTCGCGGACGTAAACGACGCGGTTGGTTGGGTCGCCCTGAATGGCGGCGCGGGGGACGGACGTGACGTTCTTGTGCTCGGCGACGACGATGGCGAATTCGGCGCGCATGCCGGGGCGGAGGGCGTGGTCGGGGTTTTTGACGATGAACGCGGCTTCGACGGTGCCGGCTTCGGGGTCGGCGTGCGCGCCGAGGTGCTCGAGGGTGGACTCGTAGGGTTCCGGACCGATGGCTGGGACGGTGATGCGGGCGGGGATGCCGGGGGCGAGTCGGGCGGCGAGGTGCTCGGGGACGCGGGCGATGGCGTAGACGGCGTCGATGTCGATGATTTCGGCGAGGGATTCGTCGGGGGTGACCGGTTGGCCGAGGGCCACGTTGGTGGTGGTGACGAGTCCGGTCATCGGCGCCGTGAGAATGATGGTCGGCGGTGGGTTGCCGGGTTGGCGGCTTTCGACGATGACGGCGGGATCACCTTTTTCGATGAAGTGGTCGTGTTGGATGAAGACCTTGGTGGCGCGACCGGGGATGCGGCTGCTGACGGCGGCACGGTGGCCGGGGAGGACGTCGATGACGCCGAGGGCGAAGACGGTTTCTTCGAAGTTCGTTTCTTCGGCGACGGCGAGTTTGATCCCGAGGTTTTGGGCGGCGGTTTCCGTGAGGATGATGGGCTCGGCGGTGAGGGGTCCGCAGAAGAGGAGGATGAGAAATGCGGTTTTGGTCCGCAGATTAAACAGAGGTACGCAGATTTGATGAAGGAGACGGCGACTTCGTCGCTGGGAGATGCGATTCCATCTACGTAAATCTGCGTAATCTGGGGATGAACTTGGATTCATGGTTCAGTGGTGGTGAGCCAGCGGGCGTGGGCGAGGTGGTAGGCCTTGCGGGCGGTGAGGGCGTCGGTCTCGGCTTCGGCGAGGCGGGTGCGGGCGGCGAAGAGGGTCGGGTAATCGACTTCGCCTTGCTGGTAGGCGGCTTCGGTGGCTTCGATCTGCCGGCGGGCGGCGGGGAGGAGCTTCGAGTCGTAGGTTCGGGCGGTTTGGTAGGCGGCGACGAGGAGGCGGTGGGCGGCGTCGGCTTCGTTTCGGATCGTGAGTCGAAGGGCGACGAGTTCGGACTGGCGGCGGTCGCGAATGGCGGTCTGCTCGGCGATGGCACCGGTGCCCTTCTGCCAGAGGGGGAGCGGGATGCTGACGCGGACGCCGGCGATGGCTTCGTTTTCGAATCCGCCCTCATCAGCGGCGAGGCGCTCGCCTTCGTAGAAGACGCCGACGCCGATGTCGTCCCAGCGGGAGGCGCGGGCGATGGAGACGGAGGTGTCGCCGGATTCGACGGCGAGCTCGGCGAGGCGGAGGTCGGAGCGGGTGGTTGGTGTGCGGTGGGCCGGGGGGGAGGCTGGGAGCGGGGGGAGGGTGACGGGGAGTTCGGCGGTGAGGGGTTGGCCGAGGAGGGTGGCGAGTTCGGCGGTGGCGGTGATCTCGGTGACGGCGAGGGTGGTGGCTTCGGCGGCGAGGGTGGCGGCGGCGAGATCGGTCTGGCTGGCTTCGAGGGTGGAGGTGAGGCCTTCGGCGGATTGGGTGGTGAGGGATTTGGCGAAGGTTTCGAGGGTTTTGATTTGGGCGGTGGCGAGGGCAATGGCTTTGCGGGTGGCGGCGAGCTCGATCGTGGCGGCTTGGGCGCGTCCGGCGATCAGGCGGGTGCGGTCGGCGATTTCGAGGCGGGCCATTTCGATCTGGATGGCTGATCGACGGCGCTCGAGGGCGAGGCGGGCGGTGAGGGGAAAGCGTTGGGTGAGGGCGATTTCGCCGCGGGCTTGGGCCTCGGGGCCGGCTCCGAGTTCGATCTGAAGTTCGGGGTTGGCGAGGCGGCCGGTGGTGCGGGCTCGGCCTTCGGCTTCGGCGAGGAGGTGGCGGGCGGCGCGGAGTTCGGGGTTGTTGGCGGTGGCTTGGGTGGCGGCTTCGGTGGGGGTGAGGGCTTGGGTGGTGGGGAGGGTGAGGAGGAGGGTGGCGATCGCGGCGGTTGCGTGGAAGAATGCGGATCTGCGATCCGGTTTGGTTGGGTCGGCGATTGAAAATCGCCGCTCCTTGAAGATGCAGGCGGCTCTCTCGCTTCGCTCGATTTGCCTGGTGATGCGGCGGGACGCCGCATCTCGCACGCGGGGACGCGTGCGCTCCTTGAAATATCTTTTGCTCATTTGTGCTGATCGTTGCGTTGAGCTCGCTTTTGCGGGCTCGGGTGACGGGACGCGGGTCGTGGGCACGAGGTGCCCGCGACGGATCAGGACAACTGAGGGGGGTGGTCGATTTCGCGTGATCGACCGGGAGTCGGGCGTTCGTCGCGGAGGTGGAGCGGGAGGAGAATGGTTTTCAGCGCGAGGGCCGTTGGGTTGCTGAAGGTGGCGAGGACCGTGGGGGCTTGGCCGTGGCAGCAGGTGTGCTCGGTGGGGCAGTCGCGCTCCTCGGTGGGGGACGTGTCGCAGGTGGAGTGCTCGGCGTCGCAGCCGTGGTCTTCGAAGGCGTGCATCAACTGGGTGGTGCCCGCCAGGAGGATGGCGATGGCCCAGATGAGAGCGAGGTGCGTTCGAAGGTGAGTCACGGTGGGGAACTCTTAATCCAGCTTCGCGGCTTTGACAATTTCGGCGAAGCTCCGGGGTTCGAGGCTGGCTCCGCCGACGAGGGCGCCGTCGATGTCGGGTTGGCCGAGGAGTTCGGTGGCGTTGGCGGGCTTGACGCTGCCGCCGTATTGAATCTGGACCTTGGCGGCGATCTCGGGCGAGGCGAGTTCGGCGAGGACGGCGCGGACGTGGGCGTGGCAGTCCTGGGCCTGCTCGGGGCTGGCGGTGCGGCCGGTGCCGATGGCCCAGACGGGTTCGTAGGCGATGACGAGGTTGGTGAAGCTGTCGGCTTCGACGTCGGCCAGGCTGCCGTGGAGCTGGGTGCGGAGGACTTCGTTCTCCTGGCCGGCGTCGCGTTCTTCGAGGGTCTCGCCGACGCAGAGGATGGGTTTCAATTCGGAGGCGAGGGCGGCTTTGATCTTTTTGTTGATGATCTCGTCGGTCTCGCCGAAGAGCTGGCGGCGCTCGCTGTGGCCGAGGATGACGTAGCGGACGTAGAGTTCGCGGAGCATGGCCGGGCTGATCTCGCCGGTGAAGGCACCGGAGGTCTCGAAGTGCATGTTTTGCGCGCCGAGGCGGATGCGCTGGGAGCCATCGAGGAGTTCGGAGAGCTTGGGGAGGGCGGTGAAGGCGGGGGCGAGGATGATCTCGACGCCGTTGACGCCTTCGATCTCGAGGCGGAAGTCTTTGAGGAAGGATTCCGCCTCGTTGACGGTCATGTGCATCTTCCAATTGGCGGCGATGATTTTTTTACGCATGGGGACGGGAGTTTTTTTGGACAGGAGCTACGGGATTTTCAGGATTGATGCGGCGGGAATGGGTTCATTCCAATCCTGTTAATCCTGTCCGATCATTTGTCGTTGAGATTGGCGACGCCGGGGAGGGTTTTTCCTTCGAGGAGTTCGAGGGAGGCTCCTCCGCCGGTGGAGGCGTGGGTGACTTGGTCGATGACTCCAAATTTCTTGGCGGCCGTGGCGGTATCGCCGCCTCCGACAATGGTGGTGGCTCCGGTCTTGGTCGCCGCGGCGACGGCTTGGGCCATCGCTTTCGTGCCGTGGCAGAATTTCTCGAATTCGAACACGCCGGGAGGGCCGTTCCAGATGATGGTCTTGGCTCCGCCGATGACGGCTTTGAAGAGTTCGCGGGTCTTCGGGCCGGTGTCGAGGCCTTCCCAGCCGTCCGGGATTCCGGCTTCGGCGGTGGCTTCGCCGACGTTGGCTTTTTCGCTGAAGTCGTCGGCGGTGATGAAGTCGACGGGGAGGTGGATTTCGACGCCCTTGGCTTTGGCTTTCTCCATCAGCTCAGGAATGATTTTGGCGCCTTCCTCGTCGTAGAGGCTGTTGCCGATCTTCATTCCGGTCGTGACGCTGAGGAAGGTGTAGGCCATGCCGCCGCCGACGATGATGGCGTCGGCTTGGTCGAGGAGATTGCGAATGAGCGGGATCTTGTCGGCGATCTTGGCTCCGCCGAGGATGGCGAGGAGGGGACGGGCGGGGTCGTCGAGGACGGAGGCGAAGGCTTCGAGTTCCTTTTCGACGAGGAATCCGGCGACTTTGTCGGGGAGGTTGACTCCGACGACGGAGGAGTGGGCGCGGTGGGAGGTGCCGAAGGCGTCGTTGACGTAGACGTCGCCGAGGTGGGTGAGACTGGATCGGAATTGGGCGACTTCGTCTTCGTCGGCTTTGGTGGTCTTGCCGTCGGCGTCCTTGGATTTGCCTTCTTCTTCGATGTGGAAGCGGAGGTTTTCGAGGAGGATGACCTGGCCGGGTTCGAGCTTCTTGCAGGTCGATTCGACTTCGGGGCCGACGCAGTCGCTGAGGAAGGTGACCGGCTGGCCGAGGAGTTCCTCGAGCTTTTCGGCGACAGGAGCGAGGGTGTATTTCTCGTTCCGGCGGCCGTTGGGACGACCGAGGTGGCTCATCAGGACGACCGACGCGCCTTGGTCGAGGACGTATTGGATCGTCGGGAGGGCGGCCTGGATGCGCTGAGGGTTGGTGATTTCGCCGGTTTGCTTGTCCTGCGGGACGTTGAAATCCACTCGGATTAGCGCTCGCTTGCCTTGCAGCTCGAGGTCTCTGATTGTTCGTTTCTTTATCATGCAGGTCACCGGAGTAGAGAAATGGGAAATTTGAAATGCTGAATTAGAAATGGCGAGGCGCTTCGCGCGATTTGTTTTGGCTTACTTGTTGCCCGTCGTCTTTGTGATGGCTCCGAGAGTGGAGAAATGGAAAATTTGAAATGTTGAATTAGAAATGGCGAGGCGCTTTGCGCGATCTGTTTTGGCTTACTTGTTGCCCGTCGTCTTTGTGATTGCGCCTAGGATTCTTTTGAGTTCTTGCGCCTGTTCCAGCTGAGCTGTCGCTTCGGTTCGATGTTGGGGGTAGGAATCTCGAATTAGTCGGAGCCAGTAGTGACTTTCGCGGGCTTCTTTGGCCGCGCGACACATGATGGTGTGGAAGTCGGGCTTGGTCTGGGCGGCTTGGGCTTCTTCGACGTTGGCTCCGATGCTCGTTCCGCTTCGGACCAACTGCCGCGAGAGAACAAACTCCTTCTCCCGCTGCAACTTGGATGAGAGTCGAATGACCTCAAGCGCGAACCCGTAGCTCTTGTCCAGAACGGCGTTCGCGCCGTCACTCATCCAAAAATCCGCCCGAAGGGCCTAGCCATTTCTCATTCCCCATTTCTCATTTCACATTATGTATTTCAGGAGATCGACGCAGCGGTTGGAGTAGCCCCATTCGTTGTCATACCAGCTCACGAGCTTGAAGAATTTGCCGTTGAGTTCCATGCCGGAGCCGGCGTCGAAGATCGAGCTGTGGGTGTCGTGGATGAAGTCGGAGGAGACGACTTCGTCGTCGGTGTAGGCGAGGATGCCCTTGAGGTAGGTCTCGCTGGCGTTCTTCATCGCGGCGCAGATCTCCTTGTAGCTGGTCTCGTTCTCCGTCTTGACGGTGAGATCGACGACGGAGACGGTCGGCGTGGGGACGCGGAACGACATGCCGGTGAGCTTGCCGGCGACTTCGGGGATGGCGAGGCCGACGGCTTTCGCGGCTCCCGTGGTCGATGGGATGATGTTGATCGCGGCGGAACGGCCACCTTTCCAGTCTTTCTTGGACGGGCCGTCGACGGTCTTCTGGGTCGCGGTGTAGCTGTGGACGGTGGTCATGAGACCTTCCGCGATGCCGAAGCCTTCCTCGAGGAGGACGTGGACGACGGGGGCGAGACAGTTCGTCGTGCAGGAGGCGTTGGAGATGATGTGGTGATTCTCGGCGTCGTATTTCTCGTGATTGACGCCCATGACGATGGTGATGTCCTCGCCTTTGCCGGGGGCGGAGATGACGACCTTCCTGGCTCCGGCGTCGATGTGGCCTTGGGCCTTGGAGGCTTCGGTGAAGAGGCCGGTGCATTCGAGGACGATCTCGACGCCGAGATCCTTCCACGGGAGGGCGGCTGGGCCTTCCTTGACGCCGAGGACCTTGATCTCGTTGCCGTCGACGACGAGGACGTCGTCTTCCGCGAGGGAGGGGTCGGATTTTTTGCTGGAAACTTCGCCTTTGAACGAGCCCTGGGTCGAGTCGTATTTGACGAGGTAGGCGAGGTTGTCCGCTGGGACGAGGTCGTTGACGGCGACGACTTCGATGTCCTTGCCGAGAAGTCCTTGTTCCGCGATCGCGCGGAAGACGAGGCGACCGATGCGCCCGAAGCCGTTGATTCCAATTTTTACCATGGTGTTGTGTGTGTTTTTGGGTTGGTTCCGGGGAGGGGCTGGTGAGTTAATCGGGAGCGTCGGAGGGCGTCAACTGTCGATCGCCGCGGGCGTGCGAGCGCATCCCTTCGTCGAAGATCGCGCGGGCGGTCTGGTCGTGGGAGAGGTCGGTCGAGTCGATGCGGAAGTCGCTGGTGGCTTCGTAAACGAGCCGCCGCTGGGCGAGGAGGGCGTCGAAGGTGGCGCGGGGGTCTTCGGTGTGAAGGAGGGGACGGCGGCGGTTGCGGGCAACGCGCTCGAAGAGGGCGTCGGGGTCGGCGTCGAGCCAGGCGATGACGCCGATGTCGCGGAGGACGGCCTGATTCGCGGGGCGCGTGATGATGCCGCCGCCGGTCGCGAGGACGATGCCGCAGATGCCGACGAGGTCGGCGAGGACGGCGGCTTCGAGTTCGCGGAAACCGGCTTCGCCGCGGGCGGCGAAGATGTCGGTGATGGGAGCGCCGGCGGCTTCGACGATGAGTTCGTCGGTGTCGACGAAGCGGTGACCGGTGGTGTTGGCGAGGCGGCGACCGACGGACGATTTGCCGCAGCCCATGAAACCGATCAGGACGAAGTTAGGCAACACCCGGTTACTATAACCGCGTCACGTTGCGGGCACGCGAACCTTTTTCGTCCTCGTAGAGTTCGTATTCGACGGTTTCCTCCTCTTTGAGGGTCTTGAATCCGTCGGTCACGATGGCGGAGTAGTGGACGAAGATGTCGGTCGGGACATCGGGATCGACGATGAATCCGAAGCCTTTTTTGTCGTTGAACCACTTTACCGTTCCTCGTGCCATGATACTGCTAATGGGTGGTTGATTGGGCGGGGATTGGGCCCGCCCGGATTGCGACTATGGGGCCGGCGGGAGGCGGGTCAATCGGTTAAACGTTCCAAATTCGGCGCGAGGCGGTTTATACAGGGCGGAATGAAATCGCAGCCGTTGGTGGGAGTCGTGATGGGGAGCAAATCGGATTGGGAAACCATGCGCGAGTCGTGCGTTCTGCTCGAAGCACTTGGCGTGCCACACGAACGGCGGGTGGTGTCGGCGCACCGGACTCCGGATTTGCTGACGGATTACGCGAAATCGGCGGCGGACCGGGGGCTGCGAGCGATCATCGCGGGGGCGGGGGGGGCGGCGCATTTGCCGGGGATGCTGGCGGCGCACACGTTGGTTCCGGTGTTGGGGGTGCCAGTGAAGAGTCGGGCTCTGGCGGGGATGGACTCGTTGCTTTCGATCGTGCAGATGCCGGCGGGGGTGCCGGTGGCGACGTTTGCGATCGGGGTGGCGGGGGCGAAGAACGCGGCGATTTTTGCGGCGCAGATGCTGGCGGGTTCGGATGCGGGGGTGCGCGGGGCGCTGGAGGAGTTTCGAAGGGAGCAGACGGCGGGGGTGCTGGGGAGCGAGCTTGGCGACCTCTGATTTTTGGTGAGGTTTTTAACCGCGGATTACGCGGATTATGCGGATGGGTGAGGTGAATTTTTTTACCGCGGAGAACGGGAAAGATTGGTATGGTTGCTGAGTTTTCGACGAATCGGACTTTGGCGGACCGAGTGGAATCGGCTTCCAGCCGATTTTGGGTTGGTGATCGGCTAGAAGCCGATGCCACGATCGGGGGATTGTTAGAATGGTGACTTGGGTCTCAAGGGCGGATCAGAGTGGGGTCGCGGACGCCGTGCGGATTCTGTCGGCTGGGCGGTGCGTGGGGTTGCCGACCGAGACGGTTTATGGTCTGGCGGCGGATGGGTTGGACGCGGTGGCTTGTGCCCGGATTTTCGAGGCGAAGGGGCGGCCTTTGACGGATCCTTTGATTTTGCACGTGCCGGATGGGGATTGGCTGGATCGGTTGGCGGTGGGGGGGGATTTGGCTCGGCGTTTGGCGGATCGTTTTTGGCCGGGGCCTTTGACGATGGTGCTGCCCCGGCGAGACTTCGTGCCGGATCTGGTGACGGCGGGGCAGGAGACGGTGGCTGTGCGGATGAGCGCTCATCCGGTGATGCGGGCGGTGCTGGCGGAGTTTGGGAAGCCGGTGGCGGCACCGAGCGCGAATCGGTTTGGGCGGATCAGTCCGACATCGGCGGCGGACGTGGTGGCGGAATTGGGCGGGCGGATTCCGCTGGTGGTCGACGGTGGGGCGTGTGAGCACGGGATCGAGTCGACGATCGTGTTGGTGGACGAGGAGCGGATTGGGATTTTGCGTCCGGGGCCGATTTCCGCAGGCGAGTTGGGAAGATTTGCCGAGGTCAGGCGGGTGGTGAACGCTCCGGTCGCGCCCGGTTCGCTGGAGAGTCACTACGCGCCGCTGACTCCGCTGGAGATCGTTGGGGAGGTGCCCGAAATGGGGTCGATGGGGGCGGCGGCGCTGTTGTTTCGACGGCGGATCACGGTTGGGTATCGCGCGGTCGAGGTCCTTTCCGATGCGGGCGACCCGCGGGAGGCGGCGGCGAATCTCTACGGCGCGATGCGGCGGCTGGACGCGAGCGGGGCGCAGCGAATCGTGGCGGGTGAGGTGCCCGATGGGGGGATCGGGGGTGCCATCATGGACCGGCTGCGGCGGGCGGCGGCGAAATCGCGGGATGCGTTGAATTGTTGAGGCTGTTTCCGGTTGTCGGCGGCGGATTGCCGTGTCAGTTACGACGATGATGATGCTCCATCCTTCCAATGCTTGATCCGAGCAGATTGCTGACAGCGTCGGTGATCGTCCTGATGACGATTCTGGTGCCGGTCGCGGGAGCTCAGGGCGTGGTTATTTCCTCCTGGTTCGATGCGGAGGGCAGGCGCTGGGATGACGGTGTTTGGACCAGTGGCGTTCCGAATGGTGCGGGGGACGCCGCCACGATCCGATTTGCGGATGGGCCTCCGGGCCGCTTTGACGCTGCGAGGATCGAGGTCCCGCAGCCGCTGGTGCTTGCCGCGCTCTCGCTCGAAGCGCGCAATCGATTTTTTGAGTTTGGTGCCTTTGGGCAGACGTTGACGTTCGAAAGGGTTTCCGGGAGCGGCCAGAACCTGCTGTCACTCTACGGATCGGGGGCGCGGATTCTGACTGGAATCGTCGCGGGTAACCTCGGAATTCAAGCGCGGACATCGGCCCATTTTGGGTCTGGGATCCAATCCAGCGGCCGTTTGGAAATCCGCGCCGCAGATTCGTTGTCCGTTGCGGGAGGGGTGTCGGCTGAATCAATGTTACTTGAACTCGATTCGGGATTTTCCGGACCCGGACCGCAGAAGACAGTGGTTTCCGGAGCTCTTTCCTCGAGGTTCGATTTGACGATCCGTTCGCAGGGTTTCGGACCGGAGGGGGATTCCGTGGTGGTGAACGACGCGGTTTCCGCCGGGAAGATCACCCTTCGGAATCAGGGCGATGCGACGTCCTTGCTCAGGATCGCCGGACCGGTCTCGGCGGAGAACTCGGTTGAATTCGACGCTGGACGCGGCGTTCTCAAGGTCGATCAAGTCTTGCGCGGGAAGGTTACGGCGAGTGGTCGGGTTGGCAGCCTGATCGAGGTCGGGCTGGGGCGTGAGGCGGGCAAAGTCGGATTTTTTCAAGACGGGAGTGTGCGGATCAACGCGGTTGATTCGGGTTACTCTGGAGAACTGTTTGGACGCGTTGGCGAAGTTTTTGACGTTGCGGCTGATCTGACGCTTCAGCGGATCGAAAATCTGGAGGTCGGGACGATGCGGCTGTCGGTGGGTGGCAAGGTCGACGTCCGGGCGCTGGCGGGAGACGGTCCGACCGTCGAGTTGGCGGGAGGTGAGCTGCGGGTCCCGGTGTCGGGTTCGATTGAGGGATTGGCGATGGAGGCGACCCGGGGGCAGTCGGTGATCAACTTCGCCGACCCGTCGGGCGCTCCTGAATTATCGGCGGATTCTCTCGGGGTGGCTTCGGGTTCGCTCGTGGTGGTGCGAAGGGATGGCAGGGCGGGCGATCCCGTCATCCGGCTGAAGGAGTCGACTCCTGAAATGAGCGGAAGCGGGGCGCTCAAAACGGATTCGGTGGGAATCGTCAAGGGTGTGGTTTTCGATTCGACGGCTTCGGCGGGGGCGGGGTTTGCGACCTACGACGCGACCGCTGAGACAATGCGGGCATTGACGGAGTCGGAGTATCGAAACGCGGTCGGCGCTGGAGCGAACGTGAAGTTGAGTGCGGGATTGGTGACGGCAGGTGATGGAATCGGGGTGAATTCGCTGGTTCTGGACGGCGGGGCGGATCTGCGGTTTCCGGGCGCGGAGTTTGGGATTGCGAGTGGAATGGTGGTGTCGACGGGGGTAGAGCCGAACGTGATCGGTTTCGGCGCGGGGGGTGGTCAGCGGATCGTCGGCGCGGGTGGCGCGGTGCAATTCTTTACCGGGACGGATCTCACGCTGAACGTGGGAGTGGACGGGACGCTGGTGAAATCGGGGGACGCGCGGTTGATTTTAGAACCGGGTGGATCGGCGACCACGGGGGTCGTGGTGAACCGGGGGACGCTGGACGTGAAGGGCGGGCAGCAATTTGGCGAGGTGACGGTCCGATCCGGGGGGAAGTTGAGGAGTGATTCCAGCGTGATTCTGGACGATCTCGGCACGACCCGGATCGAGGCTGGAGGGCGCTGGGAGTTGGACGGATACGAGCAGGCGCTGACGGGACTGAGTGGTCGGGGCACGGTTGTCGGCGTGAACGAGTGGAGGGCGGCTCGATTTGAGTATGATCCGAATCCGACGGGTGCCGGACCGAACGAACCGGTGGAGCTGGGGATCGAGTTTGCCGGAAATCTGGATCTGGTGATTGGTAGTGGGGCTCCGATTGCGCTGACGGGGCAATCGACGCACACGGGCGAGACCCTGATCCTGGGCGAGGTCAGGTTGGGGGCGGACAATGCCTTGTCTCCGCATTCGGCGTTGCGGGTGGCTCCCACGCTGCATTTGGATGGTTATCGCGCGACGGCGGCGGGATTGAGGGTCGGCGGGTTTGGGGTGATCGACGGAGGGGACGGGGCGACGCGGGGTGAACTGACGTTGGTTTTGGCCGACGGGGTAATCGAAACGGCGAGGGGGCTTCGGATCGAGGGCGGGACGCGGATTGTCAAGCGGGGAGCGGGGACGCAGACACTGGTCGATTCCAATTTATTGGATGCGCACGGGGGCGCGGAATTCGAAGTGCAGGCGGGGACGTTGGTGATCGATGAAGGGCAGTGGGGTGGGCGGGGCCAGGTGCGAATTGGGAATGGGGGGACGCTGGAGGTGCGGACGGTACCGGATGGATTTGTCGAGGTCGTCGACGTGGCGGGCGGAGCGGTGGTGCGGCGGGATTCGCACATTTTCGAGGGTGAAGCGGCGCACCGGTATCGGCAGGAGGCGGGGTCGCGGACGGAGTTCGAACTTTTACGGATGGAGGGATTCGAGGTTTACGAGGCCGGGTTTTCGGAGGCGGGAGGGGGTGACACGATCAGCGACGTCATCGAGTTGAACTCGATTGCGGACTTTCAGTTCGTGTTGCAGATCGGATTCGATGCGGTGGCGTTGGCGGATTCGCTGAGTGATCTGCGCGTGGGCTGGTTCGATGGCGGGGAGTGGATCGAGGCGGTGCTGGGGAATTCCGCGGGTGAGGGACGATTCGTGGGTCGCGGCGCGTGGGACGGGGAATTCGAGTTGGGGGAGTGGGGGTTGGACGCGGACGCGGGCCGGATCTGGGCGGTGCTCGATTACGGCGGGGAATTTTCCGTGATCGCGGTGCCGGAGGCGGGGACGTGGGGGTTGGTCGTAATGGGGTTGGCGGGGCTGCTGGTGGTGCGCGTTTGGCGGGGTGGTGCGCGGGCTGGGGGCTCACGTGGCGGAGCGGCGGCTCCGTGATGGGAGTGTTGAGAATGTTGGCTGCGCCATCTGATTTGGGTAGGATCGGTGATCGCAAATCGCCACTCCGGAGCCGTGGATTGTCGATTTGGAGGGGGGAAGTGGCGCGTTGCGCTTTCGCACGCGCGGTGGGCTGGAAGCTCGGCGCGACAGGCTGGAAGCCCGTTTTCCCCGGTTTTGATGGGGTTTGCCGGTGAACCCGGACGTGGTGACCCGGGTATTCGCTGTTTTCTGTCGGTTCGCGGGATATCGTCTGGTCATGAGGATCACGCGTCAGCTGGTTGCCGTCATCGTTTTGGTTTCGAGCGGGCTTGGGGGCCGGGCGTTGGCGGATGACTACACGCTCGAGCTGGTTGATCAGACGGGGTTGAACGCCGCGGATTTCTCGATCTACGCGATGGGTTTCGCCTACGCGAATGATTTGGTGCTGGGTCCCGCGGGGACGTTCGTGACGCAGAGTTCGGGAACGGTGACGAGTTACAAGGTGGGCACCGGGCCGGGCGAGATCAGCCGGATTTTACTCGATCCGGTGAAGCCCTTTACCGGGGGGCGCATCTATTTCTTCATCGCTCCAGCGGGGACGGCCGCGCCGACGGTGCCGTTTTCTCAGCAACCGACGAATCCACCCAACGCGCCGCCGCCGCCAGCGGTCCCGTTTCCGCCGTATTCGATCCTCGAGATCACCGTGCCGGCGGCGACTGCGCCCGTACCGCCCGCGATCTTGCCGACGGCCAATCCCGCGACGGCCGACATCCAGACGGTCGATGGATTCATCTTCCCGCTGACGATGACGCTCGACGGGCCGACGAACGTGGCGGGCAAGCAATACGGGCAGCCGGTTTACGCGGCGGGTCAGAGTCCGCTCGTCAATCGGGCCGATATTTTCAAATCCTACGCGGCCTTCATGGCGGGGGAGGGGGCGCTCGGGAGTGCGTTTGCCGGGCTTACGTTCCAGCCCGGGAGCCTTGCGGGACAGGCCGGAGGCATTCTCAATCCCGGCGCGTTTCTGACGACCGTGAATCTAAAGAACGAATACCAGAATCTCGCCAGTCCTCTGAACGCGGTCTTCGACGCGGATCTGGCGACGTTGTTCGGCGCGGCGACGCTCCGGCTTTCCGGCGTCGCCTCGGGGAACGGAAGTTCGGGCGCGCCGATTGCCAAGCAGAATTACACGGCCAGCATCGTGACGGTCGCCTATCCGGGGACGGCGGTGTTTCTGCCAGCTCTGAGGTTCACCGGCGACACGAACGGCGAGGTGTTCCACGTGTTCAATCCACTGGGAATGGCGGTGCTCAAGGACGCGGCGGGCGATGGGATCGTCGGGACGATCACGACCGGAGCCGCCCCCGCCCAGTCGGTGCTGACGTTGGCCGCCCCGGTGAGTGGCCTGTCGGTTGGAATGTACGTTAATGGGGCCGGGCTCGAGCTGGACGGAAAATCGTCGCAGACGCGAATCGCCGCGATCAGCGGCAACGCAATCACGCTGGACACACCGAATCAGGCGGTCGGCAACCCGGCGGCGAATTCGCAGTATTCGTTCTCGAAGCTGCCGCAGCTGACGAGCTTCCAGACGCCGGGGCAGATGGTCCTGGCGAATAGCGGCGTCTTCGCCGACAGCACGGTTCAGGAGGCGGACGGCAGCGCTCGGGCGACGGTGCTCGGGAATCTGGAAAATCAGATCGTGAGCGCGCTGAACCGCGGGGTCGCGGTGGACGCGACGGCGCTGGATCCTGGTGCCGCGGGCGGGACGTCGGCGGTGTGGGGCGACCAGCGGACGTGGTATCCGGCCGGGAAGACGCAGAATCTTTTCTCGCTCTTCATGCACGTTGGCCAGAGCAGTGGGGAGCCGATTTTCTTCCGGCCGCTGAACGCCGCGGCGTTCCCGAACGCGCGGGGTCAGGTGATGGGATCGGCCTATGGGTTCGCCTACGACGAGAATGGCGGACCAGTTGGGCCAGCTCCCGCCGGGCAACCGGAGGTGCCTTCGAAGTTCGACGGGAACATCCCACCCGGGGCGACGGTTCAGGTCACGTTTGGTCCGTGGAAGGGGGCGGCTGTGCCGAGTCCAACGCCGGTGCCCGTCGCCGCTCCGGCGGTGAAGGTGAACGGCAAAAAGGTCATTCGGTCGAGCCGGAATCTGGTCAAAATCGGCGGGACGGCGGAGGGGACGCGGCTGAACGTGAAGTTCAAAAAGAAGCCGGGGAAGGTCGTGACGCGGCGCGTGAAGGTGCGGGGCAATGGCCGCTGGGTTTTCAAACTGCGTCCCAAGTCGAAGACGACGGTGCTGAAATTTTACGCGCTGGGTGAGGACGGCGACCGCTCGCGGGTGCGACGGGTGAAGGTGATCGCGACGGGGGAGTGAGGCTTCGGAAGTTTTGTGCGCGCGCCGGGTTTGGCGATCGGCGAACTGGTCGGAGCGTTTCGGTCTTTCGCCAGATCGCCGTCAAAATCAGCGGTTTGAAAGAGAGTTTCAATCATAAAACGTTGAAGGAGAATTGGAAACGTCGATAAAAAGATCGCCGGTTTTCCTCGAATTAGCAACCGTTTTAACCGATCGTGACGATAGTTGAATGCCGAAGACGAGATGCAGCCACCGGAGACAATCGAACTCTACCAAACCGTCGATGCATTCGAACCCTTGCTGCCTGGGCGGGGGAGGATCGAGTTGGCGGAGCTGACCGCGGAAATTTTTGCGACATCGGGCAAACTCACCTCCGCGCTACCGTCGGCCTGGGTTTGATCCAGGATCGCGGCGCTGGTCCGGGAAATGAACAGCTACTACTCGAATCTCATTGAGGGTCGTAAGACGTCTCCGCGCGACATCGAGCGTGCCTTGGCGAACGATTTCTCGGCAAGTCCAGCGAAACGCCGCAACCAATTGTTGGGCGTCGCCTACATCCGCACGGACGAGGCGATGCGGAGGCGACTGGAGTCCGAATGCGAGTTGGATGTCTTCGGAGTCGAATTCATCAAGTGGCTGCATTGCGAATTTTTTTCGGCGTTGCCTCCAGAGGAGAGGATCGCCAAATCGAAAAACGGAGAACTTTACGAGATCGAGCCGGGTGAAATTCGCACTTTCAACGTTGATGTCGGTCGCTACACGCCTCCCAACCACACTTCGCTTGGTGATTTCTTAGAGCGGTTTCGACGCGCGTATTCGAATAACCAAATCCTGGCGACAAACCGGTTGATCGCGGCCGCCGCGGCGCATCATCGCCTGGCGTGGATTCATCCCTTTGGCGATGGAAATGGGCGGGTCGCTCGGCTGCAGTCGCAGGCGGCTCTCATTCGGGCGGGCGTCGATGGGGGTGGCTTGTGGACTCTGTCGCGCGGGCTGGCGAGAGCGCGCGGGGAGTATTATCGGCATTTACAGAATGCTGACTCGAGGCGGCGCAGTGATCTGGACGGTCGAGGTAATCTAAGCGACTTGGCCTTGGGTGGGTTTTGCAGCTTTTTTCTTCAGCAAGTGCTCGATCAAATGACGTTTATGCTAGGGTTGATTCGGCCTTTCGACTTGCGGGTGCGGGTCGAGAACTACCTTCGTTTCGTCAGGATGGACTTGGAGCCGACCAAGCGGGAGCATCTTGTCAGTCTGCTCTCGCGACTGTGCGTCGACGGCGAAATGGTCCGGGGTGACGTTCCGCGATTGCTAGGCGTCAAAGACACGGTTTCCCGGGAGGTCGTTCGGGCGGCACTCGGGGAAGGGCTGATCGAATCTCCCAGCGCGAAGGGGGTGCTGCGGATCAGTTTTCCGGCGAAAGTCGGGGAGCACTACTTTCCGATGCTCTTTGTGGATCTGCCCGTGGATGCCGGGTGACGCGGGGTTCGGGGGTTGGGGGTGGCTTGGGTGGGGGGAGTGGCGCTTCGCGCTTTGGAACGAGGTGCCGACCTGGAAGGTCGGCACGGCGACCAGGATGGTCGCGGTCCCCAGGTCGCGGTCCCCGGGTCGCGGTCCCCAGGTCGCGGTGCGCCCGGGTTGACGCGGGGTTCCGCCGACTTTAGAAGAGCGGCCTTCTTTATGGGTGACCACAAGTTGAATACCCGGGCTTCGGGGGTGGTGGCGGTAGCGGTGATGTGCTCGCGGGTGCTCGGGCTGGTGCGGGAGATTCTGTTTTCGGCGCTGTTTGGGTCGAAGTTGCTGGGGATTTTCATCGTCGCGTTTCGGGCTCCGAATTTGTTGCGTGATCTCTTCGCCGAGGGGGCGCTTTCGACGGCGTTCATCACGGTTTTTTCGAAGAAGATCGAGACGGAGGGGCCGAACGCGGCTTGGGGACTGGCGGCCAAGATGTTGACGCTGGCGACTGTTTTCATGAGCGCGGTGACGGTGTTGGGGGTGGTCTTTGCGGAGCCGCTGATCGATCTGATGGCGGGTGGGTTTGCGCAGGAGAACCGGGAGGTCACGATTCTGCTCACGCGCATCATGTTTCCGTTCATTCTGCTGGTGTCCCTGGCGGCGCTGGTGATGGGGATGTTGAATTCGCGGAACGTTTTCGGCGTGCCGGCGATGGCTTCGAGTTTTTTCAACATCGGGTCGATCGTGGGCGGGCTGGGGCTTGGGTGGTGGCTAGACCCGGCTTTCGGGGAGCGGGCCTTGATCGGGTTGGCGCTGGGGACGTTGATCGGCGGGTTGCTGCAATTGGTGGTGCAGGTGCCGAGTCTGGGGAAGGTGGGGTTCCGATTCCGGCCTGACTTCGCGTGGCGGGATGAGGGTGTGCGGCGGACTTTGACGTTGATGATCCCGTCGGTGATCGCGGCGAGCGCGGTGCAGGTGAACGTGCTGGTGAACACGAGCTTTGCGACCTACACGCCGGGTGGGCCCTCGGCGGTGACGTGGCTCAACAACTCGTTCCGGCTGATGCAGCTGCCGCTGGGAATCTTTGGCGTGGCGGTGGCGACGGTGACGTTGCCGGTGGTGTCGCGGATTGCGGCGAGCGGGGATCGGGGTCAATTTGGCCCGACGCTCGGAAAGGCGCTGCGGCTGGCGGTTTTTCTGACTTTGCCTTCGGCGGTTGGACTTTATTTTTTAGCGCATCCGATCATCGACGTGATTTATCAGCGCGGCGGGTTCCTGCCGGAGGATTCGTTGCAGACGGGCTTGGCGCTGCAGCTTTACGCGATGGGGCTGGTGGCCTACGCCGGGATCAAGGTGTTCTCGCCGGCGTTTTACGCGATCGATCGGAAGTGGACGCCGATGACGGTGAGTTTCGGGTCGATTGCGTTGAACATTGGGCTGAATTACTACCTGATCTTCGTGGCGGGATGGGGTCATCGCGGGCTGGCGCTTTCCACGGCGGTGTCGGCAACTTTGAATTTTCTCACGCTCTACGTGCTGATGGGTCGGGCGACGGGAAATCTGGAGACCTGGCGGGTTCTCAGTTCGGTCGGGCGGTGCGTGGTGGCGGCGGCGGGGTTGGGCGCGGTTTGCTGGGGGGCGGTTTGGTGGTTTGGCGAGGCGCTGCTGGTCGGGCCGTTGTTGGTGCGGCTGGCCTTGATCGGTGGGGTGATCGGGGTGGCGGCGGTCGTGTATGCGGGGCTGTGCTGGGTGCTGCGGGTGGAGGCGATGCGGGACGCGGGAAATGTGGTGAACCGGAAGCTGGGTCGCGGGCGTAGAAGCGCGTCATGAAGATGTTTCGTTGGGTCGCTGGGGTGGTGCTGGGTGGAATTTTGGCCGTGATGTCGGACGCCGGGGCGGGGGAGCTGAAGTCGCGGCGGGAAAGTTTCGAAAGCGGCGGGGAGCGGATCAAGGTGGACGTATTCGGGCCGGAGAAGGTGACGCGGGCCGTGATCGTGCTGCACGGGGCGGGCGGGATGATGTTCGACGGGGGGCAGATGCGGGCGGTGGCGCGGGAACTGGCGGGGGCGGGGATGACGGTTTACGTGGTGAATTACTTCAATCGGACGGGCGACTGGTTCGTGCTGGGCGACAAGGGTCTCATCGCGGGTTTCGAACCTTGGCTGGCGACCGTGAGGGACGCGGTGGATTGGGTAAGTGGGAGGGCCGGGGGGAAGCCGGTCGGGGTTTACGGGTATTCGATGGGTGGATTTCTGGGCGTTGCGGCGGCGGCTGGGAATCCGCGGGTGGGGGCGCTCGTGGAGCAGTCCGGGGGGATTTGGGACAAATTCGACGACGTCGAGGCGGCTCTGCCTCCGACGTTGGTGGCTCACGGGACAGCGGACGAGCGGGTGTATTTCGAGCGGAACACGGATCGGATCAAAGCGGTCGTGGCGAAGCACGGGACGCCGCTTCGCGTGATGGCGATCGAGGGGGGGAAGCATCGGTTGGATGACACGGAGCAGGGGCGGGTGAACGAGGCGGCGGTGGGTTTTTTTGAGCGGTGGCTTGAGGGCGCGCGTCGCGGTGAGGGGGAGTGATTCGCTCCGCGAATTTGGGTTGGGTCGGCGAGTGGGAAGTCGCCGTTCCTTGAGCGATCCGGCTCCCCGGCTTTGCCGGTGTTGCCGGGTGAGGCACCGGGACGGTGCCTCTCGCACGCGGGGACGCGTGCGCTCCCCAGCTTAGTTCAGGGCGGTGGCCTTGGTGGGTTTTTCGCCCTTTGCGATTTTTAGGACGTTTTCGATCGTGACTGTGGCGATCTGGGTGAGAGCTTCGGCGGTTAGGAAGGCTTGGTGGCTGGTGACCAGGACGTTGGGGAAGGTGAGGAGGTAGGCGAGTTGCTCGTCGTCGAGAATGGCGTCGGAGTGGTCGGAGTAGAAGTAGGCGTCCTCTTCTTCGTAAACGTCGAGGCAGACTCCGCCGATCTCGTGGGCTCGGAGGGCGGCGATGACGTCGTCCGTTTTGACCAATTCGCCGCGGCTGGTGTTGACGATGACGGCGGTTTTTTTCATCTGGGCAAGGGTGTCGGCGTTGACGAGGTAGCGGGTGGATTCGACGAGCGGAGTGTGGAGGGAAAGGACGTCGGATTCGCGCCAGATGGTCTCCAGGTCGGTGAGTTCGACTTCGTGGCGGGCGGCCCATTCGGTGTCGGGTTCCGGGTCGAAGGCGAGAACGCGGGTGTCGAATCCTCGGAAGATAGTGGCGGCTTTGCGGCCGATCTTGCCGAGGCCGATGATGCCGACCGTCTTGCCGGCGAGGTCGAAGCCAACGAAGCCGGCGAGGGAGAAGTTGTGGTCGCGGATGCGGTTGTAGGCGCGGTGGATGCGGCGGTTGAGGGCGAGGAAGAGGGCGACGGCGTGCTCGGCGACGGCGGCGGGCGAGTAGGCGGGGACGCGCGTGACGGTGATGCCGAGCTCGGTCGCGGCTTCGAGGTCGACTTTATTGTATCCGGCGCAGCGCATGACGATCAGGCGGATGCCGACGGCCTCGAGCGCTTCGAGGCACGCCCGGTCGAGGTGGTCGTGGACGAAGCAGCAGACGGCATCGGCGCCTTCCGCAACGGACGCGAGATCGGCGCGGAGCGGGAAGGTGTAGTAGCTGAGGTCGACGCGGCCGTCGGCGATGCGGTCGAAGTATTCCTGGTCGTAGGGCTTGGTGTCGAAGAAGGCGATGTGGGGCTTGGACATTTCGGATTGCGGAATTCGGATTGCGGATTGGTGAGATGAGGGAGTTTGACGTTGGGGAGGGTGTCGAGGGAAGTCGATCTTTCGCCAAAGTTGGCGCGTTAATTGCTTGCTGAATCAGGTTGGGTGCCTAGTGTGTTCCCCGATGGCGGGAATGGATCAGATGCTGGGCTTCGGCCTGCAGCAGACTTTGTCGCCGCAGATGCAGCAGAGTTTGCACGTGTTGCAGGCTCCGGCGATCGAGTTGCGGTCGCTGGCGGGTCAGGAGCTGCAGGCGAATCCGGTGTTGGAGGAGGAGGTGCCGGTGAGCGAGGTGGAGGATTCGAACGAGGATTCCTGGGACGATGATCTGGCGGAGGTGAGTCGGCTGGACGAGCAGTGGAAGGACTACATGCAGCAGTCGGGGGCCTACGAGGGGCGGTCGCAGGAGGCGGAGGAGCGGCGGGAGTTTTTGTTCAATTCGCTGACGGGGCCGACGAGTTTGCAGCAGCATCTGGTCGATCAGTTGGGGCTGGCGGACATCTCGGACGAGGACCGGGAGGTGGCGGACGCGATCATCGGCAATCTCAACGAGGCGGGGTTGCTGGACATCACGGTCGCGGAGCTGGCCGGGCAGACGAATACGCGGGTGGAGCGGGTGGAGGCGGTGCTGCGGGAGGTGCAGGCGTTGGATCCGGTGGGAGTGGCTTCGCGGGATTTGCGCGAGTGTTTGCTGACGCAGCTGGTTCGGATCGGGAAGGCTGAGAGTCTGGAGGCGCGAATCGTGACGCAATACCTCGACGATTTGTTGCGGCGAAAATTCCCCGAAGTCGCACGGCGGCTGGGCGTGGGAGTGCAGGACGTGCAGGCGGCGGCGGACTTCATTGCGACGTTGGAGCCGCGGCCGGCTCGGCAATTTTCGACCGTCACGCACCAGGTGATTACGCCGGACGTGCTGATCGAGCGGGAGGGCGAGGATTTCACGGTTTCGCTAAACAACGACAACGTGCCGATGCTGCGGATCAGCAATTATTACAAGGACCTCCTCTCGGAGCCCGGGAACAAGAAGAACGTCCGGGAATACATCCGCGAGAAGATCAAGGGTGGCCGGTTTTTCATCAAATGCATCCAGCAGCGGCAGCAGACGATCATGAACATCGCGCGGGAAATCGTGGAGCGTCAGGGGGATTTTTTGCGGGTGGGTCCGTCGGCGCTCAAGCCGATGACGATGAATCAGGTGGCGCAAGCGGTCGGGGTGCACGAGACGACGGTGAGCCGGGCGACGCACGGCAAATACATGATGACGCCGCAGGGGATCTTCGAGATGAAGTATTTTTTCACGCCGGGGTATCAGACGACCGGCGGCGCGGACATCAGCAACGAGAGCGTGCGGACGGCGATCGCGGAGGTGGTGGCGGGGGAGGATAAACGGAAGCCGCTGAGCGATCAGTCGATTTTGGGGATTTTGACCGAGCGGGGCATTCCGATCGCGCGGCGGACGGTGGCCAAGTATCGGGAGCAGTTGGACATCCTGCCTAGTCATTTAAGGAAGACGTTCTGATTTTGGATTCTGGATTGGATGAAGCGGGTCGGTTGGGTTCGGGTGCTTTTTCGTTTCGCCACGGCTCGGCGGGAGCCTCGCCCTCCGGTTGGGGCCCTTCAGGCTGGTGGTTGGGGATTGCGGGGTGGGGTTTGGGCGCTGTATTGAGCGCGGGGTGAATTTAGATTGGCGTGGGTTTGTGGTCGGGGCATGGTTGCTGGTCTTGTGCGGGTGCGCGACTCGCTTGGTGGAGCCAGTGCCGGGTGGCGTTGGCGCGCGGGTGGTCGCATTGATGGTCGAGCGCCTCGAGTTGGCTCCGCGGGTGGCTTGGGTGAAATACAAGAATGGTTGGCCGATCCTCGTTCTCGAGCGGGAGGCGGAGTCGTTGGCGGCTCTCACGGCTCAGGGGGGCGCGGCTGGGGTGTCGGCGGAGGGGATCGACGAGTTTTTCGGGGCGCAGACGCGGGCTTCGCGAATCGCGCAGGCGGAGCTGGTGCGGACTTGGAGTCGGGGTGGGGAGTTGCCGTCGTATCGGCCGGAGAGTCTGGCCGATGACCTGAGGCCGGAGATGGATCGGATCAACGTGGCGTTGCTGCGCGAGTTCTCGGGGGTGGCCGGGCTCGGCGAGGCGGAGCGGGAGACTCTGGCGCGGCAGGCCATCACCGCGATTCGCGATGCGGGATTCTCGCGGGCGGCGGCGGGTGCGGCGGCGGATTGGGAGCTGGGGCCGTGACGAATGGTGTTGAAACGGTCGACGTGATTTTGCCGCTCGAGTCTTCGGAGGACGAAGCGGCGTGGCGGCGGGCAGTGGCGGCGAAGCTGGGAGTGCCGGTGGAGCGGGTGCGGGAGGTGCGGTTGCGGAAACATTCCATCGACGCGCGGAAGTCGCCGGTGAAAGTGCAGCTGCGGCTCGAGGTCGGAGTGGATCAGGCTTTGGCGGAGGAGTGTCTGCCGGCGGCGGATTACCCGGAGGTGCCGGCGGGCGCGGCGACGGTGGTGATCGTGGGTTGCGGGCCGGCGGGGTTGTTCGCGGCCTTGCGGTGTCTGGAGCTTGGCTTGCGACCGATCGTGCTCGAGCGGGGGAAGGACGCGTCGGCGAGGCGGTTCGATCTTGCGCCGATTCTGCGGCACGGGACGGTGATCGAGGATTCGAACTACTGTTTCGGCGAGGGCGGCGCGGGGACGTTTTCGGATGGGAAGCTCTACACGCGGGCGAAGAAGCGGGGTCCGGTCGCGCGGGTCTACGAGACGTTCGTGGCGCACGGGGCGCCGGAGCGGATTCTGGTGGATGCCCATCCGCACATTGGATCCAATCTGTTGCCGAACGTCGTGAAGGCGATGCGCGAGAGCGTTCGGGCGGCGGGGGGCGAGGTGCGTTTTGGCGCGAAGGTGACGGATCTGCTGATCGAGGGTGGGGCGGTGCGCGGGGTGGCGCTGGCGGACGGGCGGGAGATCGACGCGGCGGCGGTGATTCTAGCGACGGGGCATTCGGCGCGGGACGTCTATGAATTGCTGGTGCGGCGGGGGGTGCGGCTGGAGCAGAAGGCGTTTGCGATGGGCGTGCGGATCGAGCATCCGCAGGGGTTGGTCGACAGTCGGCAGTATCATTTTCCGCGGGGGGCTGAGCGCTCGCGGTTGCTGCCGGCGGCGAGTTATTCGCTGGCGACGAAGATCGCGGATCGGGGCGTGCATTCGTTCTGCATGTGTCCGGGTGGGTTCATCGTCCCGGCTGCGACCGAGAACGACGAGGTGGTGGTCAATGGGATGAGTCTGGCGAAACGGGATTCGCCGTTCGCGAACAGCGGAATGGTCGTGACGATCGAACCGGAGGACGCCGAGCGGTGGCGGGCGGAGCATGGGGTGCTGGCGGGGATTGCGGCTCAGCGGGCGCTCGAGACGGCGGCGAAGGTGGCGGGTGGTGGCGGGCAGACGGCCCCGGGTCAGCGGGTGACGGATTTTCTGGCGGGGCGGCTTTCGGACGAGCTTCCGGCGACGAGCTATCATCCGGGGGTGCGGTCCGCGCGGCTGGACGAGCTGATGCCGCGGGGGATCGTGCGGCGGATGCGGGATGGATTGCGGCTCTTCGGTCGGCAGCTGCGGGGTTACGTCTCGGACGAGGGGTTGATGGTGGGATTCGAGACGCGGACGAGTTCGCCGGTGCGGGTGCCGCGCGATCCGGAGACGCTGGAGCATCCGGACGTGGCGGGGCTGATTCCGTCGGGTGAAGGGGCGGGGTTCGCGGGGGGGATCGTGAGCGCGGCGCTCGACGGGATGCGATGCGCGGAAGCCGCGGCGAAAAAATGTGGGGTGGCGACGTAATTCGATCCGACCGGTTTCTTCTTGGGTTTCGAACAGTCCCAAGTTATGAAACGGAACTTACTTATGAAAAAATCCAATCTATTCAAATTTGCCGCAGTGGCAATCGCCGCTGCCGGTCTCACCGCTTGTGACGTCGATAAGACCCAGGAGGGTGAAATGCCCGAGGTGAAAGTCGAAGGTGGGCAGATGCCTGCTTACGATGTCGACGTGGCCGAGGTCGAAGTCGGAACGACGGAGAAAGTCGTCGAAGTGCCGAAAGTCACGATGGAAGAAGAGACGATCACCGTTCCCGCCGTCGGCGTGGATATGCCGGAAGAAGATGGTCCCGGGCCCGCCGCCGAGCCGAGCGATCAGGAGTAATTCCTGTTTATCTTACGCTGGGTGAGAGTTTGCCCAGTTTGACTTTGCGGGCCGTTCCTTCTGGGGACGGCCCGTTTTTCGTTTGACCAACTTCGGCGGCTGGAAGCCGCCGCTCCTTGAAGTAGGGCAGCTCCGTTATCGGGAAGCTTTAGTCTTTTTCTCAAGGGCATTCGCGAACGCGGCCCGGCATAAGGCGGAAACTTCCCGCAAGCTGGGGGTTGCGTCGATGCGGGCGGACCTTGCTGGGAAGGCGTCGTGGAGTTGGAGGAAGATGTCGCGGGATTGCTGGAGGGCGGTTTCGGATTCGAAGGTGTTGGGGACGTCGCCGCGCGCTCGGACTCGGGCCAGGCCTTCGGATGGGGGGATGTCGAGGAGGATGACGAGGTCGGGGGTGGGGGCGATGGCTTCGTTGGCGGTGATGATCGCGAACGGGTCGATGCCGCGGGCTCCCTGGTAGGCGGCGGTGCTCCAATAGTAGCGGTCGAGGATGACGACGGCTCCGTAGTCGAGGGCGGGGCGGATGGAGCGGGCGACGTGGGCGGCGCGGTCTTCGAGGAAGAGAGCGAGTTCGTCTTCGGGGGTTGCGCGACCGTGTTTCGCGGATTCGCGGAGGGTGACGCCGGCGCCGAGGCCGGTGGGTTCTTTCGAGAGGGTGCAGGCGATACCGCGCTCGCCGCAATACTGGGCGAGGAGGGCCGAGACGGTGGTCTTGCCGCCGCCGTCGATGCCTTCGATGGCCACGAGGAGGCCTCCGGGGGCGATGGGTTTCATGGCCGCGGAGGGTGGCAGATGTCGGCGGAGTTGGGGAGGGGGAAATTTGAACGAGCTGAGTTGATGTCCCCTGGATCCCGTCGGCAAACGCCTCAAACCTGAATCAATGACCGATTGCTGCAAAACTTTGGTGCGGCCGCATCAAAGTTTTGTAGGGCTGGGTCGATTGGAGGGGGGCGGTGGCTTTGTCTTGCGGGGTGATGGCTTGTGGGCACAGTGAAGCGATGAGTTCAGAGGAAGATGTGTTGGGCGCTCTGCGCGGGGTGAAGTATCCGGGGTTCAGCCGGGACGTGGTGTCGTTTGGCTTGGTGAAGGGCGTGAAGGTGGATGGCGGCGTGGTCGACGTGCAGATGACGTTGGCGACGAACGAGGCGGCGATTCCGGCGCGGATCCGCGAGGAATCGAAGGCGGCCATCGAGGCGCTGGCGGGCGTGACCGAGGCGCGGGTGCGGATCGACATTCAGGCTCCGCCGAACGTGGCGGCGAACGCGGGCGCGCGGCGGCTGGACGGTGTGAAGCACGTGATCGCGATCGCGAGCGGCAAGGGCGGCGTGGGCAAATCGACGGTGGCGACGAATCTGGCGGTGAGCTTGCAGCGGGCGGGTTTCCAGACGGGGCTTTGCGACTGCGATCTCTACGGGCCGAGCATTGCCCTGATGATGGGGGCGGACGAGCGCCCGACGGCGGACGCGGACGATCGGATCATTCCCATTCGCCGGTTCGGGATGCCGATCATGTCGATGGGTCTGCTGCTCGAGCCGGACAGCCCGGCGGTGCTGCGGGGGCCGATGGTGACGCGATACACCCAGCAATTTTTGAAGCAGACGGCTTGGGGCGAGTTGGATTTTCTGATTCTTGATCTGCCGCCGGGAACGGGGGACATTCAATTGACGATCGTGCAGACGGTGGCGCTGGCGGGTGCGGTGGTCGTGACGACGCCGCAGGAGGTGGCGCTGATCGACGCGCGGAAGGCGGTCTCGATGTTTGCGAAGACGAACGTGCCGGTGCTGGGAATCGTCGAGAACATGAGTTACTTCGAGTGCCCGAGCGACGGGAAGCGGTATGAAATCTTCGGCGCGGGCGGCGGCGAGCAGGAGGCGGCGCGGTTGGGAGTGCCGCTTCTCGGGAAGATTCCGATCGACATTCCGGTGCGGGAGGGAGGCGACGTGGGCAGGCCGGTGGCGGAGTTCGCGCCGAAAAGTGCGTCCGGCATGGCTTTTGCTGACGTAGCACGACAAGTATCAGCCACCGTTGAATGAGAGCTTTCGTTCGCCCGTTACAGGTGTGTCGGGCGCTTGATTTTAGCGCGTTGACTTCTGAAATTGTTCGCCTCTAAATCCGCTTCGTCACATGAGTTCTCCCAAACCAGAGGTCGTTTTCGACCTTCTTAAAAACTCTTCGCTTTACCGCGAATACCTCGCCGAGCGGGAGGAAATCCTCCGTCACAAGTGGATCGAAAGCGAGAAGGCCGGCAAGGACATCGGCTTCGAGCGGGCGCTGTTGGACTGGATCATCAAATTTCGCTCCGAGTGGCGGAGTTTGCGTCTGCGTGCCGCCTCGGCGAAACCCGAGAACGACGCCCCCAAATCGGATCAGACGGGCGCGAGCGTGTGAGTAGTTCCGGGATTGTCGAAGTGATGGACGCGGCGGCGATCGGGGCGTCCGTCGAGAGGATGGCGGCGGAGATCGCGGAACGGGATGGCGCGAATGGGCGCTTGGTCCTGGCAGGCATTCCGACCCGTGGCGTGGAAGTGGCGCGGCGGCTGGTCGCGAGGTTGGCGGAGATTTTGGACACGGAGCCCGAACTGGGCAGCGTCGATGTCTCGATGCACCGGGACGATCTGGCGACGCGGGGGAGAATGACAACGGTCGAGCCGACGCGGCTGCCGCTTGATCTGGACGGGCGGACCTTGATCCTCGTCGACGATGTGCTGTTCACCGGACGGAGTGTGCGGGCCGCGATGGACGCGGTGGCGTCGTTCGGGCGGCCGGCGCGGATCCGGTTGGCGACGTTGGTCGACCGGGGGCACCGGGAACTGCCGATTCGGGCCGACTACGTGGGGGAGGACGTGGAGACGCGGGCGGAGGAAAAAATCCGGGTGCGATTCGAGAATCTTGACGGCGAACCCGACAGCGTCAAGGTAGTGCGACCGTGAACGAGGCCACCTGGACGCGCAAAGATTTGGTTTCGCTCGACGCGTTGTCGGCGGATGAGATTCGGATCGTTCTCGATACGGCGCAGGCGTTCAAGGGGGTGGGCGAGCGGAATCTGAAGAAGGTCCCGGCGCTGCGGGGGAAGACTCTGGTGAATCTCTTCGTCGAGCCGAGCACGCGGACGCGGATTTCGTTTGAGTTGGCGGCGATGCGGGTGAGCGCGGACGTGATCAACGTGAGCGCGTCGGCCTCGAGCTTGAAGAAAGGTGAGACGCTCAAGGACACGGCGATGATTCTGGAGGCGCTGCACGCCGATCTGATCGTGATCCGGCATTCGTCGGCGGGGGCGGCGCAGTTCCTCGCTGAACGGCTGCGGGCGAGCGTGATTAACGCCGGGGACGGTGCGCACGAGCACCCGACGCAGGGGTTGCTCGATGCGTTCACGATGCGCGAGAAGCTCGGTGATTTGGCGGGGCGAAAGGTGGCGATCGTGGGCGATATTTTGTTCAGCCGGGTGGCGCGGTCGAACCTGCACGCACTCACCAAGCTAGGCGCGGAAGTGACGTTGGTCGGACCAACGACCTTGGTGCCTAGAGCCTTTGAGCGATTGGGCGCGAAGGTCACCCACCGACTCGAGGACGTGATCGAGACGACGGACGTGATTAATTTGCTGCGGATCCAGCACGAGCGCCAGCGGAAGGAATATTTTCCCAGTCTCGGCGAATACACGTCGCTCTTCGGCCTGACGAAGGCGCGGGCGGCGCGGCTGAAGCCGGACTGTCTGGTGATGCACCCGGGGCCGATCAATCGTGGCATCGAGATTGATAGCGGGGTGGCGGACGGGCCGCACAGCGTTATTCTCGAGCAGGTCACGAACGGTTTGGCCGTGCGGATGGCGGTGCTTTATTTGTGCGGCGGCGGGGCGGGGGTGCCGGTATGATGTTTATGGTTCTCACGCAGAGCACCGGAGCCTGGGAAGGCTCGGGGCAGACTGCATTGGCTCTGCAATGCAGCCCGAAGGGCGAGACGAGCGGGAGCGAGCGAGTCAATCGCAGGGACGCAGAGGAATGAAGGGACTGATTATCGAAAACGGTCGGGTGATCGATCCGGCGAGTGGGCGGGATGAGGTGGCGGACATCTTTGTTTCAGAAGGTCGGTTCGTGGCCGATCGCCCGGCGGACGCGGAGGTGATTGACGCAAAGGGACTCGTGGTCGCGCCGGGGTTGATTGATTTGCACGTGCATTTGCGCGAGCCGGGTCAGGCGCACAAGGAGACGATCGCCAGCGGGACGGCGGCGGCGGCGGCGGGTGGTTTCACGAGCGTGGTTTGCATGCCGAATACGTCGCCGGTCGCGGACAGCCCGAGCACGATCAGTTGGATCCGTGAGAAGGCCGCGGAGACGGCGGTCGTGAACGTGTTCTGCACGGGCGCGATCACGCGGGGTCTGGCGGGTGAGGAATTGGCGCCGATCGGGTCGATGGCGAAGGCGGGCATCGTGGCGATCACGGACGACGGGCATTGCGTGCAGAGCCCCGAGATGATGCGACGGGCCTTGGAATACGCGCGGATGTTCGAGCTGCCGCTGTTCGATCACTGTCAGGATTATTCGTTGGTCGGTGATGGCGTGATGCACGAGGGCGATTGGAGCGTGCGGCTGGGGCTGCCGGGTTGGCCGCGAATTGGCGAAGAGCTGATCGTGGCCCGCAACGCGATGCTGGCGGAATTTTGCGACGCGCCGATTCATTGTCAGCACCTGACTTCCGGTGGGAGCGTGCGGCTGCTGCGCGAGGCGCGCGGGCGGGGGGTGAAGATCTCCGGCGAAGTCTGTCCGCATCACATCATTCTGACCGACGAGCTGCTGGCGGGCTACGACTCGAATTACAAGATGAACCCGCCGCTGCGGACGGAGGCCGACATCGATCTGCTGATCGAGGGCGTGTCGGATGGGACGATCAACATTCTGGCCAGCGATCACGCGCCGCACGCCGACTACGAGAAGGAGGTCGAGCTCGACCAGGCTCCGTTTGGGATTCTTGGGCTGGAGACCGAGTTTGGGTTGTTCTGCGACACGCTGGTGCATCGGCGGAAGGCGATTGATTTGTCACGCTTGATTGCGCTGCTGACGGTCGAGCCAGCGAAGTTGCTGCGGCTTGATCGTGGGACGCTCGCGGTCGGCGCGCCGGGGGATGTGACGTTGATCGATCCGGATCTCGAGTGGACCGTCGATAAACACGCGTCGTCGTCGCTCTCGCGGAACACGCCGTTTCACGGTCGCGAGGTGAAGGGGCGGGCGGTGCGGACTATCGTGGGTGGGGCGACGGTCTGGGAGCTGGATTAGTTTGACGGTGATGGCGGGGGTGCAGATTCAGGTGGGATGGAGGGTGCGACGATCAAGTGGGGAGAGGGCGTCTCGCCCTCTCGATTCATTCGTGAGGACGAGACGTCCTCACCCCGTTTTCGTGGGGTTACTGCTTTTTCGCGAACCGACTTTCAGCCGTTTTTGGTTTGCTGATCGGCTGGAAGCCGATTTTACGGGATGAGTTGTTTTCGGGTTGAGGCTTCCGAGGGGGCGGCTCGGGCGGGGCGGTTGGTGACTCGGCGGGGGGTGGTGGAGACGCCGGTTTTCATGCCAGTGGGGACGCAGGCGACGGTGAAGGCGATGACTCCGGTGGAGTTGCGGGAGATCGGGGCGCAGATCATTTTGGGGAACACGTATCATTTGCACGTTCGCCCGGGCGAAGGGCTGATTCGGGATTTGGGTGGGCTGCACAAGTTCATGGGATGGGAGGGGCCGATTCTGACGGACAGCGGGGGGTTTCAGGTGTTTTCCTTGGCGAAGCTGGCGAAGGTTTCGGAGGCGGGGGTGAAGTTTCAAAATCATTTGGACGGGACGCCGACGTTCATCGGGCCGGAGGAATCGATGGCGATCCAACGGGATCTGGGGTCGGACATCGTGATGGCGTTCGACGAGTGTCCGCCGCACCCGTGTTCGCACGAGGCGGCGCGGACGAGTCTCGAACTGACGAGCCGGTGGGCGCGGCGGTGCCGGGAGTGGTGGGACGCGCAGCCGGCTGGGGGGGACGGGGGTCGTCCGCTGGTGTTCGGGATCGTGCAGGGGTCGGGTTACGCGGATTTGCGAGAGCGGGCGGCTCGGGAGTTGGTGGAGATTGGGTTCGACGGATACGCGGTTGGAGGCGTGAGCGTGGGGGAGCCGGAGCCGGAGATGTTCGCGGCGGTGGAGGGGGCGGTGCCGTTTCTGCCGACGGACCGGGCGCGTTACGCGATGGGGTTGGGGACGCCGTCGCAGGTGATCGAGATGGTGGCGCGGGGGATCGACATGATGGATTGCGTGCTGCCAACGCGGTTGGCGCGGTCGGGGACGGCGTTCACGGGAGACGGGACTCTGAATATGAAGAACGCGCCGTTCACGCGGGACGAGCGGGCGATCGAGGAGGGGTGTGAGTGCTACGCTTGCCGGAATTTTTCACGGGCCTACGTGCGGCACTTGTTGAAGGCGGATGAGATCTTGGGACTACGGCTGCTTTCGATTCACAACCTGCATTTTTACTGCGGGTTGGGACGGCGGGCGCGGGCGGCGATTTTGAGCGGGGAGTTCGCGGCTTTTCGGGAGGAGACGGTGGGGCGGCTTCTGGGAACGCAAGGGACGTGACGGGAATGCGAATACGGTTTGGAACAGAAGGTCGCTAAGGACGCAAAGGAATACAGAAGAATACGGGATTCAAAGGGGGTGAGATCGGGCGGAGCCCGGCCTCACCTTTTGCGAGCTTTGGGCTCTTCTGTTCCAAGCGCATTGAATTTTTATCCGCCCCAGCGACCGTCGACGCTGATCTGGCGGGTGGTGGAGATGTGGGAGTAGTCGGTCTTACCGATGGCACCGATCATTTTTTTGCCCGTGGCTTTTTTCCAGGCGGAGCTGAAGCTCTCGCCGGTGTGGCAGCCCCAGCTTTTGACGAAGGCGTCTTTAGTGAAGATCCCGCGGCGGATGCCTTTGAGTTCGTCTTCGTGGAGCCAGGCCTTCGAGGCGCTGTCGATCTGGTTGCTGTAGTCGAACATGAAGCACTTGCTGTTCGAGTGGCCGAAGAACTCGAAATTGGCGATTTTGACCTGATTGCGGGGCAGACCGCCGTTGAGGTAGCCGATGACCTGGGATCCCTCGTCGAACCAGACGAGGTTGACGCCGTATTTGTCGCGGACCGAGGTGATGTTCGAGATGATCGCGGGTTCGTTCATGCGGTTGGCGCGGCGGGTGTAGGCGGGGCGGTAGACGAGCCAGGTGATGCGGGCGTTGGGGCCGGCTTCCTTGCGGAGTTCTTCGATCCGCATGCGGGCGGAGCGGATGAAATTGCCCCACCATTGGTCGTGCGGGGCGGCTTTGTATTTCTCCCATTCGTGGAGCGACGGCCCGCCGCTGAGGAGGATGTATTCCCTGTCGGCGGTCGCGGCGTGGGCAAGCGGGGCGGCGAAGGTGAGGAGAAAAAGGAGTGCGGTGAGTCGGGCGCGCATGGTGGGCGTGGGAGTGTTGTTGGTTGTTAGTTATTGGTTATTGGGGATTCGTCAATTGAGAGATTTGAGAAAGGCGGGACGATCGGTGGTGATACCATCGACGCCGAGGGCGCGGCAGTAGAACGCGGAGCGGCGGTCGTTCACGGTGAAGACGTAGATGATTTTGGATTTCAGACTTTGGATTTTGGATTGGGTGAGGTTGCGGGTGTAGCGGAGATCGACGCCGTCGAGGTTGGCGGCTTCGAGGCGGGGTGGAAGGTCGGGCGGGATTTCGTCGAGCAACCAGAGAGCCGGGTGGCTCGGGAAGCGGGCTTTGGTGGCGGCGATGAGGTCGTGGTCGAAGGCGATGAAGGTGGGCTGGACGTCGGGGCGGGTCGCGACGGCGGCGGCGATGGGGGCGAGGAGTTCGGCGCCTTCCTTGAGTTCGAGGACGACGCGGGAGCAGGGCGGGCAGATGGCGAGGACCTCGGCGAGGGTCGGGATCTGGGGCGCGCGGACGCGGAGGTCGGCGAGGGTGAGGGCGCCGAGGCGCCCAAAGACGCCGGTCGTGCGGGTGAGGGTGGGGTCGTGGAGCGCGACGACTTCGCCGTCGGCGGTGAGGCGGAGGTCGGTCTCGATGGCGTCGGCTCCGTGGCGCCAGGCGAGGGTGAAGGCGGCGAGGGTGTTTTCCGGCGCGTGGGCCGAGGCTCCGCGATGGGCGATGATGAGGGGGGTAGGCTTGGGGGGTGGTGTTGGTTTTTGGTGATTGGTTATTGGTGGGGGGATCACGGATCGAGTGACGTTTGGGGCTGGCGAGAGTCGATGGGTGAGGTGAGAAGCCAGAGATGTTTCGCTTCGCTCAACATGACAAGCGGGGTTTGAGGTTAGGGTCTTTCGTTATGAGGACTCAAGAGGCAAGGATGTTGAAGGTGGCCCGAGGGTTGGAATCGAGAAGTTCGCGGATTTGAGAGAGAGAGTGGTCGGGGAAAGTGTCGGCGAGTCGGGCGAGCAGGGCGCTGCGCAGAAGGGCGAGGTTGGCCAGGGCGTTGGGGTTGCGGGCGCGGTCCTCGCCCAGGAGGGCGTCGCGGCGCCAGTGGTTGCGGATCTCGACTCGGGCCCAGTGACCGCGAATGAGGTCGAGCCATTGGGTGCTGGTGTAATGTTCCGGCGGGGCGCTGGAGAGGTAGTCGCGGGTTTCGGTGGAGGTGGCGGCGGATTTTTTCAGGGTTTGCTCGCAGCGCTGGGTGCCTTCTTTCTGGTCGTAGACGGCGATGGCTTGGGGGGAGCCGTCTTCGTGCTGGGCGAGGGTCACTCCACCCGGCGCGGTGATGAGCGCACCCCGGCACTCGGGCGGCAACTCGCAGGCCCGCAGCCGCGCGCGGTCCCCGACCTCCAACTCTCGCAGCCAGAGCTTTTTAGGACGCTCGTTGGGGATGTAGAAATCCGCCCGGTGCCGACTGTATCCCGCGCTCATTCCCACCGCCTCCCAGTTGCTGGCCACAATAACAGGTGCCCGCGTGGCTCTCCGGGTCGGTGAAACTTTCCGCCAAAAGCGGCCGGTAGCCAAAGCGCTCCAGCCATTGTCCTGGCAAGGCTCTCAACGCCGCTCCCATCGCCGCGCTGGCCAGATTGGGCTCCTGGCCCTTGGCCGCGAGCACCAGAAAGCGGCGGTTCTGCACGATCAACTTGAGCCGTTCCACGCGATGCGGCGAGCTCGAGCCAATCCACAGATCCCGATCCTTGAGCGCGTAGCAGCTCGGTCCCCACACCAGTAGGGCCACCGCCCGCCCTTCGATCTCCACAATCTGCCGCCGGCTATCACCCACCGTTCGCCCCGCTCCCAAGTGATGATGCTCCCTTAAACTCTCGTCAAAACTGGCCACTTCTTCCGCCGTGGCCACTCGGGCTTCCAACTTCTGCCGCTTCTCCGATGGTGTTGTGTCTTTCCTCCCACTTCATCCCATCGGCATTCGCCCTTTTTGTTTACCAAAAAAATACCTCCCCTCTACCTCAACTACTTACTTCCTCAGAAAAATAGACCCTGCCCCGATTGACGGATCGGCTTAAGAAATCGGCTTAAGAAAGCGTTGTCGACTCGGAAGAAACCTGCTATTTCCCACCGCTGCGGGGGTGGACACGGGTCTGGCTTGGCGGGCGGAACGGACATGTTGGCTTCTTCTTTCAAAGGTTGGTTTTACCGGTGGTTGGTGCTCCACCTCCTGGTTTTCGTGGCGCTGGCGGCGACATTTCCGCTGGTCGGTCAGGGGATCGTCGGCTCGATGGCGGTGGCGTTTTTCATCACGATGGGATTCGGGACAGTCAGTTGGCGGGCCATGCGGGCCGAGGCGGCGATTCGGGCCTCGGTCGAGGCCGCCCGGTTGGCGGAAAGCCGCTGGACCCGACTCGTCGAAGCGCTCGGTCAGGCGGTCTATCACCACGACCTGATCCGCGACGAAATCGTCTACTCGGGAGAGACGGTCACTTTGTGCAATCGCACCCTCGGTGAGATGGAACGCAATACGGCCGAGTGGCTGGCGACGATCCACCCGGACGATCGGGAGGCGGTGGGCGAGCGATTCGAGCGCGCGAAACGCGAAGGCGGTTTGTTCGAAGCCGAGTATCGCATCCGCGAGCGGGACGCGACGGCCTACCGACTGACCCTCGATCGGGGGATCATTTCGCAATCGGCTTCGGGTGAGCCGCTCGCGATGGACGGTGTGGTCATGGACATCGAACAGGGACGTCGGGACGAGGAGCGCTTCCGCACCCTCTTCGAACAGTCGACGACACCGCACTTTCTCGTTGGGCAGGACGGCGTCTTCGAATGCAACGGCGCGTCGTTGGCGATGTTGGGCTTGAAGGACAAGAGCGTGCTGATCGGTCGGGATCTCAGGCGATTCTGGCCGGAGCGGCAACCCGATGGTCGAACGACGGAATCGGTCGTGCATCGGATGACGGAATCCGTCTACCGGGGGCAGCCGGCCACTGCCGAAATCGTCAAAGTCGCCGCGACGGGCGAGCACATCCCGGTGCAGGTCACCATGTCGGCGGTGCAACTCGGCGACGAGGAGGCGATGCTGGTCGTCTGGCACGATTTGCGCGAAGCAAAACGGGCGCAGTCGCGGTTGGCAGCCAGCGAACTCCAGTATCGGGAGCTGGTCGAGAACCTGCACCAGATTGTCTATCAGGTCGACGTCGAGGGGAATTGGACTTATCTCAACTCCGCTTGGGAGCGCATCACCGGGTTCACGGTGGCCGAAGCGCTGGGCGAGAGTTTCGAAGATTTCGTCTGCCGGGAGGATTTGCCGGCCATTCAGAGACTTCGGGAATTGGAGCTGGGTGGCGACGAGGGGACGCATCGTTTCGAGATGCGGCTGCGATCCCGCTCGGGTCGCTGGCGGCAGGTGGAGGGCTACTGCCGCCCGCTACGCAACGAAGGCGGCGTCGTGATCGGAACGAGTGGATTACTGACGGATGAGACCGAGCGCCTCCAAACCCAGCGTGAACTCCGTCTCGCCAAGGAGGCCGCCGAACGGGCGAGCCGGGCCAAGGGGGAATTCCTCGCCGTGATGAGCCACGAGATCCGCACACCGCTCAATGGCGTCCTGGGATTCGCGAGCCTGCTCGGGCAAACCCGGCTCGATGCCGGGCAGAAGGAGTATCTGCAGACGATCAGCGCGTGCGGGGATTCGCTGCTGACTTTGATCGACGACATTCTGGATTTCTCGCGGATGGAATCCGGGCGGCTGGAACTCGAGCACCGCCCGCTGCCGCTGCGCGAATGCGTCGCGGGGATCGTCGACGTGCATTCGCACCGCGCCAACGAAAAGGGGATCGAGCTGGTGGCGGGATTCGCCGAGGATTTCCCCGGGGAGATCGAGGGCGATGTCACGCGATTGCGCCAGGTGCTTTCGAATTTGGTGGGGAATGCGATCAAGTTCACCGACGACGGGCACGTGGCCGTGCATGGTCGGCTCGTCTCCCGGGCGGGTGATCGGGTCACTCTCGCATTTCGCGTGTCGGATAGCGGCGTCGGGATCCCGGCGGACCAGGTGGGGAAATTGTTTCACCCGTTCGTTCAGGCCGACGCGTCCACGTCGCGGCGCTACGGCGGGACGGGCCTCGGGCTGGCGATTTGCCGACGTTTGACCGAGGCGATGGGTGGAGAGATTCGCGTGGAAAGCGTCTTTGGGCAGGGAACGGCGATGGAGTTTACGATCGTCGCCCGCGAGACCAAGTCGGCGCCGAAGAGCCCGACCTGGCCGGGACGGCGCGTCCTGATCGTGGACCGTAGTGAGGTGTCCCGCCGGAGCCTGACGGAGATCTTCGCGGCCGCGGACGTTGTCGCCGTCGAGTGCCCGACCGCCCGTTCCGCGCTCACCTGGTTGGAAAGCGGCACGCGGATCGACTTGGTGCTGCTCGGGGCGATGCCCGACGACAGAGAGGTCGGGGGGGAAATCGAGATCACGAAGCGGGCGGGCGAATTGGGTGTCGACGTCCTTTTGATGATGCCATCCAGCGGCCGGGCGGCGGGACTGCCGAAGGACCTTCCGGGCGAGAGTGGGCGCGTCGGGAAGCCGATTCATCTGCCGGCGCTGTGGCGGTCCGTGGACCGGATCTTTTCCGACGGAACTTCGGAGCCCGAGGGAGAAAGTCCCGAGTCCGTTGGAGTCGAAGATGCCCGGACGGGGCGGGACCTGGCGGTTCTCCTGGTCGAGGACAATGCCGTGAACACCAAACTCATGTTGAGAATGCTGGCGATGCTGGGGTTTCCGGCGGATCACGCGGCGGACGGCGAAGCGAGCCTGCGCTGCTGCGAAGAAAGGACCTACGGGCTCGTGCTCATGGACGTCCAGCTGCCGGGCATGGACGGCATCGAAGCGACGCGGCGCCTGCGGGCGAAGGGATTTGCGGGCACGATCATCGCGCTCACGGCGCACGCCATGCCCGAGGATCGCGAGCGCTGCCTCGAAGCCGGGATGAACGATTACTTGACGAAGCCCGTGCAGCTGGGGCGGCTGCGGGAGGCGCTCGGTGTGGCGGTGCCGGGGGTGCCGGGGTTGCCGGGGTTGCCGGGCTGAAGGTAGGGCGGCGGCGCCGCGGGTGCCGATTTTGGTTATGGGTTGCGCTGGGTGAGGGCGGGGTCCCGGTATGCTCGGGTGGTCTGGCGGGACGGCGAGCGTTCCGGATGATCGGGCGCTCTGGGAGATGGTCACGGAACCCGGCGGCGCGGCTTCCCTACCTATTTTGGACGCGGGCGCGGCTTCTTCGCGGCTTTGGACGTAGAGGGTGCTATGAATGATCGGGATCGACAGGCGGGAGCGGCTTGGGGTGCGTTGATCGGGGATGCGGTGGCGATGCCGGGGCACTGGTATTACGACCGGGCGGCGCTCCGCCGTGATTACGGGGAGCTGCGGGGCTTCGTGGCTCCGCGGAATCCGCACCCGGACAGCATCCTCTGGCGGTCGGAATACACGGCGCTCAACGAGCGGGGTGAGATTCTGCACGATCAGGCCCGCTATTGGGGGCACCGCGGGGTGCATTACCACCAATTTCTGGCGGCCGGGGAAAATACGCTCAATTTCCAACTCACGCGGCTACTCGTCGAATCGCTACGGGCCGAGGGCAACTACGACGCGGACGATTATCTCGCGCGCTACGTCGACTTCATGCTCACGCCGGGCTCCCATCGCGACACCTACGCCGAGGAATATCACCGCAAATTCTTCGCCGCCCACGCGCGCGGGAAAAAGCCTCGGAAGTGCGCCGGGACCGACGTTCACATCGGCGGTCTGGCGCACGTCGGCGTGCTGGCGGCGTATTTCGGATCGGACGAGGCGGGGGCCCGGGCGGCGGTGCGGGAGCACATCGAGCTCACGCACCGGAGCGACGACGTCGTGCGGGCTGGCGACGCGCTGACCCGGATGCTGGTGAGCGTCTTCGGGGGCGGCGACCTTCGGGCGGCCATCCTGGAGTTTGGATCGGACTGGATCTCGGGGCGCAAAACGGAGGCCTGGTCGCGCGAACCGGACGACCTCGTCATCGGGCGGCGGCTGAGCCCGGCGTGCTACATCGACGACGCGTTCCCGGCGGCGCTGTATCTGGCTTGGAAGTACGCTGCGGACTTCGAGGACGGCGTCGTCGCGAACGCCATGGTCGGCGGGGATAATTGCCACCGGGCTGGCGTGCTTGGAGCGCTGCTGGGTGCGGCGGCGGGGGCGGAGGGAATTCCGCCGCGGTTCCGGGACGGGCTGGTGGCTCGTGAGTGGGTCGGGGCCTCAACGCGGAATGATTTTGGCCGCAAAAAGGCGCAAGAATCGGGAAAGGATTCGGTCTGAAATCTCATCCTTTTTGAGCCTTCTGCGCCTTTTGCGGCCAACCACCTCCACAAAAAAGCGAAGGACGCTCACGCGCCCTTCGCTGATTCGTTCGCGCCGAATGACGGCGGAGCTTAGAGGTCCTCCAGCTTGGTGCCTTCCGACTTGGCCTGGTCGCCGTTCATCTCGCGCATGCGGGCGCGCAGGCGGTCGAGGCGGGCGGCCTGGTCGCTGAGCGACTGCTTGAGTTGGGTGCGGGCTTCTTCGCTGGCTTTGAGTTCAGCCGCGACCTTCTCGAGCTGTTTGGCGGCGGCGGCCTGCATTTCCTCGGCCTTCTGCTTGGCGGCGATGGCGGCTTCGCTCTGCTCACGGTAGAGGTTCAGATTCGTGGCGGTGGCCTCGGTCGACTTCTTTTCGGAAGAAGCGGCCTTCTCGTTGGCGGCCACCTTGGCGTTGGCCTCGGCGAGGGATCTTTTCATCGCCGCGGTCTGCGTGGTGAGTTCGTCCTTGGTCGATTTGAGCGATTTGATCTGGTCGGTCAGCTTATTGACCTGGTCGCGCATCGATGATTTTTCGCCGGAGAGATCCTTGATTTGAGCCTTCAGCTCGGTGTTGGTCTTCTCGAGCGCGGCCATTTTCTTGCTCGTCTGCTCGGTTTTTTTGCTCTCGGCGGTGAGGGCGGCTTTTGACTTGTCCAGGTCACCCTTCATGCCTTCGGAGGATTTGCGAAGCTCGGCGTTCTCCTTCTTGAGGGCGACGCGCTCGGCTGGGGCTTCGAGTTCGCCGCGGACGTTGTCGAGTTGCTTGTTGAGGGTGGCGACTTCCTTGAGCGCGCCGTCCATCTCGCTGCGGAACTTCCCGAGCATTTTGTAAGCTTCTTCGCCGGAAGAGAGCTGCTTGGTGAGGTCCTCGGCCTGCGCCTTGTATTTGGCCTCGCTGGCTTGGACGGTCTTCAACTCTTCCTCGACTTTCGAGAGGCGGCTCTGCATTTCGGCCTGCTCTCCGCGGCGGGAATCGAGCTCCTTGATCGCGAGATCGCGCTGGGCGAGGGCTTCCTCGACCTGCTTGCGAGCCTTGTCGAGCACGCCGACGAGGGAGTCGAAGCTGGCATCGATGCCGGTCGCGGTTGAACTTTTCTCTTCGGCTTGCGGAGCCTCGGCGGGTTTGGCCTCCGCTTTTGGCGCGGGAGCCTCGGCCTTCTCGGCCGGGCTTTTTTCAGGCGCGGGAGTCTGCGCTTTCTCGTTCGCGGCGAGCGAGTTGGGGGCCAGTAGAGCGGTGGAGGCCAGCAGCGTGGCCCCGAAGATGAGGTTTTTTCGGAATGGGATTTTCATGGTTTTGAACGACCGAATGGTCGGGTAGACGCTACACAATATCCGGCGGCGTGAAAGGGGCTTTCGGAGGTGGGCGGGGTTTCGCAGGAAGGATCGGACGTCGGGCGGAAATTGCGCTGGTCAACGGGGAGGGGGGTTTCGCAGACTCCGCGCCTTATGTCTGTTCTCGTTGTCGGTTCGATCGCCCTGGATACCATCAAAACCCCCGTCGAGGAGCACGCCGATCTCCTCGGCGGTTCGGCGTCCTACGCGGCCGTGGCGGCGAGTTTTTCCGCCCCGGTGAACTTCGTCGGCGTGGTCGGCGAGGATTTTCCAAAAGAGCACATCGAGCTGCTCGAGAGTCGCGACATCGACGTCGAGGGCCTGCAAATTGTTGCCGGAAAAACCTTCCGCTGGTCCGGCGAATACCTGTGGGATCTGAACACGCGGGAGACCCGCTCGGTCGAGTTGAACGTCTTCGAGAATTTCACCCCGACGCTGCCGGACGGCTACAAGGGAGCGAAGATCATCATGCTGGCCAACATCGGGCCGGAGCTGCAGCACCACGTGTTGGATCAGGCCACGGCGCCGGAGTTCGTGATCGCCGATACGATGGATCTCTGGATCGACATTGCGAAGGAGTCGTTGGTCAAGCTGGTTGGACGGGTGAACATGCTGATTCTCAACGACGGCGAAGCCCGCCAGCTCACCGGCGAGACCAGTCTCATCCGGGCGGGACGCAAGATCCGTAAAATGGGCGCGGAATACGTCGCCATTAAGAAGGGCGAGCACGGCTGCCTGCTCTTCGGCGAAGACAACTTCTTCAGCTGCCCGGCCTACCCGCTGGAAGACATCCACGACCCAACCGGGGCGGGGGACACGTACGCCGGCGGCGTGGCGGGCTTCCTGGCCAAGAGCGACGAACCAGTGACGTTCGAGCGCCTGCGGCAGGCGGTGGTCTACGGCAGCGTGCTGGCCAGCTTCAACGTCGAGGCCTTCTCGCTCGAGCGTCTGAAAACGGTGACCGACGAGCAGATCGCCGACCGCTTCCGGACCTTCCGAATGCTGAGTCAGTTCGCGGAGATTTAGGCCTGCTGCGGCGGCGCGGACGGTCGATCTGAAAACGCGGAGGCGTTGGGAGGTTCTGAATAAGACAGGATTGACGGGATTTTCAGGATCGAGGAGCTCGTGCGGATTTTGCCTGTTCCCGGCTGAGGACCCTGAATTTTGCATGGTCAACGGGCCCCTTTCTCCGTAGATCGCCCCCTTATCGAAATGAAGTGTTCCCCGGGTGATTGGTTTTTCAGGTTGGGTTCCCGGGCTCGAATCGAGTCGACCCGTTAATCCATGGACCCGCATCGGAACCCCAAGCAGAGGGCGCGAGCGGGCATCGACGCCACGCTGATCCAGTCCGGTTGGACCGTGCAGAGCCTGACGGAACTCAATCTACACACTTCGCTCGGCGTTGCCGTCCGCGAGATGCAGTCCCAACGCGGCCCCGCCGACTACGGTATCTTCGTTCAGGGCAAGGCGCTCGGCATCGTCGAGGCGAAAAAGGAAGGCGAGACGCTCTCCCTCGTCGCCGAGCAGTCGGCGCGCTACTCCCATGCCCGCAAATGGATCCCGCAGACGTGGGCCGATCCACTGCCCTTCCCGTACGAGTCCACCGGCGTCGAGACCAATTTCCGCAGACTAATATCCGCGACCAGCGCGACCCGGATCCCCGCTCGCGTCCCGTCTTTGCCTTCCACCGTCCCGAGTATTTCCTCGAGCTGGTCCAGCGACCCGGCACTCTCCGCGGGCGGCTTCGCCAGCTTCCCGAGCTGATCATCGCGCCACAGCGCGACTGCCAGATCGACGCCATTCATGGGCTGGAGGCATCCCTTGCCGATAATCGTCCCCGGGCGCTCATCCGGATGGCGACCGGCTCCGGCCAGACCCTCACCGCAGTCACGCAGGCCTACCGCCTCATCAAATTCGCGACGCCTTCCGCATCGGCCTCACCGCAACGCCGAACAAGGCCACACTCGGCTTCTTCAATCGCAACCTCGTTATGTCGGAGGGCTCAGTCGGGCGGTTCTGAACCAATGAACGGACTGACCCCTTTGACGGGTCCTGACCCGGGAGCCGTAACAAACCCGCCGACGGTTAGCGGAGATATTGTGAACGTGACAGGTGAGGACGGTCCCACAATCGCGTATGCAACTTGGAAGTTTTATAGCGTTGTCGAAATCGATTACAAATTCAACCTTTACATGCAATACAAGTTGAAAGGAGTCGAAGGCTCTTCTTGGAAAACTATCGGCAAGGCTCACTGGACATGGTTAGGGGGTTGCTACTTATACCATAATCCGGAGCAGCAGCTGCCTTATGGAAATACGAGCAGCACAAGTGGAAATGCGAGTAGTGAATCACCAGTTGCTCCTTAACAGGGTTAGAAGAATTATATGAAATTAATACCTATCATCGCATTAGGAGTTGGGTGCTTTTCGACTTTGACAATGTGGGCAGTGCCTGTAAACGAAGCAGAGGTAATTGAGTGGTTGACTGATCGCTGGTCCGAAGACTCCTCTCGTGCTGAAGAACTCGTCGAGTCGATTGACCTACGTCTTCAAACAGCGTCAGGGATAGAAGCTAAGGCTTTGCGCCAACAGCGGGATGGTTACTTAATGCCGCGTTTTGCTCTGCAGAAATTGGAGGCTGTCATGATCGGTCAGAAGATGCGACGAGGTCAAATTCGTGATATGCCGTCGGAAAGCAGGGTGGCATCTCAATCGCTTGCCGCTTCTCGGCTTACGCAAAAGTTCCTGATACTTAAATTGCTTCAGTTCACGGAAGCTGGCGAGGGTGCTGCGTCTGCGGAAACGCGAGAAAGTGTGAGGAAAGTTGTAGAAAGAGCGGATGTTTACAACATATCGTTCAGCTCACTCATACAGGAGTATCTCAAAATGAACGGCGTGGCGAGCGACGTTGTTGATGAAACGCTTCGCAGAGAATAATTAGAAGCAGGCGGAAGAGTAGACTGGCGGCTTTTTTTGGGGCGTCTCCGAACATTATGGTGTTTGCCCTCCGACAGTGCAATCAGGAATAAGGAATGGGGTCAGTCGAGAATGGCACTAAGATAAGGGGGATTTGGGAGGATTTTCGACCCCGGATTTTCGGTGAGGGAGCGGTCCCATTTGGCGGCGGGGCTTGGTCAAGAGGCGATAGTTTTTGGGGCGGCGTTTTCTGACTCTGGGGTTCGGATCGGTCTGGGCGCAGCGGAACGAGATCGCTGGCGATGGCAGAGAGCATGGCGTCGAGGATGGCGGAGATGGTGCGGGGTTTAGCGTTGGCCCCACTGGTGGCGTTGGCGAACTGACGGACGGTATCGAGAGTGCCCTTGAAGGAGACGCGATCCAGGTCGAGTTCGTGAATCAGGGCGGCTTTCTGCATGACGCTGCGGACGAGGTTGGAGGCGATGAAGTGCATGAGGAGTTCGCGCTCGATGAGGGCCGGGGATTTGCAGCGCAAGACGTCCATGTTGAGAGCGATCTTGATCTCGCGAAAATGGAGTTCGACGCTCCAGCGGCGGAAGTAGAGGGAGGCGAGATCATCGGCGGGAATGGCCGTCTCGGAGAGCAGCAGGGTGGTCACCAAGGTGACGGTCTGGGTGCGGAAGCCGGGTTGGGCGATGGTGTAGCGCACGACGCGCACTGGAATATCCGCGGGCCAGAGCGCGAACTCCTCGGGCGTCATCCCGCGTGGTCGCTGCGCGGGGCGCTTCCAGACAATGTTCACATCGAAATTTGCCGACTTGGGAAGCTGAGCACCAATGGCCTTGCGGAACCGTTTTTCGGGCAAGCGCATCAACGAGTCCACGCCCAGGGAGAGCAGACCGGCAATAGCCCCGAAGGAACAAAATCCCCGGTCGGTGAGAACGAGATCGCCACGATTGAAAATGCTCCAAAGGTTGCGAAAAAGCCGGGTCTCATGGGTGAGACGATCGCCCCAATCCGCCTTGAGAAGAGCTCCGGTGAGAAGGCAGAAAACGCCAACCAGATTGATTGCGGGAAAGCCACACCCCGGCTTCTGACTGCTGCTCTGCGGCCAACGATCTTGATTGGCTTCGGTGTCGGGCATGGAGACACCCGTGCCGTCCACGAGCCGTACCTGGCGACCATGCCAGAGAGCGCCGCTGGGAATATTGGCTTCCATGCGCACGGCCAGATGGGTGTTGATTCCTTCCAGTGTCGCCACCGGGAGCTTGGCTCGCGCCTGGCAATAAGCGCTGGCATTGCCACTCATGACCTCGGTCTCTGTAGTGCCAGACGGTTTGGATTTTCTGCTCACCAAAGCCATGACCTTGCACACGGCTTCGCGACAGGAACCGTTCGGGGTTTGCACCTGATCCAGGAAGCTCCAGAAGACACGTTCGAGCGAGAAAATGCGCTTGCGGCTGTGAGCACAGCTGGGCGTTGAGCTAAGTAACTTCCGTGGAATGTAGGAGCCAAAGACGTTGACCAACACCGAGAGCGAACCGCTCTGCCTGAGCTTGGCAAGGGCCTGCGTCAGGGGTGAGACTGGCGGTCGTCCAAAAAGCCGCGAACTAAAATTTGGGAAAAACGGGTTGAAAGAACGCATCCAATACAAGTATATATACTTAATCGAAGCCGCCAGTGAATTATGCCGAAAACCGCTAAAAAATCCGACCTCACCGCCCGGGAAATCCGTCGACTCGAAGCACGCTACAGCACCCTGGCCTCGGAGCTGGGAAGCTTCCCCGAATTGAGTCAGGGAAGCGTGATGCCCCAACCTCCCCGGGCTTGGCGGTGGACCCGCAAAGTTGCCGGAAAAACCGTCACCGTTGGGCTCAGTCCCCTCAAAGCCCAGAGGATGAAACTAGCCATCGCCAACCATCGAAAGCTGGAAAAGAACATTACCGAGATGCGCGAGATAACCCAGAAACTCATCTTGAGAACCCCAGATCCCTCCCCGATTCCCAAACGCGAGCCGCCTCCTAAATCCTCCTTAAGTTAGTGCCATTCGGGTCAGTCCGGAATGGCACTGTTTTAAGCCGATTTTCGGTGAAGAGCGCAAGGCGGTGAGGACGGCTTGGCAGGCCGTCCCGCGCGAGATCATTGGCAACCGGGGTCTTTTCGATCAACGCTGGCGGTGTTGGTGGGGTGAGCGCGAAGTTGTAGCGGCGCGTCTGTGACCGCCGCGAACCATCTCGCTGAGTTTGCGCACCCGAGTCTGACGGCACCGGCGGTCACAGACCGCCGCTACAGCCCTGCCGACGATCCGCTTAAAACAGTGCCATTCCGGACTGACCCGAATGGCACTGCTTTAAGCCAGTTTTCGGGGAGAAAGATGGAGGGAGATCCGCTGATTTGGTAGATTAAAGTGTGAGCAGCAACCAACCATTTCTCAGCGGATTCCCAACTCAAATATGTGGCAGAATGCGGCGGCGTCTGCAAGCGGTCATCGCGGAGCGACGGAGCGCATTGGCAGAGTCATCCATAGCGACCTACGCGCTGCAGTTTTCCCGCATCCTGCCGGCCGATTTTTTGGAGTCACTCTCGCTCACGCAACGGGTTCGGCAGTATTGCAATGTGGTCGTCTTCTGGGTGTGGCTGGCTCAGATTTTAGAGGCCAATGCGTCGCTCTCCAAAGCGGTGAGTCTGGTCCAATGCTGGTGCGGCGAGGCGGGTCTGCCAGTTCCCAGTGGGGATACCGGAGCCTTCAGTCGGGGTCGGGGACGACTCGGAGAGGCGTTTCTGGCCGGGGCGAGCCAACGCGTGCGCACTCATCTGGGAGCCCGGATCAGGCCCGAGGATACTTACAAAGGACACGTGGTCAAATCCATCGACGGCAGCTCGTTGACTCTGGATGACACAGCGTCCAATCAGGAGCAATATCCGCAACCCACGAGCCAGAAAGCGGGTTGCGGCTTCCCGGTCATGGGCATCATGGGCGTGCTCAACCACGCCCATGGCGGATGGGAGGATTTCGTTGAAGGGCTGCAGAGCGCGCACGATGCACCGATCTTTCACAAGCTCATGCACTGCTTCGAACCCGGGGATTTACTTTGCGGTGATCGCGCTTTCTGCACCTACGAGTTGATGTCCACTCTGGACCAAAGGCAGGTCCATACGCTCATGCGTTTGCACCAATCCCGGCACCGCGTCCTGAACTGGAGCCGTGGCAAAAAGCTCGGCAAGCACCAACGCCTGGTTACTTGGAAGAAGCCCGCTAAACGCCCCGTGGGCAGCACCTTGAATGATTTGGAATGGGCGGCACTACCCGAAGAACTCCAAATCCGTCTCATTCGCTTTGAATACAAGGATCGCGCCGGGAGCAAACGCCGCATGGTCCTGGCCACGACCATGACTGACTCCCTTCGATACGACTGGCGCGAACTGGCCGCCATCTACGCCCAGCGCTGGGACATCGAACTACGTCTGAGGGACGTGAAAACCACCCTCGCCATGGATCACCTGCGCGTCAAAACGCCCGCGACCGCCCGCAAGACTCTCACGATGAGTTTGATCGCCTACAACCTTCTCAAGGCCACCAGCCAGCAAGCCGCGCACAGCACCGGGCAGGACCTCCGACTCATGAGTTTCAAAGCCACTCTGGACACCATCGTCGCCAACACCGCTCGCTACCTCCGCCGTCAAAAACACGCCCGCCTCATCAAGGAAATCTGGTCCGACACCATCGAAATGATCGCCGCAAAAATCATCGATCTCCGCCCCGGCAGGCACGAACCTCGTGCCCAGAAGAAGCGACCTAAAAACTTCAGTTATCTCACCGCTCCTCGCGCTCTCTACCAAGAAATCCCTCACCGCGGCAAATCCCGATCCTTCGCTTAATGCAGTGCCATTCCGGACTGACCCCTTTGATGACCCCTTTGACTGACCCCTTTGATGAACCGACCCCTTCGATGAACCAATGAACGGACTGACTCCTTCGATGACCCCTTCGACAATGAACGGACTTCTCTGAAAAAAGGGTCGAAGGGCTGTCAAGGGTCTAATTTAGAGGGTTCTTGGACCGAGTGGGGCATGGGACGCAGAAGAAAGCGCCCAATGGGTGACCATCAGGGCAGGGAAAAGCGCGGGCTCTTACATTAAGGGAAGGAGCCTGTAAACTTGGGACGATAGCGATGCTGGAATCACACTTCTCTGCGGGGCGGGCACTTCTGGCCCCCATCCATTGTGGCGATCAGATCCCCAGCCCTCCATCCTGACCCAAGGTGCGCCGACTAAGTGCTAAGACTTAGCGACCAACCAGTCGTTCATTGGAGCGGCTGGGGAAATTGTTTTCGAGAAGATCGACTTTGGCGTCCCTGGCGTTTTTTCGGGGTTTTCATGTTGCCAGGTTTTTCCTTGGCCAAGCCTGGTTTGGACGAGATTTGTTCTTCCGCGTTGCGGCTCTGGCTTTGAAGTTTTTGGGACTCGGGAAAGTTCGTGTAGGAACGCCCCTGGGTCAAGAGGCTGCAGGTGATGCGGGCCATCCGGCGGGCGGTGGCTAGGATGGCGGTGTTGGCTTTCTTGCCGTGAGCGCGTTTGTTTTTGTAGTAGTCGCCGAAGTAGGGCGAGCAGCCAACAGCCACCCAGGCGGCCTCGACGAAGGCCCAACGCAGCCATTTGTTGCATTGGGGCAGCAGGCGTCCGTGGTAGGTCTTGCCGCCGCTGCTGCTCGTCGCCGGGCAGAGTCCCGCGTAGCCGCAGAGCTTCTGCGCGGAGGCAAAGCGAGAGATGTCGTCGATCTCGGCGACGACAACCGCGGCCAGGATGGGTCCCATCCCGGGGAGACTGCAGACGTGGGTGAGCTCGGGGCTTTGGCTCATGAGATCTTTGAGCGCTGCCTCGTCCTGCCGGATGCGAGCGACCAACTCGTTGTGGAGGGCGAGTTGCTGGGTCAGGAGCATGCCTGCTGGTTCGGCCAACTCGAGCTTCTCCAAGAACCCCAGCCCCTTCTTGCCGAAGAGATCGCTACAGACAGGAAGTTTGAGTTCGTGCTGGCCGCCGAGTAACCGGTGGATGCGGTTGCGCAGCATCGTGCGTTGGCGCACGAAGAAACAGCGCTGGCGCAGCACGTTCTTGATGTCGCGGGTCTCGCGACTGGGGATGTGGACGCTCGAAATCAAATTGGCCCGCAACAGATTGGCCAACGCTCGGGCGTCGATCTTATCGGTCTTGATTTGGGCCTCGGCGATGATCCGCGTCTTAAACGGGTTGGCCAACACGATGTTCTCGGCGGGCATCACCTGCTCGAGAATCTCGTAGAGCCAGTGCCAGTTCATGCTCGCTTCGAAGACGATCCGGCACCCCGGCCACCGCTCGACGAGCCGCCCAAAATCTCCGCTGATCGCGTGCTCGATGCGCCCTTGGCCGAGCACCTCGCCGTGGCCATCAACCACGCAATAGACGCTGTATCGCTTGTGATAATCGATGCCAATGAAGCTCGATTCCGTCGGTAGGCTTTTTGGTTGGGTTTTCATCACCCCAACCTACACCATTCATTTCATCAGGCTCTCCGGGCCCCACTTCCCAGCAACGCTCTATTCATCAGCCTTTCATGCCGCCTGACCCCTTCGAGACCCCTTCGAGACCCCTTCGACGGGCCCTTCGACAGGAAATGCTCTGCCACGCCTCGCTTCTCACCACGCAGGTTCACACCCGCGTCGTCCCCTCCGATCTCCAGCGCGTCCACAAGTTCACCGCCCCCAGCGAACGCCGTGGCGTAATCGACGTCCCCACCTTCGAACTCCACGCCTGGCGTGATCGCAAGAACCGTCACCGCTCCTGATCCGGTCTCGCTCCAACTCCTTCCCAGCCGTAATCTCATGCCCGTGCGCACGCTCCCGCTCTACCTCGACACCTCCGTCATCGGCGGCTACTTCGACGACGAGTTCGAGGAGGCTACCCGCGAACTCTGGCGGCAGAAAAAAGCCGGGCGCTTCCGGTTTACGACCTCGGCGGTGACCCGGCAGGAAATCGAGGAAGCTCCGGCCGACGTGCGCGAGTTGATGGAAGAGACGTTCCCCGACGCCGATCTCCTTCCGCTCACCGCCGAGGCCATCGAGCTGGCCCGCGCCTACCTCGACGCCGCGGTCGTCCCGGAAACCTACGCCGACGACGCCCGGCATGTCGCCATCGCGGTCGTTCACGAACTCCATCTGCTCGTTAGCTGGAACTTCCGTCACATGGTCAACGTCCGCCGATCGGATGCGTTCAACGCCGTGAACCTCTTGCAGGGTTACCCCCCAATCCGTATCGTTAGTCCGTTGGAACTCATCTATGACGACGAAGAAGAACAAACGCTTTGATGCTGTCGCCGAATCCCGCAAATGGCGGATCAAAACCGGCGCGATTTTGGCGACCATGACCCCCGAAGAACAGATGGCGTTCCTCAACCGGCGCATCCCCAAGAACCAAGCCAGGAAACGCCTCGCTTCTGCTTCTTCCTAGCCGTTCCTCACTGTTATGAGCACGTTGGCCGCCCTTCGAGAACACTCGGGGCAAGCCGTCGATTGTTTTGCTCCCCCCTACGCATTAAACCTTGTCCCCATTGACATCACTTTCGAGAAGGTCGACGACAACGAGGAGCTTAGCGATAACAAGAAGCCCGTCGAATGGGATCAGGCGGGCGTGCCAACTAAGTGGGAATGGATGCCGGGCCGCGGCCAGTCGGAGGGGTCAGTCCGGGCCAGTCGGAGGGGTCAGTCCGTGCATTGGTTCAGAACCCCCCTCCTCACGCACGCTCGCTAACAGCAAGTGCCCCCCGAAATCCCAGCCGGTCCGCCGCGTTCGACCATGACATCACACAACAGCGGCACCGTATAGCCGTGCCTGATGCGGCCCCTCCCTAAAGGGACCCTCCGCGGCACCGCTCGCCAGAGCGCTGGGTCGGGAAGGTCTCGCGCTAGTATACTGTAACGCGCTATCTTGCGTATTGAGTCGCGCTCATCGGAGCGGTATGTGGGTGGATGGCAAATCGATATCGCATCACTTTAACCGAGTCCGAACGTGAGTATTTGAGCGCGCTGGGCCGGACTTCCAAAACCGACGCCAAGCGATGTGTGCATGCTCGAACGCTTTTACTTTGCGACGTTGGCGAGCACGCGCCAGGTAGAACAGTGTGGAGGGTGGCGGATGTCGCCAGTGCTCTGGGGATCGGCGTTCGCACCGTCGAACACATCAAGGAGCGCTTCGTGGAGGATGGGTTGGAGGCAGCGCTTGGACGCAAGCCGAGAACCGGTCCTCCGAGGATTACCTTCGATGGAGCCTTTGACGCGAGGGTGACCGCCTTGGCGTGCTCCGATCCTCCCGATGGACGCGCCCGGTGGACCGTCCGTCTTCTCGCCGACAAAGTCGTGGAACTCAAGATTGCCCCCAGCGTTTCGACGATGACCATTCAGCGGTCTCTAAAAAAAACGAATTACGCCCTCATCTGAGCAAATATTGGAAGATCCCTCCAGACGGCAGCGCCGCTTTCGTTGCTTGCATGGAGGACGTTCTCGAACTCTATCACGCACCCTACGATGCGCTCTTCCCCCTCGTCTGTATGGATGAGTCGAGCAAGCAACTCGTTGGCGAAGTCCACGCGCCCATCGCCAGCGCTCCCGGCAGGGCGCGGATCGAAGACCACGAATACGTCCGCAACGGCGTGGCCGAAATTTTCCTCGAAGTCGAGCCGCTGGGCGGACGCAGACATCTGGAAATCACCGAACGCCGCACCCGCATCCAATGGGCTCAGTTCATTCGCAGCATGCTCGACGAACGCTATCCCCACGCGACCAAGGTGCGCTTGGTCATGGACAACCTCAATACGCACAACATCGCTTCGCTCTACGAAGCCTTCCCTCCCCAGGAAGCTCGCCGACTGGCCCAACGCCTTGAGATCCACTACACCCCAAAACATGGCAGTTGGCTCAATGTCGCCGAGATCGAGTTCAGTGTCCTTCAGTCCCAATGCCTGAATCGTCGCATTCCTAACATTGAAACGCTGCGCTCGGAAGTCGCGGCTTGGGAGGCCGCCCGGAACGAAGCCGCCCGCACCACTTCGTGGCGCTTCACCACCGCCGACGCGCGGGTCAAATTGAGACGGTTATATCCGCAGCTTTAGTCGTTACAGGATACTAGCAGCCTGTCGGACTTAGAGGGACGACAAAAGGAGAGGAAGCTGTCAGCTTGGGGAAATGGCAGTGCGATACGTCAACGTCGATCATGAAACCCCGTTACTTTTGCCGCCGAACCTTCGGGACTGGGTTCCGGCGGGCCACATGGTTCATTTTGTGATGGACGCGGTGGGAGCGTTGGACCTTGGAGCCGCGAAGAAGAACGAACGAGGGACGGGGTCGGCGCAGTATCCGCCGTCGATGATGCTTGGGTTGCTGATTTACAGCTATGCCACGGGGACTTTCGGCAGTCGGCGCATAGAGACACTCACGCATGAGAACGTGGCCGTTCGCTACCTGTGTGCCGAACACCATCCCGACCACGACTCGATTTGCAAGTTTCGGCGCGAGAACGCGGAGTTGCTGAGCAGCAGCTTTCACCAAGTGCTCGAGCTGGCAGCCGGGTCCGGAGTCCTGAAGGTGGGAGAGCTGAGCGTCTCGCTCGACGGCACCAAACTTCTGGCCAAAGCCGAAGAGGCCGACAGCACCCCACCGGCCGACGGGTTGGAGATCCCGCAGGAAATCAAGCTCCGAGATGACCGATTGGCCAAGCTCCCAGGGCATTTGGCTTGAAGCGCGAGGAAGCTGATAGGTAGGGGAAAAGAGAAATGGCTAGACAAAAGCGCGTCGAAAAGCTGAACTACGGTGGTGAAAAAGCAGGAGACCAGGAAAGGCGAGGGCATTGAAAGCAAGGCAACGCGATTGGAAGTGAAGGTAGCGCATTCGGCGGGGGACTGGCGCCGAGCGAAAGAGGCCCTTGGGCGAGAGCATGGGTTGGGAGCTGGGAGCGAGGCGGGAGACCGGCTCTGTCAGTTGGTAATGGAGGAAGGGAAGCTTGCCGGGGTAATGGTGTGGTGTGCGGCGGCGTGGCATTTGAAGGATCGGGACGAAGCGGTGGGATGGGATGCGGTGACGCGCTCGGAGCGGCTCAAGCTGGTGGTGCAGCTGCGACGCTTTCTGGTTTTGGAAGAGGCACGACGGCCGAACCTGGCCAGCCAATGTCTTGGGGCCGGGATGCGGGAACTGGTGGAGCAATGGGAAAAGGCCCACGGATACCGACCACTTCTGGCCGAAAGCTTCAGCGATCCAGAAAGCCATGCGGGAACGGTTTACAAAGCGACGAACTGGACGCAGGCGGGAACGACGAAGGGGTTTTCGCAAGACCACACCGACTACTACATCCCCAACGGGAGGCCCAAGAAGCTGTGGCTCAAAGAGCTCGCGCCCAAGGCCTGCGAGTTGATGAGCGCGCGCGAGTTGCCCGAAGCCAGCAAGGGGGCCTTGGTCGGACGCGGGGGAGCCCGCAGTCCGCTCAAGAACGCCGGACTCAAAAGCCTGCGCGACGCCTTGAGGGAGGTGCCCGATCCGCGTCACCCCAAAAGCCGCCGCCACCCCCTATCGGCGATGTTGACCCTGATCTCGCTGGGGTTGCTCATGGGAGCGCGCGACGTGCTCGATATCTGGAGGAAAGTGGCCTGCCTTTCCCAGAGCCAAAGAGAGGTGATCGGCCTGCGGGTGCGCGACAAGCAAAGTAAGCGGCTCAAGATGCCCGGCTACGATGCGCTCAACGACCTGCTGGCCGCCGTGGAACCCCACGCCTACGCCCATGCGCTGACGGCCTGGTTGCAAGCCAACGCGGGAGTGCTGCCCCGCAGCCTGGCCCTGGATGGCAAAAGCGTGGGCGATGGACGCTGCGGCATGATCGTGACCCTTTGCCGTCATGAAGACGGGCGTCCGGTGGCCATGATCCCGGCCAGCGGAAAAAAAGAAGACTGCGAAGTCTCCGAAGCCCGCGCCCTGCTCTCCAATCCCGGGGTGGAACTGGTCAACGCGCTGGTCACGGCCGACCCGCTTCACAACAAAGAGGCCACCGCGCGAGTCATCCTGGAAAAGGGAGGCGACTACCTCATCGGCACAAAAGCAAATACCTCCAAACGATTGGAGGCAGCCACCCGCGCCCTGGAGGGCTCCCCTTTTTTGACCTGAGCTGCGAAGGCGATCACGGGCGCATCGACTCCCGCAAAGCCGCCGTCCAACCCATCTCCCCAGTCTCCGCCGGGCTGCCCGGTGCCCGCTCCGCCATCACCGTGCAGCGCGACTGGCAGGAAAAGAAAGACCCCCACCAAACGCCCAAGAGCCATACCCGTATCTTCCTTTCCAGCCTGAAACCGGAAGAAAAATCCCGTTCCACCCGCGCCGTTCGCGAGCACTGGAGCATCGAGAACCGCAATCACCACAAACGCGACGCCTCCGCCTGGCAAGAAGATCGGCACCGACATCGCAGACCAAAAGCTGCCCTCAACCTCGCCCTCACCCGCAACGTCCTGCTCGCCCTCATTCCCTTTGAGCACGGGCAACCCCTCGCTCACTTCTTCGAACTCTACCACCGACACCCAGCAAAAGCTCTCAACCTTATCCTTCACGCTCGCCCCGCCCTATGACCCTTCCAGCCAAACGCCCTGGCCAAGCTCCAAGAAGCCAAGACCGCCTTGGAAGCCCGGGCCAAAGTCCGCTTCGAGCAGGAAAGCGCGGCCCACGCCGAAAAGCTCGCCGCCCGCGCTCAAAAGCATCAAAGCACCGGGCGCATGGCCCGGGGCAAGGAGCCCGCGCTGCCCATCGAAGGCCCTGGACCCAAGGACCAGTATAATTTTACCGACCCCGAGAGCCGAATCATGAAGGACAAAGGCAGCTTCGCGCAGTGCTACAATGCGCAGGCCGCCGTGGAGGTCGAAACCATGCTCATCGTCGGCGCACACCTCACCGACGCACCCAACGACAAGCAACAACTCCAACCCGGGCTCGAGTCAGTGAGTCCGGCCGTGGGCAGCGTGGCCCGCGTGCTCGTTGACAGCGGCTACTACAGCCAGGAAGCGGTCGCAGCCGCGGAAAGCCGGGACGGGAACCCGAAAGTTTACGCCGCACAAAAACGTCAGCCGCACGGGCGCAGCGTCGCCGATCTGGAGCAACGAGAAGACCCTCCCGCGCCGCCGCCCGACGCGACGTCGGCCGAAATCATGGCCCACCGACTGGCCACCGCATCGGGCCGCAACCTTTACGCCCTGCGTAAACAGACCGTCGAACCAGTCTTTAGCATCATCAAAGAGGCCATGGGATTCCGGCGATTGCTATTGCGTGGCCAAGAGAAAGCCGCACTGGAATGGTCGCTTGTGACCACCGCCTACAACCTCAGACGCCTCTTCGGACTCGGAATGAAGGTCGCAAGAGCGTAAAGAGTCCGCCATCACGCCACCATCCGTGCTGGCAGAGAGTCCAAAACGCTCTTCACCGGGTTCCCTCGCTCCAATCCCATCTTTTTCGTCATCGCCGCCGGCCAATCCAACCTCGTTTCAAGAAACTTCCACGCCAACGCTCTGGCTCCAAGTCCGACAGGCTGCTAGGCCGCAATACATCGAAGGGTCAGATCAAAACGCCACTGTTTTGCGGGTTTTCGGCAGGAATGTGCAAGATTCCATTCGCTTTGAACTCCGGCCCTTTCGAGGAATACCCTCCGTGCATGCTGCTCTGGATGCTCTGACTCATGATCTCGAACCTTGCTCAACAGAGTAAAAAACTGCCAACGGTGTGCTTAAAGCAGTGCCATTCGGGTCAGGTCATTCCTTTGACACATCGGTTGGACAAACGGGTCTGGAACAGGGTTTTCGGAAGGGTCGCCCGATGTGCCATTGTGATTTGCCAATCCCGTTTCCTTTTCCTCGCGGGCCGGATTCACGGGATTGGAAGGATTGAGTTCCTGTTTTTTCTGGATGAATGCCCGTTCTCCCAAGGGGTAAGGGAGTCATTTCCCTGACTTCCTCATCATCCTGTCAATCCCGTAAATCCTGTCTCGAATTCCTCTCGAGATTAAAGGGTTGGGGAAGCGCGCTGGGCGCTCCGTGGTAGCGGCTCGGTGCGTTCGGATGACGATCGGACTCGTGTGAGTGACTGCGGGGTCTATCGCGGAGTATCGTGGGTTTTCCTGTTGCTGGACGGAACTGGTGACCGGAAGTGGGCACCCGGCGGCGCGGCTGCCCTACCCTGGACGGGGTGCGGCTTCGCCGCTGAATTTTTTTACTCGGTCGTTTGGAGGAGGAAGGCCCGGTCGGCTGCTTCGATGGGGTCACTGATGGGGATCGCGGGGGCGATGGGGTCGGCTGCTGGGGCGGGGATCGACTGTTCGAGCGTGCTGGGTTGCTCGTCGGCTAAGTCTTCCTGACGCGGTGCCTCGCTCGGGAGAATGGTGATGGGGGCGTCGAGGGTGGGGGTCAGGGGGTTGTTCGCGGGAGTCGGGCTGACGTTGGCGGCGAGCGGGAGGCCGCGGACTTCGAATTCGGTGCGGGTGGTCTCGGCGAGGACTTCTTCGGCGGATTTGAGGGGCTCGGTGGCGGCGGGCGGCGGCTGGGGTTTATCCTGATCCTCGCGCAGGCGGATGACGTTGATGGTGAGGGCGTAGATGAAGACGCCGAGGGCGACGAGGACGACGAGGACCGCAACGCCGATGAGCGTGGGCAGGAGCGGGCTTCGCTTGGGGCGGTTGACGATGTTGGGGCGGAGGGGGGGGAGATCGCTTTCGGCGTAGCGGGTGTAGGCGTAGCCTTCGACGGCGACCTGGCCGCTGTCGGGGAGGAGTTCGCGCACTTTTTTCAGGGGAACGCCGAGGTATTTGGCGTAGGCGATGATGAACATGCGCGCGTAGCTGGGGTTGCTGAAGGAGGAGAGGTCGTCGTTCTCCATGTCGCGGATGCGCTGGGCGCGCATGCGGGTTTCCTTGGCGGCCTTTTCAACGGGAATGCCTTTGCTTTCGCGCTCGCTGGAGAGGAGGACGCCGATGGAGAGGGCGAGTTGGCCGGTGGTGTCGCTTTTCATCAGAGGGTGTCGAGGTCGACGAGGATTTCGCGGTCTTTGGCGCCGTCCTTGGGGCCGACGATGCCGCGGGATTCGAGGATGTCGACGACGCGGGCGGCCCGGGTGTAGCCGAGGCGCAGGCGGCGTTGCAACATCGAGGTGGAGCATTTGCCCTCCTGCTTGATGATGTCGAGGCACTTGTCGACGAGTTCTTCGTCGGCTTCGCTGATTTCTTCTTCGGGCGGGGCGTTGCTGGTGAGTTTGTCGTGGATGCTGGGCTCGAAGTGGGGTTTCGACTGGTTGGAAACGAAGTCGACGATGCGGGCGATCTCGTCGTCGGTAACGAGGACGCCCTGGGTGCGGACGAGCTTGGCCGTGCCGGGGGGGAGGTAGAGCATGTCGCCCTGGCCGATGAGGCGCTCGGCTCCGTTCTCGTCGAGGATGACGCGGGAATCGATCTTGGAGGCGACCTGGAAGGCGATGCGGGAGGGGATGTTCGCTTTGATGATGCCGGTGACGACGTCGGCGCGGGGCGTCTGGGTGGCGACGACGAGGTGGATGCCGGAGGCGCGGGCTTTCTGGGCGATGCGGGCGATGCTGGATTCGACGTCGGCGGGGGCCGTCTGCATGAGGTCGGCGAGTTCGTCGATGATGACCACGATGTAAGGCATCTGCTCGGGGATGATGATCTCGTCGACGTCGCGGGGGACGGCGATCTTGTTGCGGGACGTGGTGGTCCAGTCGTCTTCCTCGTTCTCGGGGATCTGGTCCTCGAGCTCGGCGGCGGCGGCGAGGGCTTCGATGGGGTCGAGCTTTGGCTGGGCGGCATTTGGGGTGGGGGGGGGCGCCTTGGGTGAGGAAAACGGCTCGGCGGGAGCCTCGCCCTCCGGGTTTGGAGCGCCCTGCGGGCTTGGTGCGCCCGGCGGGCTCGAGTCTTCCCAGGGCGGGGTGTCTTTTTTGCTTTCGGCTTCGTCGAGTTCGGCTTGGGTTTTTGGTTTGGGTCGGTCGTTGAAGGTGGCGATGTTGCGGACGTTCGTTTTGGCGAAGATGCGGTAGCGGTTTTCCATTTCGTCGACGACCCAGCGGAGGGCCATGAGGACCTTCTTGGGGTCGGTGACGACGGGGGTGACGAGGTGGGGGAGGGTGTTGTAGATCTGCATCTCGACGACCTTGGGGTCGATCATGATGAAGCGGAGCTCTTCGGGGGTGAAGCGGAAGAGGAGGCTGGCGATGATGGAGTTGATGCAGACGGATTTGCCGGAGCCGGTGGTGCCGGCGACGAGGCAGTGGGGCATGGCGGCGAGGTCGCCGATGATGGCGTTGCCGTAGACGTCCTTGCCGAGGGTGAGGGGGAGGCGGGCTTTGGAGTCGGTCCAGGCCTCGGACTCGAAGAGCTCGCGGACGGTGATTTTCACCTTCTTCGCGTTGGCGATTTCGATGCCGACGGTGTCCTTGCCGGGGATGGGGGCGATGATGTTGATGCGCTCGGCGCGGGTGGCGCGGGCGATGTCGCGTTCGAGGGTGACGATGCGGTCGACGCGGACGCCTTTGGCGGGGTAGATCTCGTAGCGGGTGATGGTGGGGCCCTTGGTGATGTCGCCGGGCGAGGTGGTGATGCCGAACTGGGCGAGGGTGTCGATGATGATGTCCTGGACGGCTTTGAGCTCGGTCGGGTCGACGGCGACGCGGCCGTCGTCGTCGGGCGGGTCGAGGAGGTCGAGGTGGGGGAGTTCGTAGTTGTCGAGGTGGACTTCCTGGAGGCCGCCGAGGGCGTCGGGGGCTTTGCGGCGCGGAGGGGCGGGGGGAGCTTCTTGGTGCCGGGTTTTGGGACCGAGGTGTCGATGATCTTGGGCTCGGGGAGCGGGGGGTCGTCGGAGGCGACGGGGGTGGCGGAGACGGATTCTGGTTCGTCGGAGGGGTCGGGGTCGGTTTTTGTCGCTCGCTTGGGGCGGAGGCGTTTCTCGATTTTTTCGGCCTGGCGGTCGATTTCGCGCTGGTTGGCTGCGAAGAGCTCTTCCTCGGTGAGGCGTTCGCGCTGGCGCTCGCGGCGGTCGGCGAGGCGCCCGCTCGCGGCGGCGGCGCAGAGTTTGACGAATTTGAAGGGGTGAAAGCCGGTGAGGAGGATGAGGCTGGCGAGGTAGAGAACGATCAGGACGATGGCGGAGCCACCGGATCCGAGGGCGTTGGTGAAGGCTTTGCCACCGACGTAGTATCCGGTCCAGCCGCCGGGGCTCTGGATGCGGAAGGTGTCGCCCCAGCTTTGCAGGAAGAAGGGCTGGATGTGGAGGAGGCTGGCTCCGCAGATGAGGAAGAGAAAGGCCCAGCCGAGGCGACCTTTGAGGCTGAAGCGGGGGAAGAAAAGCTTGGCGATGCCGAAACCGAGGAGGAGGACGGCGAGCAGGTAGGAGGCGGCTCCGAAGAGGAAGTAGAGGAACCCGGCACCGAGGACGCCGAGGATGCCGACGTAGTTGCTGATCTCCTCGTTGGGCGGGCTGACCCAACTGAAGAAGACCCAGGAAGGGACGTCGGCCGGGACGTAGGAGATGAGGGCGAGGAGCAGCAGGACGCCGACGCCGACGAGGACCACGCCGAGGGCTTCGTTTACGGCGGTGTTGCCGGTGCGGGCCGGTCGGGAGCCTCGTTCGGTGGTGGCGGGAGCCGAAGGGGCGGCCTTGGTCTTTCGACTGCGTTTGGGAGTGGATTCGGTCGTGGCGGCGACGCGGCGGCGGGTGCGTTTGGGCGTGCTCACTGAGTGGATGGGGTGGATGCTTCGAGTCCGTGGAGGCGAACGGGCTGGTTCTTACCCTTGAGGCGGTGTTCTCCGAGATCGTGGGTGGGGTGTTCGACGGGGCCGAGGGCGGCGAGGAAATCGCCGGACATGACGAGGCGCTGGTCGAGGAGTTTCATGGTGGTTTCGATCCGAAATGCCGTGTTGACGGCGTCGCCGATGATGGTCGCATCGCGCTGGGCGACAAGCCCGATGTTGCCGCAGGTGACGGTGCCGTGGTGGAGGGCGACGGCGATGCGGAAGGCGGGATTGGCGGGGCCGGGCCAGCGGCGGGTGGCGGCTTCGCGCAGGAGGCTCTCGCCGACGCGGAGGGCGGCGCGGGCTTCGGCACCGGGTTCGTCGGTCTTGGTCCAGTAGGCGAGAATGGCGTCGCCGATGAACTTGTCGATGGTGCCGCCGCTGCGTTGCACGAGATTGCCGGCGGTGCGGAACCAGTCGCCGAGGGTGCGGGCGAGGTCCTCGTCGGAGATTTGTTCGGACATCGTGGAGAAGGCGCGGATGTCGCAGACCATGATGGCGACGTCGGCGGCGGCTTCGAGGCCGTGCTCGGTGCCGGCGATGGTGCGGTCGGCTCCGGGCGCGGGGGTGGCGTCGTCGTTTTGATTGAAAAGGAGTTCGTTGTTGGTGATGCGGATGACGGAGCCGTCCCGGAGGGTGACGGGGGTGATGACGCGGCGGCCATCGACGTAGGTTCCGTTGCGGCTGCCAAGGTCCATGATTTGGTATTCGAACGCGTTGTGGCAGCGGATGATGGCGTGCTGGCGGGAGACGTGTGGGCTGAAGTCGAGGGCGACGGTGTTGTCGCGGCTGCGGCCGATGGTGGCGGTGTTGGCGATGGCGACTTCGAAGGAATCGCGGTCGGGTGGTTGGACTTTGAGCGTGGCTCGCATGGAGACCGGGGAAGGTAGCCGGGGATTGGGGAAGTTTTAAGTGCGAAGTTCGGGCGATTTTGTGGGACGCGGCGCTTGCCGGGCGGGCTGGGACGGGTAATTTTGGCGCGATGAAATCCGCCCTTCGCCTCGCTCTTCTCGCCACGTTGATTCTGCCCGCAACCGCGCTTCGGGCGCAGGACGCCACCGATCCGGATGCGATCGTGCAGGTCGAGGCGGACGACCGTGATGCGCTGATGGGGATGGAGGGGCAGATCGTGACGGTGACGGGGACTCTGACGGGGGTCGGGGCGACGCCGACGGGGAGTTTGACGTTTTTGAATTTCGCGAAGGTGCCAAATTCGTTCGTGGCGATCGTTTCGGAGCGTAATTTGGCGATGTTTCCCGATGGGTTCGACGATCTGAAGGGGAAGCGGATCGCGCTCACCGGGACGGTCAAAATCTATCGTGACGAAACCCCGCAGATCGAGCTCGAGACGGCGGGTCAGATCGAAGTGGTTGAGGCCGTCAAACCGGAGTAGACGAGGGATTCGCTTCGGGGTGATGCGGCTTTCTGAACCAATGAACGGACTGACCCCTCTGGGTGGTTAGGTTGTTTTGGGGTCGAACTGGCGGGCGGCGTATTTGGCGAGGACGTCGTATTCGACGTTAATGGGGTCGCCGGGGCGGAGGTCGCCGAGGTTGGTGTGGTCGCGCGTGTGGGGAATGATCCAGATGGTGAGGCGGTCGGCGGCGAGGTCGGCGATGGTGAGGCTCACGCCATTGAGGGCGATGGAGCCTTTGGGGATGACGTAGCGGGCGAAAGCGGCGGGGAGCTCGATGGTGAGGCCGAGATCCGGGCCGCGGGCGGTCACGTCGATCAGGGCGACGGTGGCGTCGACGTGACCTTGGACGAAATGCCCGCCGAGGCGCGCATTGGCGGCGAGGGCGCGTTCGAGGTTGAGGCGGGAGCCGGGTTCGAGTTTCCCGAGGTTGGTGCGGTCGAGGGTCTCGGCGAGGAGGTCGAAATCGATCGTTTCGGTGGTGGTCGCGACGGCGGTCAGGCAGCAGCCATTGGTCGCGAGGCTCTCGCCGAGGGTGAGCTGGGAAGCAAGGCCGGGGGCGCGGAGGCGGAAGCGGCGGCCACCCGGAGTATCGGTGAAGCTTTCCAGCGTGCCGATGGCTTCGACGAGTCCGGTGAACATGCGGGCACGATACCTGACGTTCGCGCGGGGTGGATAGAGCTTTTCGCCAAGGAGCGGCTGGTGCATTGTTCCGCGACGAAACAATGGGAACGAGCCAAGCGCCGCCCTCCGAATCGAGTCCGCTCCCATGAGTCAATTTCCCATCTCCAGTGCCGCGGAAAACTTGTCCGCTCTCGACGTTCTCATCGTGGAGGATGATCCGGTGACCCGGGCGCTGTTGGATCGGTTGATGAAAAAACGGGGGCATCACACCGTTCCGTGCGAGACCGCGGAGGACGCCTTGGCCCGGTTGATGGAGCGTTTCTATCCGATCATTCTGCTCGACGTGCAGCTTCCGGGGATGAGCGGCCTCGAACTCTCGAAGCATCTGCGGTCGCAGCCGGACGGCGATCAGTATTACATCCTGGTCGGCACCGGAAACGACCGGCCGGAAGACTTGCGCGACATTCTCGACGCGGGTGCGAGCGATTACGTGGCGAAGCCTTACGTTCCCGATTTTCTCAACGTTCGGCTGACGGTCGCCGAGAAGCAGGTGAAGGACATCGCCGCGCGGAAGCGGCTCGAGCGGGAGCTTAAATTTCTCGCCACGCGCGACCCGCTCACCAAGTTGCTCAATCGCAGCCAGCTCGAGCCGGCGCTCGAGGCGGCCGTTCGCGCCTCGCAGGAGGGGCGTCCCGGCGCGGTCCTCTACCTCGATCTCGACAACTTCAAGGTTGTGAACGACACGCTCGGCCACGAGGCGGGAGATCGCCTGCTCACGACGCTTTCCGCGATTCTGAAAACGGCGACCCGACCGCAGGACGAGCTCGTTCGCTTCGGCGGCGACGAGTTTGTCGTGATTCTCACCGACGCTTCGGTCGACCACGCCATGGCCATCGCCGGGCGGCTGCGCGAGAAGGTCGAGGAATTTCGATTCATCGAGGGCGAGCGCACGTTCCGGGTCGGCGCGTCCATCGGCGTGGCCCCGATCAATCCGATGCTCACGCCCAGTGAGATCCTCGTGGCGGCGGACTCCGCCTGCTACACCGCCAAGGCTCACGGGCGCAACCGCGTCGAGATTCACAACGAGAGCGACAGCGAGATCGCCCGGTTGATCGCCGATACGAATTGGGCGGCGCGCATCAGCGAAGCCATGACCGATGGAGCGCTCGAACTTTGGTTCCAGCCCGTCGTTTCGACGCGCGGCGGCGAGATGCTCTACCAGGAGGCGCTGCTGCGCTACATCGACCCGGCGCAGACGGTGATCGTGAGCCCGGGCGCTTTCCTGAACTCCGCCGCCCGCTCGGGGCAAAGCGCGAAACTCGACCGCTTCGTTGCCGAGAAAGCCGTGCGCAAGCTCGAGCAATACCCGGATCTCATCCTCGGCGTGAACCTGTCGGCCCCATCGTTCAACGACCTCGAGCTTCTTGAATTCGTCGAGGAAGTGCTTTCCCACAGCTCGGTGACGCCGGATCGACTGCACTTCGAGATCACCGAGACCGAGATCATGTCGAACCTCGAGAAGGCGCGGGAGATTTTGGAAAAAATGTCGGCCATTGGGCTGAAGATCGCGCTCGACGATTTCGGGGCCGGATTTTCGTCCCTGGCTTACCTGAAAAACCTGCCCGTTGATTTGCTCAAGATCGACTGTGCGTTCGTGCGGGATCTGCCGAACAACTCGTTCAATCAAGCCATCCTGCGGGCGATCCGCGAGGTGGCGAAGATCCGGAACATCAAGACCGTCGCCGAGTGCGTGGAGACCAGCGAGCAATACGAACTGCTGGCCGAGCTGGGGATCGATTACGCGCAGGGATTCTACATGGGGCGGCCGCGGGCGACGCCCTACGTTCACGAAGATTTGAACTCCGCTTTTCTGGCCAGTCTGAGCGCCTGAGCCGAGCGCTGGCGGCAGCCGAACGATCTGAAGATGGTGGAGAGTAGGGGGATCGAACCCCTGACCTCGTCATTGCGAACGACGCGCTCTACCAACTGAGCTAACTCCCCGGAAATCTGGCGGGACCGCGAAAATAAGATGGCTTGGGCCGCCGGAGCAAGCGGGAAGCGATGGAATGAATCGAGCGGGGGTGCGCGGCACCCGCTCTGGACGGATTTGGCCGGCGGCGGCGAAATCGTCCCGGCGAGAAGCGCGCGATCGCGTTGTCGTTGGGAAAGTGGCGCGGGCTCCCAGCTTGCTCGGATGGGATCTCGCAAGCTGGAGGCTTGCGCCACTTTGCGGGATCAGTCGGTGCGGGCGCCGGAGAGGATGTCATCGACGGCTCCCGGTCTCAGATCGGCGGACTTGACCGCCTCGGCGCTCATCGCGCCCGTCCGATAAGCTTCGGCGATGATGATCTCGGTCGTTCGGGCGCGGAGGTCGGGCTCGGCGATGGTGTCGGCCCATTCGCGAGCGCTTTGGTAATCGCCACCGGTCACCAAAAACTCCGCGACGGTCGCAATGGCGGGGCCGTAGTTTTCGCAGTCGGGTTGGGCGTCGAGCCACTCGGAGGCGGCGGCGGGGTCGGACGTGAGCCAGCGGCCGATGATCTGGTTGAGGACGACGAGTTCGGTCGGAGTGATGGATTCGGCCCGGAGGGTGTTGGCGAAGGCGGCGTAGGTTTGCGAGCGGGTGGAGATCGGGCCGAGCGACGTGGCTGAATTCGGCTCGGGATTCGGCTCGGGGGTTGGCTCAACCGTGAAAGGAATGGCCGGGGTGGGTGGGTGGAAAGCTGTGACTGCGGGTGGTGCCGGGAGCGAATTTGTCCCCGGGCGGGCGGCGGCGAGGACGAAATTGAGGACGACGGAGGCGGCGAGGAGCGCCCACGGGAGGATCGTGCGAGCGGTCACGGGGCGGGTGCGGGGACGAGGTTGGGTGCGGAATCCGCGGTCTCGTCGGATTCGAGGCCATCGAAGCGGAGGAGCCGGGCGCTGTTGAAGATGACGAAGAAGGCGCTGAACTCGTGGACGAACGCGGCGAGGATCGGGGTGATGAGGCCGAGGGAGGAGGCCGTGATGGCGAGGATGATGAAGACGAAGCCGCAGAGGAGGTTCTGGTTGATCACGCCCACGGTGCGATGGGAGAGCTCGAGCAGGTCGGCCAGGCGGCGGAGGTCGTTGTTCATGAGCGCGACGTCGGCGGTGTGGATCGCGACTTCGTTGCCGAGCGCGCCCATGGCGACGCCGAGGTGGCCGCTGGCGAGGGCGGGGGCGTCGTTGAGGCCGTCGCCGACGACCATGACGTGCGCGCCCTCCGTCTTGAGCGCTTCGATGCGGGTGCGTTTGTCCTCGGGCAGGCAGTCGGCCTGGAAGTCGGTGAGGCCGAGGCGGGCGGCGATGGCCGCGGCGACGGGTTGGCGGTCGCCGGTGAGGAGGACGAAGCGGCCGCGATCACGCCGGACGCTTCCCAGATCCCAGCCGGAGAAGGGGCGCTGCCGTCGCGGCTGTTGACGTAGCTGAAGTTGAAGTCGGCTTGATACTTCGCGGCGAGGTTGGCGTTGCGGTCGAGTGACCAGACGCCGCCGTTGCGGAAGTATTTCGCGTAGACCGCGGTGGCGGGGCTGTTGGTGTTTTCACAGATGACGATGAAGTCCTTGGTGACCGCAAGGTTGTCGATGGAGACGGGGTAGTCGGTGCCGTTGTTGGTGTTGCCACCCGTGTAGGTGGGGATCACCTGCGCGCCGCCGTTGGCGGTGTAGAACGGGCCGGTGTAGGCCCCGACGATCGTCCCGCCGGGTGTGACGATCTGGCCCGCATTGTTTTTGTGACGAAATCGTCGTTGATTTGGTGCCGTCGGTGCGGCTGGGAGCGGGACGGTTCCCCCAAAAACGTGGGGAGGAAGAACTCAAGAGTCAGCGATCCTTCACTCCGTTCAAGCTGACAGGATTGGGGGGACGGGGAGCGCTGCGCTCTCCGGTCCGCCCAGCACTCAGTAGCTGTGACTCGTGAGCGTCACTTTCCCGCGGAAGATGTAGTAGATGCTCGCGGTGTAGGCCAGGACGATGGGGATGCCCAAGCAGGCGATGATGAGCATCGTCATCAGGGTGCCCTGGCTGGAAGCGGCGTTGATCACGGTGAGGGAATTTTCCGGCAGCGGATTCGAGTAGACCATGTTCGGGTAGTAGCTCAGTCCGAAGGTGGCCATCATGAGGGCCATTCCGGCGCACGACGACAGGAAGGCATTGAACTCGCGCCCATTGTGGATCTCGCGGGGGACGTTGAGCACCACGAGGATGCCCAGCGCCGCCACGGCGAAGATGTAGGACCGCTCGCGAACGAGGCCGATGATGCGCTCGACTTCGATGAAGGTGAAAATATTGAAAATGAAGTAGGCGGCGATGAAGAGGCCGATGAGCTTGGGAATCCAGCTGCGGACGATGGCCTGGAGTTCGCCCTCGGTCTTCATCGCCACGTAGATCGCCCCGTGCATGGCAAAGAGGAGGACGGTGGTGACGCCCATCCAGAGGGCGTAGGGGTTGAGCAGACTCAGGAGGGTGCCGGCGAACTCGTGGTCGGCGTCGAGCGGGATGCCTTGCACGATATTTCCCATCGCGACCCCGATTAAAAAGGCCGACATCACGCTGCCGCCAGCGAAGGCGACGTCCCACATTTGCCGCCACCAGCCCCACGATTCTTTACTGCGGAACTCGATCGCGACGGCGCGAAAGATCAGGGACACGAGCAGCAGCATGAACGGGAGGTAGAAGCCGGAAAACACCGTCGCATAGGCCTCGGGGAAGGCGGCGAAGAGCGCGCCGCCGCCCGTCACCAACCACACCTCGTTGCCGTCCCAGACGGGACCGATGGAGTTGAGCATCAGGCGGCGATGCTCGTCCTTCTTGACGAAGAGATGCAGCGCGCCGACGCCGAGGTCGAAGCCGTCGAGGATGGCGTAGCCGGTGAACAGGACTCCGACGAGAATGAACCAGATGAGGTTGAGATCCATTGGTTTCTAGATTGCCAGGGTGGGCTTAGGTCCGGGGCAGCTTGTCGTCCGCCCGGAGGATGGCTTTCCAACTTTCGGGTAGTTCTTCGCTTTGTTCGCCTTCGTCGGGACCGTGCTGAATCTTGCGGCTCAGCAGGTAGATGAACAAGACGAAGAGGAGAAGGTAGACGAAAGCGAACATGATGAGCGAGGCGAGGACCTCGTTGGCCGTCACGACTTTCGAGAGGGCCTGAGACGTCTTGAGAAGCTCGTAGACGATCCAGGGTTGGCGACCAAGTTCGGCGGTGAACCAGCCGGCTTGGTTGGCGATCTGCGGCCCGATCACGGAAAGGACCAACGACCACAGCAGGAGACGCGTCGGCAACCAGTCCGTCTGAAAAAGCCAGCCGCGCCACCAGAAGAAGCAGGCCACGACGACGAGTCCGGCGAGAGCGGTGCCGATGGCGATCATGAGGTGATAAGCCTGGAAGACCGCGTTGACCTTTGGCCAATAAGACGGGCGGATCTCGGCGAGTTCTTCCTTCGTGGCGTCCGGGTAACGTTTGAGAAGGAATTCGTCCGGTGGGAGGTCGTTCAGACCAGTGACGGGCTGCTTGAAATTGTCGAAAGCGAGAAAGCTCAGAAGCCCGGGAATCCCCGGACCGGAGGTCGTGCGGTTCTTCGTATCAACCCAACCGAAGAGGGTCATCGGCGTGTAATCGGCGGTTTCGAAGACGCCTTCCATGGCGGCCAGCTTCACGGGTTGATTCACGACGACGCTCTTGGCTCCGACGCTTCCGCTGACGATCTGAAGGAGCGTTGCGACGGTCGCAAACGCGAGGCCGACTTTGATCGAGGCGCGGGAGAAATCCTTGTGACGGCCACGCAGGATGAAGAAGGCGCTGATGCTGACGACGAGAAAGGCACCGGCCATCCAAGCTCCGAGGACGACATGCGTCAGCCGCTCGACGGAGGAGGGATTGAAGACCATCGCCCAGAAATCGGTGACGACGGCGCGGACCGAGCCCAGGTCGTCGGCGGTGACGACGTGGCCGGCGGGCAGGATGTTGGGCACTCCGTCGATCATCGTTTCGAGGTGGAAACCGGCGGGCGTCTGCATCCACGAGTTGGCGACCACGATCCAGACGGCGCTGAAGTGGGCTCCGGCGCACACCATGCAGGTGGCGAAGAAGTGGAGGCGCGGGCCGACCTTGTCCCAGCCGAAGAGCAGAAGGGCGAGGAAGCCGGACTCGAGGAAGAAGGCGAAGATGCCCTCGGCGGCGAGGGCGCTGCCGAAGATGTCGCCGACGAAGCGCGAGTAGGTCGCCCAGTTTGTGCCGAATTCAAATTCCATCACGATGCCCGTCGCGACCCCGATGGCGAACGTGAGCGCGAAGACCCGCGTCCAGAAGCGCGCCATGTTGTGGAAGAGCGGGTTGCCGGTTTTCAGCCAGATTCCCTCCATGATCACGAGCGAAACCCCTAGGCCGATGGACAACGGCGGGTAGATGTAATGGAACATGATCGTGAATGCGAACTGCACCCGCGCGAGGATTTCGACGTCCATGTCGGGAAGGTAGCGGGGTTTCCGTCGGCGGAGCCATAAGTTTCTCCCAGCGCGGCCCGGAAACGTAAAGACGCCCGTAATTTTGGTCCCAACCGAGTCGGATGAGCGCGACGATCCGGGGGAAATCAGACTCCCCGGGGGGCGACCAGGCGCTCGACGCGGCCGAGGACGAGGTCGACGGCGATCGCCAGGAGAGCGGCGGGGATGGCTCCGGTGAGGATGAGGTTGGCGTCGTTGAGTTGGAGACCGGTGAGGATGGGCTCGCCGAGGCCGCCCGCTCCGACGAAGGCGGCGAGGGTGGCGACGCCGACTCCGATAACGGTCGACGTGCGGACGCCGGCCATGATCGTGGGGGTGGCGAGGGGGAACTGGACGATTCGGAGGACTTGGAAGCGGGTGAGACCCATGCCGCGGGCGGCTTCGAGGAGGTCGGCGTCGACGCCGTTGATGCCGGTGAACGTGTTGCGAACGATGGGGAGGAGGGCGTAGAGGAAGAGAGCGGCGATGGCGGCCGGGAAGCCGAGGCCGAGGATCGGGATCATGAGTGCGAGGAGGGCGAGACTGGGAATCGTCTGAATGACGCCAGTGGTCCAGAGGACGGGCGGGGCGAGCCGACGCCAGTGAATGATGGCGATGCCGAGCGGAACGCCGACCGCGCAGGCGAGGAGGACGGAAAGGCCGGTGAGTTGGAGGTGCTCCCAGGTGAGCCGGGCCGTGACGCCAGCGCGCGAGAGCATGAGGGGTCCGAAACCGCGGGCGCGGGGAGCGGTGGATGCGACTTTGGGTGCTTCGGAACGGGCGTCGAGGTCGGCGAGTCGGCCGCTCGCGCGGAGGGTGAGAAACTCGGTGGCGACGTCGGCGACGCTGCGACCGCGGCCTTCGACTTCGGCGTTGAGTTGGCGCACGCGGGCGTCGGGGAGGGTGAACGCGAGTCCGGCGAGGGCGGGTGCGATCTCGGGGTGGCGGGCGAGGATTTCGGAGCGAACGAGGGGGGCGGAATTGTAGGCGGGGAAGAATTGGCGATCGTCGAGGAGGACGCGGAGGTCGAGTTCGGCGAGTTTGCCGTCGGTGTTGTAGACGTCGATGAGGTCGAGCTGGCCGGCGGCAATGGCGGGGTAGGCGAGGCCGTGCTCGATGCCGCGGATGTCCGGGAAAGTGAGTTCGTAGGCGGCGCGGAGGCCCGGCCAGCCGTCGGGACGGTTGAGGAATTCGTGCCCGAATCCGGCGCGGAGGTCGGGGTGGTCGGCCAGGTCGGAGATGCGGGTGATGCCGAGGGCCTCGGCCTGCTCGTCCCGCATGGCGAGGGCGTAGGTGTTGTTGGCGCCGAAGGGAGCGAGCCAGGTGAGGTCGAAGCGGTCGGTGAACTCGGTCCGGACGCGGTGGAGCGTGCGCATCGGGTCGCCGGTGGGCGATTCCTCGAGGATGGCGACGAGGCCGGTGCCGGTGTATTCGGCGTAGAGGTCGAGGGCTCCCTCCTGGAGCGCGGAGAAACAGATCATGGTCCCGCCGAGGCCGAGGCGGCGTTCGACGGTGAGGTCGGTCTCGGTCTCGATGACCTGCGCCATAATTTCGCCGAGGAGGCGAGATTCGGTGAAGTTTTTCGATCCGACGACGATCGAGTCGGATTGGGCGGTGGCGGTCGCGAGCACGCCGAACAGGGTGGCAATGAGCAGGGTGGCGATGCGGAGCATGGGATAATTCTTAACGATCAATTCGCCGTGCCGACTTGGGTCTTGATGAACTCGCGAACGAAATCGTTGGCGGGATTTTCGCGGAGATCGGATTCGGTGCCGAGCTGGACGAGGCGACCGCGGTCCATGATGGCGACGCGGTCGCCGAGGTCGAAGGCTTCGGCGAGATCGTGGGTGACGAGGATGACGGTCTTACCGACTTTGGCCTGGAGGTCGCGGAATTCGGCGTGGAGCTGGCCGCGGGTGATCGGGTCGAGCGCGCCGAAGGGTTCGTCCATCAGAATGGTGTCCGGGTCGAGGGCGAGCGCGCGGGCCACGCCGATGCGCTGACGCTGACCGCCGGAGAGCTCGCGCGGGAGGCGGTGGGCGAACTCGGCGGGCGGAAGGCCGACGAGTCCGAGCAGGTCGTGAACGCGGTCGCGGGTGCGGGGTTTTTCCCAGCCCTCGAGGTCGCAGAGGAGGCCGACGTTGCGACCAACGGTGAGGTGGGGGAAGAGCCCGCCGCTCTGGATGACGTAACCGATGCGTCGGCGGAGCGCGATCTCGTCGAGGTCACGGACGTTGGTCCCGCCGAGCAGAATCGTGCCACCGGAGGGTTCGATGAGACGATTGATCATCTTCATGACCGTCGTCTTGCCGGAGCCGCTGGTTCCGATGAGGCAGAGGGTCTCGTGCTCTTGGATCGTGAAGCTCACGCGGTCGACGGCAACGACAGCGTCGGAGCCGCGATGGGCGGGGAAGGTCTTGGAGATGTCGCGGAGTTCGATCATGGGGCGGGTTTAGCGGTGGGGCTTTGAGGGGCGGCGGACGAATCGAGCCCCGAAGTGAATGGTAGCAAGTGTCGCCGTGGGCTGGCGAGGCGCCTCCTTCGGCGGGTTCATCGACAACCAATTCTTCATGGGTCGACAAGGTTTGGACGGCCAGATACATCAAATTGAAAGGCCTGCTTCCTCGACGAATATGCAGAATCTCTGAGGCAATACACGCCATCGGCGTCGATTTTGGACGAAAGTAGCCTTGGGTAATCGGCTTATTTCGGGAGCGCGCCGGTGATCAAAAATTCTACGAAGCGAATTCGGGTCAGCTTCTCCACCGATTCCGACTCAAGGCCGTCGCTGGAACTCTTCATGATCTCAAAGAAGACGGAACCCGGGCTTTCGATGCCGGCGGCTTCTGCTGATTTCACGGTCAAGGCCCGCGTGCCACGTTGAAGGGTTTCCGCCCAAGTCTCCCGACTTGAGATCACGCGGTCATAAAGAACGTCACCGGCTGAAAAATCGAAGAGCGCGCCCTGAGTCCAAATCATTTCGACAACCCCCTTCGCTTCTTTCGCGTCCTTCTTGAATACGCGTTGTGTCATCCGAATATCGAGAGCGGTCTTGAAAAATTTACTGACAGGAAATGCCCACCCAACAGCGTAACCTTTCTCGAAATCGGAGAATATCTCCGTCAATCGCTTGCTGCTTTGGCACGCTCGTTGGAGAAGCTCCAGCGATCTTTGTTGATCTGGATTCAGCGAGGCAGGCGATTGGGTATTGAATTCTAGTTGGTCAGTCATCGAAGGAAGCGAGTAAAGGTCTCTTCGCTAATGATCGAAAGCTCCGATCCAGCGTTCCGTAGTTCGATCCCACGTTCGATTTTCGTTCCATAGTTGGAATACTTCCAATCCCGGCTGACAAAATGCCCGATGACGAGGTAGCGAGTGGCGTGACGAGGCGTGCTGCTATGTTTTCCGCCCCTGGCGACGATAGCCTCCACAACCTTTGCTCGTGTTCCCAAGGCGAAGCGTCCGGTTGTGCAGAATTCAGAATTGAAGCTGAGTGCCGGAGGTTGGGGGGCGCAAAGTGGCAGTCGCGTCGAAGGGCTCTTTGCTTGCGGCGAGAAGGTCTGTTCAACTTCACCGCCAATGATCATCTCCAATATCGCCTGAAGCTCCTTAAATTCCTCGTCCGTTACGACTTCGTCCTCAAATACTTTTCCAACTCGGTCGGATATTTCAGAGAACGGCCAAATTCCCTCCACCTCACGATACCTCGAGACCCAGTTGCGAAAAACATTTGCCTCAGCCCGATTGACTTCACCGTCCGCAAGGATTCCCTCGCAGAGGCCGCGCAATTGGTCGAAGGCTTTTGAAACGCAGTTGTCCCACGAAGCTTTCGATCGGACAATCGGTTGCCCGTCAGAATCCCGCAAATACGAGTCGTCGTTACTTATTTAGAGAGTCTATTTCCTGGGCATTTTTCCGAGAGGGGAAAGAGTGCGGGAACTTCGAAAGGTTCGTCAACTATGATCAGCTTCTGCTCGCCACCCTTCGGGAAATCGACGGATTCGAGTGGAGCTTATCCGGGCCGCCCTGCCCACCGGTGAGGATGTCTTGTCAAACCTCCGATACGATCTGCCAGTTGGACGAGGAGACGCAGAATTCATCCCGATCTCTTATAGCCTGAATTCGATCAAACAGGCGCCGGACTCGATGCGGTTATTGATGTCGGGTCAGAGCGGCAACAACCGCGATCTCAAACAGCGATTCGATGGGTTGGTGATCCTACGCCAGATGATGAGTGGGAAGGATCGGTGGCGAGGGAGCGGTCAGCGAAATTGTGAGCTTTGGTGATGATGCCCGCCTGACCGGACAGTGGCCGATTCCTAACATCCGAGTCTTCGGCTTCGCGAAGCCCGGGGGTTTGAACCGACTTCTCGTCGCTCAACAGTCGGTCTTCCACGCTGACCCGAATGGCACTGCTTTAAGCGGTTCGTCGGCGGAAAACGGGTTACTGGTTCACCGGATGACTTGAGTCCAAACTGGCTTATTTACCCTCGCAGGGCAGTTGCGCGCAGTGTGCAGAAAGTCAGAGATTCTTCGGATTACCTCAGAATGACAGCTTGGGGGGACGGGAGACATTCGTTGCGAAGCAACGTCTTCGTCCAAACCTGTCATCCTGAATGCAATGAAGGATCTCTGACTTTTCAGGACGAGAGCGGTCGAAAACTCGCTTAAAACAGTGCCATTCCACGCTGACCCATTTGGTGCGCGATGCCCGGGACGCTTCGCTGGCGATCAGTCAAAGGTAAGTCTGGGTCTTCGGCTGCAGCCGGGCGATTCGTGAAAACACCGCTGTTTTTCGCGCTGCCGCCAACCGAGGATTCGACGCGCTGCGGCTACAGATTGACAGCAACCCAGTAACCCAGCAAAATTGCACAATGAAAGCGACCTTCGATCTGCCGCCGGGTCTGGTGCGGGAAATGAAGCTTCGCGCGGTTCATGAGGGCCGAAAGCTCAAGGATCTCGCCGCAGACCTTCTGGAGCGAGGGCTCGCGACTCGGCAGAGTTCCGCGCCACCGGAACCCTCCAAGCCCCGGATCGAGATTCAGCCCAACGGAGTCCCGGTGGTTCGTTGTGGCGAGCGGGCTCCCGCAAGCCATATGAAGGTCGAAGAATTGCTCCGTTTGGAGCAGACCGCCGTCCACCAGGAGGATCTCCAGCGCCTTGGCCATTCTTTTTGATTCGAACGTCTGGGTGGCACTCACGTTTTCCGCCCACCCGCATCACTCCCTCGCTCTGCGGGAGTTCGCGACCGCAACCGCCGGAAATCCGGTTTGTTTCTGCCGATCAACCCAGCAGAGTTTCCTGCGTCTCGCGACCACCCCAGCTCTGCTTCGCGCTTACGCTGCCGAAGGGTTCACCAATCGCGATGCGTTGAGCGTTGTGGATTCGCTCTCCAAACTTCCCACCGTGAAGCTGCTTGCCGAGCCGACAGACTTGGAATCAGCCTGGCATCGCATCGCCAACCTGCCCTCGGCCTCGCCGAAGGTCTGGATGGATGCCTACCTCGCCGCGTTCGCCATCGGTCACGATGCCGAGTTCGTCACGCTGGACAAGGATTTCCAATCGCTCGTGAAACACGGATTGAAATTGCGGCTGCTTTCTCCGTGAGTCGGACCAAACGCTGTGCCTGGTCGGACTCGCGCGAACGTTTGGAGAATACGTCGAAAAGGAGGTTTTTCGCGGCTTTGGGCGAGAGCCCTGATATTTGCTGGAACTGATGTGAGTTGGCCGCCGCGTCATAACGAACTCAGTGAATAATGAGACTCACGCGAAGCCGCGAAGGCGCGAAGAACACGTCGTTATTTGAGACCATTTCGCGCCTTCGCGCCTTCGCGTGAGAATCCAAATATTTGTTAGAAACGATATCGGTCGCTCGTCCCGCGCGGGTCCGGCGCACGAATCCGCATTTCACGCGCACGCTCCAGTCTTGCCGCGTCGGTTCGCGTGAATTGGCCGTCCCGGATTCTTCCTCTGGTCGGGGATTCGGTTTCAGCTCGTTGCCTCGCAGACGGGCCAGATGGTGAGTTGGTCGACGTTGACTCGTTTGGGGAGGCGGAGGCAGGTGATGGCCAGCTCCGCGAGGTCGGAGGGTTGGATGCGGTCTTCGCGGGGCCAGGGCATGGAGTTTTCGCCGCCGGCGAGTTGGGACCAGGCGGTGTTGACGGCGGCGGGGCAAAGGCAGTGGACCCGGATGCCGTGGGTGCGGATTTCTTCGTAGAGGGATTTCGAAAATCCGAGGACCCCGTATTTAGCAGCGGCGTAGCTGGCGTATTGCGGGAAAGGGAGGACGGAGCAAATGGAGCCGACGTTGAGGATGAAGCCGTGGCGACGGGATTTCATGGTCCCGACGACGGCGCGGCTGCCGTAGATGACGCCCTTGAGGTTGACGTCGATCTGGAGGTCGATTTCCTCGGCGCTGGTATCGTCGAGGGGTTTGGCGACGGCGTTGCCGGCGTTGTTGACGAGGATGTCGACCTGGCCGAAGTGGTCGAGGGCGCGGGCGACGAGGCGGTCGCAGTCGGCGGCTTTGGAGACGTCGGTGGGGACGGTGATGGCTTCGGTGCCGGGCGGGAGTTTGGTGAGGAGTTTCTGGAGTTTGTCTTCGCGGCGGGCGGCGAGGACGAGGCGCATGCCTTCGGCGGCAAAGCGTTCGGCCATGCCCCAGCCGATGCCGGAGGAGGCTCCGGTGATGATGGCGACTTGGTTGGTGAGGGTTTCGGGTTCGTTCATAAGCCTGTTGGGAGGAGTGAATAGTTGAGAGTTAGCAGTTGAGAGTTTGAGATGGGCAACGCGGACCGGACCGTTGAGTCCTCAGGCATTCGACTCTCAACTAGGAACTCTCAACTTCCTTTCTTCGAGAAGAGCGTGCGGGCGGCGACGAGGGCGGGGGCTTCGCCTTGGGCGAAGATGGTGCGGGCTTCGCGGGCGGGGTTGGTGCGGGCGGCGAAGCGGGCACGGAGTGGATCGAGGTGGCGCTCTTCGTCGAGGCCGCGGCGGCGGAGGCCGAGGTTGGCGACGTCGAGCATTTGGGTGATCAAGTCGGTGACCGGACGATCGCCAACCCGGGCGTCGAGGCCGTGGCGGTAGGCGTCGGGGCGGGCCCGGGTGAGGTCGGGCCAATCCCAGGCGGCGAGGGCTTCCCCGGCCTCGGGGAGGGCGGCGGTGAGACCGGTCGTGAGCGCGGCGGGGAGGAGAAGGTCGGTGGGAGGTTGCTGGTCGTTGACGCGGTTTTCGACGGTGAAGTAGCGGGAGATGCGGGCGTTATACCAGTAGCAGGAGTTGTGGAGATCGAGGTCGCCGGGCTCGGGGGAGACGCTGACCCGTCGAGGATTCTTGCGGTCATCGGTGGTGGCGAGTTGGGCGGGGTGCGACGGCGCTTCGAGAAATTCGCCGAAGGTCGGTGGGTCGGGGAAGGTTGGCTGGCCATCGGGGCGTCGGACGTAGAGGAGGTCGAGCTCGGCGATGGTGTCGGCGTAGTGGTCGAGGTCGGTGAAACGGTGGGGTGGGAGCCCGACGCGGCCGCGGGCGGGGGCCCACCAATCCCAGAACGCTTCGCTGACCATTTCGTGATCGGGGTCGACGGCGTTGCGCCAGACGCTGGAGTTGGCGTTGATCGCGATCTGCGCGGGGGCGAAGCCGTTGAGGACGTTGACCGCGGAGATGGCTTCGCCGGGCGGGAGGGAGACGTGGACGTGCGATCCGGCGTTGATGGTGAAGAGATCCATGTCGTCGCCGGTGCCGGGCGGGATGACTTCGTTGGATCGGAAAATTTCGCCCCAGACGCTGGCGCGTTTTTTCGTCATTCGGAGCTCGGGCGACGGCGGCGTGACCGGGTGAATGCCGCAGCCGAGGAAATGGCGGTCGGTGTGCTCGGTGAACTCGCGAAGGTCGGTGCGGAGGTCGGTGATCTGACGGTCGAGGGCGTGGAGGTCGGCGACGTGGGCGAGGGAGAATTCGACTTTGCAGTAGCCGGTCTCGGAGGAGCCGACGGTGTCGTTGCGTTCGCCGGGGCGGGTGGCTCCGATGAGGTGGCCTTCCTCGGTCTGCGGGGTCCACTCGCGATCAGCTAGGAAGCGCCAGAGGTGTTGGACGTCTTCGCGGGATGCGGCGGTGCCGTCGGGGGCGACGAGGGGGAATTTCAGTTCAGCCCCGAGGCGGGTGGAGCCGGGCTGGTCGAAGCGGGCGAGTCCGCGGGCGAAGGCCTCGCGGACCGGTGTGGAGTCAACCGTCATGAGGCTCGTCCCAGTTGCCCATGGCGTCGCCGTGGCCGCGGATGACGTAGCGCGGGATGGTGAGGTCTTCGAGGCCAATGGGGCCGCGGGCGTGGAGCCGGTCGGTGGAGATGCCGATCTCGGCTCCGAGACCAAGCGCCGCGCCGTCGTCGAACATGGTGGAGGCGTTGACGAGGGTGACGGCGGAGTCGACTTCGGTTTCGAACCGGCGGGCGCTGCCCTCGCTGTCGGTGATGATCCTGTCGGTGTGGTGGGAGCCGTGGCGCTCGATGTGGGCGATGGCGGTGGCGAGGTCGGGGACGACGCGGATGGCCAGGGTGAGACCGAGGTATTCGGTGTCCCAATCGGCGTCGGTGGCGGCTTCGACGTCGGGGAGGACGGCTCGGGTTCGCTCGCAGCCGCGGAGGGTGACGCCCTGGCGCTGAAGGGCGGCGGCGATGGTGGGCAGGTGAGTGGCGGCGGCGGATTCGTGGACGAGAAGGGTCTCGAGGGCGTTGCAGACTTCGGGGAGGAGGCACTTGCTGTCGACGACGATGCGGGTGGCGGCGGCGAGTGGGGCGGTGGCGTCGACGAAGGCGTGGCAGATGCCGTCCTCGTGTTTGAGGAGGGGGATTTTCGACTGCTCGCGGATGCGGCGGACCATGGGTTTGCTGCTGCGGGGGATGACGAGCGTGATGAGGTCGTCCATTTGCAGCAGCTCGCCGACTTCGTCGTGGGAGCATTGGACGACCTGAATGGCGACGGGTGGGAGGTCGGCGGCGGCGAGCGATTGGGTCCAGAGGTCGGCCAGGGCGGCATTGGTGCGGGCGACTTCGGAGCCGCCGCGGAGGAGGCAGGCGTTGCCGGATTTCAGGCAGAAGGCACCGGCGTTGACGGTGACGTGGGGGCGAGCCTCGTAGATCATGAGGATGAGCCCGAGCGGGGTGCGGACGCGGCGGACGTCGAGGCCGCGGTCGGTGCGCCAGGCGCGGACGGGTTGGCCGACGGGGTCGGGCAGGGCGGCGATGTCGCGGAGGGCGTCGCGGCGGGAATCGACCTTCGCGTTGTCGAAGCTGAGACGCTTGACGAGGGCGGTTGGGAGGTCGCGTTTGCGGGCGGCGTCGAGGTCGCCTTGATTGGCGGCGGTGAGCTGGTCTCGGTGGGTGTCGAGGAGGTCCCGGAGGTGGAGGAGCGCGTGGTTTTTTGCAGAGGTCGGGCTGCGGGCGAGGATGCGGGCGGCGGACGCACCCGCGTGGGCTGCTTCGAGAACGGAGGACGTGGTGGGTTGGTTGGGCGTCATTTTGGAGGAAGGAGGGCCGCGCGTTTTTCGAGGACCTGACTGCCGAGTCGCACGGTGATCTCGAGTTCGTCGATGAGGCGGAAGGGAAGGCGGTCGCGTTGGCGGGCGAGTCGTTGCCAATCGAGCGCGACGGTTTGGAAATCGCTTTCGTAGCGGGCGAGGCGGGCGATGAGGGCACCGTCGGGAGCGGCTACGTGGGACCCGCCGGTGAAAACGAGACCGCCCTCGGGACCGGCGATGTTCGTGCAGGCGACATACATCGAGAGGGTGAGCGCGTGGGTTTGGTTGAGGCGTTCCCAGGCGGCCATGGTGTCGAAGGCGGGATCGAGTCCGCCCTCGGGGCTGGCGGTGAGCACGAGGATGAGGTCGACGCCTTCGTGGGCGAGGAGGTAGGCGAGGGAGGGGTGCCAGGCGTCGGCGCAAATGAGCATGGCCAGACGGCCCCAGGGGGTGTCGAACGACCCGAGGTGCTGCCCGGCTTTGAAGCGCCGGCCTTCGTCGAAGCCGCCGTAATTGGGGAGGTAAAGTTTGCGGTGGACGTGCCAGATCTGCCCGGCGTGGAGGAAGGCGGCGCTGTTGTAGCATTCGCCGTTGGGTCCGTGTTCGGCGAATCCCACGGCGAGGGCGACCCGTTGCGAGGCTTCGAGGAGTGGTTTCCAGATGGGGTTGTCCAGCGAGATGGCGCTGTCGGCTTGCTCGAGCGGATCGACGAGGTAGCCGGTGAGGCAGAGTTCGGGGCAGAGAAGGATTCCCGCGCCGGCGGCGTGGGCCCGCTCGGCGTGGTCGAGGATCAGGCCCGCATTGTGGCCGGTGTCGTAGGTATGCGACGCGAATTGGGCGAGCGCGAGGGTCAGATCGCGCTGCGGGGAGGGGATCGGCTCGGATGGCGCCACGGGCGATCCCTCGAGCAAACTCAGAGTCCGATCTGCTTCAGGAAATCCGTGGGCACGGGCGCCTTGATGCGTCCGATGAGAGCGTAGTATTTCAGCGGGACGCCTTCCATGGAGAGTCGGTGCACGTAGCGCTCGAGGTGGCAGACCTGCAGATATTCCGAGAAGATGAGCTCGCGGACGAAGACGGAGAATCCGGATTTGTCCGAGCGGTCGAGGAAGGTCTCTTTGATGTTGAAGGCGACCCAGCCACCGGTCGTGATGAATTGCAGCGCCTGGACGAACGCCGCGGTGGGAATGTCGCCGAACCCGAGCGCGGCGACGGAGGTGAGGCAATCGAAGTTCCATTCGTGGAGCTCGCGTTTTTGGTCCTCGTTCAGATTGGTGAAATCGGAGATGAGGTAGTCGTCGTAGGCGGTCGGCCGGTCGCGGTAGGCGGCCCGGCGGGCCGACTCGATGATGTCGGCGCCGACGATTCGGGAGGCACCGTGGCAGCGGAGTTCGTCGGCCATCATGCCGTTGCCCGCGCCGAGATCGAGGGTGCGGAGTTCGCTCATTCCGAGCCATTCGGCGCGAAGACTGGCCTCGAGCAGGTCGCAAACCTTGCGGGGTGAGCAGCACTTGAGGCGCTCGTAAAACAGCTGCTCGTAGAGGCCGGGGCGCTCGTAGATTGCTTCATAGTCGTGGAACCGAATGCGTTGTTTCGAGTCTCCTTCGATGAGATTGAAGAAGGCGGTGTCCTGGCTGAGATCGTGTTCCTGGCTGGACGGAAACTGGATTCGGTGGCGAGTGAGCATACGGATATTGTGAGGGTGACTGGCGGTAAGAGTGCTGATCTTTGGTTTGGATTCCCGGCTGGAAGTCGGGGGACGAGCTTCGAGTTGCTCGTAGAAACCAGCTCGCGAGATTGGGACCCGAATCCGGAACCGCAAGGGTAATAAATTCGGACGGCAGCGTAATGACCTCGTTTTGGGGGGGGAACCGCTTCGCTCGGGCAAGGATGTCCGGACTTAAAAAATGCGCTTTGTGAGCCCAGCTCGACGAGCGTGCTTGCACCGTTGCCCGGACCGCAGATAGCTATCCAGTATATGATACGGCAAATTACTTTTACGGCGCTCGCGCTGACGGCCTGGTTCGGAACGTCACTGCTCCGTGCGGAGACCGTGGCGTATTTCCACACTTGGGACGACGACCTCTCCGTCCTGCGGAGCGAAGCGATGGAGCCTGGGCAGCGAAGCACGGCGGGTGGCGCCGAGGTTGAAATCTTCAAGCTCGGTGAACACCGCGTTGTGGCGGCGAAAGTCGGTGCCGGCGACGTCGCCGCGGCCGTGATCGCTCAGGGTGTGTTGACGAAGTTTCCCTGCTCCCGGGTCATCTCGGTGGGGCCGGTCGGCGCTCTGGAGGGAGCGGCTAAGATCGGCGCGTGGTTTTTCGTGGAGCGGGTCGTGGCGTATCAGCGGGGGACCGAGGATGCCGGAGGATTCTTGTTGGCCCGGGCTGCGACGCAGACGTTGACGGTGCTGGAAGCCGGTGGAGGTGTGAGAAAACTGCCGCGCCTGGTGGTCGCGAGCGGTGAAGTTTTCAGCGGGTCGAATGCCTTTCGCGCCGAGGTGCGGGGGCGGAGTGACGCGGACGCGATCGACATGAACCTCTTCGGGTTGGCCGCCGCGGCTCGCGCTCACGACGTGCCGATGACGGCGCTCCGCGTGATCAGCAATCACGCGGGTGACGGGGCGGGCGTCGAATTTGGGAGGTTTTCCCGGGATTACGACGGTGAGGGTGGGCGACTTGCGGTGGCGCTGATTCGGAGCCTCTCCGCGGAAGATGGGGAGCGGGTTGCGGAGGGCATTTCAGAAATCGATCCGTCGAACGAATCCTCGGCGGAATAGTTTTCGGAGGAAGTTCAATTAAACCAGTTCTTGAAAATATCGGGATTCTCACGCGAAGGCGCGAAGGCGCGAAAAGGTCTCAAATGCGACGGATTCTTCGCGCCTTCGCGTGAGTCTGATTATTTATTCGGTTTGGAATTAGTCCGAGTTTGAGCGCGAGGGGCGGCCCGGGCCGGGTCCGGCTCCCGGTCGGCGGTTGCCGCGGCGTTCGAAGCTGGGGTCGGGGGTGCCGCGGAAAAAACGGGGGACGTAGGGATAATCGGCGGTGATGACGTAGTAGTAGGTGCCGTCGGGGAATTCGGGCGTCGGGGCGGTGCGGCCATTGCACTCGTCGAGATCGCCGGACTCGGCGACGTATTCGAAATCCTCGTCGTAGGTGCCGTCGTAGTCTCCGCCGGGCGAGTCGGCCGGGCGCTCGCCGGTTTTCATTCGATACCTGGACTCGAGCGCGACGATCTCGCTGGACGGGTCTTCGGGGTCGCGGGGTGCGAGTGGTCCGTAGATCGGAAATCCATCCGCCGCCCAGCCGAGGAGGGTCATTTTCCTTTCGTCCGTGAGCAGCGGCTTCGGGATGCCGTGGTAGTGGTAGGCTCCGTTGGGCTGGACGTGGGCGTGGTTTTCGTCGAGGCCGAGGTTGCGCTGGACCGGGTTGGCGGCTTCGCGCCAGCCGGATTCGCGGTCGTCCTTCCAGAATCCGGCCGTGAAGGGATCGAAGGTGACACCGTTGATCGCCACGCCGAAGGGCTGGCGGTCGTAGGGCGTCGGGGTCGGATTGGCGACGGGCTCGAGGGGCACGCGGAAATGGTAATCCTGGCTGGTGATCGCGTTGGGATTACCGCGACCGGGAAACTGGCCGGTCTCGTGATTTGGCAGGCCGTTTGCGACGATGGCCCGGTAGCCGTCGCTTTCGGTGATCGTGACGCTGGACTCGGTGCCGGGTGCCGGTGTGGCCGATGAGCCGCTCGATTGAGCCGAGTGATCCGGGTGGCCAGGATGGGCGGCGCACGGGAGCGCCAGGGCTGCGAAGAGCGCGGTGGCAGTGCGCCAACGGTTTGGCCGAAAAAGGGAGGAAATGGATGTCGACATTAAATTGGAGCGATGTCCGTTCAACCCGGGTGGCCCCGGAAAGTTGCGGGGTGCTCCGGACGACGGATCGAATGATGGTGGAGGGGTTTTGGGGGCCTGATCAACGACCGAAAACGACGAGGAAAGTTCAAAACCCCGGACATCCCGCTCGAGGCTCATGTTTTTGGCGTGACATTTCCCACACCGAACGGCTTATTCCTTAGCCATGACTTGGCTGCTCATTGCTGGTGGGATGATGGTGACTTCGGTCACCACCACGGAAACCACCACGTTCCCCGACATGTATAACCACACCCTGCTGGGCGAAGAGATTCTCGCTGAGAAGGTGGTCACCCGCAATCGCTGGGGCACGCCGATGCTGCCGGACGGCAAGGGCGGCTACAGCCTGATCGCTCCGATCAACGAGGAATACATCGCCCGCAGCCTCGTGATCCCGCCGAAGACGACGGGCGTCGCCTACCGCCCACTGCCCGCGTTCACGGCTCCAGCCGCGGCTCCGGTGATCGTCAATCCTTAGGGTTTCTTGGGAAAATTCTCAGTGGATTTGCAATCCCGCGGTGAGTTGTCTCGCCGCGGGATTTTCTTTTTGGATGGAGTGCCGATGCGACGGATGGTGACGGCTCGATGGGTGACCTTGGTCTTGGTGATGCTGGCGGGATGCGGGGTTTCGTCGGTCTGGGCGGTGGACGCGATCCAGCTCAAGACGGGGGAGTTGGTTTACGGCGACATCGTGAGTGCGACGGAAGCGGATCTGGTGATCGTGATGGACTATGGGGTTCACCGTTACCGCATGGACGAGATCGACCGGATCTCGGCGGACGACGGGAAAGTGACGTTACCGGACGCCGAGCGGGAGAAGACTCGGCGGAAATTCCCCAGTTGGCGGGCGATTTACGGGCGTTTGATTCAAATGCCGTGGGGCACGGACGCGCACCAGGCTCCCGCGGCCGTGATCACCGAGGGGGTGCTCAACGGAGTGCCCTACACGTCGTATCGGAGCGCGGCGGGCAAATACGAAATGAACATCTACGGCGATCCGGATTCGCCAGCGGCGGTTGAGATCGGGGTTTACGATGAGCTGATTGGGAGCATCGAGGCGCAGCAGAATTGCCGGGATTTCATCGCGGGGTTGTTGGATTTTCCGCCCGACGCCGACGCTGTCATGGAACTTGATCCCGCCGGGGGACGGACGGAGCGCGGGAATCTGCGGATCGAGATCACGCCGCCGGGAGCACCGGGGAGTTACGGCGGGTGGTGGGTGTTGGCGAGTCGGCCGAAGGCGCTTGATGCGACGCGGGCGACGCCGACGGAGATCGACGCGATTTCCGAGCCGGTGCGGGAGGCGCGGAAGGGCGAGGCCGGGTGGACGCGCGAGGAGATGAAGGGATTTCGTGGGACCGGGGAGGATTCCGACCGGGTGTTCGACCGGGGGTTTTATCGGAACGCGGCGGGGGAATACGCGAGTGGAACGACGAATCCGGAGCCGAAATCGTGGTGGCAGCGGGTGTTTGGTCGGTGAGGTGAGGGTTCTCACGCGTGGGCGCGGAGGCGCGGAGAAGATTCTCAAAATCACCCGGCACCCCTCCCGGACTTGTCATGTTGAGAACCACGAACGCGCAAGCGCGTCAAGAAGCCGGGGATGACAGGGCGGCGCCAGCCGACCCCATCTGGCATTCGGAGGGCAGCCGGAGCGAAGCGGAGACAGTCGGGATACTTCCGACAACGCTCCTGCCGAGCCGTGGCTTTCACGTCCGACGCCGCCTCACCTGAAGCGATGTCATTGGCAGCGAAGCGAAACATCTCTGGTTAATACCATTTCAAGAAAATATCTGGATTCTCACGCGAAGCCGCGAAGCCGCGAAAAGGTCTCAGATGCTACGTATTCTTCGCGCCCTCGCGGCTTCGCGTGAGTCTGATGATTTACTGGGTTTGGTATAACACCCGTTCGGTGGACGCAGATGCAGTGTAAGCCAGAGATCCTTCACTTCGTTCAGGATGACAGTTTGGGGCTTTATAAGGCTTCGCAACCTCTTCTCCGCGCCTCCGTGCCCTCCGCGTGAGAATCGTATCCGTATCACCCAAAATCGATTGGCGGGCGCCTCGACTATCGTGTAATTACACGATATGGAGCGATTGACGGAGAAGCAGGCGCGGATTGCGCGGGTGATCGGGGCCTTCGAGGACCGGGGGGAACCGGCTTTCGTGCCGGATCTGGCGCGGGCCTTGGGGTTGGCGGGGGAGAGTAGTCTCACGCCGACGTTGCGGATCCTCGTGCGCGAGGGTTGCGTGACGATGCGGGGTGGCGGGAGCAAGGGGCGGTCGCGGGTGGTGCGTTTGACGCCGCGGGGCCGCTACGCGGTGGCGCTGGGTGGGGTGCCGCTGCTGGGATCGATCCCGGCGGGGCCGCTGGCGGAGGCGATTCCGGAGGATGTGCTCGAGGAGCGGGAGCTGCTGGCGGTGCGACCGGGGGACTTTCTGCTGCGGGTGCGGGGGGATTCGATGATCGGCGATGGGATCATGGACGGGGACAAAGTGCTGCTGCGGCCGGAGGTCGCGGCGCGGTCGGGGGAGATCGCGGCGGTGCTGGTGGGCGACTCGCACGAGGCGACGCTCAAGCACGTGATCCCCGATCCGAAGCGGGGGTTGGTAATCCTGCGGGCGAGTAATCCGTTCTACGTGGACGTGCGGGTGCCGGTGGAGGAGGTGCGGATCGCGGGGGTCTTTCGTGGGTTGGTGCGAAACGTGGTGGAGGGGTGAGTTTTGAACGGAGCACCGGAGGCTGGGAGCACCGGAGGCTGGGAAGGCTCGGGGCAGACGCCATCGGCTCTGCGATGGTGCCCGAAGGGCGAGACGCTTGGGAAAGCGCGAGTCCACGCTCGGGGCAGACTGCATCGGCTCTGCGATGCAGCCCGAAGGGCGAGACGAGCGGGAGCGAGCGAGTCAACACAGCACAACTTTCAAAATGGGTGATGGGTTTGAGCTTCGCTTGGGGTTGGGTCGGCGATTGGAAATCGCCGCTCCTCGAGGGGGCGGCTCTCTCGCTTCGCTCGATTTGCCGGGTGCCGCGGCGGGACGCCGCGGCTTGCACGCGGGGACGCGTGCGCTCCCCAACTTCGGCGGCTGGAGCCGGAGCAAAGCGGAGACAGACGAAGTCAACCCGCCGCTCCTTGAAATGAATTCGGATAAGATCATTCAGTTTGAAGCGCTTCGGGCGAAGCTGGCGGCGGATTTTCCGGCTCCTCCGGCGGAGAATGGCGGGCGGGTGCCGACTGGCGTTGCCGCGTTCGATGGTTCGGCGGGTGGGTTGCGCCGGGGGGCGGTGAGCGAGTTTGCGGGGTCGCTGGGTTCGGGGTCGCTGTTCTTGGAGGTGTTCTTCGCGGCGGCGCGGGCGGCTCGGTGTCCGGTTGGTCTCGTGGATGGTGGGTGTTCGTTCGAGCCGGGGGATTGGGATCCGGTTCTTTTGCGGCGGGTGCTGTGGGTGATGGCGGCGGAGGGGCGTCAGGCTCTCAAGGCGGCGGATCTGCTGCTGCGGGACGGGAATTTGCCGATGGTGGCGCTGGATTTGCAGGGGCTGCCGGAGGCGGAGGTGCGGCGGATCCCGGCGAGCACGTGGCACCGGTATCAGCGGGTGGCGGAGGGGACGGAGACGGTGTTCGTGGTGGTGACGCGGCGTCCGCTGGTCGAGGGGGCGCGGGTGCGGATGGTCGCGGGATCGCGCTGGGGCCTGGAGGCGATGCGGCTGCTTCGGAGCGAGCTGGTGGCGCGGATGGAGGTGCGGGTGACAGAGCGGGTCGTGGCGGGGCCGGTGGAGGCAGTGGAATCGGGCGAAAGGCGGTGGTCGGCGTGAGGGGGGGGATATTTATGATTTATGATTTACGATTGATGATTTTGGGAGAAGTCCCGGTGATATCGGGTCAAGCTTCTCTCAACTTTCGACTCGCAACTTTTAACTTCTCACTCAGGCAGCTCCAGGCCTTCGGCCTTGGCGAGGGTTCGTTGGTTTTCGTCGAAGGTGAGGAAGACGCCGGCTTCGAGCTGGAGGGCGGTGGCGACGTGGAGGATGTCGAAGGCGCGGTGGCCGCCGACGAGGGTGTGCGTGGCGGAGAGGCGTTTGGCCTCGGCGAGGACGGCGGGGAGGCTGACGGCGGCGATGGCGATGCGCTCACCTACGATATCGACTTCGAGATCGTGGATGATGCGATGAGCCTCTTCGACGGTCTGAAAGCCGCGGCAGGCTGCGAACCTCATGGCGTTGGTGAATTCGTAGAGAATCAGCTCCGAGACTCGGATGCGTCGAGCGTAGGACGCGGCGATGGTGCGGGCGCGCTCGGAGTGGACTTCTGTTTTGTAGAGGGAGACGAGGAAGCTGGTGTCGCAGCAGACCGGGCGAAAGGCTACCACTTGCCGCTGGCCTCTTCGCGGATGATGCGGGATTCCTCCTCGGTGAGCATGCGCTCGTTGGTGCGATCGCGGGTGAAGGCGGCGCTCTTCGACCAGTCGACGAAATCGTCGGCGCGGTCGTTCTCCGGCACGAGGCGGGCGATGTTTTTGCCCCGGCGGGTGATGATGATTTCTTCGCCGGCTTCGATCCACTTGAGGAGGTCGGCGTAATGATTGCGAAGGTCGCGGACGGTGGCGGTGCGCATGGTGCTACAAAGTGTAGCGAAATCGGGGGCGGGTCAATGGGGGGAATGAAGGGGATTGCGGATTTCGGATTGCGGATTGCGGATTGGTTGGGTGGGGCGGCCTCTTTCGACTTGGGACTTTCGACTTTCGACTCTTCACCTCTCCCGCCATGCACGCGGTGATTTTGCTGCCGAAGTTCCGCCTGCAGGCCGTGCTGCGGTGGCGGGAGGCGGGTGGGCCGGTGGCGGTGGTCGACGGGGACGCGACCCGGGGGGTGGTGCTCGACGCCACGGATGCGGCAGTGGCGTTTGGTGTGGGGCCGGGGGTGCCGGTGGCTCAGGCGATGGCGCGGTGCGAATCATTGCGGGTGCTGGCCCGGGTGCCGGCGCAGGAGCGGGCCTGCAATGGGGCGTTGATCGAGGCGGCGCTGGCGTTTTCGCCGAAGGTGGAGTGGACGGCTGACGGGGTGGCGACGGTGGATCTGTGGAACGCGTCGCGGGCGGTGTGCTGGCAGCAACAGGCGGAGCGGATGATCGGGCGGCTGGCGGCGGTGGAACTCCGGGGTCGGGTCGGGGTGGCGAAGAATCCGGATCACGCGATGCTGGCGGCGCGGTGCGCGAGTCACGGGGAGCCGGTGTGCGTGGTGCGGGACGCGGGGGAATTTTTTGCGCGGCTGCCGATGAGCGCGCTGGTGCCGGGGGGCGAGGTGGCGGAGGTGCTGGCGGATTGGGGGGTGCGGACGGTCGGGGAGTTCGCGAAACTGCCGAAGACTCAGGTGATCGAGCGGTTGGGGCCGGAGGCGGGGTTGATGTGGCAGCGGATCGCGGGGCGGAGCAAGCGGGTGCTGCGGCTGGTGACGCCGCCGGAGGAATACATGGAGGCGTTCGAATTCGAGATGCCGGTGGAGACGACGGAGCCGCTGCTGTTTCTGCTGCGGCGGTTCGTGGATTCACTGGGGTCGCGGCTGCGGGAGGCGGGGCGCGTGGCGGGGCGGATGACGCTCACGCTGCCGGTGGACGGGGGTGAGGAGGTGCGGCGGGTCTTTGCCGTGCCGGCTCCGACGACGGACGCGGAGGTGCTTTTCCGCATCCTCGACACGTATTTGGAGACGTTGCGGCTGGAGGGGCAGCCGAAGGGGGTGAGGCTGGAGATCGGGGCGGAGCGGCCGATGAACTGTCAGCTGCAGTTGTTCGGTCAGGGTCTGCGGGACCCGAATCGGTTCGGCGAGACGCTGGCGCGCTTGCAGGCGGTGGTCGGGGAGGGGTGCGTGGGCGTGCCGCGGGCGGCGGATTCGCACCGACCGGGGGCCTACGAATTGGTGGGGACGGAAACTCTCGATCTCGACGAGGAGAGCGACGCGGTGGTGAGTGAATCGCCGGTCGGGTTGCCGCTGCGGCGGGCGCGGGGCGGCGGGGTGGAGATCCGGCGGGAGGACGTGGTGCGGGCGGTGGGGCCTTACCGGACGTCGGGGGATTGGTGGGACGTGGGGTGGGAGGTCGAGGAGTGGGACGTGGAATTGCGGAGCGGCGAGGTCGTGCGCGTGGCGCGGCGCGGGGAAGCGTGGGTGGTGGAGGGGGGGTATGAGGGTCGGAAGGTCGCAGGTCAGGAAGGTCAGAAGGTCCAAAGTGGGGAATTCGGTGGGAGCGATTCGGCTCGCTTCGCATTGCCGGGTGCTGCGGCGGGACGCCGCAGCTCGCACGCGGGGACGCGTGCGCTCCCCATGCAAAAAGGAGGTGCGGCTTGAGTGATTACGTGGAGTTGCACGCGCGGAGTGCGTTTTCGTTTCTTCGCGGGGCCTCCCAACCGGAGGACCTGGTTTTGGCGGCGGCGGCGCTGGGACTGGCTCGGCTGGCGGTTTGTGATCGGGATGGGGTTTACGGGTCGGCCCGGGTGAACGCGGCGGCGAAGGAGGTGGGGGTGCGGCCCATCGTGGGGGCGGAGCTGACGCTCGAGGATGGGGGGATTCTGCCGGTGCTGGTGAAAGATCGGACGGGGTATCAAAATCTGTGCCGCTTGATCACGCGGGCGAAATTGCGGGGGACGAAGACGGAGTGCGCGGTGCGGTGGGACGAGGTGGGTGGGGAATCGACCGAGGGGCTGATGGCCTTGGTGGGGGGGCGGGCGGACGCGGTAAGGTTGGACCGGGTGGTGGGGGCTTTTGGGCGGGACGACGTCGTGGTGGAGGTGCGGCGGCACTTTTTGCGGGGGGAGGAGCGGCGGAACGAATTGATGGTCGAATTGGCGGCGAGTCGGCGGGTGCCGGTGGTGGCGACCAATGGCGTGCTCTACGCGACGCCGGAGCGGCGGCGGGTGCTGGACGTTTTTACCTGCATCCGGCACCACACGCACCTCGACCGGGCGGGGCGGCTGCTCAGCGCGAACGCCGAGCGGCACCTCAAGCCGGGGCGGGCGATGGAGCGGCTCTTCAAGGACCTGCCGGAGGCGATCACGAACACGGCGCGGATCGCGGAGCGGTGCGAATTTTCGTTGGAGAATCTGGGTTATGAATTTCCGACGCTGGACGTGCCGGAGGGGCAGACGATGGCTTCGTGGTTGCGGGTGCAGGCTTACGAGGGGGCGCGGCGGCGGTATGGGACGATCTCGGAGGCGGTGCGGCGGCAGCTCGAGCGGGAGCTCGAGCTGATCATCGAGCTGGGGTTCTCCGGCTATTTTCTCATCGTTTGGGATCTGGTGAATTTCTGCCGGGACGAGAACATTCTCGTGCAGGGGCGCGGGAGCGCGGCGAACAGCGTGGTCTGCTATTGCCTGGGGATCACGGCGTGCGATCCGATTCATCACAAATTGCTCTTCGAGCGTTTTCTCAGCGAAAGCCGGAAGTCGTGGCCGGATATCGACCTGGATCTGCCGAGCGGCGACCGGCGGGAGCGGGTGATCCAGGAGGTGTATCGGCGCTACGGGAAACAGGGGGCGGCGATGACGGCGAACGTGATCACCTACCGGGGCCGGAGCGCGATGCGGGAGATCGGGAAGGCGCTGAACTTCCCGCCGGAAATCCTCGACCGGTTCTCGCGGCTGCACGCGGCGGGTGACTTCCCGCACACGCTGGAATTGCGCGAGCAATTGGCGCAGGCGGGGTTGCCGGTGAGTCACGCGCGGTCGGAGGCGGCCATCGATCTTTATCAGCAGATGCGCGGGTTGCCGCGGCATTTGGGTCAGCACTCGGGCGGGATGATCATTTGCCGGGGGGCGCTCAGCTCGGTCGTGCCGCTGGAGAACGCGTCGATGCCGGGGCGGGTGGTGGCGCAGTGGGACAAGGACGATTGCGAGGATCTCGGCATCGTGAAGGTCGATTTGTTGGGGCTGGGGATGATGGCGGTGATGCAGGATTCGCTGGAAATGTGCCGGGAGCGGCGCGGCGACGTGGCGGACATGGCGGCGATCCCGGCGGACGACGCGGCGACCTACGATCTGATGTGCGCGGCGGACACGGTGGGCACGTTTCAAGTCGAGAGCCGGGCGCAGATGGCGACGCTGCCGAAGCTGAAGCCGCGATGTTTTTACGACGTGGTGATCCAGGTGGCGGTCATTCGGCCGGGTCCGATTCAGGGTGGAATGCTCCACCCGCTCTTTGCGCGGCGGGACGGCGAGCCGTTCGAACACATTCACCCGCTGCTCGCGGACACGCTCGAGCGCACCTACGGCGTTCCGTTGTTTCAGGAGCAATTGCTCAAGATGGCGATGGTGATGGCGGACTTCACGGGCGGCGAGGCGGAGGAACTGCGGCGGGCGTTGAGCTTTCATCGTTCGCACGATAAAATGGACAAGGTCTGCGTGAAGCTGCGGGACGCGATGGCGGCGAAGGGGATCGCGGATTCGGTGGCGGAGGAGATCGTGCGGTCGGTGCAGTCGTTCGCGGTGTATGGGTTTCCCGAGAGCCACGCGATCAGTTTTGCGCTCATCGCCTACGCGAGCTGCTGGTTGAAAACGCACCGGGGGCCGGAATTTTTCTGCGCGCTGTTGAACAATCAGCCGATGGGTTTCTACTCGGCGGCGACGCTCGTGCAGGACGCAAAGATGCGGGGCGTGAAGATGCGGCCGGTGTCGGTGCTGACGTCCGGATGGCGCTGCACGGTGGACGCGGACGATTCCGTGCGGCTGGGGTTGTGCGTGGTGAAGGGAATCAGCGAGGCGGAGGGCGGACGGATCGTGGCTGAGCGGGGGGTGCGGGCGTTCGCGAGCGTGACGGATTTCAAGGCGCGGACGGGGCTGCCGAAGGACGTGCTGCGGAATCTCGCGCGGATCGGAGCGCTCAACGGGCTGGCGGAGCACCGCCGCGATGGGATGTGGCAGGTGGAGGGGCCGGTGCTGGTCGGGGATTTGTTCGCGGAAGCGGAGGGTGTCGGCACGGACGACGGGGACGGCGGGGACGGCGCTCATAGAGCGCCGCTACAGCGGATGACGGCCGGGGAGCGGCTGGGGGCGGATTTTGCCGGGACGGGGATGACGACCGGCGCGCATCCGATGGCGCTGGTGCGCGGGGAGTTTCCCGACATCTGGCGGGCGGGGGATCTCGTGGAGGCGCGGCACGACGAGGACGTGTGGATCGGGGGGCTGGTGATTTGTCGTCAGCGCCCAGGGACGGCGAAGGGCTACGTTTTTATCAGCGTCGAGGACGAGACGGGCGTCGCGAACGCGATCGTCGAGCCGGAGTTGTTCGAGGCGCGGCGGCTGTGCGTGACGCAGGAGCGGTTCCTGCGGATTCGCGGCGCGGTGCAGCGATCGAAGGAGGGCGTGATCCTGGTGCGGGCGCGGGTGATCGAGGGGATGCCCTACGGCGCGGCGCTGGCGGCACCGGACTCGTATGATTTCCACTGAGATGGGATCCGCCCCGACGTGATTATTTAGTTGCGAATCTCGGCGTCTCGTCGAATCTCGCGGAACGTTGTCCCCGATGAAAACGCTCCTGATCCTCGGCGGTATCGGCGCAATGGCCGGTGGATTCTGGCTGGGGCGTGCGAGCGGCGGGTTCGGTGAATCGGTTTCCGCCGGAGCCATCGTCGAGCGAACCGCGAGCGCGCCTCCGGCCCCCGCCGTCATTGCTCCGCCGCCGGAAGCCACGGCTGATTCACCGACGCCGACCGCGTTCATCGACGACCTGATCGCGGACCGGTCGGAGGTGTTGGTCGAGCGTCTGCGGGCGTTGGCGATCGATCGGTCGGTGCCGCCGCTGATCGCCGAGATCCAGCGAAACGCGCTCGTAGAACGTCTGGTGGCGCTCGGGGCGGGTGGACGGGTGCTCGAGCTGACCGAGCTCTCGGGCAAGACTCGTGACTCGGCTCTGACGACGCTCACGCGGGCCATTGCGGCGACCGATCCGTCCGCGGCCGAGGCGCTGGTCGGGCGTCAGGCATCCGCCCGGGATCGCCGGATCGCGATGGGAGCGCTTCTGAGTGAACTCGGCGAGCGCAACCCGGCGCGGGGTCGGCGAATCATCGCCGAAAATCCGGAAGCGCGGGAGAGTGCCGGGGCTCTGTTTGCGGGATGGGCCAGGGTGGATCCAGCGGCGGCGGCCGCGGCGGCGCTCGCCGAAGAACCGAGGTCGGAGCGGGCGATCTGGGGGGTGACGTCGGCCTGGGCCGCGGAGGACCCCGACGCGGCGTGGGAATGGGTCGAGTCTTTGTCGCCGGAAGACCGCTTCCGCTCGAGGGAAGTCTACCTTTCCGCGCTGATCGCCGAAGATCCGGCGCTGGGCCTCGAGGCCCTGGCCACGAAACGGGCGCTCAGCGACAGCTACATGGCGCAGTGGGTCGGCATGGCGATCGCCGACGACGTCGCCGAGGCGGACGCCGCGGTGGACCGACTGCCGCCGGGACGGGGCCGGACCGGATTGATCGGCGGACTCGCGCATTCGCTCTCGAGTGATCCGGAGGCGGTATTGGCCTGGGCGGACTCGCTGCTGCCGGGCGAGAGCGAGGCGGTCGTGGACGGCCTCTTCCGGGGTCTGGTGAGACTGGACCCGGCGGCGGCGTTGAATTTGGCCGTGGACAAAATCGATGGCGCGCCGCGGCGGACGGCGCTCCGGACGGTGGCTTCGGCCTGGGCGCAGAATGATTTCGAGGCCGCGTTCGCCGGTCTGACGAGTCGACTCGACGGCGACCTTTTGCGCGAGACGCTGCCCGGGATTTTCGAATACGGATTCGCGTCGGACGAGGCCTCGCTCACGAAGCGATTCGATCTGGTCGACCGGCTCGAGCCGGCCACCCGCAAGACCGTGATGACGGCGATGGGTGGGAGTATCGGGATGGACCCGACGGACGGGTTGTTGGACCGAGTCGAGCGGATGAGCCGTGAGGATCGCGAGGCCTTCGCGGAAGGTTCGATGGACCGATGGTTCGACCGGGATCCATCTCAAGTGTCGCGGCTCGTCGGGATGCTTGGCCCGGAGACGCAGGCGCGCCACGCCCGGAGCATCGCCGGAGCGCTGCCGCGTCAGGATCTGGGCGTGACCGCGGATTACCTTCGGCGGCTGCCGGACGTTGGGGACGGCGGGTCGAAACGCTCGGCGATCGAATACGTCGTGGGCGACTGGACGTCCGTCGACCCGGGCGCGGCGGCGGGCTTCGTCGCTTCGCTGCCGGCGGGCGAGACGAAGGACGCCGCGGCTCGATCGGTGGTGCGGCAGCTGTCGACGTTCGACCTCGACCGGGCGACGCGGGTGGCGGCGAACACGACGACGCCAAAGATCCGCGCCGAACTGATCGGAGAGCTGGCGGAGCGGTGGCGGGAAGTGGACCCGAATCGTGGTCGGTCGGTATTGGGACACTTGGTCAGAACCGTCGAGGAGCGTGAGCGGGCGGCCGCGTTGCTGAATCCGAAATGAAACGGCCCCGTCGAGTTCTGCCGGTAATCCTGATCGTCCTGATCTTCGGCGTCGTGGGCTACGTGATCGGAAAATCGACGGTCGGGACGATCGATACGTTGCCGGTGGTCGAGGTAGCCGCTGAGGCGGCCCCGTTGGAAGCCGTTTTCGTCGATTTGCCGCTGATCGCCAACGCGCCGCCGACCGCTCGATTCCAACTGCCCCCGGGCGACGTCCGCGACGCCGCTGGGATGACTGATTACGTCGCGGCGCTGCGCGCGGCCGGTATCAGCGAGGATTTCGCGCGATGGCTGGCGATCCGGGCGGCGGTTCGCACCGACGCCGCGGCGGCGCTGGGGCTCGCGCGGAGCGAAGATCTGGTGAGGGAATGGGCGGCCGCGGTGGCGCTCGCGGATCCGGCGGGCGGCTTCGAGCTGCTGCGCTCGGTTAAGAGCCTCGAGCTCTTCGGACCCCTCGGGCCGAAGGGACCGGTCAGCGTTTTCTTCGAGACTCTGGGCCGGACCGATCCCGCAAGGGGTCTTGACCTGCTGGGGCGGATGCCGTCCTTCCGGGCGAAGCAGTCCGCGCCCGCGCTCTTCGGGAGCTGGGCCGCGCTGGACGCGGACGCGGCGCTGGCGGCGGCGGAGGGCGAAACGGTCGGGATTCGCGAAGCGGCGATGCTCGGTGTGTTTCAGGAATGGGGCGCGCGCGACCGGCGGAGCATGCTGGCGTGGGCGAACGACCGGGACGAAAGTATCGCGACCGCGGCGATGCGCTCGCAATACGATCCCGGCGCGCCGCGCGATCCGCTGGAGCTCATCAAGCTGGCGGCTGAGTTCCCGAAGACCGCCGATTGGTTCACGCTCGTCAACTCGGTCGATGGGTTGATCCCGCTGGGTCGGCGGGGCTGGGAAGCGCTCCTGGACTTCCCGGAGGGATCGGTGCGCGACGGGATGACGTCGCGCTTCGCCTACCAGATGGCGAGCCGCGACCCGCAAGCGGCCTGGGACTTCGTGCAATCGCTCCCGGAGGCCGAGCGAGGCTCGTTCCTGGGCGGATTCATTTTCCGGGAGCTGGCGAAGGTCGCGCCGGCAGAAGTGGCGGAGCTGGCGTTGGCGGGCGAGCAGACTTCCCACATCGGACTCTCGGAGGTCGTGGCGATCTGGGCCGGGTCGGACCCGTCCGCGGCACTCGATTGGTCGGTGCGGAACCTGACGGGCCGCGATCTCCTTGGCTCGACCGGCGGGGCGCTGCGGGGTTGGGCGATGAGCGATCCGCTCGCGGCTCGGCGGGCCCTCGACACGCTTCCGCCCAGTCTGCGGGCCCGGGCGCTGCCGGAACTCTACGAAGCGTGGGGGGCGACTCAGCCCGAGGGCGCGCTGGCCTCCGCCCGGGCGCTCTCGCCGATGGACCGGACGCGAGCGACGTCCGGCGTGATCGAGGGCTGGGCCTTCGAGCAACCCGCCGCCGCGGCCGATGCGCTCGCCGGGCTGCCCGCCGATGGCTTGGAAAGGGCGTATGACCAGATCGCGTGGCGTTGGACGGCTCGGGATCCCGCCGCGGCGATGGCGTGGGTGACGACTCTTCGCGACGAAGGAAAAGCCCAGCGCGCCGCGAGGCTCGTGGCCGAGAGCTGGGCGCAGAAGGACGCGTCGGCCGCCGCCCAACGGGTGAACGCGCTGACGGCGGGTCCGCTGCGGGACCACGGGACGGCGGGACTGGTGCGCGCGATCCGCGAACTCGACCCGCCCGCCGCCGCCGGGTGGGCGCAGTCCATTCAATCGCCCGATCTGCGGCGATCCGGCCTCCGGGATGCGGTGGTGGCCTGGAAGGACAAAGACGTGGCGGCCGCCGGGCGATTCGTCGACGGACTGGCCGCGGGACCGGAGCGGGACGAATTGCGAGGGATTCTCCAATGATGAAGCTGCCCGCGCTCGCTGCCGCCGCCTTGCTCGGGGTGCTCGGCGAGTCCGACCGTGAGCGGGGGCTGGATTATCTGAATGGAAACTCGATTGGGCACGTTCGGACCCTGACGCCGCCCGGGAATGGCTGGACTCGCAGCGGGCCGAGATCCGGGAGCAGGCGCAACGAGCCTACGCCAACGGATTGGCGAACGGTGACCCCGAGGTCGCCTTGGAAACGTTACTCGCGCGACCGGAGCTCGGGACCGCGGCGGGTCGAAGTGGCCTGATGCGGTGAGGCGATGAGATTGGCTGCGAGCCAATTTTGAGTGGGTGATCGCCTGGAAGCCGATGCCACGACCGGCCAGCCCGGGTGCCGATTTGGCGTCCGGGCTTTTTTTGGGCTTCGTTGCGCCGAGGTGCTCCGGAATGATGGCGGGATGCCCGAAGACCGCGATCCCATTACCGTCGAAATCGTCGATGTCGCGTTTGGCGGCAAGGGGGTTGCGCGATTGGCCAGTGGGAAGGTGTGTTTTGTCACCGGGGTGATCGCGGGTGAGCGCGTGAGCGTTCTCGTCAAAAAAGTCGGGCGGCGGATGGTCGAGGCTCAGCTGGACGCGGTTCTCGAGGCCTCGCCCTCACGGGTCAAAGCGCCGTGTCCTTACTTCGGGCCGTGCGGCGGGTGTTCCTATCAGCACGTGGCTTATCCGGCGCAACGCGCGATGAAACGCGGGCAGATCGGGCAGGTTCTCAAGCGGATCGGGGGATTCGAGAACGTCGACGTGCGCGAGGTGACGGGTAGTCCGTTGGAGTATGGTTACCGGAACCGCATCACGGTGCATCGACGCGGGGGCCGGGTCGGATTTCATCAGAGCGAAGGGCAGGGGCTCGTCGATGTCGTGGAGTGCCGACTCGCTTCGGAGCCGGTGAACGAAGCTCTCACGAAGTTGCGATCGGATCGACGGTCTCGCGACGGCGAGGCCGTGACGTTGCGCGAGCACGGCGGGAGGTTTGGATTTCATCAGACGAACGACGCCGTCGCGGCGTTGCTCCTCGACGCCGTCGAGGCGGCGTGCGGCGAGGGTGGGCCTTTGCTCGTCGACGCGTATTGCGGGGCGGGGTTTTTCGCGCGGCGGGTGGCGGAGCGTTTTGGCAAGGTGGTGGGGATCGAGTGGAACGAGGGGAGCGTCGAGGTGGCGCGGACGGCGGCGGGCACGAACGAGGAATACCTCGCGGGCGACGTCGCGCAGCTGCTGGCCGAGGTGCTCGAGCATCCGAGCCGGGCGGAAGCCGTCGTGGTGCTCGATCCGCCGGCGCAGGGGGTCGATGGGCGGGTGGTGGCGGCTCTTGTCGAGCGCCCGGTGGCTAAGCTCATCTACGTGTCGTGCGATCCTTCGACGCTGGCTCGGGATTTGAAAGCGCTCGGGGCGGCTTACGATTTGCGCTGGGTGCAACCGTTCGACATGTTTCCGCAGACGGCTGGGGTCGAGGTGATGGCCGTGCTCGAGCGGCGGGCGACCGATTTGAACGATGACTAATATGCAAAGACGACGATTTGGACGGACCGAGCTGGCCATGCCGGTTCTCTCGTGCGGCGGGATGCGCTACCAGCAGGCTTGGAAAGACATCGAGCCGGGCGAAATCGAAGCCGCGGGGCAGGCCAATCTGGAAGCGACGATTCACCGGGCGGTCGAGGTGGGGATCAATCACGTCGAGACGGCGCGGGGCTACGGATCGTCGGAGCTGCAGCTTGGGCGAGTCCTGCCAACCTTTCCCCGGGAGGATTTGATCGTGCAGACGAAGGTGAATCCCAACGACGATCCGAAGGAATTTCTGGCGACTTTCGAGAAATCGCTGTCATTGCTGAAGCTCGAACACGTCGATCTGCTGTCCTTTCACGGGATCAACGACCGCGAAACGCTCGACCAAGTCATTCGACCGGGCGGGTGCCTGGAGGTCGGACGCCAACTTCAGCGCGAGGGCAGGGCGAAGCATCTGGGATTCTCCACGCACGGAATGCGGGATCTCATCGTCGAGGCGGTGGCGACTGGGGAATTCGATTATTTCAACGTCCATTGGTATTGGGTGAACGACCGAAACTGGCCCGCGATCGAGGAGGCGACGCGCCAGGATATGGGCGTTTTTATCATCAGCCCGAACGACAAGGGCGGGAAACTCTACGAGCCGCCGCCGCGTCTCGTGGAATTGTGCGCGCCGCTGAACCCGATGGAGTTTAACGATCTCTACTGCCTGCTACGGCCGGAGGTGCATACGCTTAGCATTGGCGCGGCGAAACCTTCGGACTTCGATGCGCACTTGGCGGCGTTGGATAAGTGGGATCGGGCGGCGGCGTTGGTCGGACCGATCTCGGAGCGGCTGCACGCCGAATTGCGAAGCGTGCTGGGTGGGGATTGGATGGACGGATGGGACGAGGGAATGCCGGAATGGGATGCCGTCCCCAATCGCGTGAACGTGTGGGAGATTCTTCGGTTGGCTAACTTGGCCAAGGGCCTCGACCTGGTCGATTTTGGCAAAATGCGCTACAACCTGCTGGGCAACGCCGGGCATTGGTTTCCGGGAGAGAATGCTTCGGAATTCGACGAGGCTGGACTCATTGCGGCGATGGGGGACAATCCGTTCGCCGAGTCGATCCCCGGGCGTTTGCGGGATGCGCACGAGCTGCTTTACGAAGCGCCGAAGAAGCGGTTGAGCGAATCCTGAATTTAGCCGCAAAAAAGCGCAGAAGGCTCAAAAAAATGGAGGTGCGATTCCTTTCATTTTTTTGCGCCTTTTTGCGGCTCAATCGTTCTCGAAGAGGAACCCGTTTTCGACGCGACGGACTCGGTAGCCTTGTGCTTCGGCGGGTGCGGCAAGAGGTGCTGAGCCGTCCGACTGGGCGACGGGGATGGCTCGGGCTACGATCGGCGCTGCGGCGGCTCCGACCGGGACGGCGGTGGCGACCCGGGGAGCGGTCATGGTGGTCGAGCCGTGTTCTTCCAGTGACAGTCCGCAGGATTTGACGGGCGTCATCGCCTTCGGGATTTCGGCCGAGTAGGCGTCTCCGGCGGCTTGGCAAACCGCCGTTGCCTGGAGGCCCGAACGGCGACAGAGCGGACCGCGGACTCGCGCGATGTCGATCCCAAGCGGGCCGGCCGGGAAGTCCCGTTGCGAGGCATTTTCGATGAAATCGACCCAGATCGGGAGCGCGAGCGTGCTGCCGTAGCCTTTGTTCATGATGCGCCCGGGGCGGTCGAGACCGACCCAGACGCCGCAGGTGACGCTGCTGGTGTAGCCGACGAACCAGGCGTCCTTGTAGTCGTCGGTGGTGCCGGTCTTGCCGGCGGCGGGCACCGTCAGGCCAAGGGATTTGGCTTGGGCAGCGGTGCCGCTCGTGACGACCTCTTGGAGGATCTCGTCGACCATGGAATCGGCGGGTGGGTCGATGGCGGGAAGCGAGGCTTCGGTGGCTTTGTAGATCGTGCGGCCGGTGCGGTCGACGACTTTGCCAACGATGTAGGATTGGCGGCGGACACCGGCGTTGGGAAAGGTCGTGTAGGCCGTGGTGATGTCCTTGAGCGTGGCCTCGAAGGCTCCGAGGAAAGCGGCGGGGTTCGCGGCGATCTCGCCCAATCCTGCCCGGGCGGCCAGGGCGGTCACGGCGGGGAGGGTGGCAAAGTCGCCGGCGCGGACGGCCATCGTATTGCGCGAACGCACCAATCCGGTCGCGGCTGGCAGGAGCCCGGCGTCGCCACCGTCGGAATTTTTCGGCGACCAATTCGTGGTGATCGCAGCGATCTCTCCGGGTCGGATCGGGCCGTCGTCGATGAGCGTGCCGGGAAGGAGGCCGACTTCGAACGCCGCGGCGTAGATGAACGGTTTGAAGGTGGACCCGACCTGCCGCTTGGCGAGGAGAGCGCGGTTGTAACGGCTCTCGCGGTAATCGCGGCCACCGACGATGGCGAGGATGGCACCCGTTTTGTTCTCGATGGCGACCAGGGAACCCTGGAGGTAGGCGGGGTCGGCGTCACCTTCGGGATCGTGATCTGCGCGGGTCGGGTGATTCCAACCGGGTGTCGACTCGATCTCGGTAAGGTGGGCGTCGACGGCGGACTGGGCGACGAGCTGCAGCCGACGGTCGATCGTCGTGAAAACCTGCAGACCGCCTTGGGCGATCGTTTCCGGCGCTAGAATGATGCGGAGGTCATTGATGACCGCGTCCATTGCGTAATCCTGCTGGATGACCGGTGGGAGACGCTTTGCGGCGGGCATTTGCTCCGCGCGCGCCGCGGTGGCTTCGGCGGCGGTGATGTCGTCCAACTCCTCCATGCGGGCGAGCACCTGGTCACGTTGCGCGATGGCTTTCGCGGTGTCCTCCAAGGGGCTGAAGCGGTTCGGACTGCGAATGAGGCCGGCCAGGATGGCGGCCTCGGACAGATCGAGATCCTTCGCATGTTTGCCGAAGCAGGCGCGCGCGGCGGTCTCGATGCCGTAGAGGTTTTGGCCGTAGAAGATGCGGTTGACGTAGGCTTCGAGGATCTGGTCTTTCGTCAGCTCACGCTCCATCCGCTGGGCGAGGAGCGCTTCGATGATCTTTCGCTCCCAGCGGTCGTCGGAGAGGACGAACGTATTGCGGGCCAGCTGCTGGGTGATGGTGCTGGCGCCTTCGGCGATCCCGCCGGACTTGAGATTGGCGATCGCCGCGCGAGCGATGCCGCGGTAGTCGACGCCGGAGTGTTCGCGGAAACGGCTGTCCTCGCGGGCGAGGAGGGCGGCGGTGAAGTTCGGAGAGACCTCCGCCAGCGGGACCACGTAGCGGGTTTCGCCCGCCAGTCGGCTGTAGCGGCGGCCCGTGCGGTCGAAGACTTCGGAAATGGCCGGAATCGTCGAGATTTCGGTCAGATCGAAGGAGTCGGCGAGCTTCTGGTATTTTTGATACCGGGGGTAAACGAAGATCCCGGCGGCGATCGCAGCGAGAAGGGCAAGAACGGCAAAAACGGCGATCAGACGAACGAAGAAGCTTTTCATTGCAGACGAGCTAAAGAAACGAGCGGCTGGTCGGACACGGCAGTTATTCGTTCGCGGCCCCCGTTTAGGTCGCCTCCGCCAGCGCGCGTGCTTCGTGCCAATCGCGGTAGATCAACGGCGAAATCTCGGATGGCTTGATTTCGCTGCGGCCGCCCCAGAAGACGTTCGTGTAGGCGACCGGGATACCGACGCGCACGAGGTGTTCGTCGATGGCGGCCTTGTGCTCGAGAAGGCGGTCGCGGTCGGTGCCGTGGGCGACGGCCATGATGTTGACGTCGTTGAATTCCGCCCCCCCTTCGCGCCAGTAGCAGTGGGTGAGAATCTCGTGGCGGCCGATCTCGGATCCGGCCTCGATTTCGCGTCCCGCCGGGACGGCCCAGTGGAACAAGCCGTTGAACCGCGTGACGCGCACTCCGCCCTGGGAGGGCTTCACGTGCTCGAGGAAAGTCGAGAAGCGACCGATGACCTTGCGCTGGTCGAGCGATTCGGCGACGCGGCAGAATTCCTCGAGCGACACTCCGGCGGCGGCGGCGCGGCGATCCCAAGCTGGCTCGGCGATTTCCTCCGGGTCGAACTCGCGCTTCAGTTGCAGCAGGACGTCCCATTCGGCGTCGGTGAGATGAACGGTCGCGACCTTGAGCATCTCGGCCGGGGCGTCCGAGCGGTCTCCAAATTTGATCGTTTTTCGGCGGACGTGGCCGACGCCGAGGGCGAAAATTCCCTTCGCGGGCATCAGTCGGTAGGACTCGGCTCCGGTCAAGCGCAGCAGCGTGTCGCAATGCCCGGTGAGCTCATGGCCGGCGGGGACTTTGACCGTGGTCCACAACTTGTAGGCTTGCCCGGGGATTTTGGCGTCGGTCGAGCGGATGACGACGTGGCCGGAAAACGGGTCCTCCTTCGACATGAAATCGAACGTGGCGTCGAGCCGGTCGGCGGGGACTTTCCAGGCAACGAGCGCACCCTCGGCGAGGTTGGTCGCGACGAGGGTCTGGCGCACGCGGCGGATGGTGCCAGCCTCGAGCATGGCGCGAATGCGGTTCGTAACGGTGTCGAGATCGACCCCGGAGAGGCGGGCAATCTCGGCGAAAGGTTCGCGGGAGAAGCCCCGGATTTTGTCCTCGGAGGTGGCGAGGATGCGGGCGTTGGTCGGGTCGTCGTGCTCGATGGGTGTCATGGAAAGCGGGGAGTATCGCCCAATCCGGGCGTCGGGCAAGGGCGGGGAGGAGGCTGCGAAGCTCGGGGCAGCGGGGAATCAGCCGCGCCGGACCGAATGCGTCGCCTCGGCCAGCGGGCGGACGAAGGCCGCGATCTGGTCCGCGAGGTCCGCGGCGGTGGCGTGTTCGGCGATCCGGCGGACGATCGCGCTCCCGACGACGACCGCGTCGGCGTGTTGGGCGACGGAGGCGGCTTGCTCGGGATTCGAAATGCCGAAACCGACGGCGATGGGGAGGTCGGAGTGACCTCTCAGTTCGGCGACCTGCGATTCGATCGTGTCGGAGAGCGCGGCCTGCTCGCCAGTGACGCCTTCTCGGGAAACGTAGTAGATGAAGCCCGCCGCCGAAGCGGCGATCTGCGCCATGCGCGCGGGCGGGGTGGTGGGAGCGATGAGGCGGATCGCGTGGATGCCGTGCGTGCCGGCGAGGTCGGCGTTTCGGGCCGCTTCGTCGGGGGGCAGGTCGAGAATGAGGACGCCGTCCGCGCCCGCGGCGGCGGCTTCCGCGTGAAAACGCTCGAATCCGAAGGTGTAGATCGGGTTCAGATACGTGAAGAGGACGATGGCGAGATCGGGGCAGCGCTCGCGGATCTCGCGCAGCGATTCGAGCAGGTTGGCGACGGTGGTGCCGGACTCGAGCGCCCGGCCCGCGGCGGCCTGAATGGTGGCTCCGTCGGCGAGGGGATCGGAGAAGGGGACCCCAAGCTCGAGGACGTCGACGCCGCTGGCGGCAAGCGCGCAGCAAATGTCGACCGTGGCGGCGCGGTTCGGGTCGCCTCCGGTGACGTAGGCGACGAAGCCGGCTTGGTGGTCCGCTTTCAGGCGGGCGAAGGTCGTGTCGATCCGATTGGCCATGGGCTTTTCCGCCGGTGGGCGGGCCGTCGAGTGGATGGGATGAGCGCGGGGCTTGTCAAGCGCGGCGCATTCGCCCGCCGATCCCGCTGGATCGAGGGGACGCCGAGGGCTCGGGCGGGATTTGCGCTCCGCGCGAGCTGGCGGGCCAATACCGGGTGGAAGAATGGCGTTCGGGCCGCGGGCGGACCCGGTCGTCGGCGTGCGCGGAGCGCCCGATCCAGTGCGCTGACTTCCCGGCAGAATTAGCGAACCTCGATCAGCGAACCTCGATGTTTTCCATCGGGATGAGCCGCTGGAGAGCATCGGTGAAGACCCACTTTCTCCAGGAGGTTTTGCCTTCGGTCGATTGGCGGACCGTGTCGATCAGGCTCTCCGACGTGCGGCGGAAGTCCGGGATTCCACTTTCCCGAGCGGCCGAGACTCGTTTGGCATCGTAAACCAGCAGCCACCAGCCGTCGGAGGCGTCGGTGGCTTCTGGTGGAGTCACCTGGATCGTCAAGCCGCCTTCGGTCCGACTGCCGCCCTTGGCGTCGAGCGCGTAGAGGGCTTTGATCTGGGCGAGGTCGGTGAGGTAGGAGACCAGGAATTCGCGGCAGTGGGCGATCGTTTCCTCGGAAGGCCGGGTCCTGGAATAGTGTCCGATTTCGATCGCGGCAGGCCTCGCCGGGTCGCCGTAGATGTTGAGCTCGTATTGCGTGTTGGCCTGAAAAGAGAGGTAGGGGACGTTCTCGAAGAGCCCGGACTCGATGGGCGTCGCGGGGATGTTGTCGACGGTCGTGACCCAGTCCTCGGCGTAGAGATCGGTGAGGGGAATCCACCAAGCCGGGAGTTCGTCTTCCCCGAGTAATTCGCTGACGGGAAGATTCGCGGTGATCCCGTCGTAGATGCGGCGGATCGCCCGCTTGGCAAAGACGACCGTGCCTTCGCCGACTCGCATGACGACCCGGTCCTTGGACTGAGCGATGATCGTGCCCGAGACCCGGTTGCCGCTCTTGAGCAGGACTTCGTCGACGGCGTGCGCCGGAAGCAACGCGGCGAGAATCGCCCCCGCCAGGATGGTTAGTTTGCGCTGCCGGAGGATGCCGGGTATGGCTTTGGGCGATTTCATCCCGAACGTCCTACGCAAATTCACCATGCCGCTTAAGCTTTCTTTTCTCGTCGTGCTCTCGATCACGGTGATCGGCTGCGTCTCCGCACCCCCGAAACCCGAACTCGAAGCGGGTGCGGCGACGAAAAACCGCGCTGTCGAGACGGGCGAATTCTGGTGGGGAGTCTCGACCAGCGGCTACCAGACGGAGGATCGGGTGGCGAAACCGGGTGAGGCGGGATATTTCCAGACCGACTGGGATCTCTACATCGAGCGAGGGAGTGCGCCCGAGCGCGGGCAGGGGACCTTCTCGTGGACGGAGTTCGATCGGGATCTGCGGTTGCTCAAAGCAATCGGGGTGAATCACTACCGCTTCGGCGTCGAATGGGCGCGCGTCGAGCCGCGGCCGGGCGTCTACAACGAAAAGGCGATCCGGCATTACGTCGACATGGCCAGGCGAACCCGTGCGGCGGGCATCGAGCCGATCGTGACGCTTTGGCACTTCACGTTTCCGGACTGGTTGACGGACTTCGACAAGCCCGGGAAATCCCACTGGTTGCATCCGCTCGCGGATCGGCATTGGCGCGAATACGTCACTCGGATGACGACCGAACTGGCTCCGACGGTCCGGATTTATTCCCCGCAGAACGAGCCGAACGGGATGTTGCCACTCTCGTATCTGGCGGACCACTGGCCGCCGTCGGCGCTGCTGAATACCTTCGCGTATCGCCGGGCCCTCGACGCGGCGGTCGCACAGTTTCGCGACGCGGCCGAGATCATTCGGAGCATCCGCGGCGACGCCATCATCATGAGTGTTCAGGCCTTGCCCTGGTGGAAGCGCGACCGGATCTGGGACCCGACCGGGATGGTTTACAACGCCATGCGTCGGGTCTGCTACGACCATTTGGACGGCATTTATGACGTCTGCGACGTGATCGGATTCAATTACTACTACAGTCAGAACGCGACCTTTGCGGACTTCTTCTACGCGGGTCGCGGCGAGAAGAGCGAAAGTTACACCCAGATGGGCTGGATCATCGATCCGGAGTCTTTCTACAAGCTCATCATGGACGTCTGGGGTCGCTACCAGAAGCCGATGGCGATCATGGAGAACGGAATCGGCACGCTCAACGAGCAGAAGAAAATCAAATACCTCCGCGATCACATCAATCAGATGCGGCGAGCCATGGCCGACGGAGCCGACATGCGGGGCTACTTCGCCTGGACGCTCGTCGACAATTACGAGTGGCATGAGGGCTACGACGCGAACTTCGGACTCTCGATCATGGATCCCAAGACCAAGGAGCGAACGCTCGAACCCTCGGGTTTATTCTACCGCAACTTGATCCAGCGCTTCGGAAATCTCCGGACGCGCGTCCGGTAAGCGCGCGTGGATGACGGGCACTAGTCTGCCCGCAGAAACGGTGGTGCGAATTCGCGGTTCGGGGCGGCGTCGGGCGCGGCCTCGTTTCGGAGGGTCAGGGAGGGCGCGCCGTGCGTCCTGAGGCTTTCAGGTAGTTTCGAAGGGATCGCTGGCGCGATTTCGAGTCCATTCGTCCCGTGCAGTTGGGGATAACTTCGATTTGCGGCGTGATTGTTTTAATCCGTCGGAAGTTTTCCCGTTGTTATTCACATTCCTCCAAACGCCTCGACCGGAACGAATAACCAGTAACCTCATACAATGTATGTCATGTATAGTGGACTTCAGGAAGTGCTGATGAGGACGTTACGGCGACGAGCCGCCTTGGTTCTCCGTCAGTTCGGATAACGCGAGTCCGAGGTTTGCCCGCGCCCGGTGGCATCCTGTCACCATGGTCCGAAATGGTCGCCATCGAGCCGGACGCAGGACGAGATGTCCGAGCAATCGGAGTGTTCCCTGGATCGGGCGTCGCGTCGCGTCGGCGAGAATTTCGGCCGGAACGACCAGGCTGGAGTTCGCGTCGTCGCTGATGACCCGGAGAACGAACGCCGGAACGCCGTGATCGCGACAGACCGCGAGGATGGTCTCGGTCTCCATGTCGACGGCCTCGCCACCCGTGCGATCCGCGAAGGCTCGTTTGGCGGCGGGGTTCTCGAGGATTCGGTCGCTTTCGACCAACCGGACCGTTTTCACGGAGTCGAGACCGGAGATGCCTGCGAGTTCGCGCTTGGTCGTGGTGATCAGATCTCCGACTTCGAGCCCGGTCGCGAGTCCTCCGGCGAATCCGGAGACGATCACGTGCGAAAAAATTTCCGCAGCTAGCGCCGATTCGACGCACCGCCGGGCTGCTTTGGCCCCGACTCCCGTGTGGAGGCAGCGGATTTCCGTGGTTCGATTACCAAGCTGCGAAGCTCGGAAGGCCGCACTCTCGAACGGCACCGCGAACGTGACGAGAATCATGGCGCGGGTTGGCGGGCGATCGGTTTCGGGTGGATTTCGACAACGAAAATCGCGGAGTCCCCTGCCCCGCCGGTTGTCTCGGAGGCTGGCGTCTGTCCGGTGACTTTCTCGAGGAAGATCGCGCTTCGATCGCTGGGAACCATTGCCGTCCATCGGCGAACCGGTTCGGATTCGTCCGATGTCTCGATGACGGTTGCTCCAGCTTGCCGTGCGGCACCGAGAAAGTGCTCTACCTTGTCGGGAACGTCCGCCGCTTCGAGGACGATCGTGCGGGTGGGATCGAGCTCGGAGGTGGTCTCCGCGAAGGCCTGGTTCGCGATGGATTCAAGCGAAATTTGCAGCGGGGCCGAGGCGGCGGGGTCCGCTGCCTCGACTCGGGCTGGTGTCGGCTGCTGGGGCGTTCGGAAATAATAGCCGATCGCGACTCCGGGGATCACGAGAGCCAGCAGCGCGATGGCTACAAGGATGCCGACTTGCGGCGAGAGTTTGAAGGGCGGTTGTTCTTCGGACATCGGGGCTTAGCTAAGTGGAATCGTGCGCTCTAAGGCAATCGAAACTATCCGGCGGTCTCGGTGAGAGACAATACCAACGGGGCGAGGACGTCTCGTCCTCGTGCTTGAAACGAGAGGGCGAGACGCCCTCTCCCCGTTTGGCCGATCGATTCCACCGACTGAAATGGCGATGCTTCCATTCTCACATCGCCGATGAATCAGACGTTTGGATTTTAGATTCGCATCGGGTTTCAGCCGGTTTTGGGTTGGTGATCGGCTGGAAGCTGATGGCACGGGCTTGGGGTATTCGGACCTCTTCCAGACCATCGGCTGTGGATTCTACTGGTTGCGCGGTAGCCGCCACAGTCTCCTAAAGACTGCGACGTCCGGCCAGGGCGCGTTGCAGGGTGAGCTGGTCGGCGTGTTCGAGGCCTCCTCCGGCCGGAAGTCCCTGGGCAATGCGCGTGACGGGAACGTGCGTGGGACGGAGAACGTCGGCCAGATAGTTGGCGGTCGCCTCTCCTTCGACGTCGGAACTGAGGGCGAGAATGATCTCGGTGGGGCGCTCGGATTCGATTCGGGCGAGCAGGGATTCGATTCGGAGGTCTTCCGGACCGACGTTATCCAGCGGCGCAAGCCGACCTCCGAGCGTGTGATAGTTTCCTCGGAACGACGCGGTTCGCTCGATGGGCAGGACGTCGGTGGCGGTTTCGACCACGCAGATCTCGCGGCCGGCGCGCTCGGGTTCCGTGCAGATTTCACAGAGCGGGGCGATGGAAAAGAAGCCGCAACGTTCGCAGGATCGGACCTTTTCGGCGGCATGGCCGAGGGCGGCGGTGAGGCCCTCGGGCCGGGCGTCCGGATTCGTGGTGAGCCAGAGGGCGATGCGTTCGGCGCTGCGCGGGCCGATGGACGGGAGTCGGCGAAGTTGCCTGGCAAGCTCGCGGAAGGGCTCGGGGTAGTCGACGGATCTCACGCGGGAATCACGCGATCTCGACGAGCGACTGAGCGGAACTGGAGCGCACGGGCTCGCCGCGGCGCGCCCGCTCGGCGCGCAGGATAAAATTATCGAGTGCCGGGTCGGGTAGGCCGCGGGTGCGGGCCTTTTCGAATTCGGCCAGTGCGGCTCCCCAGTTCTGCTCGCGGTAGTAGATGGCACCGCGCCAGAAGTGGTCGCGGTTTTTGACGCCTTCCGGGGAGAGCGTTCCCTTGGGAGCGAGCAGCTCGTAGAGCTCGATCCGCTCGTTGTTTTCCCGACGGATGAGGTCGATTGGGCGGGCTTCGAATTCATCGCGGGCGTCGGCGAGGGTATTTGGGCCGATGAGAATGCGGCAACCGTAGTTCGCGCAAGCGGCGCAGAGCCGGCGGGCGAACTCGACGTTCGGACCGGCGACGCTGAAGGCACCGAGGCGGCTGCCACCGTAGGCGCCGCCGATCATCGCTCCGGACGTGATCCCGACGCGGAAGTCGAGGCGCTGATGCCAGCGCGTGTCGCACTCGCGATTCACCGCATCGATCCGGTTGGCGAGCTCCAGCGCGGCTTTGCAAGCGGCGGCGGCGTGGTCTTCCCGGGCGAGTGGCGCTCCGAAGACGACGCGCAGGCTTTCGCCGTTGCACTCGTCGAGGTAGCCGCCGACGTCGACGAGGTAATCGGAGGCCGTTTTGAGGTAGAGATTGGTGATCGCGACGTATTCGTCGGGTTCGAGAGATTCCGTCAGCTCCACGTGGTTGTGGACTTCGCAGACCAGCACGGTGGCTTCCTGGTCGACTCCGGCGAAGGAAAGCGGAACGTCCGAGTCGACGAGGCGGTGAAATTCCTTCGAGGAAAGGCGGTGTCCGAAGAGTCGCTGGAGGATCTTCTTGCGGGCTCCAGACTCGCTGCCGCCGTAGAAGGCGCCGATCGTGAAGCTCAGGATCACCGCCAGCACCGCCTGATACGGCGAAATGAATTGCCCGTAGAGCGCGAGGACGATCGCGCCGGAAAGAAGCAGGAAGGCCGTGGCTCCGGCGACCAGCGCTTTGCCGACCGGCCGGGAGACGTCGACCGTCGTCCAGGCAATCACGAAGGCCAGGGTGGCGGCCGCGGCGTAGGCCCAGCCGCGGTGGCCGAACGCCAGGCTGCCCTCGGGAGCGAAGCGGGTGAGCAGGTCGGCCGTGGCGACTTCCAGGGTCCGCAGCCAGCCGGAGGCGTCGAAGAGGAGGACGGCGCACGTCGCGACGACGCCGATGATGATCGTTGCTTTGAGGAGTCTCATTCGGAACCCGAAGAGCTTGCCGCGCCCGGCCGGACATTGCGATAGGATTCCACGACCCATTCGCTCAGGACGCCATCCGGGTCGTCGGTCGCGCGGAGCGGAATCACGAATTGCGACTGGCCGCTGTTTTTCCGGATGAGCTGCAGCCCGAATTGGTAGTCCTTGAAGAGCCGCTCGCAGAGGTCGCGCACGCCGGTGTCCTCCCGCACGGCCCGCTCGACGAGGGCCTGGGTGGCGGCCGGTTCGAAGGTGAGCGAGAGGTTGTATTGATCCTGAAAACGTTCGGCAAATTGGTCGACGATCGTGGCCAGCGAACGTTCTTTTTCCGCGTGCCCGGTCTCGAGGAGGGTTGCGAGAGACTCCGCCGGCTTCTCGACGAGCGAACCGGTCACCGCGAACGAGCGGACGCCCGAGTCCGGGAGTTCGTATTTGAAATCCCGCATCAGACGCTCGCAGACGGTGAGCAGCCCGCGGGCACCGGTCCGCTCCGATTCGGCGAGCGTGGCGATCCGCCGCATGGCATCGTCTTCGAAGAGGACTTCGATCCCGTAAGCTTGGAAGGCCCGTTCGTATTGCCGGATGATGCTGCCCTCGGATCGGCGGAGGATTTGGAAAAGATCGTCAGCCGTGAGCGAATCGCAAACCACCCGCACCGGCAGTCGGCCGATGAACTCCGGCTCCATCCCATAGGCGACGAAGTCCCGCGTTGTCGCCTCCCCGAGCAGACTCTCGCCGTCGACGAGCGCGTTCGGCTCGGCTCCGAAGCCGACCCGCGATTGCTTGAGGCGCTCGCCCACCCGGTCGGAGAGTTTGTCGAAGGCTCCGCTCACGATGAAGAGGACGTGCCGCGTATTGATCGTCTCGCGCTTGGGCTTCGCGCCACGACCGCCGCGCTGCATCTCGAAGGCGGCTTGGAGTTGCCCCTGAATGTCCATCGGGTTCTTCGCCGCCACCTCCGTCTCTTCCATGAGCTTCAGGAGGGTCGTCTGGACGCCGCGACCGCTCACGTCGCGACCACCGCCATTGCCGGAGGCCGCAATCTTGTCGATCTCGTCGATGTAGATGATGCCGTGCTCCGCCAGCTCGATGTCGCCGTCGGCCTTGGTGACAAGTTCGCGAACGAGGTCCTCGACGTCGCCGCCCACGTATCCGGTCTCGCTGAATTTCGTCGCGTCGGCTTTGACGAATGGCACGCCGATGAGCTCGGCGATGTGTTTGACCAGATACGTTTTCCCGACGCCGGTCGGACCGATGAGAATGACGTTCTGCTTCGCGTACTCGATCGACGCGTCTTCGTCCTCCTCGCGAATGCGTCTGGCGTAATGCGCGTGGTTGTAGTGATCGCAGACCGCGATGCTGAGGACCTTCTTGGCCTCGTCCTGCCGGATCACGAAGCGGTCGAGGTGGCGCTTGATGTCGCGTGGCTTGTAACCAAACTCGAAGACGTCGGTGGCCGGTTTGGCGGGCTCATCCCCGGCTTCGCCGACGGGCTCCGCGGCGTCCGGCGGAGCGACGACGTTCGGCCCGAAGCCCGAGCGAAGGAATTCGGTGAGTTTTTGTTGAATTTGCTCCGGGGTGAGGTTCGGCGGTTCCTGGCTCATTCGAAAAAGGTAGGCGGCAATCGGTGGCTGTCCAACGCGAGAGTCGGCCGCCGGGGATCAGCCGCTGCCCATGCGTGCCTGGTCGACGAGCGATTCGAGGAGTTCCTTGATGCGTGAGCCGGTCGTTGTTTTGGATTTGGCGGCGGCGACCTTTTGCTGGAAGGCCTCCACGCCGACCGGGGTGACTTTGGCGGCCTCCGCTTCCAGATCTTCGTAAAGGGCGAAATCCCGCAGGTAGGGCTCCACCGCGGGCTTGAACGCGGTGATCCACGCGTAAGGTGCCGCGGGCTCGGCCTGCGAATAGGCTTTCAAAAACGGGGCCGCTTCGCGCACCTCGCCGAGGTCCCAATTCTTGAGACCGTAAGCGAGCAGAGCAAAGGCCTCGAAATTCGCGGGCGAGTAATTGCGCACCGTCCCGGGCGAAATTGCTCCTGGTTGCTTCATCAAACGACCGAGTTCGACGAAGAAATTCGCCAGCTTCTGGTCCGCCGATCGTTCGCTGAACAGCCCATCGCCCTCGAGCGCCGAAAACGCCTCGACGGCCTCGCGCCTTTGTCCGGCTTGCAAGGCCGAAAGCCCCGCCAGCGCCCGCGCCCAATTCTCGCTCGGTTGCCGCCCATCGCTCTGCTCCGCCGCCAGATGGTAGGTTTCCCGAGCCTGCAAGAATTTTGCGGCCAGAAATTCCTCGCGTCCCGTCGCGATCGACTGGTTGAAACTCTCCACCGAATAAAGTCCCGCGTCCGCCTCGGCCTCGCTACGCGGAAAGACCGCGTCCCGGTAAAAGTAAAGCGCGATCCCGCCCCCCACGACGAGCAGCAGCGTCAGCATCCAGACGAGGCCCATGGCCGTTCGCGTCTGCTTCGACTCCACCTCGACGCGTTCCTTCTTCTTCATCGGCTCCCGCGCCCGCTGCAGCAACGTGTCCCGCGCGTAAGTCAAATGACCGATCAGTTCCTCGTAGGACCCATAGCGGTCGTCCGGGGCCTTCTGTAGCATCCGGTTGATCACGTAGGCCGTCTCGCTGGATACATCGGGCGCGAAAGCCTGCAGGCTCACGGCCTGACTTTTAATGTGCTTGAGCGCCACCATCGAAGCCGTCGAAGCCTCGAAGGGCGGGCGCCCCGCCAGCGCGTGAAACAAAGTCCCGCCCAGGCTGTAGAGATCGCTCCGAAAGTCCTCGGGACGGTTGTCCAATTTCTCCGGTGCGATGTAATAAGGCGTTCCCCAGATTTCCCCCCGCTCCTGCGCCTCCTCGATGAGCAGCAGCGCGAGGCCGAAATCCACGATCTTCGCCGTGTTCGCGTCCGCGAAGAGAATGTTACCCGGCTTCACGTCGCGATGCAGCAACCCGCGGTCGAGCGCCGCCTGTAGACCCTGAGCGATTTGGATTCCCACGCCCAGCACCTGAGCCTCCGACACTTTCCCCTGAAGCGTCATCAGGTCGTCGAGCGACCCCTTCTCCACCAGCTCCATCGCCAGATAAAACTGGCCGTGGTCCTCGCCGAACGAAAACACCTTCACGACGTGCGGGTGATTGATCGAAGCCGTGATCCGCGCCTCCTGTTCGAGCTTTTCCCAATCCGATTCCGTCGACCCCGCCTCCTTCTTGAGGATCTTGAGCGCCACCGGACGCTGCAAATTGAGATCCGTCGCTTTGAAGACCGACCCCATCCCGCCCTCGCCCACCAACTCGATGAGCGCGAAATTATTGAACTGCCGCCGCGCCCGCATCGCCTCCCCGCACGACGGGCAGGACACCTCCGAGAACGGCATCTCGTCCGTCACGTCGACGAGCTGCCCGCACGCCGGGCACGGCTCGATAATCTGGGGAGTCGCTTCCGACATCCCGATCCTTTACCATCCGCCTTTCCGCGGAGCAATCGCCGAAACTTCCACATGCCAAACGACCCCATCAACGTCAGCGCCGAAAACGCCGGCACCCGCTTCGACCAATTCCTGTCCGACCGCCACGGCGACCTCTCGCGCTCCCGCATCCAGGCCCTCATCCGCTCCGGCCACGCCCGGCTCAACGGAGCCCCCTCCCGGCCCGCCGAGTCCCTGCGCGAAGGCGACCAGCTCACGATCGAAATCCCCGCCCCCGTGCCCGCCGAGCGCGCTCTCGCCGAGGAAATTCCGCTCGCCATTCTGCACGAGGACGCCGATCTCATCGTCCTCGACAAACCATCCGGCATCGTCGTCCACCCGGGCGCCGGCAATTCGACCGGCACCCTCGTCAATGCCCTCCTCCACCACTGCCGCGGCCTCTCAGTGATCGGCGGCGAGGAGCGCCCCGGCATCGTCCACCGCCTCGATAAGGACACCAGCGGCTGCCTCGTCGTCGCCAAAAACGACCTCACCCACAACGCCCTCGCCGAGCAATTCGCCACCCGCACGGTCGAAAAAATCTACCTCGCCGTCGTCTACGGCGTCGTCCGTCGACCCAAAGGCGAAATCACCGCCGCCCTCGCGCGCCACCCCGTTCACCGTCAGCGCATGGCCGTATCCGACCACGAATCCGCCCGCCCCGCGGTCACCGAATGGCGTCACCTCGCGACCGACGAAAAACTCTCCCTCATCGAGTGCCGCCCCCGCACCGGTCGCACCCACCAGATCCGCGTCCACCTCAAGCACATCGGCCTCTCCCTCGCCGGCGACCCCGTCTACGGAAAACGCGGTCCCTTCACCCGCCACCTCCTCCACGCCCACCGCCTCACCTTCGACCACCCCGGCACCGGCGAACGCCTCACCTTCACCTCGCCGATCCCCGAGGATTTTCCGCTCGTCCCACCCGCCGAAGCCCCGCAGCATTAGCCAGGAATGGACCGATTTCACAACGCCGTAGCCACCGCTCTCCCGCTCTTGGAAAAGCTCCGCGACGGCATGATCGTCTCGCCGCGCACCACCCGCCACGCCCTCCGCCGCCTGGAGCAGGCCGCCCACAACCTCCCAAAATCGGCCCCAAGCGATTCAAAAAACCCCTCGCGGCCGTCGACTTCGGACCCCGCCACCTCCCCCACGGTCATCCCGACCCGCAAGTGGACGCTGGACGACCTGCGCGCCGCGGCCGAACGCTGCGAAGAATGCGAACACCTCGTCCGCAACCGCACCCACGTCGTCTTCGGAATCGGCAATCCGAATGCCGAGCTCATGTTCGTCGGCGAAGCTCCGGGAGCCGACGAGGACGAGCAAGGCGAACCCTTCGTCGGCAAAGCCGGCCAACTCCTCACCAAGATCATCCAAGCCATGGGCGTCACCCGCGAAGACGTTTACATCGCCAACGTCCTCAAGTGCCGCCCCGACCTACCGGCAGGCGAATCCGGTAATCGAAAACCCAAGCCCGAGGAAATGTCGACCTGCTTCCCCTGGCTCGCCGAGCAAATCAAACTCGTCCAACCCAAAGTCCTCGTAGCCCTCGGCGCCACCGCCGCGGCGGGTCTCCTCGACGACAAGCGCCCCATGAAGGAACTCCGGGGCCAATGGCTCGACCACGCCGGCATCCCCACGGTCGTCACCTACCACCCGGCCTATTTGCTAAGAAACCAATCCATCTCGGAGAAACGCAAAGTCTGGGAAGACATGCTAAACGTGATGGAAAAGCTAAGAATGCCCATCAGCGCCAAACAGCGGAAGTTTTTCACCTGAAAAGCCACCACGCACCCCTACCCCAAACCTGTCATGTTGAGCGAAGCGAAACATCTCTGGCTTACACTAAGACACCGCCCGCCGCGCCAGAATACGGAGAGAAGCCAGAGATCCTTCGCTTCGCTCAGGCTGACAGAGCAGGCTCAACGCCCAAAGCGCCGTCGAAAATCCGGGTTCATCAGTGAATCACACCTCCGCCACAAACTCCCCAATCCGCCCCATCGCCACCTTGATCTTCTCCAACCCCGTCGCGTAACTACACCGAACGTGACCCTCCCCATAGGCCCCAAACGCGGTCCCCGGCACCACCGCCACGTTTTTCTCCCTTAGCAATCGCATCGAGAATTCCCGACTCGTCAGCCCCGTCGACGTAATCTTCGGGAAGACGTAGAATGCCCCCCGCGGTTTGAAGCAATCCAGCCCGGCCTCGTTCAGCGCGCTCACCGCGTAATTCCGCCGCCCCTCGTATTCCCCCCGCATCTTAGCGACCGACGGCGCCCCCCGTTCGAGCGCCTCGATCGCCGCGTCCTGACTCGTGATCGAAGCGCACAGGATCGAATATTGATGAATCTTCATCATCGCGTCGATGATCTCACCCGGCCCGCAGGCGTAACCAATCCGGAACCCCGTCATCGCGTAAGCCTTGGACATCCCGTTGAGCAGAACCGTCCGCTCGCGCATCCCCGGGAACGAAGCCAGGCTCACGCAGCGCCCACCATCATAAGTGAGCTCGCTGTAGATCTCATCCGTCAGCACCAGCAAATCCCGCCGCACGCACACTTCCGCCAGCGCCGCCGCACTAGCCTCGGTCAAAGTCGCCCCCGTCGGGTTCGTCGGGAAGTTCAGCATCACAACGCGCGTCCGCGGCCCGATCGCCGCCTCCAGATCCGCCGCCGTCAGCACGAATTCATCCTCCGCCCGCGTCGGGATCGCCCGCGCCACCCCGTGGGCGAGAGCCACGCTCGGATTGTAGGACACGTAGCACGGCTCGTGATACAGCACCTCGTCGCCCGGATTGAGCATCGCCCTCAGCGCCGTATCGATCGCCTCGGACACGCCCACCGCCACCAGCACCTCCGATTTCGGATCGTAGCGAAGTCCGAACGAACGGTCGACGTAGTCCGAAATCGCCTGACGCAACCGCGGCAAGCCCAGATTCGAAGAATACCCGGTCCGCCCCCGCTCGAGGGAATAAATCGCCGCCTCGCGGATGTGCCACGGCGTCACGAAATCCGGCTCGCCGATTCCCAGCGAGATCACGTCGTCCATCGACTGAACGATCTCGAAAAAATCCCGGATGCCCGACTTCGGAATCGTCCGGATGTGCTCCGCAACCCGGCTCCTCACGGCGAGACGGACAACCGTTCAGCCGTCGGCTCCTGGTGGTGAAACGTCCCGTTCTCCTTGTAAGTCTTCAGCCGGAAACGCGTCGCCGTCGAAAGAACCCCCTCGATCGTACTCAGCTTCCGCGCCACGAACTCGGCCACGTCCCGCAGATTCCCGGCCTGCACTTGAATGAGGAGATCGTATCCCCCACTCATCAGGTAGCAGCTCTGCACCTCGTCGAATTTCGCGATCCGCGAAGCGATCCGGTCGAATCCCCCATCACGCTCCGGAGTGATCCGCACCTCGATCATCGACGTCACCAGATCCGGACTCCACTTGTCCCGATTGATCACCGTCTGATACCCCACGATCACCCCCTCGGCCTCCAGATCAGCCACCCGCGCGTTCACGTCCTCGACCGGGAGATCGAGCAAACGCGCCACGTCCTCCCGCGGCATCATCGGATTGTGTTCGAGCAGATCGAGAAGCGCTTGCATCGGAAAAACGACAAACATGCCAACTCGACAAACGCCCCGCAATCACCATTGTGAAACGCCTGAAAATCACGTAGAACCCCTCCCATGCCCGCACCAAAAAAGAAGACCGCCGCCAAGAAACCAGCCGCCAAGAAAGCTTCGCCGACCCAGGCAGCCGTCACCGGCGTGAAAAAAACCGCCGCCGCCACGAAGAAAAAAGCGACGATTCCAAAGACCGCGTCCGCCAAGGCCAAAGCAACGAAAGCCATCCCCGCCGACCGCGAACAGAAGCTCGCCGAGCAGGCCCTCAGCCTCGTCGATCAAGCCGCCGCCGTCCTCCGCGACCGCATCCGCGACGGAGCCACCCAGACCGCAAAGGGCCGCCTGGCCGCCAAAAAGAAAGCCAACACGCTCCTAACCCGAGCCAACGGCAATCTGAACAAGGCCATCGACAGCGGAACGTCGAACCTCCAAAAGCTCCTGGGCAAGCTCTAGCCAGGGGAGCGCACGCCTCCCGGCGTGCGCGGAGCGGCGTCCCGCCGCTCCGAATTGCACGCAAGTGCACCGCATTCCGTAACCACCCGGTCCACGCAAAAGTCGTGCCCATCCATCGGCACCCCAGCGACCACTTGCCGGCCAAACGCCACCCCTAAGCGCAAAACCCCCGGCGGCAATTCAGCTAGCAGCCGGTCATAAAACCCGCCCCCCCGCCCCAGCCTCCCCCCGGCCCGGTCGAAAGCCACTCCCGGCACGAGGACCACGTCAGCGTCCCCCGGCACGACCTCCCGCGCCTCCATCCCAGGCTCCCGCACCCCCAACCCACCAGGAACCAATTCCCCCAGCCCCCCCGCTTCAAAAAACCGCAGACCGTCACCCATCACCCGCGGAAACCCAAACCGCATTCCCGGCACCGCCCCACCCCACCAATCCGGCTCCGAAGCTAAAGGCGCAAACCCCAGCACGCACCGAGCCCCAACCCGCTCCAGTTCCGCCCGCACTTCCCGCGCAATCGACCGGGAAGCCGAAGCCCGCGCGTCCAGCGTCATCCCCCCCAGCCACTCCCGCATCACCGCCCGCATCGCCCGTTTCTCCTCGGAAATCATCCCACTCACCCTACCGACCGACACCCACCCCGTCACCACCCGACAACCCGCCCAGTCACGAGAGACATCCGTGTCCATCCGGGTCCAGGGTGTGATTGAAAGTGCGTCCAAGGCTGAGCCAAAGGTGCCAGTAAGATTGGAATCAACGAGCCAGCCCGCGTCGAGCCGCGAGTAAAGCCTACCTCGGGTGGCCATGATATCACCCGCGCGGAGAAGCAAATCTCCGGGCACCCTCGGAGTCGGCGGCAGAGCGCCCCAACCAATCCATTACCTGTAAAATGTGACGACCGTTACATTTTACAGGTAATGGACTGATGGCGAGGTCCTCGGAAGAGCCCGGGCTTTACTGCTGGCGAGCCGGAGCTTGCCCTCCGGAAGGCCGCGGATCCGGGGGTCCCCGGACGGGGAGTGACGAGCGAACGAATGAACGAATGAACGATTGAATTCTCTCCCGATAAAACGTAACGGCCGTTACGTTTTATCGGTCGACTCCGCGGGAATTGGGGGGGCGTCTGGATGAGGCGGGAGACCCGATGCTGCGAGGCCTTGGACCGTGGCGATCTCCCACGGACTCGTCGCCAGCCTCCTGCCGTCCCCTCCGTCAGACGTTGTTGGCGTTCACGAGATTCTTCTTCCGATCACGACGCGCTTTCGATCACACCCCCGGGTCCATCCTCACCCATCGGTGGTTTGCATTTGCCCCCAAACCCGCCGAAACTCCTCGACCACCGATGGTTCGAAAACTGATCACCAAAAAACTCGGCGAGCGCCGCCGCCCCGAGCACCACATCACGATGAAGCCCGGCAGCGGCTGGCACAAACGCAACTTCCTCGCCGAGGTCCTCATCCCCTCCCTCTTCACCCGCCGCAACGGATCGAACCTCAAGCCCGACTTCCCCCCGATCGGCGAAAATCAGATCTGCATCACCTGGACCGGCCACGCCTCCTTCCTCATCCAGACCGCCCGCACGTCCATCCTCATCGACCCAAACTGGGCCAAGTGGCTCAAAGTCATCAAGCGCATCAAGCAGCCCGGCCTCGAGCTCCACGACCTCCCCGACATCGACCTCGTCCTCGTCACCCACGCCCACTTCGACCACCTCGACAAAAAAACCCTCCGCGCCGTCGCCGACCAACAACCCATCGTCGTCCCCGAAAACGTCGGCAGCCTCGTCAAGAACCTCGGCTTTCACGTCGTCCACGAGCTTCCCGTCTGGGAATCCATCGAGCACGAAGACGTCCGCGTCACCCTCACCCCCGCCTACCACTGGGGCGCCCGCGTCCTCCACGACGTCCACCGCGGCTTCGGCGGCTTCCTCATCGAAGTCGGCGGCCGCTCCATCCTCCACGCCGGCGACAGCGCCTACGTCCCCGGATTTTTCGAAAAAATCGCCGACCGCCACAACGTCGAGATCGCCCTCCTCCCCATCGGAGCCTACGAGGCCCCCAGCAAACGCGACGTCCACATGAACCCCGAACAGGCCGTCCAAGCGTTCCAGGAGCTGAGAGCCCGCACCCTCATCCCCATGCACTACGGCACGTTTCGCCTCAGCTACGAACCCCCCACCGAACCCCCCGAACGCCTCTGCGAAGCCGCCAAAAAGCTCGGCATCCTCCCAAAAGTCCACGTCCTCACCGAAGGCCAACCCGTTCTGTTCTGATCTTTCAAGTGGGGAGCACAGGCTTCCAGCCTGTTGGGCAAGGCATCCTGCCTAGCAACCCCACCCCGAACGCGAAGCGTCACTCTTCCGTTTCCCCCAGCACCTCCCGCAACCCTTCGTAACTCCCCGGCCGCTCGGGATTCCGCGCCAACCCCCGAATCACCCCCGCGGCCAACCGCCCCCCTTCGCCGTCGTAGTCGCGCGAGAAACGCCCGAACTCCGCCCCCGCGTCATCCCCGGCCCGATCGCTCACCACCCGAAGAGCCAACATCGGCACCTCATTCGCGCCGCACGCCACGGCGAGGCCAAAGAGATTCATGTCAATCGCCCCCGCCCCGGTCCGCTCCCGCAACGCATCGCGAAACGAATCCGAAGCGCTGAAAATCTCCCCACTTGCCACCGCCAGCCGCGGCAAATCCCCCAGCCCAGTCACCCACTCCGGCACCGCCAGCTCGAACGTCGCCGCCCGCGCCAGCGAAAAACCGCCTTCGTCCTCCGTCCCCCGCTGGTAAGCCACCACCCGCTCCACGCGAAACCACTCCCCCACCTTCGCCTTCGCATCCAAGGTCCCGACGGGTCCGACCGAAATCACCAGATCGCACGGATACTTCCTCAGCACCCCCTGCACCGTCACCGCCGTCGTCACGGCCCCCGCCCCCATCTTCGCCGCCACCACCCGATGATCGCCCAAGTCGAGAAGTTCCACCGAAGTGCCACCGACCTTCACCGTCCGCCCACCGCTCCCCCCGGCCTCCGCCCGTAGAGCCGCCACGTCCCCGTCCAGCGCGTAGAAAAAACCAATCGTGTCACCCGACGTCGCACCCGCCGCGAGCCCCAAAATCGTCAAAGCGCCGGAAAATATCCTCCTACGAATCATCACCCAACGAGCTAACTCAAATCGGTCAACCCCCGCAAGCCTCAGAAAAGCGACATTTCAAGGAGC